>CAZASH010000001.1:0-534310 GCA_964487775.1 uncultured Ruminococcus sp.
CCTCGCTCAAAATTTGTTCGTATATTGACATTGCTTTGTCAAATTCGCTGTTGCGGCGGAAATGGTTTGCACGGTCGTACAGATTCGCACGGTGCTCGTCGTCAAGCCGTGGCAGGGTCTGCTGCAAGCCGCAATATTCGCAGGTAGCTACGGTTTCATTGATTATTTCAAGCGAACCGCCGCAGGATTTACATTTAAATAATGCCATGAATGATTTCTCCTCTTTGTGTTTTTAGTTGTTATTTAAGCAGTTTGCATTTCTTGTTTCTTTCGCCAAGCAGTATGGTCAGTGTGTTGGCAAGCTCGGCGGTCGCTTTGCTGTCGTTTGCCTTAACTGCCGATGCAAATTCTTGAAACTTTGACGATATATCGTGCTCTATGGTTGACAGCGCCTCATTGCTCATCGGGTCTGAATAGCGCACTGCCTCGTAGACCTTTTTGCATTCTGCTTTTGCGGTGTCGGATTGTGCATATGAGATCAGCGTTTCGGCATCCACAGTGAGCGATCTTATAAATTCGGTCTTTGTCTTGATGCTTTTATCGATCGTTGCCACAGCATCGACGGCGGCAGAAGCCTTTATGACTGCCAAAACATTTATCGCCAGGATAACCGAGCATATGACTATTCCGAGCCAATATTCGATCGATGAAATGATCATGCAGATGCCGCCGAATACGAATGACGCAATCAAGCCCGAAAAGCTCACTTTTATCAGCGAAACATTATAAAACGCTCTCTTGATGTCATCGCCTTTCATAGCAAAGATGGCGCAGACTAATTGTCCTATAAATGTCAGTGTGATAAAGCCGTAGCCTATCCAGAATGACACGGTGTATTTGTCGGTCACGGTAGGGTCATTTGAAAGAAAAGACAAAACATTAAACAGTGCGAGCATAACGCACCATGCGATAGTATAATATTTAAGCATTTTTTTCATTGTGTAACGCCTCCTTTAAAGCTTTTCGCCGCATTCAAGGCAGAATTTTGCGCCCGGCACGACATCCTTGCCACACTTGGGGCAAACAGTAATGAATTTGTGGCCGCATTCTGGGCAGAACTTGCCTTTGACAACAGTTTTGCCGCACTGTGGGCAGACAATCGAATCTGTCGGAATAGGCTTTGGAACCTTTTCGCCGCACTCTAAGCAAAACTTCGCTTCTTGCGGCAACACTGCACCGCATTTTGAGCATTTTTCTGCTGTTCTCGCAGCAAGTGCGTCATCTACGGCGGTGCCGACTGTCCCTGCAACGGCACCGCCTACGCCTGCCATTGTTCCAAGTCCGATGCCAAGGTTGGTAAATTGCCCGATAGCTTCGTTGCGCGCTACTTCGGTTGCGACATCATAGCCGCGTTCTTGCTGATATGTATAGCCCTCCTGCGCACGCTTTGTCGCCTGTGCCTGCGAATCGATGACTACCTTTTGTGCTTCGGTCTGCGCATAGATTATGTCGGTCTGCTGGCGCAGTCTTGCCTCGGCGATATCCGCATATTGACGGAAATGCAGCTCTTTGAATCTCTCATACTGTTTTTCGCCGTCCGGCTTTGCTATGTTTGTTACAAAGAATTGCTCGAGCGAAATGCCGTAGTCAAGAAAATCGGGAATCAACAGCTTTTGAATGCTGCTTGAGAATTCTGCCAGCTTTTCGTCGATCTCAAAGATATTGATGGCGCTTGCCTTCATTGTTTGCGCAATATAGGTTTTAACGCGAGTCATAAGAAATGCGCGGAAAAACTGCGTGAGTTTTTGCTGCCCGAGCATGCTTTCTGTGCCAACGAGCTTGATAAGCAATTTGCGGCTGTCTTCAACTCGCAGGCTCATTTCGCCAGAAGCGCCGATCGAAAGAGGAAAACCGTAGGTCGGTTCGACATACTGTACCTTGCTGTCGGTGCCCCATTTGATAGACATTTGCTCTGCTTTGTTTATAAAATAAACTTCGCAGTGAAACGGTGTTTCGCCGTCGGTGGTGCGATTGAGAAATTTTCCGATCTTCGGAATATTTTGCGTTTCGAGCGTGTGGCGTCCCGGACCAAAAAGGTCGAGAGCTTGACCGTTCATAAAGAACAGCGCCTCTTGACTTTCATGGACTATGAGCTGTGTCAGGCTGTTAAAGTCCTCACAGGGGTGCTTCCAGACGAAGGTACTGTTGTCACCTTCGTATTTGATGATTTCTGCAATTTTCGACATGTTTTCCTCCTGTTTTTTGTTTTATAAAATAAAAAATGCGCCAACCGAAGTTAGCGCATGCAACGCAAACTCCAAGCTGTCGCCAAACGAACTTTTTCGCAGATCGGTATATCGCACCGTCAAACGGGAGCCGCACTTTTGCCAAATGTTTATAGCATTTGACCGTGCGAAAGGAGGGTATATTATTCCCTTGGAAACAAAGATACCGTGTCTGCTGATAATATTAAGTTCGTTTGGCAAGTACATTATATCACTAAACAGGTCGTTTTGTAAATAGTTTTATTCTGATTTCTGTCGTATTTTGCAAAAAAGAAAAGTGTCAAACGCCATATAATTCGGGCGTGGCACGATCAATTGATTTATTCTTTGCCGATAATAAAAAAAGTGCCGCAGGCGATAAAGCCGTGCGGCACGATTTTTTTGACTTATCAGCCCTCGAATGCGTCGCGGTCGACGATGAGGGTAACGTCAGCGTGAGCGAGCAGCAGAGTGCCCGGGCACATGGTGGTGATACGACCCGAAAGCATCTTTTCGACAACGGGGTGCTTGACCTTGCCGTTGGCGAGGACGATGATCTTGCGAGCCTTCATGATAGAGCCGATGCCCATAGTCACTGCGTGGGTGGGGACGTCAGCCTTGCTCTCGAAGAATCTTGCGTTAGCTTCGATGGTGCTGTCGGTGAGAGCGGTCTTGTGAGTGCCTGCATAAAGCTCTTCTTCGGGCTCGTTGAAGGCGATGTGGCCGTTGGGGCCAAGGCCGAGGACCTGCAGATCGATGCCGCCTGCTGCCTCGATAGCCTCGTCGTATGCCTTGCCCATAGCGTCGGGATCGGCAGCGAGACCGTCGGGAACATGAGTCTTTGACTTGTCGATGTCGACGTGGTCAAAGAGGTTGTGGTTCATAAAATAGCGATAGCTCTGGTCGTGGTCGGGTGCGAGGGGATAGTATTCGTCAAGGTTAAAGCTGGTGACCTGCTTAAAGGTGATCTCGCCAGCCTTGTTCATCTTGGCAAGCTCCTGATACATGCCGACAGGGGTAGAGCCCGTGGCGAGTCCGAGAACGCACTCGGGTTTTGCTTTGAGCAGCTCGGCGATGATGTCTGCACCGGCCTTGCTGACTTCAGCATAGTTTTCACAAACGATGAGTTTCATAGCAACCCTCCGATAATAATTTTTTGTGTATACTGATTTTAGCACATTTCAACGATAATATCAAGAGTTTTGCGCGATAATGCTTGCAAAAATCGGTTTATGTAGTATAATATTTATAAGATACGTTGTTCATTGGAGGCTTTTATGTTTAAAAACGGATATATACTGCTTGATGGCGCTATGGGCACCAACCTTTATAAGCGCGGCTTGCCCGGCGGCGTGTGTGTCGAGCAATGGAACCTCGAGCATCCCGAGGTATTTTGCGATATACAAAGGTCATATATCGAAGCGGGCTCTGACATCATCTATGCGCCGACATTCGGTGCTAACAGAATATCATTGTCTGCATACGGGCTTGAGGCTTCGGTTTATGAATTCAACAAAAGGCTCACCGAGCTGACTGTCAAAAACGTCGGCGGCAGGTGCATTACCGCTGCTTCGGTCACCACGACAGGCGCGTTTGTCAAGCCTTTTGGAGATATGGATATAGATTCGCTTGCCGATGTTTATTTCGAGCAGATCTCTGCAATCAAGGCCGGCGGAGCAAAGCTGATAGTCGGCGAAACGCTCATGAGCATCAGCGACCTGCGTGCATTCGCTATGGCTGCAAAAAAAGCGGAAATGCCGTTCGCCGTCACCGTGACTGTCGATGCCTCGGGCCGCACGCTTTCGGGTATGAGCGCTGCCGCGGCGATAGTTGCCGCTCAGTCATTGGGTGCTTCGGCGGCAGGCGTCAACTGCTCGGAAGGGCCTGAAACAGTCTACAACGCCCTCTCTGATGCCATACGGTTTGCAAATATTCCTGTTATAGCAAAGCCAAACGGAGGCTTGCCCGAATCACCGCTCTCGGTCGACGAGTTTATCTGCGGCTGCAATAAATTGCTCGATCTCGGCGTGACCGTGATAGGCGGCTGCTGTGGCACTGATAAGGACTATATTTCGGCTCTGCGTAACACAGTCGATCAGCGAAAGAATGACTTTAAAATACCGCATTCGAGCATTAGTGCACTCGCCGACTGGCAGAATGCCTATGTTATTCCCGACGAGCCTAAATTGTCAGAGGTCTGCGTATGCAATACCGCCGACGATGTGTTTATGTTTGATTTCGGAGATTGCGATGTTGCGGTCATAGGCTTTTCTTCTGCCGAAGCGGCAGCTGAGGTCGCACCCGAGCTGTTTTCACTCGGACGTCCCGTCGCATTTGTCGGAGATGAAAGCGTTATCAAAAGCGCACGTGTCGCATACGATGGTGTTGCAGCGGTCGTCGACGGTAATAACTTAATCTTTAATTAAGCATTTGATTGTATCCTGCAGGCAAAGGAGGCATTTTGCTATGAACATACCTTTGATACTTACACCCAAGAGCATGGTCTCAACAGTTTACAGCGATGACACTATAAGGCAGGCGCTCGAAAAGATGCGCCACCACGGTTATTCTGCCATTCCCGTCATTGACAAGAGCAACAGGTATCTGGGCACACTGTCTGAGGGCGACCTTTTGTGGTTTCTCTATGGACAATGCCTCGAGGGAAACGATATAGATCTCAAGCGCACCGAAAGTGTAACTGTCAACGAGATATTAAACACTGTCAAATACAAGCCCGTACCGATAGGCGCACCGCTTGACGAGCTTTTTGAGCTTGCAAAAAGTCAGAACTTTATTCCGGTTGTTGACGATCGCGGATTTTTGTCAGGCATAGTGACACGCCGTGATGTTCTCAAGGTGCTTACATCAAAAAAAGAAGAGCAATAAAAATCATTTTATAAGGAGAAATAAAAAATGGACGTCAAAACAGCGTTTCAAACATTCAGACTCGCCGAGCAAAGACTCGACGCTTTAAGCCACGCAGGCGGCGTGCTTTATTATGACGGCTCGACTGTTGCGCCGAGCGCGTCTGCCAACCACAGGGGAATGACACTCTCGTATCTCAGCGAGCTTTCATACGGCATTGCGACCTCGAGCGAGGTGTGCTCGGCTGTCGATTATCTGCTCGAGCATATTGACGAGCTTGACGAGGTTCAGGCACGTGAGGTCAAGCTGTTCAACAAAGAGCGTGAGTATATGCAGTCTATTCCTATCGAGAAATATACCGCTTATACTATGCTCTGCAACGAATCGAGCGCAGTCTGGCATGACGCAAAGCTTGCCAACGACTATGCTTCGTTTGCGCCTTATCTGCAGAGGCTCATCGACACAAAGATAGAGTTTGCGCATTATTATAAGCCCGACAAAGCGCCGTATGACGTCATGCTCGACTCTCACGAGGAGGGGCTTGACACCGAGAGCGCCGACAGGTTCTTTGGCGCTGTCAAAGCAGAGGTAGTTCCGCTTATAGGCGAGGTGCTTAAGCAGCCAGAGATAGACAGTTCTTTCCTGACGGGCGATTTTGACATAGCAAAGCAGCGTGTGCTGACTGATTTTGTCATGCGCTTTGAAGGGCTCGACCCCAAGAGGTGCATTTGCGGCGAGACCGAGCACCCGTTCACGACCAATTTTACAACCGACGATGTGCGCATAACGACGCATTATTACCCCGAAAGCTTCGCCTTCAGCATGTATTCGGTAGCCCATGAGGGCGGACACGCACTTTATGAGCTGGGGATCGCTCCCGAGTATAACCGCACATCGCTTGCAGGCGGCGTTTCGATGGGCATACACGAGTGCCAGTCGAGATTCTTTGAGAACATCATTTGCCGCAGCAGAGCATTCTGCGATTATGTGTTCCCGACAGTTTCGGCACTGTTCGGCAAGCAGTTTGAAAATGTAACTCCCGACATGTTCTATCGTGCCATCAACAAGGCAGAGCCCTCGCTGATACGCACCGAGGCGGACGAGCTTACATATCCTCTGCACATACTGATAAGATACGAGATCGAAAAAGAAATCATGGCTGGCAATGTCAAGGTATGCGACCTGCCCGAGCTCTGGAACGCTAAATACAAAGAGTATCTCGGTGTTGACGTTCCAGACGACACGCACGGAATTTTGCAGGATATGCACTGGAGCGACGGCTCGTTTGGCTATTTCCCGTCGTATGCGCTCGGCTCGGCTTATGGCGCACAGATACTCGACACCATGCAAAAGACTGTCGACGTTTACGGCGCAGTCGGTAGGGGAGACATCACGCCTGTTTCTGACTGGCTGCACGAGCATATCTGGCAATACGGCTGCGCACGCACACCCGAAAGATTGCTCAAGGATTCGGTCGGAGCAGCGTTTGATCCGCACTTCTACACCGATTATCTCGGCAAAAAGTTTAGAGAAATATACAATATCAACGCATAAATCAACATTATTTACAAAAAGGGCGCAAAGCCCTTTTTGTGGTTGACAGGAACACTTGTGTATGTTAAAATGTAAAAAAGCTTTTTTGGGGGTATATTTGTGAAATATTTAACTGATATTGAGATCGCACAGCAATGCCGGCTTACTCCGATAACAGAGATCGCCGCAAAAATAGGTCTTGACCAAGATTCGATAGAATGCTACGGCAGATACAAGGCAAAGGTCTCGCTTGATATTCTTAACAACAGGCGCAGGCGCGGCAAGCTTGTGCTGGTCACGGCAATAACTCCCACGCCTGCAGGCGAGGGCAAGACAACGACCACTATCGGACTTGCTGACGCTTTGAGGCATATAGGCAAGGATTCTGTTGTTGCTATGCGTGAGCCGTCGCTCGGACCTGTCTTTGGCATCAAGGGCGGCGCAGCAGGTGGCGGATATGCGCAGGTCGTTCCTATGGAGGATATAAACCTGCATTTTACAGGCGACTTTCACGCAATAGGTGCGGCGAACAACCTGCTTGCCGCTATGATAGACAACCACATTCAGCAGGGCAACGCCTTGAACATCGACCCGCGCCGTATTACATGGCATCGCTGTGTTGATATGAACGACCGCCAGCTTAGATTTGTCGTCGACGGACTCGGCGGCAGGACAAACGGCGTTCCTCGTGAGGATGGCTTTGACATCACAGTTGCTTCTGAAATAATGGCTGTTTTCTGCCTTGCAGAGTCGCTCTCTGACCTCAAGGCACGCATTTCGAGAATAATAATCGGCTATACCTATGATGGCAAGCCTGTAACCGCAGGCGAGCTCAAGGCAGCAGGTGCTATGACTGTTTTGCTCAAGGATGCATTCAAGCCGAACCTCGTGCAGACGCTTGAAGGCACTCCCGCATTTGTTCACGGCGGTCCGTTTGCCAATATCGCACATGGATGCAATTCCGTCGTCGCAACACGTGCCGCTATGACCTGCAGCGACTATACAATAACCGAAGCAGGCTTTGGCGCCGACCTCGGCGCAGAGAAGTTCCTCGACATCAAGTGCCGTGCCGCAGGCTTAAAGCCCGATGCGGTGGTCGTAGTTGCGACTATTCGTGCACTCAAGATGCACGGCGGTCTTGCAAAGAGCGAGCTCGGACACGAGGACCTTGAGGCGCTCGAGAGAGGCTTGCCCAACCTTTTGAGGCATGTCAAGAATATTACAGAGACCTACAAGCTTCCCTGTGTGGTCGCACTCAACAGCTTTGTCACAGATACCGATGCCGAAACCGAGCTTGTCATCAGGCGCTGTCGTGAATTGGGCGTCAATGTCTGCCGCTCGACAGTTTGGGAGAATGGCGGCAAGGGCGGCACCGAGCTCGCAAACGAGGTCGTCAGGCTCTGCTCTGCAAAGAATGATTTCACTTTCTCATACACCGATGAGATGTCCTTGAAGGACAAGATAAATGCTGTTGCAACAAAGGTGTATCGTGGCAGGGGAGTCAAATACACCGCCGACGCCGAAAAGTCTATTGCGCAGCTCGTGCAGCTCGGGCTCGACAAGATGCCTGTTTGCATAGCAAAGACGCAATACAGCTTCTCGGACGATCAGACCCTGCTCGGCGCACCCGAGGACTTTGAGATAACAGTCAGAAACGTCAAGGTCAGCGCAGGCGCAGGCTTTATCGTTGTCTATACCGGCGACATTATGACTATGCCCGGACTGCCCAAAGTTCCTGCGGCAGAGCGAATCGACATCGACGAGAACGGCAATATCGTTGGATTGTTCTGATTTTCGAACATATAAACAAAAACCGAGGCTTTCGAGCCTCGGTTTTGCTTTTGGTGCTTATTATTTTTTGCCCTTGAATGCGGCATTGAGTGCATAGGTTGCAGCGACGATGATGCCGATGACGACGAAAACGCCGAGCATACCAAGACCCATATACTGAAGGTTGTTGACGAAATTAATGGGTGTGAATTCCATATTATCTTATCGCTCCTTTATCAGCCAAAGAAATTGAGGATCATGCCGCCTGCGATAACAGACGCGATCTGACCCGAAACGTTGACGCCGATAGCGTGCGGAAGCAGGAAGTTCTGGGGGTCTTCTTCTCTGCCTATCTTGTGAACGACTCTGCCTGCCATCGGGAATGCCGATATGCCCGAAGCGCCGATCATGGGGTTGATCTTGTTCTTTGCAAAGATATTATAGATCTTGGCGATCATGATGCCGCCGAACATATCGAATACGAATGCGAACAGGCCGAGCAGCAGAATGAGCAAAGTCTTGGGATCAAGGAACTGATCTGCCTGCATTTTTGTTGCGATGGTGATGCCGAGGAACAGTGTGACGAGGTTTGCCAGAACCTTCTGTGCGGTCTCTGACAGCGAATCAAGCACTCCGCACTCGCGAATAAGGTTGCCAAACATGAGGAAACCGATCAGTGCGACAGAAGCGGGTGCAATAAGTCCTGCGACGATGGTTATGACGATGGGGAAGAGTATGCGAGTGGTCTTTGATACGTCGGCTGCCTGATATGACATACGTATCTGACGCTCTTTTTTGGTTGTCAGCAGCTTGATGACAGGCGGCTGAATGATAGGCACGAGCGCCATGTATGAATATGCGGCAACCATGATGGGTCCGACATATTGTGAGCCGAGCGTCTGCGCAACGACTATTGCGGTGGGACCGTCGGCTGCACCGATGATGGCGATCGATGCGGCGTCCTTTACGTCAAAGAACATTGATGCGGCACAAAGCGTAAAGAATATGCCGAACTGTGCTGCCGCGCCGAATATCATCAGCTTGGGGTTGGAAAGCACGGGACCAAAGTCGATCATCGCGCCGATGCCGATAAAGAGTATCAGGGGGAACAGCTCGTTTGCAATGCCTGCGTTATAAAGCGTCAAAAGCGTTTCGACAGCGCCCGACGACGGCAGATTGACGAGTATTGCACCAAAGCCCATGGGCAAAAGCAGGGTGGGCTCCATGTCCTTCTTGATGGCGAGATAGATAAGTATGCCGCCTATGAGCCACATGACAAGCTGCTGCCATGTTATCTGAATGATGTACTCATAAAGGAAGCTTAAGGGGTTTGAGCTTGCTTCTGTCTCAGGTGTGTCGGGTGCCTCCGAAGTCGGCGAATCGTCAACAGACGATTGCTCTTCTTCGATCTGTGCCCCGCTGTCGCCGCTCTCAAGAGCAGACGTGCCAAGCTGGAACAGCGTAAACAGCACGCTTACCAGAAGCGCAATGGAAAGCAGTGTAAACAGTATTTTTTTTGATTTTGCGTTCAATGCAAACCAACCTTTCTGAAAGGTATATGGTAGCAGCCCTCCAAAAACTGCCCCATCCTCTCCCATTTTATTACAATGGCATTATACTATATATTCGTGCATAAATCAAGCGTATTTTTTCTAAAAATAAGATATTTTTAACAAAAAACAGAGGGCGCACCTTTTTTGAAGGCACGCCCGGAAATGTTATTTTCTTGTTAGCTTTATAGAATTAAGTATGGCGAGCATTGTCACTCCGACGTCGGCGAATACCGCAAGCCACATCGGGGCACAGCCAAGTGCCGAAAGCAAAAGAATTATCAGCTTGACCGACAATGCAAACACCGTGTTTTGCTTTGCGATAGTTACGGTCTCTTTTGCGATAGACACCGCATCGGCAAGCTTTAAAAGGGCGTCGTCCATCAAAACAATGTCGGCGGCTTCGATGGCGGCATCAGAGCCGAGTGCGCCCATTGCGATGCCTATATCGGCACAAGAAAGCACTGGAGCGTCGTTTATGCCGTCGCCTGCAAAAGCAGTCAGTTTTTTGTCGTCACGGCTTTCTATCATGCGCCTTGTTATTTCGACCTTGTCGGCAGGCATAAGCGAAGCGTGATATTCGTCGATGCCGATCTCTGACGCAACCTGCTTTGCGGTGTCTGAATTATCGCCTGTGAGCATGACTGTCTTTGAAACGCCTATCTTTTTAAGCTCTCGTATCGCCTTTTCGGCGTGCGGCTTTATGCGGTCTGATATGACTATGTGACCGAGATATTCGCCGTCCTCTGCGATATGAACGACAGTGCCTGCTCTGTGGCAGTCGTGCCATTCTGCACCGACCGATTGCATGAGCTTGCCGTTGCCGACACAGACGGTCTTGCCGTTTATCACGGCAGAAACGCCCATTCCGGCGTGTTCTGTCACCTCGCCGACAGCGCAGCTTTCGTCACAGCCGTCAAAGGCTGCCCTGAGCGAAACCGCTATCGGATGTGTCGAAAGTGACTCGACGTGAGAGGCAAGATGCAAAAGCCTTGCTTTGTCGTATTTTTCGGGATGCACGGCAGTCACCTCAAAAACGCCCTCTGTCAGAGTGCCTGTTTTGTCAAAAACAAACGTGCCGACGTTCGTAAGTCCCTCGAGATATGCCGAGCCCTTGATGAGCACGCCTGCCCTCGATGCCTTGCCTATGCCAGCAAAAAATGCGAGCGGCACAGAGATCACCAGCGCACACGGGCACGAGATTATCAAAAAGCTGAGCGCACGCTTAAGCCACGAGGCAAAATTCAAAGCAAAGTCGCCCGAAATAACA
Organism: uncultured Ruminococcus sp.; assembly: GCA_964487775.1. Lineage (GTDB taxonomy): Bacteria > Bacillota > Clostridia > Oscillospirales > CAG-382 > Coliplasma. Next base: position 11,193 of record CAZASH010000001.1, read on the forward strand.
GGCGGAATTATCGCTATCAAAACCGCAAGTGCGACAACGGCGGGGGTGTATATCTTTGCGAACCTGTCTACAAAGCCCTCTCGTTTTGATTTTGTTTCAGAGGCCGACTGAACTAATTCTATTATCTTTGTTGCTGTCGATTCATAATAAGTGCCTGTCACCTTGACTGTAACAGCGCCCGAGAGGTTGATAGTGCCTGAGATCGCCTTTTCCCCCTGCGAGGCAGAAACAGGCTTGCTTTCGCCTGTGACGGCTGACATATCAAATGTTGTTTTGCCGTCTGTTATGATTCCGTCAAGCGCAACTCTTTCGCCCGGCTTGACCAGGATATATTCGCCTGCTGCTATATCCTTGGGGTCGACGGTGACATTTTCGCCGTTTCTGATGACAGTCGCCTTGTCGGGGCGCATCTCGAGCAGTGCTTCTATCGAGCGTTCGCTTTTGCCCTCGGCAAACTCCTCAAACAGCTCGCCTATCTTAAACAGCAGCATAACCAATACTGCTTCTGTGCACTCGCTTTCGGAGCCCGGCAAAAAGCCTATGGCGAATGCGCCGACAGTCGCAACAGTCATCAAAAATTCTTCGCCGAATATTTCGCCTTCCTTTATGCCCTCAAATGCTTCTTTCAGCACCTCGAGCCCCGAAAGCAGATATGACGGCAGATAAATAAGCAATTCCGCCCACATCGGCAGGCTGAATATATGCGTGACGACTACCGCCGCCGCTAATGCGATCGCAGAGAGTATTATCAGCAATATGTCTTTCTTTTGCTCTTTTTCCATTGTTTCGATCTGTGCCTCCTGTATTATTATGTATAAATTATACTTTATCGCGGCGAGTTAGTCAATGCTAACTAAGTAGAATTTGCACAATACAAAGATTTGCTTATAGTTGATTTTGCAATACAAAACGCCATTCTGTTGCAAATTGAGCGATTTATGTTTCAAATTCGAGCTTTTGCCCGCAAAATAAGAATTTTGCTATTTACAACAGGCGAGGTTTGTATTATATTGTTTGTATGGAGGTAAGGCAAATGAAACTCAACTATAAACGCACGCTGTATGTCGGATTTGCATTCTTTTTGATATGCGCATTCTGGCAGGCGTATGACAGCATTATTCCCAAAATACTCACTGACAAGTTTGGCATGAGCCAGACGTTGTCAGGCATTATAATGGCGTTTGACAATGTATTGGCGCTGTTTATGCTGCCGCTTTTCGGCAGCTTGTCTGACAGATGCAAGCATAAGAGCGGACGCCGCACACCGTTTATCAAGGTGGGCACTGTTGTTGCGGCGATAGCTTTTGTTCTGCTTTCGTTTGCCGATTATGCTCAGCTCAAAAATATCGACAACGTCGCTAAATTTGACGACAAGGTTACGCTCGAAACGCTCTATGACCATCAGTACGGCAAAGAGCACACCGTTATGACACCCGATGGCATAGAATTCAGAGTCGATTATTTCAGCAGAGATGAGTGGCTCTCTATCAACAGCGGCACGAGATATTATGTCTTAAAGACCGAAAAACTGCCGATAGTCAAGGCAGCCGATTGTCAGGCGATATATGACGGCAAGGAGATGCATTATGCCAATGGCGTTTCTGAGGATGCGGCAAGCCTTATGCTTAATTGCAAGGTCGTCGAGCCTTATATACAGTATGTCGTCCCTGCAAGGCAGGTCTATGCCTGGGACGTCACGACGCACGATCCTACGGCGCTTATATTCTTTATGGCGCTTTTGCTGATAACGCTCATCGCAATGGCGGTGTTCAGATCTCCCGCAGTGGCGCTCATGCCCGACGTAACGCCAAAGCCGCTCAGATCAAAGGGCAATGCGATGATCAATCTGATGGGCTCGTTCGGTGGCGTATTGGTGCTTGTGATGGGCATTCTGCTCGGAACGGGCAAGATACAAAACCAGCTTATGAGCTATACGCTCTTTATGGCGATAATCAGCTGCATTATGATAATGGCGCTTATAGTGTTTATCATCAAGGTCAAAGAGCCTGAGTGGGCTGCTGAGGCGGATGCGCTCAATACCGATGAAACAGAGATCGACCTGCCGGGCAAGCAAAAGCTGTCGCCTGGCGAGCGCAAGTCGCTGATATTGATACTTGCGTCTGTCGCCTTGTGGTATATCGGCTATAACGCCATATCCAGCAAATACTCGGTGTATGCCACCTCGGTGCTCAGCATGGATTATAATACGACGATCATAGTCGGTCAGTTAGCTGCGATAGCGGCATATTTCCCCGCAAGTGCGCTCTCGAGCAAATTCGGACGCAAAAAGACTATCATGGCGGGCGTAGTGGTTTTGGCATTTGCTGCGGCGATGGCAAGCTTCCTCACCTCGTCAAGCTCTACCCTGTTGATGAACATACTGTTTGCGCTCTGCGGTATCGGCTGGGCGACGATCAATGTCAATTCGTTCCCGATGGTCGTCGAGCTTTCCAAGGGCGGCGACGTCGGCAAGTACACAGGCTTTTATTATACGGCGTCAATGGCAGCACAGATCGCAACGCCAATTTTCAGCGGCTTTTTGATGGATCAGTTCGGAATGAGGATACTGTTCCCGTATGCCGCGATATTCGTCGGACTTGCGTTTGTCACTATGCATTTTGTAAAGCACGGTGACTGCAAGCCGATTCCCAAAAATAATGCGCTCGAGGTTCTCGGCACAGAGGATTAACATGGTTTTTGTCTATATACTTATTATTCTTGTATGTCTTGCTGCGCTTTATCTCTTTTTGATTGCACCCCGCACGTCAAAAAGAAACGACTTTAAAGCCTTGATACGTGACTATGCTCACCGTGGCTTACATGACGGCGAGATAATCGAGAACACGCGCGAGGCGTTCGAGAACGCCTGCAAAAACGGCTTTGGTATGGAGCTTGACGTGCAGCTTTCGTCGGACGGCGAGGTCATAGTCCTGCACGACTATGACACAGGCAGGGTGTGCAAAGAGTGTCATTCTGTCGCTTCGACAGGCGCATCAACGCTTGTTTCGCTCGAAATGGCAAACGGTGCTTCGCACATACCGCTCTTTAAGGACGTTTTAGAGACAGTCGGCGGCAGAGCGCCGTTGCTTATCGAGCTTAAGGGCGAGAGCTTTGACACAAGGCTTTGCGGCAAATTGCACGAGCTTTTGACAGGCTATGACGGAGAGTATTGCGTCGAGAGCTTTAACCCGATGCTTTTGCGTGAGTTCAAAAGGCTCGAGCCCGACACGGCTTGCGGAATATTGTCCTGCAATATGACGGAGTTTAAAAAAACGCACTTTCTTTTGCGGTTTGCGCTTCAGAATCTGCTGTTAAACTTTTTGTGCAGGCCCGATTTTATAGCCTATAAATTCGGCGACAAATGCCTGTCGCTTGATATATGCCACGCTTTGGGCGCAAAAAAGCTTTTGTGGACGCCAAAGGGCAAGGCAGAATGCGCTGCTGCAAGACAGCAGGCTGATGCAATTATTTTTGAAAACGAGGTTTGATCTGTTATCATGGAGTTATCTATCATAAGACACGCCGATCCCGACTATGCGCACGATTCGCTGACCGCAAAGGGATTTATTCAGGCTGATATTCTTGCACCGACCATAATCAAATACGCACCGACACACATCTATACTTCACCGATGGGCAGGGCGCAGGCGACTGCAGCGCCGTCGCTTAAAATGCTGGGCATGACCTATGAGATCTTGCCCTGGACAGGCGAGGACATGGCTTATATGCAGATGCCCGATTTTGATTCTGACGTCGGCGAGGTGAGGTTTGACTATAAGAACGGCTATACATTAGAGACCGACTTTTGCAGTTTCAACGGCAGGAGAGAAAAGCTTGATGCAATGATTAAAGGCTCGGACGAGCTGCTTAAGAAGCACGGACTCGTCAGAGAGGGCGGAGCTTACAGGATGATCGAGGACACAGGCGACCGTGTGTGCGTCTTTTGCCACGGCGGCTTCGGCAGTGCGTGGATCGCGTTTCTCATGGGCTTGAGCCCGTTGTACGGCTGGCACAGGTTCAGACTCGACACCACGTCGATAACCCGCTTTGTCTTTAACGGCAAAGAGGGCGAAACGGTCATTCCGTACTGCGAGTGTCTCAATAACACCGCACACAAAACTATTTAAATATGTTTTCAGAGGGCAGAGAGATCTGCTCTCTTTTTTTGCTATAACCGACTTTTTGCCGACTTTCGACCGAAAAAAGCAGGATGAATTTAAACCGTATGTTTGGTATCATTAAGTCAAAGAGGCGCGGTCGGTGCATAACACCGCATTCAAAAAAGGCAAGGCGTGCCTCGGGGACAGGCTTTGCCTTTTGCTTTTTTTGACAGATTTGAATATACTTTAAGGAGGGGTAACAGACATTGGATTCGGCACAAAAGCTCTGGGATGCGGTCGAGCAGCACCGCGAGAGACTTGGCGAGCTTGAGACTGCGATCGCAGTCATCAACACCAAGCTCAACTTGATCATCGCCGTGATGAGTGCAATAGGCGTTGCTATTGCAGGCGTTCTGGTCAAGCTTATCTTTAACGCATAAAAAATTTGAAAGGAGATCGATTATATGAAAGAATGCATTTATCGTGCTTTCCGCACGTTCATACAGGCGGCGGCAGGCTATCTTGCGGCGAATCTCGTCGTGGTCATTTCGAGCACAGACGCCTCTGATTTTGATGCGCTCAAAATGGCGCTCGTCGGGCTTGCTTCGTCTGCCGTTGCCGCAGGTCTTGCCGCATTGATGAACATGAAAAAGTGCCCGTCGGTATCGGAGGGTGAAAACGATGATAACAGTGACGCTTGACGCAGGTCATTTCGGCAAGACAAACAGGTCGCCCGTGACAAAGGAATATTATGAATCCGAGCGCATGTGGCTGTTGTCACAGTATCTCAAAATAGAGCTTGTGTCTTTGGGCTGCAGGGTCAGGATGACACGCACTGTTCAGGCAAAGGATCTTGCAGTCTATGAGCGTGGCAGGCTCGCCTCGGGCACAGACCTTTTTATATCACTGCACAGCGATGCCTGCGGTGACGAAGCAGTCAGCAGGCTCACGGTATTTTCTGCCTTTGACGACAAAAACAATGCCTTTATGCTTGCCGAAATGCTTGCAAAGGAGGCGGCAGGAATAATGAACATCAAAAAATATGCCGTCAAGCGCAAGGTGAACTCAAAGGGGAATAATGAGTATTACGGCGTTATGCGTGGCGCACGCAACGCAGGCTGTCCGCTTTATTATATCATCGAGCACGGCTTTCACACAAATGCTCGTGACAGCCTTTGGCTGATGGATGATAAAAACCTTTTAAAGCTCGCAAGGGCAGAAGCGAGGACTATAATGCTTTATTTCTCGCTCTCGGGTCGCTTTGGCAATATGCTTTACGGCTTTAAGCCAAAGACAACAGTGGGCGAGGCACTGTCGGTGCTGTCAAGGCTTGGATATGATGCGAGTGCCGATAAGAAGGGCGAGGCACATATCGGCAGCGGCGACACGATAAACGTTGGAGGCAACAAATATCAAGCCGTCGTTATGGGTGACATAAACGGTGACGGCAGGGTCAGCATCATTGACTATGCCTATGCACGCAGGTTTGGGTTAGGAAAAGTCACGATTTCTGATTGCCAAAAGGCGGCTTTGGACCTTGACGGCGACGGAATTATATCAGACGGCGATATTAATGCGTTGCGAAAGGCAATAATAGGCAGGTTTTAATTTAATTCCTATTGAATATAACAGAAAAATGTGGTAAAATCACCATACGGACGCATGAGCCGTATGATGATTTTTGCGTTTTGACATATGATAATATGTGAGAATACTTGATAAGGAGCATTTTTGATGAGACCTAATTTGCAAGTGTGCATTAACGCCGCCGCCAAAAGGCCTGATGCAAACACGCGCGCCATGGGTACTGCCGTTGCGGTGTCGCTGTTTGCTGCCATAGCTTCGGGCTTGCTTTACAGCCTTTTCAGAGGTGGAATGTTTGTTTTTCAGTCGATATTGATATATCTGCCCGCTATCGCTTTTTGTGTGATCATGTTTATGTGCCCGAACAAGGGTCGCTGGTTTGCGGCGACACCTGCGGCGCTTTGGGCGATATGCTTTATTATAGGCATTCTGATACAGCAGGGGATGCCTGTCGGCATCAAGCTGATAGGCGTTTTGCTGTGCCTGCTGATGGTCTGCTGTATGCTCGGTGCGATATCCGACATTCGCTATTGCCGCTCGGCAATGTTCGTGCTCGCCGTATTGCTCTGCATAGTGTGCGCAATTTACGGCGTGGTCGACCTTATCACCGCCATCGCTGACGGAACAGCCGACTGGAGCGAGGAGATAGCAGGCGAGGGCTCGTCGTTTATCAGCGGACTTTTGGCAAAGGGCGACAAGGTCGGTCTGCCAATGATCAGACTGACGTCGTTTGTGTTTATGATACCCTCTGCAATGATGTTTTTTTGCACGGCACAGAGCGCATATCTCTTTGCCGACAGGCGCAAAAGCTGACTTGGTGTTTAAAACAGGAGCAAAAAATGGAACTCGATCAAAAAAGCAAATACTATTATTATAAGCAGACCTTTTTATATTCTCTGCTCGTCGCCTGCGTGATAACTATTCCGTTTATAATTGTCGAATGGGCAAAAACAGGTCACCCGATATTTCTTTATTACGGTGACTATAACGCACAGCAGATAGCGTTTTATAAGCACGCCGTCGAATGTGTGCGCACAGGCAGTATGCGTTGGGACTGGCTCACAGACCTGGGCTCAAATTTTGTCGGCAGCTATTCTTATTATATGCTCGGCAGCCCGTTCTTTTGGTTTATGTGCCTGTTTCCGTCGTCATGGGCGCCTTATCTCATGGGCCCTGTCTATATAATCAAATATGTCTGCGCAGCGATGACGGCGCATGTTTATCTGCAAAGGTTCGTCAAAAACAAAGAGTATGCCGTGATAGGCGCACTGCTTTATGCATTCTGCGGATTTCAGATATATAACACGTTTTTCAATCAGTTCCACGAGGTAGTGGTGCTGTTTCCGCTGCTTTTGATAGGCATGGAGGAGCTCGTCAACAACGACCGCCGAGGGCTTTTTGCCGTTGCCGTAGCCTTGAATGCGATGTGCAACTATTTTATGTTTGCGGGACAAGTTGCATTTTGCATAATGTATTTCTTTGTAAGGCTGTTTGCAAAGGACTTTAAGATAACGATAGGCAAGTTTGTTTCGCTGATATTCGAGTCTGTCGTCGGCGTTTTGATCTCGATGTGCCTCTTTTTGCCGGGCGGTCTTGCTCTGGTCGGCAACAACAGGCTTGACAGAGCGTTCTCGACCGAGCCCGACAAGATAATCAATATGTTTGTCTATCAGACAAGCGGACATCCTTATTGGTATCGCTATGGTCATATATTGGAGTCGCTCTTCTTCCCGCCGGATATTCCTTCGAGGACAAATTTCTTTTACGGACATTCAGAGCGCTGGGCATCGAATGCGGCTTATGTGCCGATGTTCGGCTTGACGGGTCTGTTTGCGCTCATCGGCAAAAAGAAGACACGCACGTGGCTCAAGGTGCTTTGCGTTTTCCTCATCATATGTATGTTCGTGCCGGTGTTGAACTCGAGCTTTGTGCTTCTCAACACGAGCTATTATGCGCGCTGGATCTATATGGCATTGCTCATGCTGGCGCTCGCAACGATCATAGCGCTTGACGATCCCAAGGTTCGCTTTAAGGGCGCAATACTCACATATCTTGCCGCTTCGGCAGCGATTTTTATTCCGCTCGGAATGCGCTGGTACAGCGATGTCGAAAAGTCAGAGCTCAATTTCACGCTTGGCAGCGCACCGTTCCCTGTCAGGTTCTGGCTGTGCGTGCTCGTCGTGCTCGCAAGCTGCCTGTTTATGTGGATAATGTTCACACGCAGGCGCAATGACAAAATGTTTGCAAAGACGCTCACCTGCGGACTTTGCTGCGTGATAGTGTTTTATTCTGCCGTGCATATCACCAACGGCAAGCAGCATTCGCACGCAAGCGATTTTATGGTCGACAGGGTCATCAACGGCAACGTGCAGTTTAATGATGACGACACAGCTTTTTATAGAATGGACCAATACCGTGACGACAAGACGTCGACACTCGATAACCTCGGACTTTATTGGGGCTATCCGTCGATAGAGTGCTTCCACACGGTCGTTCCGCCGTCTATAATGAATTTTTATCCTAAGATAGGCGTCACTCGCAGTGTCGGCTCGAGGGCAGAAACAAAGCTCTATGGACTGCGTGGTTTTACCTCGGTAAAATATTCGGTCGTCAATAAGTCGAGCACCAAAAAGCACCAGACCGACGGCTGGACATATTATGACACGCAGGCAGGCTTTGATATCTATACAAACGACAATTTCATCGACATGGGCTTTTATTATAAAGAGTTCATGACAGAAACTCAGTTTGAAAAGGTCAGCAAGTCCAACAGACACGCACTGCTTTGCCGCTATCTCGTTGTTCCCGATGCAGAGGCTGATTATTATCGTCAGTTTATGACAGAGGTCAAGTATAAGGGCGAGGGATATGTCGAGCCAAATTACAGCAACTATGTCGATTCTGTCGAGGATAGGCGTGAGTGCACCGTCGACAACTTCGAATACGATTCTAAGGGCTTCAAGGCGAATATCTCGCTCGAATCGCCGCAGATAGTTTTCTTCTCTGTACCCGACGAGCAGTCTGTCAAGATAACCCTGCTCGGTCACAGCATCGATCTCGGCGGCGGCTGGACTGCATCTGTCAACGGCAAGGCCGTTGACGTCAAGACGGTCACCTATGGCTTTATGGCGGTCGAATGTCCAGAGGGCGAGAATACGATAGAATTCAGCTATACCACCTCCGGCTTGCCCACAGGCCTGCTTGTGACAGGCATAGGCATCGTTATTCTGGCTGTTTATCTCTTTATCGCTCATAAGCGCGGCATCAAGGCAAAGGCAAAACTACTTGACGACGTTTATTATTCAGAGGATGAAGAGCCTGCAACTGAAGCGGTGGTCGAAGCAGAAACCGAAGCAGAGGTTGAAATCGAACCGGAAACCGAATCCGAAACTGAAACCGAAGCAGAGTTCGAGCCCGAACCCGAAGCAGAGCCCGAACCCGAAGAAAACGACGGATACAGCAAAAAGCGCCGCATCTGCTTGTTTATCGCATCTGTTTTGCTGGTGGCACTCATTCTCACCTTCGTGCTCGTGATAATGTATTTCACCAATAACCACAAATAAAAAATAGGGGGAGTAGCTGTTAAAGGCTACTCCCGTTTTTATTAATATCTGACGCTTGTGACTGTGATGGCAGGCGCGTTATAGAATTTGCATATCTTGAGCATTCTGCCGGTCGCATCAAAGAGATAAACGCATTTTGTTTCGCCGTCGTCGATCTCGGCATAGTATGCGTCGGGCGAGTCTGGCGATGACAGGCCGTCAAAGAAATTGGCTTTGTCATATTTCGCCTGCAATTTTTCTCTGTCGTTTTGACCGAGCGGAGCGATCGCAATGCAGTTTTTTATGCTGAACTTGAGCATTTCGTGCCTTGATCTGCCGCCGTATATCCTGCTGAACGTGACAGTGCCCGACACGCAGGAATATTCGTTTGTGATCTGTGTCCTGCGCCACGTAGTGCCGATAATGGCGACGAGCGTCAACGGCATCGCCGCTATGACAGGTACAAACCCCGGCAGGAACGTCAGTATTACAAACACAAATGCGAGCCCATAGATGATATAAAGGGCGATATAGAGCCTCTTTTTTGCCTTCAGCTTTTTGTCGTTCTTGCGTTCGACCGAATATTCATAAAGCTGGTTTGCGCTGAAATTGCCGTTCATTTTGTCTTCCGCCTGTATGTGTCAATGTGATATTCTATGCCGCCGATGCCGTCGGTGCTCTCGTCTGTGAGCATTTTTTCACCGATAGCAGCAAGGCACCAGTCGTCATCCTCGTCGAGGTTCGGAAACCAGACGTCCTTGTCAAACGATCTTTCGATGCGAGTGACTATGCATTCGTCACAATAGGGCAGCATCTGCCTGTAAACGCTCGCTCCGCCTATGACGATAACGTCGTTTGTGTCAGTGTCTTTAACCATTTCGAGCGCCTCTTCGATAGAATGAGCGACCCCTGCACCCTCGACCTTATAGTCGGGGGAGGGATTTAAAACGATGCTTGTGCGGTTTTTGAGCGCTCTGCCGCCGGGGAAGGTTGCGACTGTGTTAGAACCGCATATGACCGTCCTGCCCACGGTGAGCGACCTGAAATTTAAAAGGTCGTTTTTGATACGAATGAGCAGGTCGCCCTTATAGCCGATGCCCCACTCCTTGTCAACTGCAACAATGATCTTCATAGCTGTTTATCCACCTCATACTGCGACAGGAAATCTGCCGATCTTTTCGCCGTGCTTATAGTCTGTGACAGTAAAGCTGTCGGGCGTGAATTTATAAAAATCCGTCACCGACTCGTCGAGCGTCACCTTGGGCGCATCAAAGCATTCTCTTTCGATAAGCTCCTCGACTATGGGAATATGCCTGTCATAGATATGCGCATCTGCGATGACGTGCACGAGCTCGCCCGGCTTGAGACCCGAAACCTGCGCAAACATCATAACGAGTGCGGCATATTGTGCCACGTTCCATGCGTTGGCGGCGAGCATATCCTGCGAGCGCTGATTGAGTATAGCGCATAATCTGTCGCCTACGACATTAAAGGTCATGCTGTATGCACAGGGATAAAGCGCCATCTCGTGCAGGTCGGCAAAGTTATAGAGGTTTGTCATTATGCGTCTCGAGCAGGGGTTGTGCTTGAGATCGTAAAGCACCCTGTCGACCATGTCAAATTCGCCCTCTTTGTATTTGTGCTTGATGCCCATCTGATAGCCGTATGCCTTGCCTATGCTGCCGTCGGCGTCAGCCCACGAATCCCATATATGAGAGCCGAGGTCGTGAATGTTGTTCGATTTCTTTTGCCAGATCCAAAGTATCTCGTCGACTGCCGATCTGAGCGAAATGGGACGTATGGTCAAGAGCGGAAACTCCTTTGAAAGGTCATAGCGGTTGACCACGCCGAATTTTTTGATAGTGTATGCGGGAGTGCCGTCCTCCCAGTGCGGTCTGACGCTTTCGCCGTCGACTCTGATGCCGTTTTTAATGATGTCGCGGCAGGTATCTATAAAGGCTCTGTCTGCGCTGCTCATGGTTTGATTGCTCCTTTTGTCGATTATTACAATTACTATAATAGCATAAGCGCAAAAAATGTCAAGAAATAATCTTGCATTTTATTTGTGGAAGGTCTATAATAGTAAAAGTATTTATATTGAGGTGACCAAGTGAAAGGCGCTGCTAAAAAAACGACCCTCATGACAGAGGGCAATATAGTCAAGCTGCTAATAACGTTTTCGTTGCCGCTTTTGGCAGGCAATCTGTTTCAGCAGCTTTATAACACTGTCGACTCTTATGTCGTCGGCAACTATGTAAGCCACGAGGCGTTTGCCGCAGTCGGCTCTATAGGACCTATCATCAATACGCTCGTCGGCACGTTCTCGGGACTTGCCACGGGTGCAGGTGTCGTTGTTTCGCAATATTACGGAGCAGGCGATAAAGAAAAGGTCAGGGCAACAGTCAATACCTCTATGATAATGACTGCCGTGCTTGCTGTTCTCTTCACCATAATCGGCGTTGTCTTTACTCCGTATGCTCTAAAGCTTATGAACACTAATGCCGACACGTTTGACCTTGCCAACGAATATTTAACGATTTATTTTGGTGGCATCACGGGACTTTTGTTCTATAACATGGGTGCAGGCGTGCTGAGAGCGATAGGCGACTCGAGAGGACCGTTTATACTGCTTGTTATATCGGCAGTCATCAACACTGTGCTTGACCTTGTGTTTGTGTGCGTCTTTGATATGGGCGTTGCAGGCGTTGCGTATGCAACTATAATAGCGCAGGCTGTTTCGGCGATCGTCGTGGTCGTTATGCTTTTAAAGACAAAGGAATGCTATGGCATTCGCTTTGGCAAAAATATGTTTGATTTTTCTGTATTTAAGAACATTTTAAAGGTCGGCTTCCCTGCGGCATTGCAGATGGCAGTCACCTCGTTCTCTAACATATTTGTGCAGTCATATATCAACGCATTTGATACGCACGTCATGGCAGGCTGGACGGCATACAACAAGATAGATATGTTCGCCATGCTGCCTATGACCAGTATTTCTTTGGCTTCAACGACGTTTGTCGGACAAAACCTCGGAGCAGGCAATGTCGAGAGGGCAAAGAAGGGCACTCGCACGGCACTCGCTATGGCTATGTCGCTTACTGCGGCGTGCATTGTACCTATAATGCTGTTCGCCGATCCCCTTATAATGTTCTTTGACCCGACGCCCGAGATGCTGCCTTACGGCAGGCATATATTGCTGCTGCTTTCGCCGTTCTATCTGCTCTGCTGCTTCAACCAGATATACGCAGGTGCATTGCGAGGCGCAGGCGATTCAAAAGCGCCTATGTTTATAATGCTCGGCTCGTTTGTCGTTTTCAGACAGATATACCTTTATGTCTGCTCGGTGCTCACTGCGACAGTGCCCGAGATGACCGCCCTGACTGCGACGGTGCTGAGCTACCCTGCAGGCTGGCTCGTGTGCAGCGTTATCATGTTCTTTTATTACCACCACAGCAATTGGGAGAAAAAGAGCATCGTCAAAGCCAAGCTTGCATCCGAGAACTCACAAAGCTGATATATATACAAAAATAGCTTCTTGCCCGTGCAAGAAGCTATTTTAATTATTAGCTTAATCAGCTCTGACCTTCGGCGATCTTGATGCCTTCTTCGGCAGTCTGCATACCGAACATAATCTTGAGCAGCTCGTCACCATAGCGCTCGAACATAGCGATAGGAGTGTCGAGGCTCGACTCGATCATGTCCTTGCTGGGCATACAATAGCTGCAATCGACGAGGTATTTGTATCTGATCTCACCGTCGTTCAAGTCTGTCTCAAAGTTGCCGCGATAGAGACCGTAGTTTGCCATAGTGAGGTATTTTGCGACCTCAACACGCTGTGCCTCTTCGCAATGCATATCGATGTATGCATAAGAAACATAAAAGCTGTTTTTGACTCTGATGCGGAACTGAACTGCCGAAAGCTTGCCCTTGATCTTAAATCTCATGCTGAGAACGCCTTTGTCGGCATCAAAGTCAAACTTATAGCCCTCATTGTTGCAGTGATAGACTAAAAGATCTGATATCTGCTTTGAATACTCTGCCATAATATATACACCTTTCCATAAATAATAACTTCTGAAATTATGATACAATATTTTGCCCGATATGTCAAGTGGCACAGACGATTATTCTGCCTGTTTTATCAGCAATCTGATCGCTTCTATCGCACACTCTATGGCAGGCATGACATCCTCTGACTTTGCCGTGTCGCCGAAAAGCTTTTGACGCTCCTGGTTCCAGACGGTGCTGAATACCGCACCGCATCTCACCTCACGGTATGCCGCAGCGGTGAAAAGTGCTGCCGACTCCATCTCTGATGCGAGCACGTGCAGCTTCTTCCACGACTCCCACTTGTATTGCAGCATTGGCGCAACAGGCTTTGTTTCGGGCGAGTGCTGACCATAGAAGGAATCCTTTGCCTGAACAACGCCGACATGACATCTTTGCTGCAGCTTTTTTGCCGCAGAATAAAGCGCGCTCGTGACCTCAAAATCTGCTGTAGCGGGATACCCCTCGGGAGCGTATTCATAGCTCGTGCCGTCCTGTCTGACAGCCGACATGCCTATGACTGTGTCACCGGAGCATACTTTGGTGTCTATGCCGCCGCAGGTGCCGACTCTGATAAACGTCCTTGCGCCTGCGTTGGCGAGCTCCTCGAGCGCTATTACTGCCGAAGGGCCGCCTATGCCTGTCGAGCATACGCTGACCTTGACACCGTCGATATAGCCGTTGTATATGCGGTATTCGCGGTTCTGCACCAAAAATTCGGGCTTGTCAAAGCAATTTGCGATAAGCTCGCACCTTGCGGGATCGCCCGGCAAAAGGACATATTCGCCGACATCGCCCTTGCGACATTTTATATGATATTGCAATTCTTCGCGCTCGATCATTGCTTTTGCCTCCTGAAAAAGAATTATTATATGTGTAGTATAACATATTCCCGTCATAAAATCAACATGCCGATACGAGTCCTTGATTTTGATATTTATTTGTGATACAATATAAAAAACAAAGCTTTGGAGGGGCGTATGAGCATTTTCGGCAGGAACATAAAAACCACGGTTTTCGGCGAAAGCCACGGCAGGGGAGTCGGCGTTACTGTAACAGGGCTTGCACCCGGCATAAAAGTCGATGACGACAATATTGCATTTGTCCTGCGCCGCAGGCTTTCGTATGCGCATTCAACTCCAAGGCACGAAACAGCCTTTGAGATATTAAGCGGTGTTTATAACGGCTTTACCACAGGCGCTCCGCTGACTGTCTTTTTGCCTAATAACGACACTCGCAGCAGCGACTATGACACGTCTGTTGCACGCCCCGGGCACGCCGATTATACAGAATATGTGCGTTCGAACGGCTTTTGCGACCTTCGTGGCGGCGGATACCACAGCGGCAGGCTCACTGCACCTATCGCCGCTTTGGGCGCAATAGTTATTCCCGAGCTTGCAAGGCACGGCATTTGTGTTGCATCTCATATTTATGAGATAGGCGGAATTAAAGATGCGGCATTGACAGACCCTGAATCAGCCGCAATGATCGCAGGCTCTGACTTCCCGATGATAGATACCGATGCAAAGCAGGCTGCACTGCAATATCTATCGGAGATAAAAGCTAAGGGCGACTCCTGCGGCGGAATAGCCGAGACTGTCATATTCGGCTTGCCTGCAGGGCTCGGCGGCGGTTTTGGCGATGCGGTCGACAGTCAATTTTCGGCAGAAATATTTGCAATACCGTCTGTCAAGGGCGTGATTATAGGCGATGGCGAAGAGGCGGCAAGGGGTAGGGGCAGCGAGATGAACGACCAAATTCGAGCTTCAAGCGGCGCTGTCTATTGCACCAGCAACCATTCGGGCGGCATCGTCGGCGGAATAACAAACTGTATGCCTGTCGTGATAAGAACATATTTTAAGCCTGTGCCGTCTATCGCCTTAATGCAAAAGACTGTTTCACTTGCCGATATGCAAAACACCGACATCGAGATAGTCGGCAGGCATGATGTCTGCACAGTCTGCCGTGCTATGCCTGCGATAGATGCGCTATGTGCTTTGAAAATATGCGACCTTTTAACACAAAAATACGGCACACAATATTTTGCTTCTGACAAAAGGATGAGCTTATAATTTATGATTTACGGACTTGTCGGCGAGCATATCGCCCACAGTTTTTCACCAACCATACATTCTGCCTTGGGCAACAGTGACTATCGCCTTTTTGAAACAGACAGAAACGGCTTTGACAGGCTTTTTGCATCAAAGGAGTTTGACGGCGTCAATGTCACGATGCCGTATAAAAGAGCGGCGCTTGAATATTGCGACATACTCGATCCATCTGCCAAGGCGACAGGTGCGGTCAACACCGTTGTCAATAAAAACGGTGTGCTCTATGGCTATAACACGGATGTTTTTGGATTTCAAAAATCGCTTGAATATGCAAATATAGATATTTTTGGCAAAAAAGCGTTTATTCTCGGCTCGGGCGGAGCGGCTCTGGCGGCAAGGTATGCTCTGCTTTCAAATGGCGCAGCGTTCGCCAAGATCGTTTCGAGGCGCAAGGAATATGATCACATAACCTATGACGAGCTTTATCAAAACGCATCTGATGCCGAGATGATCGTCGGAGCAACTCCCATAGGCTCTGTCTATTTCGACGGCTGCCTGCTTGATGAAACACGCTTTGAAAGCCTTGAATGCTTTTTTGACCTCATCTATAATCCCTTGCGCACCGAGCAGATGCAGAGGTTTGCGAGAAACGGTGTCAAGACACTTGGCGGGCTTTATATGCTCGTCGCACAGGCGGCGGCAAGCCACGAACGCTTTTTTGACACAAAGGTCTGCGATGGCGATATCGAGAGGATCTATGATTCAATAGTCAGGCAAAATACAAACATTGTGCTTGTCGGTATGCCGGGCTCCGGCAAAAGCACGATCGGCTTGCTGTTGGCGCAAAAGCTGTCAAGGCAGTTTTTTGACACTGACGAGATGTTTTTAAATAAGCACAGGGTCGCTCCCGGCGATTATATTCTGCAGTTTGGCGAAAGCGCATTCAGAAGGCTTGAAAACGAGATAATCAAAGAGGTTTCGTCAAAGCAGGGCGTCATCATCGCTACAGGCGGCGGCAGTGTGCTTGAACGATCGAACAGGATCGAGCTGTGCAAAAATTCTATGGTGTTTTATCTTTATCGCGGCATAGAGTCGCTCGAGCCATTATCCGACAGACCGCTTTCGGATACTCGCGAAAAGCTTGCAAAAATGCTCGATATTCGTGACGGCATATATCGCAGTATGTGTGATAGCGTTATAGAGTCGCTTGACAAAAACGATATAGCAGATCAAATTATAAAGAGAGTCGGCTTATGAGCTATGTTAAAATCAGCAGGGGGGTCGCCGTCGGCGACGTAATATTGCCTGCATCAAAAAGCATATTGCACAGGGCGTATATCTGTGCGGCTATCGCTTCGGGCAGCTCTGTAATAAACGGTTACAGCGATTGCGACGACGTCAATGCGACTCTGGGGTGCATATCCTCGCTTGGCGCTTCTGTCACAAGGGACCGTGCAAAGACGGTCATTTGCGGCGGTGAATTAAACTGTGCCACGCCTCTTTATTGCGGCGACAGTGCAACGACCTTGCGCCTTTTGCTGCCGCTTATGCTGTGCGGTCGGAACGTGCTTTTTAAATGCTCAAAGCAATTGCTTGCAAGACCGATGTCCGTTTATCAGGAATTGTGTGCAAGCATCGGTGCTGATTATGTTAACCTGTCCGACGGCATAAAAGTCTGCGGAGCATTGCGAAGTGGCGAATATAAGCTGCGGGGCGACATCAGCAGCCAGTTTGTCAGCGGTCTTATGCTCGCACTGCCGTTGCTTGACGGCGACAGCAGAATTATTCTGACCACCGAGCTCAAAAGCCGAAGCTATGTGCTTATTACACAAAAAATTATGTCGAGCTTTGGCGTAAATGCCGAGGTGGGCGACAGATATATCGATATCAAGGGTGGACAAAGCTATAAGCCGGCTGTCTTGACTGCCGAGGCAGACGAATCATGTGCGGCGTATATAGGCGCTTTTAACTATATCGGCGGCAATGTTAACATCAAAAACCGCGCCTCTTTATCTGTGCAGGGCGACAGCGTGTGGCAGATGATGTTTGATGAGTTATGTAAACCTGATGCGGTCGTCGATGTAACAGATACTCCCGACCTTGCGCCTGCTTTGATGGCGCTTGCGGCTATTAAAAACGGTGCGCTCATCAAGGGTGTCGGCAGGCTTAAATATAAAGAGAGCGACAGATTGCAGGCTATGGCTGACGGCATAAAAAGCTATTGCGATGCCGAGATACGCATTGATGGCGACGAGGCTTATATAGGGCGTTTAAAGCATATAAACAGCAACGCCGTGCTCGATTCCTGCGGTGACCACCGCATAGCGATGGCTTTGTCGCTTTTGTGCTCTGTCGGCGGAGGCACTATTAAAGGTGCTGAATGCGTCTCAAAGAGCTTTTGCGGATTTTTTGATATTTTAAACAGCCTCGGCGTAAATGCCGAGACAGAAGGGTGAAGCAGATGGATAACATGCGGTTTTATCGCAAATTGCCTATTCCGCTCGAGGTTAAAAAGCGGTTTCCCATAACCGAGCGGATGCAGCAGGTCAAGGAGAAGCGAGATGCCGAGATAGCCGATATCTTTTACGGACGTGACAGCAGGCTTTTGCTGATAGTCGGACCATGCTCTGCCGACGACCCCGATGCGGTTTTTGAATATCTTTCTCGCTTAAAGTGCCTGTCTGATGAGGTCAAGGACAAGATATTTATTATTCCGAGGATATATACAGGCAAGCCACGCACCACTGGCGACGGCTATAAGGGCATGATACACCAGCCCGACCCGAATGCACGCCCCGACGTTCTGCAGGGCATAATCGCCATTCGCTCACTGCATATGACGGCGCTTAGAGACTATGATATGTCGGCTGCCGACGAGATGCTTTATCCCGAGAACCACAGGTATCTGTCAGATCTTTTGGCATATACTGCGGTCGGCGCACGCTCGGTCGAGGATCAGCAGCACAGATTGACTGCCAGCGGACTTTCGATACCTGTCGGCATGAAGAACCCTGTCAGCGGTGATATTTCTGTCATGCTCAACGCCATACATATGGCGCGACAGGGGCATATGTTTATTTACAGGGGCTGGGAGGTCGAAAGCAACGGCAATCCGCTCACACACGCCGTTTTGCGTGGATATCGCAGGGGAGGGCAGGATCACAGCAACTGCAAGCAGGCTGACCTTTTGGCGCTGCTTGACGCATTCGAGCAATACGGCATAGATATTCCGTCTGTCATAGTCGATACGAACCACTCAAATTCCGGCAAGGACTGCTTTTTGCAGGAGAATATCGCATATGATATTATCAAAATGCGTTCTCTTGTTCCGCAGCTTGGGCAGTTTATCAAGGGAATTATGCTCGAAAGCTATCTCGAGGACGGCTGCCAGAGGGTGGGCGGCGATGTTTTTGGCTGTTCGATAACAGATCCGTGCCTCGGCTGGCAAAAAACATATCGGCTTGTGCATAATATCGCCGATATGCTTTGATTGACGGTTGCCTTTTTTGTCGATATATGATATAATATGCGAGATTTAAGGCACGTTTTAGGTTGTGGGCATATTGTTATTTCAGGTTGAGAAAACAGGAGCGATCTTTCTTTATGGCAAAACCAAGGTCTGTGCTTTGCTCATTCAAGCGATACGAGCGCAAATATCTCGTTTCAAAGAGCAAGGCGCAAGATTTTTTGTCGCTTGTCTCTGACAGGCTGAGCTTCGATGCCTTTTGTGTCGGCGGCAAAAAATATCGCATTTACAATATATATTTCGATACCGACGATTTTGCGGTGATACGTGAGTCTGTCTCAAAGCCTGCGTTTAAAGAGAAGGCAAGGTTCAGAGCGTATGATAATTACGCCGAGACAGGCACGGGCTTCCTCGAGATCAAGCGCAAGATACGCGGTGTCGTTGTCAAGCGTCGCATAGCACTCTCTGAGCCCGATGCGTTAAGCTTTATTTCGACCGGTGCTTTGCCGCCTGCTGTCGACAGCCAGATGGCACGAGAGCTCGGGTGGTATTTTGCCTGCAACGACGTCAGCCCAAAGGCTTATATTTCATACGATCGCATGGCGTTTTTTTGCACCGACGACAAAAACATCAGAGTTACGTTTGACGACAATATTTTATACCGCACGCAGGAGGTCTCTATTTTGGCAGGCGACGGCGGACAAAGCCTTTTGCCGTCCGACATCTGCATTCTCGAGCTCAAATTTGCCGAGGCAATGCCTGTCTGGATGGCTTCGGCGCTGTCTGAGTGCGAGATATATCCACACAGCTTTTCGAAATACGGCAATGTATATAAACAACTGATCACAAATAACTTTTCGGAGGTCTTGACACAAAATGCCGCAGGTAATATTTAATTCAGTATTGACGCCCGAGCTCACGCTTGGCTCGACACTTATGATGCTCGGCACGGCAATAGTGCTTGGTCTGCTTACAGCACTTGTCTACATACTAACACACAAGAGCGAGGGGTATTCGTCAGGCATAGTTATGCCGCTGATACTCATTCCGCCTATAAGCGCATCTATCATCCTGCTTGTGGGCACTAATACCGCTGCGGCACTGTCGCTTGCAGGCGCTGCCGCTGTCATAAGGTTCAGAACAACGCTCGCAAGCCCCAAGGATCTCACATACTTTTTCTTTGCGCTTGCTATGGGACTCGGCTGCGGTACAGGCTATATAGGCTATACCGCCTGCTTTACCGTTATAGTTTTGCTGGTCATTTTTGTCTGCGAAAAATTGCATGTCGGCTATACTCCTGCGGGAGTGGTCAGACTGCGCATTACCATACCCGAAAATATCGACTATCCCGGTGCGTTCGATGATATATTGAATGAATACACCACAAGGTCGCGCCTCTGCTCTGTCAAAACGACAGAATACGGCTCTCTCTGTGAGCTTGTTTATAACGTCAGGCTCAAGAAGGATTGCGAGATCAAGCAGCTCATCGATGCACTGCGTGAGCGCAACGGCAATCTTTCGGTCAGAGTGGTGCTCGCACCCGATAAGGAATCGAATTATATCGCTTAAAAATTAATTGCTAAAATAATTTCAAAAACCCCCTTGACAGATAGGGGGTTTTGTGGTATATTAATCATTGCTGGCGGGCCGGTGTGGCGGAACTGGCAGACGCCCGGGACTTAAAATCCCGTGAGATTCAACCCTCGTACCGGTTCGATCCCGGTCACCGGCATAAAGTTTGATCTTAATGCATATAATATAATATATCGCGGGGTGGAGCAGTTGGTAGCTCGTCGGGCTCATAACCCGGAGGCCGCAGGTTCAAGTCCTGCCTCCGCAATCTAAAAAAGTCAAGTCGCATTTCGACTTGGCTTTTTTTGCTGAATACATATGCGTCGGATGCAGCCTTAAGACAAAAAAGAAAAGGACGCTTTTTGCGTCCCTTAATTTATATTTATACCTCTCGTCTGCCCTCGAAGGCACGCCAAAGCGTGTTGCCGTCGGCGTACTCGAGCGTTGCTCCGACAGGCAAGCCATAGGCTATGCGAGTGACCTTGATATCCATAGGCTTTAAAAGCTTGGCGATATACATTGCGGTGACATCGCCCTCGCCGCTCGGATTGGTCGCTACGATGACCTCTTTTACACCGTCAAGGCGTGACAAAAGCTCACGTATCTTGAGCTTTTCGGGGCCTATGCCGTCCATTGGCGAGATAACGCCGTGCAGGATGTGATAGAGACCCTTGTATTCGTGCAAAGATTCGATGGTGTCTGCCGATCTGAAATCCTCGGTAACACATATAACAGTCCTGTCGCGTGTCGGATCAGCGCATATCGGGCAGAGCTCTGTCTCTGAAAGCGTCTGGCACGACTTGCAGAGCCCGACCGATCTCTTGACGTCGGTGAGTGCCGAAACAAATTCGTCAAGCTCTGACTGCGGCATATTTAAAACGTGATAGGCAAGCCTTACAGCGCTTTTGCGCCCTACACCGGGCAGAGCGGCGAACCTGTCGACCAGCCTTTGCATTGCAGGTGTCATATCAGAAAAGTCCCGGCATACCGCTGAGGCTGCCTGTGATCTTTGCCATTTCTTCTTCTCTGACCGATTCGACCTTCTTGATAGCCTCGTTGACTGCGGCGACGATGATGTCCTGCATGGTCTCTGCGTCGTCGGGATCTATAAGCTCGGGCGCAACGGTTATGCTCTTGATCTCCTTGGTGCCCTGAATAACGACGGTAACGACGCCGCCGCCTGCCGAAACGGTGTATTCGAGTGCATCGAGCTCGGCATTCTTCTCTGCCATCTGCTCTTGCATCTTTTGTGCCTGGCGCATCATGCCCTGCATATTGTTGGGGCCGCCCTGCATCTCCTTGGGAAGTCTGACTTTCATTGTTTATTCCTCCGTATTAATGTCGTTGAAAGGGTCACTTTTTGTATCTGCAAGCTTCTTGACGCCAAAGCTTATCTGAACGTTGCCTGCGACTGCCGCGACCGATGCACGCAGCGTGCCTATGCAGCTTTCGCTTTGCAGCCTTGTGACAGTGAACTGATCGCCCTCTATGAGCAATCCCGAATCAGTCTGATAGACACGGCATTTGCCAAACAATGCCGCCGTGGCAGGCTCGCCCGCAAGCATGTCGCGTATCTCGGCATAGCCACCGTAGGGTGTTCTTGCTGTGGCAGGTCTTTGCACTTCGTCGGCTTTAGGCTCATCGGGCACACTTTCTGTCACTTTTGGTGCGGTAGGGGCGGATAAGACCACTCCAGATGCCAGAGCCGCTATCTTGCGCTCAAGCTCAGAAAGCCTTGCCGAAACAGCCTTGACGCTGACCGACATCGACGGGTCGCACATTTTGATGACCGCCATGTCGAGCAGTGTTTTTTTGTCTATTGTGAATTTTGAGAACGAAGCGAGTGTATCCTCGAGCACCGAGGCATAATAAAACAGGGTTTCTGACGTCAGTGTCGAAAGCAGTGCCGGAATGCGCTCAAACGCCGCCGAGCTGAAGAAAAACTGCTTTTTTAAATACTGCTCTTTTTTGTCAGAGCTTTTTGCGATAAGGCAGTCTCTGACAAAGCCTATCATATCCTCAAGGAATACCGAAGGGTCTGACGAGCCCCCGTGTATCTTTTCGATGACCTCAAGTGCATCGTGTACGTTGCGGTTGCGTATCGCCTCAAAGAGTGCTATGAGCGAGTCATTGTTTGAGATGCCGAGCTGCTCTCTGACATCGTCGATGGTGACCTCGCTCTCAGAGCCCTTCCAAGCCGAGCAGGCGTCGAGCAACGACAAAGCATCTCTCATTGCGCCGTCGGCGAGCTTTGCGATAAGCTGCAATGCTTCGTCGGTTATTTTGATGCCCTCCTGCGAAGCGACGTATCTGCATCTTGCTGCGAGCGCTTCGGGCTCGATGCGCTTGAAATCAAAGCGCATACAGCGTGAAACTATTGTTGCGGGCAATTCGTTTAATTCTGTTGTAGCGAGTATAAAGAGCACATATTCGGGCGGCTCTTCAAGCGTCTTGAGCAGTGCGTTGAAGGCGCTGTCTGTCAGCATATGTACCTCGTCGATGATATAAACGCGCTTTTTGAGCGTTGACGGGGGATACACCACCTCGTCGATGAGCTCTCTGACGTCGTCGACTCGGTTGTTGGAGGCGGCGTCGATCTCTAAGACATCTGTTGCGCTGCCGTCATCGATGCTGCGGCAGGCAAAGCATTCGCCGCAGGGATTGCCATCCTTGGGCGACAGGCAGTTGACCGCCTTTGCCAATACCTTTGCCGACGTGGTCTTGCCGGTGCCTCTCGTGCCTGCAAATAAATATGCGTGCGAGACCTTGCCCTCGGCAGCCTGACGCTTTAAAAGCGAAGAAATGCTGTCTTGACCTATCATCTCGTCAAACGTGCGCGGACGCCATTTGCGGTATAATGCCTGATACAACGCGATGCCCTCCTTGAAATATAGAAATAAAAAATACAAAACAAGAGAGATGCGGAATATGACCATACAACACAACGTCGAACAAGCGCCTACATCCGTAAGCGTGCTTTCATCCTCAAGACAGGCACCCTTGCATCACATCCGAAAAATCCGCTTAATGCTGCTTGGTTCCCCACCTGACATGGTTCACGGCATCGAATTGCGCAAGACCCATCTATCAACAGAATCCGGCACACGCGGCGACACAGCCGCTGCCCTCGATCGGTAATTAGCCCCTGCTATAGCGGATTGCAGGTACAGGGCACCGCTATCTCCCCGGTTAGTATGGCCATATTCCGCATCTCTATATGGGATTATAACACGGCAAAGCAATTTTTTCAATAGTTTTTTTGTGACAGCAAAGACTTTAAAAGCACTATTATTGCTATTGACATAAACTTCAATTTTTTATATAATAAGCTGATGATATAAGATCAAACTACGAGGTGTTTTATGGCTGATAAAAAAGAGAACTCTTTAGGCTTGGCGATATTTTTATATTTTATCGCGCTGATCGTTATATGCATCATAGCATATAACCTCTATTTCTCGCTCGTATTCATAAACTATGACATCACGGGCACCATCAAGGCAGCAGCAGACTGCAAGTCACTGCCCGAAAAGCTCTGGTTCGGCTATGCCTCGATCTATCTGCCGCTTGCGGGCAATACGCCTGCGTGCAATGTTATCGCAGTGGCAATACCGGTGCTCGTTGTTTTGGTCATCTCGGCAAGCATAAACCTTACAAAGCATTTTGTGCCCGACGAAATAATTGATGCTATTGACGACGAGCTTTGCGATATTGAAGCGGCAGAGCCCACAGAACAACAAACAGATACAACTGATACAACAGATACACAGGAGGAGAGCACGGATGAAGCGTGAATACAGCATCGCATTGACTTCACTTGCAAAGGACTTTGATTTAGAGCCTATCTTTTTGCCCGACAATATCGCCGACATCAGGATAACACGCTCTGACGTCAGCCGACCCGGTCTGCCGCTTGCAGGCTTCTTTGATGCGTTTGTCAAAGAGCGCATACAGCTTATAGGCAACATGGAGCATTCTTACCTTTCAAGCCTTACGCCCGAGCAGCGTGCAAGCTCGCTCGATACGTTTTTTTCGCACAACGTAGTTTGTGCGCTCGTCACATCGGGGCTTGACATCTTTGATGAAATGCTTGATGCGGCAAAAAAATACGGCACGCCGCTTTACCGCACACCGATACACACGAGTGATATATCGGCAACGCTTATCTCTGCGCTCAACGTTTCGCTTGCAGAGCGCATAACCACGCACGGAGTTCTGGTCGAGGTCTACGGCGAGGGCGTGCTTATGCTCGGCGACAGCGGCATAGGCAAGAGCGAGACCGCCATCGAGCTTGTCAAGCGCGGACACAGACTTATTGCTGATGATGCAGTCGAGATCAAGCGTGTTTCGTCACGCACACTTGTCGGCAGCGCACCCGAGATGATCAGATACTACATCGAGTTGCGTGGCATAGGCGTCGTCGACGTCAGGCGCATATTCGGTATGGGCTCTGTCAAGGATACCGAAAAGATCGACCTCGTCATCAATTTTGAAAATTGGGAGCAGGGCAAGGCATACGAGCGCCTCGGCAATACGGATATGACCACCGAGATACTCGGCATAACAGTTCCCTCGATAACAGTTCCTGTCAAGCCTGGCCGCAATCTCGCAGTTATAATCGAGATCGCCGCCATGAACAACAGACAAAAGAAAATGGGCTATAACACTGCGGAAGAGCTTGACAAGCGTATCGCAGAGTTTTATGGCACTGACGAATAAATTAAGACAAAAAACAAAAGGAGTTTCATTATGTATTATCTCGGAATAGATCTCGGCGGAATGTCGATCAAAGCAGGCGTCTGTGACCAGGACGGCAAAATTTTATATAAGAGCAGCGTTCCCACCGTTCGCACAGAGGATGGCGACCGTGTTACAAACGATATGGCAAAGCTCTGCCTCGACGTTATCTCGGGCGCTGGACTCACTGTCGACGACATCGCATATGCAGGCATTTCGTCGCCCGGTACGGCAGACCCCGAGCAGGGCATAATAGTTTACGCCTGCTCGCTTCCTTTCTTGAATTATCCTATCGCCGAGAAGCTTTCTGCTCTCACGGGCATCAAAAAGATATACGTCGAGAATGACGCCAACGCAGCAGCCAAGGGCGAGGCGACTGTCGGCGCTGCCAAGGGCTATAAGGATTCGATAATGATCACCATCGGCACAGGTGTCGGCGGCGGCATAATCATCGACAACAGGATATACAGCGGCTTTAATTTTGCAGGCGGCGAGCTCGGACACATCGTCATCGTTCACGACGGCAAGCAGTGCTCATGCGGCAGACGTGGCTGCTGGGAGACATATGCTTCGGCTTCGGGACTTATGGACCTCACACGCGAGGCTATGCAGCAGCACAAGGAGTCTGCAATGTGGCAGATAGCAGGGACTATCGAAAATGTCAATGGACGCACCGCCTTTGCAGGCGCAGAGCAGGGCGACGAGACGGCAAAGAACGTGCTTGACAAATATATTTCTTATCTTGCCTGCGGCATAGTCAACATCATCAATATCTTCCAGCCCGAGGTGCTCTCGATCGGCGGCGGCGTTTCGAATGCAGGCGACGCTCTGCTTTTGCCTGTCATCGACATAGTCAAAAAAGAGCAGTACTCGCGCAACAGCCCCAAGCAGACTTTGATAAAGATCGCCGAGCTTGGCAACGATGCAGGCATCATCGGCAGCGCTATGCTCGGTCTGTGATCCAACACACGCTTTGAAAGGTTTATTATTTAATTATGCATGATTTAAAGGATTGCGTTGTATTGCCGTCGGTTGCGCTCAGGGGAGTGGTCATCTTCCCCGGGTGTCAAGCTTCGTTTATCGTCCAGCGCCCGGCATCGGTCAAGGCGATAGAAACGGCTGCATCGCACGATGGCTTGCTTTTCCTCGTGCCACAGCTCGATGTTATGTATGACGAGCCGAGCGGTGACGAGCTTGCCACGATCGGAGTAACGGCAAAGCTTTTGCAGAAGGTCAAGCTCGACGACGGCTGCTATCAGGTGCTTTTTGAGGGCATCGAGAGGGCGCAAAGAGTCAGCGATCAGTATACCGACGGCATTCTCGCTTGCTTTGTTTATACCAACAGGTCGAAAAAGATAAAAGAAAGTCAGAATATGGCCTGCTGCAACACCCTGCGAGGTGTTTATGAAACATATCTGCAAAAGTCGGGCTCGCTTGCCGCTCCCGATTTGCTCGAGGCAGCAGGCAATATAACCGATATTTCCAAGCTTTGCGACAGGATAGTTTCTGATGTCTATCAAAGCTTCAGCGACAGGCTTACGTTTTTGCAGCAGAAGGACCCTGTTAGCAGGTACGAAATGCTGCTCGAACGCCTCAAGTCCGATCTTGAAGTAATCGTGTTCAACGATGAGCTCGAGGGGCACACAAAAAGCTCCGCCTTCAAAAGGCAGCGTGAGGCTTATTTGCGTGAGCAGTTGACTGTCATACACGCAGAGCTCGGCGACGACGGCGGCAACGAATATATCGAGCGCATTTACAACACGGCATTGCCCGACTATGTCGAGCGCGCGCTTACAGAGGAGGCTCACAAATTAGATCGTATGCCCTTCGGCTCGTCCGAAACGACCGTGATCCGCAATTATCTCGACGAGTGCCTTGCTTTGCCCTGGATGAGATATACACATGATTCGGATGACATAATGCACGCCGAGATGGTTTTGAATGCCGACCATGAGGGTCTTGAGGATGTCAAAAAGCGCATCGTTGAGTTTATCGCCGTAAGGCAGTTTAATCCCGACATCAAGGGTCAGATTTTACTGCTTGTCGGCCCTCCGGGTGTCGGCAAGACCTCGATAGCAAGATCTGTTGCAACGGCTACGGGACGCAAATTTGCCAGAGTTTCGCTCGGCGGCGTTCACGACGAGTCAGAGATACGCGGTCACAGGCGTACATACGTCGGCTCTATGCCCGGCAGGATCATCGATGCCATCAAGCACGCAGGCTCTGCAAACCCCGTTTTGCTGCTCGATGAGCTCGACAAGATGGCTTCGGACATCCACGGCGACCCGACCAGCGCAATGCTCGAGGTGCTCGATCCCGAGCAGAATGTTAAATTCAGAGACAATTTTATCGAATTGCCCTTTGACCTCTCAAAATGCCTGTTTATCGCTACGGCGAACACCACAGATCGCATTCCTGCCGCACTGCTCGACAGGATGGAGGTCATTCAGATAAACAGCTATACCGATTTTGAAAAATTCAGTATAGCCAAAAAGCATCTTATTCCAAAGCAGATAAAGCGTCACGGACTCAAAAAATCGCAGATTAAGTTCTCTGACGAGGCGATCTATGCGGTCATGCACGGCTATACACGTGAGAGCGGTGTCAGAAACCTCGAGCGTGAGATAGCATCGCTCTGCCGCAAGGCAGTCAAAGAGCTTATCGAAGGCCCTTATAACAGCGTCAGCATCTCTAAAAACGCAGTCGAAAGAATGCTCGGCTTGCCTAAATTCAAGCCCGATCATATTTATTCGGCTGACGAGGTCGGCGTTGTCAACGGTCTTGCATGGACCTCGGTCGGAGGTGTCATGCTGAGGGTCGAAACGCTCTCTATGCCCGGCACAGGCAAGATAGAGCTTACAGGCTCTCTGGGAGACGTGATGAAAGAGAGTGCCGAGGCTGCCGTCAGCTATGTCCGCAAGCATTCAAAGGAGCTTGGCATAGATCCGCAGTTTTATAAGGATACCGATCTGCATATACACGTTCCCGAGGGCGCAACGCCCAAGGACGGCCCCAGCGCAGGCGTGACTATCTGCACGTCGATAATCAGCGAGCTCACAGGCAAGCCTGTTTTGCGTGACGTAGCCATGACAGGCGAGATTACGCTCACAGGCAGAGTTTTGCCTATCGGCGGACTGCGTGAAAAATCCATCGCGGCGTATAAGGCGGGCGCAAAAAAGGTCATCGTTCCTGTCGACAATATGCCCGAGATACAAGAATTTGACAGTGCTCTGCGTGAGTCGCTCGAGTTTATTCCCGCCGAGCGCATAAGCGATGTGCTTTCGCACGCACTTTCATAAGGTTTTTAACTATGAATATGAATTACAGAGGTATTAACCTCCACAACACCGAGCTTGCGATAACGGCAGGTGCGCCAAAGCAGCTCGTCAAAAGCGGCATTCCGCAGGTGGCTTTTGCAGGCAGATCCAATGTCGGCAAAAGCTCGCTTGTAAACTCGCTTTTGGGCAGAAAAAAGCTTGCCCGAGTTTCGTCAGAACCGGGCAAGACTATAACTGTAAATTATTATTGCGTTGACAAGTCGCTTTATCTCGTCGACCTGCCGGGCTATGGCTTTGCACGCCGTCCAAAGCAGGACGCTGTGCGCTGGCAGAGCCTGACGCAGTCTTATTTTGATGATCAAAAAAGCCTCAGGCTCGTTTTGCAATTGGTCGATATCAAGGTCGGCTTTACCGCCGACGACAAAGCGATGCTCGAATATATGGCATATTACGACGTGCCGTATATCATCGTCGCTACGAAATGTGACAAGCTCAATAAGACCGAATTGCAAAAGCAGACCGCCAAGATCGTCACAAGCGAATTTATCCGCCCGGGCACAGGCATAGTGCTTTATTCCTCGCAGACCGGGCAGGGCAGGGACGAGCTTTGGGGGCTGATGCTCGATTCTGTCACTTGAACAGCCTCATAAAATAAGGCTCGCTCGCATACAGCTCTTTGCCCTTGAGGTATTTGAGAACGCCGTCGTATCCGTTTAATGTGAATTTAAGACAATAGGAGCATAATGCCTGATGCTTGAATCCCTTTTTGCGGTCGGTGGCGTTTATCGCATATTTGCCGTCGCCGAGCAACGGATGCCCTATCGACGCCATATGCGCGCGTATCTGATGCGTGCGCCCTGTGATAAGCCTGACTTCGAGCAGCGAAAGCTCTGCTTTGGCGTCATATGTCACGACACTGTATTCTGTTATGGCGGTTTTGTCGTCGGATGATGTTTTGCTGCTTTTGACACTGACCGTGTTAGAAGCGCTGTCCTTTTGAATATAGCCGCTTATCCTGCCGTTGCTTTGAGGCATTTTGCCGTGAACCGCCGCAAGATAATATTTTTCTATCGCTCTGTCCTTGATGATCTTGTTCATCTCTCTCAGAGCGTCGGCGTTTTTTGCGGCGATGACAAGTCCGCAGGTGTTGCGGTCTATGCGGTTGCAGAGC
Organism: uncultured Ruminococcus sp.; assembly: GCA_964487775.1. GTDB lineage: Bacteria > Bacillota > Clostridia > Oscillospirales > CAG-382 > Coliplasma. The sequence goes on from CAZASH010000001.1 coordinate 40,741, forward strand.
GCAGGCGCAAACGAGTTTTCTTTTGATGGGTCGTATTCGCCTGACTGATATAGATATGCAAGTATGCGGTTGATGAGTGTGTCGACGTCCTCGCTCTTGTCAGAGTGTACCAAAACCCCCGACGGCTTGTCGGCTATCAGAATGTTTTCGTCCTCATACACGACGTTGACATCGGGCCTTGCCGACATGAATGTCGGCTTGCTCTCGTCGGCAAAAAACTCATCGGGTATATAAAACGACAGAACATCGCCCTGCATGACAATGCAGTTTTCGGTTATGCGCTTGCCGTTGATGCGTATGTGCTTTGTGCGTATGTATTTGTATATCAGGCTCTTTGGCATTGTTTTAAACAGCTTGCCCATCAGCTTGTCAAGCCTCTGGCTGGCATCGTTTTTGCCTACAGTAATTTCTCTCAATTTGATCACCTCAAGCTATTTTATCATATTAAGGTTTATAAGTAAATAAACAGAAAGGCTTTGTATGAAGAAAATTTTCGTTATATTGGTGCTGATAAGCGTTCTTGCCACGTCGCTTGCCTCCTGCAGGATAACTCCGTATCAGCCGAGCGAGTCGTCGGCTGTGTCTGACAGCACGAGCTCGTCGGTTTCAGAGCCGCCAAAGATCGAGGGCGATGATGCGGCTGTTGTCTATAAGGACGCAGTCATCGGCAAACGGCTTTTCAAGCTTGTTGCGGCACTGCAAAAGGGCATTGCCGAATATGCCTATAAGATCGCAGCGGGCATCGATTTTGAGGCGAACCCCGATTATTGGGATCTTGAATATTCCGATGGCGTCACCTTCGCACAGAATACGCTTCAGTCGGCAGTCGACCGCTGCAAGGAGCTGGCTGTCATCAAGCAGCTTTGCGATACCGCAGGCATTCCCGAGCCTTCGGACGAGCAAAAAGAGGCATATCTTGATAAGCTCGCCGAGAATTATGACAGCAAAGCGGATTTTGTCAAGATACTGAACGATTTAGGCGTTACCGAAAACGAGATATACGAATATTATTCTATCTGCGCACGTGGCATTGACCTTAAAAAGAAGCTGACTGGCGAGGGCGGTGCGCTCGAGCTCTCGGAGCACGAGGCCGACGAATGGTTCAAGCAATATGTCGAAGCAAACTATGTCAAGGCGGATATGCTGTTCATCAGCTTTTATCAAGAGGACGGCAAGACAAAGGTCATCGATACGTCCTTCACAGACAGCGATGCGACAGATTATTTTGTAAACAACTATCTCAAATGCCGTTATATCAAATATTCCACCGGCGCTTCGGCACTCGCCGATGCCTGCCTTTCCGATCTGCAGAGCGGCAAGGCGACGATAGAGCAAAAGCTTGGTGAATCATCAGACAGCGAGAGCGTTATGCTGCTTGTTTACGGCGACAAATTCTATGACGATATTCAAAAGCTGCCTGATGGTGAATTTGCAAAAATCGCAACAGATGATGCGATCTATATCGTTTGCAAGACCTCTGTTTCGAGCTCTGACATCACAACGGCGATCAAAAACAACTGCCTCTGGCTTTTGACCTGCAACAAGCTTACAGAGGATTCCGAGCCCTTGCTTGACGACATCAAGAACGGCAGAGTCACTTATGCTTCCGCACCGATGGGCAAATATCTCGGCGAGCTCGTATTTGATGAGGATGATTATGGCAAAGAGATATTCAAGAATATCAAATACGACCTGCTTGTCGGCGAATGCGACGTAATGTGCACGGCGAGCGGCGTTTATATCTATACAAAATGCGATGTCACCGGCTCTTGCGACGACAAGCGTGACGAAGCAGTCAGTGACCACATCGACGAAATATACGACGAGCATATCGCTTCTTTCGTAGGCAGCACCGAGGTGTTCGATACAGTTACAAAATCGATCAGCATCAAGGAGATCAAAGCATTGCTGCTCGTTTGACAAAAAACTCCTCCCGTTCGGGTCAACCCGATCGGGAGGAGAATTTTTTTATTGCCGATAGATATGCTTTTTTGCTCTATCAGCCTTTATTGATTAAAGGCCCAAAAGAGTCCAGAGGTTATACTTGCTGAATACGGATACCGCGACGAGTGCGACGGTAGCCATGATCTTGATGAATATATCCATGCAGGGACCGACAGTGTCCTTGAGGGGGTCGCCGACGGTATCGCCGACAACTGCTGCTGCGTGAACGTCGTCGCCCTTCTGAGCGCCTTCAACGCCGCCGCATTCGATATATTTCTTTGCGTTGTCCCAAGCACCGCCCGAGTTGCCTGTGAAGAGTGCGATCATGATAGCGGTGATAGTGCCGCCGATGAGCAAGCCACCGACGAATTCAGCGCCGAACAGCAGGCCGCAAACGACAGGAATAACGACTGCGAGCAGGGCAGGGGTTTTCATTTCTCTCAAAGCACCCTTTGCAGAGATGCCGATGCAGGTCTCATAGTCTGCTTCCTCGGTGCCCTGCAGGATGCCGGGCTTCTGCTTGAACTGGCGACGGATCTCGTCGACCATGGTACGTGCTGTCTTTGCAACTGCATCGATCAGCATGCCCGAGAAGAAGAAGGGAACTGCGCCGCCGACGATTGCGCCTGCAAGCGTCATGGGGTTGATTATGTTCAGATTCAACTCTGTGCCGGGCACGTTATATGAATACATATAGCTGATAAGCAGCGAGAGAGCTGCAAGTCCGCCCGAGCCGATAGCAAAGCCCTTGCCGATAGCGGCAGTGGTGTTGCCGACAGAGTCGAGAGTGTCGGTTATCTCGCGAACGCCGTGGTCGAGATGAGCCATCTCGGCGATGCCGCCTGCGTTATCCGAAATAGGTCCGTAAGAGTCGACGGTGACGGTTGCTGCGACGAACGAAAGCATACCGAGTGCCGAAAGTGCAACGCCATAAAGTCCCGAGACCATATAAGCGCCGATGATGCCTACACCGAGAACGATGCAGGGGGTCATGCACGAGGACATACCGAGTGCGAGACCGCTGGTGATGGTGAGCGCCGAGCCCTCTTTTGAAGATTCGGCAACGACCTTGGTGGGCTTATAATCTGCGCTGGTATAATATTCTGCGATAATGCCGATGATTATACCTGCTGCAACGCCGATAACTGCGGCGATCCAGGGTGAGATCCAGCCTGCGTTGAAGCCGAGCGAAACGAGTGCTACGTCAGCAGCGACAGCAGAATCGCTGAAAAGGATATAAGATGCGACAAGCGAACCGATAATGGTGACGCCTGCGGCGATATAGGTCGAGCTGTTAAGCAGCATATGAACGTTCTTTGCGTTTCTGAGGTTCTTTATGAGCAGGAAACCGATGCCCAGAACGCAGCCGACGAGACCGACAGCGGCGATAAGCACGGGGAACATAAAGAGCTTGCTCAGCATTGTTTCGCTGAAAGGAACGCCCGAGTCAACAAAGAGGCTGAATGCAAGAACTATCGAGGAAACGATAGAAGCAACAAAGCTCTCGAGCAGGTCAGAGCCGAGACCTGCGACGTCGCCGACGTTGTCACCAACGTTGTCGGCTATGGTAGCGGGGTTACGAGGATCGTCCTCTTCGATGCGTGCCTCGGTCTTGCCGACGAGGTCAGCGCCCATATCAGCAGCCTTGGTGTATATGCCGCCGCCGATTCTGTTGAACATTGCAACAGTAGAGCAGCCAAGTGCATAACCCGAAAGAGCGTTGGGGAAGGGGATGATCTTGATGTTGGTGAGCCAGCAGATGTCTTCATATACGCTGATCTGACCGAGTCCGAGACCAAAGATCAGGAATACGAGCAGTATGCCGAGCAGTGCAAAGCCACCGACGCATATGCCGACGACCGAGCCGCCACGGAATGCGACCTTGAGGGTCGTGCCGAGGTTGCGCGACTCGTTTGCTTCGTTCGTAACGCGAACGTTGGCATAGGTCGCGATCTTCATGCCGATCCAGCCGGCAAGAGCGCTCATTACTGCGCCGATAATAAATGCTACGCCGACATACCATTGAAGCACGACTGCTTCGATAATAGCGACGATGGGTATAACGATCGCAAGGACCTTATACTCGTATGCGATGAACGTCTTTGCGCCAAGTCTGATGGCTGCAGCCGTTCTCTGCATGGTTTCGTTGCCCTCTTTAAGGCGCTTGATCGCATAGAAGTTGTATGCGGCAAACCCTAGACCGATGGCAACGGCTGAGGCGAGGATGATCAGTGTTGCTGTCATTTCTCTGTCCTTCTTTCTCTAAAAAAATTTTTCCGGGTGCGAAAACGCACATATTAAGCTTATTATAAATACAAAAAAGCCTTTTGTCAACCTTAATTTTAGTTAAAGTTGACAAAAGACCTCAATGTGTATATTAATTTTTATCGCCTATTACTGCTGACCAATCAGTCCAAAGCCTGCGACCTCGCTGGTCGGCAACGAAAAAACTATTGTTCCTGCTTGAGAATCAGGGCCAGCCTTCTGCAAAATGGCACGCATTATGTCAGACTTGTTGTCGGCGGAAGCCACGATGAGAATGACCTCTTTTTCTCTTGCAATAGAAACGTTATAAAATTTTTGCGTCTGCTCGCCGCCTGTGCCTTTGCCGTGCAAAACAGTACCGCCGCGTGCTCCCGCCGCTCTTGCGGCGTTCATCACGAGGTCTGTCGTGCCTTCGTTGGCGATGGCGATGATGAGCTCATAGTTATAGTTTATGGTAGGCGCATATTTTGCGCCTGCCTGTTCGTCGTTTAAATAAGCCAAGGTCTTGCCTCCTCCTATACTTTTGATCGGAACAGCCACGGTCATTCCGTGACCGGGTACACCGAGATACATGCGCGATTTCTGGGCGTCGATGAGCTGCTTTACCTTTGTATTGCCTGCGATAGTCAGAGCGATGCGCTTATCGCCCGATTCGATGCCCAAAAGGTCGAGCATACTTTTGACTGCGGTGCCGTGACCGTGCAGCATGACCGTGTGCGGCAGAGATATTTCTTTGCATATTTGCTCGAATATCTCCTCTGCCTCGGGGTTAAAGACTGAAATAATATAGTTCATCAGACTGCCACCTCCCAAAGCTCGATGATCTCGTCGTCGGCATAAGCCTCTTGAACATCGGTGATGCGCTGTCTCTTGCGCTCATAGAGCACACCGACGAGCTGTATCGATATAAGCGGCATCATTGCGACCATTGCAACGAGTCCGAAGGCGTCGCACATGACGTTGCCGCCGAGGCTGCTGCTTGCGCCTATAAAGAGCTGCAGCATAAATGTTGCCGTCATTGGGCCCGAGGCGACTCCGCCCGAGTCAAACGCAATAGCCGTGTAAATGTCGGGGACAAAGAATGAAAGTATAAGTGCTATCGCATAGCCGGGGATCAGGAACCACATCAGCGATATGCCAGTTACGACTCTCAGCATCGAGAGGCCCATAGCGAGCGATATTGCTATCGACAGCGAAAGCTTTATTGCCTTGCCGGGTATGGCGCCTGCGCTGACATCCTCGATCTGCGACTCGAGCACTGCGACAGCAGGCTCTGCCGAGATGATGAACCAGCCAAGCAGCATGGCAAGGGGAATGAGCAAAAATTCGGTATTTTTGGCAAACAGTGCGCCGAGCACCGATGCGAGCGAAGAAAAGCCCACGTTGACGCCTGTCAAGAACAGCACGAGTCCTATGTAGGTATACAGCAGGCCAAAGCATATTCTTGCAAGACTGCGTCCGGGCATCTTGAGTGAAAAGATCTGGAAGGCAAAGAAGATAACCACTATCGGCAAGAGCGCAACCGCCATCTCTTTTGCATACAGCCCGAGTGCGCTCAGATAAGCTCTGCCCATTTCGGTCGTTGTAGCAAAACGGTGTATGACAGTTTCGGTCGTTGCTTCGCCGCCTGAATAAAAGAAGCTGAGTATCATGACCGACAGTATAGGTCCGATAGAGCACAGTGCGACGAGGCCGAATGAGTCGTTCTCGGCATTCTTATCGCTTCGTATGTGCGCAACACCTACGCCGAGCGCCAGAATAAACGGCACTGTCATAGGCCCTGTCGTGACTCCGCCCGAGTCAAATGCGACAGGCAAAAAATCACTCGGCACGAACGATGCGAGTATGAACGTTATTCCGTAAAACGCTATCAGCAGCCATTTGAGCTTGATACCCGTGAATATGCGCAGCATGCAGACGGTCATAAAAAAGCCGACGCCTATGCTGACGGTTATCAGCAAAACCGTGCTGTTGATGTGCGGCACTGTCTGTGCCAGCACCTGCAGGTCGGGCTCTGAAATAGTTATCGCAAATCCGAGCAAAAAGCTGACGAGCAATATCAGCGGCAGCTTTTTTGTTTTTGTGAGCGCTGCGCCTATCTTGTTGCCTATCTGAGTCATTGACAGATCGGCACCCAGCGAGAAAAGCGCAATGCCGACGATTATCAGCAGAGTGCCTATCGAAAAGCTGAGCAAAAGATCCGCCTCAACAGGCGAGATGAGCAGGCACAAGGCAAAGACGATGATAACTATCGGCAGAACCGATTTGACCGATTCCAGCAGTTTCTCTTTGAGCAGCGAGCTGTTCTTGTGCAAAAATGGTGTTTTTTTAAACACTGTTGCCCTCCTTTGGTATTTAATTTAAATGGTGTCTATTCTTATCGTGTTGGTCTGACCCGATTCTCCTGTCTTAGTACCGCCCGAAATGACTATCTTGCTGCCCGCTTCAAGACCCAATTTGGTCTTTGCGATGAGCGCAGCATTATAGAAGAGCACCTCGATTGAGGGATAGATCTCGCACATTACGGGAACAACGCCCCATGACATTGCGAGCTGGTGGAAGGTCTTTTTGTTGACCGAAAGTCCTATGATGTCGATAGGCGGTCTGAAGCGTGAGACCATACGAGCGGTGCGACCCGAGATAGAGCCGACAACGATAGCCTTTGCGTCGATGTCCATTGCCATGCCGCAGATAGCGTGCGAAATAGCGTCCATGTCGTTTTTGATGACGAGCTCACGGCGCTGGAATCTCTTTTGATAATGAATGCTGTTCTCGGTGAATTCGGCGATCTTTGCCATCGTCTTGACGGTGAGAACAGGGTTTTTGCCTGCTGCAGTCTCGCCCGAAAGCATTATTGCGCTGCTGCCGTCGAAAACTGCGTTTGCAACGTCAGAGATCTCGGCACGGGTGGGGCGGGGGTTGGTTATCATAGACTCGAGCATTTCGGTTGCGGTGATAACACGCTTGCCGAGCATACGGCATTTGGTTATGATCTGCTTTTGAATAGCGGGCAATTCTTCAAACGGTATCTCGACGCCCATGTCGCCTCTGCCTATCATGACGCCGCTGCATTCGTCGCAGATCTCCTCTATATTATCTATACCTGCGCGATTCTCGATTTTCGCGATCAATTCGATGTTTTCGCCGCCATTTTTTTTGAGCAGATTTTTTATGGCGACAAGGTCGGAGCGCTGCGAAACAAACGAGCACGCAATAAAATCTATGTCGTTCTGTATGCCGAAGATGATGTCTTTTTCATCCTGCTTGCTTAAATATTCCTGCTTGAGCACGTGTCCGGGGAAGCTCATGCTCTTGCGGTCGGATATAACGCCGCCTTCGACGACGGTGGTAATGATGTCGTTGCCCTTGATCTCGTCGACTGTAAAAATGAGCAGTCCGTTGTTAACCAAAATCGTGTCGCCTGCGGCAAGCTCTTTTGCGAGCTGCTTATAGCTGACAGAAACACGTGTTTCGTCACCGACAACGTCGTCGGTGGTGAAGGTGAACTTTTGACCCTCTTTGATCTCGCATTTGCCGTCGGCAAAAAGACCGATGCGGTATTCGGGGCCCTTGGTATCGAGCATTATTGCCAGAGGCACGCCAAGGCGATCTCGGACGCTTTTAAGCATCTCGATGCGCTTTTTGTGCTCCTCGTGCGATCCGTGCGAAAAGTTTAGCCTCGCAACGTTCATGCCCGCCAGACACATTTTTTCGAGTGTCTCTTCATTGCTGCACGCGGGACCGATCGTGCAGATGATCTTGGTTTTTCTCATGTCTTACTCCTTAGTGCATTAAAAAAGCAGATCCCCAAAAAAGATCTGCCTATAAAAGCCATTATTGACTATCGCTTTGAATAGCTCACGCATCGGCGAACTATGACAGACTCCACCACTCACAGCGACAATAATATTATATCAGTGACTTGCCGTAATGTCAAGCACGCAAGACAGAACAATAAATACAAAAATTCTAATCGATCTTGCGCCATTATCGTCGATTTGGCAAAAAACGAAGTTTTTTTATTTTTTCTATTGACAATCGGGCAGCGTTGCGGTATAACATTGTTACATACAAGAAGGAGAAAGGAACTTTTTTATTTATGAAAAAAGCAGGCAGAGTTATATGGGGTATCGTGCTCATTGCCGTCGGTGTCGTTTTTGCATTGAATGTTTTGGGCATAACCGATATAAATATCTTTTTTGACGGCTGGTGGACACTGTTTATCATTATTCCGTCGTTGGTCGGACTTTTTAAGGATCACGACAAATCCTCGAGCGTTTTCTGGCTCGTCATCGGTGTTTTGTTGCTTTTGTGGCGTCAGGACGTGCTCGACATCGGGCTTGCGTTCAAGCTGCTCATTCCTGCGGTTATAATCATCATAGGCTTAAAACTGATATTCGGCAACAAATATCATGCGGAATTCAAGCGCATCAAGAGCGAAACGCAGGCTGACGGCAAAAAGCAAAGAGAGATCTGCGCCACCTTCAGCAGCCAAAAGGTCGACTTGAGCGGCGAGATATTTGACGGTGCAGAGTTGACTGCCGTTTTCGGCAGCGTCAGGCTCGACCTTTCAAAGTCTGTTGTCGAAAAGGACTGTGTCATTGAGGCAAACGGCGTTTTCGGCGGAGTAGACATCATAATGCCCGCCAACGTCAATGTCAAGGTCGGCGGCAATTCGCTTTTCGGCGGCACTGCGAACAAGGTAAATCGCGCTGAAATAGTCGGTGCGCCCACTGTTTATGTCAATGCAAGCAGCGTATTCGGGGGAGTGACCGTTTTATGACGACTGCCCAAAAGATAATAAAATATTTTGCTTTGCTGCTTGCCGTTTTAATTGTCATTTCTGTCGTCTGCGCTGTTGTCAACAGGCTTTCGTTCGTTGCAAATATTTTCGGCGGCAAAGAGATCGAGATCGGCGAGATGCAAGAGCATTCCGTCGAGGGAGATATGCATTCTCTGAAGCTCGACATCGATGCGGCACACATAGACATTATAAAGGGCGACAGGCTTGCCGTCAAAAGCAACATCAAGGACATCACTGTCAAGAATGACAGCGGTACGCTGGTCGTCAAAGACAGGCACTTTATGGCTGTTTATGCAGGCGAAGCGGTAGTCGAGATAACTGTTCCCGACGGCTTTGTCTTTGAAAAGGTCTCTCTCTCGACCGGTGCGAATATGCTTTATGCCGAATCTATCGAGGCAAACGAGGTCGACATAGATTTCGGTGCAGGCACTGCCGAGATAAAGGATCTTGTCGCCAAAAAAGAATGCGACATCGATACAGGCGCAGGCAAGGTGGTTATAGTTGGCTGTGATATAAACGATCTCGATCTTGACATCGGCGCAGGCAAGTTTGAAATGTCGGGCGCTCTTTGCGGCGATTGCCGCATCGATATGGGCGTTGGCGGCGCAGAAATAGAGCTTGTCGGCACTATCGACGATTATCGCTTTGATGTTCACAAGGGCATCGGCAATATCACGATCGACGGCGACAAGGTCTCTGACGATCAGGTCGTTGGAGGCGGCGAGCGCCGTGTTCGCATAAGCGGCGGAGTAGGCTCTGCCGATATAACGTTTAAATAATGATCAAAAAGTCGTTTGTACATATATTGTGCAAACGATTTTTTGTTGCCAACGGCGATGTTAAATGCTATAATAAGGCAACCTTTAAAAAGCGAGGTATATATATGAACCTGTTACATATGAAATACGCCGTCGAGGTCGCAAAAACGAGGTCGATCAACAAGGCGGCAGAGCGCCTTTATATCGGTCAGCCAGCCCTGAGCCGTGCCATCAAGGAGCTTGAAAACAGCCTTGGCGCAACCTTGTTTGAGCGCACCACAAAGGGCATGACGCTTACGCCCGAGGGCAAGATATTTATAAGCTATGCCGAGAATGTTCTGCGGCAGGTCAACGACATCGAAAAGCTTTTTGCCGCAGGCGGAGCAAAGCGCCGCAGATTTTCGATATCGGTGCCGAGAGCGAGCTATATTTCGTCGGCCTTCACACACTTCAACACATTGCTTTCGGACGACAGCGATATAGATATATACTATAAAGAAACAAATTCGATGCGTGCCATATCGAATATATTGTCTGACGAATATCGCCTCGGCATAGTTCGCTATGCCGCACCGTATGATAAATACTATAAAAGTATGCTCGACGAAAAGGGGATAGACTATGAGCTTATCGCCGAGTTCAGATACAGCCTTCTGCTCAGCAAGCACAGTCCGCTTTTGGCATTGCCCGAGATAACCAAGGCCGATCTTGCCGAGTACACCGAGATAGCGCACGCAGATCCCTATGTGCCGTCCTTGCCGTTTGACGAGATAAAGCAGGACGAAATGCCGTCGGGTACAGGCAGACATATATTTGTTTTTGAGCGCTGCAGCCAGTTTGAATTGCTTGCTACCGACAGAACGGCATTTATGTGGGCATCGCCTGTTCCGCAGGAGACATTAAACAGATACGGCCTCGTGCAGATAGGCGGCTTTGACGGCGGCAGAGTGTACAGAGATCTTTTGATACACAAGCGCGATTATGCGCTCACCGAGCTTGACAGGCTGTTTATTTCAGAGCTCGTAAAAACAAAAAGAGAGCTGATCGGTTAATCGCTATATAGTATATCGATATAATGCATAGCGGTTATGCACAACAGGCATTTTACAACTGAGATGTTATCGTGTATAATCATGTCGAAAACAAAAAACGCCTTAGATCAGAGGTAAGCAATGAGAATTTTCGATACTAAAGTACAACACCTCAAATACAAGGTATTGAGTGAGGTCGCACGCGATGCGTGGTCAGACACTCTTGCCGAAAACGCCATAGATATTCCGCGCCGCATAGTTCCCGGCAAGACGCCGACCATGCGCTGCTGCGTTTATAAAGAGCGCGCAATACTTGCCGAGCGAGTCAAGATCGCTATGGGCGGTGACAAGACCAATCCCAACGTGATCGAGGTCATCGACATTGCCTGCGACGAGTGCCCCATAGGCGGCTATGAGGTCACGGGTGCCTGCCGCGGATGCCTTGCACACAGATGCGAGGACGTCTGCAAGTTCGGTGCGATATCGTTTGACCACAACCACGTCGCTCATATAGATAAATCAAAATGCAAAGAGTGCGGTGCGTGCTCAAAGGTTTGTCCTTACAGCGCGATACGCAACTTCAAGCGTCCGTGCGAATCCGCCTGCAAGGTCAAGGCGATCTCGATGGGCGAGGATAAACAGGCTTGCATAGATAATTCAAAATGCATCGCCTGCGGCGCCTGTGTTTATCAGTGCCCGTTCGGTGCGATAAGCGACAAGTCGTTTATGCTCAACGTGATAGATATGCTCAAGGGCAGCCACGGCAACAGAGACTATAAGATATACGCCATCGTGGCACCGTCTGTTTCGAGTCAGTTTACATATGCCAAGCTCGGACAGGTCATCACCGGACTTCGAGAGCTCGGCTTTCACACGGTCATCGAGGCTGCGCTCGGCGCAGATATGGTCGCACAGGCAGAGTCGAGAGAGCTTGCCGAAAAAGGCTTTTTGACCAGCTCCTGCTGCCCGGCATTCGTTGATTATATCAAAAAGAACTTCCCCGACCTCGAGCAGTTCATCTCGCACAACCTGTCGCCAATGGCGACTATCGCAAAATATGTCAAAGAGCACGAAGAGAACTGCAAGACAGTCTTTATCGGACCTTGTACAGCAAAAAAGATGGAGGCACAAAAGCCAGAGGTCAAGCCGTATATCGATGCGGTGCTCACGTTTGAGGAGCTGCAGGCGCTGTTCGACAGCCGCGACATCGATATAACAGAGCTTGAAGAGGGGGTGCTCGACAACGCATCTTACTTCGGCAGGATATTCGCTCGCAGCGGCGGACTTTCGGATGCTGTCGCAGAAGCGATAAGAGAGCAGAACCTGGAGTTCGTTTTAAGCCCCTGCGCCTGCGATGGCATAGAGCAATGCCGCATAGCACTGCTTCAAAAGAAGGCAGGCAAATTGCACGCCAATTTCATCGAGGGCATGGCTTGCGTCGGAGGCTGCATAGGCGGCGCCGGCTGCCTGACACACGGCGAAAAGGATAAGGCAGAGGTCGACAGATACGGCAGAGAAGCGTATGAAAAGACCATCGCCGACGCCGTTTCGGTACTCAAATAGCGAGGCGGTCCAATATGAATAATACAAACAGCATAGGCCTGTCAAAGGCAACGCTCGGCAGACTGCCGCTTTACCTCAGATGCCTCGATTCTCTGCCACAGGGAGTCGCAAACATTTCGTCGACCTCGATAGCAAAAATGCTCGATCTCGGCGAGGTGCAGGTTCGCAAGGATCTTGCGGCGATATGCGGCACGGGCAGACCTCGCATAGGCTATGACACCGAGGTGCTTTATCAGAGCATAAAAAATACACTCGACAGCGGCGGCGCCTGTGAAGCGGTCGTGGTCGGTGCGGGCAGGCTCGGAGCGGCTCTGCTCGAATATCCCGGCTTTGCCGAATACGGCATAACGATCTCAAGGGCATTCGATATCGACCGCAGCAAGCTTTCGCAGTCGATAAGACCGATGTCCGAATTAAAACAATATTGCCTCAGCCACCAGGTCGAGATCGGCGTCATTGCCGTTCCGGCACAGGCGGCACAGCAATCGGCAGAAATGCTCGTCGACTGCGGCATCAAGGCTATCTGGTGCTTTGCATCTGTCAAGCTTGATCTGCCTGACGACATCATAGTGCAGTATGAGAACCTCGCGCTCTCACTTGCACACTTAAATCACAAAATAAAAAATAATAACTAAGAATATAAAGGAGTTTAACATGGAAAACACCGAAAGAAAAGTTATCGACAGCGTGCAGGAGCTCAAAGAAGCCATCGCACGTGTCCGCCAAGCACAAAAGCAATTCGCAACCTACACCCAGGAGCAGGTAGATGCTATTTTCAAGGCAGCTGCGATCGCCGCTAACCAGGCACGCATTCCGCTTGCAAAAATGGCTGTCGCCGAAACCGGCATGGGCGTTGTTGAAGACAAGGTCATCAAAAACAACTATGCTGCCGAGTATATCTATAACGCCTACAAAAACACCAAGACCTGCGGCGTTATCGAAGAGGATACCGCATACGGCATCAAAAAGGTCGCAGAGCCTATCGGCGTTATAGCGGCTGTTATTCCTACGACGAACCCCACATCTACGGCAATATTCAAAACTCTTATCGCACTCAAGACCCGCAACGCCATCATCATCAGCCCGCACCCCAGAGCAAAGCAGTCGACTATCGCTGCCGCAAAGCTCGTGCTCGAGGCTGCTGTTAAGGCAGGCGCACCCGAGGGCATCATCGACTGGATCGACGTACCCAGCCTCGATATGACCAACCTGCTTATGAAAGAAGCAGACATCATCCTCGCAACCGGCGGCCCCGGCATGGTCAAGGCTGCATATTCGTCCGGCAAGCCCGCACTCGGCGTCGGCGCAGGCAATACTCCCGCTATCATCGACGACAGCGCCGACATCGTCATGGCTGTCAACTCGATCATTCATTCAAAGACCTTCGACAACGGCATGATCTGCGCATCCGAGCAGTCTGTCATCGTCCTCGACGGTATATACGACGCAGTCAAGAATGAGTTTGCAGAGCGTGGCTGCTATTTCCTCAATCCTTCCGAGACCGAAAAGGTCAGAAAGACCATTCTCATCAACGGTGCACTCAACGCAAAGATCGTCGGTCAAAAGGCAAGCAAGATCGCAGAGCTCTCGGGCGTCAAGGTTCCCGAAGGCACAAAGATACTCATCGGCGAGGTCGAGAGCGTAGAGCTTTCCGAGGAATTCGCACACGAAAAGCTTTCGCCTGTTCTTGCAATGTATCGTGCTAAGGACATTCAGGATGCATTCGACAAGGCAGAGCATCTCATAGCCGACGGCGGCTATGGCCACACCTCGTCGATCTATCTCAATGCAGTCACCGAAAAAGCAAAGCTCGATGAGTTCGCTGCTCGTATGAAGACCTGCCGCATACTCGTCAACACTCCTTCGTCGCACGGCGGCATCGGCGACCTCTATAACTTCAAGCTTGCTCCGTCGCTCACACTCGGCTGCGGCTCGTGGGGCGGCAACAGCGTTTCTGAAAACGTTGGCGTCAAGCATCTTATCAATATCAAGACAGTGGCTGAAAGGAGAGAAAACATGCTCTGGTTCCGCGCACCCGAAAAGGTATATATCAAAAAAGGCTGCCTGCCTGTTGCCCTCGACGAGCTCAAGCACGTCATGGACAAAAAGCGTGCATTCATCGTTACCGACACGTTCCTTTATCAGAACGGCTATACAAAGCCTATCACCGACAAGCTCGACGAAATGGGCATTGTTCACACCACGTTCTTTGACGTAGCACCCGACCCCACACTCGCATGCGCAAAAGCAGGCACCGAGCAGATGAACTCGTTCAAGCCCGACTGCATCATCGCACTCGGCGGCGGCTCGGCAATGGACGCTGCAAAGATCATGTGGGTCATGTATGAGCATCCCGAGGTCGACTTTATGGACATGGCAATGCGCTTCATCGATATCCGCAAGCGTGTCTACACCTTCCCCAAGATGGGCGAAAAGGCTTATTTCATCGCTATTCCGACCTCTGCAGGTACAGGCTCCGAGGTCACTCCGTTCGCAGTCATCACCGACGAAAAGAGCGGCATCAAGTACCCTCTCGCTGACTATCAGCTCATGCCCAACATGGCAATTATCGATACCGATTTCCATATGAGCGCACCTCGCGGACTCACCGCAGCATCCGGCATCGACGCAGTCACCCACGCACTCGAGGCTTATGCATCTGTAATGGCTACCGATTATACCGACGGACTTGCAAAGCAGGCTCTGCAGACTATATTCACCTATCTGCCCAGAGCGTACAGCAACGGTCAGACCGACGTTGAAGCACGTGAAAAGATGGCTAATGCCGCTACTATGGCAGGCATGGCGTTCGCAAACGCATTCCTCGGCGTATGCCACTCGATGGCACACAAGCTCGGTGCTTTCCATCACTTGCCTCACGGCGTTGCAAACGCACTCATGATCGAAGAGGTACTCAGATTCAACGCTGCCGAAGCACCCGTCAAGATGGGCACCTTCTCGCAGTACGATCATCCTCACACTCTCGCTCGCTATGCAGAGATCGCAGATTGCCTCGGCCTCGGCGGCGCTAACGACGAAGAGAAGCTCGAGAACCTTATCAAGGCTATCAACGACCTCAAGGCTGAGATTGGCATCAAGTCGAGCATCAAAGAATACAACGTTGACGAAGCAGACTTCCTTGCACGTCTCGACGAAATGACCGAGCAGGCATTCGACGACCAGTGCACAGGCGCAAACCCCAGATATCCGCTGATGAGCGAGATCAAGCAGATGTATCTCAACGCATACTATGGCAACGCACATTTCGCAGAGCCTGCTATGCCCACCGCAGCAGATATCAATGCAGCAGACGACTCCCGCAATTTCAAGCAGCCCTACCGCAGAGCTAAGAGCGGTATTAAGAAAGCGTAAGGAGGATTATAAAACATGAAACTCGACAGAATCATTGCAGCACGCAACAACAAGACCGTCTATCGTGACGGCGACCTCTGCCTCAAGGTTTTTGACGAGACCTATTCAAAGGCAGACATACTCAACGAGGCGCTCAATCAGGCACGCGTCGAAGAGACCGGCTTAAATATCCCCAAGATCCGCGAAGTTACTATGATCGACGGCAAATGGACCATCGTCACCGACTATATCAAGGGCAAGACCCTGGCACAGCTTATGTTTGAAGAGCCCGAAAAGCGCGATGAGTATCTCGATCTGTTCGTATCGCTTCAGATAGAGATCCACTCAAAGACCTGCCCCTTGCTCACCAAGATCAAGGACAAGATGAACCGCAAGATCAGCCTCACTGATTTTGACGCTACCACACGCTATGACCTGCACACCAGACTTGACGCTATGCCCAAGCGCACCAAATTGCTCCACGGCGATTTTAACCCCTCCAACGTCATAATCGGCGAGGACGGCAAGGCATATATCCTCGACTGGGCACACGCAACTCAGGGCAACGCAGCAGCAGACGCAGCAAGAACCTATCTGCTCTTCTGGCTCGACGGCGACATCTCGGGCGCCGAGAAATACCTCGACCTCTTCTGCACCAAGAGCAACACCGCAAGACAGTATGTGCAAAAGTGGATGCCTATCGTGGCTGCTTCGCAGTCTGTCAAGGGCAACGCCAAAGAGCGCGAATTCCTGCAAAACTGGGTCAACGTCGTTGACTATGAATAATTAAGGAGCACACTTAAAATGAAAGTTACCGTTTGTATAGGATCTTCCTGCCATATCAAAGGCTCTCGCCAGGTAGTCGAGCAGCTTCAGTACCTCATCGCCCAGAATGGCCTCGGCGACAAGGTCGAGCTCGCAGGCACCTTCTGCATGGGCAATTGCCAGGAGGGCGTTTGTGTCAGCATCGATGACAGAACTTATTCAGTCACTCCCGAGACAGTCGAAGACTTCTTTGAGACCGAGATAAAAGCGAAGGTGTGATAAATGCTGATAATTCAAGTCTGTGTTGGCAGCTCCTGTCATCTCAAGGGCGCACCCGAGATAGTAGAGCTGCTGCAGCAAAAGATCAGTCAGCAGAATTTGCAGGATGACATCGTTTTGAGCGGTATGTTTTGCGCAGGCAAATGCAACCGCATCGGCGTCACGATAACAGTCGGCGACGAGGTTTATACGGGTGTCACTCCCGCATCATTCGAAGATTTCTGGCAGAGCAGGGTAGTCCCTGCTCTGCAAAGAGCAAAGGAGGCATAAATATGGCAGATTGCCTGACGCTTAAAAAATCCAATTGCCGCAATTGCTATAAGTGCATAAGGCACTGCCCGGTAAAGGCGATACGCTTTTCGGGCAATCAGGCTCATATAATCAGCAACGAGTGCATTCTGTGCGGACAGTGCTTTGTGGTTTGTCCGCAGAACGCCAAGCAGATAGTCGACGAGACCGAAAAGGTCAGAGTGCTTATTCAGTCCGGCGACCCCGTGTACGCGAGCATAGCCCCGTCGTTTATCGCAAACTATCAGGGTATAGGCATAAACGGACTGCGCAAGGCGCTCAAGCAGCTCGGCTTTGCCGATGCCTTTGAGACCGCCGTCGGTGCGACGATGGTCAAAACAGAATACGAGCGCTTGATGGCGGACGGCACACGTGACATAGTTATTTCGTCGTGCTGCCACTCTATCAACCTGCTTATACAAAAATATTTCCCTGCCGAACTGCCTTATCTTGCCGATGTGCTTTCGCCTATGCAGGCACACTGTGCAGAGATTAAAAGGCAAAATCCCGGCGCAAAGACCGTGTTCATCGGCCCGTGCGTTTCCAAAAAGGATGAGGCAGCACGCTGTGACTCGGTCGATGCGGTGCTTACGTTTGAAGAGCTCACCGAATGGCTCAAGGCAAAGAATATTGCACTCGAGCCTGATATGGATTCCGACGACAACAGCCGCGCAAGATACTTCCCGACGACAGGCGGCATACTCAAGACTATGGCAGAGCGTGCCGACGGCTATACATATATGGCTATCGACGGCGTAGAAAACTGCATGGCAGCCCTTAAGGAGATCGAAAAGGGCGGCGTCCACAAGTGCTTTATCGAGATGTCGGCTTGCATCGGCAGCTGCGTAGGTGGCCCTGTTATGGAGAAATATCATCGCTCGCCGATAATCGATTATGCGGCGGTTTCGAGCTATGCCGGCAACGGCGACTTTGATGTCGACCAGCCCGAGCCGCGTGATATGCGCAAGTATTTCGACCGCATTCCTCTGCACGATTCCGCACCGAGCGAGGCGGATATAACCGAGATACTCAAGAGAATGGGCAAATACAGACCCGAGGACGAGCTTAACTGCGGCTCCTGCGGCTATAATACCTGCCGTGAAAAAGCCGCCGCTGTCTATTATGGCAAGGCAGAGATATCCATGTGTCTGCCTTACCTCAAGGACCGTGCCGAAAGCTTTTCGGACTGCATCGTCAACAATACGCCCAACGGACTTATCGTCGTCAACGATGCGCTCGAGGTTCAGCAGATCAACGATGCGGCACGCGATATCATGAATATTCGCTATGCCTCTGATGTGCTGGGCGAGCAGGTCATTCGTATACTCGATCCCGCGCCGTTCCTCAAGGTGCTTGAGAGCGGCAAAGCGCTTCGCAACAGCCGCACATATCTTGCGGAATACAAAAAATATGTCGAGCAGACAATCGTTTATGACGCCACCTATCATCTGCTTGTCTGCATAATGCGTGACGTGACCGACGAAGAAGCGACAAGAGAGCGCAAGGACAGCATCAGCAGACAGACAGTCGAGATCGCCGACAAGGTTGTCGACAGGCAGATGCGCATAGTTCAGGAGATCGCATCGCTGCTTGGCGAGACCGCTGCGGAAACAAAGATCGCACTTACCAAGCTCAAGGAGAGTATCACCAATGAATGATCTTTGTGCCGATATCGGATTCAAAAGCATCAACCACGCAGGCGAGCAGCTTTGCGGCGACCACGTCGATATAGTCGAGCAGGGCGATGATTCTACGGTCATCGTGCTTGCCGACGGACTCGGCAGCGGCGTCAAGGCGAGCATTCTTTCGACCCTGACCGCAAAGATAATCTCGACCATGATGGCAGAGGGGCTAACGCTCAGTGACTGCGTCGAAACGATAGCGCAGACACTGCCGATATGCTCGGTCAGAGGCGTTGCCTATTCGACCTTCACTATAATGCATCTTGTCGACAACCGCGAGATGGTGCTGATACAGTATGATAACCCCTTGACTATACTTCTCAGAGACGGCAGAAACTATGATTATCCAAAGACCGAGCTCAGCATCGGCGGCAAAAAGATATATCAGTCTGTCATCAAATTGCAGGAGAACGACGTTTTTATTGCAATGAGCGACGGCTGCCCACACGCAGGCATCGGCATTGCATATAATTTCGGCTGGCGGCGTGAGGATATAATCGATTATATGGAGGCGGCGTATGCAGGCGGCTATGCCGCAAAGACGCTTTCGACCATACTTATCGACGAGGTCAACAAGCTTTATGGCGGCGAGCCGGGCGATGATGCCACGGCGTGCGTCGTCAAGATACGCAAGCGTGTACCGATGAATATACTGTTCGGCCCGCCCAAGAACCGTGACGATGCAAACAGAATGATGTCGCTCTTCTTTTCAAAGG
This sequence comes from uncultured Ruminococcus sp., assembly GCA_964487775.1. Taxonomy (GTDB): domain Bacteria; phylum Bacillota; class Clostridia; order Oscillospirales; family CAG-382; genus Coliplasma. Next base: position 60,187 of record CAZASH010000001.1, read on the forward strand.
AGGGCAAGCACATCGTCTGCGGAGGCACTACGTCGTCGATCGCCGCAAAATACCTCGGCAAGCCGCTCAAGGCGAGTCTCAGCTTTGTCAAAAGTGATGTTCCGCCGACGGCAGAGATCGAGGGCGTCGACCTCGTTACAGAGGGCGTTATAACTGTCAACAGAGTTGTCGAGTATGCGCAAGACGTTCTTGGTCAGAACGAGCTGTATGAGAAATGGTGCTTCGGCAAGGACGGTGCTTCGCTCATATGCCAGATGCTTTTTGAAGAAGCGACCGACATCAACTTTTATGTCGGCAGAGCGGTCAACCCTGCGCACCAGAACCCCGAGTTGCCTATCAACTTTAACATCAAGATGAACCTCGTCGAGGAACTTTCAAAATGCTTAAAGCAGATGGGCAAGCGTATCAAGGTAAGCTATTTCTAAGTAATCAATATAGTGAAAAAGAGTCGAAAGGCCGTCTGAGATATGAAAGCATACGGTTTTTAGCGGATCTTTCGCTAAAAACTGCTGCGCACCGAAAAGAGCGCCATTTTGTTCAGCACGAGGCGCAGGACTGAAGCCATCCCACGCGGATGGCAAGGTTCTGCAACAAAGTGCCGGGCGAAATGGCGCTTTTTGTCGGCGTGTGTTTTCTTGTCTCAGCCGGCCCAACTCTTTTTTTCTTGCATTTTTGCGCAGTTGTGTTATACTGTATGTATAAAAGCAATTAAACGAGGCAAATATGATTAAACTTAATCCCGATCAAGAGATAGTCGCTGTCATCAAAGAGGGCTTAAAGCGCACAGGCGGCTATTGTCCCTGCAGGCGTGAGATCAAGCCCGAATATAAATGCATCTGCGAAGAATTTAAAAAACAGATGGCAGACCCCGATTTTGAGGGCTATTGCCATTGCATGCTTTATTATAAAACGAAGGATGAGGATAACCAAAATGGCAGAATTGACAATAACTAACCAAAATTTCGACACCGAGGTAATGCAGTCGAATAAGCCTGTTTTGCTTGATTTCTGGGCAGAATGGTGCGGCCCGTGCCGTATGCTTGCACCGATAGTCGGCGAGATAGCCGAGATGTACGACGGCGTTATAAAGGTCGGCAAGGTCAACGTCGACGAGCAGCGAGAGCTTGCCGACAGGTTCGAAATATCTAGCATTCCCACGCTTATTTTGATCAAAAACGGCGCTGCTGTCGCACAGTCGGTCGGCTATCGTTCTAAAGCTGCCGTCGCCGAAATGATAGACAGAGCCATCTGATATGATGACTATGATCGACGAAACGGCGCTTAACTGCAATATTTTCAATGACTTTTCCGCAGAAGAGCTCGAATGCCTATTTGATGCCGTCGAGCCGTTTGAAAGACGCTATGTCAAGGGCGAGGTGATACTGCGTGAGGGCGAGCCGAATTATTATATCAGGCTTATGCTCGAGGGCAGTGCGCTTGCATCAAAAAACGCAGTTACAGGCAAAAACGGCGTTTATACCGCAGTCAAGCGCGGCAATATCTTCGGCGATGTGATAGCCGCTTCGGGGGGCTCTGTTTCTGAGGTTTCTGTCGTTGCCGAAACGCCCTGCCGCTGCCTGCTCATCGATTACCGCATCGTGACAGACCCTGCAAGACCTGCGGTCGACCTCAGAATGCGGTTTATCTGCGCACTCACAAAAGAGCTGTCGCAAAAATATTTTGCGCTCAGAGACAGGCTCGACTGTGTCGAAAAGCCGTCGCTCAGACAAAAGATACTCTGCTATCTCAGACTGTCGGCAGGCGACGGAAGGACTGCATTTTTGCATCTTAATCGTGAGCAGCTTGCATCTTATCTCTGCTGCGACAGGTCAGCCCTCTGCCGTGAGCTTTCTGCAATGAAAAAAGAGGGGATAATCGACTATTATCAGGGCACGTTCAAGCTTTTGAACGAGTGATTTTTTTTTGAAAAATTCGAATTTGGATATTGCATATCGACAAAAATTGTGATAGAATACACTGCGGTTGTTTTTTTGCAACTAATTCTAATAAGGCGGTGCATTTTTATGCAAAGATCAATTGGTACTGTTTCAAGGGGAGTCAGAGCTCCCATCATTCGCAACGGTGACGACATTGCCGCTATTGTTGCCGAGAGTGTGCTTACTGCCGCTAAGAGTGAGAACATCGAGATCCGCGACCGCGACGTCGTCGCAGTCACCGAGGCCGTTGTTGCACGTGCTCAGGGCAACTATGCAACTGTCGATCAGATAGCAGCAGATGTCAAGAGCAAGTTCCCAAGTGGCGAATTTGCCGTCATTTTTCCCATTCTTTCCCGCAACCGTTTTTCGATATGCCTTCGCGGCATAGCAAAAGGTGCAAAAAAGATCTATCTCATGCTCAGCTATCCTTCTGACGAAGTCGGCAACGCACTTGTCGACATCGACCTTGTTGATGCTGCAGGCATAGATCCCTGGCGCGACGTTTTGACCGAAGCCGACTTCCGCAAGCATTTCGGCTATATCAAGCATCGCTTCACAGGCGTCGATTATATACAGTTCTACCGTGATCTTATTACCGAGGCAGGCGCTGAATGCGAGATAATTCTTGCCAACGATTGCCGTTCGATCCTTTCTTACACCAAAAACGTCATTTGTGCCGACATCCACACCCGTGCCCGCACAAAGAGACTGCTCAAGGCTGCAGGCGCCGAAATAGTCTATGGCCTTGACGATATACTTTCGGCCTCTGTCGACGGCAGCGGCTATAACCCCGACTATGGTCTGCTCGGCACCAACAAGGCTACCGAAGACACAGTCAAGCTCTTCCCTCGTGATTGCCAGGCAGTCGTTGACCGCATTGCACAGCTTTTGTTCGATGCTACCGGCAAGCATGTAGAGGTCATGGTCTATGGCGATGGCGCTTTCAAGGACCCCATCGGCAAGATCTGGGAGCTCGCAGACCCTGTTGTTTCTCCCGCTCATACTGCAGGCCTTGTCGGTCAGCCCAACGAGTTAAAGCTCAAATATCTTGCCGACAACGACTTTGCCGACCTTTCGGGACAGGCACTCAAGGACGCCATCAGCGAGCGTATCCGCACCAAGGATGCAGACCTCGTCGGTCAGATGGTCTCTGAGGGCACAACTCCCAGACGCCTTACCGACCTCATCGGCTCGCTCTGCGACCTCACGTCGGGCTCGGGCGACAAGGGCACTCCCATCGTCTGGATCCAGGGTTATTTCGATAACTTCACCAACGACTAAGCTATTTAAACAATCATACGGCGGTGTGCATTGCATACCGCCGTTTTGCCATTTTTGTGCTGTTTTTGCTATGAAAAAGATAATTTCTCTCGTTTTAATAACACTCGGATCAGTGCTTGCCGCTTATGGCATTGCGCTTTTGTTCATCACCAACTTCAGCGCCGGAACGGCGTTCGTTATCCTGCTCGGCGCAGCGATAATTCTGCTCGGCGCAGTAAAGAAAATTCGTAAATGGATCAGGATAACGCTAATCGTGCTTATATCCTATGCGCTTTTGGCGACGCTTTTTGTCACGGTCTACGGCAAGACCGACAACGTCACCTATGAAGAAGATGCAATAATAGTTTTAGGAGCGGCAGTCCACGGCGAAAAGGTCGGCTCATCTCTCGCCGCACGGCTTGACAGGGCGGTGGAGTATCACAGGCAGAACCCCGATGCGCTCATAGTCGTCAGCGGCGGCAGGGGAGCGCAGGAGGATATAACCGAAGCACTCGCCATGGAGCGCTATCTTTTGGAGCGCGGAGTCGACCCCGATGTCATAATCAAAGAAGAAAAAGCCACCGGCACAGACTATAATTTCATGTATTCAAAGCAATTGCTCGATGAGCGCCTCGGCGATGACTATACCGTGGCTTTCGTCACCACCGATTATCACATTTTCAGAGCCGAATTCACCGCACGCAAGGCGGGCTTTGAGCAGATAACGCACGCGCATTCCGCTATCGAATTGTGGTATTACCTGCCCAGCACCCTCCGCGAGGTGGTCGCTATTATCTGCTATTGGCTGCTGAAGTGATTATTTTGCACAAAAATCATGCTTTTTCAATTTTTCTATTGACAAAAGTGCTCAACGGTGTTTAAATATTATTGTAAGGTACTTCGTATTATGTAATTAATAATTTTTAGGTGGGTGCTATGAACTTTATCGTAGTTTCGCGTTCGACCACTGATTCTCCTAAATATTATATCAAATGTATTTTTTAAGCGCATAGTTATGCGATATGGCATAGCTATGCGCTTTTCTATTAGCCATTTATATCATCATTATTTGAAATTCAAACGAGGTATGTGTATGAAAAAAATCACATTACTGTTATGTCTGCTTTTGACATTTGCGCTATTGCTTGCTTCGTGCACAGAAGTAGGTGATACTACATCAAAGGACGAGATTTCTTTGCCTATAGTATCGGATGCTTTCTCTGATAATTCGACTCCTGCCGAAAATTCAAGTGCCGATAGTCCGGATGAAAGCATGCCTCAAGCCGAACTTGAAAAGGAATTTTGCGACGGCAAATACAGCCTTCTCAAGACAGGCGATGAAAGATTCCTTAGTTTTGGCGATAAAAAGCTGTTTGGTCTGATGGGAGACACGCAGATCGAGGATATTGTATATTATGAGTCTGTCGACCGTGCAGTTGCTTCGCTCTCATCTGAGTCTATCGAGATACGCATTTCATTCGGTGACGACGAAACAAGCAGGGTAATGAGCGGCGCTGCCATGATACTTTTTGACAACGAGGGCAATGTTTATACAATGCCTAAGGACTATGTCGAGATCAAATTGTCCGCAGGTGACAAGTTTATGGCCAAGGATTCAAAGCGTGCTCATCGCCTCATAGACAAGGACGGAAAGGTCGTTTCCGACACGTTCTCGTCCTTCACCCTTTGCGCGTGCAACGAAGATAAGGCGCTTTATCACATACGCAATTCCAAGGGCGAAAATAAAGCGGTTATTTTCGACAGCGACGGCAACATGACAGAGTATCAATATATTACCGATGAGCATCTGGGCTCTTATAAGTCCGCGGCAATTGAGGCGTTTGACAAAGTCATAAAGGACATCAAGGGCAAGGACCGCGATGCGATGGCAAAATATTTTGATAAAGCCGCTGTTGACAGCGCCTTTGACAAGCAGGGCACAGTTTCTGACCCGACAGTCAAAGAGGATGCTTTGGCTTGGATCATCGACCACGCAGGCGAATACTTCAAAGAAGGCTCTTATGATCTGCACACCGAGTGCGTACATCCTGACAACGGACTCAAAACCAAGGTCTGGATTAGATCGTTCGCCAAGATAAACGACGAATTGACCTATGAAATTTCGTTTGACTGTGTTTTTGAATATCAGGACGGCAATTTCAATATCCTTACCGCATCAGCTTCAATTGAAGAATAACCTTAATAACATGCAAAATGCTCCCTTCGGGGAGTTTTTTGCTATTGACGATAGCGGAAAAAGTGGTATAATATTTTAAAAAAATCGTTTTAAAACAATATGACACGAGGGTAATATTATGCCACCTAAACCAAAATTTACAAAAGATGAAATAGTCGCTGCTGCGCTCGATATCGTTTCGAGCGGGGGAGTCGATGCACTCACCGCACGTGAGCTCGGCAGAGCGCTCGGCAGCTCTTCGAGGCCTATTTTTACTGTCTTTGACGGTATGGAGCAATTGCTGTGCTCTGTCAAGGATGCCGCAATGCAAAGGTATGATTCATTTTTTGATATGACATCCGACGACCTGCCGAGCTTCAAGCGTCGGGGTATGCAGATGCTGATGTTTGCTGTCAAAGAGCCGAACCTTTATAAGCTGCTGTTCATGCAGCAGAATGAGTCTGCAAGGTCGTTCCACGACATTTTTGTAAAGCTCGGCGTAGGCGCAGGCGAAAGCATTCAGACCCTGCTGGCAGAGTATGCGCTGACATCCGGTGAGGCATCAAGGCTGTTTCAGGATATGTGGATATACACCTACGGTGTCGGTACGCTCTGCGCAACAGGCGCGTGCAGCTTCGGTGCCGATGAGCTGGGCAGGATGCTGACAGAGCAGTTTAATGCCTTGCTGCTTTATATCAGATCAAACAGGGGAGCAGATCAAAATGGTGGGCAATAAGCAGTCAAAAAAATATTTTATTCTTTCTTTGTCATTTCTGCTGCTTTTTGCGGTACTGATCATAATTCTTAAAACCGTCGATGTCGCCGCAGTCGGACCTATGCAGTCGGAGATAGGACTGTCGCATATCAACGTCGGCTTCAAAGAGCTCGTTGGCACAGATCGGACATTTTATGACATGACCGAGTATTTGGGCATAGTCGCAATACTTGCGGCGGTGTTTTTTGCATTTTTCGGCGTGTACAGGCTTATTAAGTGCAAAAAGCTTAAATTAGTCGACAAGGATCTGTATCTGCTCGCATCGGTCTATGTGATCGTAGCAATAGTGTATATCTTTTTCGAAAAATGCATAGTCAATTATCGCCCTGTTACTGTTGGCGGTGCGCTTGAGGCATCGTTCCCGTCCTCGCACACCATGCTCGCCGTGACTGTAATGCTCACGACTGCAGAGCAGGCGCTTCGCCGCATCAAAAATCACCGCCTGGCACTAATGGCAAGCATCGCCTGCTGTGTCGCAGCGGCGGTCACAGCCGTTTTCAGAGCGCTCTCGGGCGTTCATTGGTTGACAGACATAATCGGCGGCGTGTTGATCTCGCTTGCAATATTTTTTGCCTATCTCGGCTTTTGCAAAAGAATATAAAAACATTTTTTGCCTGCCTATAAAGCTGACCTGTTTTGGAGATAATAGTGATAAATGTTAAAACTGATATTCCGAAACGGAGGCTTACTATATGAATGGCGACAAATTATTGTCAAGGATACACAAGAACGCGCAGATGGGGCTTTTGACTGTTCCCGTGGTTGCCGAATTAACACACGACGGCGATTTCAGGCGTATGCTCAGACTGCAGCACACCGAGTATAAAAACATTTTTTATACCGCCGAAAGGCTTACACCTGCAAAATCTTTACTCGATCTTTCGAGCATCGCTCAGAAACGCACAAAAGCAATGATAACGGTATCTTCGCTGGCCGATAGATCGGCATCGCATTTTGCCGAAATGATGATTTTGGGTTCAACCAGGGGCGTTATAGACCTTCAAAAGGCTTTGACCAAATATCAATCTGCTCCTCGCGCGACCAGAGAATTGGCAAAGACCCTGCTCGAGGTCGAAGAGAACAACATCGGCAGATTAAAGCAGTATCTGTAAATAAAAGCAAAAGCACCGACACTTGCCGGTGCTTTTATAATTATTGCATTACCTTTTTGATTGCCTGTGTGACATAAGGAGCGATGAACTTTCTGCCGCCCTCGTTGGGATGAATGCCGTCGTCACTCAGCTCTGTGGGCGCTCTGCCGACGCATTCAGCCGCCAAAATTCCGTCAAGGGGAACATAGGCATCTGCGTACTGCATTGCAAGAATGCGTGTTTTATCGAGCTTGAGGTCGAGATCCTCTCTGAATTCGTCTCTGCCCATGCCGTAAAGCACAAAAGCCTCGATGATGACTATCCTTGCGTGGGTGTTTGCCTTGATCTTTTTGAGCAGTGTTTCATATGTGTCTGCAAATTCGTCGGCGGTGGTGGGGTCGTTCATATCGAACCTGCGCCAGGTGTCATTGACACCGATGAGTATGGTGACTATGTCGGGGTCGATGTCGACCAGGTCCTTGTCTGATCTTGCGAGAATATCGCGAACTCTGTTGCCGCTTATGCCTCTGTTGACAAACTCGAATTCTGTCGTAGGCATATCGTTTTTAAGCTGCTCTGCAACGTATTTTGCATAGCCGGGGCCGAGGTCTGCGAGGTCCTCATAATTGCGACCTGCGTCTGTCACGCTGTCGCCCTGAAATAAAATGCGCATTGCTTGTCTCCTTGTTTTGTAGTGATTTATATGCAGGTATATATGTCGCCGCAATCGATATAGCGGCATTCCACATCACGATTTTCCGCCGCAAAGCGCTCGGCGAGGTATTGCATTCCCATTTTTTCGCTTGTGCAATGACCGATGAGCATGATGCATTTATTCATGCCGAACTCTGACATATCTCTGAACTGCTCGCCGGTGCGCCATTCTGAGATCTCACCTGCAATGACTAACTCTGCGCCGTCAAGAGCGGCATTCTGGCAGGCGTCACCGCAAGCGCCGAGGCACAGGGCGATGTTCTTGACTGTCATATCCTTTTTGCCGATGATCTGCACTCTGTCAAGCCCCAAAGCTTTCTTGATAAGGCCTGCTATCTCGCTCACCGTAAGTGCGCTGTCAAGGCACATGGCTCTCTCGCCGTCATAAACGCCGTTTAAGCCCACCTTTTGAATAAAAGCCTTGTGTATCAGGTCGGGCGCACAAGCGTGCATATGGTCGTGGTAACGCATTATAACGGCATTGCAGTCTGTGACCGCCTCAAACTTCTTGTTTGTCAGCTCGTTTTGCGCTCTGTTGTCGAAGTGATCATAATATGTCGGCTCGTGCGTGACTATCACATCGGCGCCCCATTCCTTTGCCTGCTTTAAAACATTTGGCGTAGCGGTAAAGCAAAAGGCGATCCTCCGAGCTGCCTGCGAGCCGTCACCGTATTTGATGGTGTCGACCGTCTGGGTGCGGCGGACGGGGGAGTAGGCTATCAGCTTTTCGAGCACGTCGACAGCTTTCATAATATGTTACCTCCAAAATATCATAATAAACAAAAAACGAACCCATGATCGGGTTCGTTTTAAGCTGATGATGGGAATCGAACCCATGACCTCATCCTTACCAAGGATGCGCGCTACCATCTGAGCCACATCAGCATAAGTATGCCTCCGGTCGGAATTGAACCAACGACACGTGAATTTTCAGTCCACTGCTCTACCAACTGAGCTACAGAGGCATACGATCCGGACGGGACTCGAACCCGTGACCTCTAGCGTGACAGGCTAGCGTTCTAACCAACTGAACTACCGGACCATCAGAGCGGATTACGGGGGTCGAACCCGCTACCTCCACCTTGGCAAGGTGGCGCTCTACCAAATGAGCTAAATCCGCATATTAAATTGTGAGGCAGATCGAAAGCGATCCGGACGGGACTCGAACCCGTGACCTCTAGCGTGACAGGCTAGCGTTCTAACCAACTGAACTACCGGACCATCAGAGCGGATTACGGGGGTCGAACCCGCTACCTCCACCTTGGCAAGGTGGCGCTCTACCAAATGAGCTAAATCCGCAAAAGGCGCCACCCGGAATCGGACCGGGGTTGAAGGTTTTGCAGACCTCTGCCTTACCGCTTGGCTATGGCGCCATCAATGCACTAACCCAGCGCGCTTGATTATAATAGCACATCATCGCGCATTTTGCAATACCTTTTTGCAAAAAAAACAAAAAAATTTTTTTGGGGCTTTTTGTTGAAACTTATAAAACCAAAAAGCCCCTCAAAAACAGCTATATATTCAATTATTCAGCATCTTCGACTTTTACCCAGTGTGCGATGCCGCCGTTGGAATTGCCCAAAATGAGATAATCTATGCTGATTTGCTCTGCAGAGAAGGGTTCGACGGTCACAGTATAGCACAGCGAGCGCTCATCGTGAACATCGCAAAAAGCTCTGCCGTCGAGCGTCTTGAACCAATAGCGACCGTTCTTTAAAACGAGATCGTTTTTGTTGACGCCTGCAAAAACTTCGTCAAGCGAGCCGAACGAATAGGGCTGTGTCTTGAACATTGCGTCGAGCACCTTGCCGTTATAATCTCTGACCATGACCGCGAGCGCACCCGACGAAGCACCGCGCTTGTATACCTTAAAGGTCTTTGCCTTTGTGCCTGCGTTGATGAAGGTCATGTTGTCGGTATATTGAATCATCCAGTTGCCGGTGTTTGCGGGATCGCCATCGCCGTCGGCATGTTCATTGTCGATGTTGACTATCCTGCCGTCTGTTGTGATGCACTCAAAGGTCATCATGTCTGTGCCGATAGCCATATCTGCGGTGTTGGGGTTAAGCGATGTCTGCCACATGTTGCTGTATTTGGTTATAGTGCGCATCGCATATTCGGCATAGGGGGTATTTTTTGAAGCCCATTGCGAGTCGTATGCTTTTTCATATTGCACAGGCAGTTTGCCGTTTTTTGTGTTGTCAGTGACCACGAAGGTCAGATCAGCCTCGATAAGTCCCTGATGGCGGTCGATGCCCTTGTACTGTGCCGAATAATCGATGTCGTTTCGCCAGACGATATAGCCCTGCTCGTCGGGCTCTGCCTTGACCTGCGAGGGGTCGGTGTAGAAATAGAATGTTCCCTGCATCTCGCCGCCCTCAATGTCAAACTTGACAGCGCCGTTGACGCATTTACCCTGATAGACCTTTTTGTCGGCGGTATTGCCGACGTTGATGCCGTTATAAGCATCCGCGGTAGTTCCGCCAAGCACATAGATATATTCGCCTGCGGGAATGGTGTAGGTCTCTGAAACGCTCTTTTGCGGCGTATATTTAACATAGTCGCAGCCGATGTACGCCGGGTTCAGCTTGCCGTTTGACAAAAAATAATCCTCGGGCAGCTTAAACTCGACACCGAAATAATCACTCCACGAGCGCTGACCGAGCCATTCGCCGTCGACCTGCAGGCCTACGTTTGTGACAGTAACAGTCACGTCGGTGTCGCCGGTATTCTTGAGCTGATAGCCAAAGTAGCCAATCTGTCCTGTTCTGTTGCTGTGCTCGAAGGTGAAGGTGTATGCGCCCTGCATCTCTTTTGTGCGAAGCAGTGCCTGACCGATGTCCTCGGGAGCCAGCATTTCGGGGTTGTTTGAATAGATCCACGTACCGCCTTCACGCTTTGTATAAGCGATCTCGGTGCGTATGGGTGTTTTGTCGCTGGGGTCGATCGTATAGACGCGCTCGCTCTGATCAAAAATATTCAAAAACGGCTGCGTCATGTCGGCTGTTGTGCGGTCCTGCGCCTTTGGGGTATAAACGACGTTGTATGTGCCGTCGTTGTTTTGCTTGATCTGCATGGTGTAGTTGTCCTTTTCGTTTGTTAAGTCTTCGATTTTCGGGGTGGATGTGTCTGATAGATCGTCGCTCGATTCTGCGGGCGACACTGTTTCTGTTTCGCTTTGCTGTGGCATATCGCTCGATTCATCACCGGGAACGGTGCAGGAAGATAAAAGCAGTGCCGCAAGCAGTGCGATAAGCAGTGATCTCTTTTTCATGGGCAAAAACCTCGATTTTTATTTATATTTTATATTTTTAATACTGATAGCCGAAATACCATCTGCCGCCTATCATGACGCAATAGCAATTGCTTTTCTGCACATAATTGCCCTCGCAGTAGGTCGTTATGCCAATGAGTGCGATCTTTGTTATCACGCTCGAATCGGCGTGCGATGAGTATCTTGCGATAAACTGTGCGCCCTCCTCGGAGCGCATATCTATCTCACGCTCTTCTGTTATTTTAAATTTGATCTCTTTGCCTTTGTAAGTGTTTTCGGCATCACGGTATAAAGAATTAAGCTTTTCTTTAAGCTCTTTGTCTGATGACAAAGTGCCGCCGTTTAATGTCGCCTTTGTATAGTCGCTCGCGTTTTTTACCATCTCGTCGGCATCAAGCAGCATCGATGCCTTGAGATATGACGCCGCCGCCTCGACCGCACTTCTCGCACCGGTCGTCAGCGATGAAATGAGCCATATGACCAGTATCGCAGCCACAAGCCCTATAATTATCGGCAAAATAATCGTCTTAAACTTCTTCATCTTCAAACTCCTTTAAGGGCATTATATCCTATCTTTAGTGTGATGTCAACAAAAAAAGCCGCCATACAGGCGTATGGCGGTGAAATGATGAGAAATTATTTGTTATAATTGACGTACAGTCCGAGCTGGCAGTCGTTATCGAGTGCTTCTTTGAGCAATTCGCGGGTATCATAATAATTATAGCCAAGCTCCTTCATTGCCAGCGAAGCCGCCTCGATCGACGAGCAGTGAGTGATGACATATTCGACCTGCTGCTGCTTTGCCTTTTTGCGCGCGTTCTCGTATGCAGTGAGGTTGGGCTGCATCGTGCTGTTGCGTATGGTTCTGTAATACTCAGTTGTCCATCTGTCGAGATTATCAGCGGCATTAGCGGCGGCGCTTTTGCCCTCTGCCTCGGTGAGGTCCATGTCAACATAGCCATAGCTTGCAAGCAGCTTCATAAGGTCAGCGCCGTATTTTTCATCAAAGCCGAACTCGTGCTTTAGGCTTTCGAGCATAACTCTGATGCGTGCCGTTTCTGTTTCTGTCTTGACCGATTTATTCTTGCAGCAGGCGGCGATGATGTTTTTTGCCATCTCTTTTTCGGTAAGCAGTGACTTGTCCGAGCTGCCGCTGCCTGACTGCGCAGTGTCTGATTTACTGCTTTCTGTTCTGTCGTGTGCGGCTTCCTCTTTTTTGGCGATCTCCGCCGCCTCGTCGCTTCTCTGCTCGTATGCCTTTTGGTCGGCCTCTGCAAGCTTTATTTTTGCCTCGGCGATCTGCCTTTCGACAGTCGACCTGCTTGCTTCAAAGCTTTCTCTTGCCGATTTGTCGGCTTTTTGGCGTTTTTTGGCGGCAGCTTCGGTATCGTCGGCGTATGCTTTTTCGAGATCGTGAATCTCGCTGCCTAACATTATCCTGCTGTTTTGCTCGCTCTGGTCGCTTTCGCCCGAATGCGCAAGCCCACGCGATGCGAGTATCTGATCATTGCTCTGCTTTTGCTTTAAAAGCTCGGATGCGGCATCGTTTTGGTTCTCATATAATGCCGCTTCGAGCCTCGAAAGCTCGTCGCCATATTCGCTTTTGTTTTCTTTCAGCGCCTCTTTATAGCGCTTTTCTATCTCGGCTGCCGAATCGTTGTAGCCGGATATCCTTTGCCTTAATTGCTCTGCGTATGCGTTATAATCCATTTCTGTTGTTCCTTCCTTTGGTTTTTGAAAGCAGCGAGATGCTGCAAATTGTATCATCCTTTGCAAAGCCGTCGGCAACAAGCTTTATACCGACCCTCGCAAAGCGCTTTAGATGCGTTCGGAATGCGGTGACTGTCGTCCCGGGCGGTGATGAAACAGTGGCTATGCTTCTAGGATTTTCGTTTATATCATCAAAAATATGCACCTTTATGACCGACCCGACATCACACTCGACTGTCATTGATATCTCGTCGAGGTTCTTGCGCCTTGCGCTGTCGCCGAGGTCAAGGAACGGCGAGACCCAATAAGCGCTGATCGTGTTTGCATCATCAACCAGCACGCTTTCGTCAAGCCGCATTATCTTTTTGCCCTGTGCGAAATAGGTGTTGCCCTTGTATTCTATCATAATGCTCGGCAGAATGACCGAATATCGATACCAGACGTTCAGGGCGTAATTATAGACAAAGCATTTGTCGCTCGAAACAAAAAACATTTCTCTCGTGCTTTGCCTGTCAAAAAGCTTTATAGCGCTGTAATCGCAGTTTTTGAGTATCTGATGCATGCTTTTTGAGATGCGATCTGAAATAACGACCGCATTCTTTTCGTTGCTGACCTCTGTTGAGACCCATCTGTTGATGCCGTCCTCGCATAATGTCACAGGGTCGTTGTCGATGATGCAGCCGACACCGCTTATCAGACAGCCCTTTTCGCCGTTGAGGTTATAGACGGGGAATGAGGTATAATATACTCCCAGCGCATTCCTGCGCACCTCACAGAGCGAATAATAGGCTCTGTCCTTGGTGAATATCAACTGCCTGTCGTATTGCTGCACCATGCTTGTTATGGCGGTATTGCCTATGACGGTGTAGTTGTTTATCGGAAAATATTCTGCCGAGGGCTCGCCGTCTGCAAGCTCTGAATGAAACCTGTGGCATTCGTGCTCGGGATTGCCGTAAAAGAACACTCTGCCGTCAACATTGCCGCCGAAAAGCATTGCGTGCAGGCATTTTGTGATGCGCTGCCTGCCGTTGTTTGCTTTGCGATAGGTCACCTCAACATTGTTAATTCCCGCAGGAGGTATCGCACTGTCGGGGAAGGTTATCTGTCCGTTATTGAGGTCGGAAATATATCCCGTGACAGTTTCACCGTCGACTGTAACAGAAGTTATATCGGAAAGCCCGGACTCATAGAGCTTGTATATCCTGCTCTTGCCGTCTGACGAAAACCTCTGCCGCCTGCTGCGTGTCAACAGATTGATGCCCTCATAAGGCGTTCCGTCGCCCGACGGAGTGCAGGAATGCGCAACGATCGGCGCATAGCCCTCGACTGTGCCGAGCGTTTGACCGTCATAGCTGTAATACTCGCTGCCCGTGAGTATATAAAGCTTGCCGCCAAACTCAAAAAACTCGCATTTGTCGCCCGAAATATTGCCTATCAGCTCGGTCGTGCAGTCTGTGACGTCGAGCAGATAAAGCTTTTTCGCCTCGGCAAAAACAAATATATTTTCGTTATTTAGATAGCCTGTCCACATTCCGTCGATGCTGCTTTGACCGACGTGCATGTTTACCGAGCCTGCTCGCTTTTTAAGCTTGCCGTCGGGAGTAATGCAAAAATTGCACATATCCTTTGAAAAACCCTTGCCGTCATCCTGCGTGCAGTTTTCATTCAAGCCGAGAAATTTTTTGCAGGTGATTTGTGTGCTCATATCAATACACCTCTTTTATCTCGTGTACCTTTGCTTTTGAGTGCCCGAACCTCGTGAGCGCATTTTCGGCGATATGCCTGAAGGTTGCGGCGAGTGCCTGATCCTCATCCTCTATAAGCAGTGCCGAAAGCAGATATGCGATGACTGTTGTGCATAATTCTGTCGAAAGTGCCACGTCGTCCTCGAGAGATGAGATGGTCTGTATCTTTGTTTTTTTGCCTGTCGCTCTGCTGTCGATGCCCTTATAATCTGTCGCAAGTATCGTAAGCAATGCGGGTGCGCGCTGCTTGAGATCGTCGCACGAGGCAGGAACAGTGCCGTCTGTGTTTCTGAGACCGATAAGGTCGAGTGAAAGGTCAAGAATGTTTTTTACTTTCATATTCGATGCTCCTTTATATTTTGAAATATTTAAAAAAGAGGGGGGCAGAGCCCCCCAAAAAAAGATATTAGTTGTTTTTGACAAACTGCTTTTTGATGACGCCGAATCTGATGTTCTGTCCCGAAAGTGCAGCGGACGAGGTGAGCGTGAAACGTGCTTTGCCCTTGTTGTCGGCTATCTCGCCGGTCGAGATAAACATCAAAGAGCACTGATTCTGGTCTGCGGTCAAGCTGATCTTTTTGCCGCAGACGCCTGTGCCTGCCTGAAACTCGATGGTGCAGTCGCCTGCAGCCTCTCTTGCGTCGATATACAGCAAAAGCTCTGATGCGTCTTTTGTGTCGATCTCAAACGTTTCGGTGGTGCTTGAGGACGTTGTAGTTGCTGTGCTGAGCATTTTGATGTCAAATTCCTTTTTAAAGATGTTGTTTGTTACTTTAATCATGATAAACTCCTTTAATCATATAAATATTAATTATTCGTCGCCGCCGTCTGAAACAGGGCAGCAAACGAGCTCGGTGGGCTTGATGACCTTGGCGCCAAAGATGATCCTGCCTCTGACCGCCTTGTCAAACGAATCTTCCATGCGGTCGATTATCTGTGTTTCGAGCACCTGCTCGGCGTATGCGATGGCAGAATAAGAGCCGCCCAGAACCATAGTGTCAGAGCCGTTTATCGCAAGCTGGTTAGAAACAAAAATGTCGCAGCCAAGCTCGTCGGTAAAGCCTACCGAGCCTGTGCCGTTGACACCGTTGTTGATTTGAAACTTGATGCCTGCCAGCATGAGCTTTGTTTTGATGAATGGCGGGACAACGATCCACGTTCTGCCGTCGGGAACATTGTTTTCTTCAAGCTTTTGCTTTAATTTTGCGATGACCGCCAGCACGTTTGCGGGTGTGCACGCCACCGGCTCGAAGGTATAGCCCGCCTCGCCGTAAAGCCCAAAGACATATTTGTCGACCTCGTTCTTGAGCAGATAGGATGCTCTGCGCATCTGGCTGTCGGCAAGTCCGATGGATGAGCGCAGCTCTTCGATGTCGCTCACCTTGAATGAAAACGCCTTGTCCTTGTCAACATAGAGTGTGACGGCGTTGTCGCTTATGTCGTCATAGGTCAGCGTGCCGGTGTAGTCATAAACAGTGGGATCGGAAAGACCGACAAAGGTCACGCTGTCGCCCTTGTTTTTGATATCGCCGACGAAGGATGTGTTGCATATTCTGTCAGCCAGCAGGTTGTCCTCGTTGGTGCGAAGAATTTCGGTGCTTATGATTTTTTCGATAGAATGATAGTTGCTCATTGTGTTTTAAATTCCTTTCTTTTTGCTTATATAGCTTATATTTTCCATTTTTTGATCGATGCCAAAATGCCCTTGAAATTGCGCTTGATGTCTTTTCTGTTCATTCCCTCGACCATCTCGGGGGTAAAGGTGTCGTCGCATTCGCCCTTGCCTGCAGGCGAAGCGGCCCTGCTCGCCGCATCAATATTTACGGCGTCGGCATATTGCCTGTCGCGCGACCTGTCACAGAGATACAGGGCGTATGCATACTTGAGCGCCGTTCCGCCCACGACCGCCTGCCATACCTCGTGCGGAATGTCATCCGGCGTGATGTCGGGGAAATGCTCGAGCAATTCCTTGATATCGTTTTTGAGCGTTGCATCTCTCTTTTGCTGCAATTCGTCACGCTTTTGCTGTATGCGTGAGCTTCTTGCCTCTGAGAGCTCGTCAAGAATATTCTGCGGCAGGCCGTCATAGCGGTCGTGGTACCTCGAGTCACAGTCGGAGTGAAGCCTTGCGATATAGCTTTCTATGTCCATGCCCTCGTCTGCGGCGAGCTCGTGTATCTCGTTTAATATCTCTCTGTCAGTCAATGTTTTGTGTTGCATTAAGTGTGTTCCTTTCTGCTGATGCTTCAGCCTCTTTGATAAGCTCCTGCTTTGCAGGAATGATGTTTTCGGGCAGCCTCTTTAAATATTGCAAAAACGTTATATGACCGCTTTGCAACAGGTTGTCGAGCGTGTTTAGCGCCGCTATCTCAGACCAATAGCTTGATGCGCCGACGTCGATGCGGCAGTCAAAAAGGCAGTTTTTGTATTTTTTAAATGCAAATTCTGCATTTTCGCCGTTTTTCGTACTCACCAAGCGCCTGTCGTCGTAATAGGCGAGTATAAAATCAAGCCATATCACGCCGATGTCCTCGACGAAAGAATAAAGCGCACGCTTTATATTTTCGAGCGGCATATTCGATGCGTTCTGCAATGCGAGTATCGCCGAGGTGTTTGTGGGCGATGCTTCGCCGAGCGCCGTATCTGTTGCGCCCATAAACTCCTTTGTAGCCGAGATCGCCATGTTGATGACATCGAGCATTCCCGACTGCATCTGACCCGAGCTTATAACCTTGGCGACGCTCTCGACAGGGCCGTTTACGGCGACTGCCTCGCCGACCCTGTTTGACCATTCCTCGATGACCGTGTTGTCGTATACGACCTTTGAAAAAGCGGTATCCATCATGTGCTTCATAACCATTGCAAAGCTCTTGTTGATGAATATCTGGTTTTCGGTCAGCCCGGTAGCCACCGCCTGACCGTGCCACGAGTTTTTGACAGGTGTCCAGTTGAAATAGGCGATGGGATAGCGTGTCAGCTTGGTGTCAGTGGCGTTAGTGATGACCGCACCCTTGGTGCTCTTTCTGAACCAGATATGCCCGTTTTCGTCCTTCCAGAGCTTTATGAGCGAAATACACTTTGTGTGCAAAGGCTCGTTTGCGGCTCTGTCGCCCGTCTGCTCTGCCGTCTCGCTGTCGCTGACGATCTTGTCGATAACTGCTTTCGAAACGCCGTTTTTCTCTGCCTGGCGCTTGAGATCCGCCACAGTTTCACGCTGAGCGATGAGAATATACGGCTGCTTTTCGACCGAGCGATTGTTTGGGTCACCAAAGAAAACACTGGTGTTGTCTATAAGCGCCGTAACAAAATTGCCGCTTATCATCTGCCCTGTGCGAATGGTCGGGTCCCAATAGGTATACGCTATCGCATCGCCGGTGATGGCGGCATCGGTTATCGCATCCGAAAGCAGGCTGTCCATTTTTAATTTCTCCCATCTTTCGTCGGCGATATTGCAAAGCGTCTGCGCCGCATTTTCCGCCTCCTGCCTCGTAACGCCGCTCGATGCCGTCGGCGAGGCAAAAGAATAGCGCATCTTAACCGAGCTCTGCATTATCGTCGCAGAATAATAGTTAATGATGCGCTTAAAGATATTGAATACCGGCGTCGGCAGACCTGCCGAGTTAACGCCGTGCCATTGATCGCCACGATAAAACCGCTCGTTTGTGTTGACGGTATCATAAAGGTCGATCGCATAGTTATAGTCCTTGCCGTTTTCATACAGCTCCCAGTCGTCTGTATACGGCAAAATGTCTTTTGGCTTCATCTTGCTCCTTTCTGTTGATCAATAGTCGATAAAGTCCGAAAAAGATAGATCTGTGGGTGTCGGCTGGTCAAAGCGATAGATGCTGCTGCGTGAGATCTGCTTTTGCTTTGGCTGCATAGGCTCTCGTGACATAAGCGCATAGCGCAATGCCTCGGGTGCGTGCGTCAGCTCGTGAGGCGTGTCGGCGGCATCCTCGTGAACAAATTCATCGAACCGCAAGAGTGGCAGAGTTCGCAGGAGGTTTTTGCATCTTCGTGAGATGACGATACGAGGATTGCCGTTTTTATCCTGCTTCAGGTATTCACGCATTACACGCCAGCCGGTTATACGGCTGTTGTTCGCCTTGATAAGCCCTTTGAGACCGTTTGAGGACAGTATCTCAAAGCCGCTTTTGCCGCTGTCCTGTCGCCTGTTCCACAGATCGGGCGAAGCGACCGTATATTTGATCGCTTCGTCCTCGGGCGTCATAGCCCTGATGTGCGCTGCGGCGTCGGATAGAATAAGATCGGGCTCATACAGCTCGCGGTACACGAGTATTCTCCCGTCATCGGTCACTGCAAGCCATAGGCAGCAGGTCATATCCAAACCATAGTCCAGCGCTCTGAATTTGGTCATTTCCCGGGTTATAACAGGCTCGTCGCAGGAATGCACCTCAATGTCAAATTCGGGGAAGAACGCACCCTCAAATGCGTTCCAGTCGCCATAGAGCATCGCTTTCCTGCGCGCCTCTGGCAGAGCCATCAGCGCTCTCACATAGCCCGGGTCGTTTTGCATCAAAAAAGCGTTGTCGAACACGAGGCTCTTGATGAACCGATAGTCATCGGGCTGCTCGTTGGCTCGGTATATCCTGTCGACAAACAGCCTTTTGACCCAATCGTGCCCGACACCGCCGGGGTTGCAGGTGAAATACATTCTCGGCTTAAAGCCGACCGACGCCATCTCACCCGAGATGCGATTGCTTTCTGTAAGACACATAAACTGCTTTTCGGTGAAATGAGTTGCCTCCTCCATGCCTATCACCTCGTATGCCTGACCCTGAAACTGCAATACGTCGTTCTCAGCATCACAATAGCCGAGCTTTATCCTCGACCCGTTTCTAAAGCGAAATTCTCTTTCTGAAGCTACGTATTTTGCCGTCCCGTCAAGCATCTTCAAAAGCGGCAAAAGGTGATTTTCTCGTAATTCACCGAGCGTTCGACGCAAAAGCAGCATCTGAATGCCGTCATAATTAAGCGCAAGCAAAACGAGCTTTGTGCGCATCGCCCAGCTTTTGCCGCCGCCGCGAGCGCCGCCATAGGCGGTGTATTTAGCCTGCGATTCAAAAAACTCGATCTGCTTTTGGTTTGGCGCCAGAATTATCTCTTTGCCTATTTTGCCCATGCCGACGCCTTGCCCTTAAAGATGATGTCGCCTATCTCGCCGTCGGATTGCTCCTGCTTGTCCTTATAGCCGTGATTGTTTCGCATATCGAACGAAAGCACCGTTGCGGGCAATTTGCCTGCGAACGCCAGCTGCTTTTTGATCTTAGCGATGCGGTTATAAGCAAGTCTTATCTCGTCGCCGACCTCCTTGTCGCTCTTGAGCTCGATCAGGGTCTCTCGCGTGATGCCGAGATAATCGGCAAGCGACTCGATGTCTGCTATCTCGCCCGTCTCTGCCAGATAGTCTGCAAAGTAATCATTCAGCCTTTGTATGCACTCTGCCTTGCACTTAAAGACTGATGGCTTTGCACTTTTTCTTTGCTTTTGCTTGTTTGTCATAAATCAGCTCCTGTGTCTTTGATTATCGGAAGCAAGAAAAAATGCCATCGTGAGAACTGCGCTTTCCTTCGCACTTCCGACGATAGCATTATACTATGTGTTTTATTAGATTTCATCCGAAAATAGTCGGCAAAAAGTCGGCAATAAGTCGGTTTGAAGCCTCGCTATATCAGCTCGGCTATGACAGAGTTTGAAACGCGATAGCCGCTTTCTGTCAATATAAACCTGTTTTGCTTTATCACGGCAAGTCCGCTCCTGACGCATTTTTCGGCAAAGCGAGCATTGCTTATAAGCGACATATCGATGCCGTTGTCTGTCCTGAGGCCGAGCATTATCGATTCCTCGCGTATCTCGTCCTCTGTGAGCAGCTTTGCACCTTCATAATCAGTCGGCGCAAAAGGGGAGCGGCAGTCTGCCGTTTTGATAAACTTCTCTATGCTTTGCGCAGCGCAAAACCGCTTGCCGTTATAGCACGAATGCGCCGCCGCACCAAACCCGAAATACTCACGCCTTTGCCAGTATCCGAGGTTGTGATGCGAAACATGATCATCATCCTTTGCAAACGCCGAGATCTCGTAATGCCTAAAGCCGTTATCCCTCATAATTTCACATATGAGATAATAAATAGCCTCTTCGTCATCCTCTGTGACAGCATCGGGCGCATTTTTTAATGAAAACATTGGCGTGCCGGGCTCGTATTGCAGCGAGTAAGCGGCAATATGCGTCACCCCCAGCGAGAGCAATCCGTGCAATGTTTTGCCTGCACTGCCCGTGGTATGACCGTTAAAGCCGAATATCATATCGGCACTCACGTTCTCAAAGCCTGCTTTTCTGGCGTCGTCAATGCATTTTTCGGCATCGAGCGCAGAGTGTATGCGCCCCAAAGTCTTAAGCTCGCTGTCGATAAGCGACTGTACACCGACCGAAATGCGGTTAGCACCTGCCGAAATCAGACCTTTAAAAAACTCACTGTCTGCCGTAAGAGGGTTCGTTTCGACGGTTACTTCGCAATCTTTGTCTATAATACCACTGCTTATGACCTCAGACAGCATTCCGCAAAGTCTGTCACGCCCCAAAACTGTCGGCGTGCCGCCGCCGAAATAAACGCTTTTGACGTTTATGCCCGCTTCGGTCGCCTTGAATGCTCTGAACTGCTTCATCAGCGCATCGCAATAATCGTTTACGAGCACCAGGGAAGGGGAGGGGACAGAATAAAATGCGCAATAATTGCATTTTCTGACGCAGAACGGTATGTGAAAATATAACGATATGCTTTTATTCATCGTCAAGCTTGAGCACAGCCATAAACGCCTCCTGCGGAACCTCGACTGTTCCGAGCATACGCATACGCTTTTTGCCTGCCTTTTGCTTTTCAAGCAGCTTCTTTTTACGCGTAATATCGCCGCCATAGCATTTTGCAAGCACGTCCTTGCGCAATGCTCTGACAGTTTCGCGTGCGATTATCTTGCCGCCGATAGCTGCCTGAATAGGTATCTCAAACAACTGTCGTGGAATATTCTCCTGCAATTTTTCGCATATCTTGCGCGCTCTCGGATAAGCGTTGTCGGCAAACACGATAAACGACAGTGCATCGACTATGTCACCGCTGAGCAGTATATCGAGCTTGACGAGCTTGCTCGGCACATAGCCCGCAGGCTCATAGTCGAGCGAGGCATAGCCCTTTGTGCGTGATTTTAGCGAGTCAAAAAAGTCATAGATTATCTCGTTCAGTGGCAATTCATAATGCAATTCGGCTCTGTCGGCCTCGATGTATTTCATATCGATAAAATTGCCACGCCGCTTCTGGCAGAGATCCATCAAAGTTCCCACGTATTCTGATGGTGTCAGAATGACCGCCTTGACGATAGGCTCGTATGCCTGATTGATCGTTTCGGGCGCAGGATAGTTTGTGGGGTTGTCGATATAGACAGTCCTGCCGTCATTCATCTCGAGCTTATAAATAACGCTCGGGGCGGTGGTGACGAGGTCGAGGTTGAATTCTCTCTCGAGACGTTCCTCAATTATCTCCATGTGCAAAAGCCCCAAAAAGCCGCAGCGATAGCCAAAACCGAGCGCCACCGATGTTTCCGGCTCGAATGAGAACGAAGCGTCATTGAGCCTCAATTTGTCGAGCGCATCCTTGAGGTCACCGTATTTAGAGCCGTCGGCAGGGTATATGCCTGCATAGACCATCGGCATGACCTTTTTAAAGCCCGGCAACGGCTCGTCGGCAGGCTCCTCGGCGTCCGTGACGGTGTCGCCGACCTCGGTGTCGCTGATGCTCTTGATGCTTGCGGTAAAATATCCGACCTCGCCTGCATAAAGCACATCTCGCTTTTCGAGGTTGAAAGCAGAGAGCGTTCCGACCTCGACTATCTCAAATTCGGCGCCCTTGTGCATCATTCTGATGCGTTCGCCGACTCTGATGCAGCCCTCCATAACTCTTATATAAACTATAACGCCCTTATAAGAGTCATAATAGCTGTCAAAAATAAGTGCCTTTAATTTTGCATCTCTGTCGCCCTTTGGCGCAGGAATATCGGTAACTATCTTTTCGAGCACGTCGCCTATGTTGATGCCCATCTTTGCCGAAATACACGGTGCTTCGTCGGCAGGAACGCCGATGATGTCCTCGATCTCGTGCTTTGCCCTGTCGATGTCGGCGCTGGCAAGGTCTATCTTGTTTATAACAGGCAGTATCTCGAGGTCGTTGTCGACGGCGAGAAATGCGTTTGCAAGCGTCTGCGCCTGCACGCCCTGCGTTGCATCAACTATCAAAACAGCGCCCTCGCAGGCCTTGAGCGAGCGTGACACCTCATAGTTAAAGTCGACGTGCCCCGGGGTGTCTATCAGATTAAATTCATATGTCTCGCCGTCCTTTGCCTTGTATTCAAAGGTTACGGCGCGGGCTTTGATAGTTATGCCGCGCTCACGCTCGAGATCCATATTGTCCAGCATCTGCTCGGCGACCTCACGCTTTGCGACAGCGCCTGTTTCTTCAAGCAATCTGTCGGCGAGCGTGCTTTTGCCGTGGTCGATGTGTGCTATTATCGAAAAATTGCGTATTTTGCTGAGATCATACATAATGCTTTACCTTATGTTTTACGTTATGTTTTACGTTTTTCTTGCCAAAACAGGCTGCCACGAGGCAGCCTGCTTGAAATAAAGTCTGTTTAAGCCTTTTTGCTCTTTTTTGCTCTCGGCTTGATGACCTTGTTGAGAGTATCCCAGAGCATACCCGACATGAATACCGACGAGAACAGACCTGCGACTATGCCAACGCAGAGCGGGAATGCAAAGTTGCGTATGCTGTCGACACCCATGATGAATATCATGCCGATGGTGACGAGCGTGGTGAGAGTCGTAAAGATGCTGCGTCTCAGGGTTTTGTGAGTCGAAGCGTTGATGATGTCGCCAAAGCTCATTTCGCCCGAATGCTTGCGCTTGTTCTCGCGAACACGGTCGAACAGGACGATTGTGGCGTTGATAGAATAGCCGAGTATCGTAAGGAACACGGCGATGATGTTGGAGTTAACGGGAATGCTGAAGATCGAATAAGCGATGAGCACTACAAAAAGATCGTGTGCAAGGCAGATGACTGCTGCAAGACCCGAATTGAGGTCGAATCTGATCCAGATGTAAATCAGCATCAAAGCGACAGCGACGACGACTGCCAAAACAGCCTTTTGAGTGGTCGAAGCGCCGATGCTTGCTGCGATGTTGGTGAACTGCTCGCTCTTGGGATCGGCATCGGGATAAGCCTTGATGATCGCATCACGCAGTGCGGTCTGCTGCTCGGTTGTGAGGGGAGCGGTACCGGTGCGGATGATGGCTACCTCAGGGTCTGCCGTGCTCTGAGTGGTCGACGAAACATAGTCGTGACCGAGCTTTTCGTTGTTTTCGATAATGCTGTTGATGTTCTTGCAGACCTCGGGAGTGACCTCTGTGCCGAGGTTGATCTGCATTTCATTGCCGCCCGAGAAATCTATGTCGATGTTGAAGCCGCTGATGATGAACGAAGCAATACCGACGACGAGGACGACTGCGAGAATGATAAGCGTGACCTTTTTGTTATTGACGAAATGGAAGTTCTTAAGCATTTTTGTTGCCTCCTTCCTGTTTATAACCATAGAGCGAGGGCTTTGAAAGTCCCATGCCTATGCCAAGGTTGAGCAGCAGTCTGGTGAGGAATACTGCGGTGATGAACGAGATGATAACGCCGAAGAACAGCGTGGTAGCAAAGCCCTTGATCGAGCCGGAGCCGAGCACATAAAGCACGCCTGCGGCGATAAGAGTTGTTACGTTCGAGTCGAGGACTGCCCACAGAGCGCCCTTATAGCCGCTCTTGACAGCAGCCTTTGCAGACTTGCCCAGTGCGAGCTCTTCTTTGATACGCTCAAAAATGACGACGTTGGCGTCGACTGCCATACCTATCGAAAGCACGATGCCTGCGATGCCGGGCAGAGTGAGGTTGGCATTTGTCCAGATAAGGACGAGGAAGAATATTGCAGAATAAGCGATAAGCGCGATGTCAGCCATCAGACCGGGAACGCGATAGAAGACGAGCATGATAACAAGAACTATAAGCAGTCCGATGCCGCCTGCGATGAGCGAGGTCTGCAAGGAGTTTGCACCAAGGCTTGCGCCGACGGTACGCTGCTCGACGTTCTTAAGCTCATATTTAAGCGCGCCTGCGTTGATGAGCGAAGCGAGCTCGGTTGCCGATTCATAATCAAAGCTGCCGCTGATGATAGCCTTGCCGCCGGTGATGCCGGTGTTCTTATAAGAGCTGTCGACGGTGGGGCTGCTGATGATCTCGTCATCAAGTGCTATATTGAGTGCGGTGCCGTTGATAGCGCACTGCTTGGTAGCCTCAGCAAATTTGGTTGCGCCCGCATCTGTGAGAGTGAGGCTGACAACATACTGATAAGAGCCGCTGCCGCTGTAGTCGCCATAGCCTGCTTCTGCCTTTTTGACATCAGAGCCGTCAAGCAAAACCTTGCCGTCCTTGTCTTTAAAGGTGAGCTTTGCGGTCTGCATATATTTCTCGACCGCTTCGGCAGGATCGTCGACGCTGGGGATCTCGATAGTGATCATGTCGTCGCCGACCTTATTATAGCAGAGGGCTTCGGTAAGTCCTGCGCTGTCAAGACGTGTACGAATGACCTCGAGTATCGAAGCCATGCCGTTTGCGAGGTCGCTGCCCGTGTCGGTGGTGATCGCCTGATAGGTTATGACCGAACCGCCGGCAAGGTCAAGACCGAGCCTGATAGTATCTTTTTCAAAAATGCCCCCAAAGCGTGTGTTGCCGACCGAGAGTCCGCAAAGGGCGATCGTCAGCAGAAATACTGTGCACAGTATGACTGCCAAGAAGCGGGTAAAATACACCGCGCGTTGAATTTTCATTTTAAACCTCCGAAATACGGCCGTACATGAGATAAACAAACCAGCCGTAATTGATTGTCAACATTTCTATTATACATAAATTGACCGATAAGTCAAGGATAAAATCATCAGTTTTGACTATTTTGTCCTTTTAACTGCCAAAAATGCCGTGTTCTGTTATAACTGCGGTTATCAAACGTCGGTCAATGCCGTATCCGCTCTCTGCAATTATATGCGGAGCGCAGATGTAAAACGGTATTTTATAGTGCTTTGCGCATATTGCCGCCTGCAATATTCCGCCATCCGACGAGATAGGAGCAAGCACAGCCTCTATCTTGCCCTCGGACATCACCCTTGCAATGTCGCTGTCGGCAACCACGGTGTGGCTTATGTCGCTTTCGGTCAGCTCATAATCTGTCAAAAAGCATCTGCCGTGCTCGGCATAGCCTCTTGCGCAATAGACCTTAAGCCTTGCGCCCTGCTCGTTTGCAATATAGACAGGGGCAAGCGCCGTGCCGTATTTGACTGCCGTAAGTGCGCCCGCATCGCCGATGGTGAGCACGGATTTTTTATCCTTGATGCAGTCAAAGCCGAATGAGCCGATATTGCACGAGGCGTCGATCAGCTCTCTCGTAACTCGTGAGCACTCGTCGGCAATAGTCTTGTCGACCGTGTTTGCGGTGTGCCTGCCGTCGTCACAAATATCTATAAACCCTTTTGCAACGCTCTGCAAGAGCCTGTCCTCGCTCTGCATTGCATAAAGCGCCTTTGCCTTCATTTTAAGATCGTAAATGTGGCTCTGCTTTGAGCTGTCGCGATCAGACTCGGCTGACGAACGCATAAGTATCGCGGCAGCCGCCGAAACAGCGATCGAGCCCATAAGCCTGCCCGAAGCGACTGCGTTCCAGAGATCTCTGACCGTGTAGATGGGCATAAGCTCTCTCTGCTTTGGCAGTGCGGCAAGATCGGTGCAATAACCGATGCCGTCAATATAAGCAACTGTATCCTGCATATGATCACATCCTTGTCAAATTATTCGTCCCGCACATTTTACCATATATTCGCATTTATTGCAACCCGTTTTGCAAACAAAAGGAGTGTTTTTCACTTCAAGTGAGCAACATTTCACTGTTTTGGTGAGCAGCATTTTGCTTATTGCAATAAATGCGTTTAAGTGCTATAATATCGTCAACGAAAATATGAGAGGTATTTTTATGACACAGAACGAACTTTGCGAGTTTTTTGCCGAAAACGGCATTTCGGTCGACGAATATCAGAGCGCATATGCGCACAGCGACGAAAACTATGTTTACATCGACGCTCTCGACCCGATATACGATCTTGGCGGCATACAGCACCCCAATGACAACTGCGGCGAATATTATCGTCTTGACGCAGCTAAGAAATATTGCTATTCAAACGCCAACAGATATCTTGCCACCAACACCTCGGGCGCACAGGTCAGGATCGCCACCGATGCAAGCAAGGTGTTTGTTTCTGTCACCTTGAACGGCAACGGCAACGGAATGCACCACTTCACCGACCGCGGAGTATACGGCGTTGATTTTTATCAGGGCGTCGGCAAAGAGCGTGAATATGTCGGCGGCGTCATGGTCACTTTTGCTGTTGATA
The DNA here is from genome assembly GCA_964487775.1 of uncultured Ruminococcus sp. GTDB lineage: Bacteria > Bacillota > Clostridia > Oscillospirales > CAG-382 > Coliplasma. The sequence continues at coordinate 87,409 of CAZASH010000001.1, forward strand.
TAAATAAAAATGAAGGCGTACTCGCTTTAAAAGAGGGCGTCAAGGAGTTTTATATCAATCTTCCTCTGTATGAAGGCGTCAAAAAGGTCGAGATAGGCTTCCCTCACGGCAGCAGAATATCCCCTCCCATGCCGCGTGAGAACGGCACGGTATGCTTTTACGGCTCGTCCATCACCCAGGGAGGCTGCGCAGGCAGACCGGGCAATATGTATTCTCACATACTTTGCCGTCAGCTCGACTGCAACAATATGAACCTCGGCTTTTCGGGCAGCGCAAGGGGAGAGCAGGCTGTTGCCAATTATATCGCCTCAAGGCATATAGATGCATTTGTCATGGACTTTGTTTTTAACACCCTGACTGTCGGCGAGCTCGAATACACTCACGAGAAGTTTTATAAAACCGTCAGGACCGTACACCCCGACATCCCGGTTATATTTGTCACTCATCCTTACTATGGCGAGGCGACAGCGCTCGACCGCGAGAGGGTGAGGGTGGTGTTTGAAACCTACACCCGCGCAAAAGAAAACGGCGAGAATGTCTGGTTTGTCGACAGCGAGTCGTTTTTCCCTCACGAAATGCGAGACCTTTTTGCCGTCGACAACCTGCACCCCAACGATCTCGGCAACTATTTTATGGCAAAAGCCATCTATCCCACACTCAAAAAGGCTCTCGAGGGCTGATTTTCAATGCAAGGCACACGCCTTGCATTTCTTTTTTCTGCAAAAAGTTGAAAAATATGCATTTTGCCTATTGTAAATTAAGAATAGCTGTGCTATAATTTGGTATGCATATCAAGTTGATGATATGCTCGCATCAGTTTTTAAAGGGGGAATGAAATTGCGCACATCAACAATCGCACTCAGAAATCAGATCTTATCAGCGTGCGCACGGCTGTTTTTGAAGCAGGGCTACCAGGCCACTACCATCAAGCAGATAGCAGCCGAGACAGGCTGCTCGGTCAGCAGCGTACAGAATTTATTCAGGAGCAAGGACGTCGTTTTATCGCATCTCGTCAGCATAATGTTTTCGGGTCAGTTTGATTCGGCGAGGTCGAATCTCGACCGCAATCTGCCGCCCTGCTATATCTACGCTATCGAGACCGCTATTCAGCTTACACTTGTCGAAGCCAACGAAAACCTCAGAGAATTATATATCGAGGCATATGCGCATCCCGACATTGCCGAAATGATCTATCAAAAGACAACCGTTGAGCTGTTTGAGTTATTCGGTGACAGATTTGACGGTTATACCGTCAGCGATTTTTATGAGCTCGAGATAGGCACGGCAGGCATAATGCGCGGCTATATGTCAAAAAAGTGCGACATCTATTTTCCGCTCGATCGCAAGATAGAGCGCTTCCTCACACTGTCGCTTTCGTGCTACCGCGTGCAGCAGCATGAGATCGATGAGATAATCAAATTCATCAAAGGCCTTGACATCAAGGCGATGACTGCAAACATTCTAAACAAGCTGTTTTTGCTGCTTGACACCGGATTCGACATCTCGGCACTCAGTGACGAAGAATCCGGCGAAACGGCATAAAATATAAAAGCAACCAAATTCAACACTAAATCAAAAGGAGAGTTACCTATGAAAAAGCGGATCATCTCACTTCTGCTTTCAGTCCTGCTTGTTGTCGGCATGGTTGTGCCTGCAACGACAATCAAGAGCGACGCCATAATCGGCTCACTCATCAAGGTTGGCTTGACAGTATGTAAATCTGTCGTCAACGGCACGATCAAGACTGTTAAAAACGTCGACCATTATGACGGCAACGTCGGCAAATGCGTCCTCGGACAGCTCAGAAACATCGGTGCGGACCTCACAGGTCTTGACATCGGTGAGGACTATGGCGAGGACACCAACTACGGCGAGTCTGTCAGCACGACTGTCGTCAATGTTGACCTCAGCACTGTCGAGGCAGAGCTCAAGAGCATCAATGCCGCTCTCGAGAAAAACAGCATCGCTATTCATCAGCTCGAGCAGACTGTCATCGAGGGCATTGAGGACCTCTCTGACCAGATGGACGAACTCAAAAAGTACATCAAGGATACAGGCACCGAGCTCAAGTATCACAACTACCTGACCGAGTTCTTCACTTTCTTCAACCAATATTATGAAGCGATCGGCTATTATGAAGAGCTTTTGGGCGACACGCTCAACACTCCGGGTCACTCTGATGCATATCTCAAAAACACCTTTGACCAGTTCTATCACCTCCAGAACGTCGAGTATACCGGCAACCTGCATTCCGCAGTCGACAAGCTCGGCAGATATCTCAGAGGCGAATATCTCTCTGCTGATTACGGCAGCGTTATTGACGTGCTTGCGAAGTATTATTACCTTGCATACAGCGAGCAGTCGGGTGTCAGCGATTATGACGCATACAAGAAGGCAGCAACCGAAACCGAAGAGATGGTCGCACACTTCTATTATGCATACTGCATGGGTGTTTATTATGAACAGACCATAACTCTCTTCCAGAGCACCTATATGCAAGAGCATGACACGAGCGAATATGTCACCGACTACGGCACATATATCTCCGAGAACCAGCTCGTCAAGAATCTGCAGACTCTGCTCAACAATACCACGGGCACTGCAGGCGGCATACTCAAGTCTCTGCTTGGCAACTATCCCAACGAGGCGTTTGATTATACCTATGTTGACGATACCGGTGCATATTACAGCGCCAACTCAAAGCCTACCGACACCATCAATCTTTATCCGGGCGAAAAGATCTATTTCGGCGAGATAGCCTATGCTATGTTCGGCGAATTCAGCAATGACCTGCGTGATGCATTTGTCGGCCTTACCACTGCACCCAAGACCGATGACTCGGGCTATTATACATCCTCTGCAGGCAATACGGTTCAAAGCCTTGATTTCACCATAGGCGAGCAAAAGGTTGCGACCGTCAAGGTCAATGTCAGCACCAACCCCACAGGCGCTCCCTTCAGATACGGACAGGGCACAAAGGAGATCCCCTACGGCATCTCTACCGCAGCAGACTTTAACAATATCTCAAAATATCCCGATAAGCACTATATACTGCTTAACGATATCAATTTCAATGGTTATGCCATCACGTCCATCGATGTGTTCAGCGGCACACTTGACGGCAACGGCTATACCCTTAAAAATGGTAAGGTTAAGGTTTCTACAACAAATCCGACTGTCTATGAGAATACTGCAAATCTTTCATATCCTAATCATTATGCCAAGGTAATCGGTGCCGGCATAATCAATGTTTTGACAGGCACAGTACAGGATCTGCGCATCGAAAATTTTGATATAAATGTCAGCGTTGTTTATTACGACGATAAAGAAACAAACCCCTGTGCGCTGGCCGCTGGCGGACTTGTCGGATATGTTGCACCGCACGGCGAGATCCATCGCGTGGTCGTTTCAGGCGGACATTATGACAGCTCTGTCACCGAGCTCAGCAACCCAGGCGTCACAATTTCTGTCGAAGGAATTGTTGGTAACAATCTTTCATTTGAAAATTATGTATACGTCGGCGGCATTGCCGGATTATCCGACTATGCTACCGAAATAGCAGGCTGTATCGTCGAAGGCACCAGAATATATGCAATTGCCCCTTCGGGTCATGCAGCCGCGGGCGGCATCGTCGGCAATTCGCAAGGCCTTGTAACACGCTGCGTATTCGTGCCCACCGTCAATGACACTCAAGCCTCGATAACTGCTCAAGGCTATAAATCGTCTATGATGGGCGGCATTGCCGGCATGGCGCATTCCAGTTATGCCGGAGTGTCTTACTGCACAGTTGTATTGCCTTCGTCTGCCAATATAACCGAAACCGATATTGATAAAGTTCGTTATACAGTTGTATTTGGCGATGATCAGTACTATTCCGATTCATTTGCCGCTTATCGTGGAACAGTCTTTGGCGCAAGCGATGCTCCTATCTCAAAGTCCACTGACAGCGCAAATGACAAAGGACGTGTTTATTCGTTTAATATTATTAAGCTGCATTCAGACACGACCGATCAGACAACAACGATGTCGTTTATCGGCAACCAGACAGATCCCACCAACCTGACAAACCAAAAATATCATTTCGGTGAGCTTGTTTACGATTCGTTTGATGCTGCCGCAGCCTATGCAAGGCTCAGAATGGGCGCAGGAACCAACACCAAGTATATATTCACTCCCAGGGGACAGACTTTGGACATAGCCTATGACTATGAAATTGGTTCCGGGGCTATTCAGGGCAACTTTAGAAGCACCTATACGGCAGGCGAATATTTCTCACCTGCAGGCTTAGAGATCTATCTCTATAACCGTGTCAACGACAGCTCATACTCGGGCGATACCTATGATACGGTTGGCAAATACTATTCGCTCACAGCTCACTGGCATTTCTCTGACGAGACTCTCGAGCTTATCAGCAAGCCGCTCACAGCAGGCAAGCATACGCTCAAGGTCGAGTATGAGAATGGCGCTACCGCTTCGTTTGATATAACCGTTTATGCATATCATACCTTTGTCGAGCAGCTCGTTGCACCTACCTGCACCGAAGAGGGCTCTCGCAAGCTCATCTGCGTCGACTGCGGACTTGAAAAGGATGCGACGACCGTTCCCGCACTCGGACATCACGAGGTCAAGGACCCTGCCGTTTCTCCCACCTGCAGCACCGACGGCAAGACCGAGGGCTCGCACTGCGATCGCTGCGGCGAGGTCATTGCCCAGCAGCAGACTGTCGGCTCGACAGGCGAGCATGGCCATACGATAATCGAGGGCTACGCTCCGACCTGCACCAAGGACGGCTTGACCGACAAGGACTATTGCGAGGGCTGCGGACTTGTTCATAGCGAAGCAACAGTCATCCCTGCAACAGGCCATAATATGAAGGGCTATGTTATCCTCGAGCCCACCTGCACCAATGCAGGCATAATTCAGGATAAATGCGAGACCTGCGGCGCATACGGAGATTTCACCACCACGCCCGCACTCGAGCATTCTTATAAAGATACCGTCGTTTCTCCCACCTGCAATCAGGCTGGCTATACTATCCACACCTGCGAGCATTGCGGAACATCGCACATCAGCGACATCGTCGCAGGCGGCCACTCTTGGCAGACAAATACTGTTGCGCCTACTCATACCGAGGTCGGCTATACGGTTTACACCTGCGAGCATTGCGGCGAGACCTATAGAAGCGACTATACCGCACCCGTCGGACACACCTTCGGCGATGGCACAGTCACCAAAGAGCCTACCTGCACGACAGAGGGCGAGATGAAATACGCTTGCTCCTGCGGCAATTCGCACACCGTTGCAATCGCCAGGATCGAGCACGAGATGACCGACGTTATCACCGGCGCATCCTGCTCGCAGATGGGCTATACCACTCATAAGTGCGCACATTGTGATTACAGCTATATCGACAGCTATACCGCAACCACCTCGCATTCGCTGGTGAGCACAGCTACCGAGCCCACCTGCACCGAGTTTGGATTTACCACTCATAAGTGCGAGCATTGCGATTATGGCTATGTCGACAACTATCGTTCGCCTGTCGCTCACTCGCTTAGAAGTGTCGTTACAGCACCGACCTGCACCGAGTTCGGCTTCACCACTCATAAGTGCAGAAACTGCGACTATAAGTATGTCGAATCCTATACCGCACCTGTCGGACACACCTATGACGAGTCGACCGCAACCTGCCTGCATAAGGCAAAATGCACCGTCTGCGGCGTCGATTGCGGCGAGCTCAACGAGCACAACCACGAAGCCGAGGGCGATTGGAGCAAGACTGCAAAATATCACACCGTCAAGTATTCCTGCTGCGGCTATGCTCAGACACAAAAAGAAGAGCATACCTGGAAGGACGGCGCCTGCGAGCAGTGCGGCTATGCCTGCATCCATGAAGGCGGCATCGCAACCTGCTGCGAACAGGCAGTCTGCGACACCTGCGGCGCTCATTACGGCGAGCTCGACCCCAACGTTCACACCGACCTTTATCATGTCGCAGAGCGTGAGGCAACAAGTGACGCCGAGGGCAATATCGAATATTGGCATTGCGGCGATTGCGATAAGTATTACAGCGACAGAGCGGCTTCGACTCAGATAACCGAGGCGCAGTCTATCACCGCCAAGCTTCCTCGCGATTATACAGAGCTCGTGCTCTGGCTCGTGCCCATCATTCTCAATGTGGCAGTGATCATCATGCTGGTTTGTGTCCTCTCAAAGCGCAAAAAAGATGGTGTAACTGAATAAAGCATAGTTAAAACAAAATCGGGCGGTCATATGACCGCCCGAAGTTATTATCGTTTCACGCAAATTGTGCGCTTCTCGTGCCGTAAGGCACACTTAGTTTGTTTTTGGCTGAGCAGTGGAGGTGTCGCTTGCTTTGGCTTTTGCTGTGTTAATGGATGAAATTAACATAACTCGAATGCTTGCGCACGCAGAATCTAAAGAATTATACTGTGCTTCAGTAATGTAGTCTGTTTTATAAAGTAACTCCAACCAATAACCGGTTTCGTTTGCTTCTTTCAGCGCAATTTGAAGCTTGGCAATAAAGTCTGCTTTACCATGTGCATATTGTGCTTCGCGAATGTTTGCACCAATAGATGTGCCGCTTCTGCCGATTTGATTTGAGATGGTGTGCTCTCGCTTTTCTTTAAGAAACTTAACAAGCTCAATGATAGAAACTGCAAAATCCATAGATTGGTCTCTCAATTTGCTCTCGGACACAGTAACACCTCCAATAGATGCGATTGTGATATAGAATATTGCACAGTGAAGTTTGGCTACGCCAAGTGAAGTAGCGGCGAAAGCCGCTGTGAAGTATTGTGCTGTCGCACAAAGTGAAGTTAAGTGTGCTACTCACGCCCGCAGGCGCTTCACGATGCGCAGCATCGCTTCACGCACGCAGTGCGCTTCTCGTGCCGTAAGGCACACTTAGTTCGAAAAATGCCACATTTGTCAAAAGACAAATGTGGCATTTTACGCGACATGAGGGATTCGAACCCCCGACCTACTGGTTCGTAGCCAGGCACTCTATCCAGCTGAGCTAATGTCGCACGTCAACGATGTATATAATATCACGCCGAAGCCGAATTGTCAAGCCTTTTTTCGCTTAAAAACACACTATTTTTATCAAAAAATCTTTCCGCCGCTTTTTAATGAGTTGACTTATTATTTTTTGTATGGTATAATCACAATATCGATAAATTACTTGGAGGTATTTTATGCTTTGCAACAAATGTGGCAATCTCAATGCCGATGGATCTAAATTCTGCCAATACTGCGGCTCTGCGCTTACAGAAACTTCGCAGCCTCAGCCCGAGCAGCCCACAGAACAGCAATATCAGCAGCCTGTTCAGCCTGTTCAGCAACAGTATCAGCAGCCTGTTCAGCAGCAATACCAGCAGCCCTACAACCCCGGCTATCAGTATCAGCAATACCAGCCTTATACCGCACCGCAGCAATTGCCCAACGTTCTCGTTTGGGGCGTGCTCAGCCTTGTTTTCAACTTCATAGGTATGTCACTGCTCTCGATAGTTTTCGGCATAGTCGGCCTTAACAACGCCAAGCAATACAAGCGCATTGCGGGCACATACGACAGCTCGGCCTCTGCAGGCCACGCACTTTCGATAGTCGGCATAATCCTGGGTGCTATCATCACCATCGCCGTCATCGCGATTTTTGTGATTGCATTCATCATTGCCTTTGAAGAAGGCTTCGAAGAGAGCTTTATCGAATATTATTCTGTAATCGCTCGCGCGTTTCACTGATAACTGCATAATTTATGGGTCGGTATAAAAACCGACCCATGGTTTTATTATAAGTTTAATTCTACAATCGAGGTTTAAAATGATACGCAAGATCACGCCTGCCGACAGACAGGCATACATTTCTATGGTTACTGATTTTTATACATCCGACGCAGTCTGCCACTCGGTCGACCCGAGCCATTTCGAGAGGACCTTTGATGAGCTCATAAAGCGGGATACCTATGCCGAGGGATATATTTTCGAAGCCCCGGATAATGTTATCACAGGCTATGCTCTGCTCGCCAAGACCTTTTCGCAGGAGGCGGGCGGCATGGTCATCTGGGTCGAGGAAATATATATCAAGCCCGAATTTCGCGGAATGGGGCAGGGCAGGGAGTTTTTAAACAGCATGATATCCCGCCTTGGCAACGGCGTTTCACGCATACGGCTTGAGGCGTCGGCGTGCAATGCAAAGGCTGTAAAATTATATAGATCACTCGGCTTCACCGATCTCGAATACGGTCAGCTCATAATCGATGCCGAGTAGGGGGGCAAACGCAATGAAGATACTTATCGCAGGCGGCGGCAAGGTTGGCAGCGTGGTCGCTCGCAGACTCGCAGGCGAGGACAACGATATAACGTTAATAGACCATTCCGAACGTGTCGTTGGAACATTCGCCGAGCAGATCGACGTCATGACAGTGCTCGGCAACTGCACAGTAAAAGATACGCTCGAGACGGCAGGTGCAGCCGATGCCGACCTGCTGATAGCAGTCACAGGCTCTGACGAAACCAACCTGCTTTGCTGCATGACGGCACATTATATCAACCCCAAAATGCACACTATCGCAAGGATAAGAAACCCCGAATATACAAAGCAGATCTATGAAATGCGCGATGTTTTTGCGCTTTCTATGATAGTTAATCCCGAAAAGCAGGCAGCGGACGAGATACGCAGACTTTTGCAGTTCCCTGGCTCGCTCAAGCTCGACACCTTCGCCAAGGGCAGGGTAGAGATCGTCGAGCTGCGTGTTGATGCAGGCAGCAAGCTTTGCGATATTCCGCTTACCTCAATACAGCATATAGCAGGCTGCAAGGTGCTTGTCTGTGCGGTCCTGCGTGATGGCGTGGTCGTTATGCCGTCGGGTGATTTTGTCATCAAGGAGGGCGACAGGATATTTGTCACCGCCTCGACACAAAACCTCACCTTGCTTTTGCGCAATCTTGGCGCAATAACCCGCAAGATAAAGCGCGTGCTGATCTGCGGCGGCGGCAGGACGAGCTATTATCTCGCCGCAAACCTCTCTGCAAGCGGTGTTAATACCCGTATTATTGAGCGTGATTTAGAAAGGTGCAGAGCACTTTCGGAATTGCTGCCCAATGTTGACATAATCAACGCAGATGCAACCAACCGTGACCTGCTTGAGAGCGAGGGTCTGTTGAATTGTGACTCTCTCATCACTGTCACAGGCATGGACGAGGTTAACATAATTATTTCGCTTTTCGGCAACAGCGTCGGTGTTCCGCAGGTCATAACCAAGCTCGGACATATTGACGACAGCCGCATTATAGGCAATATACAGTTAGGCTCTGTCATCAGCCCCAAGGAGCTTTGCTGCAGCAGCATAGTCAGATATGTTCGTGCTATGGGCAATCAGACAGGCGCTGCTACTGCGGTGCATTTTATCGCAGACGGCAAGGCAGAGGCGATAGAGTTTGTTGTAGATGACACTTCAAAGGGTGTCGGCGTGCCGCTCAAGCAATTAAAGCTCAAGCAAAACGTGCTTCTTGCCTGCATTTCAAAAGGCGCTCGTACAGTCATTCCCGACGGCAACGCAAGCTTTGATGTCGGCGACACGATAGTTGTCGTGACAAACAACAGCAGCCGCATTTTGTGCCTTGGCGATATTTTTGCTTGAAAAGAGTTTGCTGAAAAGAGAAGGTATATTTTTATGAATTATGCCACCATAGGGCGTATTATCGCGCAGATACTCGCTCTTGAATCTGCTTTTATGCTGCCGTCGTTTTTGTTATGCCTTTTTGACGGCAACTTAAATACTGCGACGGCGTTTGCGATTTCTATGCTGATAAGCTTTGCCGTTTCGCTTTTGCTCTATTTCATCTGCCGCAAAAGCGACGGCAGAATGTTTGCACGTGAGGGAATGGTCTGCACAGGTCTTGCGTGGATAGTCCTCTCGCTTGTGGGCGCATTGCCGCTGTGTATATCAGGCGAGTTTCCGTCGTTTATCGATGCACTTTTTGAGATAGTTTCCGGCTTCACCACCACAGGAGCGACTGTTTCGAACAACGTCGAGGGACTGTCAAGAGGCGTGCTTTATTGGCGCTCCTTCAGCCATTGGCTCGGCGGTATGGGTGTGCTCGTGTTTTTGATGGCGTTGCTGCCGAAAGTTTCTGGCGGCGGCTCGACACTGCACCTTTTGCGTGCCGAAAGCACAGGCCCGTCTGTCAATAAGCTCGTGCCAAAGATGCGCAAGACAGCCAGCATATTGTATATTATCTATATCGTTCTGACAATCGTCAACTTTATATTCCTGATAGCCGGCGGAATGCCTGTTTTTGACTCTGTCTGTACCGCAATGGGCACGGCAGGCACAGGCGGCTTTGGCATAAAGAACGACAGTATGGCAAGCTATAGCCCGTATCTGCAAAATGTCACTACCGTGTTTATGCTGATATTCGGCGTGAACTTTGGCATTTATCACCTTGTATTGCTCGGACAGTTCAAGCAGGTATTCAAAAACGGCGAATTATTGCTTTATCTCGGACTTTTTGCATTTTCGTCGCTTGCGATATGCTTTAATATTCTTGACACCTATGACACGTTTGGACACGCATTGCGTGATGCGGCGTTCCAGGTTTCGAGCATAATGACCACCACAGGCTTTGCGACGACAGATTTTGACCTTTGGCCGTCGTTCTCAAAGTCGCTTCTTTTGGTTCTGATGCTCGTCGGTGCGTGCGCCGGCGGCACGGGCGGCGGCTTTAAGTGCTCGAGGCTCATTTTGATATTCAAGAGCATAAGGCGTGCCGCCCGCAGGGCACTGCATCCGAATAAGATCGAAACGATAAGGCGTGACAAAGAACCTGTTGAAGAATCTGTTGTGCAGTCGACCAACGTTTATTTTGCCGCATATTTTGTTATCATCATTATCAGTGCGCTGATAGTTTCTGTTGACGGCTTTTCGATCGAAACAAATATCTCTGCGGTCATTTCCTGCACAAACAACATAGGACCGGGCTATGCTGAGGTCGGACCGTCGCTCAGCTTTGCGTGCTATTCGCCGCTGTCAAAGATAGTGCTTATTTTTGATATGCTCGTCGGCAGACTCGAGATATTCCCGATACTCGTGCTAATGACAAAAAGCACATGGCGCGAGGGCGTTGTCAAAAACGTTCGCACATAATATTCGGAGGACGATATGACATTATTTTTGACAGTCGACAATGATTTCGGCGTCGCATTCAACCGACGCCGCCAGAGCCGTGACAGCGCAGTTGTATGCGATATTGCTTCGTCTGCGTGCGGCGATATAATAATGACTGCGTATTCCGCAAAGCTTTTCGGCGATATGCCGCAGGTTTTGGTGGTCGACGACATATTTCTGCCAAAGACAGACGGTTTTGTCTTTTGCGAATGTGTTGACACGGCGGAACATTTTGATATTTTTGACACAATAGTTCTGTATAAATGGAACCGTGACTATCCTCACGATATTGTTCTGTCAAAAACACCTGTACAGTGCGGCTTTGTGCTGAAGAGCACGACAGAATTTGTCGGCTCGTCCCACGACAATATAACAAAAGAGGTCTGGATCAAACATAATGAGCAGAAATAAACATAAAAGCAACAATCTTTTAGTGGCGGTAATAGCGGTCGTATGCATAGCCGTTTTGCTGTCTGCGATACTATATTATCATTCTGATACCCTGTTTCCGCCGACAGACTCGAGCTCTGTTGCCTCTGATACCTCGGGCGGCGCAAGCGGTGGTGGATTTATCGGCGCAATGACTGTCAACGGCATAGACCTTTCTGCCGTTCCCAAATACACCGACACACCGTATTTTGTCCTGTGTGACAATATTCCGCCTGTCAAGAACCTCGCAACCGACAAGTCGTTTGAGACCTATGGTGAGCTTGACGACCTCGGCAGGTGCACTACGTGCATTTCAAGCGTCGGCAAGGAGCTTATGCCGACCGAAGAGCGTGGCGACATCTCGTCTGTCAAGCCGACTGCATGGCACTCGGTCAATTATGACGGTGTCGGCTCGCTCTATAACCGTTGCCATCTTATCGGATTTCAGCTCACGGGCGAGAACGCCAACAAGCAGAATTTGATAACAGGCACGAGATATATGAACGTCAAGGGAATGCTGCCGTTCGAAAATATGATCGCCGACTTTGTCAAAGAAACGAATATGCATGTCATATACCGCGTTACACCTGTTTTTGTGGGTGACGAATTATTGGCAAGGGGAGTATTGCTCGAGGCTTATTCGGTCGAGGATGACGGCGACGGCGTTTGCTTTTGCGTTTTTGTCTATAACGTTCAGCCGGGAATCGAGCTTGAATATACGGACGGCACGAGCTATTTGGAGGGCCAGAAACCACCCGAAATTGGCACATATATCATTAATAAGAGCTCAAAGAAGTTTCACACCGAGTCATGCAAAAACGCAGAATCGATATCCGAGCACAACAAGCAGCGCTATACAGGCTCACGCAAGGATCTGATAGATAACGGCTATACACCCTGCGGCTATTGCAATCCGTAATAAAAATAGCGGGATCGAAAAGATCCCGCTGTTTTTTACATAACCGTTATGTCTTTGATCAGCATTTTTTCGGGGCCGCAGTACCTGCCCGCAACAGTCGTCTTTGACGAAAGCCTCATCGTCGACAAAACGTCAGACAGCTTTGCGCTCATCGTGATGCCTGTTATGGGAGTTACCGTGTCACCGTCGTGCATATAAGCAAGTCTGATCTCGCCGCCGATATAATCGTTATAGAGATCGACCTGCAGACCCGACATCGAAACGCACTCGATATAAGGCTCTTTTGCGAGCTCTGCATCGTCAAGCGTGCCCGGAGCAAGCTTTATGCAGCCGAGAACGCCAGTGTCGGGTTCACCGAGATAATAGGCAAACCTGTGCGAGCCATAATAACCGACGACCTCGCCGTTGTCGATAAGTGTCTGCTCAGTCAGCGAAACACCGTCGTCGTCAAACGATCTCGAAGCAAAGCTGCCCACGATCTTACCGCATCTTGACAGGGTTATCCTGTCACAATCGCCGCTTTGCAGAATATCACCCTTTTTGTGCAGGTTGGAATGCGTATAAACACCGCTGTATTCAAGGTCGTATGAGAGCTCGCCCATCAGCCCTGTTATCTCCTGGCAACGCAAAACGACATTTGCTTTGATGGGAGTTTCGGGCTTGACCGCCTTGCAACGGAGTGCGACCTCCTGCATTTTTTCTGATATTTCTCTTGCTATATCCTTTTCATCAAGCTCTGTGAACCTGTATGCCTCATAAAGCTCTACCGACTGCTTGTCGTCGGTGAAGGTGGGGATAGCCTCTATCATTGCGTTGTATTTGACCTCGGTCTTATCTACGCCAAGACTGTTTATCACGCGGGTTGTAATGCGGTAAACAAATATTTCTGTTGCGTTGATTGTGCAGCCGTCCTCGTGCTCTGCGCCGAAAACCGCATCTGCGATCTCGGATGCTATCTGCTGCATTGGCTTTGCAGCGAGATTTGACTGCAATTCGTCGTGCGAAACGTCACCCTTATAAAGTGTGTACGGCTCGTTGAAGACGAGCTTTGCACGCTCTGCCGCAGACGAGATGCGCTCTGCCGTCTCCTGCTCTGACATCGAGCGATATACAGCAAACGACGAGTCGCCTGTCTTGCCGTCGTGGTCGACATAAACCGTGACCTTTGTGTCGCAGGTGTCGGTATTTCTGACTGTTTCTAATTTTTCATGCACAAAAAACAGCTCATATGACTCTGTATTTGTCTGGATAACTCTGTATCCGCTGATATCGCGGTTTGCATCCAAAAGCTTTTTTAAGTTGTTCATCCCAGCTTGACCCTCACTTTCAGGTTAGGACCGCCGTCTGCAACGGGGACCCATTCTTTATAGCCCTTGCCGCAATAGCCCGAGCCGATGACCTCAAAGCCGTCGGAAACCATCGAGATCGACTTTAAAAGGTCGGGCACAAAGCCGCTCATAACGACAGGCGAAACATAGTGGTCTGTGAGCTTGCCGTCGACTATTTCGATGCCGTATTCTGCGGTGCACTGTATCTGCCAGTTCTTTGGATCTTCCATACCGTTGTTGGTCTGGAACAGCATATAGCCGTGCTTGACAGATGCTATCATCTCTTCGAGTGTGCTTTCGCCCTTCTCAAAGAATGTATTTGTCATGCGTGAATAAGCCTTGCGCTTGTATGACTCACGTCTGCCGTTGCCTGTGGGAACAGTTCCGAGCTGATAAGCCGAAGCGATGTCAGAAAGTCCTGCGACCAACAAGCCGTCCTTGATTATCTGTGTATCCGATGCGATAACGCCGTCGTCATCAAAAAAGTATGATGCTGCGCTGAGCACAGCGGCAGCGCCGTCACGCATGTTCGAGATAGGGGATGCGACATATTCGCCCATGCAGTTCTTTGCGAGTGCACGGTCCTTGACAAATTGATCCATCTCGACGCCGTGACCGAACGCCTCGTGTGCGATAAGACCTGTTATCGAGCTGTCGGTAATTACATCATAAACGCCCGGCTCGATCGGCGTAGCCTTCAGCAGATGCATAGCCTTGTCGACGATGCGGTCGATCTGCTTTGGCATTCCGTCAAAAAGGTCTGAGATCATATTGGAGTTTACGCTGTCGTAGGTCTGAACCATTCGGTCCTCCTGACAGATGAGCGCGATATAACCGTTCGCCCAGCCGTAGACCTGCGACAGCTCTCTGTTCTTTGAAACAAAAAGCTTAGAAACAAAGCGCTTTCTGACAGAAATGACCGCATTGATTATGCGCTCATCTCTTGCAAGCATCTCATCACGAAGCCCTGTGCAGAAGTCAAGCACCTGCTTGTCAGAATATTTGTCAAAATCAGACTCTCTGACAAAATCCTTTTTTAAAGGCTCGTCGTTGACAGTGCCTGCCGTTATCATGCGGTCTGCCAGCGAAGCATCGCATTTTGCTGATGCTATTATCGTTTCTGCAAGCGCTTTGATGTCGTCTGTCAGATTGTCAAACGAATATTCAAAAAACGCCTGTCCGTTATAAAGCCTGACGACAAACCCGCATTCGCCCTCACCGTCACGCACGCTCGATGAGCGGCGATCAATGGCGCAGGTGGTTTCGGTGACGTCAGTACCGAGTATGCTTGCATACTCGAATTTTTTGCCGAGCTCGTTTATCAGTGCGCGGCAAAGCTCGCGCTTGCTGTCTAAATATCTCGAAAAAGTCATAAATCTGCCTCCTTGTTTATTCCATCAAGCTGATATGAGATAAGCCTGTCACCGTCATAGCAAAGCTTCAACGAAAAGAAAGGCACGTCCTGCTCAAGCAGCTTTAAAAAGATCCTGTCGCCCTCCCACAGCGGCAGAGCTAAAAGCTCGTCCTTTTTTATCCATTCAAGCACGCCCTCGTCGCAGGAATGCATTTCGCCCGACCATTCTGTGCAGGTGAAAAGATGCATATATTCTGTCTCGTAGACTGTGTTGACAAAGGTAATAATTGCACGGTAGCGCCATTTTGTCGGCGTCAGCCCTGTCTCCTCGAGCATTTCACGCTTCATGCAGTCAAAGGGTGACTCTTTGTCCTCAAAATGTCCGCCTATGCCTATCCATTTGCCCTCGTTTGCGTCGTTTTGCTTTTTGATGCGGTGCAGCATAAGATACCTGCCATCTCTTTCGGGATAGCAGAGTGTCGTATATTTGCTCATATCAAGCCTCAAAGGTTCTGTTTTTATTTTTTGATCAGTTTCTGCAATCGACTATCGATGCCGAAACAACATTGTCGATGTTCTCGACCGCGGCAATAAGCCTGCGTGCCGAAGAGCCGATGGCGACCTCGTATATCGCCTCTGCAACGTCGCCGCTCGTGGTGAGCGAGGCGAGTCTGTTTTTGATGCGGTGGCGGTCAAACAGGCTTTCAACGTCCTCGAACGCCTGCTTGTCGTCCGCTTTGATTATGATAAGATAGGGTCTTGCCGAGATCGAAGTCAGCTTCATGATTATAAACGTGAGAGCGCCTATAAACAGGCAGCCGACGAGTGCAATGCTGTAAAAATGTGCGCCTGCCGTGATGCCTGCTGCCACTGCCCAGAACATAAACGCGGTGTCTGACGGCTCTTTGATGGCAGTGCGGAATCTGATTATGCTCAAAGCGCCGACCATGCCAAGCGAGAGGGCGAGGTTTGAGGTGATAGTCAAAACTATCATTGCACTGATAGGTGTCATCATCAGCAATGTGACCTCAAACGAGCGGTTGCGCCCGACATTGCGTGTCGTCAAGCGGTATATCAAAAGTATAAATAGACCCGTTATAAACGCTATTCCCAGAGAAATAAGTATATCGGGCAACGAAACGTCCGCCGAAAATCCCTCGAGGACGCTTTTTTTGATCATGTCTGTAAAGCTCATATTCTGCCTCTTTCAATATAATTTTTCAAACCCGCGCATTTCTGCACAGAGCATATTTTGAAACCGATATCTGCTGACCTGCGTTTTGGCATATCCTGCGCACAAACGACGGGCACGCCTTGTCATATTTGACCTCCATGACTATCTCGCCGCGTGGTATCGCAGGTATAGCACGCGTCATGTCGCCTGCCAAAGACAGCTTGTCGGGCGGCAGTCTGTCGATGTTGATGTCAAACGTCAGCCTGATGTTGAGAGGCTCATATAAAAATGCGAGCCTGTCGTATCTTATCGCACACACAGGCTTTAAGCCCTTAGAATGCATTTCGGTGCAAAGGTCAAATGCCTTCCAGTTGTCATTCGCTCTGCCGCCCGAAAGCAGTATGTCAAGTTCGTTTTCTGCAAGCGGCGATGCAAGCTTTGAGGTGATAATGCCTTTTTTTACCTTGCGCTCGAGCTTGATGGTCGAGAGGTTGCCGCCGTAGGTGCGAATGCGGTATTTGGTGTGCACGGCGTTGCCGTCCTCTTTTTCTAAAAGTGCGGTGTCGAATATGTCGTCGTAATATATCGAGCATATAGAATATCTGCCGTCGACGCCGTTGAGATCGACATGCATAAGGCTTTTTGCCATTGCGCTTATGCGTGCAAAATCGGCATAGCCTATCAGATATTTTTCTTCACGTCTGTCTGCCATGTCATTCTCCCAATCTAAAGCCGTATGCCAGCATCTGGCTGTCCGAAAGCCCAAACTGCGCTTTGATCATAGGCACGATATTCTCGTTGCGCTCGTTAAAGAACCTGCGCAGCCTGTTGATGTTAGTGTCGATATATTTGATCGATCTGCCCCATTTTTCGCTCTCCTTGGGCAATGCATCCTTGATGAGCGAGTAATATCTGTCTATCTCAGAGTTCATTCTCTCGGGCGTCCATACCTCGTTGAGCTGATATGCAAACCGTGTGAGGAACTTGTCAAAAAACTCTTTGTTTTTGAGCAATCCGTTGATGAGTGCGGTCGAATACATATCGCCTGCACCCGTGCCGTTGGGGTCAAGGTGCGTTCTGACAGTGTTATAATCGGGGCTGTAGGTCGACTGGTCGACATCATAAATGATCCAGCGCCATTTGCCGTCGTCGCCTATCTTATAGAATTTGATATTGCCGTTGTCGGTGTTGGCAATGATCATTTCAGCAATGATATAATCGATATAGTTGTCAACGTCGATCAGCGAGCAGACATATTCATAGTTCTCTTTGACAGAGAGGTCGTGGCCCTTGACATAGGTCATAAGTGCCTTGTAATCGGGGTTGGCAAGTCCGTTGCCTGCTGTGATCTGCACGGTGTCGGGATCGCAGTTCTGGTGTGCACCGATAAAGTTTTCGTTGGCTTTTTCACGAATGTAATAAAGCCCCCAAAACTCGCCGTTGAGATAAAGCACGACAGGGCGGTTGTTTTGATAATCAAGCCCCAGATATTTGCCTGCTATCTTGGTAAGCAGCGCATCACGCATCCAGCATCTGCCGACATCCTGACCTGTATTGCGCAGTATGAATGCCTCATAGCACGAAAGGTCAGAGTCCGAAAACAGCGGAACATTAAGCGAGCTTGCGCCGTATTTTGCTCTGAAAAACACAGCCAGCGATTTTTTGTCCTCAGCCCTCGACCAGCCGCCGAATATTCGAAGTCCCGCATTTTCAGAGAAGGTCAGATCGTCACCGAAAAAGCTGACCGTGCAGGCACGCTCCCATCTCTGCCAAAAGTTTGCGCCTGTGTAGGGGTATGTGCTGCTGGCATTGGGTCCTGTGGCGTATATGCCGGTATAATAGTCAAAGAGGTCGCTGGGCGTGCACACCAACGAAACAGTTTCGAGCGTATCGCCCTCGCCGACTATATAAGACAGGCTTTTTATTTTGCTCGCCTTGCAGCCGTCAGCGACGGCAATGCATCTGACGATAGTCGTTTTGTCTATTCTGATAGGGGAGGTATAAAGCGTTGATGCAGCGGTAGGCTCTGTGCAGTCAAGCGTATAATATATCTTGCCCTCGCCCAAAAGCTCGAGAAAAAGAGTTTGCGAGCCGTCATAGACACCCTCGGCAATCGAGCCTGTCGGGGTGGGGGTGGTCTTTAATGCGGCATAAGAATTGCCTTGTCCCGGTGTCGGCTCTTGCAATATTTCAAATGTGTCTGAGCCGCTCGGTCTGCCGTATGAAGCATTCTCGCCGAGCGCAGGCATCGCCATACAGTCGATTATAACATCGCCGTTCGAAAGGCAAAGCGTTTCACCCTCGTATGAAAGCGAAAGCAAAACAAAGTCATAGCCGGATCTGACGTTTATGCCGTCCTTTGAAAGTATTATGACCAGATATTCGCCTGCCTTGATGGTTATGCCGCTAAGGCTTGCCTTTTGAGGACTCTTTGGATTGTCAGACAAAAACCAGCCGTCAAGCGTAATATCGTGGTCTGTCAGGTTGTGCAATTCGCAAAAATCACTGTAAGTGCCATACGGGCCTGCAAGATATTTTGAGTTGAGCGAGACTGCCTCGCTTATCTCGACCGTATCGGGGCGAACAGACTTTGCATAAAGCAATTCGCCGCTCTCGTCGTTCGAAAAGCCGAGCGTAATAGCACCGTCAAAATAAACACCGTCCTCGCCGAGCGATCTCGACTTGCCACGTCCTGCCGAAATGCAGGGCACAGCAGAGGTCTGCCTGTGCTCGGGAGTGGTGAGATAGACATATTCATCTGATGAAAGCGCAAAGCCTGCCGAGCCGTCCTTGACCGCATTATCGCAATAAATGAGATAATATCCGCCTGCCTCGAGCGTAATATCGGGCAAAGCGTATTTATTAGGCTCGTCTGGATCATCCGAAATATAATAGCCCTTGAGGCTGACAGCGTGGTCTGCTCTGTTGTGCAGCTCAACAACATCACGCAGTGCGCCGTCATAGGCTGTAAGGTCGCATTTTAAGAGCAATTCGCTTATGACTATATTTGAATTGCTGTCAAGCCTTGACAGGCAAAAATCGTTATAGCCGTCGTCGGTGTTTTCAAACCCGGGCGTAGCAAGCCTCGTGATATAATTGCCCTCACCGTTTCTTGATATAGAATAATTCGCTTCGCATTCTGCTGTAGCAAGCTCTGCATAGGTGTTTTGATAAAACAGATATACAGTTTCGCCCAGCGATATTCTGAAATCGGTATGAAACTCGCCGTCGTCTGTGATAGTGTCCTTGCCCGAAGCATATATCAGCATTATCTCGTTCGGCTGCAATACCCTTGCAGGCAGCTTGACTCTGCTTTTGCGGTCAAAGGAATCCGAAATATACCAGTCCTCAAGCGATATGGCTTGATCTGAAATATTCTTAAGCTCTATAATGTCGCAAAAATCGCCGTCATGATCCGGCATAGCCGACTTGTTTGCGATAAACAGCTCGTTAATAACTATTCTGTCCCTGGTCATCGGAGTGCCCTTGCGGAAAAGCTCGAGCCCTTCGGGCGTGTTTGCAAAGCCGGGGGATGCGTCGTAGGACAGCACATAGCCTTCCTCGCTCCACAGCATGACCTGGTTTGATTCAAGCGGCTCTGTCGTGGCAGAGCAGACGACCTTGGTGTCGGGTGAGAGCAGCGAAACAGTCTCGATGCCGCTTGCCGAAAGCTTAAACGGCACGTCTGTTCCGTTCAGCCAGATGACCATATAGGTGCCTGCTTCAAAGACGGTGTCGCCGAAGGTATACTGTCCCTTGCGCTTTGTGCTTATGGTCAGCGCAAAATCCTTGAGATTAAACGTTTCGCCGTCGTTGTATAGCTCTATATAATCGCTGAAATCGCCGTTTCTGTCATAATCGATGGAATTGTTTGATGAGCATATCTCTGTAATGCGAACCTTGTATTCACCGAGATAAACATCATCCTCCGGCATAATCTGCTGTATCAGATACAGCACGACGATGCTCAGCATGAGACACAGTATGAGCAGTATCGCCGTCGTGATGTTTTTTGTGCGTTGCAATGATCTTATATCGTTAGCCAAAAATATCGCCACCTTTGGAATAAAATATTTTTCGACGCTATTATGCGTTTGATAAAGTATTTTACCATCTTTTACTATAATTTGCAATAGTATTTTGTGCAATTCGAGGGGTTTATAGACACCATCAAAATATTGACTTTGAGAATATGTTTTGATATAATAAAGGCAGATAAATGCTAATAAAAATTATAGGATGCTGCTATGAAAGTTATACTGCAAAATCTGACAAAGCAATTTCCCGGCAAGGGCAAAAACGCCAAGGACGTCATCGCTGTCAATAATTTTGATTTCGAGATCCCCGACGGCACGCTTATAGGTCTGCTCGGCCCGTCCGGCTGCGGCAAGAGCACCACGCTCAACCTCATCTGCGGACTTTTAAAGCCCACGTCTGGCCGCATATTCTTCGGCGACGACGATGTCACCGACCTGCCGCCCGAAAATCGCGGTGTCGGCATGGTCTTTCAGAACTATGCGCTTTATCCTCACTTAAATGTTTTGCAAAACATAATGTTTCCTTTGCAGAACCTCAAGGGCAAGGATAAAATGTCAAAGCCCGATATGATAGCGAGAGCAAAGGAGGCTGCAAAGCTCGTGCAGATAGACGGATTGCTTGACCGCAAGCCTGCCGAAATGTCGGGTGGTCAGCAGCAGCGTGTCGCTATCGCGCGTGCGCTCGTCAAATTGCCCAAGGTCCTGCTGCTCGATGAGCCGCTGTCGAACCTCGATGCAAGGCTCAGACTGCAAACACGTGAGGAGATCCGCCGCATTCAGCGTGAGACAGGCATAACCACTGTTTTTGTCACTCACGACCAGGAGGAGGCAATGAGCATATCCGACCTGATCGTTGTCATGCGTGACGGCTTAGTCAACCAGATAGGCTCACCGCAGGAGGTCTATGACGACCCTGCCAACCTGTTTGTCGCAAAATTCCTCGGCACTCCGCCCATCAATGTCTTTAAGGGCATGGTCGTCGGCGGCAATGTCATAATCGGCGACACCGCAGTTATGAGCGTCAAAAACGTTCCGGATAAAAAGGTCTATGTCGGCATACGCCCCGAAGGCTTTGTTCCCGACAAGGACGGCGCTTTTGTTTCAGAGCTGCAAAAGATCGAGGTCATGGGCAGAGATATGACGGTTGTCACAAAGCACCCAGAGCTCATCGGCGCTACGGTCAGGTCTATCATCAGCTCAGAGGATTCGTCGCTCGTCACCTCGCCGCAGGCAAGGTTCAGCTTAAAGCCCTCAAAGGTGCATCTGTTTGATGCCGAAACCGAAGAGCGCATAAGATTTGAGGTCTAACGCCATGGAGAAAAAGAAGCTGTCAAAGGCGTGGCTCTATCTTATGCCCGCCATACTGTTTTTGGGCGTGTTTATGGTCTATCCTCTCATCGACGTTTTGATATATTCGTTCGAAGAGGGCTTCAGCATGACCTCTCAGACATACTTCGGCATAGGCTTTTATAACTATTCCTATGTCCTGCATGACGAGCTGTTTTTGCAGGCACTCAAAAACACGTTTATTTTAGTTGCGATAACAGTTCCTGTTTCGACAGGACTCGCACTGCTCATTTCGCTGGGACTTTCGTCGATAGGGCCGCTCAAAAAGGCGTTCCAGACGATATATTTCCTGCCGTATGTGACCAATACGCTCGCTGTCGGACTGGTCTTTATGATACTGTTCGATCAGACAGAATACACCGACGGACTTGTCAATGCCTTTATCTCATTGTTCGGAGCCGAGGGCATCGATTTTATCGACGGACCGTATTGGGCAAAGATGCTCGTCATGTGCCTTTATACGATCTGGATAGTTTTGCCGTTCAAGATATTGATCTTGACCAGTGCGCTCGCCTCTGTCAATCAGGATTATTATAACGCAGCGCGCGTCGACGGCACGTCGAGAGGGCGTATGTTCACACGCATAACCCTGCCTATGATATCGCCGATGATATTCTATCTCGTGATAACAGGCTTTATCGGCGCATTCAAGGCATACAGCGACGCAGTCGCACTGTTTGGCACAGATCTTAATTCGGCGGGTATGAACACCATTGTCGGATATATCTATGATATGCTTTACAGTGAGACAGGCGGTTCGCCGTCGTATGCATCCGCAGCCGCCATCATATTGTTCCTGATAGTGCTGACTATAACTGTCATCAACCTTATGATCAGCAAAAGGCGCGTGCATTATTAAAAGGGGGAGGGGTCATTGATATGAACAACACTATCGATTATGATGTCATCAAGCGCTCCGCCCGCATACGCTCGGGAGTTCTTAAGGCTTTCACCTATTTAATGCTTGCTATCTGGGCGGTTATAGTGCTTTTTCCGTTTTATTGGATGATATTGACATCAGTCAAGGAATACAGCGCATATAACAGCGAAAAGCTCCCGCAGCTTTTCACGCTTGCACCGACGTTTGACAATTATATCAAGGCGTTTACCGCAGTCGATCTCGGCGGATATTTTGTCAACACTCTGATATTCACGCTTGCCACTACGGCTCTTATGCTGGTGGTGATAGTGCTTGCGGCATATGCGTTTGCACGACTTGATTTCAGAGGCAAAAACGCTTTGTTCACATTGTTTCTCGCACTGATGATGATACCAAACGAGCTTGTCATCATCACAAATTTTGTCACCATCAGCAACCTCGACCTGCGCAATACCTTTACGGGACTGATATTGCCGTCTGTCACCTCTGTGTTTTATATTTATCTTTTAAAAGAGAATTTTGCGCAGATACCCGACGAGCTCTATTATGCCGCCAAGGTCGACGGAACATCTGATTTCAAATACCTGCTCAAGGTCATGATGCCTATAAGCCGACCGACGATAGTGACAGTCATAATCCTCAAGGTCATAGAATGCTGGAACTCTTATGTCTGGCCTCGGCTTATTACAGATGACGAAAATTACTATCTCGTTTCAAACGGCATACAGTATATCCGCGAGAACGGCTTCGGCAGGCAGGATATTCCCGCAATGATGGCTGCCGTCGTTGCGGTATCGCTGCCTCTGATAATACTTTTCCTCATTTTCCGTGATCAGATAATGCAGGGCGTTTCACGAGGAGGCACAAAGGGATGAAAAACAGGATGAAAAACGAGATGAAAAAAGCGCTTTCATTATCGCTTGTAATGATCCTTTGCGTTATTTCGCTCTGTTCGTGCCACGGCAAGACTGTCGAAAACGCAGGCATAGAAACAGGCGACGACCTGCCGCAGTTCGTTATGCCGGACTCTTTTGACTCGGCGCGCGATTATGAGATAACCTTTTGGGCAAAGAATGACAACAACAAGCAGCAGATAAACATCTATCGCAAGACAGTCGAGGATTTTCAAAAGATATATCCGAATATCACGGTAAATCTCAAGCTGTACAGCGATTATAAGGACATCTACAGCGATGTCATAACCAACATTCCCACGCACAGCACACCCAATGTGTGCATAACCTATCCCGACCATATAGCGACATACCTCACAGGCACCAACCTTGTTGTGCCGCTCGATGAGCTTATGGTCGATCCCGACTATGGTCTCGGCGGCAAGGAGGTGCTGTTTGACGCACCCACAAAGGATGAGATAGTAAGTCAGTTTCTGTCAGAATGCGTCATAGACGGCAAATATTATTGCCTGCCCTATATGCGCTCGACCGAGGCGTGCTATGTCAACAAGACCTTTGTCGAAAAGCTCGGCTTTACCCTGCCAGAAACCTTGACATGGGATTTTGTCTTTGAAGTCTCAAAAAAGGCGACCGAAAAGAACGCCGACGGCACATATAAAGTGAACGGTCAAGATGTCATGCTGCCTTTCATCTATAAATCAACCGACAATATGATGATACAAATGACAAAGCAATTGGGCATTGGCTATTCAACCGACGACGGCGAAATATTGCTTTTCAACGATCAGACTCGCTCTTTGCTGCTTTCGCTTGCCGAAGCGACAGAAAACGGCAGCTTTTCGACCTTTAAATTTTCGGGCTACCCCGGCAACTATATCAATGCAGGACAATGCATCTTTGCGATAGACTCTACGGCAGGCGCTACCTGGATGGGCACTAATGCGCCTAATGTCGATATTCCAAAAGAGGATATGACCGACTTTGAAATGGTCGTCATGAGCATCCCGCAGTATGATATATCTCATCCTCAGATGATCTCGCAGGGCCCGTCGGTCTGCGTGTTTAACAAAGAGGATACAGGCGAGGTAATGGCATCGTGGCTTTTCGTGCAGTATCTACTTACTAACGGCGTGCAGATAGATTATGCATCGACAGAGGGCTATGTTCCTGTCACAACAAAGGCGCAGAATTCTGCTGAATATCTCGATTATCTCTCTCGCTCGGGAGAGGATAACGAGCTGTATTACAGCATCAAGCTCGACGCCTCAAGGCTTTTGCTCGACAACCTCGACAACACGTTTATTACGCCTGTTTTCAACGGCTCTGCCTCGCTTCGCAGTGCTTCGGGCGCACTTATCGAGAATGTAGTCAAGAATGTCAAGCGCAAAAAGACTGTCGACGACGCTTTTATAACCCAAACCTATGCGAGCACCATATCGCAGTATAAGCTCGAGCAAAAGAAAGAGCTTGGCGCTCTGCCCACTGAAGCGATAGTTTTGCTTGCTGCGCTTGCCGTTATTTGGGTCGGAATAGCGATTTTTGCACTTTCAAAAAAGATAAGGCAAAAAAAGCCTTGACCTGCAAGGCAAAATGGAGTATAATACATACGAATCCAAAAACTAAAGGAGATTTTTAAAAATGAAAAAGACACTTGCAATCGTTTTTGCTGTTGTTCTTGCATTTTCGCTCGTTGCCTGCCAGCCTGCAGACGACACCGACAAAAAGAGCGAAGGCGTCATGACCTACGAAGAGTATGTTGCTGCTGAGCTCAATAGCGAAGTAGTCATCGAAACCTACGTTCAGGCTAACCAGAGCTGGTGGGAGAAAGACGGACAGGGCGTTGTTACCGTTTATTCTCAGGACCACGACGGCGCATACTTCATCTATGAGATGGCATGCTCCAAAGAGGACGCTGCAAAGCTTACCAAGGGCACCAAGATCAAAGTCACCGGCACTAAGGGCGAATGGGAAGGCGAAGTCGAGATCATGGACGCAACCTTCGAGTTTGTCAATGACGGCAAGACCTATGTTGCAGAAGCAACCGACGTTACCGCTCTGCTCGGCACCGACGATCTTATCAAGCATCAGAACAAGTTTGTTTCGTTCAAGGGCGTTACCATTGATTCTGTTACTTACAAGAACGACGCTCCCGGCGATGACATCTATGTCACCATCGCTGTTGGCGAAGCAAAGTATGATTTCTGCGTAGAGAGCTATCTCATCGGCGCTGACACCGATACCTACAAGGCATTTGCCGACCTCAAGCAGGGCGACAAGGTCGACATCGAGGGCTTCCTCTATTGGTACAAGGGCGTCAACACCCACATCACCTCTGTTGCAAAGGTTGCTGAATAATCAGTATATACCAAGTAAAAAGGCTGAGCACACCGCTCAGCCTTTAATTTTTGCATCAGTCGTCTTTTTTGACATAATAGCGCCTTGCGAGCCATTTTGTCAGACCGTCAAGCCCGGGATAAACAATGCGCTCGTTGACGTTCAATTGATCGAGCATATCACGAGTGCGCCATTTAATATCCTTTGAAATGATATATCTCACGGTGCGCTCGGTGTATTTGTCGAGAAAACCCTCGATGTCGTCCATATAAGACGGAACAAGCGAAAAATAGCTGTATTGATTGATTATTCGGGTGCTGATCGACGGCGGCTCTACGACCACCATTGCACTGTCGCCCATGTCGTTGTCGTATGTATCGAGGTCTTTTGCAACGTCTGACAGCAATTCGATGGGCATCATAAAGCTGTGCAGCGGCTCGAGCGCATCCTGATATTTCTGCGGCAAAAGCCCGTGCAATTCCTCCATATCTATGCGCCAGACAACGCCGTCGTGCTTTGAAAGCGAGTCAAGATTAGAGTCGTTGGTCGCAAAATGCAGACCTATCAGTGGCGAGCGTGACCAGTCGAGCAGTCTCGTGGGCAAGCCGTGATGCCTGCCGACTATCATCTGCCGCCAGACAGACTCCTCAAGCTTGGGATCGTCGTTGACCGCATATTTTGTAAAATTGCGCAGTATCACAGGCTCTAATTCTTTTTGCTTGTCCTTGCAATTGCGCTTCAGACTGGTCATAATGCGCCAATCGGCGTTATGCATTCCGCGATAGAGATAAGAGTTGCGGTATCTGCCGATAGATTCGATCTGCTCCTGCTCGCACAGCAGATGCAAGACCTTGTCGATATCGTCGAGAATAACTGTTTTGATCATAGGCACACCTCTTTGTATTGATAAAAATATTATGCCACTTTTATTTTTAGTTGTCAATATCTGTTGACAAAACACACCCTTTGGTGCTAAAATTCTCTCATTCTAAAAAAGAGGCTCATAATGTATGAAGCGAAAAGAAATCTTTTTAATGCCCGACTATTATCCGCACTTTTCCTGCAAGATGGGGGAGTGCCGTTCTGCGTGCTGTGAGAAATGGCCCGTGACTGTTTCGATGCATGATTATTTCGACCTGCTAAGCCTCGACTGCAATGCCGAATTGCGCCGGCAGATCGACTGCGGCGTCCATGTTTTGAAGTACGCCACGCCCGAGCGCTACGCCGAGATAACGCATCGCTATGACGGCTCGTGCCATATGCGTATGCCAGACGGACGATGTGCGATACAGGCGTCACTCGGCGAGGACAAATTGCCAGAGGTCTGCCGACTGTATCCGAGGGCGATAAAGGATGACGGCATATTTGAGTGCTGCTGTGCCGCAAGCTGCGAGAAAGTTATCGAAATGCTTATGCAGGATAAGCCGATAAAGTTTATCAATCAGCCTCTCGAATATACACCGCTTCAAAATTCCACAGTCAATCTCGACCCCGACGCCGCAAAAAGGCAGGATGTCGGAATGCTGCTTATTAATTCTGTTCTTGACGACTCTTTAAGCCTGCCTCAGCGCATAAGCCGTGTTGCCTCTGTCAAGGGCGAATCGGTGCTTGAATGTGACTTTGACGACGTTTTCCAGTCGCTGCAGAGCTTTACCTGTGTTTCGACACAAAATGATGCGCTTGACGTCGTTTGCAGGCTCTTGCGTGCAGTCGCAAGAGGCAATATGTCTATCGCCGATTATGCCGAAAAGGCTCTTTCTATGTTTGACGGCAAAAACGACAGGGCGATATATAACAGCCTGTCTGATATGTTTCAAGCCAAATTCCCTCACTGGCAATATCTTTTTGCAAATATGGCGGCGAACCATATGTTTTTCACACGGTTTCCGTTTGAGGATGGGCAAGCCGATTATAACAGCTCGTGTATGTCGCTCGCCATCGCTTATGCGCTCAGCCGAGTATTATCTGTCTGTCTCATAGAAAGCATCAAAGAACCCTCTAACCTCGTCGACATACTCGCCGCTGCATACCGCGTTATCGAACATACACAGCTTGACGTGTTAGCACCGCCGTTTATGAAGCAAAACGGCTTTGATGATATAACCGCCATCGCCGAACTATAAAACATCCACCCTGCAAGATAGCCTTGCAGGGTGGTTTCGCTCATATAAATATCACACGCCGAAATATGTTCTGAGCTTGCCGACATCGTCGGTGCCAAACGCACCGTCAAATATCATAAACTCGTCAATTGCGGCAGTCAATGCGCTGCCGTATTTGCCTGTGCCGTCCTGACCTATGTTGAGAACGTCATATGCATCAAGCGAAACATCCTTGAGCTCGTTCGGCAGATCGATAACTGTAAACTCGCCGAAGTCGACCGAGATCATCACCTTGCCGTTCTTGCGGTCGACAGACATTATAATATGCATCCAGCCGGTGTTATAATCGGCAGGCAATAATATTTCTTTGTCTGTCCTCTGCGTTCCACCGTGACCCATGTTAAATTTGATGTCGTTCGCATCACGCAGCGACAGTATAAATCCGTCGTTTTTGCCGCTCGCCCAGTTTTTGTTAGAGAACAAAGCAGGATCGCCCTTGACCGCCGAGGTCTTGACCCACGTCGCTATCGTAAAGCTGTCTGTGCCGGGCGCATAATCGTTTATGCTGATATATCCGTTGCCAAGCACAGCCGCCTTGCCAAAGAATCCGTCGCAGTATTCTATCTTGCCATTTGCTGTGGCAGTCATATTGCCCTTGCAATCGACCTTTCCGTCGAGATCGAGGTATGCCAAAAGGTTCTTATCCTTGATTATGTCGGTGATATACTTGCCCGAGCCCTTTGCAGGCGTATCAGTCGTCTTGTGCTGTCTGATAGGCGACTGCTCGGCCTCTTTGCCATAATAATCAGCAAGCTTGCCTATGTCGTCACGGGTGAGCGCATAGTCAAATATCATCAGCTCGTCAATGCTTGCAGGCATAGAATATCCATACTTGCCTGTGCCGTCCTGACCGATGTTGATGTCAGAGAACGCATCGAGCGAAACATTTTTGAGTATATCGGGAATAACCACCGTCGACTGCGTGCCGAAGTCACAGCAGATGCTTATCGTGTTATTCTGCCTGTCGACGACGAGTATAACGTTGACCCAGCCGTCCTTATAATCATTCGGCAGTACTGCGTCGCAATCAACACGGTTGACACCGTCGGCATAATTGAACCTCAGCATATTTGTGTTGCGAATAGTGAGCGCAAAGCCCTTGTTGCGTCCGCTCTGCCAGTTTTTGTTAGAAAGCAGCAGAGGATCTTCGACCACGCCCTCGGTATGCACCCACAGCGAAACGCTGAAGCTGTCTGTGCCGAGCTTTTTGTTTTTGAGCGTGATATAACCGTCGTCGAGCGAAACCGCTTTGCCAAAATATCCGTCGATGTAATAAAGCTTGCCGCCCTGTGCCGTTTCTGCACCGAACCTGTCCCTGATATCACCGTCAAACGTCAAATAGATCTCCGGCGCTTTTGAAACGAAATTTGATATATAGCCGTCGTCACCTTTTTCCGGCGTAGGCACAGGCTCGTGATATCTGTCGCTGTCCTTGTTGACATAGACAGGTCTTTCGCCTGCGGTAACACCGTCAAAGAGCCCCGACGGAACTCTCGATGTCCAGGTTTCGGGCTGCGTGTAGCCGAATGCGTGAAGCACTATCGATGCGGTATCGCGTATCTCCATATCGGATATAATGCCGCTTTTGACAGTCTTGCCCGCAGCCGCAAACATTATCTTTGTTTCTGCATCTGTCGTGCCACCATGGCTGTTGCCGTTGCCGCCGTGGTCTGCGGTGACGATAAACAGCGTGTCGTCAAGAATGCCGCTCGACTTGTAGGCGTCGTATATCTTTGCGATATGGCCGTCGATTTCGGTTATCTTTTGCAAATGCGCCTCGTTGCCATAGCCGCTTGCGTGGCCTGCCGCATCGACATCGTCAAATTGAACGAATACCAATTTGGGCAGTTCTTTTTTGACATAGTCACAGACTGCAGTCGTTATCTCGGCATCTGATATTCCGCCGACCTTGTGAACATCTATGCCATCCTCGACTATGCCGATGTTTATGGGATTCCAATGAGTGAACGAACCAAGCTTTGCATCGGCGTCATTCTCTCTGACCACCTTAAAAAAGCTCGGGAATTGCGAATCGGTCGGGTAGGGGGTGTTTGCAACTATCGCATTGGTCAAGCCGTGATAATTGCATTTCACGCCGTGCAGGAGCGAGCCCCAGCACTGAGCGCTTATCGAGGGGTTTTCTGTCACAGCATCATAGGTAACAGCGCCGTTTTTGAATATCTCGTCGATATTCGGCGTTTCGGTGGTGTTAAAGAATGCGCCTGCGCCGTCAACGCCGATGACGATGACGTGCTTATAGGTCTTTGTGCCGCTGATAACATCATCCGAAGTTTCGTTTGAAGCATCATTTGAAATTTCATTCGAAACATCATTAGAGACATCATTCGAGACATCATTTGAAACTTCTTTTGAAGCCTCATCCTTGCTTGTCATGTCGTTGCTCCCTTCAAAATCAGAAACTTGGTTAGAAACGTGACCGTCGCCCGATGAAGCATCCTGCGTTTTGCTGTCATCCGACACATCGTTTGCATCAGTGCAGGATGCAAGGCAAATGCACAGCAGCATAATGACGGCGATCAGCCTTGTCAAAAAGTACTTTGCTTTCATGAACCTTCCATAGACCTCCGTTTTGTTTTTATTATTAAAATGCTGTGATATACAATTGTAATACCACAGCATAACAAACCTATTTCTCTGCCACTTGGGACTTTTGCGGCTTCTTCATTGTAAGCGAGATCCTGCCTTTTTTGACATCGACTGCCAAGACCCAGACAGTGACTATATCGCCGACAGAAACAGCCTCAAGCGGATGCTTGACAAACTTGCCGAACTGCGAGATATGCACAAGTCCGTCCTGATGCACGCCTATATCGACGAATGCGCCAAAATCGACTGCGTTGCGCACAGTGCCTGTAAGCTCCATGCCCGGCACAAGGCTTTCAATGCCGAGCACGTCTTTTCTGAGCATGGGCTTGGGCAGTTCATCTCTGGGGTCTCTGCCCGGGCGCATAAGCTCTGCGGCGATGTCCTGCAATGTGGGCAGACCTATGCCGAGCTTTTCGGCAACTGCTTCTCTGCCTGCGGCGTCAAGCCTCGTATCAAGGTCGCTCAGCCTGCCTTTTTTGACGTCGTCGGCGGTATAGCCCAGCATTTCAAGCAAGCCGCGTGCGGCATCATAGCTTTCGGGGTGTACTGCCGTGTTGTCGAGATAATTCTTGCCGTGCACTCTCAAAAAGCCTGCGCACTGCTCGAACGCCTTGGGGCCTAATTTGGGCACTTTTTTAAGCTCAGCACGAGAGATAAAGCCACCGCTTGCCTCACGGTAGGTGACGATATTCTTCGCCACAGTGCTGCTCACGCCTGCAACGCGCGACAAAAGCGAAACAGAAGCGGTGTTGAGATCAACGCCGACGCTGTTGACGCACGCTTCGACCACGCCGTCAAGCGCACTCGAAAGCTGGTTTTGCGGCATATCGTGCTGATATTGACCGACACCTATAGCCTTGGGATCGATCTTGACGAGCTCTGCAAGCGGATCCTGCAATCTGCGGGCGATAGAAACTGCCGAGCGCAGGTTGACGTCATAGTCGGGGAACTCCTCGGCTGCAAGCTTCGAAGCCGAATAGACAGATGCGCCCGCCTCGCTGACGACCATATACGCTATGTCGCCGCCTATTTCGTGAATAACATCTGCGGCAAAAACCTCTGTTTCGTGCGAAGCAGTGCCGTTGCCGATAGCGATAATATCAACATTATGCTTTTTGATAAGCTCTTTTATTTTTGCCTTTGCCTGCTCGATGCGATTAAACGGGGGAACAGGATATACGACCGCCGTATCAAGCACCTTGCCAAAGCCGTCAACTACGGCTACCTTGCAGCCCATGCGATAGCCGGGGTCGAGTCCCAAAGTGACCTTGTTTTTTACAGGCGGCTGCATAAGCAACTGGCGCAGATTGAGCGCAAATACCTTGATGGCAGACTCGGACGCGGTATCTGTGAGCGTTGCACGTATCTCACGCTCGATCGACGGGAATATAAGCCTGTCATAAGAATCCTCTGCCGCATTTATCACGAGCTCGGTGCATGGCGAGCCTTGCTTGATATGCAGCTTGTGAATGATATTCATGGCCATGGCTCTTTCAAACAAAAGCTCGACCTTTAAAAAGCCCTCTTTTTCGCCACGGTTTATGGCAAGCACTCTGTGAGAAGCGATCTTGCAAACAGGCTCTTTGAAATCTGCGTACATGCCATAAACGCCGATGTCGGCATCCTCGCTGTCGGTCTTTGCCGCCTGCGTCTTGATAAATGCGTTGTGGAAGCAGACATATCTGAGTCTCTTGCGCAATTCGGCATCATCAGAAATTATTTCGGCGATTATATCGCTTGCACCCGCAAGCGCAGACTGAACATCCTCAACGCCTTTTTCGGGGTCGATGTACTGCTCTGCCATAGCCTCGGGCGTGTCGGAACCGGGTTCCTGCGCATATATCGCCAGAGCCAACGGCTCGAGCCCTTTTTCTTTAGCGACGCTTGCCCTTGTTTTGCGCTTGGGGCGATAGGGACGGTATATGTCGTCGATCTCAGTAAGCGTCTCTGCGTTGTCAAGAGCAGTGCTTATCTCGTCGGTCATCTTGCCGAGCGATTCAATAGATGCTCTGACCTTTTCTCTCGTTTCTTCTAAGTTGCGCAGGTATGTCAAGCGCTCGTCAAGCGTGCGCAAAACCTGATCATCAAGTGCGCCCGTCGCTTCTTTGCGGTAGCGTGCGATGAAGGGGATAGTGTTGCCCTCGTCGATAAGCTTGACGGTATTCTCGACCTGCTGAATTGATATGTTAAGCTCGTGAGCGAGCCTTGCGATTATTTCCATTTATCCTTCTTATCCTTCGCTTGTTATTGTTATGATATATTTTACCATATAAACCGCCGATTTGCAATATAAACGTGTGGAAAAACGATGCGCAAAGCGCATGATTACCCTGCAGTCTGATGCACTTCCATAAAAAGAAAAGACACCACACGGTGCCTTTTCTTTTATGGAGCTTAGTTGTTCATAAACGAACCTTTGAGCCGTTGACGTATCTTCCGCAGCCTTTTCTATCTTGCTTAACAAATCAGCATCGACAGTAACGGCTTTGTCTCCAGAATTGAATATCAGTGTTATTTTATCATCATACAGATAAATTGCGTTTACGAATATTGCAATAAGCGTTTTCTGGTGCTTTATGCTGTCTGCATTTCCCTTTTTCAGAGCGTTTAGGAAAAATTTGACCTCTGGAACAGTTAATTTAACTTGCTTTGCCTCTTCCATTACAAGCTGCAATTCAAGGTCTTTCTTTTCGCTCTCAAGCATCGGAATTTGCTCATAGAGCGTTTTGCGTATTATATCGCTATCGCACTCCATAATTGCAGACATCAGGTTGCTTTTCTTCCGCTCATTGTCCTTTAACAGCTTATTCAAACGTTTTACGGTTGCCGTATCACGTTCGCTTTCGGAAATTGCTACAACTTCACGTGCTATCCGTTCAATGTTTTCAGCCGTTAGGAGCTTACGACATTCAGCAATTACAAGCTGTTCAATAAATTCTTTGCGGACATTCTTTTTACTGCACAGCTTTTTCTTTCGATTGTTGCAAATATAGTAATGATGAACAGTACTTGTGTGAGATGTTCCAGCATATCCCGTCATCATCTCTTTGCAGTGACCGCAAAACAGCTTTGTTGTTAACAAATACTCTTCTTTTGCTCTTGCTCTGGCAGGAGCTTTTCTGTTCTTCTCCATAATTTCTTGAACCTTATAGAAAAGTTCATCATCAATAATTCGAGGCATACCGTCTGGAATTTCTGTATCTTTGTATGTGTAAACGCCTATATAACGCTTATTTTTCAGCATTGTACGCAGGGAATTTTTGTTGAACGCTGCACCTCTGGATGTTACAATGTGCCGTTCATTCATCATAGTTATTATTTCTGTGACGGTCTTTCCGCTTGCGTACATCTCAAATATTTCACGAACGACAGGTGCGGTATTTTCGTCAATCTGAAAGTGTTTTGTTTCGTCCACTTTAAAGCCGAGAGCCACATTGCCGCCAGTACAGAGGCATTTTTGAGCGTTTATATCCATTCCACGCCTGATTTTTTGTGAAAGCTCCGCTGAATAATACTCAGCCATACCCTCAAGCACACTTTCAATCAATATGCCGCTTGCATCGTCGGTTATATTTTCCTTTGCACTCAAGACACGAACGCCGTTCTTTTTGAGCTTTTTCTTATACACGGCACTGTCATAACGGTTACGGGCAAAACGGTCAAGCTGATACACAAGTATTCCTTGAAAGGCTTTTTTACTGCTATCATCAATCATTCGGAGAAATTCGGGGCGGTTGTCGCTTGTTCCCGTTAACGCTCTGTCAATATATTCTCCGATAACTGTATAATTGTTCCGTTCTGCATATTCATAGCAGACTTTAAGTTGTCCCTCAATGCTCTGTTCTGTTTGGCTATGTGAAGAAAAACGAGCGTATATAACTATGTTCATTTCTTTATCTCCTTTGTGCGTTTGTGACTTTTCCACCCTTTATGCGTTCGTATCTTTTTGGCAATCCTTCGCCGCTATAAAGATATTCGCTATAGCGTTGCAGATTTTCAATAGAGGCGGCTTCTTTTATTGCTGCTTTGAAATCGTTGCATTTGTTGCTAAATATATCAAGTGCTTCTCCATATTTGCGATATTCAGAGCGAGGTGTAAACCCGTATTGTCTTCCGTCGGAACGTTGGCGCAGCCGTTCATAAACACTTTTTCGCCTCTTTTCAAGGCTATCAACAATGCGGTTTCTTGCTTCATCGCAGGAATATTCTTCATAGCCCTTAAAGGTGCTTTTGCGGTTGCAATATTTTATTTTCAGTGTCTTTGTTGCGTATAATCTGCCACAGTGCTTACAACTGGCAAACTTGAAGCCGTTAAGAATAAGAAAATGCAGGATTGAAAATGCTACTTGTTGCAAATCGGAGCAATGATATACTGTTGCACCTGTTGTTCCTACTTCACCGAAAGAAGCTCCAAATTTTCCCATAAGTTGAGAAATCTTTTGTATTGTAAAGTCTTCGGCGGTAAAGTATTCCGCAAGGCAATTCTGCACATAGACAAACCGTTCAGGCTTTTCAACTGTTGCTTTGATAAAATCGAATACAGCGTTTTCACCTGTCATCATATCGCCGAGTATAGTTGTTATATCAAATCGGCAAAAGCCGCCGCTTAAAGTGCCCATAATATAGCCGTTTGCCGCCTCTTTTTCAGCCGTCGCAATCTGACGGCTGTTATTTTTGCCGACATTTTCAATAAACAGCTGCCCTATATTGCCTTGTGAATTCAGCATAAGCTTATACGTCATCTTCACGCTGTACACCTCCAGAATGTTTCGTACTTTCATTTCAGATTATAACACAGAAATTTGCCAAAGTCAACAGCAACAACAAGATTATAATTAAAGCATAAGAGTTGCGCAGCCCTTAAATCCACGAAAGGAGACAGGCACAATGGACAATATGCTGAATTCGGACATTAGAGCGGCAATCAAGGCACATAATCTCCGACAATATCAAGTTGCCGAAAAAGTTGGCGTTTCAGAATTCACGTTCGTTCGCTGGCTTAGAAAGGAGCTTTCGGACGAACGCAAGCAAATAATCCTTGCTGCAATCGAGGAGCTTTCAGCCGCCTGTTAAGGGTGCGAGCTATGGCAACGGTGCGTTTAAGTCAGAAGCAAGCAAGGGAGTTTGCAAAACTAATTTACAGCGATATACGCAAATACTGTGAAGAGCATAGAGAGGAATTCGAGGCTTTTTTGCAGGAAGAGCAGAACGGAGGAATTGAAAATGGAATATCAGAGCATCAACAAAGAGACCTTTCCGCAGCTGTTTGAAAGCCCTCTCTACACAAAAATTCTCTCGTTAATCGGTACTGGGAGGGATGAGGGCATACACGTTCGGGAAATCAGCCGAGCGGCAAACCTTGACGAAAGAAGCGTTAGAAAGGCTATTGAAACAATCCGCAGAGCTGGTGTTGTTATCGTTACCGACTGTTTGAGCGGTTACTGGTATCCTGCAACGCTGGAAGAGTTAAGGTTGTATATCAGACAGGAGGAGCGGAGAGGGAAAAGCACATTTTACACGCTGAAATCAGCACGAAAGCTGTACAAGCAGTGCATCGAGGAGGCGAGCGAGTGAGTGCAGAGAAAAAATATTACTGGTTACGGCTGAAAGAGGGCTTTTTTGACAGTAAGCATATAAAGTTTTTGCGTTCACAGAAAGACGGAGACAAAATGTGCATCGTGTACCTACAGCTACAGCTTAAAAGCTTACGCAGTGTCGGAATGATACAGTACGACAAGCTGTTTCCGTCTTGTACAGAAGAAATTGCTTTTGATTTAGGCGAGCCAGTGGAGATTGTAAACGAAACTGTCACCACGCTGGAAAAGCTCAATCTTATTGAACGGCTTGACGATGGTTCACTGTATCTTTCAGCTGTAAAAGAGGTTGTTGGGAATGAGTCAAAATCTGCTGAACGAATGAGGAACAAACGCAGCCGAGACAATGCAAACGACAGCACAGCAAACCCATTTTCGGAGTTTGCTTGAAAAATGTGACACTTGAGCGTCACAATGTGACGCACTGAGCGAACATTGTTACGCTTTGGCGAACATTGTGACATAGAGATAGAGAAGATATAGAGATATATAAATAATAAGACAAGAGTATATTCTCTTTGCTTCTTTCTCTTTCATAACTTACAGCGGCAGAGCCGCAGAAACAGGAGGAAAAACAATGAATGTTATTATCAACAACACAAATACAACTGTTCTTTTTAAGGCATATCTTGAACAGCTTATCGGAGAATATCACAAGCTTAACAAGCAGCTTGATGAAGCTATACGAACAGCAAACAAGCAGTATACAGACGGCTTGACAAACAAAGTCTATACGGCCGAGCATTTACTTCAGAAGCTTAATAACGATAGAAAACAGGCAAATATCAGCTTCACTGCACAAGCTGAAGCTTTGAACGGCAGAGCAACGGCTTATATTGCCGAGCTTAAAAAGAAAATCGTTCCTGCTCTCAGCGAAAGCGAAAAGCCTGTTGATTATGCTATCAGAGTAAACAATGCTTTACAGTTCTTGCAGATTGAGGGAGCGGAAATTGACGATGCGACAGCTTTTCACATTCTCCACGACTTCACAAACGATATTGAAACAATGCAACGCTTCCGCAGGGTGATTGAACATCAGAAAGGCGAAAAGCTTTCCGATGCATACGGGCGAACAACATTCCCTCTTACTTTCGGACAGCTGGAGAAGTGCGAACGCTTCTTTGAAGCCTTTGAAGAGTTGGAAACAACTGCAAGCCGTTTATTTATTGGCAAGAAGTCCGAGACAGAAACGGAATACACATTAAGCGGTGTCAAGCTCTCTGTTCCTATGGACAGCTATACACAGCTTATCAGCGAAAAGAACGCAACAGAACAGGCTGGAACGCTTGAAACAATGATGAGCGAGCTTTTCACAACTACCGATTAAACAGGGCGCAAAACGCATCCTTTACCGTTTTAATGCCTGTTTGATACTTCACAGTACACGCCGCGTTGTGAAGTTGTCTTCCGATTAAGTACTTTTGTGTTCGGGGCTTTCGTGCTTAATCGGGAGACTTTTTCAATATTTTCAGGAGGTGACACAATGGCAACAAATGAAGACAACCTAATCTCTTTCGGAGAACGAACAGAGGACGAACAACGAGAAATTGCCCGTAAGGGCGGTGTGGCAAGTGGCAAGGCGAGACGGCGAAAACGAACAATGGCAGAGGCATTGCAGCTTATTACAAATACACCAGTAAACGCAGAACAAGCCGAGATATTGCGGAAATATGGCTTTGCAGAGCAAGACTGCACATATCTTATGCTGATGATGATAAAAGCCGTTCAAATGGCATCTGAGGGAAATTTGAAAGCAGCCGAGTTTGTACGGGACACTTTAGGCGAAAATCCGCAGTACAAGATTAACGAGAAGCGGCTTCAAGTTCTCATCGCAGACAAAGAAGCGAGCCGAGCTGTCATTGATGAGTGGGTATCTGCAATTCCAGATATTACAGTAGACGAATAAAAGCCCTCTCAAAGCCGCACAGAGCGTTTGCAACGCTTCGGAGGGTAAATCTCTTCGGTGAGACAGTAAAAAGCGTTTCACAAGGCTGTATTTAGATGAGAAAGGCAAGAGCGGAGGTTGTGCGCCTCCGCTCTTTTACTGTTAGTCCTCTGTTCGCTTCTTGTCGTATTCGTCAACGGCATCTTTCAGCATCCAGCACAATATACTGACATCTTCCGATGCTGCATCTCCATTGCTGGAAATCATTGTGTCAAGTGCGTGTGTAAGTGCTCTAATTTTTAAAAATAAATCCTGACTGCTCATTGTGTTTTCCTCCAGATATATAGTTGTCTGACTGCTGCCAGCAAGAACAGTATAGCAGAAAGAAAAGCGTTTGTGCGGAAACTTAAGGCATCTATAATAATCTTCTGAAAAACAGAAAAATCTTACTGAACAGTAAGCGAAAACAAGGATTTTCCGCAGATTGTCCGCAGACTGTCCACGGACAAAACGGACATAAAGAGGATAAACAAAACGGATGCTCTCATAGCCGAGAACATCCGCTTTTCTTTTGATATTACCTGAACCATATTGTAACGGCAAAGCCGCCGTTGAAATAAAAAGGTTCGTGTAATACCTCATTGGTGGAAGTTGACTCCTTAAATCCGAACCTCCGTCAGCCTTTACTCTGAACGATCTAATCTTTTCTTCTGTAAGGTTGTATACAGAGGTTATTTTCAAATATCCGTCCGGCTCATCCCAAACGGTTACAGAATTTACAAGTAAGTCTATAAGTTGCCTACGGAAGTCCTCATCCTCAATATCCCCGTCTAAAAACTTTGAGAGCCACCACACGATATGTTCTTTTTCCAAAATGATGTAATCGTCTTCCGCAACTATTAGACGGCGTTCAAGTTCTCTCTTTTTCTTTTCTAAATCGGTAAGTCTTGAAGCGAGTGTGTCCGACTCTGCTCCTCGCTCTACCAATTTCAAAAGGTTAGATATACTTTTGTCAACTTCGTGGATTTCCGCTTTCAATGCGGGAATGACTTTATCATTTTCGATATCCTCTTGGTTTTGCTTAATTGCTATGTCTGCAATCGTTTCGATTTTATCGGGGGTGAGAAAAGCCATAGCATCTTCGGCTACTATCTTTTCAATAACATCTTTGCGAATTGATTTTTTATCACAAGAACGAAATCTCTTACGATTACTGCAAGTGTAATAGTTATGAACATCACCTGTTCGACTTGTACCGCTATCACCTATCATAGAAGCCCCACAATGCCCACAGAAGAGTTTTTGTGCAAGAATATAATCTACCTTTGCCTTACCTCTTGACGGGGCTTCTCCGTTCTTTTTGAGCCGTTTTTGCACTATCTCGAAAGTATTCTTATCAACAATAGCAGGAACGCCATCCTCTATTCGTACTTCTTTATAAGTATATACACCTATATACTTTTCATTTCGGAACATTGCTTTGAATGAGTTTTTGTTAAATTCCGAACCTTTAGCGGTACGATAACCTTTGTTGTTAAACTTCTCACATATTTCAGCAACAGTAGAACCGTTAGCGTATAAGTCAAACGCTTCACGAACAATCTGTGCATTAGGCTCGTCTATGACGAGCTTTTTATTTTGCACTTTATATCCTAAAGGAATATGACCGCCTATACTATGACATTTATATGCGGATTCACGCATACCTCTACTTATTTTTTGAGATAGTTCCTTTGAATAAAACTCTGCCATACCTTCAAGGACGGCTTCGAGGATAACTCCTTCCGGGTTGTCGGAAATGTTTTCGGTAGCGGATATAACCTTTACGCCATTCTTCTTGAGCCTTGCTTTGTAAGTAGCGGAATCGTACCTGTTACGAGCAAATCGGTCAAGTTTATAAACTACAACGCCTTGCCACAACTGTTTATCGCTGTCTTTTATCATTCGATTAAACTCGGTTCGTTTATCCGTATCTTTGAAAGCAGAGGTGGCACGGTCAATATATTTATCTACTACATTGTAGCCCTGCCGTTTGCAGAACTCCATACAAACTCTTTGCTGCCCCTCTATGGATTGTTCCGTCTGACGGTCACTGCTATATCTCATATAGAGAACAACATCCATTATTATTCCTCCCTTAACTTAAAAGCATAAGTGAGTAATTTCACCTGTTGTTCAAGCGAAAAATTCCTATACAGGTCAATGAGTTCTTCTTCTTGCTTTGAAAGCCCTGTATCATCATCCTTTACCGTGAGGGTTGCGTTCGGACTATTGTTTATTACATTCTCACTATCGGTAACATTATTTGAATTAAAGTTGTTGTTAATGTTTTGCACAAAATTTCTTCTTTCCCAATCTTCCATAGCGAGTTCAAAGCCGTCTTCGGCAATGGTTTTAATACGCATACTCTCAAAAGCAAAATCACGAGGAGAATAATATTTTGTTTCTCCATTTTTTGAAATAGTGTAATTACCTATTTCATCTTCGGTGATTTCATATTCGTTATCAGTAAGCCATTCTACAACATTACCCATTGCCCGTTGAGTTAAATCTTCTTCGTCCTCTTCGCCTAAAAGATACTCAACACTAACATTAAAATATTTTGCTAAAAGAGAGAGGTTTTTATCACTCGGATCGGAAGTTTTTAAGTTGCTTTTGAAATTTTTTCCCACGCCACTTTCGACAAATGCAGTGTGAGGGGTTATACCTTTTTCCTTGCAAAGAAGAGCAATTCGTTCAATTAAAAGTTGCTTATTCATAGCACACACTCCTAAATAGGTAAAATTCTTTGAAAAAGTTTTCCTAAACCTCTTGACAAATTCCTAAATAGGGAGTATAATGTAAACAACAAGTTGTTCAAGAAAACCTCCCTGCAAGTTCTTTATACCCGCAGAGTCTCTAATGCTTTATGATCGTGACGGATTATATTATAGCATAAGAGAACGATTTTGTCAACTTGTTTACAAGATTTTAGATGTAAAGGAGGTAAAAATTTGTTCGAGGAAGGTCGTAAAATCCGTGTTGCTCTT
Source organism: uncultured Ruminococcus sp. (assembly GCA_964487775.1). Classification (GTDB taxonomy): domain Bacteria; phylum Bacillota; class Clostridia; order Oscillospirales; family CAG-382; genus Coliplasma. The sequence goes on from CAZASH010000001.1 coordinate 128,590, forward strand.
ACCGAAAACGGTTTGACACAGGTTTGGCTCATTGGGAAACTCCGTAATCGTGGAATTATCACAGATAAAACCGAAATGTCCTCGGTATTAAGTGGTACTCGTCACGGTTACAAAGCGGATATGATGCTTAAAACTTCCGTTGAAATCCTCAACGAGTATCGAGATGAACACGGAAAAGAGAATTGACAGTTTTAGCCGAGAACTTCGGAGACGAGTTCGGAACTATCTCAATGACAGGGAGCATAGAGAAGAGTTTGAAACTTGGTATCTTCAAAAGTACGGCAAACCTTATCAATGGAAGAAAGGAAGCGATATTGGTTGCAAAGAAAAGTTAAAAAGTTGTTGAGAAAGTATGCAGGATATTTAATTTTGTTCGGAATAATCTTTGTGAGTTTCATAATTGGATTTGTTGTAGGAGCTTGCTCGTTCAGTTCAGAAGCAATATCCGCACCCGAAGAAATCCTTGCTTTTACCGATAAAGAGTTGGTTTCTCTTATAGAAAAAGAGACAACCGTTCCCATCGAAACAAGCAAAACGGTTGAGGTGATAGAGTCACAGAGAGAATACTTCGATATCCCCTTATCCGATGAGTTACAGGATTACATTAACGAAGTATCACTTAAATACTCTGTTCCCTGCGAACTTGTTTATGCGATGATTGAGGTCGAAAGCAATTTTCGCCCGAAAATCATTAGTTCAACCGATGATTACGGACTAATGCAGATCAATAAAATCAATCACGAATGGTTGTCGGAAACATTGGGTATTACCGATTTTCTTGATCCGAAGCAAAATATTCTATCGGGTGTATATCTGATTTCACAACACCTTGAAGCAACTGACGGCAATTTAGTTTTGGCTCTAATGAGATACAACAACGGTGCAACAGGTGCAAAAAGACTATGGGATAAAGGAATTTATTCCACTTCATATACAGACAAGGTGATGGCTGCTTATGAAGATTATAAATAAAAATACCGCCCGTGAAACGCAACTTCACAAGGCGGCAAAGGTAAAACCTTATCTTTATTATAGCACAAGAAAGGAGTTTAGTCAATGAGTGTGAAGTGTTTGTGTTGGAATTGTGGTCGGGAAATTCTCGACAATGAACCGATTTACAAAGTCAACGAAGAACTTTGGTGCGAAAATTGTGCCAACCCGCACGAGAATGACGATGCCTTAAACTATGATGAAGAATCCGTGTAAAAATTGTCCCAACCGCTTTCCGGGTTGTCACTCCAAATGTGAAAAGTACATAGCGTGGAAAAAGGAATGGGATGAGCTTAAAGAAAAAGAGCGTAAATACAACGAACAACGAAATTATAGGAGGAATACTAATGGCACATTTTAATAACGAAACCCTCAATCCGGGTGAACACTTTTTCTATAATGGCATTGAATTTATCTGCCTTGATATTATCAACGGTGATTATCTTGCTATGACCGCAAAACCGTGGCAGGAACTTCCGTTTGACACTAACGGAACTAATAATTGGAAAAACTCTTCTCTTCGTAGGGTTTTGAACAATGATTTTCTCGAATTACTCGGAAGAAAACACCTTGTTAAGCAAACCTCCGACCTTATTGCAGATAACGGAGATAAAGCATACGGTACGAGCGAAGATTATGTAACTATCCTCTCTTGCGATCAGTATAGGAAGTACAGAGATATTGTACCGCTTTTCAAGGAATGGATGTGGACTCTCACTCCGTGGAGTTGCAACCCCTCGTACTCGCGCACTGTGCGTACTGTGCATACCGCAGGCCTTGTCAGCGGCAGCTATGCGAACAACAGTGGCGGGGTTGCCCCGGCTTGTTTATTCTCATCTGAAAATCTCAAATTGCACCGTCAGGTGCATCTCGTAGGAGTTGACAAAGATGACGAATAAGAAACTCGGTAATGATTTTGAAACGGAATTATGCGAACTCCTATCGAAGCAGGGCTTTTGGGTACATAATTTTGCTCAAAATCAAGACGGACAACCCGCCGATGTTATTGCCGTAAAAAACAAAAGAGCATACTTGATCGATTGCAAGGTATGCTCCACCAAAAAAGGCTTTGACCGTTCTCGTATGGAAGATAATCAAGACTTGTCAATGGAACTTTGGAAAGATTGCGGCAACGGCGAGGGGTGGTTTGCAATAAAGTTAGAGGGGCGTATTTACTTTCTCCCTCATATCTTTATCAAATCTTACCGAAATTCTCAAACGGTTATTTCCCCGAAAGATATTTTCGACTGTGGAAAACCGCTTGATAAATGGATTAAGCAATGCAAGTGACACTCGGAAGCACCATTACAATCGAGCATCCGTCAAATGAGATAATGCTATGGTGCGAAGAAAATTTGATAATTAACAACCCCGAATATCAAAAGAAACGCCGTATGAACCTATGGCTCGGTAATACCCCCGAAAAATTATACCTGTACGAAACTAATGGTGAAAATATCACCTTACCTTTCGGAACATTGAGGGAATTACTTCCTTTTCTTTCTTCCGCAAAAGCAGTACATACATTCACAGACCGAACAAGAGTTGATTTTAACTGCGTTGTTCCTCTGTATGATTATCAAGAAATTGCGGTTGACGAAGTAATACGGCAACGCTACGGAATACTTTGTAGCCCTGCCGGAAGCGGTAAAACTCAAATGGGTATTGCGATAACGGCAAAGCTCGGACTTAAAACTCTATGGCTCACTCACACAATAGATTTACTGAATCAAAGTATGAATAGAGCCAAACAGTATATGAGTGCTGACCTTATAGGAACTATAACACAAGGTAAAGTCAACATAGGTACAGGAGTAACCTTTGCTACGGTTCAAACTATGTGCCGTGTAGATTTAGAAAAGTATAGGGACGAATGGGATGTCATTATTGTAGATGAATGTCACCGTTGTTCGGGTACACCTACTGCTATAACCCAATTCTACAAGGTTCTTAACAGTCTTGCGGCTCGATATAAGTTTGGGTTATCAGCAACAGTTCATCGCTCGGACGGAACTATCAAGGCAACATACGCTTTGCTCGGAAAGGTTATTTATACTGTGCCGGATAAAGCGGTATCGGATCGTGTAATGAAAGTTGGTATCAAGCCAATTAGTACAGGTTTGGGGCTTTCCCGTGAATGTTTGAACACAGACGGTACTATCAAATATGCAAAATTACTTACTTTCATTTGTGAGAACGAATATCGAAATCATTTTATAAGTAGCATACTTGTTGCAAATGCAGAACACCCGTCTCTCATCTTATCTGACCGCCTTGAACATTTAAGTTCACTTATGGCAACTCTCCCTCATTCAATGAGAGAACGGGCGGTAATGATAAGCGGAAAAATGACCTCAAAAAGAGGTAAAGCCGAACGGGAACAAGCAATACAGGATATGCGAAAAGGCGAAAAGAAATACTTATTTGCTACTTACTCTTTAGCAAAGGAGGGGCTTGATATTCCACGATTGGAACGGCTCTACTTGACTACCCCACAAAAAGATTATGCGGTAGTAACACAGAGCATTGGGCGTATCGCTCGTACATTTGAGGGAAAGCAAAACCCGATTTGTTATGACTTCGTTGACAATGCAAGTTATTTTCTCAAAGCCTATAAAAAACGCTGTTCGATTTACCATAAGAATGGTTGCTACTTTGTGGAGGAGGTGCAAAATGCTAACTCTCGGTAGTTTGTTTGACGGGGCGGGTACATTCCCTTTTGCGGCTCAACAATGCGGTGTAAAAGCGTTGTGGGCAAGTGAAATTGAACCTTTCCCTGTTGAAGTAACAAAAAAGCGTTTTCCCGATATGAAACATCTCGGAGATATCTGTAACGGAACTAATCCGGGACATCATCAAGGTGTACTTGTTATCAATAAACTTCATACAGAAGTTCGCCGTTTGACCCCGACAGAGTGTGGCAGACTTCAAGGTATGCCCGATTGGTGGTGTGAGGATGTCCCTCATTCAGATAGTGCCGAATACAAAATGTGGGGCAACGGAATGGCATTACCCAATGTGCTTTATGTTATGGAGAATGTTGTGTCTGCTCTTTCGGTAAGAGCCTTGAACTCCTTATTGGAGGTGAGCGAATGATTTACATATTCGACTATGAGGTATTCGCTTACGATTGGTTGTTTGTTGCAAAGAATATTGAGACAGGGCATTACACCATTGTTCACAATGATAATGATGCCGTAAAAGCCTTTATGGAAGATACGGAAGTCCTGCTCGGCGGTTTTAATAACAAGCACTATGACCAATTCATACACAAGGCGGTGCTTATGGATGCATCTCCGCAGGAAATCAAGAAAGTCAATGATTTTATCATTGCAGAGGGTAACAATGGTTGGGAATATCCGTTAATGCGAGAAGCAAAGATTTTCTTCAATCAATTTGACCTTATGGACGATTGCCAAATGGGATTGTCATTAAAAGCAATAGAAGCTCATCTCGGTATGGATATACGAGAGACAACCGTTGACTTTAACATTGACCGACCCCTAACGGAGGAAGAGTTGCAGGAAGTAATTTTCTACTGTAAACACGATGTAGATGCGACAGAGCAATTATATCACCTTCGTAAAAACTATCTTGACAACAAGATATTTCTTGGCAGAGCGAAAGATATTCCCGATAACAAAGCGGTGTATATGACTAACGCTAAACTGACGGCAGCATATCTTGATGCACACGGAGGAACAGAGTATACGGACGAACGAGAATATGTTTACCCCGATAATATTCTTCGTGAATATATTTCGGATGATGTATTTGAGTTCTTCGATAGGCTTCACGATAAGAGCATTAATGATTACGAGATATTTTCAAGCAAGTTGAACTTCAATATTGGAGATTGTCAATGCACTATCGGTTACGGCGGCATTCACGGTGCAATTCCCACATACAGGGAAAAGGCAACTCAAAATCGCTCTATCCGAAATCGTGATGTAGCAAGTTACTATCCACATTTAATGACTTTGGACGGGTATTGTAGTCGCAATATTCCGAACCCGCAAGTGTATGCAGATATGTTGGAACGCCGAATACAGGCAAAGAAGTCCGGCGATAAGGCTACTGCTAATGCTTTGAAGCTCGTTGCAAACACTACCTACGGTGCAATGCTCAATCAATACAATGACCTTTACGATCCACTTATGGGGCGTTCTGTGTGTATCACAGGACAATTACGGTTGTTGGAATTGGCAAATCATCTTGTTGCAGATTGTCCGACCTTGAAAATCGTTCAGTTGAATACAGACGGTATTATGGTATCGCTTGATAACTGCGACCTCAAAGTGTATAACGCAATCTGTCAAGAATGGCAAGACCGAACGGGCTTCGAGTTGGAAGAAGATTGTATCGCTGAAATAGTGCAAAAAGATGTTAATAACTATGTCGAAATTGCGACAGACGGCGGTACTAAAATCAAAGGCGGTCAGTTAGTGCGTGGTATTGCCCCTGCGGGAGCGTTTAATATCAATAACAACGCTACTATCGTGGCTAAAGCCTTACTTGACTACTTTTCCAAAGGAATACCCGTTAAAGACACTATCAACAGTTGCACCGATCTACTTGCGTTCCAACTGATAGCAAAGGCTTCAAGCAAGTATTCGGCAGCATATCACATTGTAAACGGCGAAAAGATACTCGTTCAAAAATGCAATCGTGTGTATGCGACCAAAGACAGGCGATACGGAACTCTTGTTAAAACTCACTCTGAAAAAGGCAATGATGTTAAAATCGGCGGTCTCCCGGAACATTGTATTATTGACAACAACAATGAGCAAGGTATTGAGTGCGTAGATAAGGATTGGTACATCAGACTTGCAAACCGTTATGTTAATGATTTTCTCGGAATAAAACCGCCGAAGAAAAACACTCGAAAAATTAACTCCCTTACAAAAAGGGCATTGAAAATCTTGGAGGAGGTGATTTGATGAAAGATTGGACAGGTAATAGCCGTTCTGCTCACGCTACACTCGGTGCGAGAAATTACGCACTAAATGAGCGAGAAACGAATGATTACTATGCAACAGAGCCGAAAGCACTTGAACTGTTACTAAAGGAAGAAACTTTCTCAAAAGATATTTGGGAATGTGCCTGTGGTGAGGGACATTTATCAAAGGTTCTCAAAAATCATGGTCACAAAGTGTTCTCCACAGACCTAATTGATAGAGGTTACGGATTAGGCGGTATTGATTTCCTCCAATGGAACAGTTCCTATGATGGGGACATTATCACAAACCCGCCATATAAATACGCATTAGAGTTCGTGGAAAAAGCACTCGAAGTAATAACAGACGGTCACAAGGTTGCAATGTTTCTCAAATTGCAATTTCTCGAAGGTAAAGCAAGAAGAGCGTTTTTTGAGAAATCCCCCCCCGAAAGGTCTATGTTTCAACAAGCCGACTTTGTTGTGCTATGAACGGAGACTTTGACAAATACTCTAAATCCAATGCGGTTACATACGCTTGGTTTATATGGGAAAAAGGTAACACAGAACCCCCTATTATAAAATGGTTTAACTAAAGGAGATTAAAAATTATGGCTACTAAAAAAACCGTAACAGAACAAACCCCGATTAACACTTCTGAAATGAATGTGTGGTCGAAACTTCTCGCTGTGCGTAACGAGTTCTACGCCGCAGGAGCAAAAAAGACAGGTAAAAATCTTCACGCAGAGTTTATGTATTTTGAACTCGTGGATATTGTACCTGTTGCCGCCCCTCTCTTTGCTAAATACAATCTTTTGCTACTGCCTACTTTCGTAAACGGAAGTGCGGTTGCAACCGTTGTAAACATTGAAAAGCCGGACGAAACGATCAATTTCTCTATCCCACTTCAATTCATTGCTGAACCCGGCAAATTCCGTATGAATGAGGTGCAAGGTGTCGGAGCAGTAGTTACATACTATCGCCGCTACCTGTATATGATTGTTCTTGATCTTGTTGAAGCAGACGGATTTGACGGAACTTCAAACAGTAATTCTGACGATGACGAAACTCCTACACCTCCTCCAACGCAAAAGAAGAAACCCGCTACCGTTGAACAGAGAGAGGAAATCAAGAAATCCTTGACTAACTCTGACGGCGAAGCCGATGAGTTGCAGAAAACAGCACTTAAATCGGCACTGAAGAAGCTCAAAGAGATTGATCCCTCGAAAGAAGAGTTTATTCAAACTATCGCAATCAAGACAGAGGGCTTTACCTCAATCAAAAAGGCAGCCTGTGAGCAGTTGATTTTAACTGTAAATGAAATGATTGAGAATTACAACATCGAGGAGGAATAATTATGGAATGGCTCGAAAACAACTGCTTGAAAATCGTACCACCGAAAAAGCCTAAAAAGATAACAGGTACACGCTTTGCGGCGATTATGGGTAAAAACACTTGGAACACTCCCTTTAAGACTTGGTGTGAAATAACCCGTACCTACGAAGAACCTTTCGAGGACACTATCTACACCATTGCGGGTAAGGTTATCGAACCGAAACAGGCTGAATATATGCGTAGAGCGTATTTTATGACCGGGTTGAAAACTCCTACCGACATTTTCGGAGAGAACTATTTCCAAAAGACTTTCGGTGACTTTTTCAAAGAAAGCCCTATCTTCGGTGGAATGTGGGACTATCTGCTTTATGACGAAAGCGGCAAACCTACAACGGTTCTTGAAATGAAAACTACTAAACGCTCGGAGGATTGGGAAAACGATATTCCCGAATATTACGCATTACAGGCAGCGTTATATGCGTATCTGCTCGGTGTTGATTCGGTAATGATGGTTGCTTCTTTTCTTGAAGACAAAGACTATAAGAACCCGGAAGCGTTCATTCCCTCTTCAAGCAATACAATCGTTATTCCTTTCAAGGTGAGCGAAAGATACCCCGACTTTCTGAAACTCATCAAAAAAGCGGAAAAATGGTGGAAGACCTGTGTTGAGGGCGGTGTCTCTCCCGCTTTTGACGAAAAGAAAGATGCCGACATTCTAAAAGTTCTTCGCACTAATACCTTAAATCCCGAAACGGATATTAAAAGTGTATTGGAAGAAGCCGAAGCATTACAGGATGAAATCAACAAAGTCAATGAGTCAATCGCTGACAAAGAAAGCAGATTGAAAACCCTTAAAGATATTATCAAGGAACACGCTATTAAGTCATTTAGAGACGGTGACAAAAGCGTAGCCCTCCAAAGCAAACGATATATTTGGAATGTGTCTTGTTCAGTGACAAAGGGCATTGATAAAGAAGCACTTAAAGCGGACGGACTTCTTGATAAGTACAACACGAAATCCACTACTACTTACAGGCTAACAAATAAACTTATTTAGGAGGAAACATAGTAATGGCTGAAAGTGTTAATGTAGTGAGCTTGTCTGTTAGTTCCTACAATCAAATTAAGAATGACAATTTCAAGTATAATCTGTTTCTTGATAACATTCTGCAAAACGCACATTTGTCGGACGATCATCAAGGCTTGGTTTTCGATTCTCGTTGCGTAGAGGAAGCAATTAAATTTTGCTACTACGAACGATACAAGAAAAAATATCTACCCTTAAAACACAGTTCGCCCGATACGGAAATAAAAACGAGGAGGAATCGTAATGTATATCAATCCTTTTGTTGCGGGAGTGGCAACTACTCTTTTCGCAGAAGTTGTAATCATAATCGACGTAGGAATTTATCTTACTATAAAAAACAATAACGGAGGTAAAAAGTAATGGGAAAAATTGCATTGAGTGAGGGTTTTACGATTATCCCGGAGGGTACACATATCTTCAAAATCGTAGAAGTCAATTACAAGGAAGCCTACGGCAAACTTGAAATTAAAATGGAAACCGCAAAGGGACAGAAGCATATTGAACGCTTCTCGCTTATCAAGCAAGACGGTTCGTCAAACGAGGGTGCATTGAACGCTTTCTCTTATTTCGCTAAAACTGCTATCGGTGATTACGATTTGCAGGATATTGACCCGGAAGAACTTGTTGGTTTCTTCATTGAATGTGATGTGGAACACGATATTCAACCCTCTAACAGAAATCCAAACAAGACTGTAACATTTGTCCGTCTTGCCGATAAGAGACCCGCAGAGGGTTTTAATGAGGAAGAAGTTGTAACAACACCTCCTCCTGCAAAAAAGACTGCTCCGGCAGTTAAGAAAACGGAAGTAAAAGCAAAGGAACTCGACCTTGATGCTTTGCTTGGATAAGTAAAGTAGTAAACGGGGGCGGTTCATAGAGCCGTCCTCGTTTTACTATAACGGAGGTTATACTATATGGAACTAAAAGACAGTGGAAATCGCAGAGAGTTTACCACAGGAGCAGTACGAGACATAGCGGAGGGTAAGGGGCGTTGCGACCTACTCCCTCTCGATATAATCGGAAATATGATGGTGAACCCTATCTTAATTGACATTGAACGATATATACGCACGGGCGAAGAAAATTATCTCGAAAGTGCTATTTCGGAATTTGCTCAACGAAGATTTAACAATTTAGAAACCGCAATCCTTGAAGTATCTAAACATTACGAAGACGGAGCGAACAAATATGCCGAAAGGAATTGGGAAAAGGGTATTCCGCTTCATTGTTACATTGACAGTGGAGTTAGGCATTATCTGAAAGTTCTTCGTGGGGACAAAGACGAACCGCACGATAGAGCATTTATTTGGAATATGCTCGGTGCGTTATGGACGGCGAAAAATAAACCCGAACTTGTCGATCTACCGTTTGCGGATTGTTCACATAGACAATACTTCGGGGATTATTCATTGCATTATTGTGATATAGATAGTGCAATCTGCGATACACCTACACAATGCACTAAAAAGGAGGATATAAATGAAAGTATCTCTAATTCAATCAACCCCTAACCCGGTTGAAACTATCAGTAATATAGCATCTATCTGCTATGACTCTAACCCGGCAAACCCTATCGGACTTGTAAAGCATTTATATAAGAACGGACATCATTCCGTGTTTGAACACATCTACTTTACTTTCAAGATTGAGAATATATCTCGTGCTTGTTCTCATCAGTTAGTGCGACACAGGCATTGCAGTTTTACACAGCGTAGTCAGAGATATTGTTCGGAGGACGGTTTCTCTTTTGTTGAACCCGAAAGCATAAAGAGCATTGACGAAATGGGCGGTTATAACTCGTTTATGGAAAAAGTCGAAGAAAACTACCACGAACTCGTTACCCTCGGTGTACCGAACGAGGATGCTCGTATGGTTCTCCCGAACGCTTGTTGTACCTCTCTCTATCTCTCCTGTAACTTGCGAGAACTTATCCATATTTGCAACGAGAGATTGTGCAGTAAGGCACAATGGGAAATCCGAGAGTTAGTACAGGAGATGGTAAAACTCGTTGATCCCGAATTACAGTTTATGCTCGTTCCAAAGTGCCAAAGCGGAAGAATTATTTGCAATTCTCCTTGTGGTCGAGGTAAATAAAATGAGTTACCGCAATGTTACTTGGATAGAACAATGTTGGTATATTCTTAAATACCTAATACGCAGCCGTTTTAGGAGGAAACCGAAATGAGAGTAAAACAGTACAAAGGAAAAGTATTCGGTGCAGAACTCACAGCCAAAGAACAAAAGGCTATGAATATAGAGATAAATCGTCAAATTATAGAAGCCGATAAAAAGTACACCAACGATGTCGATGCTATGATTTTATACACTCTACATATTCATTTAGGGTTTGGAGAAAAGCGGCTACGAAAGTTTTGGGAAGCGTTCAAAGAGGAACACAAAAAGCTCATTGAATATTACCAAATGCCCGATGACGGTGCGTGGCTCTGCTCTCGGAAACTAAAAGATATAGGCGTGGATGTCGAAGCGTGGAATCAAGAGGAGGACGAAAAGAATGAGTAAAGATTATTCAAGTATTCCTCCCGAACTCAAAGCATTGCCCCAATGGGTCTGTGTGTGGAATGGCTCAAAAATTCCAATGAAAGCGTTTCAGCGTAAAGGTGCATCTTCCGTTAAGCCCGATACTTGGTCTGATTTTGAAACGGCGGTAAATGCCGTAGATAACGGTGCCTACGATCATATAGGATTTGTGTTTAACGATAATGGCATTATCGGAATTGATATAGATGCAGGATTTGACGAGGACGGTTTTTTATCGGAATTGAGCATTGATATAATGCGGCATTGCCGCTCCTATACTGAACTTTCCCGAAGCGGGAGAGGTGTTCATATCTATGTTAAAGGCACTCTTCCGTTCAAAGGAAAAAACAACCGTGCGGGAGTAGAGATTTACCGCAGTAACAGATACTTCATTGTAACAGGTGAAAAGTTGATTTATGACAAAATCATAGAAAATCAAGCCGCTATTGATTATGTTATTGCAAAATACTTTCCCGAAGAAGAAAAGGAAAATACGGGCACAAACGGCACGAGCCGTATCTATTCCCCTTGTTACTCAAAGCCGGAAAACGGGAAAATATCCGTTCGTCCGTCTTATCCTCCTATTCCGCAAGGAATGAGAAATTTGAGCTTAACTTCTCTTGCGGGACAACTGCATAATCAAGGCTACGGGAAGAAAGAAATATATACGGAATTACTCAAAGCAAATCAAGCAGCCTGTAATCCTCCTCTTCCTGTTTCGGAAATACAAACCATCACCAATAGTGTTACAAAGTATCGGAGGTAGTTATGAATGAAGAATTTATAGCAGAGATTGTTGCAGAACTCTTTGATTATCCTTGCAACTTCGCTCCTTGTGAGGAAGAGTTGCACAATACAGAGGAGCGAATGAAATGGTGCGAGGAGCATTGTAACAAATGTAGTGCGGCAGAATGTTGGTTGCATTACTTTGGAATTAAATACAAGGAGTAGAGAGTATGGCTAAAATAATATCAATCAAACATTTTGAACCTGTATTCTGCGAGTTCTGTGGAACACAATACGAATTTGAACTTGGTAGAGATACGATTCATATTTTATCAGACGAAAACGCAATGCGTACTGCAAAGGGTGATTTTGTAGGAACTACAACAATGATGCTAAAATGCCCTGTTTGCGGTATGGCTAATAAACTTGAAAGGAAGTGAAAGTGTTGAGCAATGAAATCACTTGCGAAGACAAAGAACTATTTCAATTAAGCAATGGACGATATATTATGTCCGCAGAAAGGAGCAATCAAAAATGAATATAAAACAATGCTTTACAAGGAAAGACATTCGACCTGTCACGAGCATAGATAGCATCGAAACATATCGTGACCCAAGAAACAAGCGAAAAATGATAAGCATAGACAAACGCTCATATCCGAAAGACAAAATGTGGTATGTTCATCCGATTGGCATTAGTGCGGAGGGACCTTCAGTTGATATTATATGCCCTTATTGTGGAGAAATTCATCGTCACGGCAACGCAGAAGGTCACAGGGTAAGTCATTGTTGCTCAAATGATAATCCCGGATATATTATTGTTATGGGAGGTCAACATTATGAAAAGTGAACTTTACTATCTTCAATGTTACGAAAAGTATATCGAGGACGAAGAACAAAGCCGAATTATGAATAAGCTCGTTGATTTACGCCCGTATGCTTCTATGGTATACACCTATGATGACATAGGCACGGCTACTTTGATTGCAGATTTATACGATAATAGTATTCGCTATTGTCCTCAATATGACTCTTGGTATGTTTGGGACGGCTCACGGTGGGCAAAACAGGTCGAAGCGGGTATTATATCCGACAAAGTGCAAACTGTTCTTAACCTATTGCTTCTCTACTGTAAGGAATTGTCACTTACTCTTGAAGAAGACGAGTTAAAGCCGTATATCAAATATTGCCGAAGCATTAGAAAAAACACGGCGATTAACAACATTATCGCAGTTTTGAAAACAATGGTTCGTCTTTCTGCTACGGACTTTGATTCAGATCCATATCTGCTAAACACGCCTATTTGTGCATACAATCTAAAAACAATGGAAGTTATCAAAGACAGAGAAAAACGCAACCTTACACAGGTTACTACTTGTAATATAACCTCATCGGCGAAACCTTGTAATAGGTGGTACAAATTCATTGATGAGATTATGTCTCACAATAAAGAGAAAGCAGCGTTTCTACAAAGAGCGTTAGGTTACAGTATTCTCGGCATAAACAAAGAAGAATGTATGTTTATCGCTTTCGGCTCTCAAACAAGAAACGGTAAGGGTACTTTGTTTAGTTCAATACAAAGTGCATTGGGTTCGGAGTATATGGGTGGTTCTGACCCTATGCTCATTTGTGAGGGAAAGAATGGAAAAAGCATAGACTTTAATTCTCCCCAACCTGCTCTCCGAAAACTTGTGAATACTCGTATTGTGAATATCTCGGAAATTAAGCGTGAGCAACAGATTGATGCAAGTGCGTTGAAAGCAATGACAGGTCGAGATACCTTGACTACTCGTGGACTTTTTGAGGGGAGTTTTGACTTTGTTCCACAATACAGTATATGGGTAAACACAAACTACCTCCCAGCAATTAGTGACGATACCGTATTCAAATCTGATAGAGTATGGGTTATAACATTTGACGAGAGCTTTACCGAGGATAAGAGAGATAGAGATTTGAAAGAGATATTCAATGCTCCCGAAAATCAGCCAACTATCTTAAAATGGTTGGTTGACGGTTGTACGGAATATTTTAAGCAAGGACTTAACCCTCCCGATTGTGTCCGTGAAGCAACGGCAGATTATAGGTTAAAGTATGACCGCATAGGAAACTTTATCAAAGATTGTTGCGTTGTCGGTAGTGATTATAAGACACAAAGGGGTGAATTGTACGAAGCATATCGTTCGTGGTGCTGTAAGGCTGAACGAAGATATAAGCCCCTTGGTACAACTACTTTCTATGGCGAGATTGAACGCCGTGGTTATCCTATTATGAAAAGTAATGGAGAATTTTATGCTCGTGGTATTGCTTTAACAAATGATAGGGAAATTAGGGAAGTTTGAAATGAACTAACACATAGAGAGTTTTTTAATAATAGGGAAATTAGGGAATATATAAATGAACTATTACATAGAGAAAATAAGGTATATACATATACACGCTCTATATATAAGAGTTGTAAAAATAATTCCCTTTTTACCCTTAAAGACGAAAGGAGTAAATTTTTATGAATGATAAAGAATTAGCGGATATTGGAAAACAGGTCACAAAGAGAAAGAGACCCGACCTTACCGAAAAGCAAACTGTTCATACCGAGCCGGGAGACAATCGAAAGTATATCTTGCACTCGCTTCGCTTGGCTGACTTGCCAAAGGTTGATTTGAAGAGTGCCGAAAGTGTTGCACAAAGGGTATCAGATTATTTTTCGATATGTGCAGAGGACGATATGAAACCGTCTGTTGCAGGATTGGCTCTTGCTATGGATATTGATAGAACATATCTGTGGGAAATAAGAGCAGGACGAAAAGGCAAAAATCCCGATGTAGCCAACACTCTAAAAAAAGCGATGAAATTACTCGATTTACAAATGGTCGATTATATGCAAAACGGGAAAATCAATCCCGTGTCTGGCATCTTCCTTATGAAGAACAATTTCGGCTATGCAGACAAACAGGAAGTTGTACTTACTCCCAACAATCCGTTAGGAGACACAAAGGACACAAAGGAACTTGAAGAGCGTTATATTGAGAGTGTTGTTGAGGACGATTGAAAAAATCGCACAAAGGCGGCACAAAGGGTTGAAAGCGGTATAAAACCCTCTCACCCTCTCCCGAAACTTAACCGAAAACCGAACAGAAAACAAAAGAACGAGATCACACGGGCGGCGGTGCTGCTTGTGTGGTCTCTTTCTCTGTATGGCTCTGTGGCGTTCTCTGTGGCTCTCTGTGGGGCGTTTGCGGTGTCGGTAGGGTGTTTATATGGGTAAAGATAAAAACGCCTTAAAAGTGCTTTAAAAACGATTTTAGACGATATAAGCAAAAAGAAAGCCCGGAAGCGTTCCGGGCGTTCTGTTTATTTGGCTTGATCCGTCCACCATTGCACACGGGCGGCAAGCTCCGAATCGGTATAAAATGGAATGTTGACGAGTTGGGGCGTTAAGTATTGCGGGGCTTTATAATAGGCGTAACCGTGATGCGGTAAATTTACGGCGGCGGGGTTGTTGATTATCTGCCGGGATTCTATCGGGTTTTCACACCGTAAACCGAGCCGGGCGGGGCAGTTTGCCGAAAATTCAGCGGATAGGGTTTTTCGGTTCGGGTTCTGTGTGGCTGCTATAATGTGAATGTTTGCCGCCCTCCCGAGCTTCGCAAGCCGGGCGAGTGTGTGCGTTATTTGTGGGGCTTCTGTGAGTAGATCGCCCAATTCGTCAATTATAATATAGGTGTGTGCGTGGTCTGATTGTTTAAGCCCTGCCGCCCTTATTCGGGTATATTCCCGCATCATTTCGGCGGCGGCTTCTTCTAATGTGTCGAGGGTGTCGGCGGTTGTGTCGCAATATGCGAGCGTGTGCGGCAAGTCCTTATACATCCATAATTCAAGCATTTTCGGATCAATCAATATAAATCGGGCTTGATTCGGGGCTTTATATAAAGCCGTGTATATAATGCCGTTTATAACTACGCTTTTACCGCTTCCCGTTGTTCCTGCTATGAGTGTGTGCGGCTGCTTTAATATATCCGTGTAAAGGTTCAGAGCATCGCCGCCGGGCGTGTTCCATTGTTTCGGCATTGTTGCACCTCCTAAAGATTGAGCCGCCAACGGTGGGCGGCTCTGTGGTTTATTGTTTCATTATAAAATCGGTTAAAATATTCTAAAAAGGTTTGAATTTCGGGCTGTGATGGCGTAATATTCGCCCGTTTCGGTGTTTTGAATTAGTCCCCCGTTGATACCATACACGCCCGTACTATATCCGACTTTTTCGCAATGCTGCCATTGTTTCATAACTTCGGCGGGGTCTGCGTTCGTGAGATCGTGAGCCATTCCGCAGCGGATAAGGCTTTTAAGTTCTGAAAGTTTGTATTTTCTCATTTCTTCGCCCCCTTTAATAATTCCCGATAGATTAAGTTTGTTAAAGTCTTTTCGGCTTGCTCTTCGTTATATCTTGCTTTTTCTTCGTCCGTTTCTTCAAGAATGGCGGCGAGATCGTCAACGGCTGAACGGTTATAGAAATAACAAGTATCGAGGACACCCGGAAGCCCTGCCGCCCAATCATTAAAGGCGGCTATTTCGCTATATCGGTAATATTTGTAATCATTCGGGCGGCTGTACTTTTCATTTCTGAAAGTATCAAGAATAAAGGCGGCTATTTCGTGCCATTCCTGCGGCGGGTTTTCTGTGTAGCCTTCGGGCGTGAAATTGTTCACGATATAAACCCGGATATTTTCGGCGGCTTTCTTTGTGTTGGTTTTTAACATTGTTTTTTATCCTCCTTGATTTTCTGCCGGGTATCTGCTATAATAGAGGAGCAGCCGCCCGGCGTGGGTGTGTTGTTTGGGCGTTCCGCTTCTGCTTTGGTTGGCTGTGCGGTTCGCCCTTTTTCTATTACGATAACATTATAGCACATTTGCATTTACTTGTCAAGAGTTTTTGCAAAACTTATTCAAGATTTTTTGCAAATTCCTTTCTTGTCTTGCGTTCGGCAGGGTTGCCGGGTGTCCGGCTTTGGTCTGTACCCGTGGGGGATATGGGCGGCGGCTTTCGGGCGGGGTGAGTGGTTTTACCACACGCTAAAAATAAAAAGACCTTTTTGCAAAAACCTATTGACATTTGCATTTACTTATGCTATACTAAATACAACAAGCAAGGAGGTCTTATTTATGCAGACATTCAAAAACGCCATAGGCTATGTTCGTGTATCAACCGAGCAACAGGCAAAGGA
This sequence comes from uncultured Ruminococcus sp., assembly GCA_964487775.1. Classification (GTDB taxonomy): domain Bacteria; phylum Bacillota; class Clostridia; order Oscillospirales; family CAG-382; genus Coliplasma. The sequence goes on from CAZASH010000001.1 coordinate 145,416, forward strand.
CGATAAGTACGGAATAGATGTTCAAAAACAAGCCATTCTTCTTTATGCTAACTCCAATGGGTATAACATAGTTGATTGGAAGATTGACGAAATCAGCGGTGCAAAGGATGATCGTCCGGCATTGAACGAAATTCTCTATGGTGACAATGTTACCAATCCTCCTTTTGAAGCGGTGATAGTTTTTAAGAATGACCGTCTCGCTCGTGATACCAAACTTTACTTTTATTATCTCTATACTCTCGAAAAGAAGAACATTAAGTTGTTAAGTACCAAGGAAGAGTTTTCGGAGGGAAACGATTTTGCAAACATTTATCGTGCATTGCTCCAATTTGTTGCAGAGCAAGAACGAAAGAATATTGCTATCAGAACGAGTAAGGGTAGAAGTATCAAGGCTCAATGTGGAGGATATTCGGGCGGCAGATGTCCATACGGTTATAAGGTCGAAAGTGGCAGACTTATTATTAACGAAAGCGAAAAGCCAATTGTTGAGTATGTTTTTAAGAGAATTGACGAACACACACCGATGCTGACTATTGCAGATGAGCTTAACGATCTTGGTTATCGTACTCGTAAAGGAACGAAGTTTCAAAACACAAGCGTTAGAAGCATTGTTAATAACCGTCCTTTGTACGAGGGAATGTATAAGTATGGCAAGGATATGAATTGGGTAAAGGGTGTTCACGAGCCTATATTGACTTTGGAGTGAAAACTATGCCGGACAGAGTAACATATATAATCCCGTCTAATCAAACTGAACAAGGTACACTTTCTTTCCTTGCCGAGAGGTTAGAGCGTATGGACGATGTAAAAATTAAAAAGGTTAAGAACAATACTATTGTTGTCAAACTTAAATATGGTTGGCGTAAAGTTAAAGTCGGCTTTGCAATTTCAAAACAAGAAGCGATTGCTACTGTATATGGCGGTGCTACTAATAAAGTAGCAGATAAATGGTGGGATATTTTTCTTGAACAATTTCTCACTCCTCCCACCATCTTTTGCAATATCAAGGTTGCTAACGGGAAACCCGAAATCGTGAAAGCCGAATTTACTTCCCCGGAATTTCGTAACAAAACAACATACAAAACTGATTACTCCCCTACGATTTTGGGCTGGAAAAGTGAAACAAAAGTTTATCACGAAAAAGAACAAATGTGGTGTAGAGGAGCAAAGATATTATATAGTAATGGACGATATTTTGAGGGTGTTGTTTTTACAGGCGGTAAATTGGAACACGAAATATACGATTACTTTCACAAGCCGCACGATTATTGGAAAGAAATACAAGAGTTTCGTAATAGATAACAAACATACGCAATTTGATATAAGCCGTTCAACTTGGTATGATAGAGTTAGGAGTGAAACTGTATGAAAAAAGTACTTACTTCTGTTTTGAGCATAATTCTTATAATTGTTGGGGGATGCCTATTATACAAAGGATTGTCGGGCAATAAAAAGCAAACAAGTAATGACCTTGCTCCCACCAACCCCACACTAATAGAACCTATGGGAGTATTAGAAGAAAACACATTCATAGAAGTTGCAGATGTTAGAATATCTTATAATGGCGATTACTTCTTCGTTTGCAACAATCGTTCCGATTCTGTTAGAATTAGTTGTCATATTGTAGGTGTTAAGAATGACGGAGAGTATGAAATATTAGAAACCGTAGGTTTTTATGGTAAAGATACAATGCAGTATAATAATGACTATCAAGAAAATGGTTGGGCAGTCGAAAAGAACACCAATTTGGTTAGAACAAACGAAACACTGCAAGCCGTTCTTGATACAAAGTCATTTATATCTTTTGGAAAAGTTTCCCCGCAGATTGATGTCGATAATGACGGTTATCTCGATTTGATATTTAGGATAAGCCCTCAAATCGATGACGAACAAATAATGAGTTCAACGGACGATCCTGTATCTAACATATACAGAATAAAAATACAGTAAGGTGGCGATCTTATGATTTTTACAATTATCGTGGTGGGATTGTTTGTATTCAAAGCACCCGCTTTGACTTGGCTTAGTTTTCCTATTTGTTTTGCTTATTTGGCTATAAAGTCCGCTATTAAGAAAAATCGTCCTAAAAGAAAATATGACGAATTTGATTGGTGGCAGGATAATCAAGGTCTTTAACTTAATAACAAACATACGCAACAGGGTGTATGTATACAGTCAACAGGGACTACTCATAACGGGTAGTCCTTTTCTTTTTGGAGGTATGAAATGGATAAAAAACTGATTTCAAAAATTTTTGCAGAAATAAAAAAGACACCTACGAGCGTTACCGCTTACGAGGATATGTTCGCTCTGTGCAGGAATATTGAGCCGGAGGACTTTACTCTTGCTCATTCTACAAACGAAGAACTGCGAAAGAAAATAACGGCGGCGATTAAACGCAGAGTAAATGTTGAGGATTTCTTTTCTCTATACAAAAAGTCATTGCTTTTCGATGCACCACACTTTTTCGATTCTTACTTGCTGTATCTTGAAATAAACCGTAAGCCTAACGAGAGATTTTACCAACCCCGCCGTAAAGTTCTGAAAAGTGTTGTGGATGCTCTACAAGACCTTACCGATAATGAGCTTGACGAACTGTTTATCTCTATGCCACCCCGTGTAGGCAAAACTACAATTCTTATGTTCTTTGTGACTTGGCTTATCGGCAGAAACAGTGAAGCATCCAATCTTTATTCCGCTTATTCCGATACAATTACCAAAGCCTTTTACAACGGTGTCTTGGAGATTATCAATGACCCTGTAACTTATCTGTGGAAAGATGTTTTCCCCAACGCTAAAGTGGTGCAAACAAATTCGCAGGACGAAACAATCAACATTGACCGAAAGAAGCGTTACCCCTCTCTCACTTGCCGTTCTTTGTATGGAACACTTAACGGTGCCTGTGACTGTAACGGCTTTGAGATTTCCGATGACCTTATTGGAGGTATCGAGGAAGCCTTAAACAAAGACCGATTGATTTCAGCGTGGAGCAAGGTTGATAATAACCTATTGCCCCGTGCGAAAGAAAAGGCGAAAATTCTATGGTGCGGTACTCGTTGGTCTATGATTGATCCTGCGGGACTTCGTATGGAACTTTTGGAGAATGACGAGCGTTTTAAGAATCGCCGCTTTAAGATTATCAATCTTTCTGCTCTTGACGAAAATGACGAGAGCCAATTTAACTATGATTACGATGTCGGATTTTCAACCGATTACTACCGTATGCGTAGAGCTTCTTTTGAGCGTAACAACGATATGGCTTCGTGGAACGCACAGTATATGGGTGAACCGATAGAGCGTGATGGTGCTTTGTTCTCTCCGGGTGAATTTCGTTACTACAACGGAGTGTTGCCAGACGGAGAGCCGGATAGAATATTTATGGCAGTTGACCCTGCGTTCGGTGGCGGCGACTTCGTTGCTTCTCCCATTTGTTTTCAGTATGGGGACGATATTTATGTTCACGATGTGGTTTACGATAGTGGGGATAAGAAAATCACGCAGCCGCTTCTTGCACAAGCAGTATTAAAGCATAATGTTGCCGCAATGCAGATTGAAGCCAATAAATCAACCGAAGCCTATAAAGAGGGTGTGCAGGAGGAACTTAAAAAGCAAGGTCGAAGAATAAACCTTACCACGAAAGCCGCACCGTCAGATAAGGCGAAATTCCAAAGAATATTTGATAAAGCACCCGATATTCGTGAGATGATGATTTTCCGAGAATCGGGAAAAAGAAGTAAGGCATACAGTCTGTTTATGCAAAATGTGTTCTCTTACAAAATGTTTGCAAAGAACAAGAATGATGATGCACCCGATAGTCTCGCAATGGCTATTGCAATGGTTAAAAACACTTCGGGACGAGCAGAGGTGTTCAAACGAAAGTTCTAAAATATTTTACAATTCTCCAATGGTTATTTTTAACTAAAATATTGACAAGCAAGAGAGAATATGATATAATAAAGTATGAATAAATAGGCTTGTTAGGAGGTGCTGAAATGGAAAAGCGTACACTGTACGGACGAGAAGTTATCTATACCGATTTTGAAGAGATTACTCCCGGTAATGTGTTACAAGTGCTTGATAAAGCAATGATTACACATAATCGTAATCGTGCTGACATTCAGTACCTTTATGATTATTACAAGGGAAAACAGCCTATCATTGACCGTACAAAAGAGTACCGACAGGAAATTTGTAATCGTATTATCGAGAACAGAGCGAACGAGATTGTTTCTTTCAAAGTCGGTTATCTTATGGGCGAACCTGTTCAGTATGTTAGCCGATTGACCGAAGACAGCGATTCTACCGATGCAATCAATCTTCTTAACGATTTTGTTTTTGCGGAGGATAAAGCGGCGAAAGATAAAGAACTTGCCGATTGGTTTACTATATGCGGTACGGCGTTCAGAATGATACTTCCCGATTCGAAAGGTGAAGAGGACGAATCGCCCTTTGAGATTTATACCCTTGACCCTCGTAATGCCTTTGTAGTTTATTACAGCGGTCTCGGTAACAAGCCTGTTATGGGTGTTAAATATGTTACGCACGATGACGGAGAAGTTATTTACTCGATTTACACCGACAAATATTATTTTGAGATAGTTCAACCCGGTACTCAAAATCCGAGTACATACGCTCAAAAATCTATCGTCAAAAGTGAAGGACATATACTCGGTGATATTCCGATTATCGAATACCCCGCTAACTCGGCTCGGCTCGGTGCATTTGAGATTGTTTTACCGCTTCTTGATGCACTTAATAATGTCTCTTCTAACCGTCTTGACGGTGTTGAGCAGTTCATTCAATCTCTCCTCATTCTAAAGGGTGTTGACATTGACTCGGACGAATATAATGCCTTACGGGAAAACGGAGGATTGAAAGTACCCGTTGAGGGTGATGCATATTATCTCACGCAGGAACTTAATCAAACACAGACACAAACGCTCGTTGACTATATGTATCAAACTATCCTTGTTATCTGCGGTATGCCTAACAGAAACGGCGGTAGTTCTACAAGTGATACAGGTTCGGCAGTTATTATGCGTGACGGTTGGTCGGATGCCGAAGCGAGAGCGAAAGACACGGAACTTATGTTCAAAATGTCCGAAAAGAGATTTCTTCGCATTGCTATTCGTGTTGCGAATACCTTGCGAGATATGGAGTTAAAACTCTCCTCTATCGAAATCCGATTTACTCGTAGAAATTACGAGAATATTCAAGCAAAGGCACAGGTTCTTACCACGCTTCTTGCTAACGATAAAATTCATCCCCGATTGGCATTTGAACACTGCGGACTCTTTGTCGATCCCGATCTTGCTTACACACAGAGTAAAGAATATTCGGAGGAACGCAAAAAGGAAGCACAGGAGGAACTTCAAATGTTTGCACAGGGTGAAACTCAAAAAGCACAGGCAAATGCCGAAGATAATGAGGACGAACCCGTGGAGGATGAGGACGAATGACTTACAAATACACGGATAAGGTTATTACTTATATCGACAAACAACTTATAGAACGATATTCACGCCTTAAAAGTTTGGTATCGTTTGACGAGTTAAATGTTCTCGAAGAAGTAAACACCCTCTACCGTGAACTGAATATTACAGTTCGTAAGGCATTTATCTCGTTAGCAGATAAGGTTTATTATAACACCTTGCAAAAGAATAACTTCGGCAGTATTGACGAAGAATGGGTAGACAACCTTTTGAACGGCTATGATCCCGTAAGCAAATATGTCTTTACTCACGAAATGGATAGGCGTTGTGCCCGTTTGATTGAAGCCGTTATCGCAAGTGATGACAAGGCAGCGGAAATTGATAAGGCACTTCGAGGAATGTCCTTTATGTGCCGATTATATGCTGACCGAATAACAGATGAAGCAACAATGAAAGCCTATAATGATGACGGCGAAGATTATGTGCGGTGGGTATCTGAAAAGGACGAAAAAACCTGTTCAATATGTCGCAAAAGAGACGGCAGAATTTACGAAATAGGTAATGTTCCGAAAGACCCTCACCCTAATTGCCGTTGTAGAAGAGAAAGGGTGTAGATATGGGAGAAAAAGTTATATTTACCCCCGAAATGGTTGACCTCATTATGAAGATACTTCGGAAAGGTAATTCAGCCGAAATAAAAAAAGAGAATAACAAGCTCGTTATCGTGGAAATCGAAAGACGAGTAAAAAACAAGACCTCTATAATCGGGTAGAGGGAGACAGTCAACAGGGACTATGAGTTAAACGCTCGTAGTCCCTTTTCTTATTATCGAGGTGCTTTATGGAAGTTTGGAAAGATATTTGCGGATATGAGGGGTTGTATCAAGTCAGTAATTTAGGGCGAATTAAGAGTACAAGGAAAAGCACCCGTCTATTAACTCCTTTCAAAGACAGTTACGGATATTTCACCGTTTGTCTATGTAAAAACGGCATACCAAATAGAATAGCAATTCACAGATTGGTTGCCCTGCATTTTGTAGATAACCCCGATAATCTACCTTGCGTAAATCATAAAGACGAATGCAAGCAAAATAACGAGGTTTCAAATTTAGAATGGTGCGATAAAACATATAACAATGCTTATGGCACTCACCCGTTGCAAATTTCCGAAGCCAATTCTCGTGCCGTTTTTCAAATCAAAAACGGGGAGATCGTGAATAAATGGAATAGTTGTTCGGAAGCGAATCGAAAGGGCGGTTATATAGTCAGTTGTATATCTCGTTGTTGTTCGGGTGAAAGAAGAAAACATAAGGGATATGAGTGGCGTTGGGCTACTTAACATATTACGCAGAGAAGCGGTAAATCGCAAATCAGAGAGAACTGTAAACACAAATCAAAAGTGCAGAGAAGCACTATAAAAACGCAGAAAGGAATTGACTATTATGGCGAAAATTGATGTATCAACAATCGAAGGTTATGCGGAAATGTCTCCCGAAGAAAAGGTTGCGGCATTGGAAGCATACGAGGCACCGACTCCCGATTATTCGGGATATGTTAAGAAAGATTTGTACGATAAGGCTGCTTCGGATGCTGCTTCTTGGAAAAAGAAGCACAACGCACTTTTGTCCGAAGAGGATAAAAAGAAGCAGGAAAACGAAGAAGAGTTGACTTCTCTTCGTAAGAAAGTTGAGGAAATGGAAAAAGAAAAACTTATTTCTGGGCATAAGGCTCGTTTCCTTGCTCTCGGCTATGACGAAGCTCTTGCGGGTGAGACCGCAGTTGCTATGGCAAATGGCGAGAATGATAAAGTTTTTGCCAACTATAAGAAATTCCTCGAAAGTCACGATAAGGCTTATAAGGCACAACTTATGGGGCAGACCTCGACACCCCCTGCGGGAAGTTCTAATGGAAACAACGGAACTGACTATTCAAAAATGATTGAGGAAGCACAAGGCAGAGGAGATTTTGCGGCAGTCGCATATTATACTCGTCTGTCCGAACAGGATAAACAAAATAACAAGTAAAGGAGATTTTTACAATGGCAGATACTATTGCTACAAGTTTTGGAGTTCTTAATTACTCCGGTATGCTTTTCAACAAGGGTAATACTCGTACCCCGCTTTCTTCCATTATCGGAGGTAAAGCAAAGAACACTAACTCTGTTGAGTTCGTTGTAGGACAGAGTTATACCACAGGCGGCGGTGAACAGCCCTCTATCGGTGAGACCGCTTCTCTTACTGCTCCCGATGCGAGCGTAGTGACCCGTTCGCAGGAAACAAATGTAACGCAGATTTTCCACGAAGCAGTCGGCATTTCTTATGCGAAACAGTCTAATATGGGTACTCTTTCGGGTGCTAACATCGCTAATCAAAGTGCAAATCCCATTAACGAACTTGATTTTCAGGTAGCCGCTAAAATGCAGAAGATCGCTCGTGACATTGAGTACACCTTTATCAACGGTGTTTACAACAAGGCTACAAGCGATGCAACTGTTAATAAGACCAAAGGTCTTGTTCCCGCAATTACTTCCAATGTTACCTCTATGGCTAATAAGCCGCTTGGTCTTTGGGATATTGCGGATATGATGAAAAAGGTTTATGAGGGCAACGCTCCTACTTCAGGACTTTGCCTGTGGTGTGATGCTATCACCCTGTTTCAGATTAACGCAGATGCGGTACAGAACGGTCTTACCGTAGTTCCTGCGGCTCGTGAAATCAATGGTATTGCACTTTCAAAGGTTGTCACTCCTCTCGGTGAAGTTTACCTTTACCTCGGTGAGTGTCTCCCTGCGGGTACTGCTCTGCTCTTGAACCTTGATGTAATTGCTCCCGTTCATCAGCCTACTCCCGATAAGGGCAACTTCTTCCTCGAAGAGCTTGCAAAGACAGGTGCGGGTACAAAGTATCAGATTTTCGGACAGATCGGTCTTGATTACGGTCCCGAATGGTATCACGGCAAGTTTACCAACATCGCAAAGACCTTTACCAAACCCGAATATAGCCGTAGCGTTTATGTTGCGGGCGGTACTCTTACTACTACTTCGGGTACTTAATAAAAACGGAGGTGAGCAGCAATGACAGATGAAGTAATGAAAGCGAGACTTTCTTCTTTAACGGGTGAGACCAATGATAACATTCTGCTCACCTTTCTTGAAATTGCGGCAGAGAAAGTCTTGACGAAGTGTTATCCCTACATACAGGATGTGGAGGGAAAAAGTGTTCCGGCAAAGTATCACAACACACAGTTGGAGATTGCGGCGTATCTACTCAACAAGCGTGGTGCAGAGGGTGAAACTTCGCATAGTGAAAACGGCATTAACCGTTCCTACGAGAGTGCGAGCGTTCCCGATTCTATGCTTAAAGGTATAGTTCCTTTTGCTTCTGTGTTCCCGGTTGGTGAGGGGTGATTATATGCGTTGTTTGGAACGAAATAAAACAATATTTCATTATTGCCTATATCAAGGTGAAAAGTTCGTAACGGACGATAACGGAGATGAAACAGGCGAAAAGGAAATCGTTTATTCCGAACCCGTATGTTGCCGTGCAAACATATCTCCCGCTACGGGTAATACTTCCGTTGAGCAATTCGGTAACTCGTTACAGTACGATAAGGTTATCGTACTTGACGATACCGCTTGTTCGATTGACGAACATACAGTTCTCTTCGTAGATAAAATTCCTGCTTTTGACGAAAACGGTGTTCCTCTCTTTGATTATATCGTAAAGAAAGTGGCTCGTTCTCTCAATAGCCTGTCTATCGCTATAAGCAAGGTTGAGGTGTCTTAATGGAAATTAAGGTATCGGGGATTGACAGTTTGATAAACAAACTGAAAGCCTATCAAAAAACCTTTGACGATAGACAAAAGCAGTTGTTAGAGGAACTTGCGAAAATCGGGATAGATATTGCAAGTGCGAAATTTCAAACCGCACAGTATGACGGTGAGAATGATGTGGTTGTAAGCAACACTCCCGAATGGGTGGGAGATAATAAATTGTTTCTCACGGCAACGGGTAATGCAGTAACTTTCATCGAATTTGGTACAGGTGTTCATTACGCAGAACAACATCCAAAAGCCGCCGCTCTTGGTGCAATACGAGGTGCATACGGTCAAGGAAAAGGTTCTCGTGATACTTGGGGATATTACGGCTCACCCGGAACAAACGGACAGGTTATCAAAGAAAATGATAAAGGCACGGTTGTTCTGACACACGGTAATCCCCCTGCTCGTGCTATGTACGATGCTACGAAAGAAATGCGAAATCAAGTAGTTAATATCGCAAGGGAGGTGTTTGGAAAATGATCGACATTGAGAACGCAGTATTTACTAAAGTGAAAACTGCTCTTGCGAAAAAGTTTCCGAACATCACTGTGGAAAGTGTTACAACTTATAGCCCGTCAAAATTTCCGTTTGTGTGTATTGAAGAAGCGGACAACTATTCCTATCTTACTACAAGAGATTCGGGGAGCAATGAGAATCACACTACTGTGGTTTACGAAGTCAATGCTTACTCCAATAAAGCAAATACGAAAAAGAGCGAGTGTAAGTCAATTATCGCCGCAGTTGATACAGTTATGATCGGGTTAGGGTTTACCCGAAACACAAAAACCCCAATCAATTTAGACGATGCTACCAAATATCGAATTTTTGCTCGATATACGGCAGTAGTTTCAAAAAACAATACTATTTATAGGAGGTAATCTAAATGGCTATTTCTACATACAAAGTCTTTCTTATGAGGAAAGAATCAAGCAATTATAAGAAGCTCGTCGACATTAAGGATTTCCCCGATCTTGGTGGTTCTCCCGAAATGCTCGAAACTACTACTCTTTCTAACGGGGCACAGACATATATTCCCGGTATTCAGTCACAGGAAGCACTTGAATTTACTGCCAACTACACCAAAACGGATTTTGATGCTTTGAAGAAACTTGAAGATCAAGAACTCGACCTTGCGGTATGGTTCGGCGGCACAGAAGCAGCAGGAGTTGTTACTCCGACAGGTTCGGACGGCAAGTTTGAGTTTAAGGGTAGACTTTCCGTATTTGTTACGGGCGGCGGTGTAAACGAAGTTGTCGGTATGACAATTTCTATCGCACCTTCCACTGTTATCACAGTCGGTACAGGCGAGTAAAGAGATAGGAGGAGTTTATTATGGCAAAGACAATTAACTTTACTTTCGAGGGTACAGAGTACACCTTGGAATTTACAAGAAAGTCTATTGAGACTATGGAAAGACAGGGCTTTGTTGCAAGAGATATTGCAATTCGTCCGATGTCTACTCTTCCTGCTCTTTTTGCAGGAGCGTTCTTGGCTCATCACAAGTTCGTTAAAAAGGAAGTTGTGGATAAGATTTTCGCCAAAATGACTAACAAGGATGAACTTGTAGAAAAGTTGGCTGAAATGTATAACGAACCTCTCGAAGCCTTGATGAGCGATTCGGAGGAATCCGAGGGAAACTTGACTTGGGGAGCGAGTTGGTAAGTGACTTGCCGCCCCGTAGCGGGGGTGGGGCTAATAATGGCTCTACCCCCGTTTCTTATAGTGAACAATTCTATAAGCACTTACCATTTTATTTAGCCATAGGAATGACTTACGATCAGTTTTGGAATGACGATTGTATGTTGACAAAGTATTATTGTGAAGCTCACGAATTAAAACGGCGAGAGAAAAATCAAGAGTTGTGGATGCAGGGAATGTATATTTACGAAGCACTTTGCGAGGTTTCTCCCGTTTTACGAGCATTTGCTAAAAAAGGTACGAAGCCTATGCCTTATGCCGAAGAGCCTTACCCACTATCCCGTAAAGAAATAAAAGAGCGAGAAGAGCGAGAAGAAAAGGCACGGTATTTGAAACAGGTAAACAAAGTCCTAACTTGGATGAAACAAGTAAATGCTAACCCTAATTATGACGGAGGAAAGGAGGAATAATCGTGGAAGATAATGTAATTGACACTCTACGGATTGAAGTTACGAGTGATAGTTCTAAAGCCGTTAGCGGTATTGACAAACTCATTAGCACATTGGAACGCATTAAAAGTGTTACAAGTGGAAGCAATAAGGGTTTGGGGTCTATTAAGAGAAATCTTGAAAGCATTTCAAAAGCCGCAGATAAAATCAATTCAGATAGTATATCTAAAATTGATAAATTGGCTGAAAGTATGAAAAGTCTTTCGGCTGTTAGTAAAATCAAGATTTCAAGCAAGATTGCAGATCGTATTTTAGATATAGGTGCGGCGATTGATTGTTTGAAAGATATTGATTTTTCTAAACTAACGGAAATGGCAAACGGCTTACAAGCTCTTGGCGGTGTTGGTAATGTCAGAATACCCAATATTGATAATACACAGGGTGCTTCTTCCTCAAATTCTTCTGAACCCGCTTCTACCCCGTTAGAAATGAATGTCAATCCCGTTTTGAGCAGTTTTAAGAAAATTCAAGACTCCGCAACAGAAACCGCCGACAAAATAGGAAAGGTGACGGAAGCCGCTTCTACCCCGATAAATGTTGATGATTTCATACAAGGCAAATCGGAACTTGACATTTTACAAATGAAACTTGAAGCCACTAAAAACAAACTTGGAGATTTGTTAAAAAACGGCGAAAAGTCTGACATTTCGGGAATTGCGAATTTGTTATCGGCAATTAAGCAGCTGGAAGAAAAGATAAAGAAAGCCGATAAGTCCACACATTCTTTCAAAGAATGTCTTAAAAAGTTAGGTGATACAGGAAAAGCGAAATTCAAGAGCATAGGTGATTCTATTTCTAAATCATTCACAATGATTACGAAAAGAGCCGCTTATCGTGCTATAAATGCCGCTATATCTGCCGTTACGGGTACATTCAAAGACGGTGTAAATGCCGTCTATCAGTATAGTAAGACTATGGACGGGCAACTTGCTAAATCGCTTGACAGTATAGCAACAAGTGTGAACTACTTAAAAAACAGTTTAGGTGCTATGGTTGCTCCTCTAATCAATATGGTTGCTCCGGCAATAGAGGTCTTGGTTGATAAGTTTGTCGATTTGTTAAATATTATGAATCAAGTCTTCGCACGGTTATCGGGTGCTTCTACTTGGACTAAAGCAACAAAGGTCGCAACGGAATACGCAGAAGCGGCAGATTCGGCAACGGCTGCTAATAAGAAATTGAAAAAATCCCTGCTCGGTATAGATGAAATCAATGCTTTGCAGGACAATTCAAGTAGCGGTTCGGGTTCAAGTGGGAATGGTATTGATTTCTCCACCGCTTTTGAAGAAGTCCCTTTGGATATATCTTATGTTGATGGAGTAATAGATAAACTTAAAGATATTCTGTGGTATGTTGGGGAAATCGGGTTAGGCTTTTTGGCGTGGAAACTTTCAAGTTCATTTTTAGGACAACTTGGAGGGCTTGCGGCAGGAATAGGTGTAACTTTATTAGTAGACTCAATTCGATGTGTTTTATCTGACGGAATAAGCCTTAAAGCAATTATCGAAGCAAGTATTGGGGGTGCTTTGTTAGGAGCAGGTATTGGCTTCAAACTCGGAGGTTGGCAAGGTGCTATCGGTGGAGCGATCATCGGTATAGGTATTTCTCTCTTGATAGTAGGAATTACGAGTATGATTTCGGAGGGAGTAAACACTGAAAATGTGATTAGCACCATAAGTGGTGCATTGTTTACCGCCGCCGGAATAATGACAGTAATAAAACTTTTTAACACTAAAGTTAAAAACCCCGTCCCCGAAATTGATACAGCAAGTACCAATTTGGAAACTATATCAACAGGTACTTCGACAATTACGAGCAAATTATCTTCACTTGCAAAAAATCTTGGTTGGGGATTGCTAATTCTTGTTGAAGTAGCCGCTGCTGCTCTTATATTTGCAGGAACGGTAATTCTTTTGGGAAAGGCTTTAGAACAAGTCGGAATTGCTTGGCAACCTGTAATAAATATGGGAGGAACTGTTGCGATTGCTTTAGGTGCAAGTGCTGTTATTTTAGGAGTGGTCGGAAAGGCTACTGCACTTTTAGGAAAAGCAGGGGGAAAACTTGCAGGAGATATTGCGATAGGAACATTGATATTGCTTGAATTGGCTGTTCCGACAGCACTATTTGTGGCAGAAGTGTGGGCAATCGGAAAGGCTTTAGAACAAGTCGGAATTGCTTGGCAACCTGTAATAAATATGGGCGATACAATCGCAACGGCGATAGGTATTGGAACAGGAATATTGGTTGGAATTGGTGTAGTAACTGCCTTGTTAGGTGTAGCAACTGTTGCTTCGGCAGGATTATTACCCCTCGCAATCGGTCTCGGTACTGCTATACTCCTTGAACTTGGTGCAGCAACATTACTATTTATTGCCGAAGTATGGGCAATCGGCAAAGCACTTGATGAACTCGGTCAAGCGTGGCAACCCGTTATCGCACAAGAAGATACTATCTCGGTTGCTATTGAAAAGGGTACTGAATTGCTCATTGGTATTGGTGTTGTAACGGCTGCTCTCGGCGTTGCTTCTGTTGCAACCGTAGGATTGTTACCTCTTGCGATAGCACTTGGCACAGCCTTATTGGTTGATTTGGCAGAGTCTTTTGTTGAGTTTTGCGATTCACTTATTGATGTTGTTCTAAAACTTACAGATTTAGAGCCGCCGTTGAGTGACTTAAATGCAATTCTTCCGGGATTGAAAACCGATATGGATTCGTTCACTTCCTTTATGAAAAACTTTGCTAATGCAGTAGTACAGTTCACAAAAGCAAGTGCGATTGCAGGAATAGCCGCAACGATTGATAAAGTTATTGGCTTCTTCACAACCGATCCTATTAAGAGGATGTATGACGAAGTTACAGAGCAAACAGAAGAATTTGAAGATTTGATTCCTGCTTTGGAAAAAATAAACCCATTGATAGCCAAAGCCACCAAATTGGTTGGCGTTTATAAAGCAAATATGGGTTCGTTTGAGTCGGCAACGGGTGGAAGCGGTGGATTTCTAAATTCTATTGTTAGTGGGGCAAAAGGTGTCATAAACGGACTAATTGGTCTCTTTGAGGGAATGGCTAACGGAGTAATAAAAGCGATTAACTTTTTAATAAGAGGTCTTAATAAAATTTCGTTTGATGTCCCCGATTGGGTGCCGGGCATAGGAGGAAAAAAACTCGGTTTCAATATTGCTACTATAAGTGAAATCAACATACCTCGACTTGCCGAAGGTGGTGTTCCCGCAACAGGTCAAATGTTTATAGCCCGTGAAGCGGGTGCAGAGCTTGTCGGTAATGTCGGCAGAAAAACAGGCGTTATGAACAACGATCAGATTGTCGAATCGGTATCACAGGGTGTTGCCGATGCTAACGCCGAACAGAACGCACTTCTGCGTGAGGAAATAAGTATTTTGAGAAAGATACTTGAAAAGGATAGCAGTACAACGGCTTATGTCGGTACGGGAAGTCTAATAAGCGGACTTGAACGAAAGAATAGACGGGACGGCAGAACTATCGTCCCAATCGGAGTGTAAAGGAGGGATATTTGAATGGCATACTCGGAACTAAATCCTATAAGGTCGGTTAATGGGAAGTCTATCAAGTGTCCCTCCTCTTACCTTTGGAAGTTAGAGGATGTGTCTGCTTCCGATGCAGGAAGAACGGAAGATACCGTAATGCACAAAAAGCGTATCGGACAACTTGTAGGGATTGAATTGTCTTGGCAGAATATTCCCACGAACGAAGTGTCCGAAATTCTAAAGGCGTTCAACCCCGAATACATAACCGTTTGCTATCTTGATGCAATGCAGGGTAAATATGTTACTTCCGAATTTTATGTAGGTAACAGGTCTGCACCTATGTATAACGCAGTAAAAGGTCTGTGGTCGAATGTATCGTTTAACATCATAGAAAGGTCGGGTGTTTAATATGGCATATCCTATTTCGCAAGAAGCACTTGACCTTTTCACCACGCCTTACCGACAGGTAATAGATATTAGTTTCTACGGTTTGAGTGAAGATTTACAACTTACCGAAAAGGATATAGTTCTCGGAGGGTTATCTGTAAATCGTTATTGTGTTTCCGGCAGTAAAATCGAAATAGGCTCGGTTGTTGCCGCAGAAATACAGTTAAAGCTCAACAATTCGGACGGACAATTTAACAATGTTCAGTTCGAGGGTGCGGAAATGTATGTCCGTGTAGGTACGAAGAAATGGGATGCACAGCGTTGGGAAAACGCACAACACCATTATGTTCCTTTCGGATATTTCACCATAGACGAAGCACCTCGAAAACTTGAAGTTATCAGTTTGTCAGCTCTCGACAGAATGGTACTATTCGATAAATCGGCAGATATGAACCTTATTACATTCCCTATCACCGTTTCCGATCTACTGCATAGGATTTGTGATATTTGCAATGTGACTTTGGGAACAGATATTTCTACGCTCCCTAATCACAATTACATTATCAACTCTGCTCCTACTTCGGAGGATTTAACCTATCGGCAAATTCTTTCGTGGATTGCGGAATTGACAGGTACTTGCGGATTTATTGATTGGGACGGACATTTGATATTGAAATGGTATTCAGATACCGATACCGTACTTGATTTGAAAGACCGCTTTGACTCCGATTTGGAAGAAAACGCAGTTGAAATTACAGGCGTACAGGTAGTAACGGAAGAAGAAACCTATCTTGCCGGAGATGACGGGTACTCGATTAAAATTGAGGGTAACGAACTTATACAACATAATTACCGAGAGGTAGCACAGGCTTTGTATGAGGTTCTCGGCGGGTTCGGTTATACGCCTTTCTCGGCAACCGTAAAACCTATGCCACAGTTATACCCTCTTGACATTGTTTCTTTTCTTGATAAGAACGGAGAAAAGCACACAAGCATTATTACCGATTACACTTTCTCCTTGAACACAAGCACTTCTATTGAGGGGAAAGGCGAAACGGCTACTAAAAGCGGTTATGCTTCTGCAAATCCTCTTACCAAAAAGGAATCGGCAATTATTAAAACTTTGAAACAGGAACAGAATAAAACTCTCAACGATAGAGTACAGACGGTTCTTGCTTTCAATGAGCTTATCTGTAATGCTATGGGATTGTACGAAACTCCCGTAACACAGGATGACGGCTCGGTTATTTATTATCTCCATAGCAAACCCAACCTTGAAGAAAGCGAAACGATTTTTACTATGACAGGTTCGGGTATTGCGTGGACTACAACGGGTTGGAACAACGGTAGCCCCGTATGGTCTTACGGAGTAACTGCGGCAGGAGATGCACTCTTCCGTATGCTTTCCGCAGAAGGTATTGAAGTCAGCAAGGTCGGTGAAGATTACAATATTGAGATCACACCAAAGGCTTTCCGTATTTATTACAGAGATATGCTTGTAACGAATATTGAAGCGGACGAAATGAACATACCAAAGGCTTTCTTCACAAGTTATGCTCAATGTGGAAGAATACGCCTTATCCCGTATGGTAACACGGGAACAAATTTAGTATTTCTTGATTAAGGAGGTAAAGTCTAATGGCGTTAAGCGGCAGTTTTTATAATTATCCCACAAGTCAATTCGGACTTTACTGCGAATGGTCGGGAACTCAAAGTAAGACGGGTAACTATACCGCCGTTACACTTAAAGTATATTTGCACTGTTGGGATTTGTATGTTGGAGCAAGAGATGACGGTATTGCAAGCATTAACGGCTCTTCGGGTACATATTCAACGGCAAGAATAAGCGATGGTACAGGTAGTTGGCATTATGTTCATTTATTCGATAGAACTGTTAATGTTTATCACAATTCTAATGGTACAAAAAACGGCGTTGAGTTAAAGGCAAGTTGGCGTTTTAGCGGCACATATTCGGGAGTTTCGATTGGTACAATCACGGCTTCTACGAGTGTAGACCTTGATACTATTGACCGAACCGCCCCTACCGTTTCCGCTTCTGCTACGGTAGTATCTTCTTCAAGCATTACCATTAAGGGTACTTCAAATAAAAATTGTAACAGTTGGGATTATAGTCTTGACGGTGGTTCTTCTTGGACGAATTATTCAACTTCCAACGGAACTTCCGCAAGTAAAACCTTAACGGGACTTACGAGCAAAAACTATACCGCAATTAAAATCAGAGCAAAGAGAACTGACAATGCCGTTACAGGCACTTCGGGTAACGCAAGTGCAGATATTACTCTTCCGAATATTTCATTCACTGTAAGTAATATCACGGCAAATTCCGTGTATATCAGTGCTTCCTCGTCTGTTACGGCAGATATATGGCAGTATAGCATAAACAACGGTTCTTCTTGGACACAGTTTTCTACAACCGCAGGAACTACCGCAACAAAAACTATTACCGGGCTTTCTCCCAATAACACCTATCAAATTAAAGTTAGGGCAAGAAAGAAATCCAATGGTCTGTACGGTACTTCGGCGGCTACGAGTGTTAAAACGCTCGGTGCGAGTGTTCTTAACTCTGTTAGCGAATTAGTAGTGGATGCAAGTTCACCTTCGTTCAATATAAAGTGGACTGTGTATGACAAGTCCTACACTCATTCATTAGCCATAAAAAACGGCTCGACTGTTATATTAACGATAACGGGTTTAACAGGTAGCACGGGAACGAATAACAAAACAATTTCTCTTACTTCTTCGCAGAGAACTACTATCCTAAATGCTATGGCTTCGGTAAGTTCCTTTTCCGCAACCTATGTTCTGACTACATATAGTGGTTCTACGCAGATAGGTACTACTTCACAAATAACAGGGACTATCAGCACAACCGAGAGAACTTCTGCTCCTACTTTTACTAATTTCACTTACAGTGATAACAATTCTATTACTGTGAATGTAACAGGTAGCGGTCAGTTGTTCGTTCAATCAAAATCTTCATTGAATGTTGTATGCTCTACTGCAACGGCAAAGAACGGTGCGAGTATAACAAAGTATACTGCTTCTATCGGTGAGAAAACAGTTCAGTCTACTACAACTACGATTTCTTTCGGAAGTATTTCCGATTCGGGTAACTTAACTCTCACTGTTTCGGCAGTTGATAGTAGAGGTTATAAAACTTCCGTTTCAAAGACGATTACTGTAATAGATTATGAAACAATCAACTTTGACTCCTACGCTATAAGGCGTGAAAACAATGTTGACGATACTATTCAGTTGGAGTTTTCGGGAAAAATGTCACCGATTACAGTGGGTAGTGCCGATAAAAACGCATTTGTAACAGCGAAATATCGTACCAAAGTATCAACTGCCACTTCGTGGAGTGCCTACACCGATATGACAGGTATTACAAGCGATAGTTCCGCATTTGAATTTGACAATGATAATTGGATTTCTTTACCGAGTTCGGATGCCTACTATGTTCAGTTGTATGTGTCAGATAAGCTCTCCTACAAAACAGTTACATTGTATGTGAACAAAGGTCAACCGCTTGTTTCGTTTAGAGAAAAGAAACTTGGTATCAATACTAACGATCCTCAATTTGCACTTGATGTAAACGGAGACATTGCAATGAACGGGTATAGAGTACAGGGATTTATAGGAACATTACCAACCGATACGGATTTGAATAATGTACTTTCTTCGGGTATCTATTATGTTCCGATAGCTCAAACTTATGTGCATCACCCACGATCGAACAGTGCAGCCGTCCTCGAAGTGATTGAGGTAACTTCTACTTTCCTAATACAAAGACTTACCTGTGTTGACGGAAAAATCTATTCTCGTGGAAAATACAACACCACTTGGCACGATTGGGCTTAAAGGAGGAATGAACAATGGCTCAAATTACTAAAGAAATTACTGTTGATGTCGCAAAGAAAAATCTTTTTCAAGCGATTGTTGCAAAGCAGAACGATAGTAATTCTCGATTTCTGAAAGTGACCTTATGCAATGAGGGAGATAAAATTGAAGTTCCCTCAAACGCCACGGCTTTAATCAATGCCGAAAGAGCAGACGATGGTTCAAAAGCGTTTGCCGGAACAGTAAACGGAGACGGCACCGTTACTGTTCCTCTTACAAATTGGATGCTTGAACTTGACGATATAGTTAGGTGTAGCATTTCGATTATAGGTTCGGATGAAGAGAAATTAACCTCAACCTCTTTCTCGGTAGAAGTCGAAGCCGCAGAAACTACAAGTTCGGATATTTCGGAGGACGAAAATTACGATATTCTTGTTAGGTTAATCTCCGATACTTCGGATGTAAAATTAGCCTGTGAAACCGCTACTACTGCGGCAAATTCCGCAACTGATTTAGCAAATAAGGCTACCGCCGCCGCTAACGCTTCTGCGAGTAAAGCCGATACTGCTACTTCTAATGCAAATGCGGCAACAAGTAGTGCTAATACTGCTGCCGCTAATGCGAACACGGCTAAAAGTGCCGCAGAAACGGCTACCGCAAATGCTAAAGCGGCTACAACTAATGCCAATAATGCGGCGAGTACAGCAACACAGGCGGCTACAACTGCTACCGAGAAAGCAACGGCGGCAAACAATGCTGCAAAAACGGCTAACGATGCGGCGGCTTCCGCTAATACCGCAAAGGCTAACGCAGATAAAGCCACTGTTGCGGCGAATACAGCAGCAGAAGCCGCAAGAGAAGCGGCAAGTGCCGTAGGAGATAACATTGACGGTATTGTTATTAAAGATACTACAAACTCCGTTGATTATCTCGCAAAATTTAGGCTCGTGGGCGGTAAACCCGCCATTGAGTATACAGAACTATAAATAGGAGGATTTAGTTATGTCAAATGTTTTGAACTTGCTTTCGGAATCTACATACATTGAAAAAATGGATATGCAGAACGCACTTCTGAAAGCAATCGCAACCGCAGTCGGCGGCGGTGACGAACCTATCGAAATTGATTCGTGGGCGGTAGTACAGCAACTTGTACGGCTCGGTATTGCACCAAAAGTGTTTAATATTGGGGATCAGCTCGTATGCAATCATTCAAAGTACGGTAAACTTACTTGGGATATTATCGGTATAGATCACGATACCCCCGCTAATTCCGAGTACACGCACAGTCTCACCATTCAGTTGCACGATTGTCTTACAGGACATCAGTTCGATGCCCCAGAGCCTACGAATCCCGACTTTGACCGTGCTTCTTACGGCTCTAATAATTGGGTTGAATCGGGTATCCGTCAGTGGTTGAACTCTAACGGAAAAGCGGGTACTTGGTGGACGGCAAAGACCGAGTACGATGTTAAACCGTCTTATGCTTCTTCCGAAGCAGGATTTATGGCAGGATTTGATGAAGACTTTCTTTCAACTGTTGGAGAAGTTACTAAAATTACTGCAAGAAATACTGTTACTGACGGCGGCGGTAGTGATACTACCACAGAAAAGTTTTTCCTTTTGTCTCAAACCGAAGTTTACGGAGGTCTCGTAAACTCTATTTCAGAGGGTGAAGCATATCCCTACTATGCAGACAATTCTTCGCTTTCTGCCGCAGGAACAGGAGCAGACGATAACCGTATTAAATATAGAAGCGGTTCTGCACAGTATTGGTGGTTGCGTTCCCCGGACCCCTCGGGCTCGCGCGGTGTGCGTGGTGTGAGTACCACAGGCGGTGTCAACTCCAGCAATGCGAGCAACAGTTACGGGGTTGCCCCGGCTTGTTGTATCATCTAAAATCTAAAATCGCCCCGTTAGGGGCGTAAGGAGGAAATATGTCAGTAGTAAAGTCTAAAAGAGGAGAAGGACAGTTGTTGGTTCTCACAAAAGCAAACGAACTTGCAACCTATACTATCAAGATATGCTCTAACGAAAAGAATTTCCCGAAGCATTATCGTTGGTGTATTACAAGCAAGATTGTAGATGCCGCTATTGAAATTTGCAATAATGCGAATATGGCAAACTCCGTATATGTCAAAGATAACTCGGATTACATCATTCGTAAGCAATATCAAACAAAGGCTCTTGCTGCTACATATTCTCTCCTCTCTATGATGGATATTTCATATAGGGTATTCAGTGTTGAAAGTAGCCGTATGGAATATTGGGTTAAAATCACAACCGAAGTTCAAAATATGCTTCGGAATTGGCGTAAAGCCGATATGGAAAGATATAAGAATATGGGTTAGCAGTTGTAAGCTCGTTCCCCGAACCCCTCGAACTCGAACAATGTGCGTAATGTGAATACCACAGGCAATGTCAACAACAACAATGCGAACAACAGTAACGGGGTTGCCCCGGATTGAGAGTCACGCTCGTATTAAAGTAATCTGTCCTTTATCAGACGAAATCAATGCACTCACACACAAGGAACTGCTATCCCTGCCTTTATAGGTGAAAACAGGAGTGCCGATGCAATTTACTTCCAACAGTAAGCATTGCTATACACGGCAACGATATTTTTTAATTATGAATAACGAATCGAAAGTAAAAGAAACGGTTTGTGACTTTGATAATTTGTATAAAGCATTATGGAAATGTAAACAGAATGTAGGTTGGAAAGACAGTGTTGCAGGATATGTTAAAAACGGCTTGACTAACTGTTTTATGTTGAAAGAACAACTTATGAACGGTACATACGAAATAAGCAAATATACAATGTTCAAAGTATATGAGCCAAAGGAACGGGACATAGTAAGCACTCGAATAAAGGATAGAGTGTTTCAACGAAGCCTTTGCGACAATTACCTTACAGAAGAAATATCACGCTCATTCATTTATGATAATTGTGCGTGTCAAAAGAATAAGGGTACAAAATTCGCAAGAGATAGGCTTAAAGTTCATTTGCAACGCTTTTATCGGAAACACGGCGTTGACGGGTATGTCCTTAAATGCGATTTATCCAATTTCTTTGGTAGTACATCTCACGAAATTGCTATCGCCGCAGTTAAAAAACGGGTTAGTGATAAATGGGCGGTTGCCGAAGTAACACGGATAATTAACAGTTTCAATCAAGGTGAAAATCCCGATATTGGTATGGGACTTGGTTCACAAGTGACACAACTTGTAGAACTTGCCGTACTTGACGATCTCGACCATTATATCAAGGAACAACTTCACATAAAGCATTATGTTCGATACAATGACGATTTTATTTTAATGCACGAAAGCAAAGCATACCTACGGGAATGTAAAACCTTGATTGAAGCGAAAATAACGGAATTGGGATTAAAATTGAGTCCTAAAAAGACACAGTTGTTTCCGATAACCCAACCCATTCATTTCTTGGGTTTTAGTTTTCGTCTAACTCCAACAGGCAAAGTGGTTATGAAACTTCTTCCGGCAAAGATTTCTCACGAACGAAGAAAACTTCGTAAATTGGTGGAACGAGCCAAAGCGGGATATTTAACACGGGAACAAGTGGATGAGTGCTTTAAGAGTTGGAAAGCTCACGCACAACAAGGCGATACTTATAACCTTGTAAACCGAATGTATGAATATTATCAAAGTTTATGGAGGTAAAAACAATGTTCAAATTTTTATCAAGCAAGGAGCAATTCATTCGTGAACGCAGAAAAGTTGAAATGCTTTCCGCAAGACAGGATTCCGTAGAATCCGCTTCGGCTATTGCTTTTGTCACACTTGCCGAAACAGGTACGATTGATGAAACTACTGCTACGGAACACGCAAGTTTGTTCGGTCAGTGGGTGGAAAATGTAGCCTATGAACAGGGTGCAATTCGACTCTTCAACGAAAATCTTTATCGTTGCGTACAAGCTCACACTTCGCAGGGTGATTGGACTCCCGAAGCGGCGGCTTCTCTTTGGACTAAAATCGGTGACCCTACCGAAGAGTACCCGGAATGGTCTAAACCCGTAGGATCACACGATGTCTATAACACAGGAGATAAAGTATCTTATGACAAAAAACATTGGGAATCAACTGTGGATGCGAATGTATGGCAACCCGGTGTGTATGGTTGGGATGAGGTGAAATAAATTGAGTGCAACTGAAATTATTACCCTCATAGGCGAAATCATTACTCTTATAGGCGTAGTTACTGCTTGTGTTTTAAGCATCAGTAAGGTAATGAACGGTACAAAATGCCTGTTGAGAAGTGAAATGCTTCGGATATATTACCGACACTGTGATAGCAAAGAAATTAGGCAGTACGAATATGAAAATTTCATATATCTCTATGAAGCCTATAAAAAATTAAAAGGTAATTCCTTCATAGATAAAATCTATGAAGAAGTTAAAAAATTCAAAGTTATTACATAAGGAGGAAAACATAATGGCAACAGTAATGACAAACACGGAGTTCGTAAAAAGGCTCAAAGATGCCGCAACAAATCACAAAACCCTCTATGTTATGGGTTGTTTCGGAGCACCTATGACGGAGAAAAACAAGGTGCGTTACATTAACAACGGATCGAGCGATGACTACAATGCTCGTGCAGACCGTAAGGCTATGATTAACGCCGCAACTGCTGATACATTTGGGTTTGATTGTGTCTGCCTTATTAAAGGTATTCTTTGGGGGTGGACGGGTGATAAATCCAAAATCTACGGCGGTTCGGGATATGCTATCAACGGTGTTCCCGATATTGGTGCAGATGATATGATTACCAAATGCTCCGATCTTTCAACCGATTTTAGTAAAATCGAGCCGGGCGAAGCCGTATGGAGGAAAGGACATATTGGTGTATATATCGGTGACGGTCTCGCTGTTGAGTGTACTCCGAAGTGGGAAAACAAAGTGCAGATTACCGCTTGTAATTGCTCGAAAAGTGGTTATAACCGCCGTAATTGGACGAAACACGGTAAGTTGCCTTACATTAAATATGAGAAACAGGTTGTAGCACCTACACCAACACCTGTTACAAGCGGCAATTTGAAAGTAGGCGATATTGTAAACTTTAAGGGAAACACGCATTATCGTTCTTCTTATAGCGGTGCGGCAGGATTTACTTGTAAAAGTGGCAAAGCAAAAGTAACCGCAATTAGCAAGAATAATGCTCACCCTTATCACCTTGTTGCTGTTGGTGGGGGTGGTTCTAATGTATATGGTTGGGTAAATGCTTCCGACATTGAGGGACAGGCTACTACAAATAAGGCGTGGACTCCCGCCGTTGGTGACATTGTAGTCTATAATGGCACAACTCATTATACCTCTGCTAATGCTTCTGCCGCAAAATCCTGTAAGGGTGGTAAAGCGAAAATCACGCAGATTTATCGGCTCGGCAAGAGCAAACACCCCTATCACCTTGTAAGAGTTTCCGGCAGTGGTGCAACTGTTTATGGTTGGGTTGATGCGGGAACTTTCACGAAAGCATAAAGAAAGGATAAAAAGATATGAACATTTTTACACAGTTTATCAGCGAATACGGTACAACTATTCTTTACGCCGTACTAACCGCCCTTGCCGGTTATATCGGCATTTGGGTTAAAGCACTTTACACCAAATACATTAACGATAAGACTAAACAGGATGTTGTAAAAACCTGTGTAAATGCCGTAGAGCAGTTATACAAAGACCTCCACGGAGAAGAGAAGTACAACAAGGTTGTTGAGTCTGTTTCCGAAATGCTTTTGGAAAAAGGCATTACCATTACTGAACTTGAACTTAAAATGCTTGTAGAAGCGGCAGTAGGAGAGTTCAATAAGGTATTTGAAACCGATAAGGCTATTACCGACTCAAACGAGACCGAGTAGTATAAAGTCCTCCTACAAACCAAACACCGGGCAGAGCTTATTACTCTACTCGGTGTTTTGTTGTTTGCCCGAACACTATTCCAACAAAGAATAAGTGGTTCGGATTATACTCTAATGGTGGAGGCGAGGGGAATCGAACCCCTGTCCAAAAACCCATCCACCGGACCTTCTACGAGCGTATACAGCCTTTTAAATTCCCTCTGTGCAGCGCCGACTGTCGGGCTATGCACGAGGTAGCTTCATAAATTCACGACCTGCCGCAAAGCTTAGGCAGATACGCGTTCACCGCTAAGTGACGCCGCGCCGTGAGCCGCGGTACTCTCACGGGCGACGGCCGCCTTAATTAGGCAGCGTAAGCTAAATTATCGTTAGCGTTTAATTTTAAATTGCACATTTTATAGAAGTTATGCGCTTCTGCTCGCTTATCCGACATCAAGATCCCTGTCGAAACCTTTACGCCCCCTTGATCTATCGCAACGAGTGTCAGTCGGTGTGCGCTCTTTGCATCTCGCGCTCTGCAGTCTTTTTTGCATCGGCTTCACGCTTGTCATAGAGCTTTTTGCCCTTGCAGAGCCCGACCTCGACCTTGACCCATTTGCCTGTGAAATACATAGACAGGGGGATGATAGAATAGCCCTGCCTGCCGACGAGCGAAAACAGCCTGATTATCTCACGCTTGTGCATCAAAAGCCTGCGCTCACGGAGCGGCTCACGGTTAAAGATGTTGCCCTTTTCATAAGGGCTGATATGCATACCGCAGACCATCAGCTCGCCGTCTTGAATACGGCAGTATGCGTCCTTGAGGTTGACCCTGCCGTTTCTTATCGATTTGACCTCGGTACCGAAAAGCTCTATGCCGGCTTCAAAGGTCTCTTCGACAAAATAGTCGTGATATGCCTTGCGATTTTGCGCAACGATATGCTTGTTTTGCGGCATTTTTGCTCTCCTTTCTCGATGATCATTCTTGCCGATAGGTATTATACTATAGTTTATTCAAAAATGCAATAGCAATCAAAAGACAAATTCCGCCTCAAAACTGCCCTTGCCGGTGGTCGTATTTTTGATCTCGCACAAAGCTCTGCCGTCCCTGATATCGGTGCATATATCCAGAATATCGCCCTGCCTGCATTCAGAAAGATATATCATCGTTGCACTTTTTGGTGCTCTTTGCAAGTGAGCAGGCAGATGATCAAACGCAATATCTGTGTATTTGCAGTTGTTGAGGTGCTCGTTTTGATCGATATCCGAATAATATACCGGTCTGCTGCTAATGCTTTTAGCATCGCTTGTATCGAGCCTGCGGGGGAACTGAAAGCTCTTGCCTGTTTGCCATTGCTCGAGCGGAGTGTCAAGCACGCTCGACCTGACAGGCATACGTCGCTGAAAATTGATGAGCGCCCATTCGCTCGAACCGAATGCAAGCTCTGCGCCGTCCTGAAGCAGTTCAAAGCAGCGTGTGAATATAACGCCGTCGACTCTTTCGCTGTAGGTCTTTAAAACGACTGCCGTGTCGCATTTCGGCATCATGCTTATGTCGAACCTTATCTTTGAAAGAATAAACGCCACGCCCTTTGCTCGCAATGCCTCATAGGTGGCGCCAAAGCTGTCGCAATCCTCGCGTGCCGCCTGCTGAAAGTATCTCTGCAAAGCCGAAAGTCTTAGCTCGCCGTCAGCAGCAACATCATAGCTTTGGATCAATATATTGTTTTCAACCATTGCTCTGTGTCCTCTTTTTTGATTTTTTGCCCGAAAGCGGATTTGCTGCCATAGCGCTCTCCATCTGGCTGTCGGAAACGTGTGTGTATATCTGTGTCGTGTTGAGCTGCTCGTGACCTAAAATATCCTTGAGCACTCTGACATCTACGCCGCCCTCCTGATACATAAGCGTAGCCGCCGTATGGCGCAATTTGTGCGTCGAAAAGCCTCTGCCGCCAAGCCCTGCAAGCTCGAGCTGCTTTTCGATCATTTTTTGTACGGTGCTGCGGCTGATGCGCTTGCCACGCTCTGACAAAAACAGCGCATTCTTGTCGATGATAGTCATTCCGGGGCGCCTGCCGAGCTGCTGCCTGACCAAAAGATAGCCTGTTATAGCATCCTTGCAGGCGTCATTTAAATATATCACACGGGTTTTGCCGCCCTTGCCTGTCACACGCATAGAACGCAGTTGGCTGTCGATATCGTTTAAGTTGATGCCGCAAAGCTCTGCGAGTCGTATGCCGCAATTCAAAAACAAGGTGAGAATGCAATAATCCCTTGCATAATTTATCGAAGCAGGGTCGACGCTGGCAAGCAGCCTTTCGCTCTCTTCAAGTGTCAAAAACCGTGGGGGAGCAGGCTTGACCTTTGGGCTGTCGATGTCCTTTGTCGGATTATTCTGCAATCTGTGCGACTTGACAGTGTGGTATTTATAAAACGCCTTTAAAGCAGAAAGCCTGCGTGCCCTCGTCCTCGCCGTGTTGTCTCTGACATCTGCGAGATAAACGAGATATTCATAGACCTCTGTTGTTCTGACACTGTCGCAAAACTCATAATCCAGTGCTGAAATGTCAGTCTCTTCGATCTCGGCATACGGCTTGCCGTCACGCTGTGCTGTTATGTATCTGAAAAACATTGCTACATCAAGGCAATACTCGCTAACAGTCAAAGCCGAGCAGCCCTGAATAGTCCGCTTATAGCTTGCGAACGCCGCAATAGGCTCGGGGTATTTATCCTTCATATTCTTCACGACCTTCTTTAAGTCTGTATATATTATACTTTTTATACAGCAAAAAATCAAGTCAATTGTTGTTGACAATACGCGCTGTAAATGGTATGCTGTAACAGAAAGGAGCGATTTTTTATGCTTTATAATGTTATAACCACAAAGAATATTGATTTTTCGTCTGCTCCGCGTGCAGATATTTCGTGCTATAAATGGGGCGACGGCTATGAGCCTGCCGCATACGCACAGCTTATATACGTCGACGGCGAGGGCTTTATGCTGCATATGCATTGTGACGAAGCAGACCCCAAGGTGATATACACAAGCTATAACGACCCTGTCTATAAAGACAGTTGCCTCGAATTTTTTGTCAGCTTCAATGCAAATTCGCCGCTCTATATGAATTTTGAGATGAATTCAAACGGTGCGTTTCTCTCTGCTGTACGCTCTGACCGCAAAAACAAAACACCCATCGACCAACTGTGCGAGCTGCCCGAGGTCAAAGCATCGCGCAATGCAGACAGCTGGAATGTCGACGTATTCTTCAGCCTCGAAATGATAAACAAGCTTTTTGGCGAATGCAAATTTGCAAAGGGCTCGACATTCAAAGGCAATTTTTATAAATGCGGTGACGAAACGGCACAGCCTCACTTTGGTATGTGGTCGCCTGTCGACCTGCCGTCGCCCGATTTCCACAGACCCGAGTTCTTTGGTGAATTTAAAATAGTATAACACGGCAAAAAACATAACAAAAAGCAGGCAATCGCCTGCTTTTTGCTATATATGCTTTATATGCACATTATTTCTTCTTTTTGATTATGATGAATACAACGACTGCGATCGCAATGACTGCAACAACAACGATTATCCACCAGGGGAATGAGCCTTCGCTGGTTTCGGGAGCTTTTGAGGTGTTGGGAGCGCTGCTTTCGGGCTTTTCGCTTTCGTCAGGCGTTTCGCTTTCTTCGGGAATCTCGCTGCTTTCGTTTGGCTCGCTCGATTCGGGAGTCTGGCTGGGCTCCTGCGAGGGCTCTTCGCTCGACTCGTCCTTTATGAGCAGCTCATCATCTGTCATCATCAAATGGATCTTAGAGTTAAATACATAACCCTCTTGATAATAATATGTTTTGCCGTTGACGTTGTGAACGTCCTGGTTTTCAAGGTCTACGTTCTCAAAGCAGACAACTCTGCCGACCTCGAGAGCTTTTGCGATCTCGATAGCCGCATTAACAGAAGCGTTGGTGTATTTGATACCGCCGTTTGCACTATAGTCATTGCCATAGTTTGCGATCCAGACAAATCCGCCTTCGGGAACGGTGAGAGGCATTGCAGAGCCGTCGGCAATACCGCCGGTGCTGACCTCTGTGACCATATACATACCCTCGTGGGCTGCGATAGGAGCGAAAGCGATGTGTGTCCACCAGCCTGCATTGCTGGGGTCATCATGTTCTGTGCCATAAGGTCTTGTAATTATGACAGAAGCGCCCTCGACCAAAACATCGTTGAAATGAGTGAGGAAGAAAGGCTCGGTGCTCTTAAGCTCATAGCCGTAAGAAGCATAATCGGGAGCTGCCTGTATGAACTCCTCGACAACTTCGATCTCTTCGATCTCGGGATCTGCGTTTTCATAGTCGAGCTTGAGGCCTGCCGAAAGCTCGGTGAAGCCGAACCACTCGAGCATTACAGAGGGTTCCCAGCCCCAGGTGGGGTCTACCTCGCCGTATTCGAGCGAAACCATAACGGCCTTGCACGAAACAGGGGTATCGAGATAGAAATATACATCGTGAACGCCGGTCTGTGTTGCAGTCTCATAGTCCTCGATATAATAGGACTTCTGACCATAGAAGTTCTTGCCGTCATCAGAGAAGCTGATAATAACTTCGCCGTTGTTGGGGAACCAAACTCTGTTAGAGCGGTTGAGGTAGAATGCAACGTTGACGGTGTCGACCAGTGTGCTTTCACCAAGGTCGATGACCATCTGGCAATAATCGACGACGCCTGCGGTAGCGCGCTCGGTGTTTTCAACCAGAACGATGCCGTTCTTTCTGAAATCGATCTCGCCATCAAGAGTCTTAATAAGCTTTCTGCCGTCGCAGAGGACAGACAGATCCTGGCAATAGCTGCCGACCACGACGTCGGTGCCGTTGCTGTTTAAATAGACGTTCTTTGCGGTGGGGATAGGCTCTGCGGTGGCGGTGATGCTAACGATCGAAGCCAGAGCAGAAACGAGCATACATACTGCAAGCAGTATGCCGAGTGTTCTTTTCATGAGAGCTCCTTGTTTTTTATTTTATAAAAATAATTTGCATAAAGAGCCCTCTGCCTCTTTGGGGCAGAGGGCGCTGAGAGGAGGAAAAAACCTTATTTAAAAGATTCTGTTATTTCTTCTTTTTAATGATGATGAATACAACGACTGCGATTGCAACGACTGCAACAACAACGATTATCCACCAGGGGAAGGAGCCTTCATCGGTCGTATCGGGAGCTTTTGAGGTGTCGGGAGCGCTGCTTTCGGGCTTTTCGCTTTCGTCAGGCGTTTCGCTCTCTTCGGGAATCTCGCTGCTTTCGTCGGGCTCGCTCGATTCGGGATTCTGGCTGGGCTCCTGCGAAGGCTCTTCACTCGGCTCGTCGGGCTCCAGCTCTTCGCCGTCGTTCAGCATGATGTGGATCTTGCTGTTAAAGACATAGCCGCTGTCATACCACATAGTGGTAAGACCGTTGACGTTGTGGATATCCTTGCCCTCGAGGTCAAGGTTTTCAAAGCAGACAACTCTGCCGACTTCGAGAGACTGACCTATCTCGATAGCGTGTCTTATAGTAGCGGTCTGATAGTTGATGCCGCCTGTCGAGGTATTATCGTTGCCAAGGTTGGTGCACCAGACAAAGCCGCCTTCGGGAACTTCGAGCGGTTCTGTGAGCAAGCCGTCGCCTATACCGCTCTGTGTAGCGGTGACAACAAACATACCTTCTTCGCCCTCAACAGGTGCGAATGCGATATGCAGCCACCAAGCGCCGCCTGTGTATGCCTCTGTCATGATGGCAGAAGCGCCCTCATAACCGATGTTGTCAAAATGAGTTACAAAGAAATCATCGGTCGCTTTGAGAGTATAGCCGTAAGACTCATAGTCGGGAGCAGCCTGAATAAAAGGCTCTTTTGATACCTCAGGCTCTGACGACTCGTCGTCAGCGTTATCATAGTCAAGTCTGAGACCTGCCGAAAGCTCGGTGAATGCAAACCATTCGAGCATCTCCCAGCCTGCCTGCCAGGTGGGGTCAGCTTCGCCGAACGGCATGGTGACCATTATTGCCTTGCAGGTGACTGCTTCATCAAGATAAAAATATTTATCAAGTATGTGTGCGCCTGTCTTGATGTCGTCCTCGAGCGTGAACTGCTTGAGTTCAGAGAAGTTCTCGCCATCGACCGAATAAGAGATGGTTATCTCTTTTTCGTTGGGAATGCCGATCATTGCGCTCCAATAGGTATAGAAGCAAACATTGACAGTGTCGACCAGGGTGTCGCCGTCAAGCTCGATAACGACGTTGGCGTTATCCCAGTTCTCCTTCTCTTGAGGAGTAGCGGACTCGACATTGTGCACAAGAACTATGCCGGGGTTGTTGTAGTTGGCAATGTTGTCATACTCAAAGTGCTTTTTGCCGTCGCAAAGTGCTGCGAGGTCAGCGGAAGCAAGGAATGCGACTTCCTTCTCGTCGTTTTTAAGATAGACTGATTTAGCGCGGGGCGCTTCTTCAGCGGTGGGTGCGATCGCAAAAACGGATGCTATAACTGCAATAAGCATACAAAGTGCGATCATGATGCTGATTTGCTTTTTCATAAATAACTCCTTTATGTTTAATTGCACCAAAATGATACCACTATTCCGACCGTTTGTCAAGCATTTTAACAAAAAAGTCTGCAGGTATTTTATACAAATTACTTTTCCGGCGGCAATTCTCTCGCCATCGCTCTGTTGCTGTATCGTTTATCGTCTGTAACCTCTCTGATCACCTGCAAAAACGGCGGAAAAACAGCACTTTTGCTCTCGTCGTCAAGCTCTGTCTCGCATATCGCCGAGCGGTACCAGAACGGATAGACATCTATCTCAAACTTCTGCCCGAGATAGTCAAACGTATATCGCGTTTTGTATATGATATTAAGTGCGTTGTCGCGTTCGAGGGCGACATGGTTATCAAATGCTGCTTTTGAAATGATACATTCATCCTCTATGCACGACATCGGCGAAATGCGCTTTTTGGTATTGCTGTGATAAACCGTTGTTTCGCCGATCACGGTTTTGCGCACACGCCGTGTTTCGCCGTCATTCGATATGAGATAGATCTGAGTTATTTCGCCGACTGTGCAGTCGGGCTGCTTTATAAGAACCTCGGTGTCGGGATATTCTATCAGGTACTTTCTTTCTGTTTCTATCATAGGCTGTTCCTTAAAAAAGCGGCAGAGTGTGAGCTCTGCCGCGAGTTTTGTCAGTTATATGCGTCGATAGCGTCCTGCAATGCTTTTTCTGCCGAGGGATAAAGTCCGTCGATTGTCGAAGTATATGCGTTGCTCTTTTGCTGCATAAGGTTAAAGAGTGCGTTGCTGAGTCCGCCGAGGTCATAAACCCAGCCGAGGTCATAGGTGAGGTTGCCAAATATGATGTCGAGCATTGCCTCAGACTCGTCGTCACGGGTGTCCTTGCCTCTGAGAGTTCTCTCGTAATAAGCGGGTGTGACATAGTTCTTTGCGCCGCAAGCGCAGATGTCAAGCATCATTGCAGCCCACTCGGGGTTCTGATAAGACTTGAGAATGCCGACTGCGCCCGCAGAGCCTGCGGGTGCGATATAATCCTCCTGCAGCTCGTCATAGAGCGGGCAGGGGAGTATGCCGAAATCGACAGCATAATCACGCATCTTGTTGGTTGCCGAGAAGCCGGAATATCTAAAGAGGACTCTGCCCTCATAGAATTCTGCCCACGAGGTATCCCAAACGGGTTCGGGGCATTCCTGCGCCATCAGAATGGTAGCGCCACGCATAGTGAATGCGTCAAGCAGCTTGATAGCTCTGTTGGTGTTGTCGGTAGACTTAACAGCAAGGGTGGGTATGTCGTTAGCGTT
Source organism: uncultured Ruminococcus sp. (assembly GCA_964487775.1). Taxonomy (GTDB): domain Bacteria; phylum Bacillota; class Clostridia; order Oscillospirales; family CAG-382; genus Coliplasma. The sequence continues at coordinate 178,252 of CAZASH010000001.1, forward strand.
TTTGGTGACAAACTTGCCGCCAAGGCTGATGAACCAGCCGTTAGCATCGTTGTAGCCCGAGAGCAGACCGTGCAGACCGTCGCCGTTATTCTCGGGGATGACCTTTGCAAGCTCGATCATCTTGTCGAAAGTCCATTCGCGATCCTCAACGAGCTGATAAAGATCGCCGAGGTTGTACTGATCGGCAAGATCCTTGTTGAACATAATAGCCATAGTGGTTATCTTGTTAAGAACGGTTATATCGCCGGTGGTGAAATAAAGCTTGTTGCCAATGGAATAAGCCTCGTTGGCATTCTGATCCCACCAGGGAGCCTCGAGCTGAATGCCGTCAAGCGAGAACAGCTCATAGAGGTTGCCCTCTGCACCGAGCGTTGCAAGCTCGGAAGCTCTGAGGACCATTGCATCGAACAGGCCGTTGCCGCCCTGTGCTTCGTTACGAGCAGTAGCGAGAGGAGAGTTGTCCTTGAGACCGATGATCTTGACGCCATAGGTCTCTTCGACAAGGTTGTTGCGCTCGCTTACGCCCTCGTCGACAAAAGTGCCATAGAAGGTTGCGGTATTTTCTTCGCCGACTGTAAAGTCAACGTTCTGATAGGTCGGGTCGCTGTTGCCTTGAACGAGGATGGTGAAGGTATCTTTATAACCGCCGAGATCCTCTTTTGTATAGCCTGTGGTATACAGACCGTTTGCATCCTTCCACTTGAGATCGGGGTCTGTCTCAACAGACTCGGTCGAGCTCGTCGCAGCAGAAGAAGCATCTGTCGATTGATCGCCCTTGTCGTCTGCGCAAGCTGCAAGCATAGCAAACAGCATCACGAATACGAGCATAAGGCACAAAAGCTTTGATAAGTTTTTCATCTTACACCTCATAATAAAGTTTGTATTGTCATTCTACACTAAAGTCGCAATAAATGCAAGCACTATTTTGTCGTTTTTTATTTTCCGCATATCACGACGTCGTCGACAGCGCCGATAAGGCTGCTGGACGAGCATATCTGCGGCCTGCCGGGAGCGAAATCACCCTTGTGATAGCCGTGAACATGTCCGCACAGAATAGCTTTTACAGGCGAATCGGGCGCAACTATCATATTGATGAGCTCTTTTGCGTTTTTGTCGTCCGTCGTGTCCTTCAGCAAAAAATATTCGCCGAACACCTTCATATTCTCCCGGTTGTATTCAAGCGAAAGAGGAATGTGCATCACGAGAATTACAGGTGTGCCGCATTCAAAAAGCTCCTTGAGTTGATTTAACTGCTTGTCAGAAACGGTTTTTGCGCTGTTGTCGATAGCGGCGATAATAAATCCGTCTCCGCGGTATACGCCGATGTCGTCTGTTCCGCCGTTAAGTGACATAAGCTCGGGATGTGAAGCAAAGCTGCCCTCGTGATTGCCGTTGGCATACAGATAGGTGAGTCCGCTTTTTTCAAGCCTGTCTGTCACGAACCTGAGACCTGCCGAATGCACAAAGTCGACGATGTCGCCCGACATGATGAGCGCCTTGGGCTCTTGCTCTGCGGCATAGTCTATCAGCTTGCCGAATGCCTCGGTCGATGTTATCTCCTGCTCTTTGCCGAATCTCTCGCCGAAATGCTTTGCAAAATCGCGCTTGACGTTTTGCCACGATGCTTCTTTTTTTGCCGCCATTTCGGCCTCTTGGGGGGTCGAAAGGCCGTCTGTGTGGCATATGTGCGTGTCGCTTATATGCAAAAAGCGATGCTCGCCCTTGACACCGCTTATTTCAATGCGGTTTTGCGTGATTTGAAAGAAATTGTCGTTTGTCATTTTCGATTTCCTCTTTATTCTTCGTTATTGTCATTCATTCTGCGCCCGAATGCCGACGACAAAACTATGCCGATGGCTGCACCGAGCAAGCCGTATGTCGCCTCTGCACCAAAAAGCGGTGCGGCAAAATATGCTGCGCAAAGATATGCGATATTTATGCCCTGCCTTATGATGATCGAAGCATAGGGCTTTTTGTCATCATGCAGCCTTGATGATAATTTGTATGCCGCCAAGCCTGCCAAAAGCCCCAAAAAGCCAAAGACTATCGCAATAATTATATCTGTCATAATAAAGCTCCTCCTGCTGCAATTCTAACACACATGGTGATTTATTGCAATGCTTTTCTTGACAAGCGTTTTTGCGTCTGCTATAATCGTATACATAAAAACGGTAAAAGGTCGTGATAAACAAAAATGAAGATGACTTTCAGATGGTACGGCGAGAATGATTGCATTCCGCTGTCCTACATAAAGCAGATACAGGGCATGACAGGTGTCGTTACCGCTGTTTACGATGAGCCCGTCGGCTCTGTCTGGCCTTTAGAAAAGCTGCAAAGGCTGAAATCCCTTGCGAACGCCGCAGGTCTTGAGATGCAGGTCATCGAGTCTGTCCCGGTGCATGAGGATATCAAGCTCGGCAAGCCGACACGTGACAGATACATCGAGGCTTATAGGCAGAATATAATCAACTGCGGCAAGGTCGGCGTCAAGTGCATATGCTATAATTTCATGCCTGTCTTTGACTGGTTCAGGACCAACCTGCACTTTAAGCACACCGACGGCTCAGAATCGTTGTCCTACAGCGAGGCTGATTTTGCAATGCTCGACAAGCATAATCTGAGACTGCCCGGCTGGGATGAGAGCTATACGCCCGATATGCTTTCGGGGCTTCTGTACGAATACGAGGGCATGACCCACGAAAAGCTTTTTGAGAACTTCGTATACTTCCTTAACGCAATAATGCCTGCCTGCGACGTTTCGGGCGTCAATATGGCGGTACACCCGGACGATCCGCCCTGGGATATATTCGACCTGCCGCGCATAGTCGGACGCAGCGAGGACTATGACAGGCTGTTTGCCGCTGTTCCAAACAAGCACAACGGCATAACCTTCTGCACAGGCAGCCTTGGCGCAGGCAAGTTTAATAATCTGCCCGAGATGGCTGCAAAATATGCCGATCGCATCTATTTTGCGCATTTAAGGCAGCTCAAGTTCACGTCAGAGACTGATTTTTATGAGAACGGTCACCGCACAGACGACGGCGACGTCGATATTTATTCAATAGTCCGTGCACTCGAAGAGAATGGCTTTGACGGCTATGTTCGTCCCGACCACGGCAGAAACGTCTGGGGTGAGGATGCAAAGCCGGGCTACGGACTCTTTGACCGTGCTATGGGCGCGTGCTATCTGAACGGTGTTTTTGAGGCGGTGCAAAAGGACATCGCTCTGCGAAAGGTCGTGAAATAATATGACAGACAGAATCATTCCCGTTGTTGTAATCAATGACGTTCACGATACCGAGCGCATACTCGGCTCTCTTGTTTCCGGCGGCATAGGCTGTGCCGAAATAACCTATCGCACCGAGTGCGCATCAGAGGCTATACGCATAGGCAAAGAGCTGTTTCCCGACATGAACATAGGCGCAGGAACAGTCATAAACAAAGCTCAATGCGCTGCCGCAATAGCAGCAGGCGCTTCGTTTGTCGTTTCACCGGGGCTTTCCGACGAGGTGTTTTATGAATGCAAGTCGGCAGGCGTGCCTTATTATCCCGGCTGCGTCACACCGACAGAGATAATGCACGCGATCTCGCTCGGCATAGATATAGTCAAATTCTTCCCCGCAAATATATACGGCGGTCTCAAGGCCATCAAAGCACTTTCCGCACCGTTCCCAGGTATAAAGTTTATTCCCACAGGCGGCGTCGACCTGTCAAACCTCGCAGAATTTTTATCCTGCGACAGGGTGTATGCCGTCGGCGGCAGCTTTATGATGAAAGGCGATATAACCGCCAACTGTAAGGAGATCATGAGAATATGCGCATCGTTACCTTCGGAGAAATAATGCTCAGGCTCTCGCCTGTCGGCTATAAGCGCTTTATTCAGGCAGACTCGTTTGATGTCAATTTCGGCGGTGCAGAAGCAAACGTCGCAACGGCACTCGCGCGCTTCGGCATCAGCAGCACCTATGTCACAAAATTGCCGCAGAATCCTGTCGGCGATATGGCTGTCTCTGCGCTTGCTAAATACGGCGTTGACGTTTCGTTTATCGCAAGAGGCGGCGAGAGGGTCGGCATATATTATTATGAAAAAGGCATCGGCGAACGCAGGTCGAATGTCGTTTATGACCGCGCACATTCTGCCGTTTCAGAGTCAAAAAGGGCAGATTTTGACTGGCAGTCTGTCATGCAGGGCGCAGATTGGTTTCATATAACAGGCATTACCGCCGCAGTGGTCGATAAAGAGATAATCAAAGACGCACTTGAGGCGGCAAAGCAAAACGGCGCTGTCATATCCATCGACTATAACTATCGCTCAAAGCTTTGGACAAGATCGGAAATGGCAGAGCGTATGCGTGAATTTATGCCGTATGCCGACGTGTTTATAGGCGGTGACACCGATGCAAACGACCTGCTCGGCTTTAATGCGGCATCGCCCATGGCAGAGCTTATGCAAAAATACGGCATCAAGCTTGCCGCGCGCACTGTGCGTGAAAGCATCTCGGCATCAGACAACATAATTTCTGCCGTTATCTATCATGACGGCAAGGAATATTATTCAAAAAAGCATTCTGTACGCATCGCAGACAGGGTAGGGGGCGGCGACGCCTTTGATGCAGGCTTGATCTATGCGCTTATGAACCGCTATGATTGCCAAACAGCCGTCGAATTTGCCATCGCTTCAGACTGCTTAAAGCACACCACCGAGGGCGACATGGCATTGTCAACTGTTGACGAGGTCAAAGAGCTTGCCGCAAGCACAGGCGGCGACGTCGCAAGATAGGAGTCTTTATAAATGATGATATCCACACGTGGCAGATATGCACTCAGAATGATGCTTGACCTCGCGATGAACCAGCATGACGGCTTCGTCTCGCTAAAGGACATCTCGCAGAGGCAGGATATATCAAAAAAATATTTAGAGCAGCTCGTGCCCGACCTCTGCCGTGCAGGGCTTTTGCTCACGGCACGCGGTTCATTGGGCGGCTATAGGCTGTCACGTGATGCGAGCGAGTATACAGTCGGCGAGATAATCAATATTGCAGAAAAAGACCTTGCGCCTGTCGCGTGCCTTCAGGAAAGCTCTGAGCCCTGTCCGCACTGTGACTCCTGCATGACCCTGCCTGTGTGGCTCGGACTTAAAAAATGCGCCGATCAATATCTTGGCAGCATCACACTGCAGGATGTTCTTATGGGCAATATCAAGTAAGTGGCACCGCCACTTACTTATTTTTTAAAATAACCTATTGACAAGGTAGGTTATTGCTGCTATAATGCTCTTGTGAAAACAATAAATTTTATTATTAAGCGAGGATAACTATGATATACGCTGACAACGCGGCGACCACCAAACTTTCGGATGCCGCATTAAACGCAATGCTGCCTTTTTTAAAAGAGCAATACGCCAACGCATCGAGCCTGCATTCGGCAGGGCAGGAGTGCAGTGAAGCGCTTTTTGAAGCACGCTCCGCCATCGCCTCGTGCCTCGGCTGCAAGGCGAACGAGATATATTTCACCTCGGGCGGCAGCGAAGCAGACACGATGGCTTTGCTTTCTGCCGCAGAATACGGCAAAAAGAACGGCAAAATGCATATTATTTCGACCGCTTTCGAGCATCATGCCGTGCTCAACACGTTAAAAAAGCTTAAAAAAGACGGCTTTGACATCGAGCTTTTGCCTGTCGGCACAAAAGGCAATATAACCGCCCGACAGGTCGAGGATGCCATAAGACATGACACCTGCCTTGTCACAGTCATGTATGCTAACAACGAGATAGGCTCGGTGCTGCCTGTTGCCGAAATAGGCGAGGTATGCAAAAAGCACGGTGTTTTGTTCCATACCGACGCAGTACAGGCGGCAGGCAAGACAGAGATAGATGTCGAAAAGCAGAATATCGATATGCTGTCGCTTTCGGCGCACAAATTCCACGGACCAAAAGGCATAGGACTGCTTTATGCACGCCGTGGTGTGGTGCTGCAGCCTGTTATATACGGCGGAATGCAAGAGAGAGGCAAGCGTGCAGGCACAGAGAATATCCCTGCAATAGTCGGCATGGCAAGAGCGCTTTCGGATTCGCTCTCAAATATGCAAAAAACAAACGAGCATCTGCTCGAAATGCGCAAAATCATCATTGACGGACTCGGCAATATACCGCATTCGGCATTAAACGGCGACAGTGCTTCGTTTATGCCGGGCATAATCAATTATTGCTTCGAGGGCATCGAGGGCGAAAGCCTGCTTTTGATGCTTGATGCCAAGGGCATCGAGGTTTCGTCGGGCAGCGCCTGCGCATCGGGCTCGCTTGACCCGAGCCATGTTCTGCTCGCAATAGGCAGACCTCACGAGATAGCGCATGGCTCGCTCCGCATCAGCCTTTCTGAATACAACACCACCGATGACGCGCACGAAATAGTCAAAGCAGTCACCGAGACCGTCAACTATCTGCGCTCTATCTCGCCCGTGTGGCACGACCTTGTGCAGGGCAAACGTGAGTTTATTTTATAATAAAAAAGGAGTAACTAAAATGGCACTTTATACACCTATCGTAATGGATCACTTCACCAATCCCCGCAATGTCGGATCTATCGCCGATGCCGACGGTGTCGGCGAGGTCGGCAACGCCAAATGCGGCGATATAATGAAAATATACCTCAAGATCATCGACGGAGTTATCGCCGATGTCAAATTTGAGACCTTTGGATGCGGCAGCGCAATAGCCTCGTCGTCGATGGCTACCGAGCTCATCAAGGGCAAGACCATCGCCGAGGCGCTTTCTGTCACAAACAAGCAGGTCGTCGATGCGCTGGGCGGACTGCCTGCACACAAATTGCACTGCTCTGTCCTCGCCGAAGAGGCGATAAAGGCGGCGATCAAGGATTATTATGACAAAAACGGCATCGAATACGACCACGCTCTTTTCAGAGACTGCGACGGCTGCGGCTGCTGCATGGTCTGAATAATATTTTTTCGAATAGCATTACACACTTTTTATCTTTTTGGTACTTGTATTTATAGAGGAACAAAACAGAGGGTGCGCATATGCAGGGCGCTTCGGGAATACCGCTTGATGACAGTCAAATAATCGAGCTTTATTTGTCACGTGACGAAAATGCGATAAAGCAGACCGATGTCAAGTATCGCAAGTTTCTTTTTAAGCTCGCCTATAATATCCTGCATGACGAAAGCGATTGCGAGGAATGCATAAACGACACGCATCAAGCCGTTATAGACAAGATAAGCAACGAGTCTGCTATGTATTTCGGCAAAGCCCCCGAGTGCGTCGCAACGCTTTCGTTTGACACAAAAGAGGCATCGTATGCATTGTCGTATGTCAGATTGTCTGACAAAAACGTATTTTTGCAAAAATACTCCGCAGGCAGCAAATGTGTCAGCTTTGTGCGTTACATCTGCGGCTGTGTCACCGATGAGACAGTCACAATCGACCTCGAAACAGGCGAGGTGTCATATGACGGCTCTCGCTATTCCGAAAATGATATAAGCGCATTGCCTGATATTTCATTTGATATAGCAAAAACGGTGGCTGATTATCAGCTTGAAATACCCTCGCCGCCGCATATTGATACAGACGGCAAAAAGCTCTTGCAGCTTTATGTCAGCGGCGCATATTTTAAAAAGGACGGCAATACCTATGGGCTTGTCACCACCTCGTGGCTTTATATGGATGCCGACGATTATTATGTGCAATATCAAGACAAAGTTTTTTTGCTGTATAACACATCAAACGGCACGGCCTACGCTGTCACATTGCAAGAGCTGGCAGAGCTTTTAGAGGAAGAAATGCCTGATACAGAATACGGCAAACCGATACAAATACCGATGTGCTGAGCATCATATAACGAAAGGAGCAAATATGAGCAAAAGAAATCTCATCATCATTGCAGCGGCAATACTTGTTTTATCCGCCACTATTGTTTGTGCATCCGCCTTCAAAATGCAGTGCGAGGGCGATAGCCAATATTCGAGCGACAGATCGCAGCCGACAGATTATTCTATCATGGTTTCTACCGCAGGGTCTGACGACAGATACTATGACGATGCCGATATGTCGTGGATCGATGCTGACCCGTCGCAGATCTCTTGCACTGTCAAAAGCAGCGTTATAAGTAAGTCCTGTGACATCGTCGAGGTGGTGATTCATGCACCCGAAAACACCTGTTTTTGGTACGGACACTATTATAAGCTTGTGCGTATCAACGGTGACAAAATGGCAGATCTCCCTATGGTGGGATATTTCACCGAAGAAGCGATACAGGGCAAAGACGGCACGGTCTTTACAGCCGACCTTCGCAAATGCGATTTTGACCGTGCCCCCGGCAGGTACGCCGTGATCTTCGAAATATGCGGCAAAGAACTGATCGCAGAATTTGAGATAGAATAGATCATATTAGATTCGAATAAAGGCGCCTCTCGGTTATCCGAGGGGCACTCTTTGTATGTATTTACATATTATTTACACGAGTATATATTGTACTGCGACAAATTTCGCGCTATAATTTAAATAGCGAAAATTCGAATTTTAAGGGGAAAGAATGCTATGGACATTTTTAACGTATTGTCGCTTATCGGCGGACTGTGTCTGTTTCTGTTCGGCATGAACATAATGGGCGAGTCGCTCGAACGCCGCGCAGGCAGCGGTCTGCGTACTATTCTGTCAAAGCTCACCCAAAACCGCTTTGCAGGTCTTTTGACAGGACTTGCCGTTACTGCGGTCATTCAGAGCTCGTCAGCCACAACAGTTATGGTAGTCGGCTTTGTCAACAGCGGACTCATGACGCTTTCGCAGTCGATATACGTCATAATGGGCGCAAATATCGGCACAACTGTCACTGCGTGGATACTCAGTCTTGCAGGCATCGGCAGCGACAATGTTTTTGTCAGCCTTTTAAAGCCCTCGTCGTTCACACCGGTGCTTGCACTGATCGGCATAGTGCTTTATATGTTCTTCAAAAGCGACAGAAAAAAAGACACCGGACTTATATTGCTCGGCTTTGCAACGCTTATGTACGGCATGGATTCGATGTCCGCTTCTGTTTCGGGACTTGCCGAGATACCCGAATTTCGTGAGCTGTTTTTGATGTTCACAAACCCCTTGCTCGGCGTGCTCGTCGGTGCGATACTCACCGCTGTAATTCAGTCGAGCTCGGCATCTGTCGGCATACTGCAGGCACTCGCCATGACAGGGCAGGTCACCTATGGCGCAGCGATCCCCATTATTATGGGCCAGAATATCGGAACCTGTATCACCGCAATGATCTCGTCTGTCGGTACTAATAAGAACGCAAGGCGTGCTGCACTTGTTCACCTTTGCTTTAACATAATCGGCACAACTATTTTGCTTATCGTTTTTTCGATTGTCAAGGCAGTATTTGCGCCTGCGATGCTCGATAATGCGGCATCGCTGCTCGGCATAGCGATAGTACATACCGTGTTCAACCTGCTTTGCACCTCAATGCTCCTGCCTGCGGGCGGTATGCTTGAAAAGCTCGTCTGCCGACTCGTTCCCGACGATGGCAAGGATCAAAAATTCGCACCCATCGACGATAGACTGCTTAATACGCCCTCGCTCGCACTGCAGCAATCACGCGAAAAAGCGTTTGAAATGGCAAAGACCGCTGTCAAAGCGCTTGATGACGCATTGCAGACCGTAAGTCATTATTCAGACGATGCAGCTACATCTATACGCTTGGCAGAAAACGACTGCGATAAATACGAGGACATCCTCGGCAGCTATCTCGTCAAGCTGAGCTCGCAAAAGCTCAGCGCTGTCGAGAGCGAAGAGGCTGCCGCACTGCTCAAGCTTATCGGCGATTATGAGCGCATCTCCGACCATGCAGTCAATATTCTCGAATCCGCCGAGGAGCTGCATCAAAAGAACCTTGCGCTCAGCGAAGACGCTTTGCGTGAATACGGCATTATTTCCGCCGCACTCAGCAACGTGCTCGACATCTCGCTCAATTCGTTTATAAAAGATGACGCATCGCTCGCATTTGATGCAGAGCCGCTCGAGCAGGTCATTGACAGGCTCAAAGAGGATCTGCGCACTCGCCACATCATGCGTATGCAGCGTGGCGAATGCAGCATAGAGGTCGGCTTTATCTGGTCAGATCTGCTCACAAATATTGAGCGCACGTCAGACCACTGCTCTAATATTGCCGCCTGCGTGATAGATATTGCAAACCACAACCTTGACCTGCACAAATCGCAAAAAGCCGTCAAAAACGGTGATCCGCTGTTTGACAAACGCTTTGCGCAGTTCTCAGAGCAATATTCACTCTGATAAAATAAACACGCCGTATGAGCCCGTCAAAGCTCATACGGCGTTTTTTGGTATATCGATTTAATTAATAGATCGGGTGCTTTGCGCAGAGATCTGCGACAGTGTCGATTATGCGCTGCTTTGAGTTGTCAAAGTCGAATATAGCGTCTGCAAGCAGGTCGCCGACGATGACCATCTCGTCCTCTTTAAAGCCACGTGAGGTGACAGCGGGAGTGCCGACTCTGAAGCCGCTGGTGATTGACGGGCTGAGGGGCTCGTCGGGAACGGTGTTCTTGTTGCCGGTGATATGAACGCTGTCGAGGCGTACCTCAAGCTCTTTGCCTGTTATGCCTGTTCCACGCAGGTCAAGCAGCATAAGGTGGTTGTCAGTGCCGCCCGAAATGATAGTTACGCCACGCTCGATAAGTCTGTTGCAGAGTACCTTGGCGTTGAGAGCGACCTGCTGCTGGTATGCCTTGAATTCGTCGGTCATAGCTTCGCCGAGCATGACAGCCTTGGCAGCGATGATGTGCATCAAAGGACCGCCCTGTATGCCGGGGAATATTGCCTTGTCTATTGCCTTTGCGTATTTCTCTTTGCAGAGTATCATGCCGCCTCTCGGACCTCTGAGAGTCTTGTGAGTGGTGGTAGTGACTACGTCGGCGTAAGGAACAGGGGAGGGGTGAACGCCGGCAGCGACAAGTCCTGCGATATGAGCCATGTCGATCATGAGATATGCACCGACAGAATCGGCGATCTCACGGCATCTTGCAAAATCGATAATGCGTGAATAAGCGCTCGCACCTGCAACGATCAGCTTGGGCTTGCACTCAAGAGCAAGGCGCTGCATCTCGTCATAGTCGATAAGTCCGGTCTTTTTGTCGACGCCGTAGGGCACGACATGGAAATACTGACCCGAAATATTCACGGGTGAGCCGTGCGAAAGGTGTCCGCCCTCCTGCAGGTTCATGCCCATGACAGTATCACCGGGCTTGAGCAGGGCAAAGAACACCGCAAGGTTAGCGTTCGCACCGCTGTGGGGCTGAACATTTGCGTGCTCTGCACCAAAGAGCTTTTTTGCTCTGTCGCGTGCTATGTCCTCGACGATGTCGACACATTGGCAGCCGCCGTAATAGCGCTTACCGGGATAGCCCTCGGCATATTTGTTGGTCAAAATGCCGCCTGCTGCGAGCAATACAGCCTTTGAAACTATGTTCTCAGAAGCGATAAGCTCGATGTTGCCCCTCTGTCTCTGCAGCTCAAGATCGCACGCAGCGGCAACCTCGGGGTCAAATAAAGAAAGTTCGTCAAAAAAGTTCATACTCCACCTCCGTGTATTCTATATACTATTATACATAAATATTTGAGTTTGTAAAGCCCCGATGCGTTCGTTAATACGCTCAAATTATAGCAAAAAAGGTATTTACATTTTGTGGTGTGTGTGGTAAATCGTGCTTTATTCGTTTGTTTGCATTAATTGATGAATGAGGTCATCACGCAAACAAGATACCAAGGACGCCCGAGTTTAATTAAAAAGCACGCTCGGCGCAACCTGCGCAAAGCGTGCTTTTTATCGGAGTGACTGGATTCGAACCAGCGGCCTCTTGGTCCCGAACCAAGCGCTCTACCAAACTGAGCCACACCCCGAAATCGTACCTGTAAATAATATCACAACTTGCGTCGTATGTCAAGTACGATTTTTCAATTCCTTTCGGAGCTTAATTTTTTGTTTGATTTGCAAAGTTCTATTGCCATGTCGACGGTCACGGCGTTTTTAAACCTCGGTCTAGTCATGCGTGCCGCGGCTGTCGTATAATATCTGTTTTCGGCAAAAAAGTTTATGCGGTCGGCACACGAAACTATCCTGCCGTCAAAAAACATAGCGCATCTGTCTGCGTGCTCGGCGGCAAACTCGACGTCGTGCGTGACTATTATTATCGTCTTGCCTTCGTTTTTGAGCGAACAAAGTATCTCGGCAAACGTTCTTTTTGAGCAGGCGTCAAGCCCCTTTGTCGGCTCATCGAGCATTATCACAGACGGCTCTGTCATCAAGAGCTTTGCGAGCGCCGCCTTTTGCCTTTCGCCGCCCGAAAGGTCGTGCGGATGACTGTCGAGCAGGTGAAATATGCCGAGCCTTTGGGCGACTTCGTTGACCTTTTTTTGCGCATATTCCCTTTTTTCAGTTGTGATAAGCGCCGCTTCGATAAGGTCGTCCTTTAAGGTGCTTCTCACAAACAGCGTTTTGGGATCCTGCGGCATACACGCAATATTGCCTTTATAAAGCTCATAGCTTGCATACGCCGATAATTTCTTGCCTCTCAATCTGTATTTGCCCTTATAAAGCCGCTTGACCCCCGAAAGCACCTTGATAAGCGTTGTCTTGCCTGCGCCGTTTGCGCCGACAATGCAAAGCAGCTCGTTGTCATAGACATCAAGATCTATTCCCGACAGCACATCCGGCATATCCCGCTCGTATCTGAAATAACCGCCCGAAAGCTCTATGACCTTTTCACGGGCTTCAAAATTCGGTATCACAGCATCAATCTCTTTTATATCGTCTGCAAAATTTTCGGCTATATATCTCTTGCCCTCGTTGACAGTGAGCGGTGCTTCACCCTTGCCGCCAAGTGCAGAAAAAACACGCACAGATGCCGGCAGTGCGATGCTCATTCTGTGAGGATTGGCGCCGCACATAGCCCTGCCGATATTCCTCGGCGTATCGCAAAGAGACACTCTCGACCTCTCTATAACCAGCACCTTGCTCGCCATATGAAATACTTCCTCAAGCCTGTGCTCTGCGATGATTATCGTCACGCCTAACTCGCGGTTGAGCTTGTAAAGCGCCGAAAGAAAATCAGATGCCGCAATAGGGTCAAGCTGTGCTGTCGGCTCGTCAAGTATCAGCACAGACGGATCTGTCACCATCACAGATGCCAACGCGAGCAATTGCTTTTGCCCGCCCGAAAGCTCTGAAGTCTTTTTGCCAAACCATTCGCCGATGCCGAAAAAGCCGCATATTTCGGCAACACGGCGCATTATAACATCGCTTTTTTCGCCGAGACTCTCGAGCCCGAATGCCAGCTCGTGCCGCACGCTGTCGCATACCGTCTGCGCTTCGGGGTCCTGCATGACATAGCCTATCTCAAAGACAGCTTCTCTGTCGCTCATCTCGTCGACAGGAATGCCGTTCATCAGTATTTCGCCTGTCATCTCGCCAAAAGGGCGTATCTGCTTTTTAAGCATTCTCAAAAGCGTGGTCTTGCCACAGCCCGATTCGCCGCATATCAGCACAAAATCGCCCTGCTCGACCGTCAGGTCGATGTTCTCTATGGCATTTTGCTTTGCGCCGCCGTATTTAAAGCTCAGAGCTTTGATCTCAAGTAACGCCATAAGATGTTTTCTTTAACCTCCGTAATCACCGAAATTGCCGCGAGAATAACCAGCGCCGCATAATAAACTAATGTCTTTGCATCAAACAAGACGCTTTGCAGCAGGGGGTAATAATCAAACTCTGCCACACCTGCTATCTTGAGTGATATACAGGCAAAGCCAAGGACGATCGTTGCGGCGAGAAATACCGCATCCGATGCATTAAAGCGATATGTGTTAAGGCTGCTTCTGCCCTGCAAGCCATAGCCCCTCGACCTCATGACCTTTGCGCTGTCGGCTGCCGCCTCGATCGACGTGCTGATAAGCGCCGAAACGACACGCATTTTGCACTTCAGCTTGTCGACGATGCTTTTTGCTCTGTAGATGCCCAGCGCCTTTTGTGCATCGTCGATGGCTTTGTATTCGTGCTTGAGCATTGGAATAAATTTAAGACACGCAGAGATAAATACCGCCGCCTTTGGCATCGCTCTGCCAAGCAAAAAAACGGTCTTTTCGCTTGTCATGACTGCAAAAAAGCATTTTAGCCAATAAAACACCGCCATAACCTTTAATGCGATAAAAGCACCGCATATTATCGACTCTTTTGTCACGGGGTTGTCGTTTAAAAAGAACAATATAGTTTCGCCCCTGTGCACGAACATCGGGTTTAAAAGCGCTATCATCAATGTCATCGGCAGGCTGTATGCAAGGCTTTGCGGCAGATGGCGCATGCCTGCTATCATTCCCGAAAGAAGCACGCCAAAAACATAGCACACCGACACGCTCACAGGGTCGCTTGACAAGAACGCAAGCAGCAGCATAAAAGCAAAATAGCACAGTGCGGCGATCGGGTGCAATCTGTCAAAATACCTTTTGTCTCTTTTCATTCGCTTGTCTCCCATTCGCAGCCGACATCATGCCCGAGGTCGCAGGTATAGCACCAGACTATCTCGTCGCCGTCAGAAAGCTCATATTTGCTGCAGCCATAACCGGGAAACTCGCCGTTAACCATATACATCCAGCCCGAGAGCTCTCCGCAGCTGAATTCATAAAGGTGGTTGATGCCCTGAACATATATGCTCGAATAATTCGCCGAATATATGCACTCCATCTGTATCCTGCCGTGGCGTATCGCTCTGTCGAGTATGTCATAGACAGTGTCGCCGTCTCTGAGCACATACTCTGTTCTTGGCAGGATAAGTCCGTCCGAGGGCACATATTTTTCAAACCTCAAAGCCTTGTCAAGCTTGTCCCAATTATCGAGAATAGTATCACAGCGTATAGTCAAAAAAACTGTTTCGCTGTCCTCTTTTATATCATCGATATGCGTCAGATAATACTCGTCGACCGACTGTATCTTTGTGCCCGAAAAGACGAATATCAAGGCGAAAATAACTATCGCCAAAGCCAATAGATCCTTTTTCATATCGTTTATATGTCAATCGTCGCTCTCGGGCATAGCCGCAAGCGCTTTAGCCTTTCTGCGTTTTTTGATATGCCACACTATAAACAACGCACAAGCCGAGGCGACAAAAAGCGCCGCCGCCGCAATGATGACCGCAAGATAAAGCGCATCGACCTGAGCCTTTGCCTTCAAAAGTCCCTCAGCATCCGATTGTGACAGCAATGCCCGGTCGTATTCAGAGAGCGCCATATATCTTTCGTACAGCTCGCAGACCTTATTTCTGTCGGAAAGCGTGATGGAATCAAACGGATAAAGCGCCTGCTTTATCTCATTTTTGATGTCTGCGACCTCTGCTTCTATCGCATCTATCTCGTTTTTTGCTTTTTCAAGCTTTATCAGATATTGCTTTTTGCCGTCAAAATCAAAGCTTTTTGTCAATTTGCTGTAAAGCCTTAAAACCTCGGCTCTGTATGCGGTCGTAATATTCGTTGGCAGTGCATCGACCGCCTTTTTGTCGACGTCTGTAAACTCTGTGATAGCCTCGACTACTCCTGCGTCGCCGCTGTTGTATTTGATATCCTCGGCTTCAAACTCCATGCCTGCAAACTCGATAAGCGCCGAAAGCCTGTAATAGTTATAAACATAGCTTCTTTCTGTGCCCTCTAAGGCGAGATAAAGATCATAAGCCGCCTTCAATTCCGCAATAGGCGACAGGGGAGTGAGCGTGTCTATTTTTTGCATAATTTCGTGTATTTGCGCTTTTGTTTCGGCATCCTGCTCGGGTCTTAGATCATAAAGCCTGCGCATTCCGTTTTGGAAGCGCATTATCGAGGCAATTCCGTATAACGCCTGCTCGCTTGCCATAGTGTTTGATTTGTCCGGCAGCGAGGATGGATTTTGCTCGTCATAAACAAACGAATGCAAAAAACCGCCGTCGTGATTGCGATATTTGATAATGCCGTCATAGATCGTGTTGCCGTCCTTGATAAAGCGTGTATCGCTGAAAATATCTATTCCCAGCGAGCAGAGGGCAACAGCCACCTGCACGGCGCTTTCGCTGTTTGGCATACCCCAGCTTGTAAATCCGCCGTCAGACTGCTGCACCGAGGACAAAAACGCTATTGCCTCATCGACTGCGGTGCGCACCTTTTTTGAAACACTGCTGCCGTCGGCATAGCTTTTATAGTCATACTTCTTTTCGCTGTTATAATAGGGCGCAAGCGCCTGTATAGCCATCGCCGTGATATCGGGGTCAGACGTATCGCCCGACAGAGCCCAGCCACCGTCCGAAAGCTGGCGGTTCATTATATTCAAAATAATGTCGTCGCGCGTATAATATGCATCGTCAGGTATCTCATAGCACATGCTGTCGATCGCGATAAGCCCCCAGATAAAGCCGTTTATGCCCTGCTTACCGAGAATGCCTTCGCCCGAGCTGTCGACCCTCATATAAACGCCGTCGGCGATAAGATCAATGTCGCCATTTTCGCCCATCCTGCGAGGATTGCCGCCCGAACACAAAACAGCCAGCGTGATCCTGTGCCATTCTGTCGCCTTTGCCTTGTCGAGCTTGTCGTCTGTCTGATAGCGCTTTTGAATATTGTCGTTTATCACGGCAAGATAGCCGTCAAAATTATCAGAAATCCCTATTCTCGACAGCCCTATCGGATACCAGTCGCCGGGCGTAGTGCCTGCCACAAGCAAAAAAGTGTCGCTTATCAAAAAGCCGTCCTCGTCAGAGCCGACGTCGGATTTCTTCCAATTTACTATGCCGAGCGCAATGTCAAGCAGCTCGTCCGTCGTGGCAGTGCTTGCGCTCACAGGCGTCGCAAAAACGCCCGTGAGCAGCAAAACGCACAAGAATATGCATATTTTAGAATAAATTACCTTTTTACAGATCATGTCTTATAGTTCTTTTTGAGCTTGTATATAAGCTCGTCCATCGTCTTTTGTGAAATATTCCATTCAGAGACCGCCGCCAGAACCTCGTCATAGACCTTCATATCGGCATCGGCATCAGCTTTTATATCGGCAAGCAGCCACATTATCTCCGCATAATCTGGAGCATCGTCCAGAATGCTGCCTGTGCTGCCGCCGCCCAAAGCGCCTCCGCCGCCGAGATCCTCGCCGAGTATGACGGTAAACTGCACTCTGACGCAGTCGCCGTCCTGAGGATAATAATCGGCAAACCCATAGTTTTTATAAACGCCGTTTACGCTGTACATCCAGCCCGAGCCCGAGCCATAGTCAAATTCGCCAAGAGATGCGCCCGTTCTGATAGTCCTCTGATAGCCGCGATCCTTGACAAAATCCCACACGCCGTCTGCTATGCGGTTGCCTGTCAGATCAAGCCCTGTTATCGAAGCAAGATAAAAACCGCTGTCGATAGTGCCTGTGTATTGATATGTCCAGCCCTTTGCCGTGATAAAGTCGGTCAAAGTCTTTGAAAACCTGACGCCCTCATAGATGTCAAGCCGCACAGGCTCGGCAAAATATCCGCATTCTATCGAAAAGCCCTCGATGGCAAACACTATTTCGCCTATCTTTTCGCCGTTGTTGGCAGGGACATAGGTCATTCTGAAAACCTTGCTTGTCTGCCTGCCGAGCCCGTCATCGGCGGTTATTTTGAATAAAAACGGCTTTCCGGGGTTGATGCCCAGGCCTTTTGACTTAAAATTAATGCGATAGCTCGTCATGACAGAATCATCCCAGACAACAGAAACGCCGTTTGTCTTTGCAAAGCTGTCGACACCGTCATCGGCATTTTTGTCTATCTCAAACGAGATGTGATCCTTGGCAAGCTTTGCATCAATGCCGTCTCTCGCCGTCACGTCAAAGCTGAATACACTGCCGCGATAGGTCTTGCCGTCTGTCACAGAAACAGAAAGCGTGGGCGCAGAATCGATATATCTGACGATGTACTCATATTTTTTGGTCGCATTTTCGCTTTTTAAAACGACGATGATCCTGTTTTCACCGCTGCGCAATGTCAGGTCATATCGCGAATTTGTGGGATATATCGCTTTTTCACCGAAATAAACCTCGGCTTTGCATTTTTCGTCACCGTATTTTGCGGCAATGCGAAACGTCATTTCGCTCTGCAAAACATCCTTGCTTTCAAGGTCGGTGACTATCTCAAAGCCGTGGTATTCTATCTCATACCTTTTAGTTTCGATATTGTCCTTGCTGCGTGCCGTAAAAACAAAGGTGTTTATGCCGTTTGCGAGAAATGCTTTGTATGTGCCGTTTGCATCGGCAGCAAGTTTTTTGCCGCCCAAAGCTATCTCAAAATTGCATTTTTTGCCGTTAAACAACGCCTTTGCATCAAAGCAGATCGTGTCATCGACAATAGGCGCAGACTCTATGTCTGTTATAAAAGCAAACACCGCGCCGTGGTTTATCACAAACTGCTTTTTCAGTGTCTTTTCGCCATGGAATGCGAATATCTCGATGGTGTTTTCGCCATCCGAAAGTGCTGTTTTATATGCGCCGTCAATAAGACTAAGCTTCAAGCCGTTGCAGGTGACCGAAATATCGCATTTTGTTTCTCCGCAATAAGCATCGGCGTAAAACGTCAGCTCGTTCTCGGCAAAGAATGCTCCGTCGATAAGATCGGTGGTAAGCTTAATGCCCTCTGCCTCTGAAGCATCACCGCTTTCGGAACGCCTCGTGACGGTATATGTGCTTTTGACAGTTTGATCTCCGAGCTCTGCAATTATCTCTATCTCGTTTTTGCCGACAGAAAGCGTGGCTGTAAACCTGCCGTCATTTTCGGTCAGCAAAACGCCGTTGCACAACACCTCGATATTGCATTTTTCGCCGTTTTTATAGGCGCTTGCGGCAAAATCAATGCTTTCGCCGTCATATATCGCGCCGTCGATAAGGTCGGTCTGTATGTCAATATCGCCTTGTCTGGTTATATTGTATATGCGATTTTCTGTTTTGTCCTTGCATACCGCCGTTATCTCTATCTTGTTCTCGCCGTTTGCAAGATAAGCCTTATAAACGCCGTCCGCTTCTGACAGCAAAATGCCGTTGCAATCGACATAAAGCACGCATTTTGTGTCACCGTACATCGCCGAAGCGCTAAAGCTTATCGCGCTGTCGGCAGTAACAAGTCCGTCTGTCAGATCGGTGGCAAAGATGAATTCCTGCGTAGTGCCGCAGGAATTCATCATTACACACGCAATGATCAGAAATAACGCAAAAATCGCTGTTTTAAACTCTGTTTTTGCTGTTTTCATCGTCAGGGTTCATCTTCTCTCCAGTCGATCTTATAAGAAACGCTTGCGCTCTGAGTGCCGTCCTTGACAACGACGGTAAGCGTTATCTCGGTGTCGCCCTCAAAATAGAACATCTCATAATAAAAATCATATGCGACCTTGGCGGTGACAGTTCCGTCTGCGTTGTCGATGAGCGTCACGCCGTTAGTCTGTGTCTGGTTGCCATAGCCCCAGTTGTATTTTATCTCGATGTTTTCGCTCGAAAGAGGTTTGCCCGAAGCATCCTTTGCCGTGATGACAAAATCAAGCGTAGTGCTGTACCACGTGACAACGCCGTCCTTGAGCGTGGTGGTGACTGTGGGCTTGGGTTCGTCTTCTCTCCAGTCGATCTTATAAGAAACGCTTGCGCTCTGAGTGCCGTCCTTGACAACGACGGTAAGCGTTATCTCGGTGTCGCCCTCAAAATAGAACATCTCATAATAAAAATCATATGCGACCTTGGCGGTGACAGTTCCGTCTGCGTTGTCGATGAGCGTCACGCCGTTAGTCTGTGTCTGGTTGCCATAGCCCCAGTTGTATTTTA
This sequence comes from uncultured Ruminococcus sp., assembly GCA_964487775.1. GTDB lineage: Bacteria > Bacillota > Clostridia > Oscillospirales > CAG-382 > Coliplasma. Next base: position 198,105 of record CAZASH010000001.1, read on the forward strand.
TCTCGATGTTTTCGCTCGAAAGAGGTTTGCCCGAAGCATCCTTTGCCGTGATGACAAAGTCAAGCGTAGTGCCGTACCACGTGACAACGCCGTCCTTGAGCGTGGTGGTGACTGTCGGGTCGCCCGCAAGCCTGTTTATTACAGCGCTGTACTGCGATGCCCTGTCGCCAAAGGCTGCTTTAAAAACGACCTTGTTTTCGCCCATGACAAGCGAGAGGATATATTTGCCGTCAGTCGGCAATATTTCTTTGTCATTCAAGAATACCGAAACAGTGCATTTATCATCGCCGAAATAAGCCTCTGCACTTATCTCTATTCTCTCGTTTGTTGTATTTTCGAGCAAACCGCTTATTTTAAATTCTATGACCTTGGCGTATTCGGTGACTTTTACGCCGCTGTTCCAATCGTTGCCGAGAGTGACGGAATTGCCCGAATCATCCTTGCCGTCCTTGCTGAACGGCACTTTGACTGTCGCGTTGCCGCAATTTGCAAAAGCACGTCTTTCGACATTTTCGATCTTGCAGGCGGTGAGATCTATAACCGTCAAATTATTTGCGTTCTCAAACGCCTCGGACATAACCCTTTTGACAGACATTGGTGCAATGAATTCCGCCGCATCGCTTGCCGCAGGATATTTGATTATAACTGTTTTATCTATGTCGCAGAGCGCACCGCCGGAAACAGTCAGATAAATGCTGAGCGCATCGACCTTTATTTCTTTAAGTGCGTCGGCATCAGTCAAAAATTCAGAGCCTATGCCGTCCGCTCTGAGCGTTGCAGGCAGGCATATGGTCTCGAGTGATCCGCAGAATCTGACTGTCTGTCTCTCGAACGCCGTTATCTTGGTTTTAGAGAAATCGAGCACCCTTACATCGTCAAGATACCAAAAGCTCATCTGACCGACGGTCTCAAGCGAAACGCAATCGGTGAGATCGAGCGCCCCGAGCGGCATCGAGGTCGACTCGTTATAGCCATAAAAGCAGGTGCTGCCGATGGCTTTGAGCGAAACAAGCCCTTTAAAGCCTATTTCGGTCAGCGAGGGAACACAGTTAAAGCACGATGAACCGATTTCGGTGAGCTTTGAGCAGCCGCTGAGATCGACAAAGCAAAGGCTCTGGCAACTGTTGAAGTTTCTTGCGCCGAGCTTGACGAGCGAAACGCAGTTTGTGAGGTCGACCGTCTTTGTCGAGCTTATATATGAGAAAACGCCGCTGCCTATCTCGGTTATCGGCTTGCCGTTGTATGTGCCGGGCACAACGACATCCTCGAGTGCAAAATCATATCCGCCGACAAGTCCGCTCAATATATAAGACTCGCCGTCCTCCGATAAAGTAAATTCAAAATACGATGCGTCTGTTTCTGCCTTCTTCCATTCTGCGGTGAAGGTGACATCGGACACAACCTTGTATCTTTCGTCAGAGGTATATAGTCTGCCGTCAGAATCTTTCCAGCCGACAAAGACAAAGCCCTCTTTGGTGGGAATGTATTTTGAAAATCTTATTCTCGTGCCCTCTCTTAAATCAAGCTCGCTTTTGGCGTCCATCTCGCCGCCGACGAGGTCAAAGCGCACTGTGTGAGTGGGGATAGCCGTCCAGACCGCTTCAAACACGATGTCTTCGTTTATTTGAACCCTTTCGTCAGCCTTATAAACAGTTTCGCCGCATTTATAGCCGCCAAAGACAAAGCCGTCCTTTGCAGCCGGGTACATCGACAGGTCGACAAAAGCGCCCTTTTTGATCTGCAAAGCCTCTGCCATGGCATTGCCGTCGACAGTGCCGCCGCAAAGGTCAAATCTGACCGTATAGAATACAGGAACTTCTGTCCAGATTGCCGTAAGTGTCATGTCACTGTCTGCGGTTATGGTGTCGTTTGCGGCATAAACCGTTTCGCCGCACTGCCAGCCGCCGAAGGTGAAGCCCTCTTTGGTGGGCACGAACTGCGCAAGCTCTGCCGTTTCGCCTTTTGTGATCACCGCTTTGTCGTCATTCATAACGCCGCCAGCCACATCAAAGGTTATGGTGACTGTCTCGGGCTTTGCGTTTTCGGTCCATTCTGCGACAAGCGTGATGTCCTTTGTGACGGCTATTTTGTCGCCGTCCTTATAGAGCGCATCGCCGCATTTATAGCCGCCGAATACAAAGCCCTCTTTTTTGGGCAGATAATCATTGACAGCTATCTCGGTTTCGGCTTTGACCTTGAGCTCGGATGTAAGGTCCTTGCCATCGACAACGCCGCCGACGAGATCGAATTTGACAGTATAATAGACTATCGTATCTGAATTATCCGACACGTCGGATGACGTATCGTTTTGCGTGTCACTGCACGATGCAAGTGACAGAATGCTTGCCGCTATTGCAAATACTGCAAACAAAACGGCAATAAGCTTTAAATGCTTGGTTTTCATTTTTTACTCCTTATGGTTTTAAATATTTGTGCCGCAGGGCAGGGGGTGTGCTGTAAATGCCTCCTTTCGTATTCCGGCAAAAAAACAAAGAGAGCGCCGAAAAAATAATAATTTCCGAATACACTCTCCTCACCACAAGGTTGTATTCTCAATGCGGAAGGGTGATCTGACTTATGGGACAAGCTTTTTTGCTTATCAAATACAGAAATGGTGGTTGTTCCGGAATCGAACCGGATCTCCTTTTATCTACTCAGCTTACAACTTTTTGCTCCGCATTGATCTATGCTATTTAATTTTGAACCTGTTCATCGGCGTCAGACTTTTTGGCATTCTTATTTGCCTGAATGCGCCTTTGCTTTGCTCTTATGCGCTTCTGTCTGTTTTTCTCAAGCCTGTCGTCATTCCTCGGCGGCTTTATGCCTGCCGCCTCAAGTGCCCTCGGCCACGGTCCGAGAAACGCCTTAATCGCCACGACCTCACGCTCGTCAAAATCAGAGCGCTTTGGATATCTGTCGTCACCGTTTGCTTTTAACAGCGCATACTTGCTTTGCAGTATGGCGATGCTGTCCTCTCTCGTCAGCTTTGTATTATTATTTTCGGTCATATCTGCCTCCAAAAAAACAAAAAACGCTTTTATCAAATCGAAATGCTGGAAATGATAAAAAGCGTAGCAGTTTTTTGCGACCCAAAAAAGGCATAACCCACCTATGCGCAAAATCAAAACGGCTACACTTTTCATATCCAAAAATGCTTTACCATATCGCGTGAACGGCAAGTATTCCGACTTATGAGCGACCTGCTCAATTACGGTAATGATGGTTGCGACGGATTTGCACCGAACTTCCCTCTGATCTGCACAGAAATATTTCAACGCAGAACCGAACCGCGAGTATATTCAATTTTTATCTGGTTTACGGTTTGGTATTATAAATCATTTTATGCCGTTTGTCAATAAGCGTTATTGCATAATATCGGCAGTAAACGACATCGGCAACAGCTCGCCGAGTGTATATTTTGCAAACCCTTTCGAATCGGCTATGCAAATAACAAAATCCTTTTTGCAAAACTCTGCCATGACCTGCCTGCAAACTCCGCAGGGTGCGGCAGGTGCGCCAATAACGCCATCCTTGCCGCCTGCAATGGCGATAGCGACAAAATTTCTTTCGCCCTCGCTTATCGCCTTAAAAAATGCTGTTCGCTCGGCACATACCGTCGGGGTGTAAGAGGCGTTCTCGATGTTGCAGCCTGTATATATCCTGCCGTCCAAAGTCAGCAACGCAGCGCCGACGTTGAAATGCGAATAGGACGCATAAGAATTATGCATCGCCTCTTTTGCACGCTCTATCAGCTCACCGTATATATCAGCCATTACATAGCCTCCAAAAGCATATTCCTGCCGTTTATTTCGGTCTCAACGCCGAGAGCGCCGCAAACAGTCACCGCAATGTCGGCAAAGCCGTCACGAGTGCCGAGGTTGACAGGCTTGACATTCTTGCCTGTCATTATAAGCGGAACATATTCTCTCGTATGATCTGTGCTTACGTCACCCGGGTCGCAGCCATGGTCGGCAGTAACTATCAAAAGGTCGTCCTCCCTCATGCCGTTGACAAACCTCGGCAGGAACGCATCAAAGCCCGCAACAGCGCCTGCATAGCCGTCAACGTCATTGCGGTGACCGTATTTCATATCAAAATCGACCAGATTAATAAAGCAAAAGCCGTTAAAATCGCTCTCCTGGCATTTCAAAGCGCCCGCCATGCTCTCATAGTTGTTGTGAGCGTCGACCTGCTTTGTAACGCCTCTGCCTGCAAAAATATCGCGTATCTTGCCGACCGAGATAACATCAAGCCCTTTTGCGGATATTTCGTCAAGCATTGTAACGCCGTTCGGCTCAAGCGCATAATCACGCCTGTTGCCTGTGCGGACATAAGCGCCGCTTTCGCCGACAAAGGGTCTTGCTATAACTCTGCCCACCGCGTGCTCACCGCAAAGTATTTCACGTGCGATCTCGCAGTATTTATAAAGCGTTTCGAGGGGGATGACATCCTCGTGTGCAGCGATCTGAAAAACGCTGTCTGCCGAGGTATAAACAATAGGCTTGCCTGTTCTGACATGCTCGTCGCCGAACTCTGATATAACGACAGTGCCCGAATAAGGCTTGTTGCAGAGCACCTTAGTGCCTATCGCTTTTTCAAAGGCTTCGATAACGTCCTCGGGAAAGCCGTTCGGATATGTGGGCTGCGGTCTTTCCGAAACCACGCCTGCTATCTCCCAGTGACCGACTATCGTATCCTTGCCGCGAGATCTCTCGCGCATCCTGCCGTATGCGGCGGTGGGGCCACGGACAGTGCCTATATAAGAGCAGCCCTCTATATTACCAAAGCCGCAGTCGATGAGGTTGCGCGCGACGAAATATTTTGATCTGTATATGCTTTTAAGCGTGTTAGCGCCGACGTCACCGAAATCGGCGGCATCGGGAAGCTCTCCTATGCCAAAGCTGTCGAGCACTATAACAAAAGCTCTTTTATATTTCAATTGCCCTCTGCCTCCTTAACTATCTTGACGATGCGGCTCGTGCCGAGCCTTGTTGCTCCGAGCTCTATAAACGCCAACGCATCATCGAGCGACGATATGCCGCCCGCCGCCTTTATTCTGACGTTCTCGCCGACATGCTGTGCGAACAGCTCTATGTCGTGCAGAGTAGCGCCCGCCTTTGAAAAGCCCGTGCTGGTCTTGATGAAGTCCGCCTTGCTTTCAGTGACTATCTCACACATTTTAATCTTTTGCTCGTCGTCAAGCAGGCAGGTCTCTATAATGACCTTGAGTATCTTTTGACCGCACACAGCCTTCAAAGCCTTGATCTCGCTCAATATCCTGTCATATCTGCCGTCTGCGAGGTCTCCCAAATTGATGACCATGTCTATCTCGTCTGCGCCGTTGTCTATTGCGTTCTGAGTTTCAAACACCTTGACTGCCGTAGTGCTGTAACCGTTGGGAAAGCCTATAACCGTGCATATCGGCATTCTGCCTGCGGCGTATTCCGAAGCGAATTTGACATGAGAGGGGGGGATGCAGACCGAAGCCGTGCCGTATTTTACAGCATCATCGATGAGTGCCGCTATCTGCTTTTCGGTCGCAGTCTGCGAAAGCAGCGTGTGATCGCACATAGAAAGTATTCTTTTTATTTCGGGTGTAATGCTCATAACAGGTTTCCTCCGATTTTATGTAATATGGTTATATTTTTAGTATTTCGCAGTTTATCTTGTCGCCGTCAATATTGACGACGGCGTATGTTCCGCCAAAGCAGAGACTGCCCGGGTTGACGGCAAAAACGCCGTTTTTTGTGACGCATTCGGGCGTGTGGGTGTGCCCGAAAAACAGTGTGTCGCACTCTGCCTTTGCGCAGTTGTATATAAGGCTGTCGCAGGCGTTGCTCCTCGGCACCTCACATCCGTGAGTGATATATAATTTTCTTTGACCTATCAATGGCTTTAAAAGCGCAGGCTCGTCGGAAAACATATCGCAATTGCCTCTGACACAATAAAATCGCTTTGTGCCGAATATCGCCTGTGCAGCTATGGCCTCTCTTATACCGTCGCCGCAGAATATCACGGTGTCGCAATCGACCTTGCCGATGACGTCAACAAGCCTCTGATAAGCACCGTGGGTGTCAGAAACAACGAGTATGTCAGCCCTTCGCATTTTTTATAGCCTCCATTGCTTTTTTGATCATATATTCCGCCATGCCGTCGCCGTCAAAGCTCTGCGACGAAAGGTCCTGTGACAGATCATACCAGACAGGCGTAATTTCGGTGCAGACTATACCGGCATCGCCTGTCAGCGCACCAAACCAGACGTCAAGACTGCTTTCGTTTTGCCTGTCAACAACAGTGCAAAGCGGCTTTAGAATAATGTCGTCTGCCGATATGCCGCATAGTTCATAAAGCAGTCTGTATGCCGCATCGTATGCGAGCTCGCCAAAATGCTTTTTGCCGCCGATAAGCGACATTTTTGAGGCATCGCTTTTGAATACCAGCAGATGGCAAAGCGTGCTGTCAAACACAGCGATATTAACAGCATCAAGCAAGTATATCACCCCTTACACTATCATTATACATAAATCGGCGCATTTTGCAAGCGTTAATATGCACTATGCAGATTGACAATTTGGCGTTTAGGTGATAAAATAAGATGCAAGTATTTTTGCGGAGGTACGCAATGATTAAGCAATATATTTCAACAAGGACGCAAAACAAAGCAAGCGGCGCCTTTGAGTGCATAGCCACGTCGGGCGAATTCACTGCCGAGCAGACAAAGCAGCTCGACAAATTTGCTGCGGCATACGGCATAGAGGCGACCGACCGTTCGGGCGCACGCATTCCTATCACGATGAAGTTTTCTGTCGGCAAGGAGGGCAATTTTGCCATCGGCCGCAATAGCTTTGTCGACGGCAAAAAGCCGACGCATATCTCGCACCAGTTCCTGTTTGAGGGCGACAGCACGTTTGATCTCGTCGTTTCACCCGACGAAATTATGCGCCTGCCGTTTATCTCTGACGAATCAGAATGCGCTTTGATATCAGACTCGGTTGCTCTGATGAGATCACCGATGCCCATAAAAGACCTTTCTGCCGCCATGAAGCCGTTTGGCATAACCGAAGAGATCTTTTGTGACATCATTTCGGCGGTCTATGACTGCATAGCCAACAGCCGCAAGCTGTTTATAGTGCTCGCTTCGCAGTTTGATGACAACGCAGTCGAATGCACATCGCTGCTTTATCACATATTTCGCTATCTGCCTTACCAGATGCGTATGCTGCTCGGCTTTGATACCTGCTATTCATACATTACCTCCAAGAGCCGCATACATATCAGCTTTATAAACAAAAACGACATTATCCTTGCCGATGACGGAACGCCTATGATAGGCGAGCGCAATTGCAATTCCGACTATGTCCTGACAGGTGGCACTCTTTTGCACGTCAAGGACAGATCAGACTGCAAGCGCGGCATGCTGCAAAACGGACTCAAAAAATATATCTCACGTGAATTTGGCGGAGCATCCTGCGAAAACGAATTGCAGACTGTTTTTGACAGCCTCTATTCGCTATCACGCGGCATACCGTTTGGCTTTTTTGACAACCCGACTGTCTATGATGCAATGTTCGCCGCAATGACTGCTGTTGCGGGAGGCGAGCTTTCGAGAGAGAATGCGGACGCATTGCTCAGGTTTTATATCGCAGTTTCGCCGAGGCTCACAGGCGATGCGGCGGATTTCTGGGGCAACGCCGTATATGCGTATCTCAACGACTATGAATCCTCATCCGACGATACTTATATACTGACTGTGCTTGCTGCGATATGCTGTGCGAGCGATCAGAGCGCCGAATATATTCTGCCGATGCTGCAGCAAAAGCTTGCGTTTTCGCTCAAAAACGAGGGCGCTTCGGCAATAAAGCGCTATGAAACAGCGATAGCTTCGGCTGACAGCGACGGCTCTTTCTATCTGCTGCAGAGAGTATTCTCATTCACAAGGATCACTCAAAAGGCGCTCATCGCATTCAAGCTCGGCGAATGCGGCAGCCCGGGCGAGGTGTGTACCGCCGCAGCCGTATTGGCAAAGGCACTCTGCATTGGCGGCGAAATGGTGTCGGCTGAGCAGGAGATAACCTCCGATGCCGCAGCACGCATCAGCAAAATGACAGTTTCGTGTGATGACATCATCGTCATGCAAAGACTGCTTTCAAACGAGATCGACGACAGCGCAAGATCTGTCATACATACCATTGCCGATCGTTCGCTCGATATGCTGCAATACGCAGACCTCGACCCGACCTGGTTCATGTCGGTCAGGCTCGGTGGAGATTTTGTGCCAAAGACCCCAGGCGGCACAGCTGTAATGCTTTTGCATGATATACTTATCGACACGTCGGCAAGCGATATAGCGCATTATCTTTCAAAATATTCCTATCTCTCGGTCGACGAAAGGATCAACGCAGGCGTTGCGGCAGGCGATATGCTGATAGCTATGCTCACAGACGGCAGGCTCACGCTCAAGAGTGCGCTTTATCCCACTGTTATAATGCTTTCGCGTGACGAAAAATTTGACTGCGAGCTTATCTCGTCCATATTATCTGTTTATCCTTCAGAGATACCGGGCTTTATCAGATACTTCGGCACAAAGCTTGATTCTGTCAAAGACCCGTCGGCGTGCTTTGCCGAGTTGCTTTCGAGCATCCGGGGCATCTGCACCGAAAACGCCGATCAGATCGACGTCAAGGCTACTGTTATCGCCGTCAACGACATCCGCAAAAGCGGCATCAAATGCGACAATGCGGCAGAATTCAATGCTGCGATATATGATGCCGCCGCTTCGGCAAAGCCATCGCTGCCCGTGATAAGCAATATCACGAGGCGTTCTGCGCTCAGCGCAAACTCCAAGAGCAAGGCAAACAACAAGTATTATCTCATCGTAGCCGCCGCAATATTGCTCGGCATTGCGATATTGCTGCTTGCCATAACGCTTGACACAAGCAAAGCGCAGGCAGAGCCGAGCTTTGAATTATACATCGGCAACCAAAAGCTCGAGTTTGTCGAATACGATCCTGCCACCACTGACTCGGCAGAGCGTATTTCGCTTGCCGAAGCATGCCTCAATGATTCAATTAACTTCTCTGACCGCCTGACCGTCAAGATAAAGGACGGCAATGTCAAATTCTTTGAATACACCCAAAAGAACCTTGTTGCCGCGGCAAGCACCTATACCATCGGCGATTTTTCAAACATGGTCGGCAACAAAGACAATGTTTATTATATTTCGCTCACCAATGTTACCGCCGACCTGCACAGGGTCTATATATGCTTTGACGTCAGATATGAGGACGGCAGCCGCATATATTACGGCGTCTGTATGCAGAGATAAGGCAAAAAGGAGTTATTATGCTTTTTAAATACGAAACACACTGCCATACCGCTCAGTCGAGCAGATGCGCAAGAGCCGACGCCGACAACGTCGTCAGATTTTATGCAAGCAGGGGATACGCAGGCATTTTTATCACCGACCACCTTGCCAGCGAAAAACTGAACGGCTATGACTGGGCCGATGCGATACACAAGCATTCAGAGGGCTATAACGTCGCCAAAAAGACCGCCGAGGAATGCGGCATAGATGTTTTTTATGCCTGGGAGTTCACTGCGGCAGGAGACGCAGGCACAGACTTTTTGACCTATGGTCTTGACCAGACGTGGCTCTTAAACCACCCCGAGCTCTTTGAGCTCACCTCAAAGCAATACTTGGAGCTGGCTGCCGAGAGCGGCGCATTGCTGTTCCATGCGCACCCGTTCAGAGAATCGGGCTATATCGACATGATCAGGCTTTTGCCGCGCAAGGTGAACGGTGCAGAGGTCGTCAACGCAAACCGCACCGATTTTGAAAACAGTCAGGCAGCCGATTATGTGCAGAAGTACGGGCTCTTGCCGTTCGCAGGCAGTGACAACCACGCAGGCTCAAAGCAAAAGCGCCTTTGCGGCGTCCAGACCCCACGCAAGGCAGAGAGCATCGCCGACTGGTGCTCGATGATAAAGAGCGGACAATATCTGATTTTTGATGAAAGGCTTAAACCCAAAAAATGATACAAAACAAGTATGATACAGTATTTTTTGACCTTGACGGCACGCTCGTCGATTCGGGCGAGGGCGTAAAGACATCGTTTTTGTATGCGCTCGAGCATTTCGGCATCCACGCACGCAAAGAGGATATCGATGCCGTCATGGGCCCGCCGCTCGTTTATTCGTTTATGAATTTCTTTGGCTTTGACGAGCCGACCGCGTTCAAGGCGCAGGATAAATATCGTGAGTTCTATCACGACAGGGGAATATACATGAACACCGTTTATGACGGCATTCCCCATGTCCTGTCAGAGCTTAAAAAAAGAGGCGCCATGCTTTGTGTTGCCACAAGCAAGCCGACTGTTTTTGCCGAGATAGTTTTAAAGCATCACGGCCTGCGTGATTATTTTGATCATGTTTGCGGCAGTGAGCTTGACGGCACACGCGGTTCTAAAAAAGAAGTCATCGAATACGCACTTGATATTTCGGGTTCGAGAGGCAAAAGGGTTGCCATGGTCGGCGACCGCAAATATGACGTTTTGGGCGGCAACGAATGCGGGCTCGACACCATCGGCGCAGATTTCGGCTATGCCGAAGAAAACGAGTTGACTGACGCAGGCGCAAAATACGTTGTCACAAATGCATACGATCTGCTCAGCGTCCTGACAAAGGACTGCTGACGTGCAGGAATATATACCGCTTGCGCTTTTGATAGCAAACCTTGTCGCATTTGCTTTGTACGGCATCGACAAGTATAAGGCGATCAGGCGCAAACGCCGAGTACCCGAGTCTGTGCTTTTGCTGTTTGGTGTGCCGTTTGCGGCGCTCGGCAGTCTGCTGGGTATGCTTGTGTTCAGGCACAAAACACGCAAGATAAAGTTTTATATCTGCCTTTTGCCAATGCTCGCTTTGCAGGTATATATGCTGTGCTGCATATGCGTTTTGTGATACCGATATATCACGCCTAAAAGATTATTAACATCAGCGATTTAAAATAAACGATTTCAGCAAAGAAAATGTGAGGTTAACCTCACTTTTTTTGCGCAAAGCCCTTGACATATCGGGTCAGAATATGTACAATAGCAATGTTGCATTTTTAGCATATTGGGACGAAATATACAGGAGGTATACAAAATGACCGAACCCAGAACACCGTGGCTGGGCAGCTACGGTGATGTCAAATTCCACCTTGAGTATCCGCAGTGCTCTCTCTCAGAGCGCGTGCTTCAGACCGCAGAAACGCACCTCAACGAGACGGCGCTTGTTTTTATGGGCAAAAACATCTCGTACCGCACGATGCGTGACCGCATCGACCTCGTTGCACGTTCACTCGCAGCGATGGGCGTCAAAAAGGGCGACCGTGTCACAGTCTGCCTGCCCAACATTCCGCAAGCGGTCTATTGCTTTTATGCCATCAACCGCATCGGCGCAGTTGCCAGCATGATACATCCGCTTTCGGCAGTCGGCGAGATAGCCTTTTATCTCAAAGAGGCAGAGAGCCAATATGTCATAACGCTCGATCAGTTTGTCAAAAAGTTTTATGAGGTGCAAAAGACCGTCAACATCAAGGGTCTCATCGTTACCTCGGTAGGCGATGCACTCAGCGGCGTGCTCAAGATAGGCTATGCGCTCACTCAGGGACGCAAGATCGACAAGGTCGTCGCAAGAGACGGTCAGATAGTCTGGAAGGACTTTTTGTCTCAGGGCAGGTCATATAAAGCAGATCCCGCAGTCCAAATGGCTGCCGACGATGTAGCAGTCGTGCTTTTCTCGGGCGGCACTACCGGCGTGACCAAGGGCATCATGCTTACCAACCTCAATTTCAACGCACTCGCATATCAGACCGCCGAAATGAACCACGGCAAGATCGAGGGCAAGAGTATGCTCGCCGCAATGCCTATGTTCCACGGCTTCGGTCTCGGCGTTTGCATTCACACCATGATGGTCATCGGCGGACGCTCGATACTTGTTCCAAGAGTCAACGTCAAGGAATATGCAAGCCTCTTAAAAAAGCAAAAGCCCAATTATATCGCAGGCGTTCCCACGCTTTTCGAGGGCATCACACGCAGTCCCAACATGGATGGTGTCGATCTTTCGTGCCTTATGGGCGTATTTTCGGGCGGCGACTCGCTGTCTATCGAGCTTAAAAAGAAGTTCGACAAGTTCCTCGAGGATCACGGCTCAAAGGTTCATGTACGCGAGGGCTACGGCACTACCGAATGCGTCACCGCAAGCTGCCTCACACCTTATAATCAGGAGCGCGAGGGCTCGATAGGTCTGCCTTATCCCGATACATATTATACTATCTGCAAGCCCGGCACGACCGAAGAGGTCGAATATGGCACAGAGGGCGAGATCTGCCTCTGCGGACCGTCTGTCATGAAGGGCTATATCAATCACGAAAAAGAGAATGCCGACACTCTGCGCACACACGAGGACGGCAGAGTCTGGCTGCACACAGGCGACCTCGGTGTCATGGATGCAGACGGCTTTATATACTTCAAGCAGCGCATTAAGCGCATGATCATCACAAGCGGCTACAATGTTTATCCTTCTCAGATCGAGAATATAATCGATGCACATCCTGCCGTTCAGATGAGCTGCGTCATAGGCGTCAAGGACCCCTATAAGATGCAGAAGGTCAAGGCGTTCGTCACTCTCAAGGACGGCTATGCCCCCTCTGAAGAGCTCAAAGAAGAGATACTCGCATACTGCAAAAAGCATATCGCAAAATATGCTATGCCGTATGATATAGAGTTCAGAGAGAGCCTGCCCAAGACACTTGTCGGTAAGGTCGCTTATACAGTGCTTGAAAAAGAAGAAGCAGAGCGCGAAGCAAAAGCTTAAATATATCAAAATATAATCAAAAAGCAGTCCTCATCACAGAGGGCTGCTTTTGCATACTTTTCTATTTAGTCACTGTATTCTGTCTGATAGGCTCGTTTTTTGCAAAGCTTACTGCGTTGTCAAGCGTGGTCCTTGCTATCGCCTCGAGCGCCTCGGCAGTCAAAAAGCCCTGGTGTGAGGTCACTATCACGTTCGGGAACGACAAAAGCCTTGCCGTCACCGAATGCTCGAGAATGTCGTCCTCTCGATTTTCAAAAACGTTGTCGCCTTCCTCCTCATAAACATCAAGTCCGACGCCTCCGAATTTGTGCTGCCTTATTCCTTTGATAAGATCGTCGGTGCTTATCAGAGCGCCACGCGAGGTGTTGACGAGTATGACACCGTTTTTCATTATTTCGATCGCCTTGCTGTCGATGAGATGATATGTCTCGTCGGTCAACGGACAATGCAGAGAAATGAGATCGCTCTGCTTCAAAAGCTCGTCGAGCGTTGTGTATTTTACGAAATCGAGCGAATTATTGGGATATTTGTCATATGCGATGACGTTCATGCCAAGTCCGTGGCAGGCTCTTGCCATAGCGGCACCGATGCGACCCGTGCCGACAATGCCTGCTGTCTTGCCAAAGAGGTTTACGCCTGCCAGACCCATGAGCGAAAAGTTGTTTTCTCTCACTCTGATATACGCCTTGTGTATGCGCCTGTTGACGGCAAACGCCAGCGCCAAAGCGTGCTCGGCGATGCACTCGGGCGAATATGCAGGCACGTGCATTACCGTAACTCCATTAGCCTCTGCAGCGGCGAGCTCGACGTTGTTATAGCCTGCGCAGCGCATCAGTATCAGCTTTACGCCAAACTCTGCAAGCGTCGCTATGGTTTTTGCATCGACCTGCGAAGCGACAAAAAGGCATACCGCATCATAGCCCTTTGCAAGGCTGATGGTCGTTTCGTTTATATCGTCGGCGAGATAGGTGACGGACATGTCGTTATATTGCGGCAAAATACGGTCGAATGACTCGGTGTCATACGGTTTTGCGTCATAGAATAATATTTTCACTGTAACAGCTCCTTTTGCTTGATTTTGATAGATACATGTGATACAATAGTTTTTACGAATTGCGAGGTGTTTATTTTGACTTTTTCACAGATTACCGAGATAGTTTTGCTGGGTATAGCACTGTCTATGGATGCATTTGCCGTAGCGGTCTGCAAGGGCATCGCCGTCAAGCGTGACGACAACAAATGTGCCGCTGTCGTCGGTGCGTGGTTCGGCGGATTTCAGGCTTTGATGCCGTTTTTGGGCTATATGCTGATCGACATAGTGCTGTTGCTGCTTGCCGATTCTGCTGTCAAGGACGTTATCGAAAAGGTCGACCACTGGATCGCCTTTATATTGCTCTTGAAGATAGGCATTGATATGATACGCGAATCTAACAAAGAAGAGGACGTCAAGAGCAGCTCACTCGCTTTTGGCACGATGCTCACCATGGCGATAGCCACCAGCATAGATGCGCTTGCTACCGGCATGGCGATCAGAATGACAGGCGAAACGAATATCTATATCGCGATAGCGATCATAGGCGCTATAACCTTTATTCTTGCCTTCTTTGGCGTCAAAGCAGGAAACGCGCTCGGCTCAAAATTCAGCCAGAAAGCGCAGATCGCAGGCGGCGTTGTGCTGATACTCATAGGCATAAAGATAGTTATCGAGCATATGTTCTTTCAATAAGATCTCATATATAAGCATCGGCGACCCATCAATTGGGTCGCCGATCTTTTTTAAAGTGTTTCGATATACATACATGCGGCGATGGCAGCCGAAGCGCCGTCGGCAGCAGCGGTGGTTATCTGCCTTATAGACTTGGTGCGGCAGTCGCCTGCAACAAATACGCCGTCACATTCTGTTCTGCACGACTCGTTGGCATCGATATATCCGCGCTCGTCAAGCTTGACCGTGTCGGCAAACGGCTCGTTCTCGGGCTTTTGACCTATGGCGACAAACACGCCGTCAACATCAATAACGGTGCTTTCGCCACTGACGGTATTTGTTATCTCGATAGCCTCGAGCTGATCGTCACCGATAAGGCTCTTGACGACAGAATTGCATATTATTGTGACATTTTCTGTCGCTTCTAGCTTTTGCTGCAAAAGCTTTTCGCCGGTCAGCTCTGCAAGGTTTTGTATTATAACGACCTCCTTGCAGCGCTCTGAAAGCAGCACGGCATCCTGCAGTGCGCTGTTGCCGCCGCCTATAACGGCGACCTTTTGACCTGCATAAAACGCTCCGTCGCATACAGCACAATAAGATATGCCGTTGCCGACAAGCTCTGCCTCTTTGGGCAGTCCGAGCTCACGGTGCTTTGAGCCGGTAGCAATTATCACGGCTTTGCAGGCGTATTCTTTTCTGAGGCCTTTGACCGAAAAGCCACTGTCGGTCTTAGAAATACCTGCTGCCTGGTCAAGCTCTATGTCAGCGCCGAGCGCAGAAGCATGCTCAAGCATCCTGTCTGCGAGCTCGTTGCCGCTTATCTCGCTGAATGCGGGATAGTTTTCAACCTTCGGCGACTGCGTTATCTGACCGCCGAAATTCTCTTTTTCGAGCAATAATACCGTCTTGCCTGCACGCCTTGCGTATATGGCGGCGGTAAGCCCCGCAGGGCCTGCTCCTATAATAACTATATCGTGCATATCAGGCGTTCTCATCTACAAATTTGCGGATATTCGAAACATTGACTATCTTTGTCATTTCGCCACCATGCTTAACAACAAGAGTAGGTGCCTGCTTGATGCCGAATTTTGCCGCCTCGTCGGGCTGCTGGTCTGCAACAACGACAGAATATTTGATGCCTGCGCCGTCGAGGAACTGCTTTGCGAGCCTGCAATTGGGGCAGGTGCTGGTGGTGAAGAGAATCAGCTCATCCTGATCACTGCTTTCGCAGGTTTCTTGCTTAGCAGCCTCGTGCTCGAGTCTGTGCGAAACGTCCTTTGTAAGTGCGATGTCGACGTTGTATTCCACACGCTCTGCAAACTCCTGTGTCTTGCCTTCGTTCCAGTTCTGGACAGGGCGATAATAGCCTGTGATACGGCTGTATACCTCTGTTTTTGCGCCGCACTCGGGACATTCATAGACTTCGCCTGCGATATAACCGTGGTTCTTGCAGACAGAATAGGTGGGCGAAAGAGTGTAGTAGGGGAGGCGATAATTCTCTGCGATCTTGCGGACAAGCTTTGCGGCAGAGCGCCAATCGGGCAATTTTTCGCCGAGGAAGGCGTGGAAAACTGTACCTGAGGTATAAAGCGTCTGCAGGTCGTCCTGAATGTCGAGCGCTTCGAAAATGTCGTCGGTATAGCCGACAGGCAGGTGTGACGAGTTGGTATAATAGGGTGTCTCACCCTCAGAAGCGGTGATTATGTCGGGATAATGCTTTTTGTCGTGCTTAGCAAGCCTGTAAGAGGTCGACTCGGCAGGCGTTGCCTCGAGGTTAAACAGTGCGCCGTACTGAACCTGATAGTCGGAGAGGCGTTCTCTCATATGGTTGAGCACGTCCTTGGTGAACTGCTGAGCAGCCTCGTGAGTGAGATCCTCACGCAGCCAGGCAGCATTGAGGCAAGCCTCGTTCATGCCGACAAGACCGATGGTCGAAAAATGGTTGTCGAACGTGCCGAGATAGCGCTTTGTGTAAGGATAAAGACCCTCGTCAAGCAATTTGGTTATGACCTTGCGCTTGATGTCGAGCGAACGTGCAGCAACGTCCATAAGGTGGTCGAGGCGTTTATAAAACTCCTCGGGAGTCTTTGAAAGGTATGCGATACGCGGAATATTGAGCGTTACGACGCCGATAGAGCCTGTGCTCTCGCCGCTGCCAAAGAAGCCGCCCGATTTTTTGCGCAGTTCACGCAGGTCGAGACGCAGACGGCAGCACATCGAGCGAATGTCCGAGGGCTCCATGTCGCTGTTGATATAGTTAGAGAAATAAGGCGTGCCGTATTTCGATGTCATCTCAAACAGCAGTCTGTTGTTTTCGGTCTCGGACCAATCAAAATCTCTGGTGATGGAATAGGTGGGGATGGGGTATTGGAAGCCACGTCCGTTGGCGTCGCCCTCGATCATGGTTTCGATGAAGGCACGGTTTACCATGTCCATCTCTGCCTTGCAGTCCTTGTATTTGAACGGCATCTCTTTGCCGCCGACAATGCAGTTGAGCTCTGCCAAGTCATTCGGAACTGTCCAGTCGAGTGTGATGTTTGAGAAAGGTGCCTGTGTGCCCCATCTTGACGGAGTATTTACGCCATAGATAAAGCTCTCAATGCACTTTTTGACTGCATCATATGTGAGGTTGTCGGCTTTTACAAAGGGTGCGAGATAGGTGTCAAAGGATGAGAACGCCTGAGCGCCTGCCCATTCGTTCTGCATTATGCCGAGGAAGTTGACCATCTGATTGCAGAGCGTAGCCAGATGCTTTGCAGGTGCAGAGGTGATCTTGCCAGTAACGCCACCGAGACCCTCCTTGATGAGCTGCTTGAGCGACCAGCCTGCGCAATAGCCTGTCAGCATGCTCAGATCGTGCAGATGCATGTCGGCGTTGCGGTGTGCGTTGGCTATCTCGTCGTCGTATATCTCAGAAAGCCAATAGTTAGCGGTTATAGCGCCCGAGTTAGAAAGGATCAGACCGCCGACAGAATAGGTGACTGTCGAATTTTCTTTGACTCGCCAGTCGTTCATCTTGAGATACTGGTCGACGATCGACTTATAATCAAGATATGTCGACTGCATATTGCGCATCTTTTCACGCTGGCGTCTGTAAAGAATGTATGCCTTTGCGACGTCCGAATAGCCTGCCTGAACCAGCACGTTCTCGACGCTGTCCTGTATATCCTCGACCGAGATAAGCTCGTCTTTTATCTTGGGTTCAAAATCCGCAGTGACCTTGAGTGCGAGAAAGTCGATGACTGACGGATTATATTGCTTTTCCAATGCGTCAAAAGCCATTGTAATAGCTGTCGATATCTTGGTGATATCAAATTCTACGATCTTTGAGTTGCGTTTTTTAACGTTGTACATGTTTGTCTCCTTTATTTTGTTGCTGTTTATATTGCAGCTCTCAGCGCAAAAGTGCCTGAGGCACATATTTCTTTAAAACTGTAAGGCATTCGTTCATCCTGTCGTCGGGCATTGCGTGCAGACCGGATGAAATAATGTCGCCTGTGTCCTTGTAGGTCTGCAAATAATAATTCATAGCGCCTTTTGTGATAGCGCCTATCGCATCGAAATCGGCTGTGTCATGCAATTCGTCAACGACCGTCGTGCGAAACTCATATCTGACGCCCGACTGCATAATAATATCTATCGAACGTTTGACCTCGGCATAAAAGCCACCGGCGCCTGCGGTAATGTCGTATTTTTGCGGACTGTTTTTGATGTCCATTGCAACATAATCGAGCATGCCGTCGTCGATCAGCCTTTTGAGGCGGTCGGGATAGCTGCCGTTGGTGTCAAGCTTGACCTTATAGCCGAGCTCTCTGACCTCGGCGATGAAAGAATAAAGCGACTGATGCATCAGCGGCTCACCGCCTGTGATGGCAACGCCGTCGAGCAGTCCGATGCGCTTTTTTAAAAACCGCATTATCTCATCCTGCGATATATCCTCTGCGTCGGCGACATGAGTGACAAGCGATGCATTGTGACAAAAGGGACATCTGAAATTGCACCCCTTAGTAAACAAAATACATGCTGTCATGCCGGGAAAATCAAGCAGCGTCAATTTTTGCAAACCACCAAATGTCATACCATACCCTCTATATCTTGTGTCGCCGTGCAATATAATAACCTATATTTAGTGGCTTGTCAATAGTAATTCTCAAAAAAACAAAAATTTTTTTCTCCACCTTACCCCGCTTGCAAAAAACAGCTATATATGATATATTTGTATACAAAGATATTTACCACAAAAAAGGGGGAGCATAAAAATGGTAGTCATAGGCATAGATTTCGGCGATGCGCGCACAGGCTTTGCCTCGTGCGATCCGATGCAAACGATAGCCTCACCGCAGGGGATAGTCAAGGCAAACGGCATCGAAAATATGATAGCGGCAGCAAAGCAAAAGGTCGAGGAGCTCGGCGGCGAGTTTCTGGTCATAGGCTGTCCTGTCAATATGGACGGCAGCAAGGGCCACAGAGCAGAGCGCTGCATGAAATTTGCCGAAGGGCTATCTGCCGCAACAGGTCTTGAATATGAGATGCTCGACGAGCGCCTCACCACCGTCGAGGCTTATACTTATATGAATATAACCGACACCAAGGGCAGCAAGCGCAGGAACGTTGTCGACGCTTTGGCAGCGCAGATAATATTGCAGACCTGGATAGATATGAAGAAAAGAGCGTAAAAAAAGAGCCTTCGGGCTCTTTTTTGACATAGATCTATGCTTGTTGCTTATTCATAGCACTCGGGCTTGAGCACACCGATATACGGCAGATTGCGATAGTCCTCGGCGAAATCGAGTCCGTAGCCAACGACAAATTCGTTTGCGATAGAGAAGCCCACATAATCAGCCTTGATGTCGGCAACTCTGCGCTCGGGCTTGTCAAGCAGCGTGCAGACTTTGACAGACTTGGCACCCATATCGGAAATATGCTTTTTGACATAGCTGAGAGTTACACCAGAGTCAAGAATGTCCTCGATAATGAGCACATGCTTGTCCTTGACGTCGGTCTTGATATCCATGCGCACGTTGAGCTTGCCAGACGAGGACGTGCCTGCGCCGTATGACGAAGCAGACATAAAGTCGAGCCTCAGGTTCAGCGGAACGCTTCTGACAAAATCAGCCATAAATACAAATGCGCCCTTGAGCACCGAAACAACTATCAGCTCTTTGTCTGCATAGTCTCTGGTGACCTCGGCTGCAAGAGAAGCGACTCTCTCTCTTATCTGCTCTTCGCTAAGCAGTATGTGGTCTATATTTGGGGTGGGATCAAACATTTTGTGATACCGTCCTTTTCATAAAAAACTATAACTCATCATATCACACTTTGCACGCTATTTCAAGTACAACATCAAAAAATATTTCAACCGTAGGGCGGGGGCTTGCTCCCGCCGATATAACAACGGTTCCGAACCGCCGTTATAAAAACGATTCAATGTAGGGCGGGGGCTTGCTCCCGCCGATATGATCATCGTTCCAACCACCGTTATGCCACATTGGATATAATGAATAAAAACATTGACAATCATGCCTGTTTGGGATATAATATAGACAGAATCCCTAACAAAAGGCGGTGTCATTTTTTGACCACTAATAACAACGAAATGCTCGAGCAGACACAGCAGAGCGAGGGCATATTTTGCGATTCGTTGCGTGATTATCGTGCCGACGCCTCGCAAAACGGCAGGCGAGTCAGCAAAAAGAAGCTCACCTCAATGCTCATCAACAGCCTTATACTCGCTGTTTGCGTTGCGGTTTTCTGCTATTCTGCATATCTGATCGCCGTCAGACTCATCGAGACCTACACCGAGAATATCGTTTATGATAATATCAGAGTCGACGAAACGGCGGAGAGCGCTATTCCAAAGCCTGCCAAGATGTCAGAGCCAAAGTCTATGCTCACGCTTTATGCCATGCAGAGCGTCAGAGAGGATGACTCGGCATATGACGAGCTCGACACCGAAGAGACCAACGAGCACAAGCAATATTATCTCAATTATCTTTCGCTCAAGCAGGAATATCCCGATGCATACGGCTGGATAAGGCTTACAGGCACAAAGATAGACTATCCTCTTATGTATTCGACCGAAGAGAACTATTATCTCTATCACAACTATAAGGGCGAGAGCATCAAATCAGGCTCGATCTTTGCAGCGGTCAAAACACGCAGCGACTATCTGTCAAACTATAATCTCGTCACATACGGTCACTGCATGGCGAACGGCTCTATGTACCGTGGCATCAAGCTCTGGTTCGACAGCAAGACACGCAAAGAGGATGCAAAGAATATGCATATATACGTCTATAATTCCGACGGCGTATATATCTACAAGCTTTTCTCGGCATATCGCTCTGAGGACCCCGAGTTTGCACGCGAAATATTCTATTCCGACAGCGACTTTGTCGATTGGCTCACCTCTGTTTATAAGCAGACAAGGCTGTCAAATAAGTTCACCTATAACGCCGATACACGCATACTCACCATGATCACCTGTACCAATGTTTATGCCAAGCCCAACGAAAGATATGTTGTCCACGGCATATTAGTCAAGCATATCCCTGGCAGCGACCTGCTCGCAAGCTGAATATAAATACGCATAATTAAAGTGCAGCCTTGAAAAAAGACTGCACTTTTGTTTTTTTACAGCTTTTTATTCACCCCAGCAGACGCCGTTTTTGTCAAGCGCTGCGGTGGTTTGTGTCGCCGAAGTGATCTTGGCGTTCGTTTTGCCGAGCACAACGACATAAGAGCTAAGCGAGCACGGCATTTTGAGAGTCAATATTCCGTCAACTGTGAGGTATGAGCTTGCCGAAAGATTGACGCTCGACCTGCTTGCTATCGAATTGAAATTCTGACAGTTGACCGTCTCGTTTTGCATTCCGCCCATAGCACCGACAGCAACAACGGTGCCGCCTGTGTATTTATAGCCTCTTTCTGTATCGATCGCAGAATCGCCGCGTCCTGTCGAAATAATAACGCTGTTGCCGCCCGCAAAAAGTATGCCGTCATAGCTTGAGCGGCTGTTTGAATCGACACCGTCACCACCTGCATAAACATAAAGCGTGCCGCCCGAAATAATAATGCTTTCGCCGTCGGTCGCGGTTCCGTTGATGCCGTCGTCGGATGCGACAACAGATATGTCGCCGCCTCTGATAACGACGTTGTCGCCCTCGATGCCCTCATAAGAGGCTTTAATATCTATCGTACCGCCTGCTATGGTTGCAGTTCCGTCGGCGTGTATCGCGTCGTCGTTTGATGAGAGGGTGAGGGTACCGCCGCTAATTGTGACATTGCCGAGCGGAGCCTTGCCGTTGTCAAAAGTATTGCCGTTATTGGCGTGAAGCGAATCATCATACGAGCTTATCGTGATATTGCCGCCGTTTACGGTTATCTCGTTCGCCGATTTTATTCCCTTGGTCGAATGGTCGCCCTTGTCGGTGTTGCCCTCGTTCATGCCGCCGAAGCCTCCGCCGGGGCCTCCCGGTCCGCCGTGGCCGCCGCCAAAATCGTTGGTGCCGTAATTGGTCCACTCAAATTTCTCGTCCCTGCTGCCGAACCCTGGGCGCATTTGCCTGCCGAAGGCGATCGTGTCATAGCTTGAGTTGACAGCCATTTCTTCGGAAGCCTTATAATAATCCTCTGCCTGTCCCTGCTTTTGCCCCGACTTATAGACATACACCGTAAGCGTGTCATAGCCGCTCGGCTTTTGCACGGAATAATAATAGTAGTTCTCGGGTCCTGCGTTGACAGCTTTATAATTGCCGTCGGTATTGACCCACAGAGTGTCGCCGCTTGCGTTCTTATAGCAGATCGAAAAAGCATATTCATCGCTCGTAGCTCTGATATAATAAGTTCCCTCGGTGACTGCCGTGACTTCTTCGGAATATTCCGAATATTTGTCGGTGAGTATTGATATCTCACCGCCCTCCAAAAGCACGTCGTGTGCAGCATCGATGCCGTCGCAGGCAGCAAAAATGTTTATTTTGCCGTCCTCAATGACGACGTCGCCCTTCTGATTGCCTTTTGCCGAAACATCCGAGCTTGATGTTTTGATGCCGTCGCCCTTGCGTGAGATGACAGTCAGCTCGCCCGATTTAATTCTGACGCCGTCGTTGCCCTTTAAGGCATTGTCGACCGACGAAACATACAGAGTCAGCTTTTGAATGTCGAGGTCATCCTTTGAATGAATGCCGTTATTGTTGTCCGAAACAACAGTCAGCTTGCCGCTGCCCTTGAGCTTGAGGTCGCAATCGGAATATATCGCGCTCTTGAGCTCGGTCGCCTCTGATCTTTTGTCGGTTATCTTGTTTTCCGTATCCTTTTTCGCCGAAATATCGGCGTTTGCGGCGCTCGAAATATATATCGGGCAGTCGTTGTATGCGACTATTTCAAAGCCGCAAAGGTCTATCTCGAGGTCAGTGTCCTCATTTATATCAAACGCGACCGAGCCGCAGAAAGTGCCGACAAGCTCAAACACTATCGCATCTTCGCTCTTTTCATCATAAAAGAATGTAAGTCTGCCGCCTTTTGAAAGCTGATACGTCGCTCCCAAAGGGAAAACTATGTCGGCGCTGTAATTGCTTTCACCGTCGATACTTACAACATTAAGCCTGCCGTCGGAAACCTTTGTCAAGGTATAGTCGGTCGGCTCCTTTGTTATCGACCAGATGATATAGACATCGTCTGTCGTGCCATCGATCCATGACGTGTTCTCGAGATCTGTAAGCGAGATGACCGCCGTATATTCGCCGGCCTCTGTTGCGGTATTGCCTGAAATAGTCATGGCATTCGAGTCAAATCCCGTCGGCACAAATCTTATTTCAGAGCCGCTGTATGCAAACTGCGAATCTGCCGACGTCGGAAAGGAATAGCTCTTTTTGCCACTGCCTATAATTGAAGTGTCGCCAACAGAAGCATCTGCCGATTGATCATCGCTCGGCTTTTCGGTCACCGCACATGCTGCAAGCTGCAGGCAAAGCAGCAATGCAAACAGTGCGCATATCAGTTTTTTGCAGGTCATAAACACCCTCCAAAGTGTAGTATATCCAAGATCATGCTTATATTTTAGCCACCGAAACTAAAATAAAACATAAATTGCGGCTGAGCTTTTGACTCAGCCGCAAAAATTATTCGGTTGCCTCGAAATGTGCCTTGATATAGTCAGCCAATATCGGCGTCACCGTCTTGATCGAAATATGGCTCGTGTTGATGCAAAGATCGTATGAAGCCATATCGCCCCAGCTCGTACTCGAAACGAGATCGTGATTCTCGGCACGGCTCTTGTCGATCTTTTTGATCATCTTGATTATGTCCTTGTCGCTCATGTCCTCGTCCTCCGAGGCTCTGCTGCGGCAACGTGCGACCTTTGACTCCATATCGGCATAGACAAATATGCGGAAAGGATTGAAATCAGCAAGTATGCAATCTGCCGCTCTGCCGACGATGATGCAATCGCCTTTTTCGGCGAGCTGCCTTATGATCTTATACTGCACGGCGTGAAGCTGTGCTGCGCTCGCACTGAAATAGGGGAGCATTGCAAAAGAATGCGATATCGTGGCAGGGTATGCACTTATGCTCGCCTCGAGCGTGCGCTCGACATAGCCCTCGTCAAGCGACGATTCTTTTGCTATGGCTGTCAGTATCTCTTTGTCGTAATATGCAATGCCTAAAGCGTCCGATAAACGCTTGGCGATCTCTCGACCTCCGCTGCCGAATTGACGACTTACCGTAATGATCCTCATGCTGATGTTCCTCCTGATTTGTTTTTTGTTATTATAACCCCAAAATGTCTCTGTGTCAATATTTTTCTGTGCAAAACAGACTATAATCAATCACAAAAAGCGACTTTATCACCAAGCACTTGCCAATTTCTGCACAATAAACTATTGACAATAGGCATAGCGCTAATGTATAATATGTGCATATGATATAATTATTTATTAGGGAGCATTTATGAACTACGAACACAACAAAAAGTATTTCTCGGCAACGCTCTTCAGCAAGCTAGCGATAGTCTGCTGGGTGCTGACAGGCATAGGAGCGCTCGTGCTGTTCCTGCGTGTTTTTGAGCTGTGGTATATCTGCGGCGGAATCGGCGTCGTCGCCTGCGTTCTTGGCTTTGTTTTTTCGAGCTATTCTATGAAGGACAAAGAATATGACGAGATATGCGACAATTTGGCTGAAGATTTCAAAAAAGAGTTCATCAGCTATGTCGGCGACTGCATCAACAAAAATAATGCACACAGCCACTCGATCGACTCTGTCGACAACACCAAGGTTTCGTTTTCGTCGAGCTTTTTGTATGGTGACGATGTTCAGATCAAATGCGGCTCCGACACGAGATTTCGCACGTCTGAATACGCTATAACAGGCTGCTATTTTGCGACAAACGAATTGCTCGTCGGCTTTTATTCGCAGTCGCTGACAACAGATAAGAGCACAAAATATATGCGCTCCTATCGTTTTAAGGACATTGCAAGCGCCGAGGCATACAAGCCCGAGACTCTTTCTGAGCTTGCCGACTATCGATATGTCAGACTCAGCATGACAGACGGCACTCAAAACGAGTTTATCAAGACCGACGATGCCGAGCTTGACAAGCTTATATCTCTCATCAACATACGCATTTCTCAGGCAAACGCATAAACATAAAATAATAAAAGATCGATCCTCTGCAGGGCGTATGGCAGAGGATCGTTTTTTAGCAATATTTGATGTATTCAGCGATAGTTGCGATAAAAAATGAGTTGGCAGGGCGGGGCTGATACGATGTCAGATCGTATGCAAAATACTTGCCGAGCGCCGCAATATCGCCCTTGTTCCATGCGTGCTCTATCGCACTGCGCATCGCCCTTTCAACACTGCACGCCGTCGTGCCGTATTGCTCTGCCACCGCAGGATAAAGCTCTTTTGTCACAGCACATATTATGCCGGGATCATCAAGCGTGAGCAGTATTGCCGTGCGCAGGTATTTAAAGCCCTTTGTGTTCGCCCGAACGCCTATTTCACGCAAAACGGCGGTCGTTCTTGCCGAGTATTCTGTATTTTCGAGCTGATCATTGTTGATGTTGTTATCGTTTCTGTTATACATTCCATCCACTCTCCAAGACATGATTAAGCACAAGCATAGCAGATAGCGACGATTTTGTCAACGCCAAAAACAAATTATTTATACGGTTGCTTTTTTGCCTTTGATATGTTATAATACAGTCAATATAAACATTCGGAGGCAGAAATTATGCGAAAGTTATTGGCACTTTTGTGCATTATAGCAGTTTTATTATCATTTGCCGCCTGCACCGACACAAACGGTGACACGTCAAAGGCAGACCAGTCGGCAGATCAATCGAGCGCTCCCGCAGAGAGCGATCAGGAGCAAAGCGAGGCAGAGCCGAGCGACGAGTCCGAAAGCTCAGAAGCAGAATCCTCTGACGAGGACAGCACAGAATCAAGCACCGAGGACAATAGCGACGATACCTCAAGTGATGTTGCGCTTGAGATCCCGCCCTATATCTCCAACTTTATTTCGACAGCAGCCATCTCGACCAATCTTCGCGCTACCGATGCGACCTCTATCAGACTGACCAAGGTCAATGAGAAAGCAGGCTACGGCGATGTTGCGATATTTACATACGACTATTTCAGCGATCACATCGCATTCGAGGGCGACAGCAAGGCTTATGCGATTTTTGTTGCCGAATATGATCATTCACGCTTCGGCACGTTCATCACCTCCAAAAAAGGAGTGGGCGAGTATGACGGCGCCGATATAGCGATACCCGCCGACGGCTTTGTCCTCGTTATCCACGAGGCACAGGACGATATGCTCGACCGTATGCTGCGCGTTGACGGCGACACCTCGCTGTTCGTCGCAGGCGTT
Organism: uncultured Ruminococcus sp.; assembly: GCA_964487775.1. Taxonomy (GTDB): domain Bacteria; phylum Bacillota; class Clostridia; order Oscillospirales; family CAG-382; genus Coliplasma. The sequence goes on from CAZASH010000001.1 coordinate 224,540, forward strand.
CAGACATGTAATGTCGGCTATACCATCACCAAGACAGATACGCCCATAACCATCGACGGCGTCATCGACAGCGAATGGCAGTTCTATAAGGTCGACACCATCGACGAAAACAACTCAAAATGGACCTATTCGAGCTTTAGCGACGGCAACTATTATACCACTGCAGAATACTATGTCTGCTTTGACGATCAGTATATCTATCTTGCAGTCGTCGTAAACTCTCCTTATCATTATTGCCCCGTCACGCCTGCCGAAGCAAACGGCATGTGGAAGTACGAGTGCATACAGGTCAAGCTTTCTGTTGAAGACCCCAAGGGCGAATACATCGGCGAGCATTACGACCACGTCATTGACAAGACCGCCGACAACGACGGCATAGTCAGAGCCTATGGCTTTGCAGTCAATGACGAGGGCGAGACCTGCTATTACGAGAACAGCCCCAAGAACAAGACCTTTATGGGCAAGGCTGTTTGCAAGAGAGATGACAAGGCACAGACCACCGTTTATGAGATCGCCTTTGATATGTCCGAGTTTGATGTATCTATCGAAGATCTCGAAACGATCGGACTTACATTCTCTATCAACTCCACCAACGAGGATGATGTCAAAAAAGGCACTTGGCGCAACCTGATTCTCAGAGACGGCGGCGGCGTTATAGGACGTAACGACTGGGCAAAAATACCCGCTGTTTCGCTCATGCACTAAAAATGACATTAGTTATAATGGCTGCCGGGCTCGGCAGCAGATACGGCGGCATCAAGCAGGCCGATCCGCTCAACAAACACGGCGAGTTTATTATAGACTATTCTATTTACGACGCCATCAGAGCGGGCTTTGACAGGGTCGTGCTTATCATACGTCCCGAGCATCACGAGATATTTAAGTCGACCATCGGCAAGCGTCTTGAGGGACACATCAGGGTGGATTATGCTTTTCAATGCATGGATGATGTGCCCGATGCTTATCGAGAGACTGTTCGTCAAAAGCCGTGGGGCACAGTTCATGCCGTGCTTGCGTGCCGCGATATAGTTAAAGAACCCTTTGCGGTCATCAACGCCGACGATTTTTATGGCAGAGAGACCTTTGTCAAGATGGCAGAATATCTCAAAGCAAGCACCGATTCCGACATTCCTGTTTTCAGTATGCCTGGCTATGTGCTTTGCAACACCTTGAGCAAGAACGGCCATGTGACACGTGCCGTCTGCCTCAAGTCCGACGGCGACCTGCTGTCGCAGATAGTCGAGCGCAAGCGTATTGTAGCGACCGAAACAGGCGCAGCATATATCGATGCGGACGAGGTATACCATGAGCTCGACCCAAAGAGCGCCGTTTCGATGAATTTCTGGGGCTTTGATCAAAGGGTATTTGACCTGTTTTCAGAGCGTTTCGACGCGTTTCTTGCGCAAAACGGCGATAGCCCGACTGCCGAATATGTCTTGAGCACCGCAATAGGCGAGTGCATAGCGCTGGGCAAATGCAAGGTCAAGATCATTCCGACAGATGCAAAATGGTTCGGCGTAACCTATGCCGCAGACAAGCCCGAGGTGATGGCGATGCTGTCAAAGCTTATCGCCGACGGTGTATATCCCGACAGGCTTTTCTGACAAAAAGGGCGATAAACAAAATAATAATGCCGTCTGAGATAAGAACCTCACAGGCAGCAAGCCTGCGGCGTTTCTTGTCATTGGCGGCATTTTGCTTTATAGAAATTTCGTGCAGTTTTTTGGCGATTTTGCAGTTGACAAGTCGCCTCAAGAATGATAAACTCGATAGTTGATATTTTATAATAGGGGTGGAAGTTATGAAAATCGGTTTTGACAGTGCAAAGTATATCAGTCTGCAATCTGAGCAGATCAAAAAACGCATCGCTTCGTTCGGCGGCAAGCTTTATCTCGAATTCGGCGGCAAGCTTTTTGATGATTTTCACGCATCGCGCGTCCTGCCGGGCTTTAACGCCGACAACAAGATCAAGATGCTGATGGAGCTCAAGGATAAATGCGAGATGGTCATCGTCGTCAACTCGTTTGACATCGAAAAAAACAAGGTCAGGGGCGACCTTGGTATTACCTATGACCTCGATACTCTGAGGCTTATCGACGCTTTCAGAGCGTGCGGACTGTTTGTCGGCAGCGTAGTTCTGACGCAGTATACAGGGCAGGAGGCCGCAAACGCCTTTGCCAAGCGACTTGAAGCGCTCGGTGTCAAGACCTACCGCCATTATATCATCGAGGGCTATCCGCAGAATGTCGAGCGCATCGTCAGCGACGAGGGCTTCGGCAAAAACGATTATATCGAGACCTCTCACGAGCTCGTCGTGGTAACCGCTCCCGGACCGGGCAGCGGCAAGATGGCGACCTGCCTGTCGCAGCTTTATCACGAAAATAAGCGCGGCATCAAAGCAGGCTATGCAAAATTCGAAACATTCCCAATCTGGAATCTGCCGCTTCGCCACCCCGTGAACATAGCATACGAAGCAGCCACCGCCGACCTCAAGGACGTCAATATGATCGACCCGTTCCACCTCGAAGCCTATGGCGTCACCACGGTCAATTATAACCGCGACGTTGAGATCTTCCCCGTGCTGAACGCTATATTCACACAGATATTCGGCTCGAGCGTATATAGCTCTCCCACGGATATGGGCGTCAATATGGCAGGCTATTGCATCACCGACGACAAGGTCTGCTGCGAGGCATCTTATAATGAAATAGTCCGCCGCTATTATGATGCACGCTGCAACCTCCGCAAGGGACTCGCCGAAGAGGACGTCGTGTTTAAGATCGAACTGCTCATGAAGCAGTGCGGAATTACCCCCGAATACCGCCGCGTAGCCTCTTATGCAATGGAACGTGCCGCACAGACAGGTATGCCTGCCGCCGCGATAGAATTGCCCGACGGCCATATAATCACAGGCAAGACCAGCTCTCTGCTCGGCGCATCCTCTGCAATGCTGCTCAACGCACTGAAATACCTTGCGGGCATCCCCGACGACGTGCTGCTTATGCAGCCCTCGGTCATAGAACCGACCCGCGAGCTCAAAACACTCTACCTTCGCAACTCCAACCCCAGACTCCACCTCGATGAGATACTGATCGCGCTCGCTATCTGCGCAACCACCGACCCCAACGCACGGCGCGCTATCGACTGCCTCTGCGGCCTCGCAGGCAGCGAAATGCATTCGTCGGTCATATTGAGCGAGGTCGACGTCAAGCTCATCAAAAAACTTGGTATCAACCTCACCTGCGAGCCTGTCTATCAGACTAAAAAATTGTATCATAAATAAACATAACAAAAAAAGCTGCGGTTTCAATACCGTAGCTTTTTCAATATCCCCTTGGCATAACAAAAAAGCCTCTATAAAGCAATGTGCAGCCCTTTTGGGCTGCACACTTCTGTTTTACTATCGGGGTCGCACTTTAGAATGAACTATACTGTTGCAAGTCGCAGATCGTTTTGACACACATTGTTGTTTTTAATTATTCCGCAAATCTTTTCTAAATCTTTTTTCTCATTGAAAATCTCATTAAAATCATCGAAAAAGATGCTGTGAAGGTCAAGACGAGATCTATCAAGCAAATGCATTTTGACATTGAGTTTACTGCGCGACCAATTGCCATGCGAAAGGTAGCTTTGCAATATTTCACTATTGCTTATAGCCATGTGGATCTCTTCTTCGCTCATTTCAGGTGCAAAACAAAATGATAATTCGCTTAATAGCACATCTGGTATTTCCAAGTCTAAGTATTCATATTCTGTGCGGTCTTTTGTCTTGATAACGATTCTAAATTCGTTTTCGTAGTCCCAAGGATCTTTTTTTATAAAATAGTTATCTTCCGCAAACTCATAACAGCAGCTTCAGGAAGAGATCGCGGCCGACAGAGCCGAGCACGGCAAAAAGCCGCTGAAAGACAGCGATGACCACGGCGGCGACGGAAGCGGCGAATTGAAAGAAGAGAAGCGCAGCACCACAGATCCCGACAGCGGCTGGTTCCACAAAGGCGAGCACAAGCAGGTATTTGCATTTGCAGTAGAAACAGCCTGCGACAAGTACGGTTGGATCATGGGATATTCTGTCAACCCGGGCAATTATCACGACAGCAGAACATTTAAATCGCTTTACGACAAGCTTCTTCCCTTTGAAATCGAATGCATCATCGCAGATTCAGCATACAAGACCCCTGCCATTGCCAAGCTTCTCATCGAAAACAATATCACCCCGATCTTTCCCTACAAGCGCCCCAAAACCAAAAGCGGATTTTTCAAGAAACACGATTATGTTTATGACGAATATTACGATTGCTACATTTGCCCTAATGGAAAAGTGCTGAATTATTCCACAACAAATCGTGACGGATACAGAGAATACAAAAGCTGCGGAACGGAATGCGCGAGTTGTCCACATCTCCACCAGTGTACAGAGAGCGCAAATCATGTAAAAGTCGTAACTCGCCATGTATGGGAATCATATATCGAACTCTGCGAGGAGATTCGCCACACGATAGGAAGCAAAGAGCTTTACGATAAACGAAAGGAAACCATCGAACGGATTTTTGGCACAGCAAAGGAGCATCATGGTTTCCGCTATACGCAACTTATAGGCAAAGCCCGGATGGAAATGAAGGTCGGGCTTACTTACGCATGCCTAAATCTTAAAAAACTCGCGTGTTTGTTGGATTTCAGGGCGAAAAAGGCCCTGAAATCATCGCAGCTTTTTGCATTTTTCCTCGATTTCTTTCCCTGCAAACCCGCTTTCGCGTAAATTGCATAAATCGCACAAAAAAAGGGGCTCCGCTCGATGCGGAACTCCTTTTTGTCTTCAGGCTGCGGCATATGCAAACACATACGCCGTGCTTTTATTGTTAATTTATACCTTCAAAACCTCTTCGGCAGCTTTGAGAACGCCGTATTTGCCGCTCTCATAGGTAAGTCCGCCCTGCAAATAAATGCGATAGGGTTCTTCGAGCGGGCCGTCGGCAGAAAGCTCTATCGACGAGCCCTGGGTGAACGCACCTGCAGCCATGACGACCTCGCAGTCATAGCCCGGCATAGCCCAGCCGACAGGCTCGACAAACGAATCGATAGGGGAGCCCGCCTGCAAGCCGCGACAGAATGCGAGCATTTTTTCTTTGGTACAAAGATCTATCGTCTGAATAAGGCATGAGCGCTTTTCAAGCGGCTTTGGCATGACGTTATAGCCGAGCTTTTCAAACAGCGCCGCAGCGAAATGCGCGGTCTTTATCGCCTGCGCAACAGCATGAGGAGCGAGGAACAGTCCCTTGAGCATATTCTTGGTCTGTCCGAGGCTTGCGCCGCCCTCTCTGCCGACTCCGGGAACGGTCAGCCTGTAAGAAGCAAGCTCGACCGCCTCTGCAGTTCCTGCAAGATAGCCGCCGCATTCTGCGATGCCGCCGCCAGCGTTCTTGATAAGTGAACCGATGATGAGGTCTGCGGTGGGTTCTGATGTTTCTACAAACTCACCATAGCAGTTGTCGACCACAACGAATGCGTTGCTGACCGATTTTGCTGCCTTATAGACCTCGTTTATCTCGTCGACAGTCAGAGTTCTGCGCGCAAGATAACCCTTTGAACGCTGTATATAGACCATCTTGACAGTCTTGTCGTTCAAAAGATATTTTTTGACCGCCTCGATATCGACCCTGCCGTCGACCATGTCGATCTTGTCGAACCTGACACCATACTCTGCAAGCGAGCCTGCCGCAGGCTTGATGCCGATGACCGGCTCTATCGTGTCATAGGGCATTCCGGTAACAGAAAGCATCGTGTCACCGGGTCTGAGCAAGCCGAAAAGCCCGATCGAGATAGCGTGTGTACCCGAGATGATGTTGTGTCTGACAATCGCTTCTTCTGTACCAAAGACCTCGGCAAATATTTTTTCGCAAACATCGCGTCCCTCGTCGTTATAGCCATAGCCTGTCGAAGGTGCGAAATGCGTTTCGGCGAGTCGGTATTTTTCAAATGCTTTAAGCACCTTTTCGGTGCATTTTTGCGAAACGCTGTCGAGCTCCGCAAATACGCCCGATAGTTCCTTTTCGCATTCGGCAGCGAGTATCTTAAAGTCGACCATTATCCGATGCCCTCCGTAATAAAGGCACAAAGCAATTCGACGCACGCATCAAAATCACGCAGGTCAAAGGTTTCAACAGGGGTGTGTACATAGCGTGTCGGCAGAGAAATGCAGGTTGCGTGGCAGCCGTCGCCCGCTATCTGCATCGAAGAAGTGTCTGTTCCGCCTGCGGTAAGCACCTCATACTGCCATTTTGTGCCGTGTTCCTTTGCGAGAGAGACGAGTCGCTCGTTCAGCATATGTGAGCATACGACAGAAGCATCCTTGACCTTGACAGCAGCGCCGCCGCCGAGTGTGACAGGCAGAGTAGGACTTCCCGGAACGTCGCCGCAGGGGGTGACGTCAAGTGCTATCGCATAGTCGGGCTCGATCGTGTTTGCGGCAGCCTTTGAACCACGGCAGCCGACCTCCTCCTGCACAGTGAATACATAATAAGTATCATAAGCGGGAGTTTCTGCTTTAAGTGCCGCCTCATAGCTGATAGCGCAGCATATGCGGTCGTCAAGTGCCTTTGCGGCTACTCTGTGCGTGCCGAGCCTTTGAATAGCCTGCATTATTGCGCATACATCGCCGACCTTGACCTTGCGTGCAGCCTCGGCGTAATTTGAAGCGCCGATATCCACAAGCAGATCTGTTGCTTTTTGGTTCTCCTTGACATTGGGCTGCATAACGACAACGCCCTTTGTGCCGTTCTCAAAAACAACTTTGTGCGCTGACGAAGCGATCGCATTGATGCCGCCGACGTTGGCAACTCTGATAAATCCGTTTTTTTCTATAAAAGTGACAACGAGTCCGATCTCGTCCATGTGCGAAGCGATCATCAGCTTTTTTGAATGGTCCTTGCCCTTTTTAAAGCAGATGAGGTTGCCCATCGCATCGGTGTGTATCTCGTCGCAAACAGGCTGCATATCTGCTGCGATGATCTCTGCCAGCGCGTGCTCGCGCCCTGTAACTGAAAATGCCGAAATATAGCGGCTGATAGATTTTTGCATAATTAAATACCCCTTTCGATTATAGCGGCGACGAGCTCGTATACCGCCTGCATATCCTGCTTTGCAGCTACGCACGCAGGAGAGTGAATATATCTGGTCGGGCAGCTTATTGCAACCACCTTGCAGGCTGCGCTCGAGGTCTGATAAGCCTTTGCCTCGTTGCCGCCTGCGACGATGTTTTTAAGCTGTGCCTTTATGCCCTTTTCGTCGGCGAGTGCCATAACGCCTTCGACAGTTTCACGGTCGTATATCGTGCCGTTGTCCATATGCGAAACGACAGCGCCCTCTCTGAGGCAGCACGCCTTTTTGTGCTCGGGAGCACCTGCGATGTCGCCTGCGGTCGTCGACTCGACCACAACTGCCAAGCCGGGCTTAATGCGCTTGCATACCGCCTGAGCACCAAAGCAGCCGCATTCCTCAGAAACGCAGAATGCAAAATAGGTGTCGTATTCAAGCTCCTGTCTGATAAGCTCTGCGAGCACCGCACAGCCGAGCCTGTCGTCGATCGCCTTTGATCTGACAAAGCCGTCGCCGAACTCGGCATAGTTGGGAATAAATGCGACAGGGTCGCCAATGCTTATAAGCTCCAGAACCTCGTCGCTCGATCCTGCGCCAATGTCGATGTACATTTCGGACGAATCATCGCACTTGCCTCTCTCGGAGGGTGGCAAAAGGTGCATCTGCTTTGAAACGACTACGCCGTCTATCTGCTTGTCGCCGACGATCACTCGCTTGCCTGCAAGCACTCTGCGGTCGATGCCGCCGACAGGTGAAAAATATATCCTGCCGTCGTCGGTCACATAGCTGACCATCATGCCGACCTCGTCCATATGAGCAGAAACGACTATCGGGGCAGAGGGGGTGCGCTTGCCCTTTTTAAAAGCAACAAGATTGCCCATGCCGTCTGTTTCGATCGAATCGGCATAAGACTCGATGTCGGCTCTGATCATGTCGTGCATGAGAAATTCATAGCCCGAAGGAGCGGCGAAATTGCAATATTTTTTTATTCTTTCAAACATTTTCATCGTCCTCCAATCTGCATATCAGGGCAGAGCAAAGCTCTTTGATCGCCTCGGCATCCGAAATATTGACTATCTCAGACTGTGTGCGGCGGTTCTTGACAGGCAATTCTATAAGACAGGTGTGCGCACCGTGCGTCGCAATAGCGACCGAGGTAATGTCAGATGCCGTGCCGTTGCCGTCTGCTGTGAGCTGATGCATGATGCCGTGCTGCTTTGCAACACCTGCGGCGCATTTTGTAAATCTGACAGACGATGCGGCAGTGTAAGAAATGACCGCTCCGCCGCCAAGAGCAATACCCTTGCTTCTTTCGGGAGCGCCGACCGTATATGCGTTCGCCCTGTCAATGATTATCGCATAGTCGATATCATATCCGAGCGTGGTCTTTGCGTCCTTTGAGCCGACCTCGGTGCCTGCTGTGAAACGGCATATTATGTTAACCTTGTGCTCTTTGCCAAGCTCCTGCAAAGCATTTATCGCCGCAGCCATGCAAGCCTTGTTTGAAAGTGCTCTGCCTGTCATATTGCCATTCAAGAGCATAGTGCACCGAGAGCTGAGAATAGCTACATCGCCAACACTGACGCTTGCTCTGCATTCCTCGTCAGAAAGTCCCGTGTCGATATAAAAGCCGTCTATTGTCAACGGCTTGTCCGAATCGCCGGGTGCCTGCAGGTGAGGGGGAGTGGATGTGAAAACGCCGTTTATCGCCCTTTTACCAAGCACCGTGACGTCAGATGCCGAAAGTGTGCGTGTGTCTGTCTGTCCGTTTGCGCAGACCTTTAAAAATCCGCCGCCGCATATCTTTGTGACTGTAAAGCCCGGCTCGTCGAGAGGGGCATCTATCAAAACAGTCCTTGCGTTGTCGTGCTTAGCCTTGATAATACCCACAAAGCTGCCGACAGGCGTCATACGGCATTCGTCAAAAAGACCGCCGAAATTGCTTTGCAGATGATCAAATGCCGCATATTCTCTGCCGCATACCGCATTTGCGTCGCATAAGCACGAAATGATCTCTGATAATTCCTTCATTCTGTCCTCCTGTTTATGTCAATTATAAGCTGTTTACTATTTTTTTGAATATCTCGCCGCGCTCGGCAAAGTTCCTAAAAGCATCAAAGCTTGCGCAAGCAGGCGAAAGCACGACCACGTCACCATCCTCGGCGATCGACTCGGCAAGCTTAGTTGCGCTCTCGAGATCGTCGGCACGTACATAATCCTTGAAGCCCGCCTTGTCGAACGCCTCTTGTATCCTGTCTGCCGTAGCACCTGTCAGAATGACCTTTTTTGCCTTTTCGATGCAAACCTCGGCAAGAGGCTCGAACGGTATCTTTTTGTCGTAGCCTCCGCAGATGCATATCACCTTGCCGTCAAAGGCCCGAAGGCACGCCGAGGTTCTCGACGGGCTTGAATCTATCGAGGAATTATAATATCTGACGCCGTCCTTGACACGCACAAGCTCACATCTGTGCTCGACACCGCCAAAGGTCGATGCGACCTTGATTATCTGCTCGTCTGTGACAAGCTTGCCGACCGCCGCGATCGCTTCGCAATAGTTGGCAACATTATGCACGCCCGGCAGTATTATAGTGCTGCGAGGCATGAGCATTTTGCCGTCACGCCAGATATATCCGTCAGAATAATAGACACCACTCCTGATCCTGTGGTGCGCCGAGGTAAAGACGCATTTTGCCGCCGAAGCGTGCACGAATTTTGTGGTGTGAGGATCATCGAAATTCAGCACCAAAGAGTCGCCGCGACGTTGATAACGGCAGATGTTCATTTTGGCTCTGATATATTCATCCATGTCGGTGTGCCAGTCGAGGTGGTTGGGTGAAATATTGGTCACCACGGCACAGCGAGGGGATGTGTGCATCTTCATAAGCTGGAAGCTTGACAGCTCAACGACAGCATAGTCTGTCTTTTTGATGTTGTCGAGCTCGCAGAAAAGATTGATGCCTATATTGCCGCCGAGATAGACGTTATAGCCCGCCTCGGTCAAAAGCTTTGAAATGATCGTTGTCGTTGTCGTTTTGCCGTCGCTGCCTGTCACCGCAAAGATAGGGCAGGGGCACAGGTCAAAAAACTCGCTCATCTCTGTTGTTATTTTGACTCCGCTCATCGAAGCCTTTATAAGCTGCGGCAGATCGCTCCTGACCCCGGGCGACAGAAACAAGATGCTCTCGGATATATCGTCGAGATAGCGGTCACCGTATTTGCGCTCTGCTCCCAGCGCCTGCAGTTCTTTATCAACATCCTCGGACAGCTTCTTTTTGTCTCTGACGACAGTCCTGATGCCATACGATGCGGCAAGTCGCAATATCGGCAGGTTAGAAACACCGCAGCCGACAAAGCCGATCTTTTTATTCTGATATTTTTCAAAATACTCAAAAAGCATAAAAAACACGCTCCAAACCTTAAATACACTCCCAAATAATTGGTCGGCTGAGTAATTATATAACTTTTGGTTTAAATAATCAACCGTTTGACAAAAATAAATTTATGTGATATTATATGACCGCAACCACTTTGAACGATCACGCCACGGCATACCGAAAGGTCCCGTGGTGAGGAAAGTCCGGGCTCCGCAGAGCAGGATAACAGATAACGTCTGCCTAAGGCAACTTACGGGCTAGTGCAACAGAGATATACCGCCCACGCTTTTGCGTGAGCAAGGATGGAAAGGCGAGGTAAGAGCTCACCGGCGCGACGGAGACGCCGCGGCCATGTAAACCCTATCCGGAGCAACACCGCATACAGAAGCATTCAATGCTTGCTCGGCACGCTTCTAAAGGTGGCATAGACGCAAATGGCAACATTTGTGCAAGATAGATGATCGTTCCCGACAGAACCCGGCTTACAGAGGTGATTGCAGGGGCTGTGCTTTTTGCAGCCCCATTTGTGTTTTTTCGGCAAAAAGCGATAATGCACTTGACATTTATGGCTTTAAGTAATATAATGTGTATAGATGAAACATATAAGGGGTTTTGTCTTTTATAACAACAGTTTGTACTATAGTTTTGTGAGGTTTGGTTTGATAGTTAAACTCGAACAGTACCGCACTGATATGAAAGAACTGCGCAAGGGCGTCGAGCAGCTCGGGCTCTCGATCAACGCCGACCAGCTTAAAGCAGAGGTCGACGAGCTTGAAACAAAGGTTTCTGCGCAGGGCTTTTGGGACGATCGTGAGTCGGCTCAGGCGGTTCTCAGACAATTAAAAAGCAAAAAGCGCGTGCTCGATGCGTTTTTGAGATTAAAGCATGATTTTGAAGAGGTCGATACGCTCATCGACCTTGCAATAGAGACCGACGATGAGGATTCTGTACCTGAGGTCGAAACGATGTTCAACGACGTCAGCGCCGAATACGAGCGTCAAAAGATCGAGGTCCTGCTTTCGGGCGAATATGACGGCAACAACGCCATCATTTCGATACACCCTGGCGCAGGCGGCACAGAGGCACAGGACTGGGCAGAGATGCTTTACCGTATGTATTGCATGTTCGCCGAGCGCCGCAAATTCAAGCTCAAGGTGCTTGATTATCTCGACGGCGACGAAGCAGGCATTAAATCAGTTTCGTTCCTCGTCGAGGGCGAGAATGCATACGGCTATCTCAAATCAGAGGCAGGCATACACAGGCTCGTCAGAGTCAGCCCGTTCGACTCGTCGGGCAGGCGCCACACCTCGTTTGCATCTGTTGAGGTATTGCCCGAGTTCAACGACGACTGCGATATCGAGATCAAGGATGAGGACCTTCAGATAGTCGCCCACAGATCGAGTGGCGCAGGCGGTCAGCACATCAACAAGACAGACTCTGCAATACGCATAACGCATATTCCCACAGGCATAGTCGTAGGCTGCCAGACCGAGAGGTCGCAGGTTCAGAACCGCGAGACCGCAATGCGTATGCTCAAGAGCAAGCTGCTCGAGATCAAAGAGCGTGAGCACCTCGAGCGCATAGACCAGATCAACGGCACAAAAATGAATATTGAGTGGGGCAGCCAGATACGCAGCTATGTGTTTATGCCCTACACGCTCGTCAAGGACAACCGCACAGGCTGCGAGACAGGCAACATTCAGGCGGTCATGGACGGCGAGCTCGACGAATTCATCAACGCTTATCTTAAATATATCTGCAAGATCTGACAGATCGGCAGCAAGGACCATTTTTCACGGAGGTATTAATAATGAAAAAAAGGCCTAAGTTTATCATCGCTATCTACCTTTTCGTCCAGTCGCTTGCCTTCTTTATTGCATTCCTCTGCACTGCCAAAAAGCAGCAAAAGCTTTCAACAGTGTTTGCAGTGATAGCAGGAGCAGGCACCATCGGTGGCGCAGCACTGCTTTATCTTGACCAAAAAGAGTGCCAAAAGACCTTTGAAGAGCCTGACTTCGACGAGATCGATGAAGATTTTTGCGACCTCGACGCCGACGAAGACGACATCGTTTGCTCGTTTGACGAAGAGACTCCCGAAGAGAACGCATAATTCTTAAAGACAAAAAAGCAAAATATTTTTTTGAAAAATACAGCGAAAAGCTGTATTTTTCTGTGTTATATACTTTGTAAAGAAAAAGCATCACAGGAGGTTTGCTTATAATGCAACAAGAAAAGGGCGGTATTTCCGTCAATACCGAAAATATATTTCCGGTCATAAAAAAGTGGCTTTATTCCGACAAGGACATATTCGTGCGTGAGGTACTTTCCAACGCCTGCGACGCGATAACCAAGCACAAAAGGCTTGTTTCGCTCAGTGAAGCAAGCGAGAGCGCAGAACCGTATGCAATAACCGTTTCTGTCGACAAGGATGCAAAAACGCTCACCTTCAGCGACAACGGCATAGGAATGACCGCTGACGAGGTCAAGACCTACATCAATCAGATAGCACTTTCGGGCGCAATGGACTTTATCTCGAAATACGAGAGCGCCGAAAATTCCGACAGCGGCATAATCGGCCATTTCGGACTCGGCTTTTATTCGGTCTTTATGGTTGCCGACAGCGCCGAGATCGTTACAAAATCATATAAGGACGAGCCTGCCGTTCATTGGACCTGCACCGAGGCAGGCGAGTATACGCTTGAAGAGGGCGAGCGCGAGACCAGAGGCACCGATATCATACTGCACGTTTCGGACGACGAGGCAGAATACCTCGAGCACGAGAGACTGCATTATATACTTGACAAATACTGCTCGTTCATGCCGTACCCCATCACGTTCGAGGGCGAAAGCGTCAACGACACAGACCCCATCTGGCAGCGCAACCCTGCGGATGTCACCGACGACGAATACAAGGCACTTTATAAAAAGCTCTTTGACGACTATCGCGATCCGCTGCTTTGGGTGCATATCAACGCCGATTATCCTCTCAATTTCAAGGGTATTCTCTATTTCCCGGCAAAAAAGAACGACTATGAGAGCTATGAGAGCAAGATAAAGCTGTTCTATAACTCTGTTTTTGTGTCTGACAACATCCCCGAGGCGTGCCCGTCTTATCTCATCAACCTGCAGGGCGTGCTCGACTGCCCCGAATTGCCGCTCAACGTTTCACGCAGCTATCTGCAAAGCGACACATACATCAAGCGTGTTGCGCAGCATATTGCAAAAAAGGTTGCAGACAAGCTGAATGCGCTTTATAACAACGAGCGCGATAAGTATGAGCAGATCTGGGACGGCATAAAGCCGTTCATCGAATACGGCTGCATCAAGGACGAGAAATTCAGCGAAAGAGTCTCTGATATAGTGCTTTTCAAAAAGAACTCGGGCGGCTATTGCACGCTCAAGGAGTATGTCGGCGACCGCACGGAATGCACTGTTTATTATGCAACAGACCTTGCCGAGCAGCATTACTATGTCGACCTGTTCGAAAAGAAGGGCGAAACTGTGCTCGTCTGCGACATGATGCTCGACAACAGCTATTGCACTTATATCGAGAGCAAAAACAGCGGCATCAAGTTCTTGCGTGTCGACGCTGCCGTCGGCAAGCTCGACGGTGACGACGAGGCAGAGGGCGATGAAAAGCTCAAAGAAGCGTTTGCCGAGGCGATAGGGGATGAAGCGCTCGAATACGAGTTTGTTTCGCTTGATGAAAACAGCGCACCTGCGCTCATCTCGAGCGACGAAGAGAGCAGACGTATGTCCGACATGATGCGCATGTATATGCAGATGGGCGGAGAGGGCACAGGCGGACTGCCTGTCAAAGAAACGCTCGCCATAAACGTCGCATCGCCTATAATCAAAAAGCTTTCTGATCTTTATGCCGGCGAGGACACAGACAAGCAAAAGGCAAAGCGCATCGCACGCCATGTCTGGCTGTCGGCAAAGCTGCTTTCGGGCAAGCTCGACAAGGCGCTTATGCTTGAATATGTCGAGCTCAACAACTCGCTGATTTCCGAAATGTAACAAATATAATAAATATAGCAAAAAATCGGCAAGCGGCAGGCAACAAATGCCTGCCGCATATTTTTGTTCACCTTATGCGGATAAAAAAGCTATTGACAAGTCGGGATATCTGGGTATAATAAAAGTTGTATGCACTGCCGTTTCGGTGCTTGCATATTCCGTTTTTAGGACCATTTATTCACAGACGAGGTAGCTGATGAACAAAAAGTACATTAAAGACAGATTCTTAAAATATGACACTCTTTACAGACTGATAGAGGATAGGGCATCCATTTTTGGTGACAAGCCGCTCTATCAGTATTTTGCGAAGGACAAATCTCTTATCTCTGTCTCATACAAAGAGTTTTTCAACGACGTCAAGGCGCTTGCGACATACTTTATCCTGCGTGGATACAAGGGCAAGCATATCGCCGTCGTTTCTGAATCTCGCCCCGAGTGGGTGGTGGTCTATTGTGCCACGATAGCCGCAGGCGCAGTCGTTGTGCCTATCGACCGTGACCTTGCGACAGAGAGAATGACCGATTTTATTTCGCTCGCCGAGTGCGAAGCTGTGTTCTGCTCAGAAACTTATGCAGATAAGCTCGCATCGCTTGCAGAGCGCATGACCTGCGTCAAGCATCTCATCTGCTTTGACAAATACGACGCAGAGCCCGATTGCCTCGAGTGCTATTATGACCTCATTCATACAGGCAAAGACACCCTGCAGCGCGGCAATACGGCGATAGACACTATCGACAACGATCCAAAAAATCTCGCTGCCATCATTTTCACGTCAGGCACGACAGGCACAAGCAAGGGCGTTATGATCGCGCAGTCAAACATTCTCGCCAGCCTCATTGGCGGCACGTCAATGACACCGTATGACGAGAACGACGTTTTCTTTTCAGTGCTTCCTGCGCACCATACGTACGAGACCTGCTGTGGCATTCTCGGGCCGATACTTTGCGGCGCAACGGTCGTTTTCAACAACAGCCTCAAATATTTTGCAAAGAATATTCAGACAGTCAAACCCACGGGCATGATAGTCGTTCCGCTCTTCCTCGACACCATGTATCGCAGAGTGCAGAGCGAGATACGCAATTCCAAGCGTGAAAAGGCATTTAAATTCGGCGTAGCGGCAAGCAAGGCTATGCGCCACATCGGCATTGATACACGCTCTGTCATATTTGCAAAGATACGCGCAGGCTTTGGCGGCAGACTTAAATACATCGTCTGCGGCGGAGCAGCGCTCGAGCCCTCGCTTATCACGCATTTTGATGAGGTAGGCATCACAGTCGCTCAGGGCTATGGCATCACAGAATGTGCGCCTCTCGTTTCGGTCAATCCGCCCGATAATATGAAGTGCGGCTCTGTCGGCATCTGCATGGAGGGCTGCAGTGTCAAGATACTTGTCGACGATCAGGACGGCACAGAGCGTCAGGCAGTGGGGGAGGAGATCGGCGAAATATGCGTGCTCGGCCCTCAGGTCATGATAGGCTATTACAAAGACCCCGAGGCAACAGCAGCGGTTTTCACCGACGACGGATATTTCCGCACAGGCGACTATGGCTATATCGATAAGGACGGCTTTATTTATATCACAGGTCGCAAAAAGAATATAATCATACTGCCCAACGGCAAGAACATCTATCCCGAAGAGATAGAAGAATATTTATACAAAAGCAGTCTTATTCGCGAATGCGTCGTCTGCTCACGTGTCACCGAGGGTGGCGATGAGGTCTTGACCGCACTCATTTATCCCGATTATGATCTTCTGCAGGGTCTTGACCAGGCGCAGATCGCCGAAAAGCTCAAGGCAGAGGTCGCAGCGATCAACCGCCAGCACCCTGCATACAAGCAGATACGCAATATCGAGATCAGACACACCGAGTTCGAAAAGACTACCACCAAAAAAATCATCAGAAATAAAATTTAAATAAACGAGGTCAATCATGTTTGAACAACTTAAAGATCTGCTTGTTGAGCAGATGAGCCTTAATCCCGACAGCATCACACTCGACGCAGAGCTTGTAAACGATCTGGGTCTCAACTCGCTTGAGATGGCAGATATGGTCGTCATCTGCGAGGATAAGTTTGATATCACATTCGCCGAGGAGGACCTGCCGGGTCTGATGACTATTGGCGATATCGTTAAATATATTGACGACAAGACCGGCGGCAGATAACATAAGACTTATACCGTGCTTTTTGGGCACGGTATATTTTTTGCCGATATTGATTAATTTTTGTAATTTGGTGCTTGCTTTTAACAAAAAGATATAGTATAATGCAGGATGTAATATAAAATGGGAGAGGATGGGGGAAGCCGTGCTATTTGGCATCCTTTAGCCTTTCGGAAAGGTTGGTTTTGCATTGAACGTTAAAACACAAAGAGTGCTGTTTTCGATTCTTGCCGTGATACTCGTTGCAGGTGTTCTGCTTGCGATCTATTTCACGTCGCAGCCGAGCAATACACCAAACGGTGGCGAAGTTTCGGGCGAAGTTTCGGGCGACACTGAAGATGTCGACGACAGCAAGGGACCTCTGGTCGATTTTGACCACGAGAGCGCATCACTCGGCGACAAACTCATTTTCGGTCTTCAGACCGCAGGCATAGGCATGGCCATAGTTTTTGCCGTGCTTATCATTCTTTGGGGTGCGATCGCACTTGTTTCAAAGATAGTGGGGGGTGAGTCAGCTCCCAAAGCTGCTCCCGTACAAAAGGCATCTGCAGCACCTGCACAGCCGCAGACTGCCAAAGCAGCAGACGAGTCAGAGCTCGTTGCTGTCTGCACCGCTGCAATAGCCGCTTCAAGAGGCGAGACTGATTGCGCATTCAACGTTATTTCTATAACAGAGATCAAATAAGGAGAGTTTAAGTTTAACATGAAAAATTACATTGTAACCGTTAATGGCAAAAAATACCAGGTAGCAGTCGAAGACGCTGTTCCCGGCAAGGCTTATACCCCTGCAGCTCCTGCAGCACCTGCTGCTCCCGCCGCTGCTCCCGCAGCACCCGCAGCCGCTCCCGCACCTGCTGCTGACGGCGCAGGCACCAAGGTCACCGCTCCTATGCCCGGCACCATTCTCAAGGTCGAAGCAAGCAACGGACAGTCGGTCAAGAAGGGCGACATCCTCTGCATCCTCGAGGCAATGAAGATGGAGAACGAGATCTTTGCACCCTGCGATGGTGTTGTTACCTCCGCAGCCGCTCGCGAAGGCGCATCTGTCAATACCGGCGACGTTCTTTATACCATTGGTTAATCACTTTTGGTTGATCGTCACTGCTTAATTGATATTATTGATAAAAATCAGAAAGGTGTGTTATCGTGAACATAGGTGAAATTATATCGGGCATTTTCGCGTCGTCGGGCTTCAACGCCATCGGTCAACAGCTGATGAACGGCGGTTGGAAATACCTCGTTATGTATGCTATAGTTGCGGTGCTCTTTTATCTTGCAATAGTTAAAAAGTTTGAGCCGCTGCTGCTCTTGCCGATCGCATTCGGCATGCTGCTCGCAAACCTGCCAGGCAGCAATATATTTACAATGAATTATTTCGTACAGGATGGTGGTGCAGTCATCAACTGGGCTGAGCTCGGTGCACACGGCGGTCTGCTCGACTATCTGTACCTCGGCGTCAAGCTCGGCATATATCCTCCGCTGATATTCATGGGCATCGGCGCAATGACCGACTTCAAGCCGCTCATCTCTAACCCCAAGACTCTGCTTTTGGGTGCGGCTGCACAGTTCGGCGTATTTATCGCATTTATCGGCGCACTCCTGCTCGGCTTCTCTGCAGCAGAGGCTGCCGCTATCGGCATCATCGGTGGTGCTGACGGACCTACCGCAATACTCGTCACCAAGACACTTGCACCGCATCTGCTTGGTGCTGTCGCTATCGCAGCATATTCATATATGGCTCTGATCCCCATGATCCAGCCTCCGTTTATGAAGATGCTCACCTCCAAAAAAGAGCGTACCATCCACATGGAAGCAACACGTCCCGTCTCCAAGACAGAAGAGATCGTGTTTCCCATAATCTGCGCGCTCATTGTCTGCCTGATCCTGCCTGACGCAACACCGCTTATCGGCATGCTCATGCTCGGCAACCTCTTTAAGGTTTCGGGCGTTACCGAAAGACTTTCAAAGACCGCTCAGAATGAGCTCTGCAACATCATAACCATAATGCTCGGCGTAAGCGTCGGTGCAACCTGTGATGCAGAGAACTTCCTCAGCACTCAGACTGTTTACATCATCGTCCTTGGCTTGTGCGCATTCATCTTTGCTACAATAGGCGGCCTGCTCGTAGGCAAGCTTATGTGCTGGATCACACGCGGCAAGATCAATCCTCTCATCGGCAGTGCGGGCGTTTCGGCTGTTCCTATGGCAGCAAGAGTCTCGCAGATCGTCGGTCAGAAAGAAGACCCCTCCAACTTCCTCCTTATGAACGCAATGGGCCCGAACGTGGCAGGCGTCATCGGCAGTGCAGTCACCGCAGGTGTCTTCCTTACCATGTTTAAAATATAAAATACGGAGGCGTTTAAAATGGCACAGAAAGTTAAAATTTGCGAAACAGTTTTGCGTGACTCTCATCAGTCACTGATCGCCACCAGAATGACCACCGAAGAGATGCTGCCCATATTGCCTGCGATCGACGAAGTCGGTTATCATGCAATAGAGTGCTGGGGCGGTGCAACGTTCGACTCCTGCATGAGATTCCTGAACGAGGATCCCTGGCAGAGACTGCGCGTTATTCGCGACAACGTAAAGAACACCAAGCTTCAAATGCTCTTCAGAGGTCAGAACATACTCGGCTATCGTCATTATGCTGACGACGTCGTTGAGTATTTCGTACAGAAATCCATCGCTAACGGCATCGACATCATCAGAATTTTCGATGCTCTTAACGATCCGCGCAACCTCAAGACCGCTATCGAAGCAACAAAGCGTGAGAAAGGTCATGTTCAGGCAGCGCTTTCATACACCACAGGTCCTGTTTTCTCTAACGAGTATTTTGCAAAATATGCAAAGCAGCTCGAAGAGATGGGCGCAGATTCGATATGCATAAAGGATATGGCAGGTCTGCTTACTCCGTATGACGCATATGATCTCGTCAAGGCCATCAAGGCTGTTTGCCATATTCCTGTTGAGCTTCATACTCACTACACCGCTGGTCTGGCATCAATGACCGCACTCAAGGCTATCGAAGCAGGCTGCGATATCATCGATACCGCAATCAGCCCGATGGCGCTCGGCACTTCTCAGCCTCCCACAGAGCCTATCGTTGCTACACTGCAGGGCACTCCTTATGACACAGGTCTTGACCTTGCAAAGCTCGATGTCGTTTCGAAATACTTCACCGATCTGCGTGAAAAATATATCGCAAACGGTCTGCTTGATCCCAAGGTGCTCAAGGTCAACATCAACACCTTGCTTTATCAGGTTCCCGGTGGAATGCTCTCGAACCTCATTTCGCAGCTCAAGCAGGCGGGCAGGAGCGATCTGCTCAACGCCGTTCTCGAGGAAGTTCCCAGAGTTCGTGCAGACGCAGGCTATCCGCCGCTCGTCACTCCTTCGTCGCAGATAGTCGGCACGCAGGCAGTCTTTAACGTGCTCACAGGCGAGAGATATAAATCTGTCACCAAAGAGTTCAAGGGTCTCGTCCGTGGCGACTATGGCAAGACTCCCGTTGAGATCGATCCTTCGTTCCGTAAGAAGATCATCGGCGACGATGCACCTGTAGTAGGTCGTCCCGCAGACGCACTCAAGCCCGAGCTTGAGAGACTGCGTTCTGAGATAGCCGACAAGATGGTACAGGATGAGGACGTTCTGTCGTATGCTTTGTTCGACAAGGTTGCACTCAAGTTCTTTGAGCAGCGCGACACAGATCGCAAGCTCGCAGAGGTTGCTGCAAACTCCGATGCAAAGTACTATGTCGATATCCATCAGGTATAATGCATGAAAAATGACCGACAGCTTTTGGCTGTCGGTCATCTTTTTATTGGTTTTCGCTTTACCATTGCAGGGGCGAAGGCTATGTTTGCACCTACCTTTTGGCACATCTAATTCCACAAAATCAAAATTTTATAGAATGCAGGGCAGGGAAAAATATAAAAAAGCGGTCGTTTGACCGCTTTTTGGCATTAAGTATCTGATATATCTGCCGTGACAGCGCCGCCATAGTCATATATGTCGCCATCGCCAAGGCTTATTATGTCGTCGACAGACCTTAGCGCAAACTCTGTTATCCTGTCGTGAGCCTTGTGCTTTGTGATGTCACCAAACACAAACAGCTTGTTGTCTATCACCGCGGTTGCTCCGCCGATAAAACCGCAGCTAAAGCCATTCAGCTTTATTCCGTCGTTATCGACCGACAGAACCTCATAGCCAAGCTGCATAAGCTTGGCGGCAATCGATCTGTCTGATGTAATAAACCTGTCGCCGAACGAAACGACCGAGCACTTGACATAGCCCTGATTGACTCTGATGATCTCTCTGTCGCCGATATCAGCATTCTTATAAGCAAGCGCCGTCCTTTTGCCGGCAATCACATATCTGTCGGTTATCAGATTGTTTAGAACGCAATCATGCGGATAGCCGTCTTTTATGCAATCGACAGCCACCGTGTTTATACCGCTCGGTATGCTGTCGACGCACATATACAGCGATTTTTGCAATTGTGAACAAATTATGTCGGGATGGTATTTCAGTTCGCTGTCTATTGCCCTCGACGGTTCCAATCTTAATATTTTTGTGTATATTTGCAGTTTTAAAGCCATTTCGCTTGGGAGCAGCTTTGAAACAAACGTGATCGTGCTCATTTTTGCCTGCATTTATTCATCGTTGCCGAGCAATCTCACAAGGTCAAACACACCGTGCAACGGCAATAATTCAACGCCCGGGCGCTTTTTGATCTTGGGAACAGCCCTGAATGGCACAGCGATACGCTTGAATCCGAGCCTTGCTGCCTCGTTTATGCGCTGCTCTATCGAAAACACAGATCTGCATTCGCCCGAAAGCCCTATCTCACCAATGACAAGCAGATCCTCGGGAATATTGATGTTCTTATAGCACGAAATAAGTGCGAGTATGCACGCGGCATCGCACGACGTATCGTTGATAGTAAGTCCTGCCGCGACGTTCATATACACATCGAGCGTCGAGAATTTATAGCCCAGGCGTTTTTCGATAACAGCCAAAAGCAGTGCAATTCGGCTATAGTCGAGTCCCGATGAGTTTCTGCGCGGTGACGGATATATCGACGGTGTGCAAAGCGCCTGTATCTCAGCGATTATCGGGCGTGTGCCCTCCATTATGCAGACTGCGCAACTGCCCGAAACGCCCTTGGGACGCTGCTCAAGCAGGACGCCCGACGGGTTTTCGATCTCTGTCAAGCCGTCATCGTTCATCTCAAAAACGCCGATCTCGTTGGTCGAGCCGTATCTGTTTTTGACTGCTCTGATTATTCTGTATGACTGCTGCTTGTCGCCCTCGAAATAAAGCACCGCATCAACCATATGCTCGAGCACCTTAGGTCCTGCAATAGCGCCGTCCTTGTTGACGTGACCGACGATTATTATCGTCACGCCGTCCTCCTTTGCCTTGTTGATAAGCCGCAAAGCCGACTGCTTGACCTGCGTTACACTGCCGGGCGACGACGGATAATCGTCATCGTACATCGTCTGTATCGAGTCGATAATAACAACATCGGGGTGTGCGCTGTTTATCTCGGGAATGATCTCGTTGACGTTCGTTTCGCTCAGAACGAGCAGGCTTTTGCTGTCGACCCCCACCCTATTCGCACGCAGCTTGATCTGCGCGGGCGATTCCTCACCTGTAACATACAAAAGGCTGTGCTCTCTGCCGAGATACTCGCATATCTGCAAAAGCAAGGTCGATTTGCCTATGCCGGGTGCGCCAGAAAGCAAAACGACAGAGCCCTCGACCAAACCGCCGCCGAGCACTCTGTCAAACTCGCCTATGCCTGTTGAAAATCTCAGGCTGTTTGAAAACTCTATCTGCTCAAGCCTGCGCGCCTTGGGAGAAGCGCTCTCGCCATACTGCTTGTGCGCCTTGCGTGCAGAAAGCTTTGTTGCCGCCGACTTTTGATCGGTATCTGCGGCGACTTCTTCAAACGTATTCCATTCACCGCAGGCAGGGCATCTGCCGTACCATTTTGCAGATTCGTTGCCGCAGTTGTTGCAAACAAATGTTGTTTTCACCTTTTATCTTCCTTTAATTCCACTATTAAATTCCACAATAATTCAGCCCGCCTCCAAATAATTCGACAATCCCAAAAGCACGGCAAACGCAAGCCTTGCTTGATAATCAGAATCAGACAAGCGTTCTGCCTCTGCCTCATTTGACAAAAAGCCGCATTCAATCAGCACGGCAGCGCATTTCGCCCTTTGCAATATCAATATCGTGTCGTTGCCGGGCTTTATAAGCCTTTTGTTATCGGGCATCAAAAGGCTTTTTGCAACAGATTGTATATTTTCGGCAAGCAGTGCGCTGTTGTCATTATTTTGAGAATAAAATGTCTGCAAACCGTTTTGCGACTGCATGGCAAACTTGTTGCAGTGCAGGCTGATAAATATCCTGCCGTCAGCTTCGGCGGCGTATTTTGCGCGGTTTATAAGGTCGTCATTCTTTTTTGAAATAACTATCTCGTCACCGTAAAGCATTTTGTCACTATCACGTGTCAAAACCACATCAATGTCGGTCAAAGCAAGCATATCTCGCAGGTTCAAAGCTATCGCAAGATTGACATTCTTTTCGATAACGCCGTTTGCGACAGCACCTGGATCTTCGCCGCCGTGCCCCGCATCGATAATAACGACCTGCCTGCCTGTATTTTGCTCGTTTGCCGTGGCAAGCATCAATTCCTCATAGCCCTGTGACGTGAAAAGTGCGGTTATCACCAAAAACAGCAAAAGCAATATCACAGAGCAAAGCATGACTACAAACGATAAAACAGGCGGCTTTAATTTAAGATCTGTATTGTCGGACATAATATCACCCTCAAGCAAAAATATTTCTGCAAGATATATATGCCGAAGAAGATGATTTTATTTTTTTGGATTTTTGACCTTAATGCCCAGCATTCTTGATATAGGCTTGTCCTTGCAGCCGAGATAATATCCGAGCGTGCAGGCGATCATAGGCGGCAAAGCAAAGATGATCATATTGACATACACGGGTATAGAGCCAAATACCCAAAAGAAACCGAGGTTGTATGCATTTAAAAGATAATATATAGTCGACGTGATAGCGGGAGCATTCGGAACGCCGAAAATAGAGAATATCGCCGTCAGCACTATCAAAAGCAAGGTCGGAGCGTATGCGAGCGCATATATCTTGAGCCCAAAAAGCTTGTCGAATTCCATATGTCCCGCCTCGATGCTGACAGAATGCTTATGTCCGAACTGGAACATATAATCATAGATGAGAAAAAACATAAATCCGACAGGAAACAGCGCCAGACATATCTGCGCTATCAGCACGCCCTCGGTAAGAGATACCGCTACGCAGACCAAAAGTCCCATTGCCGACATAGTTATTTGGTTGACCCAAAACTTGAAAATGTACGCCGAATAATCGACATACGGCTGAAATAGCCTTTTAAGCATAATTGCTCCTCCTGTTGATAATGCATATTGCAAAAGGCGGCAGAAGCCGATGTGACCTCTGCCGCAGATAAAAATTATAATGACATATGGTCAATGATATAGTTGAGATACTCTTTGTATGCCTGCTTGCCCGCAACGATCTTTTTCATCTCATAGAATTTGTTGGGCGGAATGCTGTCGCGCTCTTCTTGAGTGAGCTTATTCTTCATCAATCTGTCGAGCAAAAGTGCCTCATGTATATCCATTGTGATGATGTCGTTGCCTCTGAGGCAGACGACCTGCTTCATCTGACCGTCAACCAGCGATTCTACAGCGGCACAGCCCATCTGAGTTGCGAGAACTCTGTCACGCAAGGTCGGCGAACCACCACGCTGTATATGACCTATGCGAGAGAAGCGAGTTTCAATGCCTGTGCGTCTCTGTAGCATTTCGACAAGCTCTTCGCCGTATTCGCTGCCCATGCCCTCGGCACAAACTATCATAAAGTTGCGCTTGCCGTTCTTGCGCGCCTCGACCATCTTGTCGATGACATGGTCAAAGTCTGTCGGTATCTCGCGAATGACCGCAGTGACCGCACCGACAGCGATCGAAGTGTTGAGCGCTATATCACCCGCATCACGTCCCATGACCTCGATGACGTTGCATCTTGCGTGGCTCTCGCCTGTGTCGCGCAATTTGTCGATACACTCTATGACTGTGTTCATCGCCGTATCATAGCCGATGGTCATATCAGTCGAAGCGATGTCGTTGTCAATAGTACCGGGTATGCCTATGCAGGGCACACCGGCATCTGTCAGTTCAACAGCGCCTCTGAAAGTGCCGTCGCCGCCGATGGTGACAACGCCGTCGATGCCGAATTTGTGGCAGTTTTCGACAGCCTTTGCAATACCTTCGGGAGTGCAGAATTCTGTGCTGCGTGCGGTATAGATCATAGTGCCGCCTCGGTTGATGATATAAGAAACATCTCTGCCCGAAAGCTGCTTGATCTCGCCGTCTATAAGTCCCTGATAACCGTTATAAATACCCATAACCTCGACGCCCTTATAGAGCGCGAGTCTGGCAACTGCTCTGACCGCAGCATTCATGCCGGGTGCGTCGCCGCCTGATGTTAATACGCCAATGCGTTTGAATTTTGCCATGATATACCTCCGTGACATTCCATAACAGCTTGATTTTATCACAAATCGCCGCTATTGTCAATGTTTTGTCATATCAACGCACCCTGTTTTCATAAGATTTGTCAGGCAAATAATAATGCCGTATCGATTTCAATGATTATGTAAACATTTGTACGGAGGATATAACAATATGACAGACACCGCGATCTACAACGACATCGCGCGCAGAACAGGCGGCGATGTATATATCGGAGTGGTCGGCCCTGTGCGCAGCGGCAAGAGCACGCTTATCAAGCGCTTTGCGCAAAAAATGCTTTTGCCTGTAATGCAGGGCGAATTTGCTCGTGAAAGAGCACGTGACGAAATGCCACAATCGGCATCGGGCAGAACGGTTATGACGACCGAGCCCAAATTCGTGCCCGAAAACGCAGTAGAATTGACGCTTGGCGAGAATGCCAAGGTCAGAGTCAAGCTCATCGACTGCGTCGGCTATGTCGTTCCCGGAGCGTCGGGATTGACAGAGGACGACAAGCCTCGAATGGTAATGACGCCGTGGTCCGACGAGCCTATGCCCTTTGAAGCGGCAGCCGAAATAGGCACACGCAAGGTCATAGCCGACCATGCATCTGTCGGAGTTGTCGTCACCACCGACGGCAGCATCACCGACATCCCGCGCGACAGCTATATCGACGCCGAAAAGCGCGTTGCCGACGAATTGCACAAGCTGGGCAAGCCGTTTGTGATAGTGCTTAATTCCGCACATCCAAATTCTGCCGAAACAATAAAGCTCGCAAATGAGCTGCACAAAAAATATGAGGTCTCTGTACTGCCGCTTTCGTGCATAGACCTTGACGAAAACGGACTGATGAGCATTCTTTCGTCGCTGCTTTACGAATTTCCCATAAGAGAGATAAGGGTCGGAGTGCCTGATTGGCTTGATACCCTCGGCGACGACAACGATCTGAATGCAGCCATAGCAAGCGAGATGACAGACTCTGTCATGTCCGTCAAGCGTATGGGCGACATCGAAAGCGTGTTCGGCGGTTTTAAAGCAGACGGCGATGCGAGTGCGAGCATATCTCGCCTCGATCTCGGCTCTGGCAGCGCAGATATAAGAGTCAATATTCCTCAAAAGGTCTTTTATGAGATACTCAGCAAGCAGAGCGGCTTTGACATCAAAAACGACAGAGTGCTCATGCAGACCATGAGCGAGCTTGCAGAGGTCAAAAAAGAATATGACAGGGTTTCTGAAGCGATAAAAGAGGTTTATGAAACAGGCTATGGCATAGTCGTTCCCGATGCATCAGAGCTGACGCTTGAAGAGCCCGAGATAGTCAAGCAGCCCGGCGGCTATGGAGTAAGACTAAAGGCATCTGCGCCGTCGATACACATGATACGCGCCAATATCGAAACAGAGGTCTCGCCTATCGTCGGCACAGAAAGACAGTCAGAGACGATGATACAGTTCCTGCTCAAGGAATTTGAAGAAGACCCCAAAAAGATCTGGGAGTCTGATATGTTCGGCAAATCACTGCACGACCTTGTGACAGAGGGGCTGAGCAACAAATTGGGCAACATGCCGACAGAGGCTCGCCAAAAAATGTCAGAGACCCTGCAACGAATTATCAACGAGGGCAGCGGCGGACTTATCTGCATATTATTATGATATATCTGACTTTAGAAAAGCTTAAATTAAAAGAGGTCGTCGACGCTTCCGACGGCAAAAAGCTCGGCTATATCTGCGATATCGGCATAGATATTTGCACAGGCAGGATAGACCGCATCATTCTGCCTCCGCAGGGCAAGTGGTATAATCCGTTTAATGAAAAAAATAAGATCGTTATCCCCTGGAAGGATATCCAAAAGATAGGCGACGACATTATTTTGGTAAATACCTGCAGTTGCACGGTCAAATAGGTTGACAATTTGGTGTAAAAGTGATATAATGATGCTCACCAAAAATAAATAAGGAGCACACACAATGAAAAAGTTTATCACTGTTATCACTGTAGCGGCTATGCTTTGCGCAATGCTTTGCTTTGGTGCAAGCGCAGAAGGCATGAGCCTCCTCCCCGACAACGGCGCTTGGGCACCCGAGGACAACGGCGGCTGCACCTGCACTGTCACCTTTGCAGGCGGCGAGATCGTTTTTGAAGGCTCGCAGCCCGGCACATGGCCCTGCACCAAAAACTACTTCTCACCCGAAGAATCATATGGCGTTGACATCAACCTCTACGCTCTGCATTATGATTTTGTCGTTGAGAGCGGCAACACCAACATAGGCTTCTATTTCAGCAAAGATCTCGAATCTATGGACAACGGTTGCTTCTTCACTTTGAGCAACAGCGCACTCGGCGATGTCTCTTATGATTCCGGCAGCGGCGACCTTGCAGCAGGCACTTTCGCAGGCTACATTCCCCTCACCGAATTCGTTACAGCTACCACACTGCTTGGCGGCAACACCTTCGACTCGTCCTACATAGACGCTGACAACAAGATCTATTTCACCGGCGCTCAGGTCTACTCTGTCAACGGCGCAAAGATCACTGTTTATGCACTCGAGCTCGTTCCTATCTCCGAAGTTCCCGAAGAACCCTCTGAGGATCCCTCCGAAGAGCCTTCTGAAGAGCCTTCCGAAGAACCTTCCGAAGAGCCCTCTGAAGAACCCTCTGAAGACCCCTCCGAAGAGCCTTCTGCAGAACCCGACACCTCCTCTGCTGACACTTCTTCCGAGGCAGCAAGCAGCGAAGCTCCTGCAAGCAGCGACAGCTCGTTCCCCTGGTGGATCGTCATCGTAGCAGCAGTAGTTGTTATTGCAGTCGTCGTGTTCATCATCATTAAAAAGAAGAAATAAGCATTCTGATTTTACCGCTCACACCACCGTGTGAGCGGTTTTTTGCGCAAAAAAAGCGTCCGTCGACCCTTTGGGTCAGCGGACGCTTTGCGCAATTTTTATCTTGTTCTGTATGATTTTTGAATTAGCTTGCAGAGCTTACTTCATAAACGAGATGGTCTCGTTCATCTTCGACTCAATAGTGCCGATAGAGCTGTCAAGCGACGACGAGAACGTGTTGTTGCCGCTCCAAACGACGGTATTGATGATGGTGTTTATGTCGCCCCACTGATAGATGATGCCGAGGTCATAAACTCTGTGGTTGAATATGTCGTCAAGAACTGCCTCAGAATCTGGATCCTGAATCTTTCTGCCCTTGAGCAGCTGTTCATAATAAGCATACTTTGTAGTCTTGGTCGATGCCTGTGTCATGGCGTCGAGTATCTTTGCCGACATCTCAGAGCGTGAAAGGTTTGCCGAGGGGATCGCTGCGCAGGATGCGAGAACGATAGAAACGTTTGAATAATACTCTTCCTGATCAGCGGTGTACTTGGGAGTAGGCAATAAGCCGAACGAGCACTCATACTCGCCGAGGTCGGGAACATCGATTATAGATATTGCACGGAACAGAACGTTGCCGTTGGCAACCATCTGGGTTGCGAGCTTCCAAACATTGATGTTAGCGGCAGTTGCTTCGGTCTCGAAGCTCTCGATGCCGGCAGAGCACTGCTTGTCATTGACTATGTTGAATATCTTGCCGACAATGTCAGAAGCGCCCGACGAGGTGATCTGCAAAGTAGGCAGGTCGTTTTTGTCCTTGCTGGTCAGGCGATAGCCCGAGCCGAGGTACATGCTGGTGGGATAGTTGTCATTAAGCAGGAAGCCATAGGTATCCTTTGATGTCATACCGGATACGCCATCAGAATCTGCTGTGACCTTGCGGCCCATTTCATAAAGCTTATCATAGGTCCACTCGCCGTCCTTGACAAGCTTAATGGGATCTTCGACGACGCCGTCTTCAACAAAGCTCTTGCCATAAACGAGTGCGTGTGTGCAGCCGAGCGTGAGCAAGCTGAAGTCGCCTGTGCAGAAATACATCTTGCCGGCTATCGAAAGACCTTCGACAGCGGTCTGATCCCAATAGGGCATATCGAGGTGAACATCCTCATAATCATAAAGATCGAGGAAGCAGCCCTCAAGTGCGAGTGTAGCTGCGGTGGTAATGTAAGGGCAAACGATGTCATAAAGGCTGTCGCTGTTCATCTTGTTGTTACGGATGAGCGTCAGCATCTGATCGTTAGCCTCGGTACGGATCTCGGTAATTTTGACGTTGAAATACTCCTCGACCAAAGCGTTGCGCTCTGTGACCGCTTCGCTTATAAGGTCGGGCGAGTCTTCGTTGGGGCAGATCTCGACAGATTTATAATTCTCTGCGTGGTCGCCCTCGACGAGGATCGTGATGGTCTCGGCGCCAAAGTCTTCTCTCTCTAGGTTAGAGAACAGCTCATACTCTTCATTCTCATTTGTTTCAGAAGAGGTGTTGTCAGAAGAAGTGCTCGATGACACATCTGACGGGGTTTCAGTAGGTTGATCGCAAGAAGAGAGCACAGCCGACAACATGATGAACAGCATCAAGATCGCCAGCAAAACTCTTTTTTGTTTCATGATTATCCTCCATAAATATTTCTTATGGTAATTATAACATAAACAAGTGCCCGTGTCAATCCTCATTATTGTTATTTAGCACAAAAGATGTTTTTGCCCATATAACAGACTTTTTTGTTTACAATCGCGGTTAAATGTGGTACAATAACAGTTAGGGGTGATATATATGTATGAAAAAGACCTGACAGAATTGTCTATTGATTTTGTTTTAAAGCTGTTTGGCACTCTCGACGCAAACATCGAATCGCTCGAGAGGGCTTTTGGCGTGTCCATAACTCAGCGTGAAGCATCTGTGCGTATCAAGGGCGACAGCGCCGCTGCTGTCTCTAATGCAGCGGAAGCGATAAGCCAGCTTGAACGTATTTCCGCGCTCAGCGATTCTATCGACCAGGGCAGCATCAATTATGTTATAGACATGGTCAAGGACGACAGAACAAACGAGCTCGGCACGCTTTATAACGACTGCATATGCCTGACCTCGCGCGGCAAGCCCATCAAGGCAAAGACCGTCGGTCAGCAAAAATATGTCGATGCCATCAAGAACAACACGATAGTTTTCGGTGTCGGTCCTGCCGGCACAGGCAAAACATTCCTTGCGGTGGCCATGGCTGTCACTGCTTTAAAGCAGCACAATGTCGCAAAGATCATACTCACACGCCCTGCCGTCGAAGCAGGCGAAAAGCTCGGCTTTTTGCCCGGCGACCTGCAGCAAAAGATAGATCCGTACCTCAGACCGCTTTATGACGCGCTCGGCGAGATGCTGGGTCAGGATAGCTTTCAAAAGAACCTTGAACGCGGCACTATCGAGATCGCTCCCCTCGCCTATATGCGCGGCAGAACTCTCGACGACGCTTATATAATACTTGACGAGGCGCAAAACACCACGCCAGAACAGATGAAGATGTTTTTGACCAGACTCGGCAACAACTCAAAGGCCATCGTCACAGGCGACCTGACACAGATCGACCTGCCGTTCGTCAAAAAGAGCGGACTTATCGAGGCAGTCGAGATACTCGGCGACATCGACGGAATATCTATATTCAAATTCAGCCACAAGGATGTCGTCAGGCATCCGCTCGTGCAGAAGATCATATTGGCTTACGAAAAGCATTCTGCACAGAACGGCAAAACAGAAAGAGAACACAGAAAGGTTTATCGCAGAAAATGATCAACACATATTTCGACAACACTATAGAACACAGAATCCCCGACTGCACGCAATCGCTACTGAGGCGCATAGTCAAGCTTATCGCAGAGCAGGAAAAGCCCGACCTCAAGCTCGAGTGCACGATAACCTTTTGTGATGACGAATATATCAAAACGCTCAACTCACAATATCGTGACGTCGACTCGGCGACCGATGTGCTTTCGTTTCCCCTGTTTGACTTCGACACGCCAGACAGAATAGCACAGCTTGGCGACATTGTCATTTCGCTCGAGACTGCGGCAAGACAGGCGCGCGAATATGGTCATTCCTTCAAGCGCGAGCTATGCTTTTTGACTGTTCACGGTATGCTGCACCTTTTCGGCTATGACCATATCGAAGAGGAAGACAGAATCATAATGGAGCAAAGACAGCGCGAGATACTCGAGCAGATGGGAGTTACAAGATAATGACCAAGACCGCATTTATAACCATCGCAGGCAAGCCGAATGTCGGCAAGTCGACACTGCTCAACGCACTGGTCGGCGAAAAGGTCGCCATCATATCACGCAAGCCGCAGACAACTCGCAACCGCATTACAGGCGTGCTTACCAAGGGCGAAAACCAATATGTTTTCATCGACACGCCGGGTCTGCACAAGCCGCGCACACTGCTCGGCGAATATATGATGAAAGCGGCAGGCAACGCCATCGGCGAGGGCGATCTTGTTTTGTTCGTCGTCGAGGCAGGCACCGAGCCCTGCAAGGCTGAGCTTGATGCGATAAACGGCTTTGCCGCTAACAAGACAAGGACCATACTTATCATCAACAAGATCGACCGCATAAGCAAGACCGAGCTCGCAAAGCAGATAGCGCAATACGCAGCACTGCACGACTTTGATGCGGTGATACCCACATCGGCAAAGCTTGGCGATGGAGTTGACATAATTTTTGAAGAATTAGAGCCTTTCCTTGTAGAATCGCCGTTCTTCTTCCCTACCGACGTCAGCACAAGCCAGCCCGAGCGTCAGCTTATGGCAGAGATCATCAGAGAAAAAGCCCTGCGCCTGCTCGACAACGAGATACCGCACGGTGTTGCAGTGGTCATCGAAGAGTTTAAAGAAAAAAAGAACGTCCTGTCTGTAAGAGCCGAGATATTCTGCGAAAAAGAATCGCACAAGCGCATAATCATCGGCAAAAACGGCGAGATGCTCAAAAAGATAGGCTCTTATGCAAGAGCCGATGCCGAAGAGCTTTTCGGCACACAGATATTCCTCGACCTGTGGGTCAAGGTCAAAGAGAACTGGCGCGACAGACCGGGTCAGATCTCCAACTTCGGTTACACGGGCGAAGAAAGCAATTAACTATTGTTATATAATTAAAAGGACACGACAATGCATGACGAGGTTTTTGGCGGTGTCGTGCTCGGCGAGATAGACAAGGCAGAAAAAGGCAAAACGCTCGTCGTGCTCACGGCAGAAAAAGGCACGGTATATATTCAGGCGCCCGGCGCACACAAGCTGACGGCGTCATATCTCAAGAGCGCGCAGCTTTTTGCATACTCGCGTTTCTTTTGCTATGCCAAAAAAGACTATTATCTGCTCAAAGAGGCTTATCTTTTCGAGGACTTTTTTGACCTTAGAACAGATTATGTCGGATATTGCCTTGCCGCATATGTCGCCGAGGTCGCACTTAGCGTTGCGATCGACAAGGCCGACTGCAAAAACATAATGTCGCTGACGCTCAACACGCTTTATGCAATAACAAAAAAGCTCTATCCGACAGAGCATATACGCTATGTCTTTGAAATGCGGCTTTCGGCACTGCTCGGCTTTGAGCCCGACCTCGAGTATTGTCCGTTCTGCGACTCGCAAAACGGCGAAAAGCATATGATGTTCGACCTCGAGGACGGCTTTGTCTGCTGTGCCGATTGCCTGCCCGAGGAGGCAGACAGGTCTGTCTGCTGCCCGATAACAAAAAGCGCACTTTTGGCAATGAAATATATCATTTCCGCACCATCCAAGCAGATATTCTCGTTCAGCACCGACGATACGACAGCAAAATGTCTCTCGGGCGTCTGCCAAAAATATCTGCATCTGCGCACCGAAAAGAGATACAAAGCATTACCTGTATACAAAAACGCGCTAAGTACATCCGGAGATATTAAATGAAAAGCATAAAAACACTTGAATTTGACAAAATTCTCGATATTCTCGCATCATATGCCGACAGCGAATACGCCAAGCAGCTGATACTCGAGACTGTTCCGTCCGATGACAAGGTCATCATAGACAGATTGCAGGACGAGACAACTGCCGCATTTGAATTGGTGACGCACAAATCACGTCCGCCGCTCGGCAGGAGCAAGGATATCAGACAATCGATAGAACGTGCCGTAAAGGGTGCCGTTCTCACCACGGCAGAATTGCTGTCTGTCGCCTCACTGCTCAGATCTGCTGCGGCAGTTAAAAAATACGGCGCACACAAAAGCGGCGAAGAAACAGTGCTCGACCCTTATTTTGCGGCGATCACCCCCCTGCCCGTGCTCACGAGATCGATAACAGACTCTATTATCGCCGAGGATATGATCGCAGACACCGCTTCTGACAAATTGCTTAAGATACGCAAGGACATAAAGCGCTGCGAAAGCAACGTCAAGGATGCACTCGCATCGTTTATCAGCGGTCCCAGTTCAAAATATCTGCAGGAGGCCATCGTCACCACACGTGGCGGCAGATATGTCGTCCCTGTCCGCAACGAATGCAAATCTCAGGTCAACGGCATTGTTCACGACACGTCGGCTTCGGGCTCGACCGTGTTCGTCGAACCTATGGCGGTGCTCGAGGCGAACAACAAATTGCGTGAATTGCACACGGCAGAAGAAGCCGAGATAGAGCGCATTCTCTATGATCTGTCTCAAAGCGTCGCTGCGGCAAGTAATTCGATAACAACAAACTTTGATGCGCTTAACAGGCTGAGCGTGATATTTGCAAGAGCATATTTTTCTGCCGATTACATATGCACAAGACCTGTCATCGGCAGCAACAAAATAAAGCTCGTGCACGCAAGGCATCCGCTTATTCCAAAAGACAAGGTCATTGCAAACACGATAGAATTCGGCGGCAATGTAAGAACTATGATCATCACAGGTCCCAACACGGGCGGCAAGACCGTCACGCTCAAGACCATAGGTCTGCTGTCGATGATGGCTCAGTCGGGAATGCACGTGCCTGCCGACTACGGCACAGAATTGCCTGTTTTCAGCAATATACTTGCCGACATAGGTGACGAACAGAGCATCGAGCAATCACTGTCGACGTTTTCGTCACATATGAGCAATATTGTCAAGATACTGACAGAATGCGATGAACGCACGCTTGTGCTTTTTGACGAGCTCGGAGCAGGCACAGACCCTGTCGAGGGTGCGTCGCTCGCCATGGCGATACTCGAAACGACAAAATCCATGGGTGCAATGACAGTCGCTACTACGCATTATTCCGAACTCAAGATATATGCCATCGAAAACACCGATGTTCTCAACGCATCGTGTGAGTTTGATGTCAACACGCTGCGCCCGACCTACCGCCTGATAACAGGTCTGCCGGGCAAATCGAACGCCTTTGCCATCTCGCTCAGGCTCGGACTTTCGCCGGGCATAATCGACAGAGCACGCGAGCTTACCGACGAGAGCGACAAAAAGCTCGAGGACGTGCTTTCACGCCTGCAAGAGGCAGAGATCGCCCTGCGTAACGAGCAGCAGCAGGCGGCAAAATTAAAGTCAGATGCCGAGGCAAAGCTTGCTGCGGCAGAAAAAAAGTCAGCAGATATTCAGGCAAAGGCAGATGCCGAGCTTCAAAAAGCACAGCTTGAGGCGCAAAAAATGCTTGCTAAGGCTCGTGCCGCAAGCGATTATGTCATGTCGCAGGTCACAGAGCTGCAAAAGGCAAAGGACAAGCAAATGTCACGTGCAATGATCGACGATGCACGCCGCGCAATGCGTGAGCAATTAAAGTCCGCCGACGACGCACTCAGCATAGGCTATGAGACCGACGATGCCGAATATACCCCGCCCCGCCCCTTTAAGCCGGGCGACGAAATTATCATGGCTGACATAGGCAAAAACGGCATCATCAAGGCGATCTCAGGCGATACCGCCACGGTGCAGGCAGGCATAATGCAGGTCAAGACACCTGTTTCGAACCTCAGACTTGTCGAAGCCAAGAGCAAGCCAAAGCAAAAAGGCACATCCAGCTATTCAAGCACGCTTTCGGCATTCAAGCCCGAGATCGACGTCAGAGGCGAAAATGGCGACGACGCATGGTTTATGATAGATTCGTTCCTCGACAGCGCCATGCTCTCGACCTTCGAAACAGTGACTGTCATACACGGCAAGGGCACAGGCGCACTGCGCAATGCTCTTTGGAATTATTTCAAGCGAGATAAACGCATCGCATCGTTCCGCTCGGGCAGATACGGCGAGGGCGAAACCGGCGTCACCATAATAACGCTTAAAAAATAACAATGTGGGTGCTTTTAAAATATTTGCCCGCACAGCACTTGTTTTTGGCAATTAAAGCGGATTTTTACAATTTTATTTTATGTGTGTATTTAAAAAACACTTGACAATCCGCGCATAAATAGTTAGAATGAATAGGTATGAAAATTATGGAGGATAATCATGAGTCTCAAAAACGTAAAAGAGATAGGCACCAATAATTATGAGCTCGAGCTTTTCATCAACAAGGCGGCATTCGATGCTGCTGTCACAAAGGCTTACAGAGCTGCAGCACCCAAGATAACCATTCCCGGTTTCCGCAAGGGCAAAGCCCCCAGAGCTTATGTCGAAAAATATTACGGCAAGGCATATTTCTATGAGGAAGCGCTCGATGAGCTCGTTCCCTCGCTCTATCAGGCAGCGCTTGAAGAGTCCAAGCTCGAGGCTGTTTCACGTCCCACAGTTGACGTAAAGTCAATGGATGACGACGGCGTTATAGTCACTGCCAACATCTGGACCATGCCCACCGCAAAGGTCAACAAATACATCGGCCTCGAGGCTGCCAAGGATGCAGTCGAGGTCACCGACGAAGATATCGATCACGAAATACAGCACGCTCTTGAGAGCGACGCACGTATGCTCACAGTCGAGGGTGCTGCCGAGAACGGCGACGAATGCACCATCGATTTCGAGGGCTTCCTTGACGGCGTTGCATTCGAAGGCGGCAAGGGCGAAGGCCACAAGCTCGTTCTGGGCAGTCACAGCTTTATCCCCGGCTTCGAAGAAGCATTGGTCGGTCATACCGCAGGCGAAGAGTTTGACATCGATGTCACCTTCCCCGAGGACTACGGCCACGAGCCCCTCGCAGGCAAGGCTGTTGTCTTTAAGATCAAGATCCACGACGTCAAGCGCAAGGAGCTTCCCGAGCTCAACGACGACTTTGTCAAGGACGTCAGCGACTTTGACACTGTTGACGAATACAAAGCAGACGTCAAGGCAAAAATACTTGCACGCAAGCAGCAGGCTGCCGACAGCAAGTTTGAAGAGGCTGTTATCGATCAGCTCGTCGAGAACACCGAGGTCGAAATTCCCGACTGCATGGTCGAGGACGAGATCGACGCTCAGGTTCGCGATTTTGAATACCGCCTCCAGAGCCAGGGCGCTTCGCTCGAGCTCTATTATCAGTACACCGGTATGACCGCCGAGCAGCTCCGTGACAGCATCAAACCCGGTTCTGTCCGTGCTCTCAAGGTCAGACTCGCTGTTAAAGAGATAGTCAAGGCCGAGAACCTCACCGCTACCGAAGAAGAGATCGAGGCAGAATTCACTCGCATCGCCGAGGGCTATCAGATCGAGGTCGATCAGGTCAAGGCGGCTATCAAGCCCGAGCAGCTCACTGAGGATATCACATACCGCAAGGCTCTTGAGCTTATCACTTCAAAGGCAGTTGTCAAGCAATAATCCTTCGCTTTGATTTCGCTTTAATTTTTTGAAAGGAACATCATGGCTTCTAACAATAAAACCTGCGTTTTTTGCGGCAGACAGGCACAATTCACTGTCGACGTAATGGGCGAAAAAGTTCGCATCTGCTATGGCTGTCTCGATGTCTGCGGTGCGATCACAGACTCTTACCGTGCGTCTCTCGAAGGCAGCGCTTCAAGTGCTGTCAGCGAGCAGGAGGACGGCAAGCTCACTCTGCCTAAGCCTGTCGAGATCAAAGCAGGTCTCGACAAGTATGTCATCGGGCAGGATGCTGCCAAAAAAGCCATTTCGGTTGCGGTCTACAACCATTATAAGCGCATTAACGAGCAACTTGACAAGAGCAATGATAAATCCGGTGTCGAGATAGGCAAGTCAAATGTGCTTTTGCTCGGACCTACCGGCGTTGGCAAAACACTTTTGGCGCAGACACTGGCAAAAATGCTCGATGTTCCGTTCGCCATAAGCGACGCAACGACACTTACCGAAGCAGGCTATGTCGGCGAGGACGTCGAGAATATTCTGCTGCGCCTGCTGCAGGCTGCCGATTTTGATGTAAAAAAGGCAGAACGCGGCATCATCTATATCGACGAGATCGACAAGATAGCAAGGCGCAGTGAAAACCGCTCGATAACCCGCGACGTCAGCGGCGAGGGCGTTCAGCAGGCACTGCTCAAGATAATCGAGGGCACTATAGCCAACGTTCCTCCTCAGGGCGGCAGAAAGCACCCCAACCAGGAGTTTATACAGATAAACACCGCCAATATTCTGTTTATATGCGGCGGTGCGTTTGACGGACTCTCGGACATCATCGGCAGCAGGCTCGGCAAAGCAATAATGGGCTTCAACAGCGCCAAAAGCTCGGTGGCGTATCGTGACGGCGACGATGTTACATCGCTCGTTTCACCGCACGACCTTGTCAAATACGGCATTATCCCCGAGCTCGTCGGCAGAATCCCTGTCATTGTTTCGCTCGAAGCGCTCGATGAGGCGGCTCTTGTTCGCATACTGACCGAGCCCAACAACGCTTTGCTCAAGCAATATCAGCGTCTGTTCGAGATGGACGGCGTAAAGCTGACCTTCAACGACGACGCCGTCACGGCTATCGCAGCAAAAGCCATTGCTCTCAAAACGGGCGCAAGAGGCTTGCGCAGCATAACCGAAAAAATAATGACGCCCCTTATGTTCACTATCCCCTCTGATGAGAATATCAAAGAGGTCGTTATAACAAAAGAGATCGTCGAGGCATCATAAGCTACAAAGGGCGGAAGTGCATTTTTTGCGCTTCCGCCATGTTGATATACAGAGGCGCATTGATCATCATGAAGCAAACCATAGCCCCACTGTCAGAGAACGCCGCCGAGCGACTGCTCAAGGACGGCTTAGGTGCTGACAGCGGCAACAAAAAAACAAAAAGCATTTCTGCCATACTTGCAGGCAGAATATGCACTATATTTAACCTTGTAAACGCTATCATCGCCATAGCGCTTGTCGCTGTGGGTTCATATAAAAACCTTGCATTTTTAGGCGTGGTCGTTTTTAATACCTGCGTCGGAATTTATCAAGAGGTGCGTGCAAAGCTCGTCACCGACAAATTGCTCAAAGCAAAAATGCCGACTGTCACTGTCATAAGAGCAGAGGGACAGAAGGTCGTCGGCTGGAACATGGCTGTCAAGGGCGATACTGTCATATTAAAAGAAGGCAGTGCCGTCAAAGCCGACTGCCGCATTTTCGACGGCTATTGCGAATACGATGACTCTGCTTTGACAGGCGAAACAGACACTGTCAGCGCATCGAGTGGTGACATAATACCGTCAGGCGCCGCTATCGTCGCAGGCAACGCCGTTTGCGTTATCTCAGCAGTCGGAGCAGAAACGAGAGAATATGCAATAAGAGAGAGCGCACGCAGGCATAAGCTCAAGGCTTCTGTCATGACTGATACATTAAACGGCATAATTAAAGTCATATCGTTTTCGCTTATCCCATTAGGAGCACTGTTTTTCTCAAAG
The DNA here is from genome assembly GCA_964487775.1 of uncultured Ruminococcus sp. Taxonomy (GTDB): domain Bacteria; phylum Bacillota; class Clostridia; order Oscillospirales; family CAG-382; genus Coliplasma. The sequence continues at coordinate 263,381 of CAZASH010000001.1, forward strand.
CTTTTCTTTATAGACGGGCACGACATAACGCACAGCGTTAATTCTGTCGCAGCAGCCATCGTTGGAATGATCCCGTCCGGACTCATATTGCTTACCAGCACCGCACTCGCAGTCAGCGTTATAAGGCTTTCGGCAAAGCACATGCTGATAAATGAGATGAACAGCATCGAAATGCTTGCACGTGCCAACGTTTTGTGCGTCGACAAGACAGGTACGCTCACCACAGGTCGGCTTATTGTTGACGAGATCAAGCTTTATTCAGACCGCGACGAATGCGAAAAAGCTTTAAAAACAGCCGCCTCACAATGCGGCAATGCTACAGCAAGTGCTATCTCAGAGCATATCAACGCAGAAGCGCTTGAGGTAGTTGCCTCTATCCCCTTTTCTTCAAAACGCAAATACAGCGCTGTCAAGACATCTGACGGCGTTTATATACTCGGAGCGCCCGATGTGCTGCTTGATAAAGAGACGCTCGTCAAGCGGGGTATCGACTCGCTCTGCGCCTCGCACCGTGTTGTCTGCCTGTGCAAATGCGACGACATAGAGGACGGCGAGCCTCTCGGCGAAATGCACCTTATGTGCCTTGTTATGCTGAGAGAAGAGCTGCGTGACGGCGCACGGGATACCGTTTATCAACTGCAATCGCAGGGCGTTTGCATCAAGGTCATCTCGGGCGACAACCCTATCACAGTGCGAGCATCTGCGATACGCTGCGGAATAATCAATGCCGATCGCATTTTTGACCTTTCTGCCGCAACAGAAGATACTGATTATGCGGAAATAGCAAAAAATTATACTGTTTTCGGCAGATCAACACCCGAGCAAAAGATGAAGCTTATTTCTGCGCTCAAGGCCTTAGGCAACATCGTCGCCATGACAGGTGACGGAATAAATGACCTGCCTGCCATGAAGGAGGCATCCTGCTCGATAGCGCTTTCAAATGCCGCAGACGGCGCAAAATGTGCATCCGACATAACGCTTTCTGCAAACGGATTTTTTGATATACCCGCCATCATCGACGAGGGCCGCACCGTCATCAACAACATAAGCAATTACGCCGCTCTGTTTTTGACAAAGACTGTGCTGTCGTTTGTATTGACGCTTGCATTTATATTTGTGCCGTTGCGCTATGCCCTGCAGCCGATACAGCTCACCTTGACAGGCACATTGCTTATCGGTCTGCCTGCGTTCTTGCTTTCGCTTTTGCATAATAAGTCACGTCCCGACGGCAAGCTGAAAGAGCGAATAATGTTTATATCAGTACCTGCTGGAATATATGCCGCTGCAGCATGTCTTTGCCTTGCGGCACTCGGCGCAGACGGCGGTGCGTGGGCTTATTCGATAGCTGCCGCATTTGCCTGCGTGCTCTTAATGGTATGCCTGCCGTTCGACCGCCGCAAGCTCACGATCGTTTTGATATCCGTTACACTGCTTGTGCTGATGATGATATTTGCGAGAGGCTTTTTTGAAATATCGATCAGTGCCCAGTCGATAGCCGAAACGATCATCGCCGCACTGTCGACCGCAGCAGCGACATTCGTGACCGCTTTTATCTGTCGGACAAGAAAGAAATAAACAATATGCTATCAAAAATCAAAAACACAATCGAATATGTTATAAAAAAGATCAGGGACGACAATATTTCGGCGTTTGCGGCACAATCTGCGTTTTTTATATTGCTTTCGATGTTTCCGCTTTTGATGCTGATAATTTCGCTTGTTTCAAGGCTGAACCTTGATTTTACCGAAATATTGGCGACTACCAACGACCAGTTGCCCACCGCAGTCGGAGACTTTTTGAATATAATTTTAAGCGACATGCGTGCAGGAGCAAACACCGCTGTATTCTCGCTCGCCACATTAATTGCACTGCTCTGGTCGGCATCAAAGGGCATTTATGCGCTATGCGCAGGGCTTGGAATAACTGTCGGCGACAGCGAACGCAGCTATCTGCGCCTGCGCGGATTATCGCTGATATACACGGTTTTTATGATAATTGCAGTGATCGGCATGGCGGTATTGCCTGTCTTGTGCGGTGCGGTATTGCAAAGACTGCACGCAGATATACCCACGGTGTTCTCAATATTAGCGTGGTGCATCGGCTTTATTCTGCTGACGCTGTTTATAACCTCGATATATTGCTTTTTGCCGGGAGGCAAGCGGCAGTTTATGACAGAGCTCAAGGGCGGCGCCATATGTGCTGCCGCATGGACGCTGTTTTCATATGCATTCAGCTTTTATGTCAGCACCTTTGCGGATTATTCGGCAATATACGGCAGCATCGCCGCAATAGCGATATTTATGATCTGGCTTTATGCGTGTATGTATATGCTGTTTATAGGCGCAATAATAAATAAAAAACAACCCCAATGCGAGTCTTAATGCTGTTGACTTGCAGGCGCTTGTGGTGTATAATCACGATGTAATTATTTAAGATACTTGGAGTTTAAGCAAATGCTGTTTTCAGATCTGTTTTTCTTATTCTTTTTTATGCCGCTTTGCTGCATCCTTTATTATATAGCAAAAGACATAAAACAAAAAAATTCGGTGCTCATCATATTTTCGCTGTTCTTTTATGTCTTTGGTGAGCCTATCAAGGTGCTGTTTTTGCTGCTTTCGGTCGGCATAAACTATATAGTCGGACTGCTCATCGCCGACGACAAGGCGCGTGGCAAGTCCGGCAAGGGCTTTTTGATAATCGGACTTTTGTTTGACATCGGAATGCTCGGCGTGTTTAAATACACCGACTTTTTGATAGACAACATCAACGGCATTTTCGGCACGTCGATTGCACACAGTGGCATCGTCATGCCGCTCGGCATCAGCTTTTTCACGTTCCAGATACTCTCTTATATCATCGATGTTTATTGGGACAAAGTGCCTGTGCAAAAAAAGTTTCACAAGCTTTTGCTCTATATAACCATGTTCCCGCAATTAGTTGCAGGACCCATCGTCAGATACGAGACTGTTGCCGCCGAGATCGACAACCGCACTGTAACGCTCGACGACCTCTGCGACGGCATGACACGATTTGTGACAGGACTTGCAAAAAAGGTTCTGATCGCCAACACCTTAAACCTCGCCGTCAACGAGTTTTTCGGCACGAGCGAGGACGCTCTGCTCGGCGCATCGAACACTGTTGTCGGCTGCTGGATGGGCGCAATATGCTATGCTCTGCTGATATACTTTGATTTCTCGGGCTATTCTGACATGGCGATCGGCATGGGCAGGATGTTCGGCTTCCACTTTGACGAGAACTTTGACCACCCCTTTGCATCAAAATCGATATCCGAATTCTGGCAGAGGTGGCACATCTCGCTCGGCAGCTTCTTCAGAGATTATCTGCTCTACCTGCCCATATTCGGCAAGCGCAGGCAGTATATGTCGATATTCCTTGTCTGGTTTACGACAGGTCTCTGGCACGGCGCATCCTGGAACTTTGTCATCTGGGGTCTCTATTTTGGCATATTCGTTTTTACAGAAAGCAAGATAGGCAAAAAGAAACTCAAAAAAGTGCCTGCCGTCGCAATGCACATCTATACTGCACTTGTTTTGATAATCGGCTTTGGCATATTCTATTTCACCGATATGCAGTCGCTCGGACTCTTCCTCAAGGGACTTGTCGGTGCATCGGGACAGCCGTTTATAAGCGATGCGACAACAACGACGCTGACAAAATATCTGTATGTCATTCTCTTTGCGCTGATAACAAGTATGCCCATATTGCCTGCGATCAAAAACCGCATCAAAAAGTGCAATTCAAAGGTCAAGGGCATCGCACAGCTTGCTTCGTGCCTTGCGAGCGTTGTTATGCTCGTCATGGTCTATGCGGTGCTGGTCGACTCGTTTGCAACCAACAACGTGTTTATCTATTTCAGATTCTGATAAGTGAGGTGCTGTAAAATGAAAAAGAAAAATAAGTTTTATGCCATCACAAAGCTGTTTACCGTTGCAGTAATATCGCTGTTTTTTGTCGGTATGTTTATTGTAGGTCTGCTGTTTCCGAGGGTCGGAGCATCACGCATCGATGCCGAGCTGACAGAAGCGCCCGTGTTTTCGTTTCAGAGCTTAATGAGCGGCGAATTTGCGAGCCAACTGACTACCTGGTACACTGACACGATATTCAACCGCGATAATTATAAAGACCTTGCGGCAAAAATCAAGCTGCTTTACGGTCCCACCCCCGAAGAAGAGATCATCGGCGATGTCAGTGATATTTCCGACGACCCTTATTACGAAGACGACATTTCGATCGCTCCCCCTATCGGCGGCGATTGAAATATGTGAGCTAACGCGATTTTAAAAAAGGATTTTCATCATGCAAAACAAAAACGCATTATTTTCAATGCTTGTGGTATTGGTCATTCTTTCGTGCATACTCGTGCTGCTGATACCAAAGCAGCAGATCGGCGACACCAACCCCGACGAATCAAGCACCGAGAATGTTTCGGGCACTCCGAGCACCCCTGCTATATCTGACACACCGTCTGATAATTCGATGCCCGTCACACCGTCTGTCGACCCCGACACGTCCCCCGACGTTGTTTCGCCCGACACCTCATCGAGTGTGTCTGACACCTCGAGGAGTGAAAGCTCTGCCGACACAAGCTCTGACAATTCGTCGGCAACCACCTCGACAAACACAGGTATAGAAGAAGTCATTGACAGCATACTGATCGACAAAAACGATCGTGCCATGGAGATATTCTCTTATTCTTCAAAGAGCAACGGCGGCAAGAACTATGCATTGCGCATGAATGCGCTTTATAAGGACCTGCAGTCCGTAAAGCCCGGCATCAAGCTTTATTCGATGCCTATTCCCAAGCCCTGCGCATATTATATCGGTGACTCTGATAAATATGCAGGCTATGCAGGCTGCACAGAGCTCGCGCTCAATCAGATAAGCGAGTTCCTCGACAAGGGCATTATAAATGTCGACGTTTATAATGCGCTCATGCCTCATAAGAACGAAGAGATCTATTTCAGATCAGATTATCACTGGACAGGACTCGGCGCTTTTTATGGTGCAGAAGCACTTGCAAAAGCGGCGGGTGTCAGCTTTGCTCCGCTGTCGGATTATAGCAGCGAAACCAGAAACGGCTTCCTCGGCGCACTTTATTCCATAACCAAGAGCAGCAAGCTTTATTCAAACCCCGACAATTTCACGGTATATAAGAATAAAAACTATACCTACAACACCGACTATACAGTCACCTATCACGATTTTAAAGATTTTAACTCTATCGACCGCCACGATATTTTCTATACCTTCAGTGACGAAAAGCGCTCGCTGTGGTATATGACGTTCCTCAACGGCGACGACAGAGCTGTCAATATCAAGTCCAATGTCTGCCACAACGGCCGCAAGCTGCTTATAATCAAAGACAGCTACGGCAACCCGCTTGCCCCCTATTTCTTAGAATCGTTTGAAGAGGTTTGGATGATCGACATACGCAAGTTCCAGGACAACGTCCTCGACTTTGTTGTTGACAAAGATATAACCGACGTCAGCGTTTCGATGTCGATACACTCGGTCGTCGGCGGCAACCAAAAATATCTTGATTCGATAAGGACTCAGGGACGATGAGCAAAAGAGTTTTAGCACTGCTTTTTGCGCTGATCTTTCTGCTGTCTGCGTGCGCCGTGACCAATGACGCGAGCAGCGCCGACGTTTCGGGCGATGCTTCGTCGGAAACCGCAGAATCAAGCGCCGATATAAGCAGCACTTCTTCTGCAGGCAGCACCTCGAGTGAAGCATCAAGCGAGGTTTCAAGTGAAGATTCAAGCGAAAGTTCGGGTGAGATTTCAGCCGAAACATCAAGCGAGCTTTCAACCGAAGCTTCAAGTGAAACATCAAGCGAAGAAACAAGCGACGAAACGACTGTTGACGACGGCATCAAAAAAGAGCAGGTCGTCGACGGATTGCTTATCGACGTCAACGACCGCATAATGGAGATATTCAGTTATTCTGATAAAAACAAGGGCGGCAAGACCTATGCCGCTATCATGAATGACTTTTATACCGAGTTGCAGAAGCAGGATGCAAATATCAAGCTTTATTCAATGGTCATTCCCAAGGCGTGCGCTTATTATCTGTCTGAAACAAAGACATATCCCCACAAGGCAGATTGCACGCTGATCGCGTTGCAGCATATAGCCGACAACCTTGACAGCGGCATAATAAACGTTGATGTTTACAACGCGCTTTTGCCGCACAAGGACGAGAATATTTATTTCAGAACAGATTATCATTGGGCGCCGCTCGGTGCTTATTATGCAGCCGAAGCGCTTGCTGAAGCCGCAGGCGTGCCGTTCGATGATATATCCTGCTATGACAGCACGACAAGAGAGGGCTTTTTGGGCGCACTTTATCCGCTCGTCAAGCTTTCTCGCATCAAAAACAACCCCGACACCTTTACTGTATACAAAGACACCAAATACACCTACGGCACAGATTATACCGTGACATATCACGATTACGGCAATTTTAAAAAGTCATATGAGCACGATATTTTTTATGACATATCCGATGACAACTATACTGCGTGGTATCTGACATATCTCGCAGGCGACAGCAAGGCGGTCCACATCAAATCAAACACCTGCAAAAACGGCAGACGCCTCGTTATACTCAAAGAGAGCTATGGCAACCCCCTGCCCGCCTATTTGCTCGGTTCGTTTGAAGAAATATGGATATTGGACATCAGATATTTCAAAGACAATATACTTGATTTCGTCGCAGAATACGGCATCACCGACGTCAGCGTTTCGCTTTCTATGCCGTCTGTCGTAGGCAGCAAGCAAAACTATATCAAGACCCTGATGAAGCAGGGAAGATAAAATATAACAAGGAGCTATATCATGACCGAAAACGAAGTTTTTGAAAGACTCACACGCATTTTCAGACGTGTATTTGACGACAAGCGCCTCGTCATCGACCGCAACACCACCGCCGACGATATCGACGATTGGGACAGCCTCGAGCATATCACGCTCATCTCGGCAGTCGAAAAAGAATTCAAAGTGCGCTTTACGATGAAAGAGGTTTCTTCTATGAAGAACGTTGGCGAAATGGTAGACATCATCATCGCAAGAGCATAACAAGTTTGCAAAGCAAAAGCCCCCTCGGATGCCTTGGCACTTGAGGGGGCTTTTTATGCAAAAAAGCACATATAAAACAAAAAAGCGCACGCCTGTCATAAGACAAGCGTGCGCTCGATCTGAGTGACTGGATTTGAACCAGCGGCCTCTACGTCCCCAACGTAGCGCGCTACCAAACTGCGCCACACCCAGATATCTCTCGGGGCTCAACAGGTGAAATTATACCACTAACTGACCCGTTTGTCAATAGCAAAAACGCAAATATTTGCTTTTTTCAAAAAAAGATTTTGCGCCCCACCAAAAGCGGCTGTATGCCGCTTTTGATGAGGTAAAGATGAGGTAAAAAGGGCTGTTTATTTCTTCTTTATTATAATAAACATAACCACAATAACTGCCGCAATGACAAGAGTTGCTATCACGACGATCACCAGCCATACAGGTGCACCCTCGGATTCGGATGTGCCGGGCTCTGAAATTTCGGATGAAACATCAGCCGAAGCATCAGAGCTTGTATCCTCAGAAGCATCGGGCTGCGATTCGTCAGGCTTGTCGCTTGCATCGTCTGAAGAAGCGTCATCCGAAGTATCGGGCTGAATAACGTCCGCATTATCAAGCAGATAGCCGCCGATCCACTCGGTGTATTTCTCCTGTCCGAGAGCTGAGAGATGTATGCCGTCGCCCGAGGCGCAAAGCTTATTGAGTCCTACATCGAGGCACAGCTCGTTGATAGCGATGCGCTCAAGCTTATATTCGTCGGCAAGCCTCTTTTGAACCTCGGCATACTTATCCCAGTTGTCGTGCTGACCATAATCAAGTCCATAGCCGCCTGCGGTGTAAAAGCCGCTGTCGGTGCAAACATAGTGTGCAGTGACGAGAATAACACGTGCACCTATCTTCTGCAATTCTTCGATAAAATAGCGATAATTCTGCTCATAAACATCGGTGCCGACGTTGTTTTTGCCTGTTGCCATAACAATCGCCTGATCGTTCATGCCAAAGTTGAGTATAACGACATCGGGATCATATGCAAGCACGTCGTTTTCGAATCTCAACTTGCCGTGATTGGTGGTGTCGCCGCCGACACCGGAATTGATAACATCTGTGCCGAGCTCGCCCTTGAGCATTCCGACCCAGCCTGTAAACGCAGTGATGCTGTCGCCGAACGCAACAACGGTCTGTCCGCGGTAAGGCGAGTTTGCGGCGCTTTCGCTGTAAACAAAGAAACTGCTGCGAGAGCCGATAGATTCTGTGCCGTCAGCGGCTGCTGCGGTAACACGAACGTTATAATCATAGCCGACGGTGAGAGAATCACGATTGATGCGATATTCGGTGCCGGAGACCTTGACATTCTTGACGACTGCCTTGCCCTCGCTGCAAACTGTCGCGTCATATACGGTCACATAATAATCAGATACGCCGTCGACAGCGATCCAGGATATGACAAATTCGCCGTTTTCTTCTTTAAGCTCGCCCAATGCAGGAGCAGCAGGCATAGTCTTTATTGTGGGTTTATAGATCTTTGCTCCTTCGGGAGCGCAGCCTATATAGACATGTGCGTTAGATTCGAACGAGGGATCATACCACTTGCCCTCTCCGAGCTCTGCTTTATTGTTGGCAAGGTCGATGCCCGAAAGGAACGCCTTGCTGCCTACTCTGACCGACTCGATTGTGCTGAATGCGTTGTTTGCGATAGCATTCGTATAGTTGATACCACCTGCATAGTTGTTGCCGAGGTTGAGTGCGAGCACAAAGCCGTTGACAGGAATAACAGTACCCTTTGCAGCAACACCGCTCGCAACAAGGTTGGTGGCAACGCAGACATAGCATTCCTGCGACTGATCCCAATCGAAGGTAGCGGTCTTCCACCAGCTGAATTCATAGCCCTTGCCGCTGATGGTTTCGCCTGCGGTCTCACGGGTGAATATAGTAACAACGCCCTCGTCATTGTTATAGCCAATGCGGTTGAGCTTGATATCATACATGACGTCCTTGACGGTAGCCTTTGCGGGGTCATACCAGTCGTCGCCGTCGGGAGTGCCGATCTTGATATAGCTGTTGCTGACATACGAGGGATCATACCAGTTTTTGCCATTGTTGCTTACAGTGGAGTTGAGAATGTCAACACCATAAACATAAGCCTTTGCGCCGACAGAAACGGTCTCTGCATAGTTCTTTGAGTTAGTGCCCCACTCGGTGACGTAGTTGGGCTTATCCTTATATGCGCCATAGGTCGCAGGGTCCTGCTCGACGAGCTGAGGCCAGTTGTTGCCTGTGTTGACACAATAAACAAAGCCTGTTTCGGGTATTTCGGTGGTTGACTTGTCGCTGTTCATTGCCTTGTTGACCTGCTTGACGACATAGGCATTCTGACTTGAGTCCCAGTCGAACGAAACAACGACCCACCACGCAAATGTACCCTTGACGCCGATTGTCTTGCCTGTTGCAGGCGTCAGAATCATTCCTGCACCTTCGAGGTCAAAGCTGTCGTCGATGTGAGTGACAACAAGCTTGCTGTCTGCGCTGCCGTATGCAGAGCCGCTGACGGCAAACGCCGTGCAGAGCACAGAGATAACGAGCAGCAAAACGATGATTTTTTTCATTTCTACTCCTGTTCTTTTGCGCTGTCAAACGCATTTATTGTTTTTTATATTTTTGATGCCCTCGAGCACAGAATAAGGTATCTGCATATTGCCCTGCCCTATTCCTATCTCGATGTGAGGCTTCATTTTTGCGTGAAAATCAGTGCCGCCGGATATGGCGAGTCCGAGTTCTTTTGCTTTGGCCTGGAAATAATCCTGCATTTCGGGGGTATACTCGTTATAATAGCCCTCGATGCCGTCAAGCCCGTGCTCCTTGAGATCCTTGAGAAGCTCTGTTAACTCTGCATCGCCGAGCCGTATGAGATGAGGGTGCGCAACAAAGCTTACGCCGCCAAGGTCGTTTATCAGCCTTACCGCATCATACGCCGAAAGGCTCTGCGTGTTGTCGTATGCGGGCTTGCCACTGCCGAGATACTTTAAAAACGCCTCGTTGACAGATTCGACCATGCCCTTGTTCATCATAACACGAGCGAAATGTGCTCTGCCAACCATGCCGTCGGGAGCAAGTGCGAGTGCTTCATCCAAAGTGACATCAAAGCCGAGCTCTCTCAGCTTTTGCTCGGTACGCCGCATACGTGCGTTGCGTGAATCCATAACACTGTCAAGCGCACGCCTCAGCAAGGGGCTCTTATAGTCGATATAATAACCAAGTATATGCGTTTCGGTCTTTGACTGCACAGAAAATTCTATGCCGGGGACGACCTCGATGCCGTATTTTTCGCCTGCTTTGAGTGCCTCGTCGATGCCGCTAACGCTGTCGTGATCAGTCAAAGCGACTGCCGAAAGCCCGTGCTGCTTTGCATGACAGACGAGCTCGTCGGGAGTCATCGAACCGTCCGAAAAGGTTGAATGCGTGTGTAAGTCTATTAATTTCATAGCAAAACCCTCCTTATGTAAATAATAACATATCATAACGCTAATGTCAATCTGCTACTTGCTAAGCGGCAAAAACTGTGATACAATATTGACAATAACGGTCGGAGGTTCAGATATGTATACGTTTGATGAATTAAAGTCATTTTGCAAGGCGGATGCCACTCAGCTAAAGCCTGTCAGGCTCGCACTGCTCGGCGACTGCGCAACACAGCATCTCGCCAAGGCTCTGCGGGGCACGGGATATACGCACGGATATAACATCGATATGTTCGATGCCGATTATAATCAGATCTCTGCTCAGGTGCTTGATGCTTCAAGTGAGCTTTATGCCCACTCCCCCGACTTCACACTGATTTTTATGTGCGTCGAAAAGCTTTATGACTCGTGGTGTGACACTCCCGAAGAGCAGAGAGCGCAGTTTGCCGAGACGACGCTCGGGCTCATCGTTTCATATTGGAGCGCTATGCAGTCGCATACAAAGTCACGCATAATACAATATAATTTCATCGAGCACGAGGACAATATATTCGGCTCATTCGGTGCTCGCATAAAGACATCATTCAGATACCAGCTCAAAAAGCTCAACCTCTTGCTCGGCGATGCAGCAGCAGAGCACGGTGTTTATATCGCCGACATCGATGCGATAGCACATGACAAGGGCAGAAGCAATGTAATAGATGACAAGCTGTATTATATTGCAAAGATGCCGTTTTCGACCGACTTTCTGCCGTATGCCGCAGAATGCGTTTTTAAGATAGTCGATGCGGTCAGCGGCAGGTTTAAAAAATGCTGCGTACTCGACCTCGACAACACACTCTGGGGCGGCGTTATAGGCGACGACGGCTTGGACGGCATCGAAATCGGTGAGCTCGGCAGAGGTCACGCCTTCACAGACCTGCAAAAATGGCTGAAGGAGCTCAAAAAGCGCGGCATTCTGCTCGCTGTCTGCTCTAAAAACAACGAGGACGCCGCAAAAGAGCCTTTCTTAAAGCACCCAGAAATGGTTCTGAGGCTCGAGGATTTTTCGATATTCGTCGCAAACTGGCAGGACAAGGCATCCAACATCCGTACGATACAGCAGGTGCTGAACATCGGCATGGATTCGCTGGTGTTTATAGATGACAATCCTTTTGAGCGCAACACCGTCCGCAGCCTTATCCCGGACATAACCGTGCCCGAATTGCCCGAAGACCCTGCGGAATACCTCGAATTTTTAAAGCAGCAAAACCTTTTTGAGACTGCGTCGTATTCGTCAGAGGATGCAGGCAGAACAGATCAATACAGAGCTGAGGCGGGCAGAGTAATGTCGCAGGCGTCATTCGGCTCGTTTGATGAATACCTGCAATCGCTCGACATGGTCGCCGAGGCAAAGCCCTTTGATGCGTTCCACTTCCCCCGCATAGCGCAGCTCACGCAGCGCTCCAATCAATTCAACCTGCGCACTGTCAGATACAGCGAGGACGAGATTGCCGCCATCGCCGCCGACGACAGCCACATCACGCTTTATTTCACTTTAAAGGATAAATTCGGCGACAACGGACTGATAAGCGTAGTCATACTCGACAAATGCGCTGACAGCACGCTGTTTATCAGCGAATGGCTTATGTCATGCAGAGTCTTGAAGCGCGGAATGGAAGAATTTATAATCAACACCATCGTCGAGACCGCCCACAAAAACGGATATAAAGCAGTCATCGGCGAGTATATCAAAACTGCCAAAAACGCCATGGTCGCGGATATCTATGAGCGTCTCGGGTTCACGCCCGACACCGGCAGGTTCGTGTGCAACACAAATGCTTTCAAACCCCTTAAAACCTTTATTAAGTCTGACGAGGAGTGATTTTTGATGAACGATAGCAAGCAAACCGGCAAGCAAAGGTTTATGTTCATTCTCACGATAGGCACGGCACTGATCGTCGTGTATTTCATCCTGTCGTGGCTTGCGGACATATTTCCGTCTGTCAATGCGGCACTGTCGCCCGTGCTGATAGGACTGTTTGTCGCATATCTGCTCAACCCCGTGCTCGTAAGGTTTGAGCGGCTTTTCAAGCGGCTGTTTGACAGGACAAAGCTCGAAAGCTATAAAAAGCGCCAGTTCGTCAAGGCGCTCAGCATAACAGTCACAATGCTGATAGCCATCGCCGCAATAATATCACTGTTTTTGCTGATACTGCCGGAATTTGGCGAGAGCCTTTCGACGCTCATTTCCGACCTGCCCGGATATCTCGACGATGTTCAGGACTGGGTCAACCAGCTGCCCGACGACAATATGCTGGCGCAAAATGTTGACGAGCTCTTGCAGAACGCAATGAATTCCCTCAAAAACTGGATAACCAACGATCTGCCCGCAACAATAACGACCGCATTCAACGTCGCCAAGGACGGCGTCGTGTTTATCTTTAACTTCGTCATCGGTCTTATCATTGCAATATACGTGATGAAAGAGAAAGAAATGTTCACCGCAACCTCAAAGAAGCTCTGCTATGCTATCTTCTCTGACAGGCGCGCCAACGACATAATTTTGACCGCACGCCACGGCAATATCATTTTCGGACAGTTTTTGTCGGGCAAGGTCATCGAGTCGTCACTCGTCGGCGTTATGTATTTTATCGCAATGAGCATCTTCGGCATGAAATATTCGTTGCTCATCAGCGTCATCATGGCGGTCTGCAACTTCATCCCGATGTTCGGTCCGTATATCGGCGGCATACCGTCGGGCTTGATATTGCTGATGGTATCCCCAAAATCGGCATTTGTGTTTGCGATAATGGTCATTCTGATACAAACTCTCGACGCCAACGTTTTCGGCCCGCTGATCATGGGACAAAAGACAGGCCTCTCTGAATTCTGGATAACCTTTGCCATATTCTTCTTTGGCGGATTATTCGGGCTTGCGGGACTGTTCCTCGGCATTCCCCTGCTCGCCGTGATCTTTTATGTCGTCAGAGCGCTCATCAACAATAAGCTCGCTTCAAAGGATCTTCCCACCGACAACACGACCTATTATGAAGCCGATGTGCTTGTCGACGGCGAATTTGTGCCCAAGGTCGAACCTGTCCGCGCAAAACGCAAGGTCACCAATCCCTTCAAGAAAAAGCAACCCCACCCCGACGACGAGCATTATCTCGACGACGACGAGATAGATATCGATAGCATCTGAAACACGAATATTCTTAAACTGACTTCGTTTTTCGCGGAGTCAGTTTTATTTTGCAAAGAAAGGAGTGATATATATGCGAACAGTTACATTAAAGCAACTCAACGCCTTTAAAGCGCATTTGAATACAAAAGAGCGGGCACACGCCACGACCGCAAAATACCTTCACGATGTCACTGTTTTTGCCCGATGGCTTTGCGAAAATGAGCTATCGAGCAATACGGTAGTCCGCTATAAAGCGTTTTTGTGCGAGCAATATGCCGCTTCAAGCGTCAACAGTATGCTGTCATCGCTCAACAGCTTTTTTGAATTTATGCAATGCACGACCTGCGCATAAAGCTGCTCAAGATACAAAAACGCATTTTTGCGCCGAGTGAGAGGGAATTGTCAAAGCAAGAATACTCTCGCCTTTTGGATGCGGCAAAGCAAAAGAAAAACAGGCGATTATATCTTTTATTACAAACGATATGCTCAACAGGCATTCGAGTGTCTGAGCTTAGGTTTATAACCGTCAGCGCCATCGCCTGCGGCTCGGCAGAGATAAACTGCAAGGGCAAAAGGCGACAGGTTCTGCTGCCAAAGCAGCTTTGCAAGATGCTAAAGCAATATATCAGCGACGAAAATATAAAAAAAGGGCCTGTTTTTATAACCAAAAACGGGCTTCCTCTCGACAGGTCAAACATCTGGAGCGATATGAAAAAGCTGTGCCGCATCGCCTGCGTATCGGATAAAAAGGTCTTTCCGCACAATCTGCGGCATTTGTTCGCACGCACCTATTACAGCCTGCACAAGGACATAGCGCGTTTGGCGGACATACTCGGGCACAGCAGCATCAACACGACAAGGATCTATACCATGGAGAGCGGCGAAACCCACCTTAAGCATTTGCAAATGCTCGGACTCCTGCGATGCTGACATAAAAAACACTACATAATCGGCATTATGTGGTACGAACAAAACTTTATTTGCCATATTTTAGCACTTATTTACCACTGTGTCAAGACTTTTTTCCAACTCAAGAGCCAATTTGCGAACAAACTTAAAAAAATTGCACAGCAAAAAAGCCAATGAAGATTCAGCTTTTTTCATTGGCTTTGTCAGTGCGCACTTTTTGAGGCGCTCATTTTTTCGGCTTTTTGTGATTACCACATAATGCCGATTATGTTGTATTATCAAAACAAAAATCGGAGGAAAGCATCATATGAGCAAAAGGATTTACAAGATCATTGCGTTGATACTGGTTATTGCAGCGGTCGTTGCTGTCTTTGCTTGCTGCCGCAAGGAAGGTCCAAAGGGCGACACAGGCGAGCAAGGTATTCAAGGCATTCAAGGTGAAAAAGGCGATAAGGGTGACACAGGCGCTCAGGGCTTAAAAGGCGATAAGGGCGACAAGGGTGACGACGGCGACGACGGCAAAAACGGCGCTGACGGTCAGACACCTTATATCAAAGACGGTTATTGGTGGATCGGCGATACCAACACCAAGGTCAAGGCCTCGGGCATAAAAGGCCCTCAGGGCGATGACGGTGCTGACGGCGAGACCCCCTATATCAAAGACGGCTATTGGTGGATCGGCAACACAAATACGAACGTCAAGGCAGAGGGCTCTGACGGTGCTCAGGGCGAAAAGGGCGACAAGGGCGCTGACGGTCTTACTCCTTATGTCAAGGATGGCTATTGGTGGATTGGCGATACCAACACCAATATAAAGGCAGAAGGCCCTCAGGGCGAAAAAGGCGAACGGGCGAGACCGGCGCCAACGGCCTTACTCCCTTTATCAAGGACGGCTATTGGTGGATAGGTGAAACCAACACAGGCGTCAAAGCAGAAGGCATTGACGGTGCTCAGGGCGAAAAAGGCACTGACGGCGCTGACGGTCTTACTCCCTACGTCAAGGACGGCTATTGGTGGATAGGTGAAACCAACACAGGCGTCAAGGCAGAAGGCATTGACGGTGCTCAGGGTGAAAAAGGCGAGGCCGGCGCTGACGGTCTTACTCCCTATGTCAAGGACGGCTATTGGTGGATTGGCGATACAAACACCGGCATCAAGGCAGAAGGCCCTAAGGGCGAACAGGGCGAAAAGGGTGAAAAAGGCGACACAGGTGCGAGCGGTCAAACTCCGTACATCAAGGACGGCTATTGGTGGATAGGTGAAACAAATACCGGCGTTAAAGCACAAGGCTCTGACGGTGCTCAGGGCGAAAAAGGCGAGCAAGGTGAAAAAGGCGAAACCGGTGCCAATGGTCAGACTCCGTACATCAAGGACGGCTATTGGTGGATAGGCGAAACCAACACCGGCGTTAAAGCAGAAGGCTCTGACGGCGCTCAGGGTGCTCAAGGCGAGCAGGGCGAAAAAGGTGAAAAAGGCGACGCCGGCGACAATGGTCAGACGCCCTATATCAAGGACGGCTATTGGTGGATAGGCAATACCAACACAGGCGTCAAGGCAGAGGGCTCGCAGGGCGAGCAAGGCGAACAGGGTGAAAAAGGCGATACCGGCGACAACGGTCTCTCTGCCTACGAGCTTTACAAAAAGCAGCACCCCGAATACACAGGCACAGAGGCTGAATGGGTCGAGGCAATGGCCAACGGTCAGCTTACGGTCTACACCGTTAAATTCGACCTCAACGGCGGCACTGCTGCCACAGGCTTTGAGCCAACGCTCATGGTGCATTACAACAGCACTATAAAACTTACTGTACCCACAAAGCAGGGACACACCTTTGCAGGCTGGTATACAGGCAACAATGTCACAGACGGCATTTTTACAGAGACTGACAAGGTCACCTCTGACATGAATCTTATTGCACGTTGGATTCCTGTCAAAGTTACAATAACATTCGAGGACTATTACGGCGACAAGATCAGCGTTCAAACAGTCGACTACGGTGCCAAGGTCACACCCCCTGCCGTTCCCTCGAGAATAGGCAAGATGAAGTTTGTCGGCTGGGATAAGAGCGTTGAGCTCAATTCTGTCACATCCGACATGACGGTCAAAGCAATATATGTCACCGATACATATACCGTAAAATTCGAGACAGACGGCGGCACAGCCATTCCCGACGAGGGCGTATATACAGGCGAGATACCCACAAAGCCCGCCGACCCTGTCAAGAGCGGCTTCAGCTTTGCAGGCTGGTTCCTCGACAGGACATATCAGAATGAATATAAATTCGACAGAGCGCTCAATGCAGACACAACGCTTTATGCAAAATACAACGGCGATTATATAACCATAACCACCGCTGCAGAGCTTGTGGCGATAGCAAACGATCCGACCGCAAAATATATGCTCGGCAACGACATCAACCTCAAGGGTGACATGTGGACTCCGATAGACGAATTCAGCGGCGTGCTCGACGGTGCGGGACACAAGATCTTTAACTTTGTCATCACCGAAAGCCATCAGTATGTCGGCTTCATTCGCCAGAACAGCGGCACTATCCAAAACCTCACATTTGATGACTTCATGTTCAGCAGCAGCAGAACCAACCCTGATGGCAGCACAAGCTATGTTGGCGTAATTGCAGCATATAACTCGGGCATTATAAAGGACTGCGTTCTGAAAAATGCAACATTTGAAACAGCTTCAAACGGCAAACCGGATACTACAAGATATTATTCTATAGGAACCGTCTGTGGCCATAACACCAGCACGGGCATTATCAAAAACACACGCTCTTATATTACAACAAAGAGCAATCTGTTGTGTACGAGTGGCTACTATGCGTACCGTTCGCATAATTATTGCTTTTACGGCGGAATAGTTGGCACAAATGTCGGCGCTACCGACGCCTGCTTGTACGAGGGTCGTATTTCTGTTACTACAACGAATAACAACTATTACAACAATTTATATTTCTATATCGGTGGACTTGTTGGAAAACAAGAAAGTTCCGGCAAAATAACAAGCTGCCAAGCAAAGGCAGATATCAATATCAAGCCTGCTAATAACGACTACTATATTAACGATCAATCTGTCGGTTCTCTCTGTGCAGAAAACTACGGCAAGATCAGCGACTGCAAAGCAACCGGCACTATCGCAGTCGACAGCAACAACCAGACAAACAGAATAGGTGGCATTGTCGGCCGCAATCGTGATTCGGCAGTAGTTTCAAACTGCTATTCTTCGGTCAATATCACTGCCACATGCAGCAGCACAAACAACTACATTGGCGGCATCATCGGCTTCAACGACCCCAACGCCTCTGTCAAGATGAGTGTTTACACAGGCTCTATCACTGCCAAAGCCGCAGAAGGCTATGGCTATATCATGGGCTATATGTCAGATGGTTCGACCTGCTTCAAGTGCTATTACAGCACAACCTCGACAATGACTATCGGTGAAGTAATAATGACCACCGGCACAGTGAACGAGGGCACGGCAAAATCGCTTGACGAGATACACAGCACTGCTTTGCTCAGCGATACGCTTTATTGGGACAGCGACCTTTGGATCATCTCCGACGGTAAAGCACCCGAGCTCAAAGCATTTGATTGATAAATATTCGATCTAAACAAAACTACCTCCTGCGGCGCAGGAGGTAGTTTTTATGTGTTTTTATATCAGAGCACAAGCGACGGTGCGGTATAAACTCTGGTCTTATTTTCGCTGTTGAGCATATACAGTCCCTTGGGGTCTGTACCAAAAAGCTGCATTTTTGTTATCATGTCGGCAGCGTTCTTTTCTTCCTCGCCCTGCTCTTTAACAAACCAGTCGAGCAGCTGCATTGTGCGAAAATCTCTGCTTTCACTTGCTGCGGCATAAATAGCGTCGATAAGCGAGGTGACATACTTTTCATGCTCGAGCGCCTTTTTGAGCGGTGTAAGGTTGTCGCCGCGAGTCCATTCGGGCTTATCGATCACCTCAAAAGTGACAGTCTCGCCGTTGTTCTGCAGATACTGATAAAACAGCATTGCGTGATCGCGCTCTTCCTGTGCCTGAATCTTATACCAGTTTTCAAAGCCGTCGAGTCCGACCGAAGCATAATAGTTTGCAAAATCAAGATAAAGATATGCAGAATACAATTCCTTATTGATCTGCGTGTTGATGAGCGATGCAACTGTTGAATTCATTTTATTTATCTCCTTAAAAATTATATTGCTTCAAAATCGCTTGCGCCGTGCTTGCAAAGCGGGCAAACATAATCGTCGGGCAAGGTGTCGCCCTCATAGACATAGCCGCAGACCTTGCACACAAAGCCCTTTTTGCCCTCGGTAGCAGGCTTTGGCTTGACGTTGTTTTGATAATATGTATAAGTCATCGTTTCACGATCAGAAAGCACACGCGCCTCGGTTATCTCGCAGATAAACATTCCGTGAGTGTCGAGGTCGACATACTGCACCACCTTGAGCGACATGAACGAATTGATATATTTGGCGAGGAACACGAGCCCGTTGTCGCTGCGAAGCGTCTTGATATCGGCGAACTTGTCGGCGGTGCGTCCGCTCTTGAAGCCGAAATTCTCAAAGATCTCAAACGGTGCGTCGGTGCTCAGGCAATTGACGTTCATTATGCCTGTCTGCTTGATTATGTGGTGCGAATAGTTCGCCTTGTTGACCGTAACAGCAATGCGGTTTGGCGTATTTGTGACCTGAGTGACTGTGTTGACGATAAGTCCGTTATCCTTTTTGCCATCACGTGTAGTGACGACATAAAGACCATAGCCGAGGTTAAAAAGTGCCGAAAGGTCGTTTTTGTTTGCCGTAGAATCCTGCTTTGCAAGATAATCGCGGCATAATTCTGCTGCCAGCGCCTCGAGCTGTGCGATGCTCGACTCATTAAGCGCAGAAAGTATCTTGACTGTGTTTTCGGCATAATAGATGTTGCTCGAAGCCTCAAGCATACCTCTCATGACCTTTGCTGCCAGGGGTGCCCAAGAGCCGTTCTCTATCAGTGCGACAGTGCGGTTTGAATAGCCACGTTCTGTAAGAGCCGTGATAAAATGCCTCATCGGAGGGAAAATATCTGCGTTGTAGGTTGTGGTAGCGAGCACGAGCTTGCTGTATCTGAACGCCGAAGCGACTGCTGCCGACATATCGCATCTTGCGAGATCATACATAACAACCTCGGGGCAGCCGTTCTTTTTGAGAGCATCGGCAAGCATTTCGGCGGCACGCTTTGTGTGTCCGTAGACCGAGGTATATGCTATGACAATGCCGTCATCCTCTGCTTCATACGATGCCCACGTGTTATAAAGTCCCAGATAATAGCCGAGCTCCTCACTCAAAACAGGTCCGTGCAGAGGGCAGATATGCCTGATGTCGAGCCCCGACGCCTTTGCAAGGAGCTGTCTGACCTGCTTGCCGTATTTGCCGACTATGCCAATATAATACCTGCGGGCTTCGTCAAGCCACGGCTCTTCGACATCGAGCGCTCCGAACTTGCCAAAGGCATCGGCAGAAAACAGCACCTTTTCGGTCGACTCATATGTGACCATGACCTCGGGCCAATGCACCATCGGTGCGGTTACAAAATGCAAAGCATGCGTTCCGAGCGTGAGAGTGTCGCCCTCGGTGACTATAATGCGGTTGTCTGCATAATCGTTGCCGAAAAACTGACCCATCATCGCAAACGCCTTTGCCGTTGCAACCACAGTCGCACCGGGATAAACGCTCTTGAATACGGCGATATTCGCCGAGTGATCGGGCTCCATATGCTGAACGACAAGATAATCGGGCGTCCTGCCGTCAAGTGCGCTGTCGAGATTGTCGAGCCACTGATGTGTAAAATGCGCGTCGACCGTATCGATAACGGCAACCTTGTCATCAAGGATAATATAAGAATTATAAGCCATTCCGTTAGGCACGGGGTATTGGCTCTCGAAAATGTCTATGCTGTGATCGTTTACACCGATATATTTAATGCTGCTTGATAATTTCATTTGTCCCTCCATTAATGATATTAATTATCAATAAGAGTATACAACACCTATACCGATTTGTCAAGGGGTATTTTGATGAGTTTTTATATATTCGTCAAGCAATTCTGCGGTGTATCTGATTATTTCGGGGCAAGGACGCGAGGCATAAAAGCCTGCATTGCGCTCTGACGGCATCGATGGAACCTCTGAATATTCTTCGCCCAGCAATTCACGACAGACAAAAGTGCCGTATCTCGCCTTAAACGGCATCATTGCCTCCTGAACCCGTGCATAAAGCTGGCATTTTGCATCGTGGCTCGGGTCGTCAGAGCCATACAAAAAGCTTATGACGAGCGATGCCGCCGTAAAAGCACCGCAAGATTCTCTGAACCTGCTGACTCCGCCGCCGAGTCCCTGCGAAAGCTTTAGCGCAAACGGCAATTCGATATTCATATCATCATAAAAAGCCGCAAAAACTGCCTGACTGCAGTTGTAGCCCTTATAAAACAGCTCTAATGCGGCAGAAGCGTGATCCATGGCACCGCCCCCTGCTTTGATTTTTATTTCATCATCAACTTTATCATGTATTGCAAAAATTGTCAAGCAATGGTACAATAGACATATAAAACATTTGAGGAGCTAAAGAATGAAAAAACAAATAAATACCGCCCTCGCATTGCTTCTTGTATTGCTCACCTGCCTTTCGCTTGCATACTGCGCACCTGCAGACACAGAGCAGAGCGACGATATGTCATCACTGCCGCAGGAGACATCCTCTGAAGCTTCTGCCAAGCCAAGCTATAGCGATGTGGTCTATCCCATAACCAAAAGTAGTCGATTTATACGCTTTATCGGCAGGATGCAGGATGTCGAAGATGGTGTGTTCTGCGATTTCACCGCATCGGGCATAGAGTTTACCGGCAAGATGGTCGGCGATGTCAAGCTGTTTTTGACCTGCGATCGTGACACATATTTCACGGTTTTTGTTGACGGAGTGCGTTCTGACAGCAGATTGTTTGTCGACAACCTCACCAAGGGCATAGTCGTTGCCTCCTTCGACACCTTGGGCGAGCACACGATAAAGGTGCTCAAGCAATCAGAAGCGCAGGTCTCATTGTCGGTCTTAAACGGCATCGAGCTCACAGGCGAGCTTTATGACGCCCCCACAAAGCGCGAATTTTTGATAGAATTCATCGGCGACAGCATCACGAGCGGTTACGGCAACCTCGGCGATTCATCGACGCAGGATGCAGGCTCTGCACTCTGGTCTGACGGCACGAGCGCCTATGCTTTTTTGACCGCCGAAGCACTTTCTGCCGATGCCAATATCATAAGCTGCAGCGGCATAGGCATCGACAAGGGCTATATGGACTTTAACGAGGCGGCATTTTATTCCAAGGCATCATATTATCGCGATAATAGCAAAGAACACAACGATAATTCCAATACTCCCGACCTCGTTGTCATAAACCTCGGCACCAACGACCTCAGCTGCGGCAGCACCGAAGATGCATTCAAGGCAGGCGTTTCGGAGCTCATAACAAGCGTTCGCACATTCTATAACAACGACGAATTACCTGTGCTGTGGGTCTATGGAATGATGGGCACGGCAAGGTTTGAATGGACTAAAAGCGTGCTGCAAGACTTTAATAATGTCTATACTCTCTCGTTGCCGCAAAACAGTCAGGGCGGCAACTGGCATCCGAATGCAGAAGCGCACGTCAATGCGGCTGCCAAGCTTGCGGAATTCATCACCGACAACAATATTTTGTCAAAATAACAGCAAAGGATAATAAAAATGAGCGTCACATACAGGCAAATGCAAAAAGAGGACATCGCAAAAGCCCTGCCGATTTTTGCCGAGTATTTAAACGAAACAGATATTCACTGGTCTGATACTCTTGCGCAGAGCCATGTCGAGCAAATGATCGATCTGCCGACGTCATTTTGCCTGCTTGCAGAGGACGATCACTCCCCTGTCGGCTTTGCCGTCGGCAGGTTCGATGACACAAACGGGCTAAAGGCGTATGTTCTCACCGCACTTTATGCTTCGCCCGAATACTGCGAGCAGGGCATGGCAAAAGCGATCCTGCAAGTGCTCGAAAGCAAAGTCAAAGAGTCCGGCGCTGCTGTAATATTGCTCGAATTATCAACCGACGCATATGAAGATGCTTTCAAAGAGCTCGGATACAACACCGCGCTTAAGATAAAGAAGATTTAAAAAGCAAGCAGGCTTCATCGCCTGCTTGCTTTGCTTTTAGAGGTCGTCTGCATCCTGAACAGGCGTCTCGAGGTCATCACGCGGAATTCCCGTCCAGCTCCCCTGCGGATCTGTTGCCGAATAGCCGTCACCGACAGAGTTATACATATCATCCTTCATCATATATTCGTTATCGTCAATATCAGGTTCGTCACTGCGACCCGGAGAATAATACCTGTTGCCGCCATGCAAGCCGTTTAAAAAGATAAATCTGCGTTTTTTGCGTTTCATATCTCAAACCTCCGACAGTATTATATGCATTTTTGGCAGTTATATTCGATATGCACGATTGACAAAATAAAGTCAGTATTATATAATTGAAATGCATATTATAACGGAGGACAGATCAGTCATGCAAAAAATGTCAAAAAAAGCCCTCGCTGCGGTTATGGCGATCATCATGGTCTTGCTTTGCCTGCCATGCAATGTCGCATACGCCGTCCAAAATAATGCAACCAAGGTCGCATACATCCCCATTGACAACCGCCCTGTCAACTATCAGCGCGTTCAGTGGCTGGCAGAATCGATAGGTCTTGAGCTGCTGATGCCCGATGAGCAGTTGTTCCGCACCGCGCTCGACAATATGCCGCCCAACAAGGATGGCTCAACCTGCGGCAACAGACAGGCTTTGCTCGACTGGCTCAAAAGCGTTGAGGGCGAATGCGATTATTATATAATTTCGCTCGACCAGATGCTTTCAGGTGGTCTTGTAAGCTCACGAGCGATGACCAACACAGACCTTTCGTTTGAATACGAGATATGCGACTATATTGCAAAGCTCGCAAAAAAGCACACCGTCATACTTTTTGACACTGTCATGCGTTTGGCATCGACTGTCGATTATAACGGCTATGGCTATGATTCGTATACCGAAACACGCAGATACGGCGCTCGCCCCCGCAAAACGCTCACAGGCAGCGACCTTACTGTCGAAAACATTATCGCCAATTACGGCATCGGTCCCGACGGCAAAAACGTTGCAACCAACATGAGCCCCAAGCAGCTCTCACAATATCACGCATCGCGCGCACGCAAGCTTATGCTTGCCGATTATATGCTGCGCAATTCCGCAAAGGATCTCGATTTTTGCTTTATCGGTGTTGATGACAGCACGAGAGGCAACAGCATCCAGACAAACGAGATAGCATATATCCGCAAATTGCTCGGTGACAACTGCAATATCGCCGCAGCCACCGATGAATTCGGAATGCTGTGCATTGCACGTGTCGCATATCTGCTCTATGGCTCTGCAAAGGTCAATGTCGAGTATTTCGGCGGTGCAGAAAACGAGATCGCCGACGATTATGACTATGACACCTTAAAGAACGACGTCGACGGCAAGCTCAGATCGCTCGGCTGCAAAGCTTCAAAGGACGACGATGCCCTGAACCTCTTGGTCGTCACTCCCTGCAACAACAGAGATGCGGCTGCTAACCAGCTTATAAATAGAGCAAAAGCATATCTCGACGCAGGCAAATGCGTTGCGATAGTCGACCCCAACACATATTCAAAGCTGCCGTACCTCGTTGCCGACAACAGGCTGAACGTCGGTTTGCTGCTGGGATATTCAAACTGGAACACGGCAGCCAACGCACTCGGACTGTGCATGTCAATGTCGATCTCGAGATACCTTTATCTCAAAAACGAGCCGAACATCTCGCCTGCTTCGCACGACGCATTCTTAAAATCGATAAGCTTTGCATATGTCAAGGATATTTCGTATAAGATGGTCGGCAAGCGCATTGAATCTCAGAACGAGACCGGCTATGGCTCTTTTAAGCAGATAATGAGCCTCGTAAATTCGTCCGAGATCATCGTTTCACTGAAGCCCTATACGACAGCCAAGCACGGCGCAGTCTCGGGCAGCAATTATCGTTATCCGTGGCTGAGACAATTTGAGATGGTGTTTGACATATCAGTCGCTCCGCTCGCACGTGACAAAGGTGACATCAACGGCGACGGCAGCAGAAATATTGCCGACTATATGCTCTGCAGGCGCATACAGACGGGCTGCATCGATCCCGATACGACATATTTTGCCGCAGCAGACGTCAACAGCGACGGCGATATAACAAGCAGCGATGCACTGCTTATCAAAAAGCACATCCAGCACATCGAGCTTATAAAATAGCACCCATACAAAAAATGCGGTCGTTCGTATATCGAACGACCGTTTTTGTTGTATTCAATACCGTGCGAACTGCAATCTGAGCGTGCTCTCCAGGCTCGGATCTATAGGCTGCTCGGGCGAAAGGAATGACGCCACACCTGCCTTTGGCTCAACCGTCGGGAATGCGAATCCGACACGCAAAAATCTATCGTCGATCCCCTCAAAATCGCAAACAAATTGCCAATCGATATTGCCGCACAGCATCTCGAGCATAGCAAGATCCGAATGCTCGCTGCCGAAGGAACGATCGATTATAGCCTTGCGATCATCGTCACTGCCGCCAAATTCGGCAGTTGCGCTGAATACCGCAAGGTCGCCGAGCTTATAAAGCACCAGCGACATTCTGCTGCCAAGCGCAAACGAAGCGCAGGTCGCCACTGCAGAAGCGACCAAAAGATTATATTCACGAGGCGAAACACGAGCACATACAAACTTGCCCTGAGCAAATATTGACGAAAAGCCCATCAGCCTCAATTCTTCTCTGACTATGCGATAGACAGGCGCATCCGAAACATTATAAGGTCTGTATACCGCCGAAGATATGGTGTTTAATATTCTGACTATCTCGACAAAATGAGATCTCGCCTTTGCCGACTTTGCGGCAGGCTTGTATTCTGTGAGGTCGATCTTTTCACCACGCTTGAGCAAAGCGGAATAAAGTTCGCCTGCTATGCCGATATGCCTGACGAGATATCCGTCATCGGTGCGTTTGACGAATGCAACGCCCTTTTCGGCGGTAGCGATCTCTGCACAAATGCTTTCGCCGTCACGAAGCGCAAGTATCTCTTTGAGGTCGCGCGGATAAAACATCACACTCGCATCTCCACGCTTTTTATCAAATATGGGTGATGATTTTGTTATCAGCAGATCACGGTCGAGATAGAGATCGCAATCTGTTTGATTTTTATAGCTCATTACAAACTCCACATAAGATTATTTTTGATTATTTTGTCTTCCAGATAACATTTGCAGTACCGCACCAATTGTCTTTCCAAGCCGTCGGCTTGCTCTCGAATGCGCTGCAATAGATAGTCGCATTGTTTATCGCAAAGGCGTTTTGCCATATATATTGAACATTCTCACCTATTGCAACCTCGGTGAGCGCCGTGTCGTTGAATGCGTTTTCGCCAATATTTACGACCGACATCGGCAGGCAGGCCTTCTTCAATTTATTGCACTTAAAAAATGCATTTTGGTCCAAATGAGTAACACCATAGGGAATAACGACTTCGGTTAAGCCCTCAAACTTTGCAAAAGAGCCTATGATAGTAACACCATCTTCAATCACAAGAGTGCATTGACCGTCTTTATAGGCATCAAAGCTGCCTTCAGGCATGCTTATCTTTACAACACCCTCACCCTGGGATTCAGACTCGATATATTTTTTATTTATCAGATCTTCCCAAGAGATAAACAGCGAATCATCATTGCTGTCAAGGCTGTCATCCAAATAAAGTCCCGCAGGCAATGTCGTATGTCCGCACGGACATATACTTTCGCTGCCGTGCTCGCCTGTTTCTTTATTGCCGCATTCGGTGCAATATCTGATATGCGTGTCGCCGTTATTGAGCCACAGTCCGTATTTGTGCGTATGCTCGGGCTCTGCGGCAAATTTTGCGCCGTCCTCGACAGTGACATTTACAACGTTCGAACGTACCTCAGACAAAGTCTCGGCAAACACAGAGGTCGCACAGGCAGTCAAGGTGCTGTCTGTTGCGGTTATTTCGGCAACACTGCCGTATTCATAATAGACAGCATTATTGAGCGTGACCTTGCCGGCGGCGCCATAATGGCTCACCTCGCCGCTTACATTGATGCTTTGTCCGTTTGTCTTTATCACGCAGGGCGAAGTGCCGCTGAAATCGATGCAGAATGCGTTTTTGTTGTCGCCGGCATCAAATCCGACTGTCAAAGTATCTGCAAAATCAGCCTCCGACGCCCAATAGATAGAAAACCTCTGCTCTGTCGGCGTGTCGAAATACACACCCCACAGCTCGGGATGCGGTTCATCGGTCATCTGTGCTTCGGTGCTGCCGCTCGAGCCGGGATATTCGATGCTTACGCCGTCATAAACGCAAAACAATTGCCTTTGGCTGTCCCAAAGCAGACTGCTGTTGCCCGAAGCATCAAGCTCGCCGAGCGTGCAGCCGTTGCCTATAGCCAATGCGACAGCATCACTCATATCTGACGGAGCATTGCCTGCGACAGATTCTGTCAATATAACAAGATTCAGGTTCCTTGCCGATGCGACCTTGGCGGTCCTGTCGGCGTTTGAAATAACGTTTGAAAACACAGGTATACAGACGGCAGCCAATATGGCCATCACCGCAAGCACGATGAGCAATTCGACTATCGAAAAGCCGCGCCTGCTTTTGACTCTGCCGGATAAAGATAAACTAACCTGTCTCATTGCGTACACCACCTGTTCTGATCAGTTTTTGTGCTTTATTTATGCATTGAAAGCTTATACTCGACCGAGTCACACAATGCTCGCCAGCTTGCCTTGATAAGGTCGGTAGAGACACCGACCGTGCGCCACGAATGTCTGTCATCGGCAGATTCGATAGAAACACGCACAAGCGCCGCAGTCGCCGCAGAAGAGTCGATAACTCTGACCTTATAGTCCACGAGCCTCATGCCCGAAAGCTCCGGATAAAACCGTTTTAAGCCGTCACGAAGCGCCTTGTCCATTGCGTTGACAGGGCCGTCGCCCTCGGCTGCGGCAAAGACAAAATCGTCACCGACACGCAATTTAAGCACGACGCAGGATTGAATAGCATCGATAGACGGGTTGCCGAGCATTATTTTAAAATCGACTATGTCAAAAAAGCTCTTTCTCTGCCCAAATTCCTCTGCGATAAGCAATTCAAGCGAGCCGTCCGCATCCTCATATTGGCAGCCACGATATTCTGCGCTCTTAATGCGCTCGAGCACGGCAGCCACACGCTTGTCGTCACGCGTAATACTGGGATACATCGCCGCAATACGTGCCCTGACGGCAGATCTGCCGCTCTGCTCTGAAATAAGCAAATGCGTGCCGTTGCCGACATCCGACGGATCGCAGTGCTCAAAGGCTCTTATCGCTTTGGTTTCGCCGTCGATATGTGAGCCCGCCTTATGCGAAAAAGCATATTTGCCCACATAAGGGCTGCGCTCGTCAAAAAGTATGTTTGCTATATCCGCAATGGCTCTTGCTGTCGGAGCGAGCATACGCAGCTTTTGCTGCGGCAAAAGATTATAGCCGAGCTTGATCTGCAGGTCAGGTATGACAGTGCACAGATTGGTGTTGCCGCATCTTTCGCCGATGCCGCAAAAAGTGCCCTGTATGTCCGACGCACCGTAATTGACCGCAGCGATAGTGTTTGCGACCGCAAGTCCGCTGTCGTTGTGGCAATGTATGCCTATTCTGCAGCCGACCTCACGCTTAACACGAGAAACTATCACCTTGATCTGCTCGGGCATCATTCCGCCGTTGGTATCGCACAGCACAATGCATTCTGCGCCTGCCTCGGCAGCAGCCTTTGCGGCGGACATGGCATACTGCTCGTTGTGTATAAATCCGTCAAAAAAGTGCTCACAGTCAAAAATGACATGCTTGCCACGGCTGACGGCATATGAAACACTGTCTTTTATCATGCGCAGGTTTTCGTCGAGTGTAGTCTTGAGAATATCAAAGACCTGTTCATCCGACGCCTTGCCGCAAACGGTGAGATATTCGTCGCAAAGCTCTATCGCTCTGCAAAAATCGACATCCTCGCATGCCCTTTTGCCCTCTCGGCAGGTAGCGGCGAAGGCGATCGGCTTGAGGTGCTCAAAGCGTACAGCACCACTTTTTATGCGTGTAAAAAGCTCGCTGTCCTTCTGCTGAGCGGCAGGATAGCCTGCCTCTGCAAAATCAACACCGACCGAGTCGAGCAGATTTAATATTTTGACCTTGTCCTCGACAGAAAACGAGATGTTTGCGCTCTGTGCGCCGTCCCGAAGTGTAGTGTCGACGACGAATATCTTATCGTTCATAGCAAGCTGCTTCCCCTTAAACTCCCGAATAAGCGGCAAAACCGCCATCGACCGCGATGACCGAGCCCGTCACAAAGCCCGATGCGTTCTTGTCGCAGAGATAAAGCAATGTTCCTATAAGCTCATCGGGCTCTCCGAACCTGCCCATAGGAGTGGCGGCAAGTATCTTTGAAGTGCGTGCCGTCGGATTGCCGTCATCATCAAACAGGAGCGACTTGTTTTGTGCCGTGACGAAAAATCCGGGAGCGATAGCGTTGACACGCATACCCGTCTTTGCGAAATGCACCGCAAGCCACATGGTGAAATTCGACACTGCACTCTTGGCAGCCGAGTATGCAGGTATCTTTGTGAGCGGTCTGAAGGCGTTCATCGACGAAACATTGACGATGCACGCGCCGTCTCTGCCGCACATATCCTTTGCAAACACCTGTGTAGGCAAAAGAGTGCCTATAAAATTGAGGTCGAACACAAACTTAACGCCCTCGGGATCAAGATCAAAAAACGTCTGTGCGCTGCCCGAAAGCTCTTCGGATATATCTCCGAGTTCAAAATATTCTTTTGCGGTAGTCGCCCTCGGGTTGTTGCCGCCTGCGCCGTTGATAAGAATATCGATATGCTCGAACCTTTGAATAATTGCAGCTCTGACAGACTCGAGCGAGGCTCTGTCGAGCACGTTGGTTTTAAACGCTTCGGCGCTGCCGCCGCAAGCTCTTATTGATTCTGCCACTTTTTCTGCCGCCTCGAGATTGAGGTCGCAGACCGCAATAGCAGCACCGCATTCTGCAAGTGCTTTTGCAAAGGCGGAGCACAAGACCCCGCCTCCACCTGTAACTATTGCGGTTTTGCCTGACAGATCAACTCTGAAAGGAACACTCATAGTTTTTTCTCTTTGTTATAAAAAATTATCTCTCCAAAGGAATGCCGAGCTTGTTAAGCTTGCCCTTGAGGAAGTCGACTGCCATACCGATGTCGGCAGCAGGATTATCACCGACCTCACGCTCGATGGTGAGATAGCCGGTATAGCCGATGTCGTTAAGAGCCTTGAGATAGTTATCCCAGTCAACTCCACCGGTGCCGAGGGGAAGTTCTTCCCAACCGCCGTCGGGCTTCATAACGCCGTCCTTAGCGTGGGTGTGAACGATATAGTCCTTGAGGGTGTGGACAGCGGCAACAGGATCGTCGCCTGCGACCATAACGAGGTTTGCGGGGTCGAGGTTGACACGCATACCCTTTGCTCCGAGCGAATCGAGGAATGCTCTGAGGACAGGTGCTTTTTCGGTGCCTGTTTCGGCTGCAAAATAAGAGCCTATGCTGTCAGCAAATTCTGCAAGCTCGCGTGCGTTCTTGCGAGTCTTTGCGATGTGCTCATCCTCGGTATCATAGAGATGACCGATGTGAGTGGTAACGATGTTGCAGCCGAGCTCCTTGGCAGCGACGAGAATGCGCTTGCTGGTGTCGACAGCTTCGTCGTGGTCGAGATCCATGCCAAAGTCACCGCAGATAGCAGAGAAAACGAGGCCGTTGCTCTGCATGATGTCTCTGACCTCTGCGATCTTCGCAGGAGTAAGGCTCGAAACCTCGAGCTCACCGAAGGTGAGATACTTTTGGACACCGCTGACGTCGAGCTGCTTTGCAGCGGCTATGCTGTCAACGAATCCGAGACGGAAAGAATCAGAAATAAGACCGATCTTCATGATTAAAACCTTTCGTGAAATAATATATTTTAATATCGGTTAGCTATGTTAGTTGAGCAATGTATCGATGGGATATTCAAACGGCTTGATACAGCGCTCTGCAAAATAGATCGCTTCGGCACAGTCGCTGCCAAAAACGCTTTTTTCGAGCGAAGAAAGCGCTATGTCAAACTCTCTGTTGCCAAGACGTGACTCCTCAAGGCATTTGAGGTATGCGCAGATCTTGTCTGCCGCCTTGATAAGCACCTTTTCGGCATCAGACTCTGTCATGAGCGATGCATATTCGTCAGAGAGCTCGTCGGGCAGCATGGCAAGCAGCTTGGCGCACGCAGCCTGCTCGACAGTGTCGTATGCGCTTTTTGTTTCTTGCGAATAATATTTGACAGGTGTCGGCTGATCACCCGTGAATATCTCGGGCGCATCGTGCAGCATGGCTTTGACGGCTATCCTGTCGGCATCATAGTCCTTGCCGTAATAGCGATTGCCTATCAGCGCCAATGCGTGTGCGACAAAGGCGACCTCAAGAGAATGCGTCGACAATGATTCATTGACCATCGTGTGCATTATGCCCCAGCGATTTATATATTTCATTCTGAAAAGCATCGCATAAAAGCCGTATTCCACTATCCTGTCACCTCCAAACGAACTATCATGACTATATAATATCATATCTCGAGCAAAAAATAAATAGCTTTATTATAAAAAAGTCTTTTCAAACACATTTTTAAATGCTATAATCTAACTCAACAGGAGGAGCAAAATGAAGTTTACAAAAATACAATCCTGCGGCAACGACTATGTGTGCATTGAACTTTTCACTCAAAGCATGTCCGATCCTTGCGAATTTGCAAAAAGAATATCGGCAAAGCACTATGGCGTCGGCAGTGACGGCATGATATTGGTCTGTCCGTCGCAGAAAGCAGATTTCAGAATGCGCATTTTCAATGTCGACGGCACAGAGGGGCTTATGTGCGGCAACGGTCTGCGTGTCGCATCAAAGCTGTTTTATGATAAAGGTCTGACCGACAGGACAGAGCTGTCTGTCGAAACACAAAGCGGCATCAAGCATGTCACATTGACTGTTTCAGACGGAGCTGTGACAGATGCTTCGGCAGAGATCGGGCGCGCATCGTTTGACTGCGGCGACATCCCCTGCACGCTTTCTGACTCAAAAAACGAGTGCATCACGCAGAAAGTCGACCTCGGTGATGCCGTCTTTGATGTCACCGCGGTTTCGTTTGGCAATCCGCACTGCTGCATAGTCTGCGACGAACCCGAGGATATAGATCTGCAAAGATACGGCTCGATGCTTGAAAAGCACGCCATATTCCCCGACCGTGCGAATGTCGAGTTTTTTAAGCTGATAGATAAAAACAATATATACATACGCACCTACGAACGAGGCTGCGGCGAAACGCTCGGCTGTGCGACAGGCTCTGCCGCCTGCGTTGCCACGGCAATACGGCTCGGGCTAGTCGCAAAGACCGTCAACGTTCACCAGCGTGGCGGCTGTATCGGTGTATTTGTCGACAAGCAGGGCAATTATCACCTTCACGGCAAGCCGATAGCAGTCTTTGAGGGCGTTACACTGTTTGATGACGAAATAATATAAAGGACTTCAGAACATGGATATATCGAGCATCATGCGCCGCGACGTCGGCTTTAAGGCGGACATCACAGGCATTTCATACGATTCACGCAAGGCAAGAGAGGGCGACCTGTTCTTTTGCCTCAAGGGGTTCAATTCAGACGGTCACAAATACGCCAAAAGCGCATATGACAACGGCGCGCGCATTTTTGCCGTCACCGACGATATAGACCTGCCGAGCGACGCTCATATCATAAAATGCAACGACACGCGCCACGAGCTTGCGCTTGCATCCGATGCGTTTTTCGAGCACCCTTCAAAAAGCATGTACACCATAGGCATAACAGGCACCAAGGGCAAGACGAGCACCTCGTTTATGCTCAGACGCATATTTGAGTGCGCAGGCAAAAAGGTCGGCATAATAGGCACGATGGGCATTTATTGCGGCGACGAATATATCGAGAGCCACAACTCGACGCCAGAATCATACGTCATACACAGCAGCATGGCAAAAATGCGTTCAGCAGGCTGCGATGTCGTGATAATGGAGGCTTCGTCGCAGGGCTTCAAGATGCACCGCACCGACGGCATAATGTTTGATGCGGGCATATTCACCAACATTTCGCCTGACCACATAGGTCCGACAGAGCACGACGATTTTGAAGAGTATCTGTCGTGCAAGTGTATGCTCGCAAGGCAGAGCAAAAAAATGTATGTCAACGCCGATATGCAAAACCTTGATGCTCTGATGAATGCCATTAACAGCGCAGGCACGCCGTTTATGACCTTCGGCAAGGCACAAAGCGCAGATTTCAGAATAAAAGCGGCTTCCTTCGGCACAGATGGCAATACGATGGCAACATCCTTTGTTTGCGAAACAGATCGTGAGCAGCAAAAGATCGTCTGCAATATGCCGGGTGAGTTTTCGATATACAATGCACTCGCCGCAACTGTCGCAGCAAGGGGCTATGGCATCGACTGGCAGTATATCAGGCAGGGACTTTCGTCGGTATATGTCGAAGGTCGCATGGAGGTCTTGCAGACAGGCACCGATTATTCTGTCATAATCGATTTTGCGCACAACGCAATAAGCTGCGAAAAGCTCTTTGAAACCATAAAGCTCTATTCGCCCAAACGCATCATTTCAATATTTGGCTGCGGCGGCAACCGCAGTCTGCAAAGGCGCGCCGACATGGGTTATATTATAGGCAAAAATTCCGATATATCGATCGTCACCGCAGATAATCCTCGCACAGAGCCTATTGCGCATATCAACATGGATATCAAGCAGGGTCTCGACCGCACAGAAACAGAGCAGATATACATCGATGACAGAAAAGCAGCCATCCATGCCGCGCTCGATATGGCGCAGGCAGGCGACTGCATACTGCTTATAGGCAAGGGTCACGAAAAATATCAAGAGGTCGGCGACGGGCTGTGCCCGTTCTGCGAGCGTGATATAGTGTTTGATTATTTCGCCTCGAAATGAGCCGAGAGATAATTGATCTTAAACCCTCTTGCCGTAAAATTGTTTTCATATTCGGTTCTGATGTTCTCGTCGTTCAATTCGCTTGAATGCAGGTCAAACAGGACCTTATCAATAACAAAGCCGCACTCGGCAAATGTCGACAGAGAATAGTCAAACAATCCCCTGTTGTCTGTCTTAAACCTGATCTCACCGCCGTCTTTAAGCACCGTTTGATATTTTTTAAGAAAACTCGGTGCGGTAAGGCGGCGTTTTGCATGCTTGCTGCGAGGCCATGGATCGCTGAAGTTTAAATAAATGCGGTCGACAGACGACTCTTTAAAAAGCGTGTCAATGCCGTCTGCATTGCAGTTAAAGAACAAAAGATTTTTTATATCCAATGCAGCCGCCTTTTCCATCGCCATAAGCATAGCGTCGGCAGACAATTCTATTGCAATGATCTGCGCGTCTTTCTCACGCTTTGCTAGCTCGGTGCAAAAGGTGCCCTTGCCGCAGCCTATCTCAAGATAAACGGGCTTATCCTGCGTGACGATAAAGCCGTCTGTGTCCTTGACGGCAAAGAGCGATGAAACTCTCTCAAATCTTGTATCACGGTTTCGTTTTGCGCGCATTCTCATAAATCAGTACCTCACTTTGTCATAAGGTATGTTACAATTAATTTGTTGATTTGTCAATGCATATTTTTGAGCCGCTGCCGCCAAAATATATTTGAAAGGAGTTGATAGGTTTTGATAGACAAGATCGCACTGTTGCTCGTAATAATAGGAGCGGTCAACTGGGGCACGATAGGAATATTCAGCTTTGACATAGTTGCGTGGATATTCGGCGGACAGGCAGCGATAATATCGAGGATAATATATACACTCGTTTTTGTCGCAGGGCTCTGGTGTGTAAGTCTGCTGTTTAAAAAGACACCGCAAGACGGCACCGCCGACTGATTTTTTGCCATCCTGAAAAAGGATGGCATTTTTTTGACAAATGCGTTTGTGTGTGATATAATAGGGCAACTAAAAAACGGAGTTTGAAATGAGCGTATTGATCTGCGAAAACGTCGCACTTTCATACGGTGTCGACGTTATATTAGAAAATATATCCTTCAGCGTCAACGAGGGCGCACGCGTCGGCTTGATCGGCGCAAACGGCGCAGGCAAGACCACGCTGTTTAAAATAATAACCGGGGCGATCGCACCCACATCGGGCAACGTATATATCAGCAAGGGCGCTCAGATAGGCTTTTTAGAGCAGATCAGCGACGACAAGGTGTTCGGCTCGACTGTTCTGAACGTCGCTCTTTCGGCGTTTGACGACCTGCAAAGGCAAGAGGCAGAGCTTCAAGAAATGCAAGAAGCGCTCGAGGCAGGCGACGAAAGCGTCATAAACAGATATTCAACGTTGCACGACAGGTTTATTGCAGGCGGCGGACTCGAATACAGAGAGCGCGCGCATTCTATGCTGCTGAGGCTCGGCTTTGACGACGTTCTGCAAAGCTCAGAGGCAGACAAGCTGAGCGGCGGACAAAAAACAAAGCTTTTGCTTTCTGTGCTTTTGCTCAGAGATCCCGACATCATACTGCTCGACGAGCCGACAAACCACCTCGACATTTCGTCGGTCGACTGGCTCGAGGGATATATCAAAGCGTCAAAAAAGACGTTTTTGATAGTTTCTCACGACAGATATTTTTTAGACCGCATAACCACAGATACACTTGAGATAGAGCACAAGGTGTCACGCATGTACAGCGGCTCTTATTCTGTCTATCGTGAAAAAAAGCGCAAGCTTGACGAGGACAGGCTAAAGCACTATCTTTTGCAGCAAAAAGAGATACAGCGCATTCAGGATTACATAGACCAGCAAAGGCGCTGGGGTCAGGAGCGCAATTTCGTCAACATCAAAAACAGAGAAAAAATGCTGGGCCGGATGCAAATGATCGAAAAGCCAAAGAACGCACCGCGTGCGATACACTTTGACATCGCAAGCTCGACCAGCAAGTCGTTTATGGTTTTGTCGGTCAGAGGGCTTTCAAAGGCTTATCCCGGCATATCACTGTTTAATGACCTCTCATTTGAGGTGCATTATGCCGACAGGCTTTTTGTCATCGGCGACAACGGCTGCGGCAAGTCGACATTGCTCAAGATATTGACAGGCAGAGAAACACAGGATGCTGGCATATTTGAGCTCGGCTATAATCAGACCATAGGCTATTATGATCAGGATCAAAAGCTGCTCGACAACTCAAACACTGTAATGGACGAGCTGTGGGATGCTTATTCGGACAAAGAGCCTTTAGAGATACGCAAGATACTTGCGCAGTTCGGCTTTTACGGTGACGACGTCTTCAAGCCTGTTTCGGTGCTCAGCGGCGGCGAAAGAGCCAGAGTTTCTATCGCAAAGATGATATTAAAGGGCGTCAGCCTTTTGGTGCTCGACGAGCCGACAAACCACCTCGACATACCGTCAAAGGAGATACTCGAAAACGCCATAACCAATTACGACGGCACTTTGATATGTGTTTCGCACGACAGATATTTTTTGTCGTCACTCGCAACAAAGATACTCGACATAAGCAATGACTGCTATTCGAGCGGCTATGATCTTTATGCTTGCGGATATCAAAGATACCTCGAGATATGCAGGCGCAAAGCACCGCAAAAGGCAGTCAAGGCAGACTCTGCGGCAAAGCAGCAGCATTCGCAGGCAAAAAACGAGCGCAGCCGCATAAGAGCCGCTGCGGCAAGGCTGCGCCGCATAGAAAAAGAGATAACCGACTCGGAAGCACGAATCGCAGAGCTTGACACTCTGATAGCAGAGTCGGCAAGCGACTATAAAAAGCTTTCTGCACTCTGCGACGAGCAGAACGCACTCAAAGCGAGCGTCGATGCGCTTTATGAGGAATTGGCAGAGCTTGAAGAGCTTATAGACTGACAATGCATATTTTCGCGCCTTTCGCATAGATTGTAATACTAAAATCAGCGAAAGGATAAGAGCAATGTTCGTATATACTCTTAAAGCATCAGGCATCAAATTCTTTTTGGCGATCGTTTTGTCGATAGCGATACTCGTGACGATAGTTGCGGTAGTCCCCGAGATCGAAAAGATAGGCGACGTCGCAGTCGTGGCGACAGATTACAGCGGAGTTTCTGACGCAGAGAGCGCGGCAAAGTTTTTGCAGAAGTTCGGCTATACTCTCTCGGGCGTTCCTGCCGAAAGCTGCGAGGTCAAGATACCCGACGAATTTGCAGGCGTTTATCAGGAATACAACGAGATACAGCGCGCGCAGGGACTTAACCTCAAAAAATACTGTGGCAAGACCGCGATACGCTATACCTTTGAGGTGACAAACTATGATGGCTATGACGGCACAGTGCTTGCCACGGTAATCATACACAAAAACAGAGTCATCGCAGGCGACGTGTGCGGCGTTACGGGAGAGGGCTTTATTCACGGCTTCGAAAAGCCGCAATAAATGCCATACACAACAAAACTTATCTAAATACATGATGGAAGTTAACAATGCAGGCTTATAATGAACGCATAGACAAAATACTTGCTGCCTCGGGCAGGCTCTCACGCAGTGAAGCAAAAAGTGCAGCCAAGGCAGGCTTGATAACGGTCAACGGCAAGCGCGTTTTCGACTGCTCTGTCAAGGTGACAGAGCGCGATGCTTTATGTCTCGACGGCGAAGAGATTGTCTATTCAAAATACATATATATACTTTTGAACAAGCCCGAGGGCTATGTCTGCTCGACAGATCGCAGAGACGGCCTGCCTGTCATGAGCATATTCGGCGACAGGTTCGGCAGCCACAAGGTCAGCCCTGTCGGTCGCCTTGACAAGAACACCACAGGTGCGCTTTTGCTGACAGACGACGGAGTGCTGGGGCATATGCTTTTGTCGCCCTCAAAGCATGTCGACAAGATATATCGATGCACCTGCATTTCTGAGATAACAGACGATTATATCTCTGCATTTGCATCAGGCGTCGACATCGGCGGGGAACACCCCACCCTGCCTGCCGAGCTCGTTATAACAGGCAGCAACACTGCCATGCTAACACTGCATGAGGGCAAGTTTCATCAGGTCAAGCGTATGTTCGAGGCGATGGGCAACAGGATAACGGCACTGCATCGCCACAGCTTTGCATCGCTCACTTTGGACGGTCTCGAGACGGGTGAATGGAGATTTTTGACTTCGGCAGAAATCGAACGCTTGTTCGGATTTTGCGGCAAAACTGTACAATAATCTCAGAAAAGCTCGTATTTTTATGCAACATATCTAAACTTTGCCCTTCATTTTTGGGTAAATAACCACTTTTATTTTCGGAAAAAATTTGGTATTATATATAGTAGAAAATTGAGGGCAGTCTGTGTCCTCTTATGGAGGTTTATCAATGGCAAGCGTACTCTTTAAACATATGTATAAGAAGTACCCCGGCGGCGTCACCGCTGTATCCGATTTCAATCTTGAAATCAAAGACAAAGAGTTTATCATTCTCGTCGGTCCTTCGGGCTGCGGCAAAACAACCACACTGCGCATGATCGCTGGTCTGGAAGAGATCACCGAGGGTGACCTTTTCATCGACAGCAAACGTGTCAACGACGTTGCTCCTAAGGACAGAGACATCGCCATGGTGTTCCAGAACTATGCTCTTTATCCTCATATGTCCGTGTTTGGTAACATGGCATTCGGCCTCAAGCTGCGCAAGGTCCGCAAAGAAGAGATCAAGCGCCGCGTTGAAGAAGCTGCTCGTATACTCGACATCACTCACCTGCTCGACCGTAAGCCCAAGGCTCTTTCCGGTGGTCAGAAGCAGCGTGTCGCTCTCGGCCGTGCAATAGTCCGTGAGCCTAAGGTCTTCCTGCTCGACGAGCCTCTCTCCAACCTCGATGCTAAACTGCGTGCATCGATGAGAACCGAGCTCACCAAGCTTCATCAGAAGCTCCAGACCACCTTCATCTACGTTACGCATGACCAGGTCGAGGCTATGACCATGGCATCGCGCATCGTCGTTATGAAGGACGGCATCATCCAACAGGTCGACACTCCTCAAAACCTTTATGACAAGCCCTGCAACACCTTCGTTGCCGGCTTCATAGGCACTCCTCAGATGAACTTCATCACCGGCGATCTCAAAAAGAAGACCGACGGCAACGTTTATTTCTGCTTCGAGAACATCGAGCTCAAGGTTCCCGAGTTCAAGCTCAAGGACGAGATCGGCAACGAGCCTCTCGCTCCCTACTACAACAAGCAGGTCATCGCAGGTATGCGTCCCGAGCTGTTCCACAACGAGCAGGTCTATCTCGACAAGTTCGTTGACAGCCACATCCCCTGCTACATCGAGTTCACCGAGCTCATGGGCGCAGAGACCTATCTCTATCTCAGACTCGGCCAGGAGACCAACGTTATCTCGCGTGTTTCCTCGCAGTCTATCGCACATGCAGGCGACACCGTCACCATCGCTCTCGACGTCGATCACATCCATTTCTTCGATCCCGAGACCGAAAAGTGCATCGTTCACTAATATCCATAAGCAAAAAGACCCTGTTTGGCACGCCAAACAGGGTTTCTTTTTTGCAAAAATGCTTTATGCAAGCTATTTTCTGTCGATAGTAACTCTGATGCTCGCATCCGCAAACATATCGCCAAGCGCCGCCACAAATTGCTCCTTAAGCTCTTTGTCGGAGGTCTTTATGTCATAAGGAACCTCGGCATCGAACGAGATATGCTCGTTGCCGTCTATGTCATCAACTCTGAAATCGTGCACGCCTATCCTTGCATCGACTGCGTGCAGGACGCAATAAACACATTTGCGTATCACGTTTTTGTGCTCGTCGTCCTCGCTGACGGGGTCCATATGTATCATGGCGCGACAATCGTATTTATCGGCGAGCTGCTCTTCGGCTTTCTCGATTATCTCGTGCAATTTCAATACTCCGAGGTTTGCAGGAACTTCGGCATGAAGCGTGACCATCATCTTGCCGGGACCGTAGTCATGAACGACTATGTCGTGTACGCCGATTATGCCGTCATTCTGCATGACCTCTCTGTCGATCTCTGCGACAAGGCCGCTGTCGGCAGGCTTGCCGAGAAAAGTGTTTATATTCGACCAAACTGTGCGTATGCCCGAGTATAATATAAACAAAGCCACCGCAGCACCGCACCAGCCGTCGATATTGACATCGAGCAAATGTCCTGCGAGCACTGCGCACAAAACAGCAAACGTCGATATGGCGTCGCACAGCGAGTCGTGATAGGTCGCATTCATTGCATCGGATGCCAGCAGAGCGCCGTATTTGCGGTTATAAAAAGCCATATAGAGCTTGATCGCGACAGAAATGATCAATATTATCAGCACAATTGCACTGTATTCGATCGGCTCGGGCGCAATTATCTTTTTGATCGACGATTTCAAAAGCTCTGCTCCCATTGCGAGTATCATGATCGCAACAAGCAAAGCAGATATATACTCTGCCCTGCCGTGACCGAATGGATGCTCGCTGTCGGGCTTTTTTGACGATATACGAAATCCGACGAGCGTTATAACAGAGCTGCCTGCGTCAGAGAGGTTGTTGAGCGCATCGGCGGTTATCGCAACAGAGTTGCTTATCAAGCCTGCCAAAAGCTTGATTGCAAACAAAACAGCATTTAAAACAATGCCGACAACACCGCACGCCTCGCCGCATTTGCGGCGTGCCTCGGCAGAGCTGATATCGCCGTATCGTTTTGATATTCGTTTGATTATGGCTTTTATCAAAAAATCACCCTCTTGAGTAGTTTATAAAGCTTTGAATATCTCTGCGCCCTTGGTGGTGAGCCGCCTGTACATCAAATATGCGGCGAGAGCAAAAATTATAAGCTCGATCAAAAGATAAAGCTCGGGAATGTACGCACCAAACAGCATATATCCGCCTATTATTTCGATTGAAAACAGCATGGGCACAAACATCGCTATAAGAATGCAAACGCTCTGTTTTATGGGATAAACCTCGCTGACCCACACAAAATCGGGGCGCTTCAGGTTGATATACACGCCTGCAAAAGCGTTAAAAAGCGCAAACAACTGCGGCAAGATTATCACGGTCAAAGAGCCCAAGATACCAGGCATAGCGATGCACACAGCGGTTACAGACAACACAAGCAGCGGAACTGCCGCCAAAATATACTGCACAGCCGCCTTTGCCAGCAGTATGTATTTTTCGTCGACAGGCATCGATCTGATTATCCAGAGCGAGCTGCCCTCGAGCGAAACAGAAGCGGCAGCGGTATCGACCATACAGCAAAGCGCACAAGCGGCTGTGCAAAATGCCACGGTTATAAATGTCGTGTCAGCCAATATGCCCTCACGAGTGCCCGGCAAAAAGAGCTCGGCATTAATTATAAGCGCAACCACTGCGGCACATATAAACAAAACACCCATTCCGCAATTAAGCATATATACAGAGCTTGATGTGAACCTGCCGAATTCTCTGCCGAGCAAAGCGGCGAAAACGCCCTTGGTTTTTATGCTTTTTGCGGTATATGCGACTTTTTGTGTCTTTGGCGTCGCTGCCACAATTTTGACAAAGGTTTTTGTGAGCACACCGCAGACCAAAGCGGTCAAGGCAAGCATACAAAGCAGTATGACTGCCATCGAAACCGCATCACCTGCGGCAGCGTTGCAGATAAAGCAAAGCCATCCTGCGCTGCTTGAAAGCTCTGCACCTATCATGTCGATATTTCCGATCAGCGTTGTGAGAAGCTCAGAAACCTTGGTGTTGCACACATAATAGATCGCAATAAAAGCAAGCGACACTATAACACTGATATAGCTGTTCTTTTTGAATTTAAGGCTTAT
The DNA here is from genome assembly GCA_964487775.1 of uncultured Ruminococcus sp. GTDB lineage: Bacteria > Bacillota > Clostridia > Oscillospirales > CAG-382 > Coliplasma. Next base: position 305,025 of record CAZASH010000001.1, read on the forward strand.
CTTTGCGACCAGCCAGCCGACCAGGCACGAAAGCGCAAACGAAAGCAATGTTATGCAGATCGAAAATACTATGCCGCCTATGACGGCCGCGGCGGTCACCTTTACGGTCATGAAATAAACTATTTCGGTAGGCAGCAATACTATAAGCGAATAGATCACACCGATGACATAGACACTGATAAGCCGAGAAACGACGATATATTTTGTGGGTATCGGCATCGACAGCAAAAGATCGTTATCCTTTGCAAGATAGAGCGCAGAATACGAGCTGAAAACAGTGGCAAAAATGCCAAGTACAAGCGCCATACTGCCCATTATCGCAAAATAAAGCCAGGCATAGCCTGCTTTGACAAGCGGCTCGCACAATGGCGTGGCGACACCGAACATCATTCCGCCAACCACGAACATAATAACGAGATAAAACGCGATGTACAGCACGCTTGATTCTTTCGAGCGGACAGTGTTACTGCGCCTGTCATAGAACATATTCTTAAACAGCTCGGTCATCTGTTTTTTTATAAGCAAAAAGAGCATATCAGTCCTCCAATTCGAGGAATATCTCTTCGAGCGAAGCATCGCCGCGCACATCATCCATATTGCCCGAAACCAAAAGCCTGCCATTCTTGATTATAGCGACCTTATCACAAAGCTTTTCGGCGACCTCAAGCACATGAGTCGAAAAGAATATGCTGCCGCCCTCGTCGCAAAGCTCGCACATCATCTGCTTTAATATATGCGACGCCTTGGGGTCGAGTCCGACAAAGGGCTCATCCATTATCAGCAATTTGGGCTTGTGCATCCACGCGGCGATTATTGCAAGCTTTTGCTTCATTCCGTGCGAATACGAGGCTATCGCCTGCCCGAGAGAATCTGTTATCTCAAACATATCGGCATATTTGCTTATGCGATCTCTTCTGTCAGCTTCGGAGACTCCATAAATATCGGCGATAAAATTAAGATATTTGATACCGGACATATAGCCGTAAAGATCCGGATTGTCGGGAATGTATGCCATAAGCCTTTTGCATTCGATGGGCTTTTCGGCGATAGACATACCGTCAATAGTTATCTCGCCGCTGTCAAAATCGAGTATGCCAACGACCGCCTTAAGCGTTGTGGTCTTGCCTGCGCCGTTGTGACCAATAAAGCCGTATATCTCTCCCCTGCCGATGTGCAAAGAAAGATCGGCAACGGCGGTTTTGTCACCATAGGTCTTTGTGAGATGCTTGATTTCTAACACTATTTTCACTCCTCATTATAAGTTCACAAGTATTATATCACGGCGTTACACTGAATGCAATGGTAAATATCGACAACAATCGTTGCAGAAAAACAAAAAATTGCATTATTTGCCCCAACTATTGAAAAACATACCAGAGTTGTGCTAAAATGTGCATAGAGCACATTAGAAAGGTTCAGATTGACGAAATAACTTGGTATCAACACTTACAAGTGTTTTGAATACAAATACGAAACAGAAAGGGTGTTTTTTATGAAAATGTGTCGTGTATGGAGGGTTCACGCTTCCTAACCCTCCGAATAAAATTTTGGAGGAAACAAAATGCAAAACCAAATCACCATCCGTGAAGCAGTCACGGAAAACGACGTTGCACTCTTTTGGGAGCAGCTTCACACCTATTACAAACGGGATATGTTTCCCGACCCAAACGCAGAGGAAAGAGATTACTTCCTTGGTGATGAACACCGATCCACGATGCAGGAGATACACGGCAGATCGCAAGATCGGTGCTACTATCTGTTCTTTCAGCAGAATGGACAGGACATAGGCTTTGCCTTGCCGGTGATCTACACCTCCGAGGATGGAAAATGCCTCATTATGGAGTTCTGTGTATATCCCGAATACCGTGGAAACAGTACGGGAAAAGAATGTGCCACGGCTCTGCTGCATTGGGCAGAAGAAAACGGCGCACTTTATGCCGAATTGAATTGTGGCGGTGACGATCGCCGTCTCCGCTTTTGGAAAAGTGTAGGCTTTGTCGAGAACGGAGTTGACGAATGGGGCGAACAGTTGATGATCTTGCCACCAACCGACGAAGTACCTTTCACCGTGGAGGTCTTGAACGATGCAAGCGATCGGCAGCTTTTGAAATTGGAAAACGGCTTCAAAAAAGACATCGGTGAAGAATCACTCACGGAGGAAAAGCAACATCAGCTTCGGCAAGCTATCAAAGACGGCAGGATTACTTTCTTTGTTGCAAAGCGTGGCTACCATGCTGTCGGTATGTGCAGCGTTGCAAAATGCTATTCTACCTTCTCTTGCTCCGATACGGGAGTATATGAGGATTTTTACATCGAACCGGCTTTCCGTGGCAAAGGCATTGCTCGTAAATTGGCAACAGCAGCACAGGCTTGGTGCAAGGAAAACGGCATATTGAGTTTAACGGTATGCTGTGCCCCGTGCGATGAAAATATGTATCAAGCTCTTGGCTTTGACACCCACTTGGGTACAACCTTCGCACACATTGAATAACTGACACAGGGGCGGCGATTTGGTACGCCAAGTCGCCGCCGATTACTAAATTAGGAAAAGACTATGATGCTTAAAACTGAAAAACTAACCATCCGTCACATTGTATCGGATGATCGGAAAAGCATAAGCACGAGGTAATATTGTGAAAAAAATGAGCTATTTTCCTTGTTCGGAGTAATACACAATTATTTTGGAGGAAGCAAAATGAACATTGCATACAGACAAATGCAAAAAGAGGATATTGCAAAGGTTACACCTCTTTTCATCGAATATTGGAACGGAACAGGCGACGAATGGACTCCCGAACTTGTATACAGCAGAGTTTGGCAGGTGCTTGGCTCTCCCGATTCTTACTGCATGATTGCTGAGGATGGCGATAATATCATAGGATTCGCAATGGGCAGATTTGAAACCTTTTACGATCTTACGGCGTACAATCTCGTTGAGATCATTGTTGCATCCGAATACCAAAAAATCGGTATCGGCACAAAGATGATGACAGAACTCGAAAACCGAGTGAAAGAGTTAGGTGCAGCAATGGTTCAGCTTGTTTGCGTTAATGACGAGATGCACGAACATTTCTACGGCAAGCTGGGATATGGCGACGCAACCAATTTGAAATTGAAAGCAAAATATTTATAAGGTGCGATATGGACGAAAAATTACTGGGAAAATGCGGCTTTTACTGTGGTGCCTGCCCTACATACATAAAAGGCGGTTGCAGTGGTTGCGAGGATGAACACACTACGGGAGATTGCTTCACCCGTGATTGCGTAAAAGAAAAGAAGCTGCATTTCTGTGGAGAGTGCAAGAGCTTTCCGTGTGATACGATTATGACGAAACCGCACTCCACCGTACTCGATAAGGATTGGCTTGCGTGGAAGAAGAAAAGCGAGAGGAACTGATATCCTATTGATAACCTCTCCGAAAAGAAAAAAGATGAATATGTATATATCAATACATAGCAGCATGAAGACAAAAAGGAGTTCCGCATCGAGCGGAGCTCCTTTTTGTCTTCAGGATGAAGCGCCGAAAAATCGGTGCTTTTTTCACCTACCTGAGGGGATTCGAACCCCTGACCTTCAGAGTCGGAGTCTGACGCGCTATCCAGCTGTGCCACAGGTAGTTATTTTGCTTTATTCGTGTGTGCAGCGAGTGCATACAGTCCCCAAAAGCAAAGTGATATCAATATATAAAGTATGCCGAAGATGACTACAAACGAGCCCGACATCACCGTCACGCCGTTTATAATGCCGTCAAGAACGTCCATGACTATCGCCGAGAGCAAAACAGGCGCAAGCAAAAACAGCGCATCGAGTGCGATATAGCGCTTGCATTCTGTCGCCTTACACATCCTGATAAGTCCGAGCGTTGAAATGAACGGCACGACATACAGCAAGGCTGATATGAGCATTATCAGCAGCAGCGCGAGCAAGGTATTATCCTCGCTTATAAAAAGCGAAGGAACCTGCGTCAGCGGCGGCACCAAAACAGCCAATATCAGTCTTGCAATATTCCATTTGCGAGAATAAAAATCGTCGAGCCTCATTATTATTCGGCTTTATAGCTTTCGAGCAGTTCTGCCTTTTCGATAACGACGTCGGTCAGCGGCTTGTCGCTCGAATCGCACGATACATCACCGATCTTGTCGAGAACGTCCATACCCTCGACGACATAGCCGAACACAGCATAGCTGCCGTCCCAATAGGTATAGTCTCTCAGCACAAAGAAGAACTGCGAGCCTGCGCTGTTGGGAAGGCTCGATCTTGCCATAGAAACAGCACCACGGGTGTGCGAGAGCTTGTTGTCAACGCCGTTAGCGGTGAACTCGCCCTTTATGCTATAGCCGGGGCCGCCTGTTCCGTTGCCCTCGGGATCGCCGCCCTGAATGAGCAGGTCATCAATAACGCGGTGGAACGTGAGTCCGTCATAAAAGCCGTCGCTAACGAGCTTAATAAAGTTGTCACAGGTAATGGGAGCCTGATCAGGTCTCAGCTCGATAACGACAGTGCCGAAATCCTTGATAGTCATTTTAACATACTGAGCGTCTGCCTTCTGTTCGCTGCAGGATGCGAGTGCAAAGCAAAACACCAGTGCCAAAGTTAAAGCGAGCAGTTTCTTCATTTTAAAAACTCCTTATAATGAAATTGCCGAGCACATTTGTGCTCGGCATTAATGATCCATCGGAGAATCGAACTCCGGACACCATGATTAAAAGTCATGTGCTCTACCAGCTGAGCTAATGGATCATTTTTTCGACCGAGCAATAGTCTACCACATGATCCGCGAAATGTCAATAGGTATTTTGACTTTTATGATCAATAAAATCTAAAATTTGCCACCACCCTGCCTATAACGCTCACGTTGCGCGCATAAATAGGCTTCATATTCGGGTTGCAGGGCTGCAATCTGATGCAGTCGATGTCGTGATATATCTTTTTGACAGTTGCTTCGTCGTCGATCATAGCAACAACTATCGTGCCGTCGTCAGCATAAACAGTCTTTTGAACTATGACTATATCGCCGTCAAGTATACCTGCATCGACCATACTCTCGCCCGAAACACGCAGTGCAAAAAGGTCCTCGCTCCTGCCTGCCATAGCAACAGGATATTCGACATAGCCCTCATAATTCTCGACTGCGGTGATCGGCATACCTGCCGTGACCTTGCCGAGCAGAGGGACTCTGATCATATTTTTTGAGCCGTATTCGTTGTTATCGACAAGCTTGAGTGCGCGGCTCTTGCCCTGACCTCTGACGATATAGCCCTTTTGCTCGAGGCGTGCAAGATATGCATGAACGGTCGACGTCGACTTGATAGACAACGACGCACAGATATCACGCACCGACGGTGCGTATCCCTCGACTTCTATGCTGTTTTTAATAAAGGAATATATCTCGCGTTCTGTTTCGTTAAGGTCAATCATCGCTTATCTCCTCTTTTAAATAGCATATTTCAAAAAGCTGTCTTGCGCGGCTGTCGTTGCCGCTGAGATATAAATATCCAAACAAGCACTCAAGTGCGGTAGCGCGCATATATTCTATCGCAGAAGCGCTGCGCGGCAGGTTGCGCGGCTTAGAATTAAGCCCCTGCCTGAACACCCGATGCTCGTCGTCTGTGAGGTGCGGCTCTAATCGAACCGCCGCCTCACTCTGATTTTTTGCCGTAACAAATCGCATTGCCGCATTATTGAGGGCAGAAATGCTCTTTTTGCCGCTTTTGATAAGTGTCTCTCGAGCCAGCAGCTCGATATAAGCGTCGCCCATATAGGCGAGCGTCAAAGGGCGTGTCTCACGCAGCTCAAAATCTATGCTCTCGACCATTTTACACCCTGCGGAGTATCCTGTATCAGTATGCCCTTGTCCTTGAGCTCCTGTCTGATCTCGTCGGCTCTTGCGTAATTCTTTGCTTTTTTGGCTGCGGCACGCTCTGCGATGAGGTCCTCGATCCACTGATCGTCGCCGCTCTGCTCGAGCTTATATTCAAATCCGAGCAGCGAAGCGAGCTCATAATGCAGGTCATATGCCTTCTGCAGATATTCTGCCGATACCTCGCCGCCAAGTCTGGTATTGATCTCTCTCGTCATCTCAAAAAGGTAAGAGAAAGCGTCTGCGGTATTAAAATCGTCGTCCATAGCCGCAACGAATGCTGCCTTCTTGTCCTCAAGGAATTTGACAGACTCGCGCTCTGCATCGGTCATTTCGCCAACAGCAGTCTTTGCTCTGAAGAGAATGTTCTCTTCGCAATTCTGCAATCTCTCGACCGAGCTGACAGCAGACTCCAGTATCTCTGCCGAAAAGTTGATCGGGCTGCGATAATGCGATGCAAGGCACAAGTATCTGATAGGCAGATAGCCGTATTGCTTTGCGGCATCACGAACCATAAAGAAATTGCCCGCCGACTTGCTCATCTTTTTGTTGTCGACGTTGATAAAGCCAATGTGGCACCAGAAGCGTGCCATAGGCTCGCCGGTCGCGCACTCGGTCTGTGCGATCTCATTCTCGTGGTGCGGGAATATAAGGTCGGGGCCGCCTGCGTGTATATCAAAATTAGTGCCGAGATATTTATAAGACATCGCCGAGCACTCGATATGCCAGCCGGGTCTGCCCTCGCCCCAGGGCGACTGCCAATAGATATTTTCGTTTTCTTTGCGAGCCTTCCAGAGCGCAAAATCAAACGGATTCTTTTTGTCGCTGTTAATATCGATCCTGCTGCCTGCCTCAAGGTCCTCGGGTCTGTGTCCCGAAAGCTTGCCATAGTCAGGGAACGATGCAAAATCAAAATAGACATCGCCGTTCTTCTCATAAGCATGGCCCTTGTCGATAAGCTTTTGAATAAAATCGATTATCAGATCGATGCTCTCGGTAGCACGAGGCTGTATAGTCGCACGATGTATGCCGAGGCCGTCTGCGTCGACAAAATATTCTTTAATATATTTATCGGCGACCTCACGTACAGTGATGCCCTCTTCGGCGGCACGGCGTATCAGCTTGTCGTCGACGTCGGTGAAGTTCTGCACATACGTGACCTGCATACCTCTATATTCGAGATAACGGCGCAGCATATCAAAAACAACAAAGCAGCGTGCATTGCCGACGTGAAAGTAGTTATAAACGGTAGGACCGCAAACGTACATACCGACCTTGCCGTCCTTGGCGACAAAATCCTCTTTTTTGCGAGTCATTGAATTAAAAAGCTTCATAACAGATATATCCTTAATTATCCCCTATTTATCTATATCGAGATATTTCCAATATTTTTTGATATAATCGACACCCGAAACGAGCGTAAAGAACAGCATCGCCGCCATCAAAACGAGAGATGCGACACCCTTGCAGAAAGGCAGGACGACAGGCTCTAATATAACGACCGAAATGCAAATCATCTGGAACGTCGTCTTGACCTTGGCAATACCGCTGGCTGCGATGACTACTCCCGTCTTGGCAACAACGAGTCTGATCGACGTGACGGCGAGCTCGCGGAAAATGACGAGCGCCGCACACCAGAAGAATATATTGCTCATGACATCGGCCGAAACGACATACCAGTCAGGGAACATATATTCAGAGAAAAGCACCGATATCATAGCGCCGAATATCATAAACTTGTCTGCGAGAGGATCTAAAAACTTGCCGAAATCGGTGACGAGCCCACGCTTGCGTGCGATCTTGCCGTCGAGCATATCGGTGAGCGCCGCAGTGATAAACAGCACCGCAGCGACAATACGTGTCACAGCTTGACCCTCACCGCCGAAAAAGTCATAGACCATAAACAGCATAAACACAGGTATCATGCATATGCGCAGAATAGTTATTGCGTTAGGAAGATTAAGCTTTTTCATTATTTAGCACCAACAGTCTTGCCGAGCAGGTCATAGTCGAGCAATTCGGTTATCTCGACGTCGACAAACTCGCCCTCGTTAACTCTGAATGACGAATTGAAATATATGTTGCCGTCTATTTCAGGCGCATCGGCATACGACCTGCCGAAAAAGCACTCGGCGACCTGATCATAGCCCTCGCAAATCACACGCAATGTCGTGCCGATAAAGCTCTGATTGCGCTCGTTGTGAATGCGCTCCTGTACGCTCATAAGCGTGTCAAGCCTGCGCTGCTTTGTCTTGTCAGAAACCTGATGCGGCATAGAATAAGCAGGCGTATGCTCTTCGCGAGAATATTTGAACACGCCGAGCCTGTCAAACTTTATCTCCTTGACAAAGCTCTCGAGCTTGGCAAAATCATCCTTAGTCTCTCCGGGGAAGCCGACGATAATGGTCGACCTCAAAATAATGCCCGGAACTCTGCTGCGCAGCTTGGCGATAATATCTCTGATGCCCTGCTCAGTGTCACGGCGATTCATCGCCTTTAAAATGCCGTCGCTGATATGCTGTATCGGCATATCGATATACTTGCAGACCTTGGGATTGTTTGCAATGACATCTATCAGTCCGTCTGTGATGCGGTCGGGATAGCAATAAAGCATTCTGAGCCATTCGATGCCGTCGATCTGCGAGAGCTCCTCAAGCAGAACATCGAGCGCATAAGTGCCGAATATATCCTCGCCATAGCGAGTGGTATCCTGCGCCACGAGCACGAGCTCTTTGACACCAAGCTCTGCCAGGTTGCGTGCCTCCTCGATAATATCGCACATCGGGCGGCTGCGGAACTTGCCGCGTATATCCGGAATAACGCAATAAGAGCAACGGTTGTCGCAGCCCTCGGCGATCTGAATATAAGCCGTATGCTCTGCGGTAGTCAATATTCTGTCGCCGCCAAGTGTCTGGCAGGACGGGTCGCCGAACGACGAAAAGCGCTTGCCATTATAAGCCGCTTCGACTGCGTTGCATATCTCGTCGAGCGAGCCTGTGCCGATGATAGCGTCTACCTCGGGCAGCCGCTTAAAGATCTCATCCTTATATCTCTGCGGCAGGCAGCCTGCGACGACGATGCCCTTGAGCGAGCGATTTTCTTTGAGCCATGCGACATCGAGAATATTGTCTATCGCCTCCTGCTTGGCGTCGCCGATGAATGCACAGGTGTTAATGACTACAACGTCGGCATCGATGTCCTCTGCGACTATCGTATATCCGGCGTCAACCAGCTTTTTAAGCATTATCTCGGTATTTATCAGGTTCTTGGGGCAACCGAGAGAAACGAAACCCACTTTAATTGCCATAAATCAAAGCTCCGATTCAAAATAATTTTCGACAGCCTCACGCACATCGTCGTAAGGATATCCGAGTCTGTAAAGCATTGCAAACGCCTTTTGCCTGTTCTGCGGATCGCGCGACCTAAAGCGCGACGACAAAACAAACTCGAGGTTCTCGCTGTGATCCATAGACTCGTATTCTTCAAGCACCTCGCTCACGATCTCTGACGCAAAGCCGAGGTTGTAAAGGTCGCGCCGTATGCGTATAGGGCCATGGCGCTTTATCTCATAGTTATTGCGTGCGTATTCGGCACAAAGCTCGGCATCACGCAAATAGCCGTGGTCGACGAGCAATTGCACGGTTTCTGCCGAGGCACGCTGCGAAAACTTTTGCAAAAGCTTTTTTGACAGCCTGCCCGATGAGCAATCTGCGTACGACAGGTGCTTGAACGCCTGCTTGACACAGCGCAATTTCTCGTCAAAATATATGATCTCTTCTGCGATCTGCTCGTCGATATCGTCGCCCTCGGCTATATCCAACGGCCCGAAATCGCTCTGCATGATCGTGTACGCCGACATCCCCTCGATAGACAGCATTACCTCGCGATTTTCGGTGTCGACGTCGATTGAAATGACACGCATTTTATTCTTCTTCGTCAAACGGCGAGCCGTCAGCAGGCTCAAAGCCTATGACATCAGTGCCGAGAGAAGCATCACGTATCTTGCTCTCTATTTCTTCGGCAAGTGCAGGATCTTCAACAAGCAGGTTGCGAACGTTGTCCTTGCCCTGTGCGAGCCTTTCGCCATTATAAGAGAACCACGAGCCGCTCTTCTCGATGATGCCGAGAGTAACGCCCAGCTCGACGAGCTCGCTCTCTTTAGAAATGCCCTTGCCGTACATTATGTCAAATTCAGCGACCTTGAAGGGAGGTGCGACTTTGTTTTTGACTATCTTGCATTTGACGTGATTGCCGACTATCTCGCCGCCGACCTTGAGCTGCTCGGTCTTGCGAACATCAAGACGGACCGACGCATAGAATTTAAGCGCTCTGCCGCCTGTTGTAGTCTCGGGGTTGCCATACATAACACCGATCTTCTCACGAAGCTGGTTGATAAATACGACTATGCAGTTGGTCTTTGCGATAGCGCCCGAAAGCTTGCGCAGTGCCTGCGACATAAGTCTTGCCTGCTGACCGACATGCGATGCGCCCATATCGCCGTCTATCTCTGCACGAGGAACGAGTGCTGCGACAGAGTCGACTACGACGACCTCGATAGCACCGGAACGAACAAGCGCCTCACAGATCTCGAGTGCCTGCTCGCCGTCATCAGGCTGAGAAACGAGCAATGAATCGATATCAACGCCGAGTGCCTTTGCATAAACAGGGTCGAGTGCATGCTCTGCGTCAATGAACGCCGCTTCGCCGCCGAGACGTTGTATCTCTGCAACTATGTGCAATGCGAGAGTGGTTTTGCCCGAGGATTCGGGGCCGTAGATCTCTATGATCCTGCCACGCGGAACGCCTCCGATGCCGAGTGCGAGATCGAGCGTCAGCGAGCCTGTCGACACCGCCTTGACCTCCATGCGTGCATTCTCGCCCAGGCGCATAATAGAGCCCTTGCCGCATTTCTTTTCTATCTGTGCAAGCGCAGCCGCTAAAGCCTCTTGCTTGCTGTCCTTAACATCTTTGACGTCCTTAGCCATGGTGTTGCCCCTTTCAAACATTTGTTCTAACACAGTATACCACACCTCTTATTGTTTGTCAACCAAAATATAAGCCGCATACTGCATTTTTGCGTCAAAAAGTGCAGCACACCGGCTGCACTTTTTGATTGATGATTTGGTTACTGTTTTAATACTCGGGAATATCCACATCGCCATCGACGCAATGAACGACATTTGCTTTTACTCCTAAGGAAGAGCGATATCCGATGTATATCGTTTTCCACTGTTCCATTGTTCCGCTGCAGTTGATCTCTTTCAAAGACTCGCAACCATAGAACGCCTCTAGTGATATCAGTTCCACGCCGTTGCCGATTGCCACACTTGTTAAAGAAGTGCAGTTTGAAAACGCATCATCTTCAATGCTCGTCACACTATTCGGTATAGCTATACTTGTCAACGAAGTGCAGCCACTAAACGCAGCAGCATCTATACTCGTCACGCTGTCAGGTATAGTCATGCTTGTAAGCGACTTCCTGTCACTGAAGGCATGCCTACCTATTGCTTTTACATAATCTGGAATAACGCTTGAGGCACATCCGACAACCAAGGTATTAGTCGCGGTTTCTATAATACAGTTACCGTCAGAATGAAATGTCTTGTTATTCTTATCAACCTTTAGTTCTGTCAGCAAATCACAGCCGTTGAACGCGCCATCTTCTATTTCCGTTACACTATCGGGTATAGTTATGCTTGTTAGCGATGTGCATCTGAGAAAGGCGGAGCTTCCTATTGCTGTTACATAGTCTGGAATAACGCTTCCCGCGCATCCGGCCACCAAGGTATTAGTCGCAGTTTCTATAATGCAGTTGCCGTCGGAATGAAATGTCTCGTTGTTTTCATCGACCTTTAACTCTACCAACGAACCACATTGGGAAAACGCACCGTACGAAATGTATTTAACTGTTTCTGGTATTGTCACGCTCTTTAGTGAACTGCAGTCCGAAAAAGCAGGACTTCCTCTTCCAATCGTCGTCAACGTGTGAGTGCCAATAGTTTTCGGTAATACTATTTCCTCTTTATCTTCGCCAACATATTTTACCATCACGCAAGTTATGGGGAAATCTTGCGGAAAGCAATTGCAAAAATATCCGTCTTTGGTAAAGGCCGAACTGTCATGTTCATGAAGCCCCATTTTAATTTCAAGAGCACCAATAAGTTCGCATCCCGTAAGGACAGTCAGCAGCAGCGGCAGAGCGATCAGAGCCGCCAAGATTCTTTGCGCTTTTTTCATGGTTAGTTTCTCCTCCTAAAGAATAATATAATAAAATAAAAATGCGGCTACCGAAGCAACCGCACAAAAACGCAAACTCCGATAGTCGCCAAACCAACCGAATGCAAGGATAGATCATACCTTTCAAGTACACCTCGGTCAGAATTTGCATTTTTTCAAATTCGTTCGAAGTGCCTCGAAGATAAAATAACCCCTTGGTGAAAAATCCTTGCAAAAATGTTAAATTGGTTTGGCAATTAAGTTATACCATATCCTGCGAAAAAAATCAAGCATTTTTTGACCCGGCGATAAACATACCCCTGACAAAAGCAGTATTGACTCAATACGAGGCGCAAAATGCGCATTTTTCGACATTTTGCACAGTTATTTTCTTTCGCTTTGGTTAAAATGACTATATACAAAAGCGACAGAATAGGATAAAATAGAGGTAAGTTCGATACAGTTCGATTATCGAGATATTTGAAAGGATGGTAACCATGGCTAAATCAGGTGGAAGCACACACGGCGATCTTGGGCTTATCGTTTTAAGCAGCAGCGCCGAGCTCGGCAAGCTTATTGACGAGCGCATAAAGCAGCTCCGCGGCGAGGAATCGGCGGAGGAATCTTATATCATACCTATTCAAGAGGTCAGATTCTCAAACGGCGAGGGCAAGATCAAATTGCTCGACACCGTCAGAGGCAAGGACATCTATATAATTGCCGACGTCGGCAATTATAGCTGCACCTACAAAATGTTTGGCTTTGAGAACCACATCGGTCCGGACGAGCATTTCCAGGACATCAAGCGTGTTCTCTCCGCAATAGGCGGCAAGGCAAACCGCATCACGGTCATCGAGCCGTTGCTCTATGCTTCGAGACAGCACAGACGCAAGGGCAGAGAATCACTCGACTGTGCAATGGCTCTCAAGGAGCTCGAAAATCTGGGCGTCAACACTATACTTTCGTTTGACGTGCACGACCCCACTATCCACAACGCAATCCCCAATACATCATTCGAAAACATCTTCCCCACCTACTCTATTCTCAAGCACTTCATCCAGAACGAGGGCGACGATATTTTCAAGGACAACATGACAGTCATTTCACCCGACACAGGCGCAATGGACAGAGCGATCTATTATGCCAACGTACTCGGACTCGACGTCGGCATGTTCTATAAGCGCCGTGACCATACACGCATCGTCAACGGCAAGAACCCCATCGTTCAGCACGAATACATCGGCGGACCGCTCGAGGGCAAGAGAGTTATGATCGTCGACGATATGATCGCCAGCGGCGAGTCTGTCGTTGACATCATCCACGAGATCCAAAAGCAGAACGTCACTCAGGTCTATGTTGCTGTCACGTTCGCATTCTTCACCGAGGGCGTCGAGAAGTTCGACAAGCTCTATGAGGCAGGCGAGCTCACAAAGCTTTACAGCACCAACCTCTCTTATATCCCGCAGGAGATCAAGGACCGTCCCTGGTTCGAAGAGGTCGATATGTCAAAATTCGTGGCAAAGACCATCAGCACACTCAACCACGACCAGTCTATCTCTCCCCTGCTCGAGTCCACCGCTCGCATACGCAAGCTTTTAAAGCACGTTCCCAACAACAACTGACAAAGCTTGACAAGCGCATCTTGCGATCAAGGTGCGCTTTTCTCTTATTTTCCTTGCATTTTTTCGACCTTTTTCGACACTTTTCGACATTATTCGACATATTGAGTACGAAAATCGACGATTTTCGACCTTAAAGCGTTGTTTTTTGTCGAACGATTTTGCTTGCCATAAAGCAAAGGATGCATTAAAATATTCCCATCAAGGAGGAATATTGAAATGCAGACTTTATACAAGCGATCCATCACCTATAAAGGCATGGTGTTTGAATATGCCTTATACAAAACACAAGGCGGTTATACCGTGTCTGTCAGCAAGAAAGCGCAGGACGAAACAATGTCGTCGTCTGTCCCGATCGATGCGGACGAAAAAGAAGCGCTGAGGCTGATAAAAGCATTGCAAAAGTCGCGTGTCACGCCTGTTTCGCTAATCGAAGCGATGGCAGACCGCGAGATGGTGCAATAAATGCAATTTTTTTGTTTTTTTGGCAAAAAAGGTTGACAAGCGCAAAAAAGTATGTTATTATAATGCGGTTTCGAAAACTTTTGAGTTTTCTCCTTATCTTGCCTGCAAGGGCAAGGTCAAAGTCCAAAAGGAGGTGTAATGATGGAACAGAAAAAACTGTACGAAACACTCTATATCGTTAACAGTTCTCTCGGCGAAGAGGCTATCAAAGCCACTGTCGAGAAGTTCAGCAATCTCATTGCCGAGAACGGCGAGATCGAGACTCTGAACGAGTGGGGCACACGCAGACTTGCATACCCCATCAACGATTATACTGAGGGTTATTATGTGCTTGTAAGATTCCGCTCCGGCCATGCGTTCCCCGCAGAGCTCGACCGTATCTTCAACATCACAGACAGCATTCTTCGCTCGCTCATCATAGCAGTAGAAGAGTAAGACAGGAGGTCTAAAGCATGGCAAGTTTCAACAAAGTCATTTTGGTTGGCAATCTTGTTGCCGATCCCGAGCTTAAAGAGACGCAGAGCGGCACCAAAGTCACGTCGTTCCGTATTGCCGTGTCTCGCCGCTATGCAAAAGGCGACAACAAGCAGACCGATTTTATTGACATAGTCTGCTGGCGTCAAACCGCCGAATTCGTTACACGCTATTTCAGAAAAGGCAACGCTATACTCGTCTGCGGTCAGCTGCAAACGAGAACATGGACAGATCAGAACAACCAGAAGCGCTATGTCACCGAGGTTGTTGCCGACGAGGTTTCGTTCGTCGAGCGTAAGGGCTCTTCCGACGGCTATACGCACGAGTCCGCTCCCCTGCCCAGCGAGCCGCCTGCATACAGTTCACCGATGGGTGACTCTTCGTTCGAAGAGCTCGCCACAGACGATGATCTGCCGTTCTAAAACTTAAAAGGAGGATCAATAAATGGATAAGACAGAAGGTCAAAAGACGTTCCGCCCCCGCAAAAAGAAGAAGGTTTGTGCTTTTTGCGCCGAGAAGGTCACCACTATTGACTATAAAGACATACCCAAGCTTCGCATGAAGTATCTCACCGAGAGATGCAAGATTCTGCCCCGCAGAGTCACCGGCACCTGCCGTCATCATCAGAACCAGCTTACGGTAGCAGTCAAGCGCGCAAGAACTGTCGCACTTATTCCCTACGTTACCGACTGATCAGCTTGAGTCAATGATCAAAAAAGCACCTAAACACTATTTTGTTTAGGTGCTTCTTTTTAACATTTAAGGAGCGTACGCCATGAAGGATATAAAATCGCTGTTTGCCGCAGAAAATATAACCGAGGTCGCATTTGCCGAGGCAAAGAATTTTTCGTTTATATACAAACATCTTTATCCTGAGCACGAGGTTGCAGGAGCAATAGTATTTTTGATACCCTATTATTATCCGCCCGCATACGCCGACGGAATGAACATATCAAAATACGCTCGTGCAAAGGATTATCACCTTTTTGCCACAGAGTTTTATGCAAAAATGTTACCCAAATTGCGCCAGCTCATGCCAAGCGAAAGCTTTACCGGCTGCTGCGACGCCTCGCCTATCAATGAAAAGATCGCCGCGGCACGCGCAGGGCTCGGCGTGATAGGCAAAAATTCTTTGCTCATCAACCCCAAATACGGCAGCTATTGCTTTATCGGTTCTATTCTGACGAGCTATCGACCGGAGGGCGTCAGCGACGGCGAGATAGAATTTTGCACAGGCTGCAAAAGATGCATCGCAAACTGCCCGGGAAATGCGCTGACCGAGCACGGCATCGACCCCGAAAAATGCATCTCGGCGATAACGCAAAAAAAACGACGCACCGACGAGGAGATGCTTTTGCTCAAACGCTTAAAGGCGGTTTGGGGCTGCGATGTATGCCAGGACGTCTGTCCGATGAACAATAATGTGGCAGAAACTCCCGTCGAATTTTTCAAAACAGACATCGCATCGGGCATAACGCACGAAATGATAGAGCAGATGGACGACGATGAATTTAAACAGCGTGCATTCGCCTGGCGCGGCAAGAAGGTCATTCTGCAAAATATTGACAACATCACAGAGGAATAATAAATATTGGCTATTGACGGCAAACCGTATTTGTGCTAAAATAAGGCATGTTGAACAACAAACATTTTTAAGAAAGAGGTATGCTATATGCAAAACTACAAGAGGCTTTTAGCTATCGTACTCGCAATGCTGCTTGTCATTCCGTTTGCACTTTGCAGCTGCGATCCCGACCCCACTACCAGCACAAGCTCGAGCGCTTCGTCAACCGACGGCAGCTCGTCAACCGAAGAAGAGGACCCGTTTGTCGTCGCAACAGGACTTGAACGCAAGGACTGGTCTGTCGACGGCGAACCCAGGGTAATCAAAATCCTTTCGCTCGGCGGCGACACCGGCTATTACAACCGTGAGATCGCTACCAACCAGGTCGACGCTGACGAATTCAGCGGCGAAAAGGTTTATGAGGCTGTCGCAGAGCGCGAACGCGTTCTTGAAGAGCAGTTCGGCATCAAGATCGAGGTCTATTTCACTGACAGCACCTCGGGCAACCCCACTTCGTGGCTTGCCACCAACTATATGACCGGCGACTCTGAATATCAGATCATCGGTGACTCGTTGCTCCGTATCGCTGCATCCGCTCAGAACGGTCACCTTTATAAGCTCAACCTCTTTGAAGAAAAAGGTCTTGACACCTCCAAGAGCTTCTGGGATCAGACCGCTATCCAAGACCTCTCTATCGCAAATCAGCTTTACTTCCTCACAGGCGACATCGTTGTCACCGACGACCAGTCGACCTGGGCTTGCTTCTTTAACAAGGACATAATCAACGACCATAACTATGATTCGCCCTACGAGCTCGTTGCAAGCAACGAGTGGACCATCGATAAGCTCTATCAGATGGCAAAGGACTATGGCTCGCAGAACGTCAACTCGTCGGACATCGACTGGGAGAACGGTCACTATGGTCTCGTAGCACAGACCTATGACGGACTTTCGTCAATGACTTCTGTCGGCGAGCGCATGGTCGCAAAGGACACCCAGGACCTCCCCTACTTCAACATGAAGTCGCAGTCTCTCGTCAACAAGTTCGAGAAGGTCTATAACCTGCTTACCGAAAAGAACACCACCATACTTGCCGAGAAGATCGCAAACTGGAAGGACGATCCTTATGCAAAGGCAAACCGCATATTCTTTGAGAACCGTGCACTCTTCCAGTATCAGAAGGTTCAGTATGTCAACGACCTCGCTAACGAAAAGGTCAACTTCGGCATCGTTCCTATGCCCAAATACGACTCCAACCAGGAGAACTATCACTCCACCGCAACAGTTTATTGGTCGCTCTTCCTTGGCGTACCTATGAACATAGCAACCGCTGACATCGACGTCACCGCATACACTCTGCAGGCAATGGCTTATTACGGACAGACACTGCTGACCCCTGCTTATTATCAGGACACCATCAAGTCGCAGAAGACTCAGGACCCCGAATCCGAGGAAATGCTCGACCTGATCTTTGCAAACAGAGTTTATGATATCGCATCCGTCTTTAATTTCGAAGATGCACTCTATGTCTACACCAACGTTTTGACAGGCTCCTCCAACAACCTCGTTTCAAGGGTTGACTCGGCAGAAGGCAAGATCAACACCGCGATCCAGGCAACGATAGACGCATTCTCAAAATAACGACATTTATCTGCGATCAAACGGATAATGAGTGATTTTAAAAAGAAAAAGCAATATGGTCAGAACTTTTTGACCTCACCTGCCATCCCCTCACGCATAGCCGCTCAAAGCGGCTGTGAGGGGTGCGGTGTTATTGAGATCGGTCCGGGGCTCGGCATATTGACAAACGAGCTGCTCAAGACTGCGGCGAAGGTCGTTGCGGTCGAGATCGACGACGAATTGATACCGCTGTTGCAGGATAAATTCGCCGGCACAGGCTTGACGATAGTGCATTCAGATATATTGGAATGCGACATTTCGACGCTGATAAAAGACAATTTTGGTGACATGCCCGTGTGCGTATGCGCCAACCTGCCCTATTATGTTACAACGCCGATATTGATGAAGCTGCTCGAGGGCGACTTTGGCTTTAAAACGATAACCGTTATGGTTCAGCGTGAGGTCGCCGACCGCATAACAGCCAAAAAAGCAACGAGCCAAAACAGTGCGCTCACCGTTGCGTGCTCGTATTATGCGACCGTAAAAAAGCTTTTTACAGTGAGTGCAGGCAGCTTTTCGCCGCCGCCCAAGGTCAATTCTGCGGTAATCAGATTTGACATGCGGCAAGAGCCGTTGGCTGTCAGCGACAAGCAAAAGCTGTTTGCGCTGATCAAGGCGGCTTATTCGCAGCGGCGCAAGACTCTGTCAAACTCGCTTATGTCCTGCCTGCCGCCCGATATGACCAAGGACAAGCTCGAACAGGCAATAGTTGCCGCAGGCCTCAAGCCTACAGCAAGAGCCGAGGAACTCGATATATTTGATTTCATCAAGCTGACCGACGTCATTACAAACAGCTAAAAAGCGCATAAAAAGTGCTCTGCAAGTCATTGCAGAGCACTTTTTGTTATATTAAGTATTATCTCATATAAACAGTTTCGGCATTAAAAAGTGCGGCATCTGTGCTGTCGTGGGTGATAAGCAGCACCGTCTTGCCGGAAAGCATATCTCGTGTATACTCTGCCGTCATAGCACGTGTTGCCTCGTCAAGCTCACGAAAAGGCTCATCAAGCAATACAAAATCGGCATCCGCCGCAATAGCGCGCGCTATCGCAACTCTGCGCCGCATACCTCCGGAGAGTTCAGAGACCTTTTTATTAAGGTCGCTGCCGAGCCCGAGCGACGTCAGTATCTCTTTTGCATCGATGCTATGCTCTTTGCCGTGCATAACGAGCTCGACATTTGCCACAGCATCAAAGCCCTCGCAAAGCCTGTTCTCTTGAAAAACTGCAGAAATGCGTGCAGGCATTCCGACAACCTCGCCACCATCCGGCTTTAAAATACCAAGAATAATGTTGGCGAGCGTAGTCTTGCCGCAGCCTGACTCGCCCATAATGACGGTCGTTTTGCCGCCGTTTATCACACAGCTAAAGCCGGACAGAACATTTTTGCCGTCAAAGCTTTTTGAAATATTATTGATGTAAATATCAGACATGTCAACTCCGTTCTGAGATCTTAAAGGCAGATCTGAGCAAAAACATAAACAGCTTTTCGCATATCACGCTTAGCACAACTATCACGACAGTCCATGCAAACAGTGATGCCGAATCGATATCCTGCTTTGCATAAAACAGCTTGAGTCCGATAGAGCCTGCGGGAATGCCTATGATCTCTGCCGCCACGCCCGCCTTCCAGCCCATGCCGAGCGCTGTCTCTGTGCCCGAAAGCAAATATGGCTTTACAGACGGCAGGCGGATATATTTAAGCACCTTGCGCTTAGGCACGGCAAACACCCTTGCCATCTCAAGCATCGCCTTATCTGTCGTTTTAATGCCTGTCAGCACGTTTTGATATATTATCGGCAGGACTATTATCGCCGACGTAAACACCGGCAATTCGTTTGACGACATAAAAATAATAGCAAGCACGACAAACGATGCGACCGGAACAGTCTTGATGACGACCATATAAGGCCACAGCATATGCTCGACCCAGCTAAAAGCCGCAGCAAGCACCGCAAGTGCTATCGCAAGCACGAATGCGATGACAAATCCGAGCGTTATGCGCAAAAACGACATCGATACAGTCAGCAAAAAGCCATCCTGCCCTATTATCACAAACAGCCTTTGCAATGTCTGCAGCGGCGATGCGAATATAAAATCGATGCCAAAAAGAAACGAAGCAAGCTGCCACGCCAAAAGCGCGGCAGCTATCGATAATGCCTTGATTATAATGCTTTTATTTTGCTTCATAGAAAAGTGAAGCGTCGGGCTCTTTGCCGCCGACTGCGTCGGGGTCGAGTGAATGGAGAGCGCCGAGGTATCCGAGCAGCTTGGTCTGCATCTCTTCGCCGTCAATAAAGACGAGGTTGCAATACGGCAATGCCTTTGTCGCTATAGGAGCGCCTGCGATGTTGTATTTGCCGATAAGCTCGCCTGCCTCTGCGTTGTTGGCGTTGACATATTCGATCGAGGCTTCTACCTCCTGCATAAACACAGCAACCGCATTGGGATATTTCTGCGCGAAATCCTCTTTGACGACTATAACAGACGTGATGAGTTCACTGCCGTTGTCAAGCTTCTTCCACTCGTCGGTGAGGCTGAGCTTTATCTCAAGACCCTCAACGAGCTGCAGAGCCTTTGTTACAAACGGCTGCGGCAGCATGGCAATGCAGTTTTCCTCTTGACCGATAGAGGCGACGATCTCGTCTGCGCTCGATTTCCAAACGATGTTGACATCCTTGTCGGCATCGATGTTGTTCTGAGAAAGCAGATAGCGCAAAGTATATTCGGGAACAGAGCCCATGCCTGTGCAATAGATAGTCTTGCCCTTGAGCGATTCGAGAGAGTCGACGTTCTCGCCCTTTGCGACGATATAAAGCACGCCAAGAGTGTTGACAGCAAGCACCTTGACCTTGCCGTTTGTGTTGACGTTAAGCTTTGCGGCGAGGTTTGCGGGAATAGAAACTATATCATAGTCACCCTTGACAAACTTCGAAGCAAACTGATCGGCGGTGGTATAAGGCTCGCTGAAATCATATTTATTTGCGGTAATGCCGTTTGCGCTGTCCTCCATAAGCTTTGCCATGCCCATATAGGTCGGACCTGTCATACCCGCGATTCTGATAGTGACGTCCTCGGGCGTTATGCTCGATGCTTCATCCTCCGAGGGCTCTGCATCAGACGATGCATCGGCAGACGACTCTGCATTTGAGGACTGCTCCTTTGAAGCTTCCTGCGACGAGGTATCGCCGCTGTTGTCGGGCGAGCAAGCGGCAAAGGAGGCCAAAGTGATCGCCATGACCATAATGATTGCGATTATAAATTTGATGTTCTTCATTCTAAAACTCCTTTTTTAAAAACTGCAGATCTATTATCTGCGGCGGCGTGACACACAAAACTCTTTTTCAGCCGCCTTAGAGTATTATAGCAAACAAAATAATAATTTCTGTTGCCTGCGCAACAAAAAGTCGCCAATGCCGATGCAAAGGCGACTTTTGTTTATTTAATATAATCAGCCAAGTCTTGCGTTGATACGGCTGAGCATACGCGCCATGGTGATGCGCATCTCCTCAATATCCTTTTTGACCTGAATGCGGCAATAGGTATCGTCGCCCTCAAACTTGGTGGTAGTGAGAGTCTGATATACAGCATCAAGCTTTGAATACGCGTCTTCTGCAAACGCCTTCTTTTGCTCGATAGTCGAATTTTGCATATCAAAATCCTTTGCCGACTGCTTGAGCGCTGCAAGAGTTTCGTCGAGCACGTCGCCATAGACATAGGCATCGCCGTAAAGCTCGGTTGTCTTTTGCTCAAAATACTCGATCTGAGCCGCCAGTGTTTCGCTGAGGCGGTTGATCTGAACAGAAGGTGCGGAATGAGGTCCGTTCATCAGGCCATACGCATACTTGTCAGACTGCTTGAGCCAGCTTTCACTGTTGACATTGGCGAGCGAGAACATCGCAGCGCCGCTTGCGCCTGCCTTGCGGACGACATCAAACTGCTGTGCAAATACATCTGACGGTGTAGTGCCAAATGCGCTGAGTCCGACAGAATAGAACGATTTGTCGCCGACGAGATTTACAAACTTCGATGCGTTATCATGGACATATTCGTTGCTGTCGGAATAGGTCATCGAGAAGACCTCGTCGATCCAGCCGTTTTTGACCCAGTTGTCGACATCCTGATATATGGTGTTCTTGACGTTGGGAATGCCGGGATATGCTGCACAGCTTATCCAGACATCGGGTCTTGTAGCCATGACCATATCAAAAATCTCTTTGACGAACGAGTTGATGATATTCTGTCTGAAAATAACCCATTGGTTATAATAAGTGCCCGTGGTGAGCGCCTTGACGCTGCCCTTATAGCCGCTCTCCTGCTTGAAAGCCTCCATGGTGTCTTCGTTATAGCCATAGTCGCTCTCGCCATAGTTCCACTCGGGGAATCTGATATAGTCGAGGTGCAAGCCTGCAACGTCGTATTTGGTGATTATCTCTTTATAAACGCTCAGAACAAAGTCGCGGCATTCGCGGTTATAGGGGTTAAGGAAGACAAACTGACCATCCTGAACCTGGTTATAATTTCTGCCCTCGCGGTCGAGCAATATCTGATCCTCGGGGATCTTGTTGATGAGCGCATTGGGATCGCTCTGGCTCTGCGCTACTGTGCCGATAAAGAAGTTTTCGACCCAAGCGTGTATCTCGATGTCGTATTCCTTTGCAATCCTGCAGAAGCCCTCAAGCGCATCATATTCGCCGTTGAGATCGGTGTGATGTCCGACTATTTCAGAGAAGCCGAGCACCTCGCCGTTATACCAGGTTTCGATATACAGCGCATTGAGTCCGAGCGATTTTGCTTTTTCAAGCGTCGATCTGACCTCTGCGTCGCTGCGGTCGGTGCTGCGATACCACGCCGAACGGTTCTCGACAGGCTTTGCAACGATGGTGACATAGGTTATCTCTTCGAGCAGGTCGCATGCGTCTGCGGCGAAGTTGATGGTATCAGAAAGTCTGCCCTCGTCCTTTGCGACCTTGGACTGCGAGATAAGTGTTTCGATGCGGTTAAAGAGCTCTGCGGCCTTTTTATAATTGACATCATAGAATCTCTTTTGTGCATCGGCAAAATCAGCCTTGACAGACTCGAGCAGCATGTCGGCAGACTCGGTTATAAGCAAGGGATTTGCGATTATAATGACGCTCTTTGCATCCCTGTCAAGAATCACATCTGCGCCGACGGCATAAAGCTCTTTGAGCGCCTCGGCTGCAACACCGTGACCCGAAAGGACATATCCGCCCTCGGGGATCTTTGCGTTGCCGCCTATGCCCTCGCTGAGTATCTTGCCGTCAGCCGAAACGCACAGCTCATAGCCGTACTGGTTGGTATTAGTCGACTTGCCCTTGTCATAAACGATGAGCATATCAGCGTTTCTGGTCGTGTTAAAGCCGTTTATCCCAAGCTCTGCGGCAGAATATTTGCTGCGCGACAGGACGATGTCGATGCTGTCGCCGACCTTGGCGTCATTAAAAACATTGACAGCGACATTATCCTTGTGTATAGAGATAACATAGCCATTCTCGGGGATAGGCGAGTCGCCCTTGCTGCGTGCTATTTCGGTGATCTTGCCGTCAACGACGGTGATCTCGGTGCCGTATTCGTTGGTGAGTGTCGACTGACCGAACGCCGAGGTATAGAGAATGATCATTCCCTCGGTATTGCGCGAAACATTGACATATTCAATGCCTATCGCATCCTCGCCGTATCTGACATAGTTGTCGCCGACACCTGCGGTCTCGATAAGCTCTGACCTGACCTTCTGTCCAAGGACAAAAGTGCTTGCCTTGTCCTTTGAAGTACCGTTGAACGAGATGACAAATCCGCCGCCCGACGGCATAAGAACTCTTTCGCCGACCTTGCCGATATATGCGACAACGCCTCCAACGACGACAACGTCGACAAACTCGCCCTCTCTTGCGGGGGTTATCTGAGCGCCGAAGGTGGGCTCATAGACAAAAATGCCGTCCTTGATGTCTGCGGTCGTGTTGACAGACTCGGAATTGCTCTTATAAACAGTTAAGTTATCGGCCTCGCCGACGATCACAGCGGGAACGTCTGTGAATGACGAAAGCTTATCCTTGTCCTGGACAGTGATGCGATCATCGACAGCAAAAGCAGCCGTCGCAAACACCTTGTTGTATTTACCTGCGAAAATTATAGCAGTCTCCCCCTTTGCTATTCCGCCCTCTGCGCGAATCTCGGCGACCTTGTAGGAGGTCGATGTAGGCGTTTTGAGAATAAGTGCCACCGAATCTGTCGGCAATTTTTCAACGACATAGTCCTCGGTGATAAATATAATCTGCTCGCCCTCGGGCATAGACTTATAAGGGTCTATATAGGTTATGCGCCTTGTGAGCGTTCTGTCGCTCGGAGTGAGCGTTGCAAGATCGGTGCGGTCGAATTTGACAACCCCCTCGCAGCCCGAGACCTCGGTTATCATATTCTCTTTGATTCTGAGACCCTCAAGCTTTGCCATGGGAATAATGGCAACAAAGCCGTTGTAGGGAATGGTCATCCCCTTTTTTGACTCATCAGTCATATTGACCTTATAGAGATAAGACTCCTGCTCGCCATTGCTCTTGACAAAATATCTGACAGAGATAGCGGCATAATCATTAAAATCCTGATCGATAGCCGTGATATAGCCGTCGTCGTTCGCATAGTCATGCGTATAGACGGATATCGTGTCGCCTACAGGCACGGTATTGATGTGATCTGCTTTAAATGTTTCTTTGCCGATGGTGAAGGTTATGTCAGTCTTGACACCCTGTCCATCATCAGAAACATCAGATGTGTCATTGCCGTTGTCGCAAGAGCAGGCGATAAGCATCATGCATATCACGAGCAAAAGGCAAATGATTTTTTTGGTCATTATGAAACCTCCGTTTTTTATTATGACATCATTATCTTGCGTCTGTATCTGTTGCGTGCGGTGAGCCAAACAGCCCATGCCGTTATCAGCAGAACGATACCTATGCAAATAATGTATATCGTATCGCTTATCGAGCTCTCAACCTTGAGCTCCTCCCACATCTCGTTCATCATATCGAGACCGTCGGCATCGAGATTGCGATAGACCGACATAATATAGTTTTCAGACGGCTTGCCATAAAGTATCTCGATAGCATTGTCCTTGATCTCGTTCATGCACTCGTTATACTCTTCGCTCTCTATTACGGCACGGTTGGGCGATGCGTAATAGGTGTATTCTGCGTTGGCAACAGCAGGCTCTTCGGAAATCATATAGTTGATATATTCCTCTGCGATATCCGGGTTCTGGCTGTTATAAGGGACGCAGAATGCATCGACATAATAGTTTGTGCCCTCTACGGGATAAAAGAACTCGAGGTCCTCGTTGTCCTCATACATAGAGAGATAGTCGCCTGCATAATATGAGGATATGGCTGCCGAACCGCTCTTCATCTTGTTAAAGATCTCGTCCATGACATAGCCCTGAACGATATTCTTTTGCTGCTTGAGCAGGTCAAGCGCCTCCTGCCAGTGCTCACGGCTTGTGTCGTTGACATCATAGCCGAGATAGTAAAGCGCAGTGCCAAAGCCGTCGCGCGAGTTGTTAAACTGCAGAATATCGCCCTTATAAGGCGAGTCGGGGTTGAACATCAGCTTCCACGAGCCGATATCGGGGTCATCCTCAGCAACTATCGACGTGTTGTATATAACGCCGACCATGCCGTATGAATATGGCACCGAATACATACCCTGCGGATCATAGTCAAGCGCTCTGAAGTCCTCAAGAATGTTGACATAATTAGGTATGTTGTCAAAGTTCAGCGGACGCAAAAGGTTCTCGCCTATCATGCGCTCGATCATATAATCGGACGGAATGATAACATCATATGCGACTGCGCCGCTTGATATCTTAGCATACATATCCTCATTCGAGGAATAGGTCGAATAATTGACCTTGATATAAAAACCGTATTTCGAGGCAAGATTCTCGTTGAAATATGTCTCAAATTCGGCATTGACGTCCATGCAGCCCTCGCTGCCGTCAGAAATATATTCGCCCCAGTTATAAACATAGAGCGTTTTGGTGGGCATTTCGGCGAACGCCTGCAGCATAAATGCCGAGCAGAGCACTGCAAGCAGCGCCAAAAGCAGCATAATGCGTCTGATCATCTCTTTGCCTCCCTCTTTTTAGCGCCCTTCTGCGACGGGCTCAAAAAGTTGACTGCCAAAAGCAATGCAAGTATGACGACTATTATAAGCGTACAAAGTGCGTACATGCTGAATTTTACGTCATGTGCCGTCATATTATAGATATACAAGGGCAATGTCATAAAATCAGGCGACGACACAAAGTGCGATATGACAAAGTCGTCCAGCGACAGCGTAAAGCTGAGCATGAGACCCGAGAGAATGCCGGGCATTATCGACGGTATCTCTATCTTAAAGAATGTCTGCAACGGTGTGCAGCCGAGATCTCTGGCTGCCTCGCACAGGCTGCGGTCGAGCTGCTGGAACTTTGGCAGAACAGACAGCAGAACATACGGGATATTAAACGTGGTATGCGCTATCAGCATAGTCCAAAATCCGAACTTGCCAAAGCCGAATATCGAAAAGCAGGCGACGAACAAAAGCATCATCGAAACGCCCGTAACGATATCGGGGTTCATCATAGGGATGTTTGTCAACGAGCGCACAGCCGCCTTGACATGCTTATTGCGCATTCTGTCTATGCCGAGTGCGCCCAGAGTGCCTATGACGGTTGCAAGCAATGACGAGGTCACGGCGAGCACCAAGGAATTTTTGAGTGCGCCGAGAGCGACCTCATCCTTAAACAGCTCTGCATACCACTTGAGCGAAAACGTCGAAAATGACGAAAGCGACCCCGAATCGTTGAAAGAAAAGACTATCAAAACGAGTATCGGAGCATATAACAGCAAAAAGATTATGCCGATATAAAACCTTGACAGCACCTTCATACTATTATGCCTCCCTCCTGATCGCCGTCGGTGAATCTATCCATGACAGACAGCGAAACGAGTATGAGTATCATCATGACGAGCGATATTGCAGCGCCTGTATGATAGGTCGAAACATTCTGGAACTGGCGCTCGATGGTGTCGCCGATAAGGTCGAACGAGCCGCCGCCGAGCTTTTGCGAAATATAGAACGTCGATATTGACGGCACGAATACCATCGTTATGCCCGAGATCACGCCCGGGACTGTGAGCGGCATTATGACGCTTGTCATGACCTTAAAGCCGCTGCAGCCGAGATCCTGCGCTGCCTCGATATAGCTCTTGTCTATCTTTGTCATCGACGTGAAGATGGGCAATACCATATACGGCAAGAAGTCATATATCATGCCGAGAATGACCGCGGCATCTGTTCCGATAAACGTGAGCTTGCTGCCGCCGAGCTTTTGAATAAACGTGCTGATTATGCCTCCGTTGTCAAGCAGCGCCATAAGCGAATAGGTGCGTATGAGCAGGCTGACCCACATAGGCAGCATGAGCAGTATCATAAGCAGCATCTGCATCTTTGCAGAGGTCTTTGACATAAAATATGCCAAGGGATAGCCTATCAACAGGCATATTGCAGTGGCGATCAGCGAAAAGCAGACCGACATCAAAAAGGTGTTGCCATAGTAGGTGAGCGACGTGATATTGTCGAGCGTGAACGCTCCGTTGCGGTCTGTGAACGCATAATAAGCGACAAAAAGCAATGGCGCAATTATAAACATCATTACCCACACAGAGTGCGGAACTACTGCCATGCGCGCCCAGAGACCTGCCTTGCGATTGGTTTTGTTTTTCACTCCTCTACCTCCTCGGGCGGCTCTTCGTCGTCCATTTCATCAGAGAATGTAGAATAGTCACCATAAAGGTCAGAATACTTTGATTTTTTCATTATATGGATAGCATCGGGCTCGATGATGAGTCCGACCTTGCTGCCCGCCTTGACCTCGTCTGTCGCCTGAACCATCCACTTAAAGCCGCAGACATCGACTATCATTTCATAATAATCGCCCTTGAAGGTTATCGAGGTGACCTCTCCGAGCAGCATACCCTTGTCGGTAGGCACTATGTCGACGTCCTCGGGACGTATGACTATATCGACAGGCTCGCCAGGAGCAAAGCCGGTGTCGAGGCAATCGAATACTCTGCCGTCGAGCTTGACCTTATAGTCAGAGATCATGACGCCGTCAATGATGTTCGACTCACCTATAAAGTCTGCAACAAATGCGTTGCGAGGCTCGTTATAAATATCGACAGGAGTGCCTATCTGCTGAATAATGCCCTCGTGCATTACGACAACAGTGTCGGACATAGACAGTGCTTCTTCCTGATCGTGGGTAACAAATATAAATGTTATGCCAAGCTGGCGCTGTATGCGCTTAAGCTCATTCTGCATATCCTTGCGCAGTTTTGCATCAAGTGCCGCAAGAGGCTCGTCGAGCAGCAGAACCTTGGGCCTGTTGACGACGGCACGTGCGATAGCGACACGCTGCTTTTGTCCGCCTGAAAGCGAATCGATCCTGCGGCGCTCATAGCCCGAGAGGTTGACAAGTGCGAGCATCTCTCTTACGCGATCTCGTATCTCTGTTTCGGGCGTTTTGCTGCTGCGCAGACCGAATGCGATATTGTCATAAACATTGAGATGCGGAAACAATGCATAGTTTTGAAAGATCGTGTTGACAGGTCTCTTGTGCGGCGGCAGCTCGTTGATCTTTTTGCCGTCGAAATAGACATTGCCCGAGTCGGGCTCGACAAATCCGGCTATTATCCTGAGGGTAGTAGTCTTACCACATCCCGACGGACCGAGCAATGTGACAAATGATCTGTCATAAATGTCAAGACTAATGTTGTTAAGTATCTGGTCGTCATCAAACTTAACGTTGATGTTTTCAAGTTTGAGTATGGTATTACTCATATAAGGCACCCCCATTATTATATTTGCAGGCAATAGCCGCATTAAGTAGATAATACAGTATTTTTGTCGAATTGTCAATGAGTTATAATGCATTTTCGAGGCATTATGGCAGGTAAATATCACTAAATATCATTTCATAACATCATGTGGTTCATTTTGCTCGCAAAATCTTTTATATGTGGCATATCTTTGCTTATTCCCGGGGTCGGCGCAACGTCGGCGGCAATAGCGCTCGGTGTCCTCGGCAAGCTGTCGGATGCGCTTTCTGCACTCAAAAAAGACCGCCTTGCAGCCATCTCGGCATTGCTGCCCGCCGCCGCAGGTCTTTTGCTCGGCGCATACGCCGCCGCAAAGCCGATAGCATTGCTTCGCACGAGCTTGCCGATTTTTTCTAACGCCGTTTTTTGCATTTTGTCCTTTTGGTGCGCTGTAACGACGATAAGACAGTATGTAGGCTCGCCTTGCATAAAAAGCATATGTCTTGCGGCAACGGGCGCATTGTTTGCTCTGGCGGCAGACAGATCGGCAGGCATTTTCGGCAGCGCAGGCGACTCGCCGATCGTCTTTTTTATCGGCGGGATCATAGCGGCGATAGCACTTGTTCTGCCCGGGATAAGCTTTTCATACACCCTGCTGAGCATAGGAGTATACGACAGGTTTTTGACGCAGTTTTATGCGCCCGAAATCAGCTTTTTATTGCCGTTTTCGGCAGGGCTCATCATCTCGGCAATCGTGTTTTTGCTCATTCTAAAGCGCATGACAGGCAAAAACAGCAAGAGCTTTTATGCATTTATAGGCGGAATGATGCTTTTTGCCGCCGCAGTTATGCTCAAAGAGTGCCTTATGAGCATAATTTATCGTTGATTTAACAAAAGATGTGTGTTATAATAAACTAACATCTCAAGGAGGCACAAAATGATAGAACAAGCATTATCCGATGCCGCGCAAAAGCTCGGCTTTAATTCAGACGCCGTATCAGCCTGCGGTGTATATGACAAATATCTGATATCGCTTTATAACGAGTCGGGCAACAACGTCTTTTATATAAACTATCTCGTTGACCCCGACGCCGATTATGAAATGATGAGCTTGGAGCTCGGTCAAAAGATCAAAGAGATCTTTGACGAGTATTCGATAGTGAGCTACGCCGCCGACGAGGGTGGCATGACTGTCGAGGCAGACTGCCCGATACCCAAGTTTTTTGAGGCGCTCGACTATTGCATAGAGTTATTGTCGCATTATGAGGTTATCGGATGCGACAGATGCACCTCGTGCGGTGCGCAGTTTGACGGCAGACCTGTCAAAAAAGTGCGCAAGGGCTGCAAGAGCTTTATCGTATGCGAAGGCTGTGCGCTCGAAACGCTTGAAAAATACAACAAGGAAACAGCAGAGATCGCTCCTCCGACAAAAAAGCAAAAAAATGCCGCTACACTTGCCGCTGCGGCAGGCGGACTTATAGGCGCTCTGCTCTACATACCTGCATATGCATGGCTTTATCCTGTTGTTAAAAGCGCAGCATTCGATGTCAGATATATTTTCTGCCTCTTGGCGCTTGCGACCAGTGCGCTGTGCTATCTCGGATACACGATATTCTGCAAGAAGTCGTCAAAAAGCGCATATATCACCGTCGGTCTTTCGTCGGTACTGTTTAGCGCAATAGGTCAGTATGTCGGCTATGTCGCAATGCTCATCACCACTGTTGGCGGAGGCGTGTTCCCCCCTGTTTCGAGCATATATCTCATGCCGCTCCGTTCGACCGCCGCAAGCGCAGAGCTTGATTATTCGTCGTCGTTTTATGTATTGCTCGCCATTTCGGTGCTGTTTGCGATCTGCGGCTCGATAATATTCCTGCTCGGACTTTATGAAAAGAATCACAAGCCCAAAGAAGAGATAACCATCGAGACGGTTACCAAGCTTGGCTGACAAATGACATTAAAAGAGGGGACCACTCCCCTCTTAAATGCATTTTTAAGCGCATTTTAAGACGGCAATGTATAATAGCTTAAAAAAGAAGTGAGTTTAACATTATGAGAGTTTTGATTGTAGAAGACGAGATCAGGCTTGCCGACAGCATAGGCGAGCTGATGAAAGAACAGAAATATGCGGTCGACATAGTTTATGACGGCAAGGACGGCTATGACTATGCCGTCAGCGGCATATACGATGTAATAATTCTCGACATCATGCTGCCGGGCATGAACGGCTTTGAGATAGTCAAGTCGCTCCGCCGCCAAAAGGTCAGCACTCCGGTTATACTGCTGACTGCGCGTGACGAAACGTCGGACAAGGTCAGAGGTCTTGACTGCGGCGCCGACGATTATATGACAAAGCCGTTTCAGGTCGAGGAATTGCTGGCGAGAGTCAGAGCGCTTTCACGCCGTCAAGGCGAGGTCATACTTGAGGAGCTGAAATATAAAAATCTCACGCTCAATCTTGCAAACTATTCACTGT
The DNA here is from genome assembly GCA_964487775.1 of uncultured Ruminococcus sp. Lineage (GTDB taxonomy): Bacteria > Bacillota > Clostridia > Oscillospirales > CAG-382 > Coliplasma. The sequence continues at coordinate 336,246 of CAZASH010000001.1, forward strand.
CCTGCGGCAGCAAGTCGATACATCTCGGGTTCAAAGAATTTGAGATAATCAAGATACTTATGTCAAACCCCAACAGCATCGTACCCAAAGAGGACATCTTGACCAAGGTTTGGGGCTATGATTCTGATGCCGAGGACAACAACGTCGAGGTATATATATCGTTTTTGCGCAAAAAGCTTGCATTTCTTGCGTCGGGTGTCACAATTAGCACCGTAAGGCGCATAGGCTATCATTTGGAGGAAGCAAGTGATAAATAAGCTAAAGCGCAAGCTGATACTGACTAACATGCTCATGGTGTCGATAGTGCTGATAAGCGCATTTTCGGCGATGCTTTTGATAACCAAAAACAACCTCGAAGAGCGAAGCATTGCGGCAATGCGCAGCATAAGCGATTATTATAACCGTGAAATCTTGTCTATGCCTGCCGACCAGATAATCAACTACAGCGAATACGGCTATTTAAAGGCTTTTACGATCGAGACCAACACAAGAACAGGACTTATCACCATCAACGGCTATCAAGCCACCGACGGTGAATTTTCGGACTCCGACATGCAGCACATAAAAATGCTGATAAGCAAAGCCTTTGGCAGCGACGACACCACGGGAGTCATCAAGTCTGAAAATCTGAGATACTATATTTCGACCACACAGCACGGTCACAGGATCGTTTATATCAGCAAGGACTATGAGGACACCACCCTGCGAGATCTGAGTGCGGTGCTTTTTGCCGCAGGCATTATCACGCTCGCACTCGTGCTGGCGATAAGCGTGCTGTTTGCAAGCGTTTCGGCACAGCCTGTCGAAAAATCGATAAGACAGCAAAAGCAGCTTATAGCAGATGTTTCGCATGAGCTAAAGACTCCGATAACCGTAATCTCGGCGAACGCCGACATCATCGCAGCGCACCCCGACTCGACTGTTTCAGAGCAGATGAAGTGGCTCGAATATATCAAGGTCGAGACCACGAGAATGACATCGCTTATTTCAAATATGCTCTACCTCGCCAAGCGTGACGAGGGCAGTGCAACAGAGGATATGACGCAGATCTCGTTAAGTGACACGGTTTACGAAGCGGCCTTGCCGTTTGAAAGCGTGTGCTTTGAGACACACAAACAGCTCGACCTCGACATCGCTCCCGATGTGCAGGTAAAAGGCAATGAAACCTCGTTAAAGCAGCTTGTCGCCATACTCGTTGACAACGCCTGCAAATATTCTGACGAAAACGGGCTTATCAAAGTCTCTCTGACTGCCACGCAGGACAAAGCCGAATTACTTATAAACAACTCGGGCGAACCGATACCCGAGCAAAGCCTGCCGCACATCTTTGACAGGTTTTACAGGGTCGACAAATCGCGCGCACGCCTTGAGGGTGGCTATGGTCTGGGACTTTCGATAGCAAAATCGATAGCCGACTCGCACCACGCAAGGCTCAATGTGACGAGCACCAAGGCGAGCGGCACGACATTCACTTGCGTTTTCAAGCGCATAAAGCAATCAAAATAAGCAAACATAATTTGAAGGCCGTCTGAAAGCGATTTCAGGCAGCCTTTTTGCTTTAGCTGAGTTCTCTTTTCATTTTTTCGAGCGCCTGCTTTTCAAGTCTCGAGACCTGAGCCTGCGAAATGCCTATCTCCTTTGACACCTCGGTCTGGGTCTTTCCGGCGAAAAAGCGCAATTGTAATATGCGCCTTTCTCTCACTCCGAGCCCGTCGATCACCTCGCCGAGTGCTATGTGATCTATCCAATTGGCATCGTTGCAATCGTTATCCTTTATCTGATCCATAACATAAAGAGTGTCGCCACTGTCTGAATAGACAGGCTCATAAAGCGATATCGGGGCGATTATCGCATCCAAAGCGGCAGAAACAGCCTTGGTGCTTTCGCCGAGTGCGCTTGCTATCTCGCTTATCGTCGGCTCTCGCATCAGCTCGTTTGACAGCCTCTCTCTCGCCTGCATCGCCTTGTATGCCATATCACGCACAGAACGTGAAACGCGCAGCATATTATTGTCACGCATATAGCGCCTTATCTCGCCAATTATCATCGGCACGGCATAGGTGCTGAACTTGACGTCGAGCGTCATATCAAAATTATCCACCGCCTTAATAAGCCCGACGCAGCCAACCTGAAACAGATCGTCGGGGCACTCTCCCCTGTTCTGAAAGCCCTGTATCACACTGAGCACCAGCCTCAGATTGCCGTTTATCAGCCTTTCTCTGGCTCTTTTGTCGCCCTCCCTCGCCTTTTTTAGCAGCTCTGTCTTTTGCTCGTCGGTCAGCACCTCGAGCTTTGCAGTATTTACGCCGCATATTTCGACCTTGTTATACATATCGCAAGACACCTTTCAAATGTTGTTGCGATATTATTTTTGCCGAGTTTAGCCATTAAGATACCTGTTTGAAAAATCTTATTGCAACTAATATGCGACATGACGGCATATACTCATAAAAGAGGTGATGGTTATAAAAAAGGTGCTGACACTGCTTTTGATACTGCTTATGCTCATCTGCTCGTTTTTTGCGTTTGGCGGCGGAATCAACGAGGCATCAGAGCAATATGCGGGTCATTTGCTTAAAAGCAATGCTGCCGCATCGCTTTATTCTGTGTTGACGTCCGAAATAGCAAAGCATGACACCTCATCTGTCATCACGCAGATCAAAAGCGATGGAATAACAATGCTGCACATCGATTCGTCGACTGTGAACGAACTAACAGCATCGATATTGCAGAAAGCAAACGAAGCAATGAGAGCAGACGATTTTTGCGAGATAAATATTCCCTGGGGCAATCTAAGCGGAATAAAAATACTTTCAGGCAAGGGCAGAAACATCAAAATAAAAGCAGTCCCCGTCGGCAATGCCGTCGGGGACATAAAAAGCGATATGATTTCAGCAGGTATAAATCAGACCAGATACCGCATGACATTGACAGTCAATGCGTGCATGGCGCTGATGTATCCTTTTGAAAAATGTATTTGCAATATCTCGGTCGATATTCTTATATGCGAGACCGTGATAGTAGGCTCAGTGCCTGAAGTCGTCTTTGGCTGACAGCTTGCGCGCTATCTCAAACGAAATGATCGAGACTGCACTCGAAGCCGAAAGCGAAAACGGACACGACCTCGGATATTTGATCTTGATTATCTCATCGGATGCAGCAATGACCTCGGCAGAAATGCCACGCTTTTCACCGCCGAAAACGACGCACACAGGCTTTTTGATGCGCACTCTGTACATATCCTTTGCCTTGTCGGTCTTTGCGGTCGAAACGATCATATAGCCTGCACTCTTTGCCTTTGTGACTGCCTCGGCAACAGAATCGACGACTGATATATCAAGCAATTCGGATGCGCCCGCAGATGCTCTGCAAACGATCTCGGTTGAAGCGTTAAAATCACGCTTTGGCAAAATAAGTCCGTCGACACCTGCCGCATACATGGTACGCAAAGCATAGCCGAAGTTGAAAGGATCTTCTATGCCGTCGAGCACGGCAATATAGTTTTTGCGCATACCGACGAGCTCGTCGAGCGGCATATAGGCTCTGTCGCCGACATAAGCGGCAATGCCACCTGCGGTCGGTGCTGTGCCAAGCTTTGCAAACTCTTCGCCCGACAGATAGTCGACCTTGACGTCATATTTTGCGAGTGCCGCATACTGACGCTTTTCGGCGTCGTGATAGCCCGAGCGCATAACGTTGTCGTATCTATCCTTGTCGAGCACGACGCTGTAAACAGGGCGTTTTGCAGCCTCAAGCGCCGTTCTGACAGAAATATATCCACCTAAAAGATATTTATTCATCCCAAAAGACCCGATATAGATGCAGCGGTGGTGGGCGTTGCAGCGTTGGTGCAATAGGTTGCGATCAAAACGTCATCCGCGCCGTACTGTGCGATAAAATCAGCAAGCTTGCCGCTGTAATAATTGTCGTATGCCTCGGCATTTATGCGGAGGTAATGGATTGTCTGATAGTCGTTTGCGAGGAACTGCAGCATAGGAGGCACAGAACCATCGCCGACAACGACCAGCTTTTTGCCGTTCTTATTGCCTGTGGTTATCTCAAAATGCTCGCCTGCACGTCCGAGGAACGTGTTATACGCATTCGAAGTGCTGACAGAATTGCCGACGAGCGCATAGCTCTTATAAGTCAAGCCGTTGTTGTGCAGAGTCACACTGACACTGTCATAGCCGGGGATCTTATAAAAATCGACATAGTCCTTGTTTGCAAAAAGCTGCTTTTCGGCTCTCACTGCGTTGGCAGACTGATCAGAGCTGACAGCCGAATAAAACTGTCCGAGATAGCTGTCAACAGTGCCTGACTTGCACTGGTCGAGCGACACGGGAGTGCCGCCTATCGACTTTATAAACTCTGCATAGGCATAATAAGCCGCAAGCGATGTCCAATTGGTGTCGGTGTTGAAATAAAGATACTTATCTGTATTGACCGACAGAGCGTCATAAATGTTGACCACTGTTGCAGACTTGAGGTTCTCGGTGACCTTGCCCATGAAATTATTCTGCGACGAGCAATAAAAGTCGCACGACTGCTTGACAGAGGCAGGTATAGAATCTCTCACAAACTCGACGTGAGTCGGCACGAGCATACTGTATACATTCGCCTTGCCTGCCAGCGAAGCCGCAAGCTTTTCAACAGCCTCTGCATAGCGTGCCGCCTGCGAGGAAGTGCCGTTAAACTGCTGCAGACCCATATTCTCATAAACAAAGGTATAGCCCATGCCGTTGATTATCCAGCCTGTATAAGGCTCATCGGGTATCTCAGGCTTGCTTTCGTCGGGCTGCGAGGGCTGATCTGCGCTGCTCTCGCCACCGCCCTGCGAATTATCCTGAGAGGGGTCGGGCTCTGAAACATCGGGTGTGCTGGGGGCATCGACTGAGGGTGTGTCGTCAGACGGCTCAGGCAACGAAACATCGCTCTGACCGTCGTCAGACGGCTGATCTGCCGAAACAGGCGGCAAAGAGTCCTCGCTCGAGGTGCTGTCGGGATTAAAGAAGACGACTGCGGCGACAACACCGACTATAACGAGCATTATAACGAGCGCCGCGATAAGTGCAGTGCGATTGCCTCTGCGGTTTTCGTCAAGCGCGAGATTTTGTTCTCTGTCTTCCATTTAACTCTCCTTAATAACAAATATTATTCGGCGTCATCGGCTTTGCCGTCATTTGACTCGGTGGCAGCCGAATTGTCGTCGTTGCTATTATTGTCGTTTTCGATGGTATTATTCTGTGCTTCGCTCTCGGCTGCCTTGCGCTCTCTGACTGCATCGAGCATTTCGGGGGTAACGTCGGGCTCAAAGCACATTTCAAACTGTTCGCCGTCCATGACCTCGTTCTTTACGAGATATTCGGCGATAAAATCAAGCACATTGCGGTTTTCGAGCAGGATGCGCTTTGCATTTTCGTGAGCCTCGGTGACTATATTGAGCACCTCGCTGTCGATGCGAGCGGCGACCTCCTCTGAATAATTGCGCTGGTTGCCGTATTCGAGACCCAGGAACACCTCGTCGTGAGATGTACCGTAAACGATAGGTCCGAGCGTTTCGCTCATGCCGAGCTGAGTGACCATCTTGCGGGCGATGTTGGTTGCACGCTCGATGTCGTTGGAAGCACCACCCGAAATATCGTCAAACACGATCTCTTCGGCAACTCTGCCGCCGAGCAGCGATGCAATGGTCTCTTTGAGCTCTTTTTTATAGACACTCGTTTTATCTGTCTGCGGTATCGAAACAGTATAACCGAGCGCTCTGCCGCTGGGAATGATCGAAATATGCTGAACGGGGTCCTGTGTAGGCAGAATATGATGGATGATGGCATGACCTGCCTCGTGATAAGCGGTCTTGCGTTTGTCATCCTCGGTGATGATAAGCGATTTTTTGGGTGTGCCGACGACTATCTTGAGGATAGCATCGTGTATCTCGGGCATACCTATCTTCTTTTTGCCGCGTCTTGCAGCGAGCAATGCAGCCTCATTCAAAAGGTTTGCAAGGTCTGCACCGGTGAAGCCAGCGGTGGATTTTGCTATCACTTCAAGGTCAACGCCATCCTCGAGCGGCTTTTTGCGCGAATGGACCTTGAGAATAGCTACTCTGCCGCGTATATCGGGATAGCCGACATTGACCTGGCGGTCAAATCTGCCGGGTCTCAGGAGTGCGGGGTCGAGTATGTCAGGTCTGTTTGTAGCCGCCATGACTATAACACCGTCATTGACACCGAAGCCATCCATCTCGACGAGCAATTGGTTGAGCGTCTGCTCTCGCTCGTCGTGGCCGCCGCCGAGGCCTGCACCTCTATGTCTGCCGACTGCATCTATCTCATCGATGAATATAATGCAGGGCGAAGTCTTTTTTGCAGTTTCAAACAGGTCACGCACACGGGATGCGCCGACACCGACATACATCTCGACAAAGTCAGAGCCCGAGATAGAATAGAACGGAACTCCGCTCTCGCCTGCCACTGCCTTTGCGAGCAGTGTCTTGCCTGTGCCGGGCGAGCCGACGAGCAAAACGCCCTTGGGAATGCGAGCGCCGAGCGAGGTGAATTTCGAGGGGTTCTTGAGGAACTCAACGACCTCCTGCAATTCTTCTTTCTCTTCGTCTGCACCTGCGACGTCATCAAACGTGACCTTGTGCTTTTCGTCGCTGCCGAGCTTGGTACGTGCACGGCTGAAAGAATTCATCTTGCCAATGCCGCCGCCACCGCTCTTGCCGGATTTTGCGATAAAGAAATAAGCAAATACGACGAGTGCGATTATTACGAGTATATAAGGCAGCAATTGCAACCATACAGGCCAGGTAGTAGGCGCAACATAATCAAAGTCCTTGAGGTTTGCTTCTTCTTTAACATGGTTCTCTTTGATCACGTCGCCGAGATCGCTGTAAAACAGTCCAAGATCTCTGAGCTTATAGGTCCAGATCTTGCCGCTCGTATCCTTGAGCACGATATTGTTTTCGGAATCGACGATAAAGGTCTCGACCTTATCTTCCATAAACATATCATAAAGATCAGAGTAAGACCCTATGGTGTTGCTGTTGTAGCTCTGTGCAAGGGACGTTGCTATAACGAGTATAGCTATAAAAAACAGTCCGTAGAACAGAAGGTACTTTTTGTTTTTCACTATTGCGTGTCCTGCCTTTCTGAAAAGGTCACCGAAATAATATCGGCATCCTCTCTATGCGAATATATTCTGTCGGCTGCGCCGATAAACGGCACACAAACGATGCCCTCGTCATCAAAAAACACGGGTATCGCATCCCTAAGCCGAAGTGGGATCTTTTTATCTATAAAGCTCTTTTTGACCGAGCGATTGACCTTGAGGCATAAGATCCTGTCGTGAACACGGCGCGAGCGATAATAAATATCGCCCTTTGCCCTTGATGCATCTATCGCCACCGAATAGTCACAGCCCTCAAGCGGCTTTTTGTCAAAGCAGACAATGACACTGCCGTGGTCAAAAAAATTGATGCCTCGCTTAAGCAGATAAACGCCGTCATCTGCCGCCTGCCCTGCGGCTCGATATTCAAACGTCACCCTGCCATCCTTGATGACGGCATCGATGCCGTCTGTCAGGCCGACAACGGTATCTCTGTTCAAAGCGCCGACTATCAAAGAGGCGTGGTGCGACATCATGCCCTTGCCGCAAAACTGCGTAAATCTATACTTGACGAGCCTGAATGCAGCAGCCTCAGGGATATTTCGGAGATCGTCGGTGTCGGCGTAAGCCGCAACAACAAGCCTGTCTGTATCGGCGGCGTTGGCAGAAAGCCTGTTTATCGCACGGTCGGCAGCGCTGTTAATGCCTTTCAAAACAGGCATGACCTCGTTGCGAATGATATTGCGTGTGCAATCGTTGACCAAATTGGTGCTGTCTGTAACATAATCCTGCCCTATCGACCGCAAATAGTCTTCGACGTCGGCTCGATAAAGCGTCAATATAGGTCTGATAAAAATGCCGCGCTTGACAGGAATGCCCGCAAGCCCTGCAACCGTTGTGCCTCTGACCAGATTCATAAGAACGGTTTCTGCGTTATCAGAAGCGGTGTGAGCAGTGGCGAACAGATCTATACCGCAAGCCTCTGCATGATTTGCGAACGCATCATAGCGTGCATCGCGAGCGGTTTCCTCGAGTGACTTGCCCGAAGTCCTGCAAAGCATGGGAACATCAACGCAGACCGCGGTAAACATGACTCCGAGCCTTTGGCAAAGCGACCTGCAAAACTCCATGTCGCGATCTGCTTCTGCTCCCCTTATCTTATGATTAATATGGATAGCACTTAAATTAAACTGAAAAACGCCCGAAATCTCGCACAAAGCGCAGAGCATGGCAACAGAATCCGCACCACCCGAAAGGCAGGCGCAGACATTGGCGTTTTTAAATATAAGATCGTTTGAGGCGACGTTTTGCAAAACGGCGTCGATAAAACCATTATTGCTCATCGAAATCACTTATCGCCGTAAATCTGTATGTGCTGCCGTGCCAATTCATGTTTATAACGCCTGTGCCTCCGTGACGGTTTTTGGCCACCTCGCAGGCAACGAGCATAGCACCGTTGTCTGTCGGAGCAGCAGGCTTGACTGCTTCGCCGTCCTTTTTGTCTGATTTCTCGGCGTATTTATAAAGCAGCATAACGATGTCAGCGTCCTGCTCGATAGAGCCTGATTCACGCAGGTCTGTGAGCTCGGGCTTTTTGTCCTTGCGGTCGGCAAGTCCACGGTTCAACTGCGAGCAGAGTATGACGGGAACGCCAAGCTCCATCGCCATCAGCTTTAAGCCTCTGGTCATCGCAGAGATCTCGTTGACACGGTTCTCGTAATGCGAATTATCCTCTCTGACTGCGGTCATAAGCTGCAGATAGTCGATTATGACGAGCGCAAGGTCCTTGCGCCTGCGCAGCTTTGCCTTCATCTGCGGCAAAGTGATCGACGAGGTGTCGTCGATGATTATTTTTGTTTCGCTCAAAGAGCTCGAAGCCTCGGCGAGCCTGACCCAATCGTCGTCGCTGAGTGCGCCTGTGCGCATATTGTGGTTGTCGACACCCGACTCAGAAGCGAGCATACGAGAAACAAGCTGATATGCAGGCATCTCGAGCGAGAATATAGCTACCTCGCGCTTAGTCGCTTTAGCAACATTTGCGGCGACATTAAGACAGAACGAGGTCTTGCCTATACCGGGTCGTGCGCCGACGACGACAAAGTCGCCCGGGTTCAAGCCGACGATATATCTGTCTATCGATGAAAAGCCTATCTTTGTGCCGCTGAACGCCGCAGGATTCTTTGAGATCTCCTCGAGCCTTGCGTACTCCTCGATAACGACATTGGCGATGTCTTTAAAATCGTGTATGCGGTTGTCGTGCGAGATCTCGAAAATGCGCTTTTCGGCATACTGCACGAGCCCCTCGGACTCACACGCTTCGCCAAAGGCTCTGTCAGACAGTTCTCTGGCAACACCGATAACAGAGCGCAAAACCGCCTTGCCTCTGACTATGTCTGCATATTGACCTATATTTGCAGTGACAGGTGCGGCATCAGCAAGCATCTTGATATACTTTGCCGCATCGCCGTCTGTAAACCTGCCGCCTGTAACAAGCGCATTGATGAGTGTGACCGCATCAATAGGCTTTGAAGCGGCAAACATCGAAAGCATTTCTTTATATATAAGCTTGTGCTGTTCGAGATAAAAATCCTCTGATGTCAAAAACGATATTTCGCTCATCAGAGACTCGTCGCATATTGCCGCGCCGAGCACCGCCTGCTCTGCCTCGAGCGAATACGGCATCTGCCTGATATCAAATTCAGCCATCGGTCTGCCACCTCCCCTGTTTGCTCAGTATTTCAAAATCATGTCTCGACGACAAGCTTGATCTTTGCCGAAACGTCGGTATAAAGCTTGACATCGACCTCATATTCGCCAACCGTTTTGATGGGCTGCGAAACAGTGACCTTGCGCTTGTCTACGGTTATGCCGAAATCGGCAGAAAGCTTGTCGCATATATCCTTTGAAGTGACTGCGCCGTAAAGCTTGCCGTCGACGCCGCCTGTGGTATGGAACACCACAACGACAGTCTTGAGCTTTTCGGCGGTAGCGAGTGCCTGCTTGCGCTCCTCTTGTCTGCGATAATTGTCGCTCGCCTCACGATTGCGGAGCTCGGTCATGACCTGCTCGTCTGCGATCTTGGCAAGCTTGCGCGGCAGCAAAAAGTTGTTGGCATAGCCATCCGAAACATTGATGAGTTCGCCCTTTTTGCCCTGTCCGCGAACGTCCTGAAGCAAAATAACCTTCATAGTATATTCTATCCTCCTGTCAGGATTCACCCAGTGAATCTATATATCTGTCTATCTCTTTTTTGAGCAGGTCGGTCGCATTTGTCATGTCCTTGACATACGACGAGGTGTTGTTGTCGTGGAAAACGGTGACAACGCCGCCCGCTGCCTGAAAATGTCCGCCGCCACCCAATGCCGCAACTATATTCTTGACGTTGACGGTATGGTCGCTGCGTGCGGAAATATTGATGCGTCCGCTGTTGAAATAAAGCACGAACGATGCCGAAATGCCTTCTATCGTCAGCATATTGTTCGCCGCCTTTGCTGCGGTAACGGTATAAGAGCCGTCGACATCGTTGATCGTCGCTATCGCATAGCTGTCACGGTATACCGTCATAGTGCCGACGGTGTTGGTGATGATGCTGTTCTCGTCGGCGGTGTTCTTAAAGAACTGCAAAGTGCGCCAGGTCTCTGCGCCCTCTTTGCTTAAGTATCTGCAGGCGGCAAAGGTGCGTGCGCCCGTCTCTTTCATCAATCTGTCGGTATCGAGCATTATGCCTGTCAAAAGCAGGTTGGCGACGTTTGCGCCGAGATAGGTCTGCTTGATCTCGAACTCGCATATCTCGGCGACCAGCTCTGATGCCGAGGAAGCCGACGGGTCGATATAAAGATGCTCGACGTTGTTGTCAAGCTCGCCGCTCTTGGCGTGATGGTCGATGATTATGACACGGTTTGCGTTGTGATATATCTCGGGACATTCGAATTTTGCAGGGTTGCTTACATCAGAAATGATAAGCAAAGTATCCGGTCCCAGCAGCTCCTGTCCGTATGTCTCAGAAACAAACATATCGTCAAAATATTTGTCATCCTTGATAAACTCAAATACCGGCAATATCGCATTGTATTCTTCGCCGACGATGATCTTGGGGTCGCCGCCGACCTCTCTGACAAAGCAAGCCAGACCGATGCAGCTTGCGATAGAGTCATAGTCGGGACGCTCGTGGCCGAAGATAAGCACGTTGCTGCTGTTTGAAATATGGTGCTTGAGCACATCACGACATATGCGAGACCTCGTCGGGGACTGGCTCTGCACCGGCTTTGTCTTGCCGCCGAACTCGAGGTTCTTGCCGTCCTCTCCTATCAGAACGACGATAGCGCCGCCCTTCTGATATGCAAGGCTGAGTGCGGCGTTCGCCGACTGATATTTATCACTCGGTGTACCGTCACACGAGGATATGCCTATCGAAACAGTCAGAGGCAATATAGAATCGCGCGATATTTCTGTAACTCTGTCGAGTATGTCAAAGCGCGAATCGACCATGGCTGCCAGATGATCGTGAGTGAACGCCAGAATAAATCTGCCGTTCTCATTCTCTATAAATATGCCGTCGATGCTCGCCGCCCAATCTGTGAGCAGAACGACGATCTTGGCGGCTATCTCACGATAGTTATCGTGAACCTCTTTGATCTCGTTGCTGTTGTCGAACGATATTGCGGCTATATGCCATTTGTTGTCGCTGTATTGCTTTGAAAGTGCGGTATAATCAGACATATCACGCAGTATTGCGGCAAAGAACTTTTTGCTCATATAGCTGCAGGGAACAGCCTCGACACGATAGTCGCTGTCGGCGATCTTTATAGCATCGTCGCTCTTTGATTCGTAGGCTCTCTTGAGTGCGGAATAGGTCAGCATACCGTCAAACTTATCCGAAAGCGACGTGCCAAGCCTTATGCCTCGGGCCCCCTGCAATGCGCCGAACTCGTTGTTATACCATTCGAGTCTGTTGTCGGACGAAACTATCGCGACAGGGCTCTGAGATGTGAGCAAGGTCTCGCCAAGCAGCGGATGCAGATTATAGGTGATCTGCGTGCGCTTTTGCATACCGCGCATACTGACAGCTAAAATAATATTGATCGCTATAAAAACAGCAAGCACGACAGCAATAATAACGCCCGACAACCTGTCAAAAAGCAGGCATATAATTGCAGCGACAGCAAGCACCGCCGCCGAAACAGCCGTGCTCAGGTTGTTGCTGATAACAGAAAACAGCTTTTTGATAGCTCATCCCCCCGATCATATAGGGTAATAATTATAGCATAGTATATCGCTGTTTGTCAACAAACAACTATGCGTTTATGTGTCAAGCAGGGTCTGCTGTGAATCGTCGTCGACCTCAAGCAGGATAGCGCCTGTCGAGGGCAGCGAATCCTTGCGGTATTTGCTTTCTTTTGAAAGCGGCGAGGTCTTTGGACCGTATACAGTTGCCGAAACAACGCTCTGACCCGCCTTGAGCGTGAATATCTGTCCGCCCGACGAGGTTCTGGTCGTTTTTTCGGTTATTCTGTCTGATCTTATAAGCATCGCCCTGCCGCCGTCGGTCTTGACAAAAAACTCGCACGGCTCGGTTATGTGATACGCCGCGACAAGCGGACTGTCGACATAAAACGCCTTAGTCAGCTTTTTGCGGTTCTGCTTGGTCTCATATGCGTTGGCAGGTATTCTAACCGCCTTGCCGTTGGCAAAGAACAAGACGATATTGCCGACATATTCTTTTAAGCACAGCGCATACACTGCCCTCTCTTTGCTCTCGAAAGAAAGCTTGGCAGGCACATACTCGCCGAGCACAGACAGCTTTTGGCTCTCAAAATTCGACGCCTTTGACTTATAGACCTGCGCAAGCGAGGTGAAAAAGAGTATCTCGGCGGTGTTTGTCGTATCGGCACGATAAATGACCGTATCATTCTCTTTGAGATAAAGTCTGTCATTTGTGCGCATCGAGGCAGAAAGGCATTTTTTAAAATAGCCCTCTCTCGTAAAGAAGCAGGTTATGGGGCTGTCGTCGATGACCTCCTCATAGGTCGGCAATGCGGCATCGTCATCAAACAGGATTCCGGTCTTGCGCGGAATGCCGTATTTGGCGCTTATTTCACCGAGCTGCTTGATAATGACATTTTTTATCTTCCTGTCGCTGCCGATAAGAGCGGTAAGCTCTGCGATCTCATCCTCAAGCGATGCGATCTCGTCAGTGCGCTTGACTATATATTCGCGGTTGAGATAGCGCAGCTTGATGTTTGCGACAAACTCAGCCTGCGTTTCGTCGATGCCAAAGCCTGCCATCAGGTTAGGCACGACCTCTGCATCCTTTTTAGTTTCACGTATGATGGCTATCGCCTTGTCGATATCGAGCAATATTTCACGCAGACCAAGCAACAGATGCAATTTTTCGGTCTTGCGCTCACGTCTGAAGGTATAGATCCTCCTCAGACAGCCTATGCGGAACTTGACCCACTGCTCGATTATCTCCTTGACGCCCATCAGCCTCGGCAATCCGCCGACGAGTATGATGAAATTGCACGAAAAGAACGACTGCAATTTTGTCATCTTGAATAGTTGAGCGAGAATGCGGTCCTTATCCGCTCCCTTTTTGAGGTCGACAGCAAGCCTCAGACCGTCGATGCCTATCTCGTCACGGACGTCGACGATATCTGCTATCTTGCCTGCCTTGACAAGGTTGATTATTGCAGAGCGTATGCTCTCGACCTTTTGCTCATAGGGTATTTCGGTGAAGATTATGCGCCTTTCCTTTTCGTCATAGGTATATTTTGCGCGCAATCTTATGCTGCCGACGCCTGTCTCGTATATCTTTTTCATCATATCGGCGTCATAAAGTATATCGGCGCCTGTCGAAAAATCGGGCGCAGGCATTATATCCATTATTTCGTCGATGGTGATATTTTCGTTCTTGAGATAAGCGGCCGTCGCATCGCACAGCTCTTTGAGGTTGAATGAGCAGACATCGCTCTTCATGCTGACCGCTATGCCGACGTTGCAATACGCAAGAACGTTCGGATATGAAACAGGCAGCAAAACAGGCTCTGTCGTCGTGTTGTCATAGTTTGGCTCAAAATCAACTGCGTCCTCGTCGATGCCGTCAAAAAGCTCGGCGGCGATAGGCGCAAGCTTGCACTCGGTATAACGTGCCGCCGAGCACGCCGTATCTGAATAATGCTTGCCGAAAGTGCCCTTTGACTTTATAAACGCGTGTAACTGTGCCTCTTTGCCTGTGGTCATTGCGGCAAGTGTCTCGTATATCGAAGCATCGCCGTGCGGATTGAGCATCATAGTCTGTCCGACGACCTTGGCGCTCTTTGTGGTATTTTCGCTGGTAAGCAAGCCCATTTTGTACATTGTATAAAGCAGCTTGCGGTGTGCAGGCTTAAAGCCGTCGATGTCGGGTATAGCTCTGCCGACTATGCAGGTCATCGCATACGGCATATAGTTTGTTTCTATAACCCGGGTTATAGGCATCTCGACAGGCTCAGAGACTGTCTGCGGCAAAAGCTCTGCCGCTTTTTTCTTTTTTGCCATAAATAATAATTCTCCTTTGTCTGTCAGACATCCATTTCTTCGAGATAATTAAGACCATAGAGCGCAATATGGCGCTTTCTGCCCTCGATGTCGTCGCCGAGCATGAGATCAAACATCGCCTTTGTAGGTCCTTCGGGCTCTGCCGTTATCTTGATGAGCCTGCGGGTTGCGGGGTGCATAGTTGTGAGCGACATCATTTCGGGTTCGTTTTCACCGAGACCCTTCGAGCGCATTATCATATATTTTTTGTCGCCGAGCTCGCTGACGATGCGATTTTTTTCGGCGTCGTCATAGGCAAACAGAGTTTTTTCTTTAGTGCGTATCTCATAAAGCGGAGTCTCGGCAATAAATATCTTGCCCTCTGTTATGAGCGACGGCATAAGGCGATAGAACAGCGTAAGCAAAAGCGTGCGTATCTGATAGCCGTCAACGTCGGCATCGGTGCAGATGATTATCTTGTTCCATCTGAGCCTGTCGAGGCTGAACGTGGGTAAGGTTCTGTTTTTGGCATCCTTTTCAACGCCGCAGCCGAGCACCTTGATCATATCTCTGACTATGTCATTGGCGTGCAGTGCCTCGTATTTTGCCTTGATGCAGTTGATGGTCTTGCCTCTGACAGGCAAAAGCGCCTGAAAGTTAGGGTCGCGAGCCAGCTTGCAGGAGGTAAGCGCCGAATCGCCCTCGACAATGTATATTTCGCAGATATCGGGGTTCTTTTCACGGCAGTTGACGAACTTTTCAACAGAGTTGTCAAGCTGCAGCGAAGCCGCAGGCTTGCTCTTGGCAGCCTTTTTTGCGGCGGCGGCGGATTCGCGGCTGGTCTTGTTGCTGTATGCGAGCATACAGATCTTGTCTGCCTGCTCGGGGTTCTCGACAAAATAGGTGGTCAGCATATTCTTGAGCCAGTCTGTCATGGCATCCTGAATAAACTTGTTGGTTATGGCCTTTTTTGTCTGGTTCTCATAAGAAGCGACAGTAGAAAACGAGCTTATCACCAGCACAAGGCTCTCATCAATATCCGAAAAGCCTATATGCGGCTCGTTGCGCTGATATTTGTTATTGTTTGTAAGATAATTATCGACAGCCCAGGTGAAAGCCGCTTTAACAGCCTTTTCTGGTGCGCCGCCATGCTCGAGGAATGACGAATTATGATAATACTCGGTCATGCTTATCTTGTCTGAAAAGCAAAAAGCGGCGGTCATTTTGACTGTATATTCTGGCTTGTCGGGGCGGTCACGTCCGACACGCTCTGTCGAAAAGCGCTCAACAGGCGAGATAGCGACACCTTCGGCAATCTCCTTGATATAGTCGCTTATGCCGTTCTCATAATAAAATTCGCTCTCGTCAAAATTGCCGTCGGCGTTCTGCCATCTCAATATAATGCGCAGTCCCTCGTTGGCGACAGTCTGTCGCTTGAGCGTTTCTTCAAAAAACGACTTTTGTATCTTGATGTCGTTAAAGACCTGAATATCCGGCAGCCAGCGTATAGTCGTGCCCGTCTTGCTCTTGGAGCAGGGCTCGACGGCGAGCTTTGTCTTTGGAAATCCGCGCTCGAATCTCATGCTGTATCGGCTGCCGTTGTTGCAAGAAATGACCTCCATATATTCAGAGGAATACTGCGTGGCACACGCACCAAGTCCGTTGGTGCCGAGCGAAAAGCCATATGCCGCACCCTCGTTGTTGTTGTCGTATTTGCCGCCTGCATAAAGCTCGCAGAATACGAGCTCCCAGTTAAAGCGCTTCTCTTTTTCGTTATAATCCATCGGCACGCCTCTGCCGAAGTCCTCGACCTGCAGGCTGTGATCGTTGAAGGCGGTGACGATTATTTTGTTGCCATAGCCCTCTCTCGACTCGTCGATAGAGTTTGAAAGTATCTCAAAGAATGCATGCTCGCAGCCCTCTATGCCGTCAGAGCCGAAAATAACGCTCGGCTTTTTTCTGACTCGGTCAGGTCCTGTCAGCGCACGAATAGCCTGCTGATCGTAATTGTCGTTCTTTTTTGCCATCTTTTGCTCCGTTTAACTGTTTTTAGGGTCTGTAAAAGCCGATCTTGCGATAGACCTTGCTGAGTGTCTTGCGTGCAAGATAAGCGGCACGCTCGCTGCCCTCGACAAGCACAGAATTGAGATAATCCTTATCGGCAAGCAGCGAATTGTATCTCTGCTGTATATCAGAGAGCTTGTCTGCGACAGTTTCGCCGACGGCTATCTTAAAGTCGCCGTATCCCCTGCCGTCAAATTCTGCTTCGATCTCAGAAACGCTCTTGCCCGTGAATGCAGAATAGATCGTGATGAGGTTGGTTATGCCGGGCTTGTCGTCACGAACGACTATCTCAGAGCCGCTGTCGGTGACGGCACGCTTGAATTTGCGTATTATCGTATCTCGATCATCCGTAAGGCAGACACTGCCGCCCGAGAGGTCGGACTTGCTCATCTTCTTGTCAGGCTCAGTCAGCGACATTATCTTCATTCCGAGCTTGGGAATATAAGGCTCGGGCAATTTAAAGGTCTCACCATAAACGCCGTTGAAGCGTGTGGCAATATCGCGCGTCAGCTCGACGTGCTGCTTTTGATCTATGCCGACAGGCACGAGATCGGTCTGATAAAGCAGTATATCGGATGCCATCAGAACAGGATAGGTAAAAAGTCCTGCGTTGATGTTGTCGGCGTGCTTTGCGGATTTATCCTTAAACTGTGTCATGCGACTGAGCTCGCCAAACATGGTGCTGCAGCTGAGCACCCACGAAAGCTCGGCGTGCGCAGGCACGTGGCTTTGAATAAAAATGATCGACTCTTTGGGGTCTATGCCTGCGGCAAGATAAAGCGCCAAAAGCGACAGGCACTGCTTGCGCAAAGCGGCAGGCTCTTGACGAACCGTTATCGCGTGCATATCAACTATGCAGAATATGGAATTGTATTCGTGCTGCAGCTCGACCCAGTTTTTGAGCGCACCGATATAATTGCCTATCGTGATCTGTCCCGAGGGCTGTATGCCCGAAAAAATCGTTTTTTTAGCGTCTGTCATAACAAACTATCCCCTTTTGCAAAATGATATAATAGCGCGAAAAACAGCGCAATAATTCAATTAAGATTATAACTCACTGTGTATGATACCACAAATCTTGGGTTTTTTCAATAGCAAGCACGGTTTTTTTGCTGCGGCTATCAAAAAAGACACCTTTGTTTTTAAAAAAAGCTATTTACAAAACGGTGGTTTGTGTTGTATAATTATATGGTTAAACAATACAAGACGATAATAAGGAGTATCTGTTATGGCTAACACAATCATAGTTGAAACCTCTGCCCGTCACGTTCACCTCACCGAGGCTGACATCGAGACGCTCTTTGGCAAGGGCTACACCCTCACCGTGCGCAATATGCTTTCGCAGCCCGGTCAGTATGCCAGCGGCGAGCGCGTCACGCTCGTAGGCCCCAAGAACAGCATCAAAAACGTGCTGATACTCGGACCCGCACGCAAGGCTACACAGGTCGAGGTCTCGCTCACCGACGCACGCACTCTTGGAGTCGCAGCACCCGTCAGAGAATCCGGCAACATCGCAGGCACACCCGGCATCAAGATCGTCGGACCTGCCGGCGAAATCGACATCACCGAGGGCGTTATCGCTGCAAAGCGTCATCTGCACCTCGACACCAAGACCGCTGCAGAATACGGACTTGCTGACAAAGAGACCGTCATGGTCAAGCTTGCCGACACCGGCAGACCCCTGATCTTTGACGACGTCGTCGTCCGCGTCAACGAGAACTTTGCACCCGCAATGCACATCGACACCGACGAAGCAAACGCTGCAGGCTGCTCGGGCACTGTTTACGGCGAAATAATCAAAAAGTAAAATTAACATAAAAGGAGTCAAAAATGCTTTACTATTCCAAAGAAGTTGAAGGTATGTGCTGCGTGACCAAAGGTTGCGACCACGGTCCCGCTCCCATTCCCGAAGAAGGCAAATGGATCCAATCCAAGCAGATCAGCGATATCTCGGGCTACACCCACGGTATCGGCTGGTGTGCACCTCAGCAGGGCGCATGCAAGCTCTCGCTGAACGTTAAAGACGGTATTATTCAAGAGGCTCTCGTCGAGACTATCGGCTGCTCGGGCATGACGCACTCGGCTGCAATGGCAGCAGAGATACTCCCCGGCAAGACGCTGCTCGAGGCTCTCAACACCGACCTTGTCTGCGACGCTATCAACACTGCTATGCGCGAGCTGTTCCTGCAGATCGTATACGGCAGAACCCAGTCCGCATTCTCTGAGAACGGCCTCGTCATCGGCGCAGGCATGGAGGATCTCGGCAAGGGTCAGCGCTCGATGGTCGGTACTATGTACGGCACCAAGGCTAAGGGCGTCAGATACCTCGAAATGACCGAGGGCTATTGCACTCGCATGGGTCTTGACGAAAACGGCGAAGTCATCGGCTATGAGTTCGTTTCGCTCGGCAAGATGACCGACTTTATCAAAAAGGGCATGGAGCCCAACGAAGCATACGAAAAAGCTAAGGGCACGTACGGCCGCTTCGCAGAAGCTGTCAAGTACATTGACCCGCGCAAAGACTGAGGGAGGACGACATAATGGCACTTTTTGAAGGTTACGAAAGACGCGAGGCCAAGATCCTTGCCGTCCTTAAAGAATACGGCATTTCTTCTATCGAAGAATGCAAAGAGATCACTCTGGCAAAGGGTATCGACTGCGACAGCATAGTTCGCAGCACACAGCCTATCTGCTTTGAGAACGCTGTTTGGGCATACACCGTCGGCGCTGCTATCGCAGTCAAGACAGGCTGTGTCAAGGCTGCTGACGCCGCTGCTGCTATCGGCATCGGTCTGCAGTCGTTCTGCATCCCCGGCTCTGTTGCTGAGAACCGCAAGGTCGGCCTCGGCCACGGCAACCTCGGCAAGATGCTGCTCTCCGAAGAGACCGAGTGCTTCTGCTTCCTCGCAGGTCACGAGTCGTTCGCAGCAGCTGAGGGCGCTATCAAGATCGCTCTCAACGCAAACAAGGTCAGAACCAAGCCCCTCCGCGTTATACTCAACGGTCTGGGCAAGGATGCCGCATATATCATTTCGCGCATCAACGGCTTTACTTATGTAAAGACCGAGTTCGACCCCTACACCGAGACAGTCAAGGTCGTCGAAGAGAAGGCATTCTCGAACGGACCTCGCGCAGCAGTCAGATGCTATGGCGCAGACAACGTTCCCGAAGGCGTCGCTATCATGAGACTTGAGAATGTCGGCGTTTCTATCACCGGCAACTCGACCAACCCCACCCGCTTCCAGCATCCCGTTGCAGGCACATACAAGAAATGGTGTGTCGAGAACGGCGTCAAATATTTCTCTGTCGCATCCGGCGGCGGCACAGGCAGAACTCTGCACCCCGACAACATGGGCGCAGGTCCTTCCAGCTATGGCATGACCGATACGATGGGCAGAATGCACTCTGATGCACAGTTCGCAGGCTCGTCCTCAGTCCCCGCTCACGTTGAGATGATGGGTCTGATCGGCATGGGCAACAACCCCATGGTCGGCGCAACCGTCGCAGTCGCAGTCGCAGTCGAAGAATCGGCAAAATAATCGCATATATACCAATATATGCCAAAAACGGCTGGCGTAGGGGTTGTACTCTTACGGACAGTTTGATAAAAAATTCCGAAACTGTCAATTCATAACCGAATGAACACAACAATCCGCTTGAAGCAATTCGGGCGGATTGTTGTATCTATTGCAATAATTACATAAACAGTGTGTAACAACTATTAAGAGGTGCTTGAAATGTGGAAATATTTATTAGAATCAAGTTTATATAAAATCGAAATCACGGGTGGCAGTGTTAGAATCATAGACAAAGATACAAACGCACTAAAGAAAGAATTCAAAGGTTATAGATATCTATATACAGGTGCCCTTCACCCTAATGAATTTGAATTTTTTGCATTAGAAAACGGAAAGCATTTCTATGTCTATTCTTTAGTAAACTTAGAATTGAAACAAAGAATTACTTTGCCGAGAGGTTATGACTCTATTGATGTATGCGGTTTTTATTCCGAAGATGGTAATACGATAAACATACCAGCACAACGATATGTATATGATAACAAAGTGCAAGAATTAGGGCATTACGAATATATTATTTGTAAATACTCTTCTGTTGATTATACGTTGATTGAAAAAGCGGATATCCCTGACAAGCGCCCGTATCTTTGGGATAATATCAAGAAATGGATGGATGAAAATAACATTTGATTTCCTGCTTTTGCGTACTGCACAACAAGCAACAATTAAAGGGTTTTAGGTTCTCCTGACAAGTGGAAATAAGACGTACATTTTCCCTGCTTGTTATGGTGAAAGACATAATTTAAAGCTGTGTGGAATTCCCACACAGCTTTTTACTGTCTCAAAAAATTCATTTGATGAATAGTGATATTGTGAGACTGGTCTCACAGCGGTATTTTGCCTAAGGCAAAGTGATATTAAAACCTGCGGTTTCAGTGATATTTTATTCGCCCATAAACTGCCAAAGGCAATAACACTCGGCGAAAGCCGAAATAGCTGCGAAGCAATATAACTCGCCAAAGGCGAATAAAACTGGCGTTGTATCCTTACGGGTACAACGCCTAAAGCCTGCCGTTTGTTTTTTGTGTAGCGCTGCCACCAATCACGAAATTGCAACGTCACCGTCGCTGCAATGCACGCAAAAACAAAAAAGGAGCGGGTGCTCCTTTTGAAGTTCAAGCTTTCCTGCGCTTTTGCAGAGTGCCGCAGGCGACATAGATCAGGGTTCCTATCGCAGAAAAGGCAAAGCAGAACCAAAGCGTATTGCCGGTGCCGATGGCGTCGTGCATAAAGCCACTCAGTATGCTCGCCAGCATTCTTGCCGCGCCGAACGGCAAAATCGTCGGCACGTTTATAGCGGTTGCCTGCAATTCAACAGGCGTATGATCCATGATGTGGCGTATCGCACAGTATTGTATCACGACGGACGAGAAGCCTGTTACGAGCGACATTATCTGTATCAGAACAAGGTCGGTAAGTGCCGCAAACGAAAGATAGCGTATGCACGTCAGCACGAGTCCGAACACCATCACCCTATCCGTTCCAAAGCGGTCGAATATCTTATCCATCAGCCAGAAGAATGGGGCTTCGCCCGCGACGGTGAGCAATATATTAAGTCCCCACGCCTTTTGCGACATGCCCATCACCTCGGTGACATACGAGGGATAAAGGTTGAGATAGAACTGCCACAAAAACTGCGCAAGGCAGGACATGGCGACATATATCATCAGCTTTTTATCCTTGAATATCGGCGAGAAATCGAGCTTTTGCTTTTTAGGTGCGTGGCCGCTCGCCTTTGGCGATATCAGCACGACCACCAGGCCGACGGCGGCGAGCATGAGATAGGCGTAAATAAACCATTCTTTTTGCATCTCATAAAGCGCCGAAACCGCCATTGTCATACAGCCGAAAGCGACAGTGCCCATGCAGCGCATAAAGCCAAAGCGCATGTTGTTCTCCTGCGCATAGCCTATCGTTACCGCATCGCATATGCTGGCGTATGCCGACTCAAAGAACGTTACGCCGATCATTGTAAAGAACAAAAAAGCGAAGCTCTGAGGGTCGAGCAGCATAAGCGACAGGAACGACGAAGCACCTATCAGGCATATAAGCAGCACTGTATTTTTGTGCTTTGCCTTATCCGCCCTAACTCCCCAAAAGAACGGCGCAAATATCGTGACCATAGGTCCGAGCGCAACGAGCAGACCTGTCTGTATCGGCGGCTGATATGCGCCGACGTACTGCTGTATATAAGAATAAAAAATGCCGTTCAATCCATAGATGACAAAATTCATCAGGATGAGCAAAAAATAGTCTCTTTTGCGGCGCATATATCCCTCCACAGAACAGCCGACAGTATCGTGATAAATGCTGTCGGCTTGATTTTTGTATTATAATTAAATTATGCCCAGTCGTTAAATATAGGCTCGCCCTCGGGCGTATCGCCTGCACCGGGGCGCTCGTCGGGGTGCTCTTTATAATAGGGCTCGACAACATACTGCTCGATGACCTTCCATTCGGCATAAACGAGCGAATAAATGCAAAGTCCGATCGTGACGAAAAACGGCAGCAAAAAGCCGATGCCGCGCACAAACACGAGCAGATAAAAGTTGAGCGCGATAAACAGTGCCACGCCGAGCAATGCGGCGATATTGCGCTTAAAGCCGAGGCAGCCGAGCAGCAAGGCGTTCTTGACTATCTTGCCAAAGCTGAAGTCGAACGAAACTATCATGAGATAGATATAGGTTCTGACGACGATATAAAACAGCGCAATGACGATTATCAGATAAAACATGACCTGATAAACAAACGAGACACCTGCGTTGGCTTGATAAGCGATAAAGTCATAGCCGAGCAGCAGTCCTATCAGCACGTCGAATATGCCGAATACAAAGCCCTGCTTGAAATTCTTTTTGATAGCAGTGAAAAAGTCGGCTGCCGTGACTGAATAATCGCTCGTGACAGAGGCACGCAAAAGGTAATGCAAGCCGACATTGGCGATGCCGTTGGTGAGCAACACGAGCAGGCAGAGCGAAACCAGGAATATCGACGTCGACGACCATATCTTAACAGTCGAGCTTACGCCGAAAGCGCCATAAAGCATGGCGGTGACAGGCGTATTTTCATAGCCCATGATGCCGTAAAGCTGCGCATAAAGCGGATCGGCAGCGGTCGAAACGAACGTGTCATAATTGCCTGTCGTGCCGAGCAGCACCGCGATTATCCAGATATTGCAGAGTGAGAACAGCAGGTTGGCGGTCGATATTGCCCTGAAGCGGCGTATTATCGACGGGAAGAAATTGACGAACGTCAACTGCTTTTGCTTCTCAGCCTTATCATAGCTGAGGTCGCCGTTCTTGTTGTTTGTGGATGAAAAGAAATTAAATAACTTGTTTGCCAAGGCTGACCTCCGATGTCAAGCGTGCGGATGGTATTTGATAAAGCTGGTCTTGAGCTTGTCCTTCAAAAACGCTGCATAGCGCTGTGTGGACGCAAGATCGCTGTGTCCGAGTATCTCGCAGATGTCGTGTATATCGGCACCGTTCTCGAGCAGATGCGCCGCAAACGAATGCCTGATGGTGTGCGGCGTGATAGGCTTTTTGATCTCGGCTTTTTCTGCATAGCCCTTAAGAAGCTTCCAAAAGCCCTGTCTGGTCATGCGGTTGCCAAAGATATTGACGAACAGCGCGGGCTGCTCCATATCGTTGAGCAGCAGGCGGCGCGATTTGTCGATATAGGTCTGAAGATATTTTGAAACGAGCGCATAGAGCGGAATGACACGCTCCTGCGAGTTTTTGCCGACTCTGATAAAGCCGACCTGCGTATTGACGTCGTCGATATCGAGCGAAACGAGCTCTGAGACCTTTATGCCTGTTGCATAAAGCACCTCGAGCATAGCCTTGTCCCTGATGCCCTTGATGTCATCACTCGAAGGCTGTGAAAGCAACAGCTCTATCTCCTTATGCGTGAGAACCGAGAGGTCATGCTTCTCAAGTTTGGCGTTGTGAACCGACTTTGCGGGATTTATCTCGAGAACGCCCTCGTTGACGAGATAAGAAAAGAATGAGCGCAAAGCAGAGAGGCAGCGGCTGACAGACGCGGGCGAAAGCCCAAGCGTCGTGAGGTGCGCCTTGAAATCCTCGACGGCTTCAACATCGACCTCGGCAGCATCGCAAATATCCGCACTCTCGGCATAGTCCAAAAACTTAGAAAGATCACGAACATATGCCATCAGTGTGTTTTGCGACGATCCCTTTTCTTCACGCAGATAGTCGACAAAGCTATTGAATTGTGCGACCAATTCGGTCTTTTGTACGATCCCCTGCATCAGATTTCTCCGATCAAAATTAAAATAATAGATTGTATAGCCCGCCGAACGCCAAAATACAGGAAGCAATGAGCATAATAAATTTCAGCGAGTAAAGGCTGAACCTGCCACGATCGAGCATCTGCTTGACACCATGTGACGAGTATGCCGAAAAGCATACGGCAAGTGCGGCAGCGACAAAAAATGCAAATACTGCATAGGCAGCGCAGAATGCGGCGGCAAAATAGTTTATTGCTCCCAACGACGAGGCGGCGTCAAAAAACGACACGCACTCAAACCCCAACACAAACGACAAGCAGGCACAAAGGCACAGGCAGACAGGACCTGCAAAGACAGTGCAGCCCGACAGATAGATAACTATCATCGAGCAGACAAAGCAGAAATAGTCAAACCTGAAGTTGTATGGCGAAACAGTCACCGCACAGCCGTCGGCAAACAAAATGCCAAGCATAACGCAATAAACGGCGACAGTCGCCATGACCGCAAACACACGGCGCTTTAGATCAAACGATCTCTCGGTGAGATCGGCAAAGCGCAAGACAAGGCCCAGCAGCCTATCTTTAAAATTCAAACAGCATCACCGCATAAATTATATGCGACATAATGCGATGTTATCAAAAATATGTGCGGCATATTATGTCGATTGTAGGTTGACAATAAACGGCGAAAAATGCGCAAGCAAAAAGCGACAGCAGATTAAAAGCCGCTTTAGCCTGCAACTTTTCGAGCGAGCACATATATAATAATACAAAATCTCGCATTTTGCAAGAGCAATAAACAATATTTTTTATTCTTGTTGATTATGCCAATAGATTATGTAATCATAATTATGTCAACCAGCGTAACCGAGACAATATTTAGTCGTTTTTTGATCTCTGACGTCAAGATATAGTAAAAGCCGACCTTGCCGGTCGGCAAAACGCAATTTTTATCTATTGTGAAATTGACCATTGTTTTTATCGCATTCGAGCGAAAAAAACAAAAATCGCGAGCTATTTTTGTTCGGGCATCGATTTGCTTTCTCCAAACACTCTCTCTGCAAGAGAGGCGAGGTCCGAATAGGCGTGCGCTTTTATCGTCTCAAAATCGCCCTGTCTGCCTGTCGAATACACTGCGGTTATTCCGACAAAAGGGTCTGCATCGGCATTCGACCTGCCCGCAAAAACGAGCATAGGCTTGCTGTATCTTTTTGCATACCCGGCAACAGCAGCCACCGCCTTGCCCGATGCGGTTTGAGAATCAAAGCTCCCCTCCCCGCTTATTACAACATCGGCATCGCAGACAAGCTTGTCGAAGCCGACTGCCTCAAGCAGGCATTCTGCGCCGCTTATTATCACACCGCCGCAATATGCGTGGAGTGCCGCCGCAAGTCCGCCCGCCGCACCGCAGCCGGGTTTGTCGGCAACAGAAACACCGGTGCTCTCTTTTGTTATCATCGCAAATCTTTGATGCGCCCTTTCGTACCTCGGCATATCCGTCTTCTTTATTCCCTTTTGTCCGCCATAGACATACACAGCGCCGCAAACGCCGCAGAGCGGGTTTTTGACATCGCAGGCAAGCAAGACCTCTGTGCTTTTGATACGTGCGTCAAGCGGCGTTATATCGCATTCTGAAAGATCTATAAGTCCCGAAAGCGTCGGCACTATCTCTTTGCCGTCACTGTCGTACACCTTAGCGCCAAGCGCCGTAAGCGCACCTATGCCGCAATCGGATGTAGCGCTGCCGCCGAGACCTATGATCATTCTTTTGCATCCCCTATCAAGTGCATAGCGTATCATTTCGCCGACTCCGTAGGTGGTTGCATTCTCGCCGTCACGCCTGTCTGATTTGAGCAATCCCGCAGCCTCGGCGGACTCTATGACTGCCGTATCACCGCTTATGAGCACGTGCGCTTTTGTCTTTTCAAAATAAGGTCCTGTGACCTCTATCTCCTCCATATTGCCGCCTATGACGGCTTGGTATGCGTTTGCAAAGCCCTCTCCCCCGTCAGCCATTCTGACGCATATGCAGTTTGCTGACGGAATTGCCCTTTTGATGCCCTCGGCGACGGCCGACGATGCCGAAGCCGACGAAAGCGTCCCTTTGAATGAATCGCAGGCGACGAGAATATTCATATGCTGTGCTCCTATTTGATGTGACTTATTGATTTATTTTAAAAATGTGGTATACTGTACGCATAGGTGTAACGCAGGAGGTGAAGTGCTTATGTTTGTTGCTTATAAAAACGATATACTGTTTCCCGAATATATCGATGACACCTGGGCAGACACGCCAGCCGAGTGCTATTATTGGCTGACAGGCAGAGAGATGCCGGAGGATAGATTTCCCAACGATCTTTTGCTCGAGGAATACGGCACTGAAACCAAATTCGGCGAGACCTATCAGCTTTATGAAATAGTGCAGGTCGAATATGTCAACGTCATATGCGGCGAATGCGGTGCGCACATCGTGCAAAGCGCTTCTTTCACCGAGTTTGACATCTACAACCACCGCGAGCGCTATATGGGCTCTGTCTATACCTTCAGTCTCAACGAAGCTTTCGAAAAGGCCAAATTGATAAAAGACGGTCACTGTCCTATCTGCGAGCGCTGGCATACAGGCAGCACCAACAACATATACTGTGACCGTCGTGGTTTTGGACATCAGGCAAACTTTTTTGACCCCAAGACTATGGAGCGGTTTGACGACCTGTGCAAGCTGTCACCCAAAAAGACGCCTGTTTAATTCCTCACTGTATTCAGGTATCGCACCGAGCTGTGTCACGACATAATCAGACAGCGTAACTGCACGCTCTAATGCGGTTTCTGCACTCATGCCGCACAAAAGGCTTGCGAGCAGACACGCCGAAAAGCTGTCGCCGCCGCCAACGGTGCTGACAACCTTGCCTGTCGGCTTGCGTGAAAAGATAGGCCCTTTGCCTCTCTCGGCTATCATTGCGCCGTCCTTGTCAAGCGTGACTGCGACCGTGCGCAGGTTCTTGTATCTGCAAAGCAGCATTTCTGCCGCAGCCGCAGCATCTGTTTTGCCAAGCATATCAAAAACGCCTATCTCCTCACGGCTCACCTTTAATACAGTGGCCTGCAAAGCGAGCTCGTTTATCAGCTCGATGCTATAATAGCTTTGTCTTATGTTGACATCAAAGAATCTCTCTTTGGTGTCGACTTTTTTTATAAGCGTTTTTAAGGTCTCGAAAGACCTCTGATCACGGCAAGCGAGCGTGCCGAAATAAAGCGCATCGAACTGCGTCTTATGCTCGGCATACGGTATCGCATCATATGCGACAGGATAGACAAGCTCATAGCTCGGGCTGCCATCCTTAAGCGTGACATTGCATCTGCCTGTCGGCAGGTCGACACGGGCGACCATGCTCGTATCGACGCCAAAGCCGTTTACTATCTCTATCGCTCTGTCGCCGAGCTCATCACGTCCGACCGCAGAAAGCATTGCCGATCTGCCGCCGAGCTTTGCAAAATGCGCTGCGAAATTAAGCGGTGCGCCGCCTATCTGCTGCTTATCGGCAAAGACATCCCAAAGTATCTCGCCAAAACACAATACGCTGCCCATCATCTTGCCTCGGGATATTCGTTGCAGAGCAGATAAAGAGGTGCTTCATCTTCTTCGATGACCGGGAATCTGCCCTGTGTTTCATAAAATCTGTTGTCGGTGTTGTCGTCGTTGACCATAGAGACCTCACCTATAAGCACCTTGCCGTGACCTTTTTCTGCCCAAAAAGCGTGGTACTGTCTGGGCGGCAATGTAATGCTCTCACCCGGGGTAAGTCGCAGAACAGTGCCTGCGGGAACTGTTTTGACACATCCGTCAAGGTTGACGGTGACATCGGTATCGGCGAGCCTGTCGTCGTCGGTGGCGTTATACACCTCGACCATCAGATTGCCGCCGCCGCGATTGATGATATCCTCCATCTTATGCCAGTGGAAATGCATCGGGCTATATTGATCCTCATTGGATATAAGCAGCTTTTCGGCATAGGTCTTTTTGTTGTTTTTGTCGCTGAGATTACCGTTGCGCAACGTGAACAAGAACAATCCGATCTTTGCAAAATCGCCGTGACCGTAGTCGGTTATATCCCAACCGAGCATATTGCGGCGTATCTCGTCATACTCGTGGCCCTTGTCTTGCCACTCGTCAGGCGTAAAGAACGCAAACGGAGGCAGGTTGAACCCCTGCCCTTTTATAAAGTCGATGGATTCGCGAAGTATGTTGTTGATCTCGCTTCTTTTCATATCAGCACCTCAAAAAATTATTCTGAATGTTTTGATCTCTCTCGGGGCAAACTGTGACGCAAACGATGCGCTCTTTTTGCCATAGTCGGTTATATCGTTCTCAAGCAGGTCGCACTCGCAGACAGTCGCCCTGCGCATAAGCGTAAAATTGCACTCCGACGACATGCCGTAGGTCTCATAGGCTCTGACGATATAGCCATTGCCGTCATATGCCTTTTTGATCGTTTCGACCGCAATGTTGTCTGCCGACGGCGAAATAAACGAAAGCTTTTCGGGCATCCTGCCGTCGGTCTTGCCTATCGGCAATGCGACAAGCGGCTGGTTGAGCAGGCAAGCCTCTTTGATGACGCCTGCTTCGCGATAGTCACCTATATGCGGCATAAGCGAATAGGTAAAGCGGTGATGCATCTTGTCGTAATACTCGTTGACATACGAGGCGGATTTGATGAGTGAAAGGCTCATATGACCGCTGTGTATGTCAAAGCCATATTTGCAATCGCTCATAAGCGCAACGCCATAGCCGTGATCCGCAAGGTCGGCAAAGCGCTGACCGCAGACCTCAAATCTCGCCTTGTCCCACGAGGTATTATAATGTGTCGGGCGTGATACCTGTCCGAACTGTATGTCATAGACTGCACTTTCACTGTCGACTGTGACATCAAACTCTGCCTTGAGCAAGAGATCCTCTTCATTCCAATCGGCCTCTGTCTCAAAATCTATGCGGCGCGAACGGTCGTATATCCAGATATACTGCGTCACGGTCGACGACATAAAGCGCTTGGTTATCTTATAGCCGCATCTTTCGCCGTCTCTGATGCTCTCGGCGGCGATAACGTCGGTTATTTCATAAGGCTTGTCTCTGTAATACTCCTCGGTATTCCAGCAGCCGTATTCGAGCGATCTGTCCTCATACGCCACCAGCCTGTTGCCTCTGCCGACGATGACCTCACGGCGAGCCTGCTTGTCATAAATGCGACTCAAAGTATAATCCTGTGCGAATTCTATGCGATAATAATCGTTCTCCATCTTGCCGTTGCCCGAAACCGCAAGCGGTGTGCGGCGCTTGGGTGCGATGACGGCATAGCCCATAGGCGGAATATCCTCTGCAAAATAGGTCTTGTCGTTATATCTGACCGAGCCTGTTGCGGTGAACGAATGCGGATTGAACACGAGCAAGCCGCCCTTTGTATCTATATTCTTGAGCATCGCTCCGACAGCGCCTGCCGTGATGAGATTGACACTGTCAAACAGCTCTTTGAACTGTACCGCGCTGTCACGGTACACCTGAGGTATCGACGAGCCGGGCAATATATCGTGGAATTGGTTTGTAAGCAAAGTCTGCCAGAGCTGATAAAGCTCGTCCGACTTATAGTCCGACACCTTATTCGACTCGGCAAGCGACGAAACGAACTCGGCAAGCTGCAATGCGTATTCGCCCTCTCGGTTGTTGCGCTTTACCTCGCCGACCGACGTATATGTGCCGCGGTGATATTCAAGATAAAGCTCGCCACGCCATTCCGGCAGATAAGGCAGATCCTTTGCGTGCTGCTTGAGCTCGGTGATATAATCAAGCACCTTGCCGTTTCTGACAGACGGGCAAACCATGCCGCCCCGTTGCATACGGTCATAAGTCTCGAGCATCTTCGCAGTAGGTCCGCCGCCGCCGTCGCCCCATCCGAATGTGAGCAAGGGTTCTTCGGTGATATCCTTTTGGCTGAAGCGCTTCATCGTTCCTTTGACAAAATCGGGATCTGTCGTTGCGACATACGAGGTATATCTGTTGCTTGGCGCTCTGTCAGTGCCCTGCTGTGCAGTTAAAAAGTATGTAAAAAGCTTTGTGCCGTCTATGCCGACCCAGTTAAAAACATCGTAGGGCATACGGTTGGTATCGTTCCATGAAATTTTGCTCGTGACAAAAGCATCTATGCCCGCCTTGGCACATATCTGCGGCATCGCCGCACTGTATCCGAAAACATCGGGCAGCCAGAGCACACGGCTGTCAACGCCGAACTCCTGCATGAAAAAGCGCTTGCCGTGGATGATCTGTCTGACGAGGCTTTCGCCCGAGGTGAGGTTGCAGTCTGCTTCGACCCACATAGCGCCCTCGACCTCCCACCTGCCCTCTTTGATGCGCTGCTTGACCTTTTCATAAAGCTTGGGCGACTCTTGCTTTAAAAAGCTATAAAGCAGTGCCTGACTCTCCATGAAATAAAAGTCGGGATAGCGCTCCATCAGCGACAAAACAGTTGCAGTGGTGCGGCATATCTTCTCTTTTGTCTGGGCGAGCGTCCACATCCACGCACAGTCGATGTGCGAATGTCCGACGCAAACAACAGTGCCCCTCTGCGAGGTGACCTTGCTGTAATAATCATCCATGACAGCCTGTGCGGCATTGACAGATGCCAAAAATGTCTCATCAGAAACATCACGCAGATCTATCCTGTCGCACGCCAAAAGCAGAGCGCGGTTTATGACCGCATATTCGTTGCTCTCTTTGTCGGCGATCGAAAGCATCTCAAACGGTATGAGCATGTCATAATAAAGCTTTTCGACATCACGGAACACATAATCTATGCGACAGCAAAGCGGCAGATTTTTGCCCATAGAGCCGCTGTAGGCATAAAGCGAAAGATCAAAAGCGTCATCAAAATCAAGCGGCAGAGAGCGATGGTTGGTGTCAAAGCTCTGCATCTCGTTGCCGTTGATATAGCAGATAAACTGAGGGTTATAGACATTCCAACCGTCTCTGTCTGTCTCGACGACCAGAGTTCTGACAGTGCCCTGAGGTCTCTGCGCCTCGGGAACGTGCGTAACAAACCATGCGTGCAGGTCTGTTTCGTCAGCCCAATGCATTCCCGTAACGAACCGCACGAACGTATCGTCGGGTGCGGTAATTATCTCGCCCGTCCTGCGATAGCCGCAATTCTTATACATAAAGCCATCGATCGAAACACTGCCCGAGATCATGCGCTCCTTGAGCACAGACAGGGTCTTTTGTATTTTTTTATACTGAAGTTCCATATGCGCCTCCTGCTTATAATTTGACTTGATACAATTATTATAAACAAGACACGCCAAAATGTCAATGAAAACTAACGCCGATTATTGTCATAATGCATCAAAAAACAGGACAGTCTTTGTAATAATAACGCCCGAGCTTGAGAATAATATCCTCTGTAACATAAAAACAGAAAGGACAGATTCAAAAAAGCATGGATAAAACAACAAAATATATGGCATCGAGCATAATAGGTACGGCGTTCACATTTATAATCGCACTGCTTATCAAGCACGCATTCATAGTCATACCGAATGCCGAGGCAGAAATGATTTTACTGCCGACAGCAGGCAGCATATGGGAGTCGCTTAAGCTGATATTCTGGCCGTCGCTCTTATTTTTTATGCTGCAATTTATACTTTTCGGGCACAAGGATGCAGACCACCTGCCGATGGCGGCGGCATCGCTCGCATTCGGCATGATCGCCGCGGCGACAGCCTATTATTTCCTGCTCGGAGCAATAGGAGCAGACTGCGTCGACATTGCCCTGATATTCGGAATGCTGACGACCTATGTATCGTCATACCTTTTGATGCGTGACGGTGCGCTGAAAAGCAACAGCGCCGTCATAACCGGCGGAGTGTTGTATACAGACCTGATAGCGATGTTCGTTTACTTTTCGTTCAGAGCGCCCGAGATACCGATATTTATAGGATAAAGAGCATGAAAAAGCAGGATTATATCAATTATGCAGAAGCAAGAGCAGGCAGGTCGCCCTGCCTCAAAAACTGCTTTTTTGCCTTTGTCACAGGCGGTGCGATATGCTGCTTAGGACAGGCGCTGACAGACTGCTATATCTATTTAGGGGCACAAGCAGACACAGCAAAGGGAATGACCTCTGTGACGCTGATATTCATAGCAGGACTGCTCACCGGCTGCGGCATATTCGACAGGATAGCGCATATAGCAGGCGCAGGCACGCTCGTGCCCATTACGGGCTTTTCAAACGCAGTTGCCTCACCTGCCATCGATTCAAAAAGCGAGGGCTTTGTGCTGGGTGTCGGCGCAAAAATGTTTGTCATCGCAGGTCCTGTCATAGTCTACGGCACTGTAGCATCGGTGATCTATGGAATAATTTATTATCTTGTGGGGCTGATATGAAAGACATTATAGAGCTTGGCAATGTGTATATAAGCAATGCTTCGTCGGTGGTCGGGCAAAAAGAGGCAGAAGGGCCTATCGCCGACTGCTTTGATCATCTGATATACGACGAATATTTCGGCAAAGACACGTTCGAAAAAGCCGAAAGCGAGATGTGCAGGCTTTGCATAAACACCCTGCTTGCAAAAAGCGGACTCGGTGCCGGTTCGGTCGACGTCATGTGCGCAGGTGATCTTGTCAATCAGTGTGTCGCAACAAGCTATGCGGCAAAGCATTTTTCAATCCCCTATCTCGGGCTTTACGGTGCGTGCTCGACGGCTGCCGAAAGCCTGTTGATAGCATCGAGCATGATAAGCGGCGGAATAATAAAAAACGCGATTTGCTATGCATCATCGCATTTCTGCACTGCAGAGCGGCAATATCGGTTTCCTCTCGAATACGGCTGCCAGCGTCCGCCGACCTCACAAAACACCGTGACAGGCTGCGGAGCATTTCTGCTGACCGACGAGCGAACTGATATTGCGGTGCACAGCGTAGTCATCGGACGGATCTCGGACAACGGCATAACAGATCAAAACAACATGGGAGCAGCGATGGCTACCGCCGCATACGACACCATAAAGCGCTATCACGCCTCATATGGCATTGAAGGCATAGACCTGATAGCAACAGGCGATCTCGGCGCAGAGGGCTTTAATATATGCCGCGATTTGCTCTTAAACGACAGCATTGATGTTCGGTCGAAAATGCTCGACTGCGGGCTGATGATATACGACAGGCAAAAGCAGGATGTTCACGCAGGCGGCTCGGGCTGCGGATGCATGGCAGTTGTTGCGGCAGGCAAGCTTTTGCCAATGCTTAAAAAAGGCGAAATAAACAGCCTGATGCTGGTCGGAACAGGTGCGTTGCTCAACACCAACAGCGTGCTTCAAGGCTCGTCGATCCCTTCGATAGCGCACGCAGTAGTTTTAAAGAGGGTTTGAAATGCAATATCTTTATGCGTTCTTATGCGGCGGTGCGCTATGCGTCATTGCGCAGATACTGATAGACAAAACCAAGCTGACAGGTGCACGAATACTCGTCGGATACGTCGTTGCGGGCGTCGCTTTGCAGGCGGTCGGATTATATGGACCATTCTCCGAATTTGCGTGTGCGGGCGCAAGCGTACCATTGACAGGGTTCGGCGCATTGCTCGCAAAGGGCGCTCAAAAGGCAGTGGACGAGCAGGGACTTTGGGGCGCTTTAAGCGGCGGACTCGCAAACGCCGCAGCAGGCATAACGGCGGCTTTATTATTCGCGCTTATCTGGGCAATGCTATTCAAGAGCAAAAAGAAATGATGACAAAAAAGGTCGCACCACGCAGATGCGACCTTTTTGTTTTTTGTTATTGGTGTATTCGCTATTAGCCTGTGATACCCGAACGCTCGACGCCCTCGATCAGAGTGCGCTGTGCGAACAGATAAACTATAACGAGCGGGAACAGTATGAGCAGACCGCAGGTGTTGCGGATAGCTGCTTCGTATGCTGTCTTGCCTGCATAGTCGGTATCAAGCGACGACGGGATCTTGACGATGTTGGGCAAAAGCGGAACCTTTGTCACATTGTTGAAGAACAGACCCGTATAGAAGGTGTCGGACCACTGCCACGAGAATGCAAACATGAATATCGTGACAAGCATCGGCAGCGACATCGGCAGAATGATGCGGACGAACGTCTTGAAAACGCCTGCGCCATCAACATAAGCTGCTTCTTCAAGCTCATCGGGAACGCCGTTGAAATACTGACGCATGATATAGATATACAGACCATTCTTGAGGCCTATGCATCCCAGCGAAAGTATCGCCATCGGCCAATAGGTATTGAGCAGGTTGGCAATAGCAGGTGTCGCTTCACTCGACTGGAATATGTTCTTTGCGATGAAGCCATAGATGCCCCAGATATCAAAATATCTGAACTTCATAAACAGCGAAAGCTGAATGGTCTCGTGCGGAACTATCATCGTGAAGATGACGCAAAGGAACAGGATGTTCTTAAACTTAAAGTTGAACTTAGAAAATCCGTATCCGACTATAGCGCAGCACAGCATCTGCGAGACACCGCACAGCAGCGACAGCGTCGTAGTGTTAAACAGCGACTGCCAATAGTTGTTGTCGTTGATTATCGCCTTATATGTGTCGAGTGTCGGATGCTTTGCAATAAGCTTAACAGTGACGTCGACAAAGTCCTCGGCGCTCATGAACGAGCCCGCGATCTTTGAAATATAAGGGAACAAAACGATATAGGATATGCCGACGAGCAATACAAAGCGGAATATCCACCAAATAAGCTGTCCCAAGAAATATTTGGTGAGATATTTATACTTCAAGCGCTGCCAGAATGTCGTCTTTTCATCAGACTTCATGCGGCGCAGAGCTTCCTCACGCTTTTGCTGCTCGAGCAATGCCTTCTTTTCTTTTTTAGAAAGAGTGCCTGAGTTATTCATTTATCCCATCCCCCTTTCTCATGTATCACGTCTCTGATAGAAGACATACGCTGACATGATGCCGGCAACGATTGCCAGAACCACTATGATCACCAGGAAGTACATCCACGCCATTGCGGTCGATCTGACGTCGCCCTTAGGCTGGCTGTAAACCGTGCTGATGTATGTCATCATTGCGTTTGACTGTGATGTAAACGAGTCTATGATCGTATATATTGCGTTGACCAGTATCATAGGGCTGATCATTGGGAAGGTGATCTTCCAGAAGATCTCCCACGAGGTAGCGCCGTCTATCTGACAAGACTCATAAATTGCAGGCGATATCGACTGCAGACCTGCAAGGAAGACAAGCATCTGAACGCCTGACTTGTTGACTATGTCATAGACGCTCTGAACGAGGCCTGTGACATATTGAACCAGCTCAGAACCGACCTTCATGCCGCTGAACAATCGTTCAACGTCCATGACGTCGACTATCGATGTACCTGAGTTGGTATTCATACCCGTTGAGTCACCGGATGAGCCTATCTGCTCCATCTGGCTTGCCAGAGTGTTCTGCAGGTCGATCGACTCGATTATACCGGTCGAAACAATGACAGGGATGAAGAAGATCGCTCTGAACACTGCTCTGCCGCGCATCTTCTGGTTAAGCAAAACTGCCATGAACAGCGAGAAGATGACGATTGCGGGAACGTTGAGTGCGAGCTCGACCACGCTGTCACGCAGCAGGCCGCCGAACTCTGTGTCGGTGAGCAATGCATAGCTATAGTTGTCCCAACCGACCGGCTTGAGCACATAGCCGCCGCCGGGCTGGGTCGAGATCTCGTTGAACGAAAAGTTTATCGATTCAACGATCATGGGCAAATAGATAAGGAAGAAACCAATAAGGAACGGCATGATGAACAGCCAGCCAGCTCTTGCCTTTTGTGCCTGCAAGGATTTTGTCTTCTTGGCACGCTTGGGCTTCTGAGCAGCGACTTCGGTCTTGCCGGCATTAGCTACAGCATTCATTTATTTATTCCCCCTCTCCAAGTTTTACGACATTGCCGTTGGCGTCGATCTTGACAAAGTCCTCAGCAGCAACGGTTATCGTCTTGTCACCAACGGTGACAGTCTGTGCTTCAAGAGTATAGTTGATGACGAACTTGACGCCGTTTGAATAGGTAACTACGCAAACCTGTCTGTCGCTGTCAACAAACTCGTGACCCACGATCTTTGCGGTACGGACATCCTTGAGTGCAGCGTTAAGCTGGTTATAGGTCTTAACCATATCTGCGACCCAGATGCTGTATCTGACTGAATAATAATCACCGAGCTCGGTATCGTTATAATTCTTAAGCTCGCTGGTGTTGTTGATGGCGATCACGAAATAAGGCGAAGCGCCGTTCTCAATAGTCTTGAGCAAGGTGTACTGATAGTCGCCTGCAAGGTTGATAGCCTCGCCTGCAAACTCAACAGAGCCGTGCAGAACAGAACCCATAAAGGGAACCGATGCTGCCGAATATGACAATCTCGAGTCGTCAAGCGGCACGTTGATTATATCAGATGCATACTTGATGGCATAATAGTTGCCGCCCGAGATCATGACCTTGCCGTTATCCTGCTCGATCTGAGCAAGCAGCTTGGTGATGAGGTTCTTGCTGTCCTCGCGGTTGAGCGGATCATCCTCGTTAAAGTCAGAGCCGAGTATCTCGCCGAGCGACGAAACAGATATTGCGCCGACACCGAGCTTCTGATAATCACGCCATGTGTTGGTATAGAAGCGCTCTAAAACTCTTGCCGAGATCAGACCGTGGCCGGTACGCTCATATGCCTGTGTAGAAGCATAATAGCGCTGTATCGTAGCGTTTCGGTCGTCGATGGTCTTTGCAAGGTCTTTGTCGGGATTGAAGCCGTCAAAGAGATAGTCAGAAGCCGCTTTGATAAACTCAAATTCGGGGAACAGCTGCATACCGTTCTCGTTGCACCATTCAAGCAATTCTTTAAAGCCCTTTTCGCCGCCGAGAGCCTTCTCGATCTTGACGCCGTTAGGAACAGAAGCCCAGGGCAGACCGCCGTTGCACCAGCCGTCCATCTTGACCTTGATGTTGGTGATGCCGGCTTCGTCCTTAAGCTTTTGCAGCATTGCTTTTGTATCCTCAAACGATGTGAGGTCGATGACTGTCTGGATAGGCACGCCGAGGAACTTCTTTGTGACCTCGAGTGCACCGAGAGTCTCAATATAAAGAGGAATATCCTTTGCGATCTCTTCTTCCTCCATTTCGGTCAGGACGCCTTCGCGAACGAGATAGTCGCGATAGGTGTTTGCCATGCCCGAGTACGAGATGTCGTCGGTGAGGATGAAGTATCTGATCTTAAAGTCCTTGGTATATTTTCTCTTTGATTCAACAGTCCACATTGCGTTAGAGCCTGCCGACAGACCGCCGTCGAGCTCATACGTATCCTTGGGACGAGGGTTGAATGAAGTGTATGCCGATGCGAACATATGCACCGAGCCGCCGTTCTCAATTGTGATGTTAGCGAGCGAATCGCCCTCGGTGATAACGGCGAGATAACCTATCTTGAGGTCCTCATAGAAGGTCTGCATTTCGCTTGACATGACAGGGTTGCCCTCTTCGTCAAACAAAAGGTTGCCCTCTTCGTCGACCAACTGAACATAGTCCTTCTTTTTGATCGCGTCTTCGACTATCTCAACGACGCCAAAGCAAGGCAGTCTGAACGTCTGCTTGTTTGCGCCTGTGATGGTGTGGAACGCATAGTCGGGACCGTACATCTGGTTCTGCGTTTTGAATGCAGTGCCAAGTATCTTGTCAAAGGTGATTATCGTGCCCGAGCCGTCAGGTGAGAAGATATAGCCGCTGTTGTTGGTGTTGCCTGCACCTGCATACGGCAGCAGGGTAACGTTGGACAGCTTATAGTTGGAAGAGTCAAAACGAATGTTGCCTGCGTTGACTCTGACCTGAACGCCATACTCGTCGATGGTATATTCGATAGCCATCTTAAAGAGTGCAGGGGTCTTGTCAGTTGCAGTGTATTCGGTCTCAGAGTGGTCAGCGTCCATCTGCTCGAAGGTATAGTCGGTATACTTCTTGACGAGCTTCTCAACACGCAGCAGCTCCTGCGCGGTGATCTTGGGCTCGCAGACATATATCGGAAATCTCTCACAGATAGGGTACTTGACCTTCATCTCTTCGATAGTCTTAATAGATATACCCTCTTGGTTGGGGTCTTTAAGAATATAGAAGGATTTAAAGGTTCTCGCGTCCTTGGATATATCAGAGCGCTCTTTGATCTGCTCTTCGAGAGCCTCGAGCTTCTCTTTGCGAATAAGGCGAGGAACGAGGTATTTGACCTCTTCTCTACCGATGGTGTATTCAACTCTGATGCCGCTGCGGATGTTCTTGACCGTGATCTGGTCGTTGAGTGCCGAGTCGACGAAGGTGTTGAACGACATATCGGTGTCATTCTCGGTATATTCGATTATAGCCTGAGAATAAAGCTTTTGCTTGATCGAGTCAGAGGTCTTGAGACCTGCCGACGATTGGCTCGAGCCGATGTTATAAGGGTTGGTGGACCAATAGCCCTTATACTTATAGACAGTCGAGCCCTCGATAAGCTCATAGGTATAGTTGCCGTTTTCATCAAGGACATAGTTGCCTTTTTCGTCCTTAATGGGGTCCTCGAGGACGAGGTTGACGACCTCGCCTGTCATAGGATCGCAATAAAGCGCATAGCCGTCCTTGACGAGCATGAGCTGCATCCCGGCAATGACGTCATTGCCGAGGATGCGATCCTCTATCGATTTGTAAGAGGTGGACATATATGCAGGCAGCAATGTGTCCCAAACGTTGGTATCCTCTTCCTCTTCGGCAGCGGATGCTTGGATATTTAAAATGGGAAGTATCATCGAGAGGCACAAAAGAAGTGCAAGCAACGCGATAAAAAGTTTTTTCATAAGTTATTACACTCCCTTCTGTCAGACTCGCAGTTTAAGTTCGATATAGATGTTATAGAAGAACGTATAGACCTTCCTAAGCAATGAACCGAACAAAACAACGATGAATATGATGAACGCAGCGCCGACGATTGTGCCGAGCACCGTCAAGAGGTTCTTGAAGATGCCATAGTCGTGCGTGACCATCATGCCAAAGATTATCAGCAATGCCATCCACCAGAATGCGAGCGTGTCGACCATGGTGAGCAGTGACATTTCGTCAGCGATGACGAAGTTTGAAATGATAGTCGTAGGCAGTATGAGCAGTACCAGCGGTACGAGCGAATAGCACGATGCAACATAAACGTCCTTAAAGCTGCCTTCGCCGTCAAACAGTGTGGTAAGGCACCAGTTTGCGGTTACCCACAAGAACAGCGGCAGTGCCACCGAAATTATGGTGAACAGGAACGATGTCGTGTTGTTATAGGGGTTGAACAGATAGCCCTGACCGACCGACTGATAAACGAACACGATAATTGTGAGCGCCAGCCAGAAGGTTGCGCCTCTGACAGAGCCACGCTTCTCGTGCTTGAGGTCCCAGAAGCCATCGAAGGGGTGCAGCATGATGTGGAAGCCATAGAGGACCTCCTCATAGAACTTGCGCTTATCCTTGAACTTCTGTCCACGCTTGTTGACCTTGTTTGCCCAGCCAAAGAGCTTGGATATCAGGAACAAAGCGCCGATAATGACAACGGGCAGGACCCAAAGGTTCTCTTCGATCCATTCCTTACGATAGAGCTGATATGCTTCTGAATAATCTTCGGTAGCATACGCAGCCTTGAAATACTGCATTGCCTCATAATATTCGCCGTCACGATAGAGCGACTGGCCTATGCCGACATATGCGGTATCATAGTTGTTGTTATGCTGAAGTATGCTGATATAATAATCAACTGCTTCGTCATACTGCTTATCAGCATTCTTTCTGATTGCAGAAGCGATCAGATCGCCGTAGTCGGTACGCTTATAAACGGTTATGCTCTGCGTAGTCTTGTCGAGCAGCAGAATATTGGTGCCCTGATATGCGATAGCGGTGAGCGACTGGATGTTGCCCATCTGATCACCGAAGTCGCCGAACGCATAAAGCAGGTTGCCGTTTTCGTCATAGGTATAGACCTTGCTGCGCTTCTGGTCGATGACGCTCCAGGTATTATCAGGTCCGAGCGCTACGTCAACGAGCTTTGAGGGGCCCGAGATGTCTGCGTTGGACATGGTGCTGAAGTTGATCTCGCCGGAGGGCGGCCAAAAGCCGTTACGAACCATGACGTCACTGCCGGTGGGGTTGAGCTTTTTGACAGGTGCATATTTGCCGCTCTTTGATCTGCTGTTGATAGCACTGATGACATCGCTGTCGGCGATAGTCGAGGTAGTGATATACAAGAAGCCATCAGAGTCGATGGTGACGTTGTTGTATTCGGTAGGAACCAGCTTTAAGCTTGCTGCGATCTGCTCTTTGGTCTGGAACATTCTGAGAAGTCTATCCCAAACAGTGCCGCTGACTGCCTGCGGTCCTATGAACGAGTTGAACGAGCCGTCACGGTTAAGCGAAATTACGCCATAGTGAGTGGTCGAAGAAACGACATAAATTCTGCCGGATCTGTCGACTGCGAGTGCGACGGGCTTATAAATGCTGCCGTCGGGAATAACGTCGCTGCTGGGCTCGGGAACGATATCAACAAAGTTGCCGAGCTTGTCAAAGATGACTATACGCGACTTTTGGGTATCTGCAACATATATCTCACTCTCGGTGACATAAACGCCCTCGGGAGACGAAAGCGAATCTGGAACGCCCTGGTCGTTTATGAACGTTGTGATATAAAAGCAGAAGTTATAGTTCTCATCGAGGACGACTATACGGCTATTGTCGGTATCGGCAATATAGAGTCGATTGAGGTCGTCGACGAAGATATCCTTGGGGTTATTAAGCGGTGTAATATCGGTATACTGATATTTTGACTGAGTGTTTTCGCTCGAGCCGTTAAGGAATGACTCCTTGATCGAGTTCGAGTTGATTATTTTGAGCGGCACATAAGCGTGCGGGCTCATCTGCACGTCGCCGTAAACGTCATAGGTGTAAGTCTGATAAGGCACGAGTGCGCTTGCGGCGATCGAGCCAACCAGCATTACGAGCAGGACAGATACGAGGACTGTGCGAATTATTTTGGTTTTCATGTTCAAAGTCCTCCCGGATTAGTCCTTCATACCCGATGTTGACATCGTCTGTATGACGTTGCTCTGAGTTATGACGAAGACCGTTACAGGCACGATCATCATAACGACTGTTGATGCGGCGCTGACACCGGAACGGGCGACGCCCGAGGTGACAAGCTGGCTTATTGCGTAGTTGAATGTTTTGAGCTGCTCGGAATAGATGAATATATTCGAGCCGGAGTTCCACAGATCCTTGAATGCGAATATGATCAGCGTGATCCAAGCGGGCTTGACCATAGGCATTGCTATCTTCCAGAATATCTTGTTCTCGCTCGCACCCTCGATTCGTGCCGATTCAAGCACCGAGTCGTTGACACTGGTCTCCATGAACTGCTTCATCATATACAGACCGAAGGTCGTACAGAATGCAGGCACGATGACTGCGAAATAGGTG
This sequence comes from uncultured Ruminococcus sp., assembly GCA_964487775.1. Lineage (GTDB taxonomy): Bacteria > Bacillota > Clostridia > Oscillospirales > CAG-382 > Coliplasma. The sequence goes on from CAZASH010000001.1 coordinate 378,261, forward strand.
TCGACCCAGCCGAACCAGGTCATGATGAGGAAGTTGGTGATACCCGTGACGGTCGAGTTGAACATCAACGAATAAACAACTGTCTGGAACAGGAAGTTGCGTCCGGGGAACGGGATCTTTGCGATAGCGTATGCTGCATAAGATGACAGCAAAACGTTGCCTGCAGTACCGACGACCGAGATAAACACAGTGTTGAATATGTATCTCGAGAACGGTACCCACGAGTCGCCCATTAATCTGAACAGGTCAGAATAGTTCTTGAGTGTGGGGTTGACAGGCATGAATCTCGGCGGGAAGAAGAACAGCTCGTCGAGAGGCTTGAGCGACTGGCATATTGCATATACCATAGGCAGAACCATGACACAGCCGACGACGGCGAGCAGTATATAAATACCGATGTCACCACCGACCGAGCGGTTCAGCGAACGCTTATAAAACGTGCCGTTCTCTATCTGCCTTTTTTCGCGTTTCTCTTTAAGAACGGTAAGCTTTTGTTTTAATGTAGACATTATCAAGTACCTACCTTTCTGAGGAGTCTCGTTACAAGCATGTTGCAGCCTATCTGCATAAAGAACAGTATAGTTGCGATAGCCGACGCATAGCCCATCTCAAATCGTGATCCGCCATAGTCATCAAGATGGTGCATTATGGTGTGAACGCAATAGTTAGGGCTGGGGAATCCGACCAGCGCGGTAATGACCGCACCGAAGCCGAATGCACCGGTTATCGAGAGTATAGCACTCAGCATCAACTGAGGCTTCATTGAAGGCAGCGTGATATACCACAGCTCCTGCCATCTGTTTTTGACGCCGTCGACGGCGCCTGCCTCATACAGCTCCTGGTTGACGACCTGGAAGCCCGCGATCATCGTAAGGAACGATGTACCGAGCGAGGTCCAGAGTGCAACCGCTATGATCAGCGGGAAGATGTATGTCTCATCCTGGAACCACAGTATGGGCTTTGAGATAAGATTTAATTTGATGAGCCACGCATTGACAAAGCCGTATTGGTCGGACGAGAAGAATATCGTCCAGATCAGATACACCGAGCCGGAAATGGACGGTGCATAGAACAGCAATGTTACAAAGGCGCGGACCTTGGGACGCAGCTCATTGATGAACCATGCAAACATCATAGAAAGCAGGTATGAGCAAGGACCCGTGATAGCAGCGAACACGAGGGTGTTCTTGACTGCTATGATAAAGATATCGTCATCGAGCAGCAGACGAATATAGTTCTGAAGTCCGACGAACGTAGGCCACTCGAGCAGGTTGAAGGTGGTGAAGCTGAGCACCACCGACAACAGAACGGGAACGACCGTGAACAGGAAAAACAGTGCAAAGAACGGCAGGACCATAAGATATGCTACCTTATGCTTTTTGACCTGTATCCATGTCCATTGGGCTCTGGTCAAATCAGAGCGTATGATTGCTTTTTCTTTTGCCATTTATCCTTCCCCTCCGCTCTAATCCTTAGTCTTGTTTTTTTCATCACGCATCTTTTCAAGCTCCTTGATCGTGTCGACTGTAGGCAAACCGAACTCAGAGCGCTTACGTGTGAGCTCGTTGTTTATATCAACGATGTAAGAGAGCAATTCTTCGGTAGGCTCTGCTGCGTTGTTATAAACATCGAGGAATGCAAAGTTGGTATAACGACCGATGATATAGCTGCCCGGATATTCGGGAGTACATTTGACGGCGTTGAACTGTGCACGCAGGTTATCGTATTCGTCCTTGGTCCAGCTCATGTTGGCAAGAGCCTCAAGGTTTGCGGTGTTCTGCTTTGCAGAAGGTCCGAGCAGAGCGATCATCTCGTTGCCGTACGAGCTCTGTACCTCTGCGCTGGTCCACCACTGCATAAACGTCCATGCAGCGAGTGCATTCTCGTCGGTGACGCTCTTCATCATGATGATCGAAGAGACAGCGCCGATGGTCGAGTTGTCGACGGTGCCGTCAGCGGCAACCATGCCGGGCAGCGGAGTGAACTCCCACAGACCCTGGATCTCGGGTGCAAATACGATAAGTGTATTATAGTTGGTGTAGTCTGCGATCGCCAAAGGCATAGTGCCCTGACGGAATCTGTTTGCAAAGCTGTATGAAACAGGGAAATCATACATAGTGAAGTAGTTGCAGACCTGCTTGAACATACCGACAGATATGTCGGAGTCAAGGTTGATGGTCATGCCGTCAGTCTTGGGAATGACGTTGCCGTTTGCATCTTCATATATATAACCCATCTCGAACAGCTCTTCATCGGTATAGAACTCTCTGAAGAGGTCAAGATAATAGTCATAATTGCCCATGTCATAGAGCTCTTCGTTCTGCTGATACATAAGTATCATGGAGCCGCCTGTACCGGTGGGGAAGCCGATGTCGAGTCGCTTTGACTGAATGGTATTTATTATAGAAAGGAAGTCATCCCACGTGTTGGGAACTTCGATGCCGAATTCAACGAACAGGTCCTTGCGATAGAACATCATCGAGAACGACATATTCTCGGGCAGACCGTATGCCTCACCATAAAGCGTAAGCGGAGTCATTGCCGACTCAGAGAAGCGCTTGGTGACTTCGTCGAAGGTATCGATCTCATCGATGAACTGACCATAGATCGGGTGATCTGCCCAGGTCGAAAGATCGTTGAAGTTATAGCCTATGTTGGTGTTGCCCGTGGTGGTGTTGAGCGATTTGACCGCCGAACGTATTGCATAGTTGACAGGGTCGCTCTGGCCTGCGTTCATCGAAATGTCAGGGCCTGTGCCTGCAAGCGTTGCGGGAAGCAAGGTGCCCGCGACGACGAGCTTTACCTCGATAGGAATATTGTATTTGGCTGTGAAATCGTTGTCGACGAGGTTACGAAGTATCTGAGCCTGCTCACGCGAGGTGTTGGTCCAGACGGTTATCGAAACCTTTTCGAGCTCTTCGCTGGTGAGTGTCTGGTCAGAGACAGAGCCGAGCGAGTTATAATCAGAGAAGAACGAAGCAATGAATTTCTGCAATTCATTGACGAACTTCTGCCACCAGGTAGCTTCTGCCTGCGGCAGCTCATCAGAGGGAGACTGCAAGCAGATATAGTCGATAAGCAGAGGCTGGTTCTGCGAGTCGGTAAGCCAGGTACCGAGAGTGCCGAGGTGGTCCTTAAGAGTGCTCATGCTGCCTGCGATAGTGGTGGGATAAGTACCCATTCTCTCGAGAATGACAGCGATACGCTCAAGTGTTGCAGCGTGGTCGCCCTTGGCGCCGGTGACCTCGGTAAGCTGTGCGGAAGCGTTGTTGAGGTTCTCTGCTTCTTTAACAAGTCCCTTGAGTACGTCGGGGATCAGCTTGTCAAAGTCATAGTCACGATACTCGTCGGCATCGGGACCGGTTATCATCAATATCTTACGATAATATTCGTTGATATTGTTGAGTGACTCCTCGACGTTAGAGAGCATCTCTGCCATATCGCCGAGAACAACATAAAGTCTGATGGTATTAACGCCCTCGTTCAGATAGAACTTGAGCGGTGTCGAAGTGCTGTAGTCAACATTGCCGTCTGCATCATAGGTGCTGGCGGAGAGTGCCTTGGTCTCCCACGATTCGGAATAGTTGAAGCGCAGGTTGCTTGCTTCTGCAAAAGGCTGCTCGCCGTTGATGGTCACCTTACGCGAGACGTACATACCTGCATAGAAGCTCTGCTTTTGGCGGAGGACTATGCTGTACATACCTGCGGCAGGTGCGTTGACCTTCCACTCGATCCACTGACCGGTGTACTGCCACTTATCACCGCCGATAGCGTTGAGCAGAACGAGTGCGGGATCCTGCGGAACGGTTATCGCAGAAGCACGATCGTTGAGCTGGTATATCGTACGGTCAGAGGTCATGGTGGGGAACTCTGCCTGGATATACTGCTTATCGCCGGTATAGTCGGGTGCGTCCTTGTACTGCTCAAGATATTCGGAATAAGTGGGCAGCGGTGTCATAGGAACGAACGAGATCGACTTGATCGCGATAGGCTCGCTGACGGTAGCAAATGTTATGGTGTGTTCGCCCTCTGAGAGATAGAAGCGCAGGGGGCTGTTGTAATAACCTGTCGAATCCTGAACCATGGCGGTGACCCAGGATGCGTCGAGTTGTTTATCGGGCTTAAGCTCATTGCCGTTGTTGTCTTTTTGGAAAGGACGGGAGGAGTCAGCGGCGTTATTCTTCTGGTCGGTGACATACTCGAGGTATTGATCGCCGTTAGAGGGATATGTCTGCTTGTTGCCATAATTGTCTTTGACGACCTTGCCGTCGTCGCCTATTACAGGCAATTTATCGATCCAAGCCTTAGAAAACTCGATCGAACGTGCCTCTTTGAACGGCACCTTATCGTCAATAAGTATCATGCGCTCTGCCGAGGTGGACTTGCCTGTCGAAACGACATTGCCATCAGCATCGCAAACGGTGATATCACCGGTGTAATACTCAATACGCAGGCAATAGCGAGCTTCTTCGGTAACATTGATCTTAAATGTCAGGTTGCCGTCGTCGCCTACCAAAATGCATTCTTCGCCATCGAGAGTGTCGAACGCAACTGTTGCGCCCGTCAGCTCTTTGTCATACGACTTTAAGTCGAGACCGATGGAACTGACCGCATCTTTGACCTGTGCGTAAAGTTCGTCATAATCGCTGTACATCGTCGAGGTAAGTATAGACTTGATCTCTTTAAGTGATGTACGGACAAGTGAATCGGATCCGCCTACCGATTCAACTAATGCGTCGGCCTGCAACACACCTATCGCGCCGCCAAAGCCGCCAAAAAGCATGGCACACACGATAAATGCGCACAGAACACGCGCCAAATTGTGCTTGATCTGGTTCATCCGTTGATCCTCCTGAAATGGAATGGTGCGATAAAAAGCAACAGCTTTTGAGCATGGCTATAGCTTTTTACATATCTACACGCTGAAGTTTAGCACCATTCGTCAATTTTGTCAATAGCGAGCAAAATAGACTTTTTGATTTGGGCATTTTATATCAAAAGAAGAGCGATGAAATATGCAAATAGCCGAAAACATTATGTCAATACACCTTCTTTTTTTACATATAATTATCGTTCACCAATGCGCAAACATTGCAAGTTTATCCTTCCCCTGCTGTGCCGCATAATTTCGGCCATATTCTTTAAAATCGAGGGGAAAATCCGTTTTTACCAAAACTTGCACAGCCGATATGCTCAAAATAATAATTTACATTTTTGCGCCGTTTTTTGTGCAAACGGCTTTTGCGGGGGTTTCAGTGCCATTAATTGACAAAAACCCATCGTCAAAAAGCACAAATTCTCGGGCGATTTTTTTACGTTTTGAGCATTCAGACAAAACATTTGTTCGCTTCACTGTTTTTGATTATTTTGTGTATAAAAAGCGTCGACGATGTGTCGACGCTATGTTTGCTTTCAATTGTCAGAGGTGTCTGATACTTCAGTCTCGGCAGTCTCTGCAACAGTGACTATAAAGCCGCCCATATTGTCGCCCGAGATCTCATAAGGATAGTCGGTCGGCACATAAACGAGCGTCGATGCGAGGTTTGTATCAGCCGCCTGGTAATAGATCTTATAGGTCGTATCGTCATAGGTCACGCGGATCGGGTTCTTATAATCGTGAGCCTGCACCTCGGTGATATACTCGTCGAGGCTGATGGCGTTGTTCTTGATATAAACAGAATGCGCAACGCCGACATAGCGATAGCACATATTGTTCGCTGCGATCTTGGTTTCTGCCTCTTTGCCGACAGGATACCGCAGGATAAATCCATAGCGATATGCGTTGTCCTCGAGCCAGATGTATTTACCCTCGCCGAGCTTATATTCGCCCGGGTTGGTTATGCTGAGTCTGACAGAACAGCCGCTGGCAAGATCTGGATAGCTGGTGAGCTTTTCTTTTGAAGAAAGCGTGTCAAAGCTGCAATACGCATCCTGTATCAGCAGTCTATCCTTGCCGTACCCCACCTCGGATTCAAAAGCAGATATAAACTGATTGAGTCCCTTGATCGCCTCGGCATTAAGCTCGAGCGAGGTGGTGGTAAGTCCATAGCTCTTATTCATATTGGAATAAATATCGGTCAGACCGAGCAGAGTCTTGTTGGGTTCTTTGCCACTTGCAGTGACAAGGGTCAGCATTCCGCTGTAGATCTCGGTGTTAGGCACAGAATGCTCGATATAATTCACAGCATCCGGGTTCTGAGGCGCTTCTGAAACCTGATATATGCTGACATCGCTATCCTCGGGCGGCAGAATGTTCTCGCCACGCGACAGGTCGGGGTCAACAGAGGTGTCGTTTGGGTCAAGGTTAGAATGCAGGACCGCCATAGCGACTATTATTATGATAACAACTATCATGCATATAGCCGTTGCGACATACATCTGCTTATAGCCCTTTGCCCTATAACCGCCGTTTTTGCTGTTTTGAGCCATAGTTTCAGCCTCCCATGCTTAATAAAAACTGCGCGGTGCGCGCAGTCAAGCACGCACCGCGACACTAATGTGTGATCAGTTGTCGGCAAGATGAGCAAGGCGCTCATACTTAGCCTTGGCGTTTTGCTCAGCATCCGCAAACAGTTGTGCAGCCCTTTCGGGGAACGACTGTGCAAGTCTGCTGTATCTGGTCTCGCCCTTGATGAAGTCAGCATAGCTCTCGGTGGGCTGCTTGCTGTCGAGCATGAAGGGGTTCTCGCCGTTTGCCTTGCGACGAGGATCATAACGGAACGTCTGCCAATAGCCTGCAGCGACAGCCTTAGCCATCTCTGCCTGGCAGTTAGCCATGCCGCCCTTAATGCCGTGCATTTCGCAGGGTGCATAGCCGATGATCAGCGATGGTCCGGGATATGCCTCTGCCTCGAGCAGAGCCTTGAGGGTCTGGTTCTTGTCAGCGCCCATAGAGATCTGTGCTACATAGACATAGCCATAGGACATTGCGATAGCTGCAAGATCCTTCTTGCCGATAGCCTTGCCGGCAGCAGCGAACTGTGCGACCTGGCCGATCTGGCTTGCCTTGGAAGCCTGTCCGCCGGTGTTGGAGTAAACCTCGGTATCAAATACCATGATGTTGACGTTCTCGCCGGAAGCGATGACGTGGTCAAGACCGCCGAAGCCGATGTCATATGCCCAGCCGTCGCCGCCGAAGATCCAAACGGACTTCTTAGAGAGATACTCTTTATCCTTGAGGATCTCTTCTTTGCCTGCGATGTCGCTTGCCTCGAGCATCTTAACGAGCTCTTTGGTAGCCTTCTCGTTAGCTCTGCCATCCTCAACAGTGCTGAGGTAAGCATCTATAACAGCCTTTTGCTCTTCGGTGATCTCGGTCTCGCGGATAGCCTCGACCTTGCCGATAAGGCGGTCGCGGATAGCCTTCTGTCCAAGATAGATGCCGAAGCCGTGCTCTGCGTTGTCCTCGAACAGCGAGTTAGCCCAAGCAGGACCGCGTCCCGACTCACGGTTAACAGTGTAAGGAGTTGCAGGAGCCGAGCCGCCCCAGATGGACGAGCAGCCGGTTGCGTTGGATATGATCATACGCTCGCCGAAGAGCTGTGTGATCAGTCTTGCATAAGAGGTCTCGGCGCAGCCTGCGCACGAACCCGAGAACTCAAGCAGCGGCTGCTTGAACTGGCTGCCCTTGATGGTGTCAGCGATGATCTCAGGCTTCTCTTGTACGTTGGCAACAGCATAATCCCAAGCCGCCTGCTGGTCAAGCTGCGACTCTTGAGAAACCATCTCGAGAGCTCTCTTGCCTTCTTTGGTGGGGCAAGCCTTTACGCAGAGGGTGCAGCCCATGCAGTCGAGGGGCGAAATAGCCATTGTGAACTTGTAGTTTGTCTTGATTACCGGCTTTTCGGTAAACTTGGTGGATGCGGGTGCAGCAGCTGCCTCCTCTTCGGTCATAGCGAAGGGACGAATAGCAGCGTGCGGGCACACGAATGCGCACTGGTTGCACTGGATGCAGTTTTCTGCGTGCCAGACAGGAACGTCGACTGCAACGCCGCGCTTCTCAAAGGCTGCACTGCCCTGAGGGAACGTGCCGTCAACATACTTTGTGAATGCCGAAACAGGCAGGTCATCGCCGCTCATATCCGAAACAGGACGCAGAACGTCGTTGACGAATTCGACAACGTCTGTGCGTTCGCCGGCAGCAGCGCTTGCGGCGGTGTCATCACCAAGTCCCTTCCAGGAATCGGGAACGTCGATCTTGACTATGCTCTCGACGCCTGCGTCGATAGCGGCATAGTTCATCTTGACAACGTCCTCGCCCTTCTTGAGGTAGGACTTCTTTGCCATGTACTTCATATATTCGATAGCTTCATCGATAGGAAGTATCTTTGCGAGTGCGAAGAATGCAGACTGCAGGATGGTGTTGGTGCGCTTGCCCATGCCGATCTCGCGAGCCTTGTCGATAGCGTTGACGGTATAGAAATGTATGCCGTTCTCTGCGATATAACGCTTGGTGTCGTTAGGCAGATGGCTGTCGAGTTCGTCGGGAGTCCACTGGCAGTTGAGCAGGAACGTGCCGCCGGGCTTGACGTCCTGAACTATCTTATATCTCTTGATATAGGAGGGGTTGTGGCAAGCGACAAAGTCTGCTTTGCTTATATAATAAGAAGATTTGATGGGCTTATCGCCGAAGCGGAGGTGCGAGATGGTCACGCCGCCGGTCTTCTTTGAGTCATACTGGAAGTAAGCCTGTATGAATTTGTCGGTATGGTCGCCGATGATCTTGATGCTGTTCTTGTTTGCACCGACTGTGCCGTCGCCGCCGAGGCCCCAGAACTTGCACGAGATAGTGCCTGCGGGCGAGGTGTCGGGAGCGGGCTCTTCGGGCAGCGAAAGACCTGTAACGTCGTCAACGATGCCGATGGTGAAATTGTGCTTGGGAGCCGTTGCGAGGCTCTTGTAAACAGCGAAGATGCTCTGAGGAGTGGTGTCCTTTGAGCCGAGGCCGTATCTGCCGCCAACGATCTTGATATCTCTGCCGGAAGCTGCAACTGCCGAAACAACGTCGAGATAAAGAGGCTCGCCGAGAGAGCCGGGCTCTTTGGTACGGTCGAGGACAGCGATCTGCTTGCAGGTCGCGGGAATAGCCTCGAGCAGTCTGTCTGCTCTGAAAGGACGATAGAGGCGAACCTTGACAAGGCCGACCTTCTCGCCGTGTGCGTTGAGGTAATCGATAACTTCTTCTGCAACGTCGCAGACCGAGCCCATAGCGATGATAACGCGATCGGCATCGGGAGCGCCATAGTAGTTGAAGAGCTTATAGTCGGTGCCTATTCTGGAGTTTACCTCGTCCATATAGTGCTCGACTATCTCGGGCAGTGCATCATAATAGGTGTTGCATGCCTCTCTGTGCTGGAAGAATATGTCGCCATTCTCTGCAGAGCCGCGGAGCACGGGGTGCTCGGGGTTGAGAGCGCGCTTGCGGAAAGCGTCGATAGCGTCTTTGTCGACCATTTCATTGAGGGTCTCATAGTCCCAAGCCTCGATCTTGGAGATCTCGTGCGAGGTACGGAAGCCGTCAAAGAAGTTGACAAACGGAACTCTGCCCTTGATGGTCGCAAGGTGTGCGACCGCGCCGAGGTCCATGACCTCCTGAGGGTTAGAGCCTGCCATCATAGCAAAGCCGGTCTGGCGGCATGCCATAACGTCAGAGTGATCGCCGAAAATGTTGAGCGCGTGCGAAGCAACGCATCTTGCCGAAACATGAATGACGCAGGGCAAGAGCTCGCCTGCGATCTTGTACATGTTGGGGATCATCAGCAGCAGACCCTGCGATGCTGTGAATGTGGTGGTAAGTGCGCCGGCTGCCAAAGAGCCGTGAACCGTGCCTGCTGCGCCTGCCTCGGACTGCATCTCCATGACCTTGACTTTGTCACCAAAGATGTTCTTGAGACCCGACGCGCTCCAAGAGTCAGTCAGCTCTGCCATCACCGACGAAGGGGTGATAGGATAGATAGCTGCAACCTCGGTAAAAGCGTAAGCTACATGAGCGGCGGCACTGTTGCCGTCCATGGAAATCTTTTTTCTCGTAATGAGATTTTTGCTTTCTGCCATTTAAAAAATCAAACCTCCTGTTTTTTATCCAAACAATAATATACCACGAAAATCGCGAGATGTAAATAGCAACTTTCGTTTTTTCGGGCTTTTTTTATTTTTATCTCGTTTTATCTCGCCAAAAAACGGCAAAGCCGACACCTGATATAAAAAAGGTGCCCCCCCGCACGGGGGCACCAAAAGAGCGTCTGATCTGCTTCTATATCATTCCGGAAAGATCAACCGCAACATTATTTGTGGCGTTCAGTGCTTTGCCCGAAAAATCTCCATCTGCCATCGCAATACTTGTACTCGTTGACATAAACATCTTGAGTGGCATATTCGCCACCGCTGTTGCGCCGCGTTCTGATATACATTATGCCGTCTTTAATCTCGATCGTACTGCGATCAATGTCGTATGTGCGGATATCCGTGGGAACGATCTCATCCGGTTCTTTTTCGAACGGCATATATAATCCCCTATCGGTCTCAATGAAATACGGCTGTTCATCACCGTCATAGAAAAAGCTACGAGCCACAGCCGACTTATCGTAATAATCGAACGCGCAATAATCGATAAGATCTCTGATGCTGTTGATGCCATCGATCGTCAAACGATAATAATTGTATTTCATGGGGATCAATTCGTCGCCCCACCACATATAGTTTATAACAAACTCAATGCTGTCGTTTTTGTCATAATACGAATCGCCCGTAAACAATGCCATTATTTCGTTGCTGCGATCGATAAAATATTCAAGCAATTCCTGCAATTCGTCTTCATTCGGATTTTGGGGATGCCTGTTAAAAGCCGATGAATCATCAGACAAATAGTATTTATATTTAACATAGCTGCCGGTTTCTATAGTCTTTAAATATTTGACGTTATGCGTCTCCCTATCTGTAATATTCTTGGCATACAAATAGTAATACAGTCTGCCGTTTTCAACCTCAAAATACGAGTTTTCAATGTCCACTTCGCTATACTTGCAGTTTGACTGTGCTGATTCAATGCTATTCCAGCGATACAGCGGATCCGACATATACAATTTACTGTTCGGACCATCGATATACATCGGCGGTATGCCATCAGCCGGTGCCGAATCGTTGCAAAGCCAGCAAAGCCAGTCGGCACAGTTGGCATTGTATTTCGCCATATAATTGATAAGAGCGCCCACATAGGTAAAATTCTCATCGGTGACACGGTAGAACTTATAGTATTTACATTTTAATACCTGCTTGCCGTTCTCCTCGGCTATATAATAGCAAGGCGATATTATATAATCGTTCTCATCATAGCTGAGCAATTGATAAAGGATCCTTTGGCAAGTGTTATAATGCTCAACAAAAAGCTCAAGGTATTTCTGATATTCCGCCATCGGGTCGAGCGGGTCACTCGACGAAGTATCATCGCTCGGGTCGTCACTTGACTCGTCACTTGGCTCGATGCTTGGATCGTCACTTGAAGCATCGCTTGATATATTGCTCGAGGTATCATCTGAGTCAAAACTCGGATCGGGGCTCGAGCTCATGTCGTCTGAAACGCCGCTTTGATCAACGCAGCCGCATATGAAAGCAGCCATGATAAAAATCGTAAGTAAAAGGGCAACTAACTTTTTGACTTTCATAAAAAACCTCCGAAAAATCATTTATTCTACCTTCACGATAGCACGAATTTATTATTTGTTAATTGTCATTATGCACATATTTCAGCATTATTTTTTGGCTATTATAACAAGCGATAAGTCGACTTAAGCAAAGGTTAAATGTGGGCGATGCACAAATTGCGACAAGGCTCGCAAAGTTAGTGTTTTTTTGCTCCAAAAATTGCCAAAATAATGTTTTTTGCAATAGATGCGCTAATGCACTTGCTTTATTAAGAAAGATATGCTATAATTAATGAACTATAAAAAGCAGGAGGTCTATTTGATGATCAACGTTTTTTATTCAGTAGCTATCATGGGCATTGACGGGCACATCATAACCGTCGAATCCTCGTCTTCTCCCACAAGCGGGCAGCAGACGCTGAACATAATAGGTCTGCCGGATGCGGCGGTCAAGGAGGCCGCAAGCCGTGTGCGTGCTGCCGCAAAGCAAAACAGTCTGCCGCTCAAGCGCGGTGCGGTCACAGTCAACCTCGCACCTGCCGACATTCGCAAGGAGGGTGCAGGCTTTGACCTGCCCATATTGCTTTCTCTGATCGACAAGATCGATCTTTACCGCTGCGACCTGACCAAAAAGTGCTTTGTCGGTGAGCTTTCGCTGACGGGCGAGCTCAGGCGCATAAACGGTGCTTTGCCTATGGCGATAGCCGCACGTGACGCAGGCTTTAAAGAAATATATCTGCCCGAGGAGAACGCTCTCGAAGCGTCCGCCGCTGAGGGCATTGCGGTCTTCCCCTGCCGCACGGTCTATCAGATACTTTTACATCTTGCAGGCAAGACCGACATAGAACCGATACGATTTGATTCAAACAGCTTTTTCAGCAAGGTCGGGCAATATCCGCTCGACTATGCCGATGTCAGAGGTCAGGACGCAGTCAAAAAAGCGCTCGAGATCGCTGCCGCCGGCAACCACAATATAATGCTCGTGGGCCCTCCGGGCTCGGGCAAATCAATGCTCGCATCAAGGCTGCCCGGCATAATGCCGCCGATGACGCTTTCAGAGAGCCTCGAGAGTTCAAAGATCTTTTCTATCGCAGGCTTAACTGAGGACCTCACTCCCCTGCTGACGAGCAGACCGTTCAGAGCTCCGCATCACACGCTTTCGACCGCCGCACTGACAGGTGGCGGCACATATCCAAAGCCGGGCGAGATCAGCCTTGCCAACAACGGCGTATTGTTTCTCGACGAGTTTCCCGAGTTTGACAAGCGCGCACGCGAGGTTTTGAGGCAGCCTATCGAAAATCGCACAGTGACGATTTCACGTGTCAACGGAACAGTCACTTATCCTGCCGATTTTCTGCTGATCTGTGCGATGAACCCTTGCAAATGCGGCTATTATGGTCATCCGACCAGAGCCTGCACCTGCGGCCCTGCCGCAAGGTTTGCATACATGCAGCGCATAAGCGGACCTATTCTTGACAGAATAGACATACAGGTCTCTGTCGATCCGCTCGAGTTTTCAGACCTCGACGGCGACGAAAAGACTCCGTCGACTGCCGAGATGCGTGAGCGTGTACTCAAGGCACGTCAATTTGCCATCGACCGCTTCAGCGGCGACACGACTTCATACGGCAAGCCGCTGCTATGCAACGCCGCAATGGAGTCAAAGCACATACGCAAATACTGCTCTTGCTCAGACAGTGCAAAGCGTCTGCTTGAGGCGGCGTTCTCTGAGATGTCGCTGTCAGCAAGAGGCTATGACAAGATCTTAAAGATCGCGCGCACCATCGCCGATTTTGAAGAGAACGAGACAATAACCGACGCCAACATGGCGGTTGCGATACGCATGAGATGCATAGACAAGGATTATTGGCAATAATAGGTTTTACATAATTTTTTCCGCATAATGTGGAAAAGTCGGTGGATAAGTGTGGAAAACTTCTGCTTCTCCCCCGTTTTTAAGGCGTTTTTGGCTGTGGAAAAATATTTTTTCCACATTACCACATCGCGTTATGTCAACAAGTGAGGACAATCAATGGATTACAAAGGCAACTATTTCCCTGACGACGAAGAAATGCAAGAGTCGACGGTCATGCCGCCGTCAAAAGCATCCAAGGTGATAAAAAAGGTGTTTAAGATAGCACTTTATTCTGTCGCCGCATTTGTCTATGTCATACTGTTTTGGCGTATTTTCAGCGGCTGTGACCCCGAAATGTACACCACCGCTTATTTTTCCGATAAGACCGCAAGCGCGGGCAAGGTCACGATTTATCAGGTGCAGCCAAATGAATACATGAGCTATTCGGGCAGAGTTCAGCTCGACGGCAACGCATACGCCGCAGAGACAAACGAGCTCGAATTCGGCGTCAAGGTCAACCTCAAGGGCACCGAGCACGGTGATCAGAACAGGCTCGTGTACGTTCTGCGCGATTCGCACGGCACCGAATATGAGATATCCGCTTTCAGAGCCGAGCTCAAGGACAGCTATTATTATGCGCGCGTGTGCTTCGGCGGCGTAGAGCTCGACCTCGACGCTAACTATTATATTCAAAAGCAGCGCATGTACGAGTCGGGCGAAGCGCTCGAGGATTCTGTCGACAACTGGCCCGAGGGACTTATTTACAGGCTGTTTGTATACGAAAAAGCCGACGATGGCACGCTCGTGCTCATCGACGACCTTACCGACAAGGAGTACCTCGCAGGCAAGCACGAGATCGACGAGAGCGGCCTCAAGGTATATAACGACCGCACTGTTGTAAAATACGACTGAAAACGACTTTAAACCCATCTTAGGAGCATATATCATGAAGAAAAGCAAGTTTATTCATGTCAGACAAAAGGATTCGACAGCGCCTGTACGACTGACGATATATATTCTGCTGACTCTGGCATCAGCCTCTTGCGCAATCGCACCGAGCATTCTGCCACAGCTTGGCAATATTGACGATCGTATATTGACGGCGATAACCGTCGTCGGCATTCTGGCGCTCGCATATTTCGTTTTTATGGCGGCTTATACGGTCTTTAGACTGATCTCGCCCAAGGATGCGATGATAGTCTGCCGCAACGGATATTATGACTTTATCACCTCGCCCGGCAAAAACCTTTTTATCTCGTGGAAGAGCATTTCGAGCGCACGCATATTCGGCACAAAGAACGCCCCCGTGCTCGGCATATTCCTAAAAGACCCCGAAAAGCTCATTGCAGAGCTTGACGACGACATCGCCGAAGAGGTCAGAGCCAATCTTGATATCGGACTGCCCCCTCTTATGTACCGCGAGGACGAGATCAAAGAGCCCTTGCAGCGCGTGCTGACTCTCTATATGAAGCGCATCGAGACTGCCGACGCAGTCGAATACGGCAGAAGCGCAGACGGCGAGTATACGATCCCTGTCATCGACGAGAATTGAATATAAACCATAATATTAAAACTCTCCCGAGGTGTCTCGAGAGAGTTTTTTGTTTATATAGCAGCAATTATCGCAATGCCAATTGGCAACGCTATGCTTTTTTGCTTTGTTCACGATGCCTTTTCGAGCGCTTTAAGCTTTGCTGTTTTGAATGACGACCATGACGAGAGATGCGAGCGCAAGCACCAACCACGCCGCCACAAAGAGCAGGACAAAGTCTCTGTTTATTAAAAGCAACAGAGCAACAGAAACATATGACATAACATTGGCTAACGCCGAAACAATGACAGTTGCCCTGCCGAACGATGTGCCGTTATCGGCTCTGAACGACAAAAGCAATATTATTGCGGCGAACAGTCCGACAGCAAAAAACGCGTTAAACGCCGCAAACACGCCGTTCTGAAGAAAAGCTCCAAGCGGCTCTTCTGCCGAATAATCATATGCCATCTGCATTATCAGCGAATAAACCAGCAGCACTGCCCATAGCAGACAGTGTATGCCGGACACGATAAGCTTTTTGTTTCTAGGTTTCATCATAGTTTTGTTCCAAGCCTTTCTTTAATTATTAGTGTCCAGCTATGTCAAGAAAATCGCTATCAGGGTGTTTGGAGTTGAAAAAGATAAGCGATATGTACTCTGAATCAGAATCAATGGGTGAATCATACCTCAGAGTTTTGTGTTCAAGATATTTTGAAGAAATATCACATTCATCTTGCACACAATATTCTACAATTTCAAACTGCAGATCAAGCTTTTCAACCAGCGAAGCAACATCTTTAATGGAGTCTTTTCGAATCAAGACACTACCAAAATATTGGGTTCCATTTCCATTGCCGTTCAGCTTGCCATAAACGCTCTTTGTTTCAATTATATCCGCATCTGCGTACTCAGAGATTGTACTTGAAAACACTTCCATCAGTATGTTAAGGTTATTTTCATTTTCCTTCTCCTTGAAGTATTCGGCCGCAAATACGGCACCCGAGCCTATTGCAAGAATAAGCAAAACCGACACAACTACTATCATTAACTTTCTCATGAATTCCTCACTTTCTCAATGAAGCGGCATATGCTTCATCGTCAACAAAAATCAATTATTTATACTTTCGAACATTTCATAGTACTCGTAGCAAATATCTCCATACTCTGCCGCAGCATCTCCGTATCCATTATATCTTGCCAGGATGGTTTTAATTTGTGATTCGCTGAAATCGTTACAACGCCTCTCTCAATAGCATTAAGCTTGCCGGAGGAAACCGTAACTTTTCCGGTTGGTGATACTGAATACAGAAAATCAGTAGAAGAACTACACCACATTTCGTTGCTGTAGTACTCGTCGATATAGAAATACCTGCTCTGTCTATTTTCTAACTCGTAATCAGGGAAACTGCTGTATGCACTCAATTCTCTGTGAGTACTGGAAGAGCTGTTTCCATAATACGTTGTACTTGCAATACGCCAAACTCTTGTGTCATAAGTGGACGTTCCATTAGATCCCGTTGACGACGAAGTATATACAAAATTCCCCGACGAATATAAGTACTTTGAATTATAGGTATTCTTAACGAGACAACCACCGCCATAGGCAACAGTTATGCTCCAGATGCATCTTGCAGGTATTACCGCATCGGAAGCACGAGAGATAAAGTAATTCGTATAAAATGTTTCTTCACAGTTAGTATCTTTCATAAATCGTCGTTATTTTGTGTGAGTCGAAAAAAGCGCATAAGTCGTCCCTATGGCGACCTATGCGCTTAAAAAATAAACAGCAATCTATGATTTATAATTAACCTGCACGACATGATAAGCACCTCTTTTGATGACACACCGCCTATGCTCTGTATGCAGTATATCACCTCTAAAGCGCTTTGTCAACAGAATGGAATGCCTGTTTTTTGAATTATTTATAGATTTGTTCGACGCGCTGGCGGAACATGCACAGCACCTCGTAATTGATCGTATTCATCTGTGTTGCGATGCGGCAAACGCTATCCGCGCCGTCGAATATGACGGCGATATCGCCACGGCGAACGTCCTTTGCATTAGAAACATCGACCATGCAGAGATCCATGCAGATCCTGCCGACTATCGGGCAATCGACGCCTCCGATGCTTACGGTGGCAGAGCCGGACAGGATGCGAGAAAAGCCATCGGCATAGCCGATCGAAATGACTGCAACAGTCATATCGTGCGGAGCGGTGAACGTTCCGCCATAGCTTATGCGGTCACCGCATTTCAACTGCTTGACAGAATAGACACGGCAGGCAACCTTCATCGCCGGCAAAAGGTTTTTGTCTGTCATAGCATCAGGCGCAGGTGAATGTCCGTAAAGAATTATGCCGGGTCTGACTGCATCGAGATGCATATGCGGAAACGCAAGTATTGCGGCGCTGTTGCAGCAATGGCGAAGTCCGACCTTGACGCCACGGCGCGCGAGCTCATCGGTAACCGAAACAAACAGCTTATACTGCCGCTCGGTCATTTCAGAGCCTGTGTCATCCGATTCTGCAAAATGGGTGAAAATGCCGCATACATCGATATTCGGCATATCGGCTATCGTCTGTGCGGCATCTGCGGCGATCGAAACATCATTTGCAGAATGGCAATAAATGCCGAGCCTCGACATGCCGGTGTCGACCTTGATATGCACCTTGACGTGTGCGCGTTCGGACAGCGCCCTTGCATAGCCGACATCGGTGACAGCCTGCATTATGCCGTACTGCTCGAGCAACGAAGCATCCTCCTCAGGCGTCACGCCAAGTATAAGAATGTCGCTCTTGATGCCTGCATTGCGCAATTGAACAGCCTCATCGAGGCACGCTACCGCAAAAATATTGCAGCCGAGCTTCTCGAGTCGCTCTGCAACTCTGACCGCTCCGTGGCCATAGGCGTTGGCCTTGACGACCGCTATAATGCGCGCTCCGCCCGAAAGCGAGCTTATGTATTTATAATTGTGTTCTATTGCCGAAAGATCTATCTCGGCAAATGCTCTGTGTGAAGGCAATTTTTAATTCTCCGTTACGATCTCATAATATCTGTCACCGACAAAAAAGCCGATGACGCTATGCTTCTGACTGTCATAATACACTAACAAGCGCGTTTCGTCAAGCGAATAAGTAAAAATAATATCTCCGTTCTCGCCCTCCGACCTCGAAACAGGGGCCGAAGTGTTGATGAGCCTTGCTGCTCTTTGCGCATCAAACGGTATTTCGCACGCCGTTTGCGGAAGGACAGTCTCGAGTCCCTTGTAATTACACAGGATTTTTTCACCAAACGAAATATGCATTCCAGCTAAAGTTTCGGGCTTGATTATGTCAACCTCGGCGCTTTCGCCCAAAAGGCTTAATTTAAACTCGGCTTCAGAGCATCTGACGACTGTGCCGTCATATATGAACGGCGTTATCGTATTGCACGAGCATGTCAAAATGCAGATAGTCAAAAGAATTGTTGCAATTATTTTTTTGATGGCAGTATTCCCCTCTCGCTGATTTACCCATCAGCACAGCAGCCTGCCCGCCTCGGCGCAAAGATCGGACGGCATAACGCCGCGCACTCCGTATTCAGAGGCGAGGCTCTTGCCTGCGGCGGAATGCGTGTGTACGCCGAGCAGTGCGGCATCACGCACAGACATTCCCTGCGCGCAAAGCGATGCGATAATGCCTGCCAATACGTCGCCGCTGCCGCCCTTGGCAAGCTCTGTTCCGCCGAGATGATCGACAAAAGCGTCGCCGTTTGGCATAGCTATGACGGTATTATGACCCTTGAGAACAGTTACGGCGTTTATTTCGGCGGCAAGATCGATGGCAATATTTATCCTGTCGCTCTGTATCTCGGGCACGCTAAGTCCCGTAAGACGTGACATTTCGCCCGGATGAGGCGTGATGACAAGGCTGCAATGCATGTTTTTTGTTATATCTTTATGCATCGCAATAAAATTTATGCCATCGGCATCTATAACTGTCGGAATATCAAGCCTGCAAAATAAGTCGGGCAGGAGCTCGTCATACCCCCTGCCTATGCCGCAGCCTATCACGCACGAATCGAGCCTGCGCTCAAAGAGTCGTTCGGGCGAAACGCATATCGCTTCGGGAACGGCGAGCCGCAATATATCGAGCGCTTTTCTTTGGCTTGACTGCACGAGCAGGCCTGCTCCGCAGTGCAATACCGCCCTGCCGCAAAGTATGGCTGCGCCTGTCATTTCATCGCAGCCCGTCAAAGCGCCGACTGTGCCGAAATCGGTCTTGCACGAATCGTCACGCCTTAAAGGCGCAGAAGGAATATTTGAGCCCTCGAGAATATATTGCATACTTTCACCTCACAAAGGCTTATTGACGCAGCAGGTCAAAAAAGCCTTTTCTATCAGAATATTTATACATTATGTCAAGTCCACCCGAGAATATCGGCAGGACACAGTTATAGATATAACCATATCCGAAAAGACCGTAAACATCAGCGCCCTCGACAATAAGCGAGCGGAACGACAAATAAGACGGCAATACATTGTCAAAGCTTGCCGACGGCGCATCTATCGCGATATGCGTCCTGCCACGGTGCTCATACACACACGCGCGGGCAGAAAGCGACTCGGCATAGCCGATGCAATTGCTGTGTGCGCAGACGGCAGTCATATTGCCGCCGAGGTCTGTTATAAACACAGAGCCGTCTGACACGACTGCTATAAGTCCGTCCCTTTGGACAGAAACGCCTGTCGCCTTAATCGGCAGTCTGACGCTCGCCTGCTCGCAAAGCGTATTGTCAAGCAGGATGAGCGTGTCGCCGTTAACGGCAACAAAGCCGTTTTTGTCACGTGAAATGCTTTTTATAGGCTGAGAAAGCCGAACAGTTGACAGGCACGAACCATCGGACATATCAAGCCAATACGCTGTCGGCTCATGACCGCCTGTCAGCAAAAGGCGATCCTTGACCATAACGCCGCCGAAAGCGGCTGCTTTTTGTGGCAAACAATAAGCTATCTTCATATAAACCCTCCCCGACCATTATATGCGGAAAGAGGATACATATTTGTATTTATAAAGAAAGATATTAGATAAGATTGCTCGGGATAAAGCAATTCTCCGCATCGATGGGTATTGGCTCTTCACACATACAGATGATGCCGCCGTTGCCGCGATGGAGCGACGCTTTGTCGATCACGCTGTATTTTTTGATCTCTCGGCGGTCGGGCGAAGCGCTCTTTTTGATCTCAAGCGGATGTATCACGCCGTTTTCCTCAACAAAAAGGTCGATCTCTTTGGCGTTAGAATCACGATAATAGGTAATGTTGACCTTGGATCTTGAATAAGCGTAGTTCTTGACAAGTTCCATCACAACATAATTCTCGTAATAATGCCCCGATGCGGCGCCGTTTCGCAATGTATCTGCCGTCAGCCACATCGAAAGGTATGCGCAAAGTCCCGTGTCGCAGAAATAAAGCTTTGGTGTCTTGCTGAGGCGCTTGAGCTCGTTGTTTGAATAAGGCGCAAGCAGATAAACAACGCGCAAGCCCTCGAGCAGCTTGAGCCACTCTTTTGCCGTTCCGGGTGCGATGTCGGCAGACTCGGCAAGCGTTGTATAGTTGACCTGCTCTGAAACAAGAGAGGCGCAGCCGACAAGAAACTTGCGAAACCTTATCGTGTCGGTTATCCCACCCGCTTCGGTAACATCTCGCATAAGATAGGTGTCGATGTACGAGTTAAAATAATCCTGTCTCAATTCGCTGTCCACACCCTGAACCTGCGGCATTCCGCCCTGCCATATATGCTCAAACACATCAATAATATTGTTTTTTTGCACTCTGCGTTGCCTCTCCTGCAGGGTCGCAAGCGAAAAATCAAGATCCTCATCAAACAAAAGCCCTGCTTTTTCTCTGGCTGAAAGGCTGTAAAGCTCCAATATGCCTATCCTGCCGGATAGAGTTTCGCGCACACGCTGCATCGTTTTGTACTGCTGCGAGCAGGTAAGCCAGATAAGGCCTTTTTGATCGCTTTCATCGCATATCAGCTTTATCTGCTCAAACAATTCGGGCGCTTTTTGTATCTCGTCAATTAATATCGGCGGCTTGTAGGTCTGAAAAAACAATATCGGATCAGACTGCGCAAGTTCTCTCGCCATAGCGTTATCCATTGTGACATATGTCCTGCCGCTCTCTGCCAAATGCTTGAGCATGGTGGTTTTGCCCACCTGGCGCGCACCTGTCACGAGAACAACTTTGAAAAAATCATTCAGCTTTAAAAATTTTCTTTCAAGTTCACGTGTGATATAAGTCATGCGATACCTCTCGTGTAATTTTATGATAATCCGCAGTCAACTGAATATTATCATAAGAATTGCCGTTTGTCAAGGTGTGCTCAGTAAAAAAGTCGGACACCCAAGGTTTATTGACAACCCATAGTGCCCGATTTTTTATTCAGCCGCATCCAGCATATTTTCGATAAATATGCCATAGCCGCGTGTCGGATCTCCGACGAGGACGTGCGTGACCGCTCCGACGAGCTTGCCGTCCTGCATTATAGGACTGCCGCTCATTCCCTGAACAATGCCGCCCGCGCGCTCGATCAGCTCTTTATCAACGACCTTGATCATGAGGTTTTTGGTGCTTTGGCTGCCGTCAACGCTCTCGATCTCGATGTCATAGCTTTTTATGCCGTCTCTGCCCAAGGTGGTCAGTATCTGCGCCCTGCCCTCTTTGGCGTGCGCCGTAACCGTCGGCTCTGTCAAAGCCTTGGGAAAGCGGTAATAGCCGCCATAGACGCCTGTTTCGGTATTTGAAAACAGTGTTCCCTTGCGGACAGAACCAAATGTGCCCTTGAGCTCTCCCGGCATATTGCGCTTGCCTTTGACTACGCCTGTTATCTCAACATCGACGACCGCACCCTCGGCAAGCGGCAAAAGCGTGCCTGTTTCGCTGTCGCAAATGCCGTGTCCGAGCCCTGCGAACCTGCCGTCCGAAAGCACATAGGTCACAGTGCCTATGCCTGCTGCCGAGTCACGGATATACATACCAAGCCTATATGCGCCCGACTGTGCATCCGAAACAGGCTTGACTGTCGTTTCAAAGGTCGTTTCGCCTCGCATGACAGTCATTTTCATTGCCTTGCCGCCACTCTCTGAAACGATACGCAAAAATTCATCGCCCGAAAGCACCTCGTCGCCGTCGACCGCAGTGATGAGGTCGCCGGACCTGATGCCTGCCTCCTTTGACGGAGAAGCAAGCCCCGAGACTGTTTCAACAGCGCTTATTCCGACGACGAGTGCGCCCTTGGTGAAAAACTTTATGCCAAAAGCATTTCCACCCGCATAGACTGTTTCGCCGATAGCCGCCGCAGGCAATACGGCAGCCGACATCAGCGCCAGCGCCGCAAATAAAACAATTATTTTCTTTATTCTTTTAATCGTGATGCTCATCCCTCACCTGCTTTTTTGTTTTTGCATCGACAATAATGTTTGTAAAACGGCAAGGGATTATACTGTCAAATTTTATTTTCAGCATTCACGGGGATAAATGCGTAAATAATGGCAAAAATAAGTAAAACTCAAACAAAACTCTATATGGCGAGGCGGAATGCAATGCAAAAAAATGTATCTTTAAATGTCTTTAAAGAAGCAAAAAGGGCGTTTTGTGCGATACGACGGACGCAAAAAACGGCGCTTTATAATTCTCAGGGCGAATTTGCGTGGATATGCGACAATATGCATCTGATAGACAAGGCGTATTTGGGCATTCAAAGGCTCGAGCGCAGGGCGTGCAAAAAGTTTTTGATAGACAAGCTCCAATGGCTCTGCGAGCAAAAGAGCTATGCGCTTACCGAGCGTGACGTGACAGGCTATCTATCAGAAAATTCGGCAGAATTTGAGCTGACCGCAGGCTCGGTCTATGCCGTGCCCTCTCTCATCGACCTGTGCGTGCTTAAAAAGCTTAGCAAAATATGCCTGTTGCAGAAGGACAGAGAGCTTTTGCAGGGCTGCATAACCACTTTACGTTTCACATCGTCGATAGAAGCAGACGCATTATTCGATGCCGCATATCTGCCAGAAAAAATATTCAAGGCGTTCGAAAAGGACTATGCCCTTTTTGACGACGCCACAAAAAACAGCTATCGTATGCGGCTGCAAAGGCTCGCATTCAAAAAGCATAGCTCGGAAATCTCGCTTGCAAATGCCATCGCATCAAAGGCATCTATACAAAACGAGCCATTCGGCAATCTGCTGTTTGAAAACGAAAACAGCGGCAATATTGCGATATATATTGTTTTGTTTATTATTGCGCTCGCCATAGCGCTTTTGGGCTTTTATGTCTTCGGACCTTGGGCAGTGCTATGCGTGCTCTCGGTCATCGAAGGTGCGTTTGCCGTGGCAGACCTTTTTGTTTCGCTCAAAAAAAGCAAGCCGACCAAAAGGCTGTTGCCAAGCGAGATAACAGGCGGTGCAAAGACTGTCATAGCCATAACCACTCTGCTTTTCGGCGAGCAAAAGGACAAAGAAATATTTGACAGGCTATCACAGCTCGCCGCTTCAAACAAGGAAAAAAATGTCGTGTTCTGCCTGCTTGCCGATCTTGCCGATGCAAAGCAAAAGACCATGCCCGAGGACGAAGCGATAGCACGCTATGCAAAAACTCGCATCGACGACCTGTGCAAAATATGGGGCGACAGGTTTTGCATTTATCTGCGTGAAAGGCAATACTCAAAAAAAGACGATGTCTGGCGTGCTCACGAGCGCAAAAGAGGCGCTATATGCGAGCTGGTACGCCTGCTTTCGGGCGAAAAGACAGGCGGGAGCATATACGGCAACGCAGACCTTGGCGAAGTAAAATATATCTGCACGCTCGACCGTGACACGCATATGCCGATAGGCGCATTAAACGAGCTGCTCGGAGCGGCCTTGCATCCGATGAACAGGCCGTGCATCAAAAACGGCAGAGTTATAAAAGGCTATGGAATAATCCAGCCTGCGATAAGGACCGACCTCGAGGCAGCGTACAGAACCTATTTTTCGCGCCTCATCTCAGGCGAGCCCGGCAACGACGCATACGAAAGCGTTTCGTTTGACCGCAGCACGGCAATATTCGGCGAAGGAACTTTTTGCGGCAAGGGGCTTATCAATGTCGAGGTGTTTTATAATACAGTGATCAATGCCGTGCCCGACGGCGTTATACTTTCACACGACATAGTAGAGGGCGAGATAGCACGCACGCTTTTTGTGCCCGAAACCGTGTTTTATGACGACTGCCCAAAAACACCCGGCGCATTCTGCAAAAGAATGCACAGATGGATAAGAGGCGATATGCAAAATATCGTCATGCTTGGCAAAAGCGAAATATCGTGCGTTGGAAAATATAAGATACTGTCAAACATCAGGCGAGCGCTCACAAATGTTTTGTCGGCTCTGGCGCTTATCGCGTGCGCACTCTTTATACGCAAAAATGCATTTCTTTATCTGCTTTTATCGCTTTCGCACCTGATAATACCGTTTTTGTTGTCGGTCATATCTACGCTCGTTTCGGGTGGAGCGTTTACGCTGCGCAGATATTTCACACGCTCGCTCACCGCCTTATCGCAGGCGACAGGTTATTTTTTGTGGTCCTGCGTATTCGTGCCTGTAAGCGGATATATAAGCGCCGACGCTGCTGTGCGCGCCCTGTTCAGGCTGTTTTCGGGCAAAAGAACGCTTGAATGGACGACCTCAATGCAAGCAGAGGGAATGACGGCAAGCATCATACCGACCTGTGTTTCACTGTCAATGGGTGTGTTGCTCTTGCCGTTTACAAAAACGCTTGCAGGCGTTTTGGCAGCGGCGTTGTTTTTGTGCTATCCTATATCAGAAATATTGCTGTCAAAAAGGCTTGCCGCTGACAAAAAGACCTTTTCAAAGTCAGACAGGCAATTTCTGCTCGAATCGGCAAAAGAGATGTGGCGCTTCTTTGAAAACAGAGTCGGAGCAGACACAAAGCATCTGCCGCCCGACAACATTCAATACTCGCCCGAAATGCGCACCGCAATGCGAACCTCACCGACCAACATCGGCTTTTATCTCGTTTCGGTGCTCGCCGCAAGAGACCTCGGGTTCATCTCGACCGACGAAATGGCAGAGCGCATACTGCAAACGCTGAATACTGTCAAAGGACTGAAGCGTTACAGATCATGCCTTTATAACTGGTATGACCTTTCGACAACTATGCCGCTCGGCGACTATGTTTCGTCTGTCGACTGCGGCAACTGCTTTTGCTGTCTGATTGCGCTGAGAATGGGGCTTTATGAATACCTCGGCGAAAGCAAAGAAAAGCTGATGAGAGCTATAGAATTATGCGATGACGAGATAAAAAGCACAGATCTCGGCATATTTTATGACCACAAAAAGCATCTCTTCAGCCTCGGCATAAGCGCACTGACCGATAAGCCCGATATGTCGTGCTATGATCTTTATATGAGCGAATTCAGGCTGACGGCATATGCCGCAGTCGCGTTCGGATTTTGTGACAAACGCTCGTGGCAAAGGCTCGGCAGAATGTGCACCACGCAAAACGGATATATCGGAATGCTTAGCTGGTCGGGCACGGCGTTTGAATATTTTTTGCCGTCGCTGTTTCTGCCTGAATACAAAAACTCGTTTTTGTCAGAATCGCTGTCGTTTGCGTTTATGATGCAGCGCTCAAAGGCAAAAAACAAAATGTTCGGCATTTCAGAGAGCGGATATTATGCCTTTGACTCGGCGATGAACTATGCGTACAAGGCGCACGGAATACAGGAGGTCGCACTCTGCACCTACCAAAGCGGCGGCTTTGTATATGCTCCGTATGCGGCATATCTCATGCTGTGCACCAAAGAGCAAAGCGTTATAGGTGCTCTGAAGGCGTTCGCCGGCAACGGCATGAAGGGCGAATACGGACTTTATGAGGCGAACGATTATATTGCTGAGAAAGACGATGGGCTCATCGTGCGCAGCTTTATGTCGCACCACGTCGGCATGAGCATCATAGCCTGCGCAAACGCCTGCAGGGACGATATATTTATAAAGCGGTTTGTTTCGGATCACCATATATCCTCGTCACTCGAATTGCTCAAGGAGCGTGTGCCGCCATGCATTGCCATCTACGACCGCAATTCGTCGGTGATAACGAGGCTGTCCGATAACAAGCTGTTTAAGCCGACGCCGACAGGCAATTTCTCGTTGTCAGAGCCCGAATTTGCATTGCTGAGCGGCAACGGAGTGTCGGCGATCTGCTCATCGTCGGGGCATGTGAGAATGCTGTTCGGCAAAAGCATGCTGAACATCTGCGATTTTAACAGGTATGAGCTTTTGCCCTCGGTAGTGATACGCTTTTGCGACCAGAGCGGCTGCTTTGGCTGTGCGCCGCTTCACGGCGAGGGCAATTACAGCGGCGAGCTTGGCACTAAATATGTGTCGCAGATCAACTCGTCACAGGCATTCACAGGCAAGACCGTAATCAGAGCAGGCAGAGCACGCCCCGGATTCTTTTTTGAGACCTCTGCCGACAACCGCAAAAAATACAGCATCACGCTTTGCTTTGAGCCGAGCCTCGACAAAATGCGTGATTTCGACTCGCACCCCGCCTATTCAAGGCTGTTCGTCGAGGGCTATTATGATGCCGAACAGAACGCACTGATATTCAAGCGAAGGTCTGCAAAGGGGGTTCAATATCTCGTCGCTGCGATACGTGACAAGCATATCGCCTTTGAATTTACCACGTCGAAGGAGTGCATAAACGCAAACGGTCTGTCAACAGTTTCCGACATCGACTCGATAATTCCCGACAGCAGAGTCGGCGCCTGCATTTCTCCGCTTTGCCTGATACGCACCACCCCTATCAGAGGCGGCAAGACCTGTTTTATCGTGACGGCAGGCGAAACACTTGAGGCAGCGCTCTCGAACCTCGCATTTTTGAGGATCGAGGCAAAATGCTCTGCCGCAAACGAGCCGACAGGTGACATAATGTCATTCTGTCTCAGAAAATGCTGTATGCCAAGGCAGATAAAAGCATTCGCAAAGCTCCCCAAAGCAGACATTTCGGCGCTGTGGCAGCACGGCATAAGCGGCGACAGGAGGCTGATATTGCTCGAGGCGTTTCCGCACACCGAAAAAGCGCTGTCAGATTGGATAGCCGCCTACGCCGCCATGATACGCGGATTTCTGGAGATCGATCTGGCGATATGCATCGACGAGAGCGATAACTATAACAGACCTCTCGAAAAATTCATACGCCGACTGTGCGTTTCAAACGGGCTCGAAGGGTATATAAACAGCGGAATATTCTTGCCCGGCAGTATGACCGACGAGCTTAAAATGCTTGCCGACATACACGTCAACCTGTCAAAATGCGCATTGCCTGTCGAGGACGGCACGAGCATAGCATCAGTGCCGCACATCAGGAGATCTGCAGGCGACGATATCAAAAGCGATGTATCTTTTGCTTTGCCGACAGCCGAGGGAGGGTTTACCGAAGACGCATATGTCATAGACACGACTACTGCTCCGCCGCTCCCGCGAACTCTCGTTTTGGCAAACAAAAACGGCTTTGGCGCTGTTATAACGCATTCGTCGCTCGGCTACACCTTTGACGGCAACGCAAGAGAAAAGCGAATAACCTATCATTCCTGCGATCCTCACAGCGGTTTGAACGGAGAAATTCTCATCTGCCGCATAGGTTCTGAATACTATGACCTCTGCGCATGTGCAAAAAGAGTTTCGTTTTTTGCCGCACACGCCGCATACGAGGGCAGCTTGTTCGGATACGCCTATAAAGTGACTGTCGTGATCGACAGCGAGATAAACGCCAAGATAATCGACGTGCACTTTGACGACACAAACAAATTCGAGGTCGCTTTGTCGCTGCTCCCCTGCTCACCCGACGGCATAAGCCAAAACACAAATACGGCGGCAGCAAAGGACGAGTGCGGATTTTGGTTTGAAAATATACCGTCAAGACGAGCTCAAAATGCTGTGTTCGTAGGCGCTGACAATGCAAGGCTTGATACAGACCTCGCACATTTTATGATTGGCGAGCGTGGTGCAAGCGACAGGCTTATTGTTTCACACACCTCGAGCACTCGCTTTATCATCGCCTCTGCTGATCAAAAAGAACTGTCTGCACTGCGCAAAAAAAGCACCGATGCCATATGCCTTGCAGCAGATATTGCCGCAACAGAGTTTATTCCGAATATTAAAGCGAAGCTGCAATCAAAAACGCTGACTGCGCTGATGGGAATACTGCCGATACAAACAGGCGTATGCAGGCTTTTGGCGCGTGCATCGTTCTGGCAGGCAGGCGGCGCATACGGCTTCAGAGATCAGCTTCAGGACTGCATGATGCTCGCATATTCGGTACCCGAAAAGGCAAAAAATCACATCCTGAGCGCCGCTTCGCATCAATATATCGAGGGCGACGTAATGCACTGGTGGCACGAGGGCATAGGCGGAGTGCGCACAAAATGCTCTGACGATATGCTGTGGCTGCCTATTGCGACAGGCGAATATATCCGCATAACAGGCGACGAAGCGATATTGGATGAAAGAATATGCTTTTTATCGTCAGAACCGCTCGGCAATAAAAAAGAGCGCTATGAAGCGCCGGATAAAACCAAAGAAAGCTTCTCTTTGAGAGAGCATTGCCTGAGAGCGCTCGATGTAACAGAAACAGGCACGCACGGGCTTGCACTGATGGGCTCGTGCGACTGGAACGATGCTTTCTCTGAAATGCTGGGCGAAAGTATGCTGACGACGTTTATCTATATCGTCGCCGCAAAAGCGTTCCTGCCGTTTGCAGGCGAAAGCGCAGGCAGAATATCAGCACGTGCCGCAGAAATGCTGCAAAGCACCGAAAGGCATTACAGCGACGGCAGATATATCAGGGCGATCGCAGGCGACGGCAAAATATACGGCAAAAAAGGCAGCGACGAGTGCGCGATAGATGCCGCAGTACAGGCGTTTGCGGTGTTTGCAGGGGCAAAAAACGGCAGGAATGCTGTCGAGAACGCCTATAATCTGCTGGCAGAGGACGGCGTTCTCAAGCTGCTTTCGCCGCCGTTTGACAACGGCAGGTCACCTGCAGGTGTGATAAGGCGCTATCCGCCCGGAATACGCGAAAACGGCGGTCAATATACCCACGCGGCAGTATGGCTTGCGATAGCGGCGTTCGAGTCGGGGCTCTGCGAGATAGGAAAAAGAATAACTAAAATGCTTGACCCCATATCAAAGAACCTCACAAAAAGCGATATGCAGCGCTACAAGGGCGAGCCGTATGTGCTCTCGGCAGACATCTACACCGCAGTAAACGCCTTCGGCAGAGCAGGCTGGAGCTGGTATACAGGCTCGGCAGGCTGGTATTATAAGCTGCTGCTCGAGCATTATATGGGCATAAAGCTATGCGGCGACACGATAGATGTCGTGCCCAACACGGATTTTTCATGCGTAATCACAAAAGGCGAATGCACTCTTGAAATAATCGCCTCGGATAGCGCAGACGGCATCTTTCTCGATGGCGAAAGCATTTGTCTGCCCATAAAACTGCAAAAGGGCAAGCACACGCTGACACTCAAAGCGCCAAAACAAACGCAAATATGATAAAAAGAGAGCCGCAAAAGCTCTCTTTTTACATTAATAACCAATTATTCGGCGTCCATTATCTGTCTGAGATACTTGGCGCTGTCGGATATGGTCTGGCTGCCGATGCTCTGACCCTTTTCGATCTCGATGATGACCCACTCGCAGTTCTCTTTTTTAGAGCGAGCGATGACTCTGTGCCAATCGACATCGTCTGTGCCGATGCAAAGGTCCTGGTCACCGTCTGCCCTAAAGGGCTTTGCATGGAACGTAGCGGATTTCTGCGCAAACATCTCATAGACCTCGACGCCGTCTCTGCCGCCGCCAAAGCAGTTGCCGATGTCGCACTGCATGATAAAGTCGTCGGGGGTCTGCTCGCCTGTCATCTTCCAGCCGAAAGAGCCGTTGTCAAGCTCTGCAACATCGAATTTGTGCAGGTGGAAGCCGAATCTAAAGCCCTCGGCACGCAATGTGGGCGCTATTGCATTGAATCTGTCGATAACTGTCTGCCAGCCTGCAGAATCCATCTGCGGCATCCAGGGCACGATGATATACTTGTTGCCGAGGCGGCGCATATAATCGAGCGTCGAGCAAAGGCGATCGTCAGACAAAGCCTCATAGGGTGTGTGATAGCCGCATATTTCTAAGCCGACCACTTCGCACGCCTCACGCAGCTCCTCGGGGGTGTGACTTTCGAGTGCGCCGAAAAACTCAACGCCGTCAAAGCCCATCTCCTTGACAGAGGCTATTGCAGCCTTATAATCCGCTGCATAGTCGTCACGTATAGAATAGATCTGTAATCCAAGTTTTGCCATGATAAAGCTCCTCTTTTTTATTTTTTAATATGTTTTTGTGCCTTTTAATTATATGCAAACAATATTTCGGGGTGCGGCTACGCAAAGATCGACGTCGCCCTCTCCGTTCTCAATGACGGTATAGCCGTATTCAGCCAAGGCGCTCTTCGCCGAGGCATAGGCAAGCTCGGGCGTGTTGTTCTCTTCGCTGAGATGTGCGAGCATAATATGCCTTGCGCCGTTCTTGACAAGGTAGGGCAGCATTTTTGTTATGCCCTGGTTTGCCAAATGCCCTCCGTTGCCGGATATTCTGCGCTTTAGGCTATCGGGATAAGCGCCCGACATCAGACGCGGCAGGTCGTGGTTTGACTCGACGACGACATATTGGCAGCCGTCAAGTATCGCTACGACATTTTTGGTAATGTGACCTATATCGGTGGCATAGCCGAGGCATTCGCCGCTCGGGAACTGCACGCGATATCCGACGCTGTCCAAAGAATCATGCGGCGTCCTGTATGGCGTGACAGTCATTCCGCCGACCTCTATGCTTTGACCGTCTGTTATCGGCACGAGATTGCGAGAGGCGGACGGGCAGGAATATAATATATCGTCAATACAACCCGAAGGGACATATACGGGCAGGTCAAGCTTTTTCATCAAGACCTCGAGTCCGCAGATATGGTCTGTATGCTCGTGAGTTATAAATATCGCATTAAGAGTGCCGATGGGACAGCCTATATCGGCAAGCGAGTCCTTGATGCGCTTTGCCGAAATGCCTGCATCGATGAGTATTGTGTGCTCGCCGTATCTGACACACGCGCTATTGCCGCGTGACGACGAGGCGAGCATACAGATCTGCGGCTTTATCGCCTCACTGACGGCATTCATATATTTTTTCTCCGTCGAAGGCGACCGCACCGTAGGGTCTTATGTTGAGCTCGGCGCAAGAGCCGACGCCAAAGATCTTTTCGACAGCGTTTTTATATTCAGCGCATTTTTCATGAGGGACGTACGCCTGTATGGTGCCTGCAAAGCCACCGCCGTGAACACGGCAGACGAAGCCCATTCGCTCTGTCAGGCAAAGTGCAAGCGCAAGCGCCTGCTCGGTCGGAGTTGCAGGGGTATAAACGTTTTGCAGATATTTATAGGAAGAATCGCCCGACTGCTTTACGAGTGCCATAAAGCCCTCGGTATCGCCGCTCTTGATGCATTCAAGCTGCGAAAGCACACGTTTGTTTTCGGCAAAAAAGTGCAGTGCTCTCATAATGGCTCTGTCGCCGACGAGTCCGCGCATATACGGAATGCGTGCCATAAACGCTTCTTCGTCGCATTCTCTAAGCGTTTCTTTGCCCAAAAGTGCGGCGCACGCTTTCATTTCGGCAGGGACAGACGCATAATCATCTGTCAGATCCGCATGGCTTGCTCCGACATTGACGATGAACATCGACCTGTCGCCTATATCGAGCTGATGGCGCTCGCAGACAGGGTGCTCGGTCGATCTGAAATCTATAAACAGCAATCCGCCGTGTGCACACGCCGCCTGATCCATAAGTCCGCAGGGCTTGCCGAAAAAGACGTTCTCGGCATACTTGCCTGCGATGGCAAGCGTCATCGGGGATATTTGCATGTCGTTATAATAATAGTTGAGCACGTTTGCGACCGTGACCTCAAATGCGGCAGAGCTCGACAAGCCGGAGCCCGATGCAACATTGCTGGTGGTGCAGGCGCAGAAGCCGCCTGCCTTATAGCCGTTTTTGATAAAATAATCCGCTACGCCTGCGATGATGGCGGCAGAGGAATTCTTGCGCACCTTTTTGGGCGAGATCTCGCTTATCACGACAGAATCCTCACGATAGCCCTCGCTCTTTATGCGCATACAGCCGTCGTCGGTCTTTGCGGCAATGGCAAGAATGTCGATATCGACAGAAGCGGCGAGCACACAGCCGTTGTTGTGGTCCGTGTGGTTGCCGGATATTTCGCTGCGACCCGGCACTGATATAAATGTTGCGTCAAGATCGCCGTAAAGCTCTTTAAAAGACTCGCAAAGCGATATGCAGCGCTTTTGCGCTTCGGCAAGCTGCGATTCGCCGTAAAGCCTGGTAAGTGCGGTGTTGTACCCGCCGTTTGAAATTATTGATAATATCTCGCTGACTCTCATAAAACACTATCCTTCTCGGTTGATAGATATATCATACCACTTTTATTTGCAAAAATAAAGAGTTATTTTTTGACCGCAACAACAAATGTATCCCATGTCGGCAGGCAAAACGGCTTGCGTACCAGATAAAACACATATCTGCCGCAGATCTTGTGCAGATAATACGGAATGCGCCACAGATCACCTGCCCTGTGGTATACCGCCACAGACACGGTGGGATAGCAATCGCAAAGCGTGTTGACCGCTCCGCAGAGCACAGCCTGATCTGCGCCCTCGGCATCGATCTTTATCGAGCCGACATTCAAGCCGTCTGCAAACGCCATTTTGCGGTCTGCCAAAAGGTCTATCGTGACGGCCTCTGTTAATTCGCCCTCGCCGATAGCCGACCCCCTGCCCGAACCCGATGCAAACTGTATCGTGCCGTCATGCTCTGCCGCTGCGGCGTTGACGCATTTGATGCGCTCGTCAAAGGCGGTATTTCTTTTAAGCTGCATAAAGGTCTTTTTGTCAGGCTCGACAGCGATAATGCCCTTGCACGTGCTGTTTTTTGATGCATATTCTATCGCGGTATCACCGTCATATGCGCCGATATCGATATGAAACATATCGTGGGAATAATACTCGCCCGGCATTTCAAAATCAGACTCGCCGTAATCAAGGCATCGCCTGTCGCCTGTTATCGAAAGCTCGAGGTTCTGCATAAATATTTCTCTCGACCTGTCGCTTTGCAAAAGGTCAAATACACGCTCTATCTCGGTGAGCTCGTTCAAAAGCATTTCTTTTGACATATGCGTATCGCCATAGAGAGAGAGATCGGGATAATATATCGTGTGACGGTTTTCGATCTGTTTAAGCATATCAAGCTCATCGCCCTCTGCGCCGAAGCACAAAACACAGTCAAAATCGTTATATTTTGCCTCTGCCTCGGCAAAGCTCATCACCTTGCTTGACAAAAACATATTGCCGCGTGCAAAGCCGTCAGAGGCAACGACACCGCAAAAATCTATGCCGTGCTGTGAAAGGGCTTTTGCCGCCTTTTCGGCACCGTTGCCCATGCCATACAGCAAAAGCGGCTTTGTTGATGCTTTTATTCGGTCGTAAACAGTCTGCTTATCCAATAAATATTCAATCATAAAACTATTGCCTTTTTTGAGTTATTCGTATATAATTAAGTCGATAAAAAACTTTGGCGCTTTCAAGGAGGGCTTGACTGATGAAAAGCAGCATTACACTTGAGAAATACAGAGACAGGCTGAAGGCGGCAATGCTTTCACGCTTTGCAGGCTGCACGCTCGGTGCGCCTGTCGAGGGCTGGAGCAACAAGCAGATGCACGATTATGCAGAAGCGATAGGCTTTGCGTTCCCTCCGCGCGATTACTGGCCGATGCATCCGCAGCCTATGATGCCGAGATACAACGAGCTGTGCAGAAGCTATACAAAGCCGTTTCTGGATCACGTTCCGAGCGACGACGACATAGGCTATACCTTCCTGTCGCTGCTCTGCGTTGAAAAATACGGCAGGAATTTCAGTCTCTATGATGTCGGCGAAAACTGGATAAAATATCTCACCATCGCCTGGACGGCAGAGGAGATCGCATTAAAGAACCTCAAAAACGGCATCCCCGCCGCAAAATGCGCAGAGATCAACAACCCCTATTCTGACTGGATAGGCGCAGACATACGCTGCGACGGATATGCATATATAAACCCGTGTGACCCTGCCGAAGCGGCACGCATGGCAGAGACCGATGCACTCATCAGCCACAGAGGCGAGGGCGTATACGGCTCAAAGTATTTTGCAGCCGCAATTGCTGCGGCATTTGGCTGTGACGACATAAAAGAGGCGCTGACCATTGCGCTTGACTATATTCCAAAAGAATGTGAAATGGCAAAGGCTGTCAAATTTGCATTTGAGACCGCAAAGGACGTGCATTCGCCCGAGGATGCAATAAGGCTCGTCGACGAGCGATACCCCGGCATGAGCGCCGTACACACGCTCAACAACGCAGTTCTCACCGTTTATGCGCTTTTGTGCTTTGGCGAAAGCATAACCGATATAATTTCAAACTGCGTGGCGATGGCTCACGATTGCGACTGCACCGCCGCAACAGCGGCATCTGTCGCAGGTGCGTGCTATGGGATGAAGGCGCTTGACGAGCATTGGTACCTGCCGTTTGGCGACAGGGTCGGGTCGTATTTCAACGACGACGGCGAATATTCTGTCTCTGACCTGCTGTCGAGGTTCGAAGCACTCGCCGCAGGCGGCGGACATATCGTATCATAATTATATCACATTATATCACAAAAATCATTTAGGTGCAATAACACAAAAGGCTTTTCGCCTTTAATAAACGAAAAGCCTGTTATTTTTTAAAGCTGTTTCAGCCTATGATCGCTTTTGTGACAGTGTCGCATATGAGCCTGTGACCCTTTTCGGTCGGGTGAATGCCGTCGGCACTCAAAAGCTCGCCGAATTCATGAGAGAGCAGGAACGCTCCGCGAAGGTCGACCAGCTCTTCGCCGGTGATCTCTGCAAGATGCTCGACCCTGCGGCTGAAGTTCTCTTGCCAGCGATAGAGCATACTCTTGTCGCCGAGCCAGCCGAGCAATGTATTTTTGTCGAGCCCATTGCTGATGAAGTCAAAATATTTTTCGCTGTCGAGAGGGATAAGGTTTGATATAAGCACGCGCGCACCCTTTGACCTTGCATAATCTATGCACTCTCTGTATTTGCGCTCGAACACCTCGGGCAAGGTGCGGCAGGAATGCTCTGCTTTTGGATCTGAAGCAACATCGCGCCAGATATAGTCGCAGTCGTTGCCGCCGTATTCTATCAGGACGGTATCGCCCTCGCCTGTCAATTCTTCTTTAATTATCTTCTCGCCGTATTCGATAGTCGCACCCATGCGGCTCAGGTTGTTTATCTCATAGCCGCTTTCGGTGAGCCTTTTATAGTCGTTGTCGACAAGGCTGTATCTGCCCTTTGTGCCGCTGAAGGTGACGCCCTTTAATATCGAATCGCCAAAAATATAAAGTTTCATTTTTAAAAACCGACCTCGCTTGTTTTTTGCTGCCGACAGTCTATCACAAGGCGGTCAAAAAGCCAACCTACTATCACGATCATCGATTCTACTGCTGCGAAGCACGACTCTACTAACAGTAGAATTCCCTTATTTTACAAGGATTTTCAGACCTACCGCAAAGGAGCACGAATAATTTGGAGGATCTCAGAATAACAGTCGCGGCAAACATAGCGACACTCAGAAAGCACGCCAATCTCACCCAGGCAGACCTCGGCGAAAAGATAGGCTATTCAGACAAATCGGTCTCAAAATGGGAGCGCGCCGAGGCGATACCCGACATCTATGTTCTGATGCAGATGGCAAAGCTGTTTGATGTGACGGTCGACTATATGTTAAAGCGCCACTCGCCCGAAGAAAAGGTCACGACCATCAGCGCCGAAAAAATGCACAACCGCAAATTGATAACCGTCATTTCGCTGCTCGGACTTTTGCTGCTGATCACCGCGATATTCGCGGCGGTTTGGATAGCGACGGGCAGAGTCGTATGGCTGATATATATTATTGCCCTGCCTGCCGAGTTTATAACACTGCTCGTCTTTTGCTCTATCTGGTTTGGCAACACAGCAAAGCTTATTTCGGTGTCGGGCATAATATGGTCTGTTTTGACGGCGATATATGTTTCGTTGCTCGTTCTCGGCGGCGGCAACTGGTGGATATTGTTTATCATCGGCATTCCCGCTCAGGTCATCGCAACGCTCTGCTTTGGTTTTATCAAGATAAAATAGCAAAAAAATCACCCTGCGACCTTGCAGGGTGATTTGGTAAAAATAAAAAGCTAATGGTGGGATTCGGACCCACGACCTGCTGATTACGAATCAGCTGCACTACCCCTGTGCTACATTAGCGGATGCCGTGACATCGTCTTGTATTATAGCAGAAAAACCGAGAATGTCAAGACCAATTTTTAAAACCGCTCATATTTTTGCTTGACATAAAGAAAATATGTGATATACTTATCGTGTTGCGGGCGTAGTTTAGTGGCAGAACTTCAGCTTCCCAAGCTGACCGTGCGGGTTCGATTCCCGTCGCCCGCTTGCATTTTGCACCTTGAAAATCGTTTGATTTTCAAGGTGCTTGCTTTTTATATGCCCAAAAGGCGTTTTTGGCGCAAATATAATATAAATATTTGTGGGCAAATCGCAAAAAACTCTTGCATTTGACAGTCTCTTGTGTTAAGATTGTTCTTAGCGATTTATTTTTTCGGAGCATCAGATGAAGAACGGTATTTTGACTATAGCCATCGACGGGCCCTCGGGCTCGGGCAAGAGCTCGCTTGCCGACAGAATAGCGGCAGAATACAATCTCATACACATCGATACGGGTGCGCTTTACAGAGCAATCGGGCTTTATGTGCGTGATGCAGGCGTGGCATCGACCGACAAGCAAAGAGTCACAGAGCTCTTGCCGCAGATCGACGTTACCATGCAGCTCGAGGACGGCAAGGGCGTCGTTTATCTCGGCGACAAAAGGCTTGGCGCAGAGATACGCACACCCGAAATATCAAAATATGCTTCGGATGTTTCGGCAATGCCCGAGGTCAGAGCATTCCTGCTCGAGACACAGCGCAGCATCGCACGCACGCACGGGGTCGTGATGGACGGTCGTGACATCGGCACCGTCATACTGCCTGATGCCGACGTCAAGATATTTCTGATCGCTTCCGACGAGGTCAGAGCACAGCGCAGAGTAGCAGAGCTTGCCGCAAAAGGCACTCACATCACATTGCAAGAAGCGCTTGATGCGATGCGCTCACGTGATAGCAATGACAAAAATCGCAAGACCGCACCTGCAATTCCCGCAGACGATGCAATATTGCTTGATAATTCGCTGCTTGACCTCGACGGCACGTTTGCCGCGGCAAAGCAGATCATCGACAGAGTGACAGCATGAGGTTTTACAGATTCATACGGGCTCTCATTAAGCCGTTCGTATTTTTGCTTTACAGAGTCAAAAAGGTCGGCGCAAAAAACGAGCCCGATACGCCATATATAGTCTTTGCCAATCACAGTTCGTTTATCGATCCGATATTGCTTGCGGTCACGCTGAAGCAGTCTGTCAGGTTCGCCGCCAAGGTCGATCTGACAAAGCACGCATTGCCGAGATGGTTCTTTAAGCATCTGGGCTGTGTCACGCTCAACCGTGACGGCAAGGATATGCAGAGCATAAGAGAGCTCGTCGGCATCATAAACGACGGCACGAGTGTAGGCATTTTTCCGCAAGGGACAAGGATCCCATACAAGATCCCGTCGTCCGACGACGCCTTGCCCGGGTTTGCCGCTATCGCCAAGATGTCAAAAGCAACATTGCTGCCTGTTTCGATAATTACAAAGCGCTTGAGACCCGGCATATTCCGCAGGACGACAGTCATTATAGGCGAGCCTATTACCTATGACGAGTATATGTCCTGTGCAGAGAACCCCACGCGAGAGCAGATAACCGCTTATTGCTTTGACCGTGTGGCGCAGAGATTTGAGAATGCAGATGCAAAAAACTAATTTGCCGGTGATAACTGTTGCGCACCACGCAGGCTTTTGCTTTGGTGTCAGGCGTGCGGTGGATATGCTCGAGTCTATCGTTTCAGAGGGCAACAAAATTTATTCGCTCGGGCAGTTTATACACAACAAAACAGTCACAGATTCATTTAAGGTTCGAGGTGTATCTATTATAGAGGAGGACGGTATCCGAACGCTTGACGAAGGCGCAAGGGTGTTCATCAGAGCACACGGAGCACCGCCAGACATCATAGACCGTTTAAAGCAAAAGGGCTGCCTTATATACGACGGCACATGCCCGTTTGTCAAAAAGATACACGGCATACTCGACTCGCTTGACGAGGATACAGAGGTTTTGATATTCGGCGACCCCGCCCACCCCGAGGTCAAAGGCATCAAGGGGCACGCACGCGGCAGGTCTGTCGTGATAAGCAATTCAAAAGACGCAATGCAATATCTCGCTTCGGCGCAATGTTGCAAGCGTGCTGCCGTCGCACAGACAACGTTCAGCAAAGCAGAGTGGGCATTATGCAGACAGGTGCTCTCACAGAGAGAGGCAGACAAAATACAAATATTCGATACCATCTGCAGCACCACCGATGAGCGCCAGACAGAGGCGCTCGAGCTCGCAAAGCAAAGCGACCTTATGATAGTCGTCGGCAGCAGGTCGAGCTCAAACACACAAAAGCTGTTTGATATTGCAAAACAGCATTGTCGCACCGCAGTCCTCGCCGAGGACTCACGCGACCTCAGAGCGCAGATAAATAACACATTCGGCATCTGCGGTCTGCAAAAAATCGCCATAACTGCCGGAGCATCGACTCCGAGCAGTATTATAGAGGAGGTAACCAACACCATGGCAGAGATCATTCAAGAACAATCGTTCGAAGAGCTGCTCGCGCAATCATTCAAGACATTACATACAGGAGAGAAGGTAACCGGCATAATTTCAATGGTAAGTCCCGCTGAAATTCATGTCGACTTGGGTACTAAGCATACAGGCATACTGCCGTATGATGAGGTAACATCCGAGAGCGGCGTAGATCTTACTGCCGAATATCATGTCGGCGACCCCATCGAGGTTGTTTGTCTCAAATTCAGCGACACTGACGGAACAGTCCAGCTCTCAAAGAAGCGTCTTGACGCAGACAAAAACTGGGTCAACATCGTTTCGGCTGAAGAAGAAGGCACTATACTTAACGGCACAGTACGTGAGGTCACCAAGGGCGGCGTCATCGTTTATTCTGCCGGCACAAAGATTTTCGTGCCCG
Organism: uncultured Ruminococcus sp.; assembly: GCA_964487775.1. GTDB lineage: Bacteria > Bacillota > Clostridia > Oscillospirales > CAG-382 > Coliplasma. The sequence continues at coordinate 417,658 of CAZASH010000001.1, forward strand.
CATCGCACACCGGCATCGCCAAGGACGGCGATATGAACACGCTGCTCGGCAAGAGCGTTCCCGTCAAGATCATCGAGGTCAACGATCAGCGCAAGCGTGCAGTCGGCTCTATCCGCAACGCAGCTCGCATCGAGCGCAAAAAGGCTATCGAAGAGTTTTATGCAACTCTCGAGGTCGGCCAGAAATTCAAAGGCACTGTCCGCGCAGTAACCGATTACGGCATTTTCGTCAACATCGGACCTGTCGAGGGCATGGCGCACATCACCGAGCTTTCGTGGGGCAGACTCAGATCACCGCACGATCTCTTCAAGGTCGGCGATACTATCGACGTTTATGTCAAGAAGGTCGACGTTGAGCGTCATCGCATCTCGCTCGGCTATAAGACCGAAGAGAACGATCCCCGCAAGATCTTCCCCGAGAAGTATCACGTAGGCGACGTTGTTGAAGCACAGATCGTCAGCATCATGCCCTTCGGCGCATTCGCAGAGATCATTCCCGGCGTTGACGGACTTATCCACAACACTCAGATCGCCCTCAAGCCTGTTGCAAATCCTGCAAGCGTGCTAAACGTAGGCGACAAGGTCACTGTCAAGATCACCGACATCGACAGCGAGCGCAACCGCGTGAGCCTCTCGATCAAGGCTCTGCTTGACGGCGGCGAGGATGAGACCAACACCCCTGCCGAAGCAACCACCGAGACCAACGAATAATAATCAAACAACAAAGGCGCTGCTCAAATCGAGCGGCGCCTTTTGCTATGCTTATTGGGTTTTAACTTATCAGTCGTAGAACTCTATTGCGGTGCGGATGTCGTATTTGCCGAGCTCATCGTTGTCGATGGTTATCGAGTCAAAGAAGGTCTCCATATATTTATAGAAAGCATCGCTGCTGAGCGTGGTCTCTATATCGGCATAATAGGTCGTCTTGGTATTGCTGTAGCTGTCGGTGTATTCTGTCTTTGCGTCGGCTGCGGTAAGCGTATCCTTATAGAGCACAAACACGCCGTCGGTAGTCTCGACCATGAAATACTCGCCCTCTTTGGCAGCGTTGTATGCCTTCATGATGTCCTCGGACATATCAGACTCGGTGAAAATGCTGTCGTTGACAAAAGCGGTATAGAAATCAGTCTTGAGCTCTTTGCCGTATTCGACCGTGCCTGCCTTGACGTCTTCTAAATATTTTTCGGCATATTCCTTGACTGCCTTGCGGCTCATCGCGGTCTTGCATTCTTTCTCGACAGTCTCGGTGAGGTCGCTTGCAGCGGTCTCTGCTCTGCAGATGATGTGAACGCCGTCGTCATCCGAAACGCTTATCCATTCGCCGAGCTCTGCGCTCTTTGCCTTGTCAAACACGTCGGAGCCGAGCTTTGAGGACGAAACGACCCAGTCGGCATTAGCGCCGTCTGCGCTGCTCTTGAGGTCGGCAAAGGTCTTTGAGCCGTCGGAAAGCTGCGACAGCACCTCGTCGGTGCGTGCTTTGAAATCGGCTTCTTTCTCATCCTTGCCCTTTTCATAATAGAGATAATTGCACTTGATATAGTTCTCTGCGAAATATGCGCTTATCTCGTTGGTGGTGAAATCTGCGATGTAGGTCTCATATTCTGTTTCGCTGCCGTCCTTGAGCGCATAGAAGCTGAAGGACATGCTGTCGACCTTTTTGTAGTTCTTTAAGAAATACTCTTCGACATCGGCTGCAGGAACCTTTTGAATGCCGTTCTCGCCATAGAGATGCTCTTGAACGAGCGAAACACGGTATGAATCATCAAGGAACTTAAGGAACGTTGCCTTGTCAGCGCCTATCTTTGCAAGCTCGACAGCAAACAGGTCCTCGCCGCCATAGTTGGCAACATAGCTCGAAACAGTGTCGTCGATCTCTTTGAGGGTATCCTCTTTGGTGATCTCGATGCCGTACTTTGCGGCAAGGTAGTTGCATATGAGCACTATGCGGCAATAGTCGTTGATGTCGGACGTGATCTGCTCGGCAAGCGTAACGCCCTCTGTGTATTCGGTTTCCCACTGCTCGGGGTTTGCCGAAAGGTCGATTCCGTAATAATAATTAAAGAGCGTCATATAATAGCCCTTTTGATACGAAAGGATGAGCGAATAATAATCTGATGATATGCTCTGATCCTCGTATGAGAATACAGGCGTTCTGTTTGCCACCGCACACGACGTTAGCGCAAGAAGCATACACGCGCAGAGTATGGCAGCAACGATTTTTTTGGTTGACTTCATATTAACCTCCGATGCCGAAAGGCACTTTTTTTATAGTATAGCACACATTTGCTTAAATGCACATTAATTTTTGTGATTTTGAGCATAAATTTTGAGTATTTGTGAGAGCACCTCGGGTATATCGGTGCCTTTTTGCAAGCGATAAGCGATATAAGGCGCATTTCCCGCATTGATGAGCACACGTCCGCGCAGGTCGCTGTCGGCTGCCACGGCAGATGCCGCAGCCATATCGAGCCTGTCGTTATGCAGCAAAAGCTGTGTATCACGCTGCTCGATGAGCCTGAAGCCGCAGGCAGACGCAGCGTTGCGAATAAGCGAGACCTTCATCAGATTCTGCGCAGAACGCGGCGGATCGCCGAACCTGTCAGACAGCTCGTCATAAAGGTCGTTGTATTCTGCCGTGTTGCGGATGTGCGCGATCTTGCGGTAAACATCCATGCGTATTTTTGACGAATCAATATAGTCGTCGCCGATGAAGCTGTCGACAAGAATATCGACTGTGCAGGACTGCTCCTGCTTGGCAGGCTTGCCCTTGAGCTCGTTGACGGCGTCCTCGAGTATCTTTATATAAAGATCGTAGCCTATCGCCTCCATATGGCCACTCTGCTCTGAACCGAGCAGATTGCCTGCGCCACGCAATTCGAGGTCGCGCATAGCGATCTTAAAGCCCGAGCCGAATTCCGTAAACTCGCGTATCGCCTCTAATCGCTTGGTGGCGATCTCGCTTAATATCTTTTCGGGGCGGTAGGTGAAATAAGCGTACGCCTTGCGTGACGAGCGCCCCACCCTGCCTCTTATCTGATGAAGCTGCGAGAGTCCCATTCGGTCGGCATCCTCGATGATGAGCGTGTTGGCATTCGGAACGTTGACACCTGTCTCAATTATAGTAGTGCAAACAAGAATGTCTATCTCGCCCTGGACCATGCCGGACCAGACATCGGATAATTCTTCTTTATCCATCTTGCCGTGTCCGATAGCGACATTGCTGTCGGGAAACCTCTGCGCTATCGCCGCCGCCCTGCTGTATATGCTGTCGACGTTGTTATGCAGATAAAAGACCTGCCCGCCACGCCTTAATTCGCGGCGTATAGCCTCATCAATGACGGCGTCGTCATGCTCAAGAACATAGCTCTGCACAGGCATTCTGTCTGTGGGCGCTTCTTCGAGCACCGACATATCGCGTATGCCCGACAGCGCCATATTAAGCGTTCTCGGAATAGGTGTCGCGGTCAGTGTAAGCACGTCGGTATTCTGTGCGAGCATCTTTATGCTCTCTTTGTGCTTGACGCCAAAGCGCTGCTCCTCATCGACTATCAAAAGTCCGAGGTCATCAAACACGACGTCCTTCTGCAAAAGGCGGTGAGTGCCGACGACTATATCGACCGCACCCTTGGCAAGGTCCTTTATGACACGTGACTGCTCTGCCTTGGTGACAAAGCGTGACATCATGGCGATATTTACAGGATAGCCTCTGAAGCGTGCCAAAAGCGTCTGATAGTGCTGCATGGCGAGTATCGTCGTGGGAACGAGTATCGCACACTGCTTTCCCGAGAATACGCACTTGAAGGCAGCACGCAGCGAGACCTCTGTCTTGCCGAAGCCGACGTCGCCGCAAAGCAATCTGTCCATCGGACGTGACTGCTGCATATCGCTCTTTATCTCAGCGGCAGCACGCATCTGGCACTCGGTCTCTGAATATTCAAAGCCTGCCTCGAACTCCTCCTGCATCTCGTCGTCCGGCGGAAACGCAAAGCCCTCCTTCTGCTGGCGCTCGGCATAGAGCCTGATAAGCTCCTTGGCGATATCCTGCGCCGCAAGCCGAGCCTTTGCCTTTGCCTTTTGCCATTCCGACGAGCCCATCTTTGACAGCTTGACATTGTCGCCACCGCAAACATATTTGCTGACCATGTCGAGCTGATTGCAGGGAACATACAGTATGCCGTTGTCGGCGTATACTATTTTAATATAATCACGTGTAACACCCTCGGTGACGAGAGTTTTTACACCCTCGTATCTGCCTATGCCGTGGTTGACATGCACGACGATGTCGCCGACAGAAAGGTCAGCATACGAAGCGATGCGCTCGCCCTTGTGAATACTGCCCGCCTTGCTGCGCCGTCTGGTGGGCGTATTGCGTGCCGCCGCATCACGGTCGGTGAGCAAAACGAGCCCTGTCTTTGGCAATGAAAAGCCAAACGGCAATGACGCGCCGTCCTCGATATAGCCAACAGTTACGCAGCCCTTATCCAGCTTGCCTGCAAGCATCGAAACCGTAAACCCGTGCTCGGCAAGCATTTCGAACATTATTTCTGCACTGCGCTTGGTGCGGCAGAGCAAAAGCAATGCTTTGTCTTTGGTGGCGGTGGTCTTAAGCTCGTCGAGCATAACATCCTGCTTGCCGCCAAAGCCGCTTTGTGTTTCTGCAATCAAGGTATACTGCGCCTTATAGGGCAAGAGCCTGCCCGAGGATGAGAATATGTCGCAAGCAACAGTCATAGCAGGCAGGCGTGCATAAAACTCATCACCCATAAGCGCCGAAACAGGCGTTTTGTATGTGCAGCAGCCGTTCTTGACGAGCGACTCTATATTCTCGCCATAAGTCCAGTCAAACGCTTTTTTGCGCTCCTTGACCTTTTGGGTGTCGTATATCTGGCAGAGAATGCCCTTGCCGAGATAATCAAGCAGGCATTCGTTTTTGTCATAAACAAGCGTAAAAAATCTGTCGGCGAACGAGACCTGCATACCTGCCTCGAGATCAGAGCGCTCACGGCGCAGGGTCTCTTTGATCTTGTCTGCGGTCTTTGGCGCAGCAAGCAGCCTGTCTATCTCTGCTATCATGCGCTCAGACGACTCTGGGTCTGTTATGACCTCGCGGCAGGGCAAAACGGTCAAAGAGCGGTGGTTTTCGGTGCGGCGCTGCGTCTCGATGTCAAACTCGCCTATCAGATCAATCTCATCGCCGAAAAAATCTATGCGATACGGATATTTATTCTGCGGTGTAAATATGTCGAGAATGCCGCCTCTGACAGCAAACTGTCCTGCGCCCTCGACGAGGTCACACTGAGAATAGCCGCACTCGATAAGCTTCTTTTTAATATTAGAAAGCGAAGCGCATTTGCCGCGTTCGAGCGTAAAGGCTCGCTCTGACAATACTTTTGCAGGGATAGTATACTGCGCTGCCGCATCCGGTGTGGTTATCACGACATCGCAGGTCCTGCACAAAACAGCATAAAGCGCCGCTATGCGCTGCTGCTCAAACTCCTTTGAATAAGTGCCTATGTTGTCAAAGACATAGTCGCGCGCAGGATAAACGACAGCCTCGAGTCCTATGGCACACAAGCCGTCGCAGAGCTTTTCACACTCGCGCTCGTCGGCAGCCAATATAAGTGTGACCTTGCCTGTATCCTCGGTGAGCGCACCTGCAAAAAACGGACGCGCCGATTCGCACACTCCCGTGACTATCGCAGGGGCTATGCCCGCTTTGATCCCGTCTATCAGAGCAGAATATTCGTTATCGCGTCTGAAATAATCGTAAATATAATTCATTTATTATACCTGCTCATGGCTTTTTCTGAGTTGCCCGAGACAAAAAGCTCGATCGCCGGCGGCAGATCGGCGAAGCCCTCGGATATCTTATCAGCATCGGGCAATGGAATATTGCCGAGAACATAGTCGGCAAGGTCCATATCGGGGTGCGGCTTTTCGCCTATGCCGACCTTGAAGCGCGGAAACGCGTCTGTGCCGAGACACGATATAATGCTTTTGATGCCGTTGTGTCCGCCTGCGCTGCCTTTAAGGCGCATTCTGTGCGAGCCTATCGGTAAGCTGCAATCGTCGAATATGATTATTATATTCTGAGGCTGAACCTTATAAAACCTTGCGGCATCGGCGATCGCCTCGCCAGAAAGGTTCATAAATGTCTGTGGCTTTAAGAGCAAAACTCCCCTGTCGTTTATCACGCACCTGCCTGTAAGCGCCTTGTGCTTTAATCTGTCAAGCTTGGCGCCGTAATGCTTTGCAATGCTGTCAACAGCCATAAAGCCGACGTTGTGACGCGTCGCCGCATACTGCAGACCGGGGTTGCCGAGCCCTGCAATGATATATTCTATTTTCTGTGAAGACGCTCCAAACAGCATTATAACCAGCCTCCGCCATTTAAAAATCAAGTTATTTTATACCGCAAACGGATTTTTGTCAAGCGTGGCAAGGTTTTTTTGCACATATTGCCAAAAAATACTTGCCAAATTTCAAATCTGTGGTATAATAAAGCATAAAACTAATTTGGAGGATATGACTGCGTATGTCAAAAAAGTACTGTTATCTTTTTACCGAAGGCAATGCAAATATGCGTGAGCTGCTCGGCGGCAAAGGCGCTAACCTTGCAGAAATGACCAATCTGGGGCTGCCCGTCCCTCAAGGCTTTACCATTTCTACCGAAGCCTGCACCCAATATTACAACGACGGCAGAAGCATAAGCCCCGAAATCAGAGCAGAGGTGCTCGAGTATATCAAAAAGATGGAGGCGGTCACAGGCAAAAAATTTGGCGACAAGCAAAATCCGTTGCTCGTTTCTGTCAGATCCGGTGCGAGAGCATCCATGCCCGGCATGATGGACACCATTCTCAACCTCGGACTTAACGAAGAGGTCGTCAACACCATCGCCGCAAAGAGCGGCAATCCGAGATGGGCTTGGGACTGCTATCGCAGATTTATCCAGATGTATTCCGACGTCGTCATGGAGGTCGGCAAAAAATATTTTGAAGCGCTCATCGATGAGCTTAAAGAGCAGAGAGGCATCACTCTCGACACAGAGATGACCCCCGAGGATCTGCAGAACCTCGTCATCAAATATAAGGCAGAATATCTGCAAAAGGTCGGCAAGCCGTTCCCCGACGATCCCATCGAGCAATTGTTCGGTGCTATCGAGGCTGTTTTCCGCAGCTGGGACAACGAGCGCGCCAACGTATATCGTCGTGACAACGACATCCCCTACAGCTGGGGCACGGCAGTCAACATCCAGATGATGGTATTCGGCAACATGGGCGAGACCTCAGGCACAGGTGTTGCATTCACACGCAACCCTGCAACAGGCGCAAAAGAGCTCATGGGCGAATATCTTATGAACGCTCAGGGCGAGGACGTCGTCGCAGGCGTTCGTACCCCCTTCAAGATCAGCCACATGGCAGAAGCCATGCCTGACGTATACGAAGAATTCACCCGCATATGCAATATACTCGAGCAGCATTACCGTGACATGCAGGACATGGAGTTCACCATCGAGGACAAAAAGCTCTATATGCTTCAGACCCGCAGCGGCAAGCGCACCGCAAAGGCGGCGCTCACCATCGCCTGCGACCTCGTTGACGAGGGAATGCGCACCGAGCAGGAAGCATTGCTGATGATAGATCCCCGCAACCTCGACACCCTGCTGCATCCGCAGTTCGATGCCAAGGTCATCAAAGAGACACAGCCTCTCGGCGAAGGTCTTGCCGCATCGCCCGGCGCTGCCGCAGGCCGAATAGTTTTCACCGCAAAGGACGCCAAGGAATGGAAGGAGCGTGGCGAAAAGGTCGTGCTCGTTCGTCTTGAGACCTCGCCCGAGGACATCGAGGGCATGAAGGCTTCACAGGGCATACTTACCGTTCGCGGCGGCATGACCAGCCACGCAGCAGTCGTTGCGAGAGGCATGGGCACGTGCTGTGTTTCGGGCTGCACTCAGATAAACATCGACGAGGACAAAAAGGTCTTTGAGCTCGGCGGAGTTCATTTCGCAGAGGGCGACGAGATCTCGATAGACGGCTCGACAGGCAAGATATACAAAGGACTTATTCCCACCGTTGATGCAGAGATAGGCGGAGAATTCGGCCGCATCATGGCTTGGGCTGACAAATATCGCAGGCTCAAGGTCCGCACAAACGCCGACACCGAGAGAGACGCTCGCAAGGCTTATGAGCTTGGCGCAGAAGGCATAGGACTCTGCCGCACCGAGCATATGTTCTTTGACAAGATCGCAGAGATCCGCGAGATGATCTGCGCCGACACTGTCGAAGCACGCGAGGCAGCACTCGAAAAGATATTGCCTCTGCAGCAGCACGAGTTCGAAACTCTTTACGAAGCAATGCAGGGCAACCCCATCACCATCAGATTCCTTGATCCCCCTCTCCACGAGTTTGTTCCTACCGAGGCTGAGGACATAGAGAAGCTGGCAAAGACCACCGGCAAGACTGTCGACGCCATCAACGCTATAATCGCTTCTTTGCACGAATTCAACCCGATGATGGGTCACAGAGGCTGCCGTCTGGCTGTCACTTACCCCGAGATCGCCGCAATGCAGACGAAGGCTGTTATACGCGCCGCTCTCAACGTGCAGAAGGCTCATCCCGATTGGCACATCGTGCCCGAGATCATGATTCCGCTGGTAGGCGAGGTCAAGGAGCTGGCATTTGTCAAGACTACAATCGTTGCGACCGCAGATGCAGAGCTTGCCGCAGCAGGCAGCGATATGCACTATAAGGTCGGCACGATGATCGAGATACCTCGTGCAGCGCTCACCGCCGACGACGTCGCAAAAGAGGCAGAATTCTTCTCGTTCGGCACTAACGACCTTACGCAGATGACGTTCGGCTTCAGCCGTGACGACGCAGGCAAGTTCCTGCCCTCTTATTACTCAAACAAGATATATGAGAACGATCCCTTTGCAAAGCTTGACCAGACAGGCGTCGGCAAGCTTATGAAGATGGCAACCGAGCTTGGTCGCTCGACCCGTCCCGACCTCAAGGTCGGCATCTGCGGCGAGCACGGCGGTGACCCGTCTTCTGTCGAATTCTGCAACAGCATAGGACTCGACTATGTTTCGTGCTCCCCCTTCCGTGTGCCTATCGCAAGGCTCTCGGCAGCGCAGGCAGCCATCAAGCAGAGCAACGGCTGATCGCACTCCGTAATACCTTAAATACCCACCACTTTATCCCCACGGAGCGCATTTGTGCTCCGTGGGGCTTGGCTTTAATTTTGAAATGGACGTATATACACACAGCATCTTATCACAAACCAAAAAAATCGACAGGCGCTATGCCGGCACGTTGTCTTTAGTGCTTTTGTCAGTAGCGTTTTGTCTGACTCTCATATTTGCACTTGACCCTATATATGAGCTTTTGAGAGAGCCGTTGCTTTCATTAATAGAAATAATAGACCCATCTCCGCAAAACGAGAACGCAGTTCGCGAGACGGTTTCAATGCTCGCATCTATAATTCTTTCGGCGCTCGCGATACTGCTGCCGACATTGCCGCTTTGCCTCACTCGCCGCAGAACACCAAAAGCCGTGTGCGCTTCGCCGAGCAAAAAGCCTGATGTAAATATTTTCGCTTATATTCCTTTTGCTATAGGAATGGGCTATTTTGCTTCTCTTGCGGCAAATATTTTGTTTGGAGAAACAAGCAGATTTATAGAAACCGAAGCAGGCTTTTTGCCCTCTACAATACCGGGCACGATACTTTATTTTGTCTATATAGCCGTGTTACCTGCGATAGCCGAGGAGATAATGTTCCGCGGCGTGGTAATGGGCGCACTTATGCCGTATGGCAGAACGCAGGCGCTGGTGATATCGGCGGTGCTTTTCGGACTGACGCACGTCAATCCGATACAGGCGATATTCGCAACGGCTATGGGCTTGCTCATAGGAGAGCTTTATGCGCAGACCGGCAGCATCTGGTGGGGCGCTTTGATACATTTTTTAAATAATGCCATATCATCTGCAGTAACTTACCTGTTGCAAATTTACGGAGAAGATGATATTATAGTGCTTGGCATGTTCGGCTTAGTGGTTCTTGCGATAATGACATTTGCGATAGCGTATGGCACAGTGCTTGTTGTACGAGCAAATAAAAAGAGAAGGCTGGTCGACCTCGCTCCCCCGCCCGACGGCTCATATCGCACGCTGCGTGATGCCGCAAAGCAGTTGCTGGGCAGGAGCGCTTATGCGACAGCGATGTTCTGCGCCGCATATGCCATATCGCTTATAAGCAGGTATTATCAATGACCGGAATAACCGAAATAATCGACGAAAAATTCATGCGCATAGCCATGCACTATGCAAAGCTTGCAGAAAGGTACGGTGAAGTGCCTATAGGCGCAGTTGTCGTCAAGGATGGCGAGGTGCTTTCATGGGGGCGCAACAGACGTGAAAAGAGTCAGAACGCTTTGTGCCACGCCGAAATCGAAGCGATAAGCAAGGCGTGCCACAAATGCGGCAGCTGGCGGCTTGAGGGCTGTACGCTGTATGTTACGCACGAGCCGTGTGTGATGTGCGCAGGTACGATAGTCGCCTCACGCATCGAGCGTGTTGTTTACGGCTCGACCGAAAGGCGGTTTGGCGCTTATACCACGATCGGCATCGACAAGCTCGAGCTGAACCACAAATGCTATGTTACAGGCGGCGTTTTGGGCGAAGAATGCTCTGAAATGCTCTCGAGCTTTTTTGCAAAACTGCGCAAAAGCAAAGCAGGCAACGACAAGGAGGAAGATATAAATGGCAACTAACAAACAAAAATTTTATATTACCACGGCGATTCCCTATACCTCGGCAAAGCCTCATGTGGGCAACGTTTACGAGGCGGTATTGACCGATGCGATAGCACGCCAAAAGCGTTTGGCGGGCTATGACGTGTTCTTTTTAACCGGCACCGACGAGCACGGCATCAAGATAGAGCAAAAGGCAAAGGCCACAGGCGTTACGCCAAAGCAGTATGTCGACAATATTTCGGGCGTCATCAGAGATCTGTGGGATAAATTTGAGATCTCATACGACAAATTCATACGCACGACAGACGAAGAGCATATAAAGGTCATACAGCAGATATTCAAAAAGCTTTATGAGCAGGGCGATATATACAAATCCTCGTATGAGGGCAACTATTGCACCCCGTGCGAATCATTCTGGACAGATACGCAGCTTGTAGACGGCTGCTGCCCCGATTGCGGAGCCAAGGTCACGAGGGCATCCGAAGAGGCTTATTTCTTCAGACTTTCTAAATACGCCGACAAGCTCATCGAATATTATGAGAGCGACCCCGACTTTTTCATTCCCGAATCCCGCAAGAACGAGATGGTCAACAACTTTATCAAGCCCGGCTTGCAGGATCTGTGCGTTTCACGCACGTCGTTCACCTGGGGCGTTCCTGTCGATTTTGACCCCAAGCATGTCGTTTATGTCTGGATGGACGCACTGCCCAACTATATTTCGGCACTCGGATACGACACCGAGAACCCCTCTGAGCTTTATAAAAAATACTGGCCCGCAGATCTGCACGTCATAGGCAAGGACGTCGTCAGATTCCATACTATCTATTGGCCTATATTCCTGCTCGCACTCGGCGAGCCGCTGCCCAAGACAGTGCTCGGTCACCCGTGGCTGCTCATGAACAACGACAAGATGAGCAAATCAAAGGGCAATCTGCTCTATGGCGACGATCTGATAGAGCTTTTCGGACTCGATGCGATAAGATATTATCTGCTGGCAGAGCTCGGACTGCAAAACGACGGCAACATCTCGTATGATGCGATAATCACCAGAACAAACACAGAGCTTGCCAATATTTTCGGCAACCTCGTTTCGCGCACCGCCTCGATGATCAAGCAATATTTCGGTGGCAACGTGCCGAGCGTCAAAGAGCGTGGCGAGCTTTCTATCGCACTCGAAAAGGCTATTGCCGAAGAAGCCAAAACGGCGCTTGCGCTTATGGAAAAATATGCCTATGCAGATGCTACCGAGCATATCATGGCGGTATTCAAGCTCTGCAACAAATATATCGACGACACCGCCCCGTGGGTGCTTGCACGTGATATGCAGGCAAACGGTGATGCCCTGGCGACAGTCATGGCAGATCTCGTCGAGGGCATACGCAGCGGCATAGTTCTGCTGACACCCTTTATTCCCGATTCTGTCAAAAAGGTCGTCGACTGCTTTGGCTATACAAATGTCGGCTATGACGATCTCGGAGCGTTCGTTTATAACGCCGAGGGCAACTGCCTTGGCGAAACTCCCCTGCTTTTCAAGCGCATAGATAAAAATGCGTTCGACAAGATGATCAAAGAGCGCGAAGCAGAGGCTGAGCGCAAGGCAGAGGAAGGCAAGATCTCGATAGACGATTTCGGCAAGGTCAGCCTCGTTGTCGGTCAGATAACAGAGTGCGAGCCTGTGCCCAAATCAGACAAGCTTTATAAATTATCCGTCGACATCGGCACAGAAAAGCGCCAGGTCGCATCAGGCATCGCAAAGCATTATACCTGCGAGCAGTTAGTGGGCAAAAAGGTCGTCTTGGTCGAAAACCTCAAGTCTGCCGTACTGCGCGGTGTCAAGAGCAGCGGCATGATACTTGCAAGCGACGACGGCAACGGCGGCGTAAAGGTGCTGTTTGTTGACGATTCCGTGCCTGTCGGAAGCAAGGTGAGATAAATGTTCGACTGCCACGCACACTATGACGACAGAGCGTTCGACTCAGACCGTGACACGCTCATGCACGAGCTTTTTGCAAACGGTGTCAGCGGCATAGTCAACTCCGGCTGCGACCTCGAATCATCGCGCGCTTCTTTAGAACTTGCGCACCGATTTGACGGCGTATATGCTTCTGTCGGCGTGCATCCCTGCGGCGCAGACAGTCTGCATGATGGCTGGACAGACGAGCTCGAAGCGCTGATGCGTGACGAAAAGGCTGTCGCTATCGGAGAGATAGGACTTGATTATTATCACGAGGACTATGCACCGAGAGAAAAGCAGATGGGGGTGTTTGACACACAGCTTTCGCTGGCCCAAAAGATCGGCGCAAGAGTCGTCATACACGACCGCGAAGCACACGCAGACTGCATTTCCATGACGCTTGCGCACAAGGGGCTCATAGGCATGTTCCACTGCTTTTCGGGATCATTGGAGACCGCAAAGCTGCTGCTTGATGCAGGCTGGTATATCTCGGTCGGCGGAGTATTGACCTATAAAAACGCCAGAGTGCTGCCCGAGGTGGTCGCCTATGTGCCGTTCGACAGGCTGCTCACAGAGACAGACTGCCCGTATCTGACGCCTGTTCCCAACAGGGGCAAGCGCAACAGATCCGATTATATCACTTATGTTTTGCAGAAGATCGCCGAGATAAAGGGCGTGTCTTTTGACGAAGCAGAACGCATCACAGAGCAAAACGCGCGCGATTTTTATCGCCTCAGGGCTTGAAATAGCGGGTATTCAATAAAAGCATATGCAATTTTTTGATTTTTTCTGCTTTTTTAAGCAAAATACCACTTGCAAAACTCGCGCGTTTGTTATAAAATAGGTTGGTTATGATAATAACAATTATTTATTTACGAAAGGAACTTTAATCATGTCAGTCAAAGTTGCTATCAATGGCTTCGGCCGTATCGGACGCCTTGCGTTCCGTCAGATGTTCGGCGCTGAGGGTTATGACGTAGTTGCCATCAACGACCTCACCGCTCCCGCTATGCTCGCTCACCTGCTCAAGTATGACACCGCTCAGGGCTCTTACTGCGGCACTATCGGCGAAAACAAGCACACCGTTTCCGCTACCGAAAACTCCATCATCGTCGACGGCAAAGAGATCAAGATCTATGCCGAGAAAGACGCTGCAAACTGCCCTTGGGGCGCTCTCGACGTTGACGTCGTTCTCGAGTGCACCGGCTTCTATTGCTCCAAAGAAAAGTCGATGGCTCACATCAACGCAGGCGCAAAGAAGGTTGTTATCTCTGCTCCCGCAGGCAACGACCTCAAGACCATCGTTTTCAATGTCAACAACGACACTCTGACCGCTGACGATCAGATCATCTCCGCAGCATCCTGCACCACCAACTGCCTCGCTCCTATGGCTAAGGCTCTCAACGATTACGCTCCCATCCAGTCCGGCATCATGACCACCGTTCACGCTTACACCGGTGACCAGATGATACTCGACGGTCCTCACAGAAAAGGCGATCTCCGCCGTGCTCGCGCAGGCGCACAGAACATCGTTCCTAACTCGACCGGCGCTGCTAAGGCTATCGGCCTTGTTATCCCCGAACTGAACGGCAAGCTCATCGGCTCTGCTCAGCGTGTTCCCACCTGCACCGGCTCGACCACTATCCTGGTTGCTGTTGTTAAGGGCAAGGACGTCACCAAAGAAGGCATCAACGCTGCTATGAAGGCTGCTGCTAACGAATCCTATGGCTACAACGAAGACGCTATCGTTTCTTCCGACATCATCGGCATGCGTTACGGCTCTCTGTTCGATGCTACCCAGACCATGGTTGCCAAGGTTGACGACGATACCTATCAGGTACAGGTCGTTTCGTGGTACGACAACGAGAACTCCTACACCAGCCAGATGGTTCGCACCATCAAATACTTCTCTGAGCTTAAGTAATTCAAGTTCAAGATAGTCAAACACTTATAAACAAAAAGCGCCGATCTATCGAGCATATCGATCCATCGGCGCTTTTTATGTGCAGTGCTAAAAAAATTCGGCAGAGCAATGCTCTGCCGATTTTTTGTATGATATGCAATTTATGCGACCTTGTTGTATTTGTCAAGCGCCTTAAGCAGCGGCGGCAATATGATGATATTGAGCACAAGTTCGACAACATAATTTATGCCGACAAGCCCGACAATGATAAACGAAATGACGCTGTCATAGCTGCCTGCGCCTGCGATAAGAAGATCGTTGAACAGCAAAGCGTAAAGCAATACGAATACTGTTGTATTCATAGTAGGTGCTAACGCAGCATAAATATATTTAAAACCGGTCTCTTGCTTTTTTGCCAGCGAAATAGCGCCTATCAGCAAGCCGACAAGCAGGCATCTGCCGACAGAAAGCAACATTGTCGAAAGCGGATCTATGCCGAACAGCATAAGTCCTGTCTTGTCAAGGCCTGTAACGCACTGTACGAACACGGTTATGCCGAACACGCCACCCAAAATAGCGCCACCTTCCAAGCCGTAATACCACGCAGCAACAGATATGGGGATAAGCACCAAAGAGAGTGAGAACGGCAAAATGCCTGTGAGCAGTCCCGACAGTAACTGAAGGACGACCGTTATTGCAGAGAGCACCGCAAGGGTTGCTATTTTTTTAGTCTTCATTTTCGCCTCCTTGAGAATGTGTAACGCATTGATTATAAATGAAAAATATCACATTTCAACAGATTAATTGCAAAATTATTGTAACCCCCTTTTATTTTTGCGCAAACCGTGATATAATGCTTTTTGCTATATAGAGATAGAGGTTATTTTTATGCACATCAATGATCTGCCAAGGCACAAAAAAATATATTTTCTCGGCATAGGCGGCATAAGCATGTCCTCGCTCGCTCATATTCTTATCGAGCAGGGCTATGATATAGTCGGCTATGACCGCGCAAAAAGCGAGCTGACATCGATGCTCGAGGGGCTCGGTGCGGTCATTTGGTATGACGGCGCCGACTGCGACCTATCCGACGTCGGTGCGTGCATCTATTCCGCCGCATTTGGGGCAGAGCATCCGCAGATGCTGGCAGTGACGGAACGCGGCATACCCACCTATTCGCGTGCCGAATTATTGGGGGCGATAGCTCGCGGCTTTGACTGCTCGATAGGCGTTGCGGGCACTCACGGCAAGTCGTCGACCACGGCAATGATATATTCTATGCTCTGCGCCGACGGTTCGTCACCCTCGGTGCTTGACGGCGCTGTCATCAACAGTCTCGGCACGCAGTATCACATAGGCAACAGCGGCAAGCTGGTGTTTGAATGCTGCGAATATAAAGACTCGTTTTTATCGTTCTGTCCGCACATAGCGGTGGTACTCAATGTCGAGCTCGATCACACAGATTATTTTCATTCGATAGAGCAGATGCGCTCGTCGTTTGCTGAGTTCATGAGCAACACAGGCAATGACGGCTGCGCAGTGGTCAACCTTGATTCCGACGAAGCGATGAAGGCTGCCGAGGGCTATGAGGGCAAGTTGATAACCTTCTCTTTGTCAGGCAACAGGAATGCCGATTGCTATGTCACGCATTGCGAGTACGAGCATGGCAGGGCGATCGATTACAGCGTTGTCTGCATGGGCAGGCATATAGACGGATTGCAGCTTTCGGTGCTCGGTCAGCACAGCGTAGCAAACTCGCTTGCAGCAATATGCTGCGGCGTGCTGTGCGGTCTTACCGACGAGCAGATAAAATGCGGCATCGCCGCCTACAGCGGCATAGGACGCAGGTTTGAATACAAGGGCAGGTTCTGCGGCGCTGACGTATACAGCGATTATGCGCACCATCCCGACGAGATCAGGGTCACGCTCGCCACGGCGAAAGAGCTGGGCGCAAACAGAGTCGTCACCGTGTTCCAGCCACACACCTATTCGAGGCTGCATGACCTGTTTGACGGCTTTTGCGAGGCATTCGGTGACAGCGACCTCACAGTGTTCGCCGAGACCTTTTCTGCACGTGAGACGAACGTCTCGGGTATCTCGCCTGCCGACCTTTGCAAGCGTGTCAAGAACTCGATTTATCTGCCGACGTTCGACGAAATAGAGGCTTATTTGGCAAAAAATTTGCTGCCCGGTGATGTTTTGGTCATAATGGGCGCAGGTGACATCGACAACCTTTGTAAAATAGCGCAAAAAGAGTAAAAAAGGGCTTGACAAAAGCGCAAAAATGTTTTATATTAAGGTGTTCGAAAAATTTGACTATTACAGATCGGAGGAATATACGATGGCAAAATGTGATTACTGCGGCAAGGGCGTTACCTTCGGCTGCAATGTTTCTCACTCACACAGAAAGACAAACCGCGAGTGGAAGCCCAATATCAGAAGGGTCAGAGTCACCGTCGGCGGCGAGACAAAAAGAGTTTATGTTTGCTCGCGTTGCCTCAGAACAGGCATGAAGAACGGCACTATCAACAGAGCTGTTTAAGTCTTTCGTTCTAATGTGAAATAAAGGCTCTCGCTTTTGGCGAGAGCCTTTTGCTTTATGCTTTTTGTTGTCTTTGCGAGAGGTATTCATCCTTCAAAAGGGCGTAATGCAAAATGTCGCGGTATTCACCCTTGACGAGCAGCTCCTGCCTGCAAAGCCCCTCATATTTAAAGCCGTGCGACTCGGCAAAATGCGCAGACCTCGTGTTGCCCTGCATTATGCGCAATTCGACTCGGTTTAATTCAAGATGGCAAAAGGCAAGCGAGAGCACGCGCTCGACCGCTTCGCCCATATACCCCCTGCCCTGATACTGCGGCGAAAGCACATAGCCAAGCTCGGCACGGTCATTGGGCGCATCGACAGATGCAAACCCAACTGTACCTATAAGCTTGAGCGTTTCGCGGTGATAAACGCCCCAATCGGCGTACATTCCGCGCTTATACCTGTGCTGAAGCCATTCTATCTGACCTCTCGACTCGTCGATATTGAGGTGCGGAGACCAGAGCAAATACTTTGAAGTGTCGTCGAGCGACGCATAGGCATACAGATCCCATGCGTCCTTCATCTCGACTTTTTTTAATACCGTGCGCCCTGCTGTCAGCATCGGAAGGTCGCGAAACACGTCGCGCATCGCCTTGTCATTCATTGCTGTTATCGGCCTTTTGTATAAAATCGCCCATGAGCAATTTTGCTATTTCAGAATCCTTGCTGAGTATTATGGTCTTTTGACCGCTCATAGATGCTTCGAGTGCGTCAAGGCCGCGTACAAACGAATAGAATTCGAGCCTGTCGGCATCGCGATATGCCTCGGCGAGAATGCGCATATATTCAGCCTCACCGTCGGCAACTGTTTTTTCGGCGTCGACCTTGGCGTTTGAAATGATGGTATTATATTCCTTGTCGACCTCGTTGATAATCTTAGCGGCCTCAAGCTCACCCTCTGCGGTATATTTTGCCGCTATCCTGTTGCGCTCTGAGATCATACGCTCGTAAACAGCATCCTCATTCATCTCGGGCAGGTCAAAGCGCTTGATCTTGACGTCGATTACGTTGATGCCGTATTCTGCTGCGGAATCACGCACATCGTCATATATAGAATCATAAATGTCGTTGCGCTCGTCGGGAGCGTCGAGGTTGATTATATCGTTCTGCTCGAGCGTGCTCATCTTGTTTTTGGTGGCGTTGTATGCGAGAACATCAAGTCTGCTCTCTGCCTCGGCAAGCGTTCCGAGCGTTTTTACGAATGTGAGAGGATCTGAGATCTGCCAGATGACATAGCTGTCGACCGTCATGCTCTTTTTGTCTTTTGTAATGACGTCGGACGGGCTGATGTCATAAAGCAATGC
Source organism: uncultured Ruminococcus sp. (assembly GCA_964487775.1). Taxonomy (GTDB): domain Bacteria; phylum Bacillota; class Clostridia; order Oscillospirales; family CAG-382; genus Coliplasma. The sequence continues at coordinate 436,155 of CAZASH010000001.1, forward strand.
CTGCTTGGGATAGGTTTTGATGCTGTCGATGAACGGGGTCTTGAAATGCAGGCCCGCCTCATCTGTGACAGAAATTATCTTTGAGAACCTGACGACGCAGGCATATTCGTTTTCGTTCACTTCATAAAAGCAGCCTGCCGCAATAGCTATCACGACTATTGCCAATACGACAAGCACGATCGCAAGGACTGTCTTCTTTTTGTTATTCATTGACGTTATCCCCCTTTGCGGTGTTATCGGTTTCTGAGGTTATAAGGCTCTCGAGCGGCAAAAGCTTTTGCACGCCGTTATCGCCTGTGTCGATATAGACCTTGCAGCCGGGCAAGACCTTTTCGATGGTTTCATAATACATTCTGACCTTGGTTATGTCGGGATTGAGCTTGTATTGGTCATACATTGCGTTGAACATAGCGACCTGCTCAAGTGCCTCGTTGATGCGGCTCTGCTTGAGATATTCTGCGTTCTCACGCAATTTGTCCGCCTCTGATTCTGCCTCGGGCAAGCGGCGGTTTTTGTAGGCTTCTGCCTCGTTGAGCGCCTTTTCTGCGCCCTGGCGTGCAGTCTCGACCGCCTTGAATGCCGCACTGACAGACTCTGTGGGCGGCTCGGAATCCTGAATATTTATGTCTGTGAGCGAAACGCCTATGTCATATTCGGCAAGCTCTTTGACTATCAGATCCTTGATGCTCTGCTGGATCTGCGCCTTGCCCTCTGTCAAAACAGAATCTATCTCGCACGAGCCGACAACGTTGCGTATCTGGCTCTGAGCAAGCACCTTGAGTATCGCCTCTGGCTGTGACGACGAGAAAAGATATTTTTGAGGATCGGTTATGCGATATGAAATAAAGAAATCGACGTTGACTATGTTATAGTCGCCGGTTATCATCTTTGATTCGTTCTCGACAAAGACCGACTGACCGTTGGACTCGTTGACATAGCCGAGCTCGATGTGATGGCTGACCTCGGTTTCGACGAACGTGACCTTTTGCATACCAAACGGCAGCTTAAAGTGAAGTCCCGCCGCAGTCACCTCGGTGACCTTGCCAAAGGTCGTAACGACGCCGACCTCGCGATCTGCGACAGTATAGAAACTGCCCGAGAGCGCTATTATCACGACTAAAATGACCGCCGCAATAATGATGATTTTTTTAATGTTTTTGCCATCCGCGTTCAGGCTCACATTGAAAGTGGGCTTTTTTGAGTTGTGCGGACCGCTTGAATACTCTGCCATTGGCTGTACCTCCGTTATTTTTTAGATATTATACAATACACGGGCGGGCATTGCAAGCATTTTTTGCGCAAAATGTCGTATTGCATATTGACATTATCGGGTTTTCGTTGTAAAATTAAGATGCTTGCTAATATAGCCGAAATAGCCGATCTAAGTTTTCGGCTATAGCACAATAGGAGGATACCACATGAAAAACAGACGACTTGTCAGCCTCGGCATACTTTTTATAGTTTTTGCCATGCTGATGCCCACACTCGCTTCGTGTACCCAAGAGGCCGACTATACCGAGGTTGCCGCACCGGTCTATACGATCTACTCGATAAAGAGCGACGACACCACCGACGAGGCAATCAGAGCCGTTGAGCTCGCGATCAACCGCATCATATTCTATCGCCTCGGCGTCTGCGTCAAGCTGATGCTTTATACAGCAGATGAATACGAAGCAGCGATCGAAGCCAAGTTTGCAGAGCTCGAAGCTTATAAAGAAGAGCAAGAAGCAAACAAAAAGAACAACAAAAACGAGTCATCCGACGAGTCCGCTTCTTCAGGCACCTCTGATGTTTCAGAAGAAGTGCTCACCGGCGAAAAAATATTAGAAAACTTAGAGAACGGCATTGATACCGAGCTCGAGGCTCCGCGCCTTGACATATTCCTGATCAGAGATTTTGACACCTATGTCAAGCTCGCATCCGAGAAGAAGCTTGCCGCTCTCGATGAGAAGCTTTCGAGTGAAGCAAAGCTCATCAAGGACTATGTGCACCCCTATTTCTTCCAGGCTGCCAAGTACAACGGCAAGACCTATGGCGTGCCCTGCAACTCGATAATCGGCGAATATCGCTATATTGCATTCGACAAAGAATTGCTTGACAAATACAACTATGACGCACAGACCATGTGCTCTGTCAGCGACCTGCAGGAATACCTCGCGCTTATCAAAGCGAACGAGCCCGACATCATTCCTTTGCAGAGCGCAACCGACTCGAGCGACTATGCGTTCATGTTTGAGAACGGCTTTGCAACCTATGTCGATTCGACCGGACACGTTCTCTCATCTTATGAAGATCCGGGACTGCTCAGCTATCTCGCAATGATCGCACGTTACAACGCACTCGGCTATTTCAGCAATTCCGAGGGCAAGACCGCAGAGACGGATCCCGACACCAGATTTGCAGTCACCTTCGTTGACGGCGACTCGACTGCTCTCGATAAGCTCGAGGCTCAGACCGGCCGTGAATACGACCACAACATCTATCAGGTTCCCACCGCTACCAACACCAACACCATCAGCTCGATGCTCTGCGTGAGCAGCTATTGTGTTTCTAACGAGCTTGACGACGTTGCAAAGCTGCTTTCGATGCTTTACACCGACGTTGACCTGCAGAATCTCTTGGCTCACGGCATCAAGAACGAGCATTATACGCTTGACGACAACGATCAGGTCGTCAAGATCAAGGATGTTGACGGCAACGCATATTCTGTCGACAGACTTTATGCAGGCAACCAGTTCATTTCGACCACTCTCGCAGGCGAAGACAAAGAGATGTGGGAGGCTGCAAAGCAGCAGAACCGTGATGCAGTCATCTCCAACACCCTCGGCTTCAGCGTCGAGCAGTCGTCCTTCACCTATACGATCAAGGATGAGAACGGCAAGAATAAGAAGATCACCGTTTACGAACCTGATTACTGCGAGATACTCAGTGAAGTCATCAAAAAGCACTACCCCACCCTCATGCAGGGCAAGGCAGTTGACTTTAACATCGAAGAGTTCACCACCAAGGCAACCGAAACAGTTTATGAGAACATTCGCAAGACTCTGACCGACGAATTTGCAAACAAGCTCAAGATCGAAAAATCGGCTGAGATTTCTGCCGAATATGCAGAGACCGACGAAGCAAAAGATCTCTATCAGACCGCATACGATGCCATTATGGCGTCAATCAAGAAGTCTGTTAGAAAGCAGCTCAAGAACAAGTTCATCGCAGAGCTGACCGCTAAATACAAGGCTGAAGGCGTCGAAAAGACCTCAAAAGAGATCTCCGACGAGGCAGAAGCGATGGTTACCGACGAATTGGTCGAAGAGAACAAGTTCACCGGCTATACCGAAGAGCAGTTCTATGAGCTCGTTAACGCACAGTACAACCAGCAGGTCACCAAGAAGGTCAACACGCTGGTCAACGAATATCTCGAGAGCGACGAATACAAAAAGGCGCTCACCGATTATGCAAGCACCCCCGAGTTCAACGCAGAAGTCGAAGCAAGATTTGCAAAATCCGGCAAAGAAGAGGTTGATGCCGCTATCGACACCAACATCGCCGAAAAGATCGGCGAGATCTCTGCTGAGATCATCGCTCAGTTCAACACCGAGATCGAAGCGGCTGTCAACAAGTTCGCTGACGAGACACTGCCTTTGCTGCTCGCAGACACCAAAGAGAGCTTCAAGGATTATACTAAAGATAAGCTGCTCGCAGAGATCGGCTATTATAACGAAGAGTTTGAGACCGATGACGAGGGCAACACCGTCGAAGGCGCAGAGCCCACCTACACCGCAAAATTCGAATCTTATTTCGAGTTTGTATGGCAGGGCAAGATCAGAACGCAGTATTACAAAGCGTTCACCGATCCCGATGCAGCCAACGGCTGATAAGCAAAGCTAAAACAGAAGAGCAAGGAAGTCAAATTCCTTGCTCTTTTTGTTGTTTACGATGCGATCCGCGAATTTCAATCAGCCAGCCGCTTGGCATAGACATAGCTGCTGAAACGAATGTCCATATTATATTTTTTAAACTCACTGCTCTTTTCGACATTAAAGCCGAACCTTTGCAGCAGGCGGTTTGACGGCAGGTTGTCGACAGCGACCTCTGCCCTGACTGTTTCTGTACCTGCGTGCGAGAGCCAATCGAGCAAAAGCGAAACTATCTCAGTGCCAAAGCCCTGGCGCTGGCGGTCTTTGTGTACACAATAGCCTATGTCATAGTCGTTTCTGTCGACAGGAAAGATGCCCGCAGAGCCGATGCGCTCGCCTGTTTCGGCAAGCAAAACGACGAGATAATAGCCGTCAGTGCTGTCCTGAAGGGTGTTTAATATCGATTGATACGCTTCGTCGATATACTCGCGTGTCGGGTCCGACATATATTTGCCGTTCTCGGGGTCGAACCACATTTCGGCAAGAAAATCAAGGTCGGTCGCTTCATAATTTCTTATCACGATGCGCCCACCCATAAGAGGTGCGTTTAATTTCATTCTGTATCTGTTCCTGTTTCTTCTGTTTCCGCCTCATCCTCTGAAGCCTTCAAGGATGCTTCGCGGTGATAAACGGCAGTTATCTCAAGCATTATGCCTGCGAGCCAATCGTTGACACAGCCAGGAGTAATGCGCCAGCACCAGTTACCGCCGCCCGAGGTAGACGGCTTATTCATGCGTGCCTCGCTGCCAAGGCCTATAATATCCTGCATAGGAATAATGCAGGTGTCGGCAGGCGACGCCATAGCGGTCTTTATCATGCCCCAAACCATGCCCTCACGGTCATTCAGGCGCATAAACATCTTGGCATACTCTACCGCAGCCCTGTCGCCGCTTTCGTTTAGCCAGCCCATGCAGGTGTCGTTGTCGTGCGTGCCTGTATAAACGACGCAGTTTTTGTCGTATTTATAAGGCAAATAGGTGCTGTCGGCATCAGGATCGAACGCAAACTGCAGTATCTTCATCCCAGGGAAACCAGTTTGCTCGAGCAGCTCATAGACAGACGGCAAGAGCATTCCGAGGTCCTCGGCGATTATCGGCAGTTCGCCGAGCGCAGCAGAAAGCGCATCGAAGAGTTTCATTCTCGGACCGATGACCCACTCGCCGTCTGCGGCAGTTTTTGCATTTGCATCGACCGCCCAATAGGTGTCAAAGCCTCTGAAATGGTCAATGCGAACAACATCATACATCTGCATGGCGTGTCTGACGCGCGAGATCCACCATTTAAAGCCGTCCTTTTGCATATATTCCCAATCATAAAGCGGATTGCCCCAAAGCTGTCCATCCTCGCTAAAGCCGTCTGGCGGGCAGCCTGCAACACGCTTAGGGCGCATATTTTCGTCGAGTTCAAACTGCTTTGGTGAAGCCCAAAGGTCGGCGCTGTCGGCGGCAATATATATAGGAATATCACCTATTATCTTGATGCCTTTCGAATTTGCGTATGCCTTAAGCGCATTCCACTGCTTAAAGAACAGATACTGCACTATCTTGTTATAAAGTATCTCGCTCTTGCAGCTTTTATATGCTGCTTCAAGGCTTGCTTTGTCGCGAGTGCGCAGACCGTCATCCCATTCGTAAAACGCTTTGCCTTCGTTTTGTGTCTTGAGCGCCGCAAAAAGGCTGTAATCATTCAGCCAATAATCGTTTTTGTCGCAGAAGTCCAAAAAATCACGGTCGCTTATGTCAAATCGTTCTGCGGCGATATGCAGAACTCGGCTGCGGTTTTGATATATCTTGCCATAGTCGACTTTTGATATATCATCGCCCCAATCGAGCGTTTTATAGTCACGCTCGTCCAGGAGCCTGTCGGACTGCAATATATCGAGGTCGATAAAATAAGGGTTGCCCGCATATGACGAAACCGACATATACGGTGAGTCGCCGAAGCCCGTTGGGCACAGCGGCAATATCTGCCAATAGGTCTGCCCGCCATTATGCAGAAAGTCGACAAATTCATATGCCGCCTTGCCCAGCGTGCCTATTCCATATGGAGAGCTGAGCGATGAAATATGCATCAAAATGCCGTTTGTTCTCATAAAGCCACCTAAAATCAGTTTTGTTTTTTGACGGTATCATACTCGTTATAATATCTATAATACGGGCATTCATACCGTTTGCCGCTTGCCATGGCAGAATATTCATCCTGGTCTATGTCGACGTCGCAATAGTACTCGTCGGCATAGTTGTCATAGAGATAATGTGCGCAGGTCGCGCACTGGTCAAATTCATTCATCTTGGTCACCAAAAAACGTCCCCGGCGCGGATAATGCACCGGGGACATAAAACGCGCTGATGCGTTTATTTCTTCTTTTTAATTACGATAAAGACAACGACTGCAATCACAACAACTGCGACTACAACGATGATCCACCAGGGGAAGCTGCCGCCATTGGTATCTTCGGTCTTGCTCTCCTCGGTCTTAGAAGACTCTTCGGTCTTGCTCTCTTCGGGCTTAGAGGACTCTTCAGGCTTGCTTTCTTCGGGCTCAGAAGAATCTTCAGGCTCAGAGGAATCCTCGGGCTGGGAGGACTCATCGGAGGAGGATGCTTCGAAAGAAACGGTTGCATCGTCAGCGATAGTCAGAGCTTCGAAATCATAGCCTTCGAAAGTAACGGTCGTGCCTGCCTCGAGTGCCATCCAAGCGTTGCGGATCTGAACAGACTCAGAGTTGCTGTCGGTACGGTCGTCGCCATGGATAGCGAGAACTATATAACCGTTGTCAAGCTTAGAGAATGTAGGCTCTTCGGTGCCGTCGGGAGTCTGAGTCTCAACGACAGTATAAACGCCTGCAGTTTCGGTGGGAGCAAGCAGAATTCTTGCAGACCATTTGACGTTATAGGAAGAAAGTCCGGAAGCAGGATCGGTGATAACTGTAATTGAGCCGTAGTCGATAGTAGTGTTGAACGTGGGCTTGATCACGTTGAGAACGGGAGCTTCGGGCTCGCCGCTTTCGTCGGGTTCAGAGCTGTCGTCGGGGGTGTTGCCGGAATCGGGAGTAGGGTCGGGTGTCTCGGAACCGAGCTGGAGAATGAGGTCATCGGTGGTAGAATATACGCCGAATTTGTAGAAGGTGAGACGCTTGCCGACAGAGCCAGTAAGAGTGCAGGTGACGTCGCAGAATCTGTGGATGCCGTCGTCAAAGATCTTTGCGTCAGAACCGGTGACATATTTGCCCCAGTCCCAGATGCCGTATGCAACAGTCGAGGTGGTGCCGTCAGCGCCATTGAAATAGTTGCACTCAGTGCCGCCGATCTGATAGGAAGCATAATCGGCAGCCATCATGGAGTTGAGATAAAGGTCGCCGAGACTGGAAGTTGCAGCCTTATCCTTGCGAGTATAGTGAGCGATCATCGAGCTGACAACAACGTCGTCTGCAGATGCATAATCGAACACGAAATACGGATGCTTTTCAGTATCCTTAACATTGATGGGGCAATCGTAATAGATGTTGCCGCCATCGCCTTCTTTAAAGAAGTTCTCGGCGAAAACCATGTTGATGGTAGCGGAAGCAGAATCGAGCTCGATGGTGACCGCGCCGGTCATGACGTCTTCTTCAACGATGTGTGCGCCGTCGAGTTCGATGTTGCCGCGAGTGTTATCTTCGCTAAAACGAAGATCGGCGATGCAATAGTCACTTGCCTGTTCAGCGTTGACAGCAAAGCAAGAAATCAGTGCTGCAAGCATGCAAATAACAAGCGCTATGCTAATGAGTTTGAAATTTTTCATTGCTAAAAAATTCCTTTCTTAAAAGATGTTATTATCTCAGAGGATCTCCTCGGGATTATAAGGTGTCTGCTGATAGACAAAATAGTTGAGCCAATTTGAATACAGCAGGTTTGCGTGAGCTTTCCAGACATTTAAGGGCTCACGAGTCGGGTCGTCGCAGGGAAAATAGTTGCACGGAACATCGATATCTATCCCCCGCCCTATGTCACGCAGATATTCTTTTTTTAGTGTGTCGTGGTCGTATTCAGAATGACCTGTGACAAAAACACGCCTGCCGTCCTCGGAAGCGATGATATAAGGGCCTGCTTCGGCGCTGTCGGCGAGTATATGCAGGTCGGGATGCTGCATAATATCCGACTCCGAAACACCCGAATATCTCGAGTGCGGCGCCAAAAAGGTTTCGTCAAAGCCTCTGACAAGCGGGTTTGACGGTTCGCGCGTTGTATGAGTATATATGCCCGAAAGCTTTTTGTCAAGCTTTATCTTGGGCACGCCATAGTGGTAATAAAGCCCTGCGAATGCCGCCCAGCATATATGCAATGTAGAATAGACATTGCGCTTTGTCCACTCGAGCACGGCACAAAGCTCATCCCAATAATCGACATCTGTGAAAGGCATATACTCGACAGGAGCGCCTGTTATGATCATGCCGTCGAATTTGTGCTGCATGACCTCGGCAGGCTCTTGATAAAATGCCTTGAGATGCTCCTCAGGCGTATTGTGCGAAACGTGAGAGCCCATGGCGAGCAAGGTTATATCTATTTGCAGCGGCGTATTTGAAAGCAGCCGCAAAAGCTGTGTCTCGGTGACGACCTTGGTCGGCATGAGATTTAATATGGCTATTTTAAGCGGACGTATGTCCTGCGTTATCGCGCGTGTCTCGTCCATGACGAATATATTCTCATTGACAAGCGTCGATGCCGCAGGCAGTGCGCGGGGTATCTTGATGGGCATTAACTTACCTCGGGGAAATTCTTTATTGTATTATACCAAATATCAGCGCATATTTCAACCCCTTATATGCATTTTGCCTTTAAAAAATGCCCGGAAAATATCTCCACTTGTCAAAAAAAGCAAAAAGCGAGCCTTCCCTCAAAGGGGAAGGCTCGGATAGCTTAGTGCTTAATGTCTGACTTTGATGATAACAGCAGAGCCAAGCAGAGCAACGACTGCGAGAATGACGATAGCAACTATGCCATTGTCGCCTGTGTCGGGGACGTTGGGCTGATCGTCAGAAGGAGTCGAAGAGGAATCGTCGGAAGGAGTTGAGGACGAATCATCGGAAGGATCAGTGGTAGGCTGAGGAATTACAGGAACCTGATCGGTGTAGATGGTCGCATAAGCATCATCATTGACAATGCCTGCCTCAAAGTTGTAGCCGCTGATAACGATCTTTGTGCCGGGTTCGAGAGCGAGCCAGTTGTCACGCAGCGTGCCGTCGGGTTGGCCGCTTTCGCCGTGCAGCAGCAGAATGATATAACCTTCACCGATTGTCTCAGTGAACGTAGGAGCGCTGCCGTTGGGCTTTTGAGTCTCAACAACAGTATAGATGCCCGGAGTTTCAGTGGGAGCGAGCAGAACTCTGCCAGACCAGTTGGGGTTATAGTTAGCAGCAGTAGAGGGATCGGTAACGATCGTCTTTGCGTTTGTAGTTATAGAAGTGTTGACAGAAGGATGAATTGTGTAATCATCGGGTGTCAGAACGGGTTCGGGAGATGCAGCATAGATATGCTTAACCTGATCAGGATGCGCATTTGTATCTATAGAGATGCTGGCCTGTTCAAGCAGTCCCTCGACGTCATAGAAGTGATAGCCGAGCAGAGTTTGGCCGAACTTATAAGCATCATTTGCGCTGAACATATAGAGCAGGAAGCCGCCTGCAGGAACCTTTGTTGTGTTGACTTCGTCAGCGTTCTGATATACAGCAGTGGCAACATATTCGCCGTCGATCTTTTCAACGACATACATTATCCAATAATAAGGTTTCTGACCAATAACATCAGAGACTGTCTTGTCGTCGCCAGTGATGATCATAGCCTGGAAAGTGCCCCAGTTGTATCTATTCAAGTGCGAAATCTGGATGTCGGCGATGTCGCCGTTGACTGCGGTATATTCAACGAGGTCGCAGGTGCCGCACTTGTGCTGAATGATATAACCCATGGTGGTGTCGGTGATGGCGTGATCAAGCTTAGCAACGTCAGAGCCTTCGACCTTGACCTGTGCAGGGCAGTATGCGCATTCCTGATACGAATAGCCAGCAGAAGTGCAGGTAGGAGCTACTACATGAACCGGAGCGCCCTCTGCAACTCTGTGACCGAGAGCAGAAACGATGTCGGTGTTAGCGGTTTTGTCGCCGCAGCGGCATATATGAGAGGTATAGCCGTCATCCAAGCAAGAGGGCGGAACTGCGCCGGTAATGTACTCGTGAGTATGTTCGATAGCGAAGTAAGCATTAGTAAGGCTGCCGGTCATACCTGCACATGCAGTGCGATCAACGCCAAACAGGCAAACTTTGTCACCGACATATGCATCGATGCTGCCGCCGTTTACGCCAATAGCAAAGCCGCCGTCGGGGATCTCATAGTCGCCCTTGGTGCCATCGGCAAGCGTATTATTGAGCCTGGTTATCTTGTTGTCAGTACCGACTATTGCAATACCATAATAGTTATAGTCTTTAGCTTCGCCACCCAATATACCACGTATAGTCTTGGGAGTGTTGTACTTGACGCCGTCTTTCTCGAACGGGAAGAAGATGGTGACGTCTCCGCCGGCATAGCCGACAGAAGTAAGTATCTGTTTTGTTTCGATAGTGTAAGCTGCTGCGAGAGGCTCGGTCGAAACTGCAGCGCCCTCAAGCTCGTCGCCCTTGCTGATATTGGCAAGGTCAACGCCTGCAACATAGACTTTATCGCCTACCGTGAGAGCGTCGATAAAGTTTGCAAGAGCTTTAGCGTCTGCGCCGCCAGAATAGTGAGCTGCAAGCACAAAGCCGTTCTCAGGAATAACATAACTGCGGAAGTTGGTGTCGGGTCTTACGCCAGTGCCCTTAGAAACGTCGGTAACAACGTATGCGCCGCTCTCTACAGACCAGACGCACGATGCAAGACTCCACCACTCGTGGTATTTATCAGCAACATCGCCGAGGGTCTTGCCCATGTTGGGGGTGATTATGTTTGCGGAATTGGTATCATAGAGATACGCATGTGTAAGATAAGTTACATCGAGTTGGGTATAAGCATTGATCTCGACCTCGGAAACGAATGTCCAAGGGCCTTCGAAGGTAACTTTGACAAATCTGCCCGAGAGCTGCTTGTCGAAGGTGATGGATTCAACGAGGACCTCGTCAGCAGAAGAAGCCCACTTGGAATCGGTGAAATCGGTCATTTCTTTTGCAGTGACCCAGTTTTCGCCATCATCAGATGCTTCAATAAGTATCTTGGTGGGGGCTTTAATGCCCGATTTGTTTGCAGGCCAGGTGTGAATGGTCACGTTAGAGATGTCGCTGCGAATTGCGCCGAAATCAAACTGAACGTAGCCGTTCTTAAAGCCATACCAAACAGAAGCGTCATAGCCGGTAGGACCGGTAACGCCGTCAGCAAGGTTGCCCTTGTAGTCGCTGTCGCCACCTCCATAGGTAACAACAGTGGTTTCTTTTCTTGCAATGTTCTCAACACTTGCATACGTAGGGTCAGGAGTGTCAACTTCGGTGAAGCCGGCCTCAGCACTGACCAGGAAACACGAAATCAGCGATGCGAGCATGCAAATAACAAGCGCGATGCTGACAATTTTGAAATGTTTCATTTCAAATTTCCTTTCTAAAAAAATGATTTGGTATATTTCACAGGGCTATGCCTGCAAAGTTCGCGGTTATGCATCTTTGGTATATGTGCATTATAACAAAAGCGAAGCGATTTTTCAAGCCCTTTTGTGCATTTTTATCCCAAAAAAATATGGTATTTAAGCTTGATTAATGTTATAATGCCTTTGTGAGGTGAAAAAATGAAGCAAACTATTATATACAGGATGTCAAACGGCGCTATTGACAAGAGCGCAATCGCTCACTGCGCCGAGATAATAAGAGGCGGCGGCTTGGTGGTGTTCCCCACCGAGACGGTTTACGGCATCGCCTGCCGTGGCGATGACGAGGCGGCAATCAAAAGCCTTTTTGAGGCAAAGGAGCGTCCTTTTGACAAGCCGCTGCTTGCGCATCTCTATGATATTTCGCAGGCTGACGAGATAGCATATCTTTCAAAGGCTGAAAAAAGGCTCATCAAAAAGCACACGCCCGGTCCGCTGACTGTTATCGCACGCAAAAAGCCTTGCGTGCCCGACATTATGACCTCGGGCGGCGAAACGGTCGGACTGAGGTTTCCGTCCGATCCCATAGGACTCGAATTTATGAGGGCTTGCGGCTGCGTGCTCGCTGCGACGAGCGCCAATGTTTCGGGTGAAGCGGCAGGCGTAACAGGTGAGCAGGCAGCAAAGGAGCTTTTCGGCAGGGTCGATGCGATAATCGACACGGGCAGGTCAGAGATCGGGGTTCCGTCGACGATAGTTTCGCTTGCAGACGGCGGCAGGATACTGCGTGAGGGTGCTATAAGCGGCGAAACGATATTGCGTGAGCTTGCTATGCCCAACGTCATAGGCGTTTGCGGACGCAGTGGCAGCGGCAAAAGCACATTTTGCCACGAATTGCAGAAGCGTGGCTATACTGTCATCGACACAGACGAGGTATATCATTCGCTCATAGCCGACGGCGACAGCGAATGTACAAAAGCGATATGCGCACGGTTCGGAAGCGGCATATTATCAAACGGCATTATCGACCGCTCAAAGCTCAGAGAGATAGTTTTTGCTGATCAAACGGCATTGCACGACCTAAACACCATTTCGCACAGGTATGTTATATCAGAGACCCTGCACATCATTAACGATCACATCGGCGAAAAGCTGGTATTTGCCGACGTTCCCCTGCTGTTTGAAAGCGGCTTTGACAAGCAGTGCGATCATACCGTCTGCGTCTGGGCGGACGACGATATATGCATCGAGCGCATCTGCGCACGTGACGGCATATCGGTCGGCGATGCAAAGCAAAGGCTGTCAAAGCAAAAGGATTTCAGATCGAAATGTGATCTTGTCATCGACAACCATGCAGGCATTGATATGCTGGGGCAAAAGGTCGACGAGCTTTTAAACGAGGTGCTGCATGAATAAAAAACGCATATTGCTGACAGTCTTAATACTTATAATATTGGCGGCGATTTTTGCCGCAGCATTTCAAGAGACGCTTCAAAAGCAGAGGTATCCGCTTTTCTATGCTGATCTTATAAAAGAATATTCCGCAAAAAACGGCATCGAGCCCTCGCTCGTCGCGGCGGTAATATTCTGTGAGAGCTCATTCGACCCCAATGCCGTTTCGAGTGCAGGCGCTATCGGACTGATGCAGTTAATGCCCGACACCTTCGATTGGCTTTCGAGACTGATGGACGAGGATTTCATAGGCGGCAAAATAAATGACGTCGAAACAAACATATCCTGCGGCTGCTATTATCTCGGCTGGATGCAACGCAAATTCGGTTCAGAGCAGGCGTCGCTCGCAGGCTACAACGCAGGTCACGGCATCACCGCAAAGTGGCTCGCCGACGAGAATTATTCAAAGGACGGCGTGACACTCGACGAGATACCATATAAAGAAACAAAAAAATACGTCGAAAAGGTTCTTAAAACAAAAGAAATATACAAAAAGCTCTATTACAACGAGGAGGAACAAAAATGACAACACAGCAGGCTAAAGCACTCTATGCAGAGCGCAGAAATTTCTATGAGGTATATCCCGAAAAAAAGCAGGCGGCTTATGAATACGCCAAGGGCTATCGCGAGTTTATCGACTCTGCAAAGACAGAAAGAGAGGCAGTCGACTATGCGGTGGACTATGCCAAAGCGCGTGGCTTCAGCGAGTTTGACCCCGACAAGCATTACAGTGCCGGCGACAGAGTGTATTATGTCAACCGCAAAAAAGCGATTTATCTTGCAGTTATCGGCAAAAAGCCGATGAACGAGGGCTGCCGCATCATCGTGGCGCACACAGATTCACCGAGGCTCGACCTCAAGCAGCATCCGCTGTTTGAATCTGACAGCATGGCATATTTCAAGACGCATTATTACGGCGGAATCAAAAAATATCAGTGGCTCACACTGCCGCTTTCGTTGCATGGCGTTATCTATCGCAAGGACGGCTCGGCTGTCAAGATCTCTATCGGCGAGGACGAAAGCGAGCCTGTATTCTATATCAGCGACCTGATGCCGCATATAGGCAAGGATCAGATGTCAAAGACGATGTCAGAGGCTATTCCCGGTGAAAGCCTCAACCTTATCTGCGGCTCTATTCCCTTTGGCGACGGCGAAGGCACAAAGACCGCGATACTCGCACTTTTGAACGAAAAATACGGCATTAACGAGGGCGACCTCATCAATGCCGAGCTTACCGCCGCTCCTGCGCTCAAATCGCGCGACTGCGGACTTGACGGCAGCATGATAATCGCATACGGACACGACGACCGCGTATGCGCCTACCCTGCTCTGACCGCTCTTTGCGAGCTCGAGACCCCCGAGCACACCGCAATAGCGATGTTCACCGATAAAGAAGAGATCGGCTCGCAGGGCGTTACCGGACTTATGAGCGACTGCTTCAGCCACTTTTTGCAGGATCTCTGCGAGATGCAGAACACAAATTACCGCAGAATGTGCGAGAACTCGATATGCTTTTCTGCCGACGTCGGCGGCGCATATGACTCTTCGTTCGCCGCAGCCTACGAGCCCACCAACAGCGCATATCTCAACTGCGGTGTCGTCGTAACAAAATACACAGGCGCACGCGGCAAGAGCGGCTGCTCTGATGCTTCGGCAGAGGTGTTCTCGAGAGTAACAAGACTGCTCGATGCTCACAACGTACTTTGGCAGACAGGCGAATACGGCAAGGTAGATCAGGGCGGAGCAGGCACTGTCGCCGCCGAGATCGCTATGCTCAATATCGACGTCATTGATGTCGGTGTTCCCCTGCTTTCTATGCACGCTGTTCAGGAGCTTTGCTGCAAGAGCGACCTCTATGAGATGTACGAGGCGTGCAAGGCACTGTATGAATGATTTCGCTGCCTCCAAAGCCATATGCAACGGCTGCTCTGATTGCAGCAGACACAAATAGCATTTAATAATGTAACAAAGCGCCCCGACACTTCATGGCTGTCGGAGCGCTTTTGTTATGCAGCGCTCTTATTTGTGCACTTTTGCTATTGACAATATAGAGCTGCAGTGATATTATATTTTTAGAAATTCTAATTTTGAAAGGTTTAATCATGACAGGCATTCAAATGATGACGATGGGCAAAAAGCTGTCCAACGCATACGCCGAGATCTGTGCGCCGTTATGCCGTGAATATGATCTCAATCAGACCTGCTTTGACATACTGATGTTCGTCGCAAACAATCCCGAGCACAACACGGCGCGCGACATCTGCGAATTGCGCGGCATCAAGAGCGGCATTGCATCGGTTTCGATAGACACGATGGTCAAAAAGGGATATCTCACCTACGCCTGCGACGACGGCGACAGGCGCAAGCACAGGCTAAAGCCGACTGCAAAGTCAGAAGTGCTGATAGTCAAGGGCAGAGAACGGCAGGCGTTTTTTGCAGAGATGCTCAAAAATGGCATTACAGAGCAGGAGATGCTGATATTCCAAGGCGTTCTTGCAAAAATTCAAGACAATCTTACAGACTTCAAAACGGTTTAAACAGGTTAAACAGGTGGCAATATGTTCAAAATTCTTATATGTATTTTAGCAGGCGTCGGCGCAGGTCTGGGCACAGGCTTTGCGGGAATGAGCGCCGCTGCGGTCATCAGCCCGATGCTGATAGCATTTCTTGACATGGATCCGTATCTCGCAGTCGGAATCGCGCTTGCAAGCGACGTGCTCGCCAGCGCCGCATCTGCGATAACCTACGGCAAAAACAAAAACCTCGACATCAAAAACGGCTTGATAATGATGGCTGCGGTGCTCTGCTTTACCGCCGTCGGCAGCTATGCTGCGAGCATCGTTCCAAAGACGACGATGGGCAATTTCTCGGTATTTATGACATTGCTGCTCGGCATTAAATTCATCGTAAAGCCTGTTACAGAGCCCAAAAAGCGACTGACAGAGGCAACAACCGCACAAAAAGCGATACGCTCTGTCATCGGTGGCTCGGTGGTCGGCTTTATCTGTGGATTTGTCGGAGCAGGCGGCGGAATGATGATGCTGCTCGTTCTGACCTCGGTGCTCGGCTATGAGCTCAAGACTGCAGTTGGCACAAGCGTATTCATAATGAGCGCTACCGCTTTGACAGGCTCGGTCAGCCATTTCGTCATCGGAGGAATGCCGGATATCGAAGCGCTCATCATCTGCGTAATCAGCACGCTGGCATTTGCGCAGATAGCCGCACTGTTTGCAAACAAGGCAAAGCCTGCAACGCTCAACCGCATAACAGGCGCAATACTCGTCATACTCGGCGTGGCAATACTCGCTGTCAATTATCTCGCATAGCAAACAAAAAGGACTTCGAAACACAATTCGAGGTCCTTTTTATGCCTAAGTATTTGATTATCTGTCTTCTCTGAAATAGAGCATGCCCATTGCGGCAGGAAGCCCTGATTTTTTGTTCTTGCGCACCGACTCGATTATAAGCACGACGGCAGTAACGATAAACGGCAACGCCTTAAAGACATACGGCGAGATGCCGGCGAGCCAGCCGAACACAGACGGGAACATATGCGCCATATCTGTTCCTCTGATCTCGAGCACAGAGCAAAGACCAAAGACGACAGTGCCGAGTATAGCACGTGCGGGATTCCAGTTGGCAAAGATAACAAGTGCGACTGCGATCCAGCCGTAGCCGTTGACCCAGCCACCGATATTGACAAAAGCGCCCATATGGCAGCCCATATAATAGCCGCCTATGCCCATTATTGCAGAGCCTATGCATATATGGATATACTTATATGCCTTGATGTTGATGCCGCACGAGTCGGCTGCGGCAGGGTTCTCACCGATAGCGCGCAATTTAAGTCCGGGGCAGGTACGGTTGAGGTACCACCACATAATGACTGCGAGCACGACGCCTGCATAAACGAACAACGAGTTATCAAACAATATCTCGCCGACAACAGGAATATCGCCGAGCAAAGGGATCTTGATCGGCTCGGTAGCGTCGACGAGCGGCTTGAAGTCGCCCCATTCGATAGCGTGTCCGATAAAGAAATAAAGTCCTGTGCCGAATGTCGAGATGGTAAGTCCGGTGACATTCTGGTTAGCCTGCATACTGACGGTGAGCCATGCGAAGATAAGTCCGCAGAGTGCGCCCGTGATGATAGAAAGCAGCAATCCGAGCCAAACAGAGCCTGTTGCGGTGCCGATATAGCAGCCGAACAATGCGCCGACGACCATCGTACCCTCTACACCGAGGTTGAGGCTGCCGCTTTTTTCGACCAGGATCTCACCCATCGTGCCGTAAAGCAGAGGGATGCTGTAAACGATCATGGTATTGATCAGATTTAAAACAAAGACAAGACCTTCACTCATTTGTCACAGCCTCCTTTGTCTTTTTGCCGAAGTGGAATGTAACCTTAAAGTTGATAAAGAACTCGCACGCAAGCACGGCGAACAATATGATGCCCTGGAAGACATCTGCAATGCTTGAATCGATAGTGCGGAATTCGACCGACGCCTGAACCGAACCGAAGCGCAAAACCGTCATGAGCAATGAAACGACTATGATCATGACAGGATTAAGCTTTGCGAGCCACGCTACAACAATGCCCGTGAAGCCGACGTTGTCGGTGATGCTTTCAGAAAGCTTGCCGCTGCTGCAGAGATACAGAGCGCCTGCAAGTCCGACGAGGAATGCCGACACAAACACTGTTCTGAGCGTGACAGCGTTGACATTCATGCCTGCATATTTTGCGGTGCTCGTGCTGTCGCCAACGACGCTCATTTCATAGCCATGCTTTGATTTCTTGAGATAGAAATAAAAGAGCACAAACAGCAAAAGCGCTATAATAAGTGAAACATTGAGGTCAAATTTGCCTATTGCTATCTTGGGGATACGCGTATTCAACGGCGTTGCGGCAAAGGTCTTGCGCACGCTGTTGGGGTCGAGGAAAATGCTGTACATTTCGCCTGTGCCCTCTATTCCCGAGCCTGTATTGCCGAGGAACTGCAGGGCATAAAGCGCAATATAGTTGAGCATAAGCGTAAGCAAAGTTTCGTTAGTGCCGAATTTTACCTTGAGGACAGCAGGGATAAGTCCAAATACCGCGCCTGCAAGTCCGCCGACGATGCCCGAAACGAGCATTATTATCCAGGGCGATGTGACATTGCCCCGAATGAGATAATAGGCGACGACATAGCCAAAGATCGCGCCGCAGATGAACTGTCCCTCGCCGCCTATGTTCCAGAACTTGATTCTGAAAGCAAGCGAAAGTCCAAGAGAAACTATGAGCATGGGCACTAACTTTTCGACAAAGCCCTCGATCTGGTTCGTGGGCACACGAGAAGCGTTCATACCGATGCTGAGCATAGTCTCAAAGTATTCAAAAGCGTTTACATCAAGCGATGCCAATATGACCGAGATGATGCCGAACGACAGAACAAAAGCTATCGCATAAAGCAAAAGCCTTTGCTTTACCGTCACGTCGGTGCGGCGTGAGATCTGAATAAGAGATTGCTTATTATTCATTGTCGCCCTCCGTTATCAGGCTATCTTCTGCGATACCGACAGCCTGTCCGTCGTATTCGGTGATAGTCATCGAGCCTGTCATCATAAGTCCGAGGTCCTCTTTTGAGACCTTGTCGGCATAAACGACGCCCATCAGCTTGCCGTGGCAGATGACCATTATCTTGTCGCAGAGCGCCATAAGGACGTCAAGGTCCTCGCCGACGAACAAAACGCCGTTGCCCTGCTCTTTTTGTTTGTTGAGTATAGAATATATCTGATATGACGAGCCTATATCAAGTCCTCTGACAGGATATGCGGTTATGATAACGTTAGGTCCTGCCATTATTTCTCTGCCGACCAGAACCTTCTGCACGTTGCCGCCCGAAAGCGTGCGCACAGGCGTCTCTGACGACGGAGTGACTATGTCAAGCTCTTCGATGACCTGATCGGCGTCCTTTTTGCCCACCTTGCGATCGACAAACAGGCCCTTTGATGCGCGATACTTTTTGAGCAGCATATTGTCTGTTATCGAGAGCGAAGGAGCAAGGCCCATGCCGAGTCTGTCCTCTGGAATAAAGCTCATTGAGATGCCGCGTTCGATGATCTTCTGCGGAGGCATTCCGATGATATTGACACCCTCGTGGATGATCCTGCCGCTCTCTATTTTGCGCAGGCCTGCGATAGCCTCGCAAAGCTCTTTTTGTCCGCAGCCTGCGATTCCGGCGACGCCCAATATCTCGCCGCCACGGATATAAAAGTTGATATTGTCGATAGCGACAGCGCCCTCGTCATTCTTGACAGTAAGCGAGCGTATCTCGAGCAACGGATGTGTTGTCTCGACAGCGGGTCTGTCTATCGAAAGCTCTGTCTTTTTTCCGACCATAAGCTCGGTCAATTGCTGCTCATTGGTCTCGCAGGTATTGACGGTGCCGACATATTTGCCCTTGCGCAGGACAGTCACACGGTCGCTGATCTCCATGACCTCGTTGAGCTTGTGGGTAATAATTATAACAGAGTGTCCTGCCGCCTTCATCCTGCGGAGAACATCAAACAGCTTTTGTATCTCCTGAACAGTAAGGACGGCGGTGGGCTCGTCGAGTATGATTATCTTGGCGCCATAATAAAGCACCTTGATTATCTCAAGTGTCTGCTTTTCGCTGACCGACATATTTTTGACGAGCTTTTTGGGGTCTATGTCAAAGCCGAACTTGCGGCTGATGTCTTCGATCTCTTTATAGCGGCTCTTTTTAAGCAGCAGGCTGCCGCTTTTGCCGAGCCAAACATTGTCTGCAAACGAAAAAACATCAACAAGCTTAAAATGTTGATGTACCATGCCGATGCCGAGGCGTTTTGAGTCCTCGGGCGAATTGATTGAAACGGCCTCGCCGTTTATTTTTATTGTGCCTTTGTCGGACTTGTATATGCCCGAAAGCATATTCATTAGCGTAGTTTTTCCCGAGCCGTTTTCGCCAAGCAGGGCGAGAATCTCGCCCTGCCTGACATTAAGATCGATATCGGAATTTGCAACTACACTGCCGAAAGTCTTTGTGATGCCGTTAAGTTCTATCGCAAGATCTGTGGCAGTATTCATATATCAATCACCTTTAAATTTAAATGTTGATAAGGGTTATTGACAGAGATTATTTCTCTTCGACGCCCTCAACGTAATAGTTCATAGTGCCCTTGATAACGCCGTCGTCAACAGATGCGCCGCCTGCAGCAACGATAACGGTGCCGTCAGCCTGCTTGAGGTCAGCGTCGGTCTTGGTGACAGTAGCCTTGCCGTCAGCAACGGTGATGCTGAGCTTGACGCCCGAGAAAACATCCCATTCGCCGCTGATGATGAGGTTCTTGACCTGATCGATAGCGTCCTGAGTGCCCTCTTCGCAGTTCTTGGAAAGAGGAGAAACATCAACGAAGCCCTCTTTGAGGCCGCCGTAGTAGATGCCAACGTTCTCCATGAACTTGTCGGGAGTCTTCATTGCGCATTCCATAGCGGTGCGATAATAAACATTCCAGTTCCAGATAGCAGCGGTGAGGTGTGCATCGGGAGCGTCGGGAGTCATATCGGAGTTATAGCCGCAGCCGAAAACGTTCTTGTTCTGAGCGACCATCTGAGGCTGTGCGGAGTCGCAGTGCTGAGCGATAACGCCGCAACCATAGGTGTCGACGAGAGATTCGGCTGCTGCTCTCTCTTTTGCTTCGTCAGCCCAGCTGTTGAGGGTCTTGACATAAACGTGAGCGTCGGGGTTGACTGCCTGAACGCCGAGAGCGAAGGAGTTGATGCCGCTGCAGGTCTCGGCATAATCGGTGCCGTATGCTGCAACATAACCAACGTTGTTGTTCTTGAGAGCGAGAGACTTGAGACCTGCAGCGATGCCGGAGAGGTAACGAGCCTGATAGATTCTGCCAAAGTAGTTGTTGAACTGAGTTGCGTATGCGCCGGAATCATCGCTTGCGAGATAGCCGGTTGCATGAGAAAGGATGATGCCCTCGAATGCGGGGTCCTTAGCTGCTTCGTCAAAAGCAGTGAGATAGCCGAAGCTGATGCCGAAGATGATCTTGCAGCCCTTGGAAGCGAGAGTGTTGAGTGCTTCTTTGACCTTGGTGGTGTCTTCAACAACATTGTCGACGATATAGAGGTTCTTCTCGGGGATGCCGAGCTCTTCCATAGCCTTGGTAATGCCGTTGTGGTGTGCGAAGGTGTAGCCTGCGGTGTCATTCTGGCTGTTGATGTAGATCGCGCCAACGATGAAATCATCATTGCTGCCCTGATCGCAGGATGCGAGAGTTACGCATGTCGAGAATGCGAGGATGAGAACGAGAACGAGTGAAACAAACTTCTTCATTTCATTTTCCTTTCGGTTTTGCGATTTTAATATTTATGTATTTTAATAATACAACAAAGGTTATCTGGTGCCAAAGGTTATGCCGTCGTCGGTCATGCTCTCGATAAGCGCGAGCGATTCGACGCGATAGCCCTGTGCACGCAATTTGTCGCCGCCACCCTGAAACGCCTTTTCAATAGCGATGGCGCAGCCGACAACAGTGGCGCCTGCCTGCTTGACTATGTCGACCATGGCGTTGACGGCGTTGCCCTCGGCAAGGAAATCGTCAACTATCAAAACACGGTCACCCGGCAAGATGAATTCTTTGCTGATCACGGCATTATAATCATCACCGTGAGTGAAAGAATGCCCCTTTGACGAATAGCAATCGTCAGACATATTGCTCGACCTGCTCTTTTTGACAAAAGAAACATTGACGCCGAGATAATATGCTGCAGGAACGGCAATGGCGATGCCGCTCGACTCTATGGTAAGCACGCGTGTCACGCCCGAGTCTTTATAAAGCGAAGCGATGTGCTCGCCCATCTCAAACAAAAACTTAACATCGAGCTGCTGGTTTAAAAACGTGCCGACCTTGAGCACTCCCCCCTTGCAGATCCGACCCTCAGCCAATATTTTGTTTTCGAGTGCCTGCATAGCTATCCACCTCCAAACAAAAACAGACAGATCAAAACCTGCCTGCCAATACAACACGGTCTCACCCCTTAAGAATATAACAAGTGAAACCGAGAAATAAAACCCAATAGTCGTAACTGGACGGCGTTACGGTAGAAACATTCGAGCCTTCTATTCGAACCTATATTGGCAAATATGCGTTTATCAGTGCCCGTACAGAGCACAGTACCATAATACCAAACAAAAGGCGTTCTGTCAAGCATTTTAATACAAAAAGCGCACTTTTTATGTTTTATACAACTCGTCTTTATCAAAACCGCCCTTTTTGGCTAAAAAGCACCATCAAGTGGCTAACGAGCTTTATTTGTCCATATGTTGTATCAAGCAAGCAAAAAAGCACCGCCGACGCTGTTATATGCGTCGGCGGATAAGCAACTTATTTCTTCTTTTTGGAAACGATGACAACGACGACAACTATCGCAACAACTGCGACAGCGACGACGATGATCCACCAGGGGAATGCTGCGTCATCGGTTGTGGGAGCTTCAGAGGAGTCCTCGGTGGTAGACTCGGGAGCTTCAGAGGAAGCTTCGGGCTCTTCGGAGGGCTCTGCGGGAGCTTCGGAGGAAGCCTCGGGCTCTTCGGAGGGCTCTTCAGAGGGTTCTGCAGAAGGCTCTTCAGAGGGTTCTTCGGGTTCGTCGCTGATGACGCCGTCGTTATAGATCTCGACCTCATCGGTGAACATCCAGGTGCCTGCGCCTGCGGTGTAGACAAGCTTTACGTACTGGGTGTGCTTGTTGAGAGTGATTCTGTATTCGGCACTGGTGCCTTCAACGAGCTCTGCGGTATATTCGCCCTCATAGCCGCCCTTGAATTCTGTGCCGTCCTCAGAATAGAAAGCCTCGATGACAGAGGGAGCAGCGATGCCGCTTGCGCAGGAATTGTTGACAGTGACAACGATAGTGCCAACGTCATAGGCCTGATCGAGCGTGAAGAGCAGATAAACGCCGTGCTCTGCTGCCTGGGGATGAGCGGTGCTCATGCCGACCCACTGGGGATCACCGTGGCCGACGTCGGCTGCATGCTGACCGTCGATAAGGTCTTTGCCGGTCTCGTCGCCATAAACGGCGTCAGCAGGGTTATCAGACCAGCCCCAGGGAGACTCTTTTTGCTGCTGATAGATGTCGAAGATCTCGTACGTCGAGGTTGCGGCAACGTTGACGGGGTCGTCAGCAGATGCAACTATTGCAACGAGCGAAACGCACATGATGAGTGAAACAAGAATAGCGATTGTTTTTTTCATAGTGATTATTCCTCCTGTGAATTTGTGTATATTGTAGCACAAAAACCTCGAATATGCAAGCGTTAATCGTCAATTTATCGAACCAAAGCGCCACTTTTGCTGATTTTTTCGACCACAGGAGAGAGCCTGTGCAGAAATTCAGCCACATCCTTTAACCTGTGGTAAACAGAACCGTAACGAACATACGCAACGAGGTCAAGCTTTTTGAGCTCCTGCATGACGAGCCGACCTATATACGCCGACTCGACCTCAGCATGCAAAACATTCGACAAAGTATATTCTATCTCGTCGACGCACTTTTCTATCTGTTCGTCGCTCACATTGCGTTTGTAGCAAGCGTGCAGCATAGAGTCGATTATCTTGGTTCTGTCAAAGCTCTGCCTCGAGCCGTTGCGCTTGATGACAACGATGGGCATATTTTTGACCGATTCGTATGTCGTATATCGATAGCCGCAGCTGCAGCACACCCTCCTCCTGCGTATAACTTTTGCATCCTTTGATGTGTATGTGTCGACTACCCTATCATTCCAGAGTCCACACGCGGGGCATCGCATCATTTTTTGTATCCTCCGTAAAATAATTGTTTGGCAATTTTTGCCAATTTCTGACATTATTATACCCCTTTTTACAAAAAAGTCAATAGCAAAAAAACAAGCAGATGGCAAAAGTCATCTGCTTGCATTTTAATAATATTAATCTGTTAAGATCAGTTGCCGCCCTTGACCAGACGATCGATCTCGCCTGCAAAGTCGTCTTCTCTCTTTTCGATGCCTTCGCCACGCTCGTACTTGACGAAATAGGTGATCTTGATCTCGCCGCCGAGCTGCTTTGCGGTCTGCTCGGTGTATTTAGCGATAGTAAGATCCTCGTCACGGACATAAGCCTGGTCAACAAGGCAGTTGGTCTCATAATATTTGTTTATGCGGCCCTCAACCATCTTCTGCTTAACTGCGTCGGGCTTGCTTGCCTTTGAAGGATCGTTAGCGATCTGCGCAAGCAGGATCTCTTTTTCGCCCTCGATGACAGATGCAGGAACGCAGTGTCTGCAAACATAGAGAGGCGACATAGCAGCGATCTGCATGCAGACGTTCTTTGCGTATTCAGCAAAGCCCTCAGTGCTCTCGATGCCGCCGGTGGTCTCGAATTTGACTACGACACCTGCGGTGCCGCCGCCATGGATATAAGTGCCGGTAACGCCGTCGATGATCTCAAAGCGACGGATGGACATATTCTCGCCGATGGTGAAGACCATGTTCTTGCGCTCTTCTTCGACAGTGCGATCGGTGCCGTCAAACTTGCAGTCGGAAAGTGCTGCAACATCGGCAGGCTTATTCTTGAGTATAGTGCGAAGGATGCCCTTGACGAACTCTTTGAAGGTTGCGTTCTTTGCAACAAAGTCGGTCTCTGCGTTGACCTCGACGATAGCGGTAAGGCCGCACTCATCGCATTTAGCGACGTCGATAACACCTTCAGCAGCAACTCTGTCAGCCTTTTTGCCGGCAACAGCGATGCCCTTCTCACGCAGGATCTTGATAGCTTCGTCAAAATCGCCGTTAGCGGCGACGAGAGCCTTTTTGCACTCCATCAGGCCAACGCCTGTCTTTTTGCGGAGCTCGTTAACTGTCTTTGCACTGATATCAGCCATTGTCTTTATCCTCCTCGGTAGTCTCTGCGGGGGTCTCGGACGAATCGGTGAACTGCTCGCCCTGCTTGCCCTCGATAATAGCGTCAGCCATTACGGACGAGATAAGCTTGATAGCGCGGATAGCGTCATCGTTGCCGGGGATAACATAATCGATCTCGTCAGGGTCGCAGTTGGTGTCAACGATTGCAACGATGGGAATGCCCAGCTTGCGTGCTTCATCAACAGCATTGCTTTCTTTCTTGGGGTCGACGATGAAGATAGCAGAGGGAAGACCCTTCATATCTTTGATACCGCCGAGGTTGCGCTCGAGGTCGCTCATCTGCTTCTGGAGAGCAGCAACTTCTTTTTTGGGAAGAAGGTCGAACGTGCCGTCCTCAGCCATCTTGGTGAGGTTGTTGAGCTTTTGGATAGACTTTTTGATAGTCTTGAAGTTGGTCATCATGCCGCCGAGCCAACGAACGTTGACATAGTACATACCGCAGCGGAGTGCTTCTTCTTTGATAGCCTCCTGAGCCTGCTTTTTGGTGCCGACAAACAGAACGTTGCCGCCGTCCATAGCCACCTGGCGAATGAACATATAGGCTTCTTCAACCTTCTTGACGGTCTTCTGCAGGTCGATGATGTAGATGCCGTTGCGCTCGGTGAAGATGTACTCAGCCATCTTAGGGTTCCATCTTCTGGTCTGGTGACCAAAGTGGACGCCTGCCTCGAGCAGCTGCTTCATGGAAATAACAGACATTTTTGCTCCTTTCGGGTTGCCCCGCCACCGCAGTTTTGAATTTACGTCGCTAAAGTACCTTGCGGCACACCCGTGCGGCGCATAAGCGGTGTGTGTAATGCTTTGTCCTTTCTGACAAATCCGATTGATTGTAGCACATTCGAATCGATTTTGCAAGGGGTTTTGGCGATTTTTTTGCATATATCCATCAAAAAAAATCACCCAAAAATCGCCGACGGCGGCAAAAACCGTCGTCGGCGGAACAAATAGTGCGATTTTTAATTAAATTACATGATATTGCCTGCAGGCTCGCCATTCTCAAGTCTGCCGAGAATGCGCTCGCAGTGCATGAGGCAGCGAGGCAGATGGAACGGGCCTTTCCACATTGAGCCCTTTTGAGTATGGCTGACAGTGCCATCCTTATGGAGATAGCCATACCATTCGCCGCACTCCTTGTCAGAGAAATGTCCGAACGAATAATGGAATGCCCTCTCAAACCAATCCCAATATTTCTTTTCGCCTGTGATGTTATAAGCCATCAGAGTTGCGATAAGCACCTCGTTGTGTACCCACCAGAGCTTCATGTCGTGCTCAAGCTGTTCGGGCGGACGGTGCGAAACGTCGGTATAATAGACTACGCCGCCGTATTCCTTGTCCCAGCCCCATTCGAGCGACCACTCGAGGATGTTGAGCGCCTTTTGCAAAAGCTCCTTGTCGCCTGTATATACCGCCTCGTTCATGAGGAACCAGCTATTCTCGATAGAGTGTCCGGGGTTGATGCAGCGACCTGCGGGGTTGTCGATAAACTCGCCGTTCGGGCCGACGCACTCGAGCACGCACTTGAATTCGGGCTTATAATGATAATCGATGATGGCGTGAACCATCTCCTCGGTGATCTGTGTATAATATTCTGCCTTCTCGGGGTCGCAGCGGCGGAGAAGCTGTGCGCTGCTCACGAGCACCATAGGTACTGCGCTTGCTCTGTCCTGTCTGGTCGAGGCATACGACTTGGGTGTGCAGAAATAAGGGTCGGACGAAGGGTCGCGGAACATTTTGAGCATGAGCTCAAAGCAATCCTCTGCCTTTTTGAGTGCTTCTTTGTCGCCTGTGAGCGCTGCGTATTCAGCCATCGAGATGACATAAAAGCTCTCGGAATACATATATCTGCGCTTGCGGAGCGGCAAGCCCTCTTTGGTGACTGTAAAGAACATTCTGCCGTCGGTATCGATGCACTTTTCGTTCATAAACTTAACGCCTGCCTTGACGTCCTCGAGCAATTCGGGGCGGACGCCATAGCGGTTCATAAGATGCGAGAACGTCCAGACACATCTGCCCTGGAACCATACCGATTTGTCGTCGTTATAGCTCTTGCCATAACGGTCAACGCTGGTGATGAAGCCACCATTCTCTCTGTCGATAAGGTCGCTGTCGAGCCAGAAGGGAATGACGTCCTCGAGCAGCTGGTTTTTAAAAAATTGCCTGTAGGATGCAAAGGTCTCTTTGTTCATAACACGCTACTTCCTTTTATAATAATATTTTTACCTGCGGCGTTTGCTGCCGAGGTCATCTCTAACTATATAATATTATTTTCTCGCCCGATTGTCAATAATAAAATTGACAAATCGAGATCGTTATGCTATCATTATGGTGTATTGTTATAGCATATACTGATGCTTGATATATTCAGGCCTTTGGCTTTTGAAAGGACAAACAAAGCGATCATGAAAAACAAACTCTTAAAAAGACTTTTGGCGGCGCTTATGCTGCTTGCGCTGACGCTTTCGCTCTGCGCCTGCGGCGACGACTTTGACTTAAAAGAATTTATAAAAAAATACATGACCGACGAGGGTCTTGTTTCGCGTGACCCGGGCTATATCGAAACCCGCGAAAACGAGCTGTATCAATATGAGGTATACGAGGACCATGTCATGCTGACGGCTTATATCGGCGAAGCAAACGTGGTCATACTCCCCTCCTCGATCGACGGACTGCCCGTGACCGTGATAGGCACTTTGTGCTTTTACACCGGCAACAGCGAAGTCACCAATGTGACTATTCCCTCATCTGTCAAGAGGCTTGACGACAGCGCATTTTATCTCTGCACCAAGCTCGAAATGCTGGTCGTGCCCGAAACGGTCGAGCGCATAGGCGAGCGCTGCTTTGGCTGGTGCGAGAGCCTCAGATCTGTCACACTTCCGTCGTCGCTCACAGAGATACCCGCATACTGCTTTAATTATTGCACCTCGCTCGAAACGATAAGCATTCCGTCGGTCTGCACAATGATCGGCACTCGCGCATTTTCTTATTGCTCGGCGCTGACCACCGTGACATTGCCGCCTGTCACAGCAGAAATAGGCGCAAAGGTCTTTGCCGAATGCGAGAGCCTCGACTTTTTGCTTTTGCCCGACAGCCTCAAGGCCATCGGCGAGGGTCTGCTCGACGGCTCTGACAAGTGCCTCATCATAGCATCTGCTTCTTCGACGGCGGCTATGTATTGCGACACAAATTCGCTGACGTTCTATACCACGCTTGCGGATGCCGAGGCGGCAAAGGGCTATGGCGACTCAGATCAATCGGATCAATCAGAACAATCGGACGAATAAGCCATGCGAATTATTTAAAATGCGCGTGTTATATAAATAATGTAAGGAGGCATCGGATGGCAGGATATTTTAAAATCGAACAATCGCTGTTTGAAATGATAACCGACGAGGTATGCGGCACGCCGCACATATACGACACCCTGCTCAACGTTGCCGACGCATTTGCAGACACGTTTTTCAGGTCCTATGACAACGGCAGCAATTATGACGACCTGCAGGAGGTCAAGAATACCTTTCTCATCAGAGTATACAAAGAGGTGTTCCACTCGTTCTACGGCGACGGAGAGGACAAAGACAAGCGTCCGGATGAGCTCGAGAAATGGCTCGCCCGCAGGGCGACGTGGGTGTTCAACTCGCATTATCAAAAGCAAAAAAAGCTGTATGACAATCTGTCATTTACAATAGACGAGCAGCCCGAGGATGACGAATTGCCGAGGCTGACTCCGCCCGAGCTGACCTCAGGCAGTCCCGAGGATGCACTCGTCGCACAACAGAATGAAATAGAAAATACAGAGCGCAACCGTGAGCAGGTCAAGCGGCTCATAGTCGCCATGCTCACTTCGCCGTCAGAGCCTTATATCATACTTTCATGTCTTGCGGTCGACCTTTATTTCGCCACGCACACAGAGTGCCAGAGCAAAAAGGATGCCGAAAACGCGATAGTTCAGCTTGACTATACGCTCGACGAGCTTGCAGATTTTGATTTCGGATTTCTGCGGGGCTTTACATGGCTTGACGGCATAGACCAGCTCGAGGAGCTGATATTGCAAAAGCTCGACAGATTGCAGGACAACGGTGTGCGACTGGGCGAGTCGAGGCTATCTGACTTTTTCGGCAAGGCAGACGGAGTTACGGCACTTTCGAAATGGACATATGTCCAGGGCAAGTCGCTGCAACGCAAGCTCGGCTTGACGGCAGGTAGCGGCAAATGACAGTCTTTTCAAATTCAGCTGTATATGTCATGCAAAAATTGCTTTCGCACGGGTTTGAGGCTTATGCCGTCGGCGGCTGCGTGCGCGACATGTGCATGGGCATAGAGCCACACGACACAGACATTACCACCAATGCAAAGCCCGACGAAATGCTGGCGCTTTTTTCAGGCGACAGGGTCATCGAGACAGGGCTCAAGCACGGCACTGTTACAGTGCTGAAGGACGACGAGCCTATCGAGGTCACCACCTATCGCATAGACGGAGTTTATGCCGACAACAGGCACCCCAAAAGTGTCACCTTCACCTCTGATCTTTCAAACGACCTGTCGCGACGAGATTTTACCGTCAATGCGATGGCGTGCGATATCGACGGCAACATAGTCGATATTTTCGGCGGCAGGCAGCATATAGCGCAAAAGATCATCTGCTGCGTGGGCGACCCGTGCAAGCGGTTCGATGAGGACGGCTTGCGCATACTGCGTGCACTGCGATTTGCATCGGTGCTCGGCTTTACGCTCGAAAAAAGCACGTCGGATGCTGTCCGATCAAAGCGCAAGCTGCTGTGCAACATCTCACGCGAGCGCATACTTTCTGAATTCACCAAACTGCTCTGCGGCAAAAACGCACAGACAATATTAGAATCATATCCCGAGGTCATAGCGGAGTTTATAGACGGCTATGCGCCTCACGATATTTCGGCTGTTTCCAAAGTAAAAAGTGACAGATGCCTGCGGTACGCCGCACTGTTCGCCGATGCCTTTACACCCGAACAGGCAGCGACGGCGCTTTCGGCACTGAAATGCGACACAAAGCTCAAAACGTGCGTCAAATCGCTGCTTTGGGGGCTCGACGACGACGGCGATGCGATAACTTTGCTACGCAGATACGGCAAAGAGACATTATTCGGCATTGCGGAGCTCAGGAACGCATGCCGCCGTGAGAAAGCACAAGAGACGGCGATGCTTGTCAAAGAAGCACAGCGCATCATCGACTGCGGCGAATGCTATTGCCTCAAAATGCTCGACGTCACGGGCCGTGATCTTATCGACTGCGGCATTCCGCAATCCGGCGTGATAGGCGACATACTCGAGCAATTGCTCACCGAGGTCATGTCAAAGCGCATATCCAACCAAAAAAGTGCATTGACAGCCCGCGCAAAGGATTTATACAACAACATTCAAGCAAATCAATAAACCTTCATACATTGACATACGAAAGGAACAATCAGATGATAATCAACCCTCAATTTTACGAAAAAGATGGCGGCGTCGAAAGAGGCTATGACGTATATTCAAGGCTGCTCAAGGACCGCGTCGTGCTGCTGTTCAACGAGGTCGACGACAACCTCGCATGCTCGATAATCGGTCAGCTGCTCTACCTCGAATCGGTCGACCCCGAGAAGGATGTATATCTCTATATCAACTCCCCCGGCGGCAGCGTTCCCGCAGGTCTTGGCATATATGACACCATGCAGCACCTAAAGTGTGATGTTTCGACTATCTGTGTCGGCATGGCAGCAAGCATGGGCGCATTCCTGCTCTCGTCCGGCGCAAAGGGCAAGAGATTCGCACTGCCCAACAGCGAAATAATGATACATCAGGTATCGTCGGGCGTTCAGGGACAGGCAACCGACATGAAGATAGCGGTCGAGCACACCCTGAGGCTCAAGGACAGGCTCAACAGAATACTTGCCGACAACACAGGCAAGCCTATCGAGCAGGTCGCACTCGACACCGAGCGTGACAACTGGATGTTCGCCGAAGAAGCACAGGCATACGGCATCATCGACAGCATCATTAAGTGATCAATATCACATCAATATCCATCAAAAGAGAGCTCGCGCTCTCTTTTGTTTATTTTTGCCTCTCGTCGTTTTGTACAAAATCGGGGGGATATTTGTGTATAATTACGATTGACAGAGCATGAACAGAGTGATATATTAAACATAGAATAAGGGGTGAATAAATATGAAAAACAGGATTATTTTACCGTTATTATTGCTTTTGATTGCGTTGACGCTTTCGGCGTGTGCGCCCACGTACAGCGCAAAATGTTACGATCACGACAAAAAGGCTGACGATACCCCACTGACATACAGGCTGGCCGACACAGTCAGAGGCTGGTTTGAAAAGGTCGAGCCGCTTGATGAAATATCTATCGGCGACAAATCGTATGCCGTGGATTTTGTCGAGCGCGAGATCGAGTATGATTACGCGCGGCACGAATATGACACTTACAAAACCAAGAACGGCGAAACGATCTATTTAGAGGATGGCGAGCTTAGCGGTTTCAAATTTGAGGCAGGAGGTCTGTTCGACCCGATAGATGAAATTGCCGAAATGGACGAGGCAGACGTCAGGTCGGCGGTCGAAAGCCGCATCAAAGGTTTGTTTGACCTAAGCGAATACAATTCGTTTAGAATATCGTTTGACGACTATTATCAAGAATACAATCTCTATTGGAGAGTGAAACGTGACATTGATTGTGCCATCGGACTGAATATGTCTTTGGATGCAGCCGGCAATATAATATCTTGCAGCCGCTATGATAAATGCCGTGACGACATTACCGAGGCAGATTTTTGGACACCTGAGCAGAAGGACGCTGCGATAAAAAATGCAATGGGCGACCTGATTGGCGAGAATTTCAGAAAAGGAACCTATGAAATTAAGGATTCATACCTGTACACGCACCATGGCAAGGACTGCATATGGCTTTACATTAATGCCATAGATCCGAATGTCTTTACGACCTGCTACATAATAGAAATAACCAAGAACTGAAAACAAGAGCGCTCATGTTCTCTTTTCAACCCAAAAGGGCTTTCGCGTTAACCGCGAAAGCCCTCGTTTTGTCATTTGTTTGTTGTTTCACAAAGCAGCTCTATATCGGGATAGTCATACTTCTTATAGTCATAAGGCCCCACCTCGGGGTGCTCTTTCATTCGCCTTGTGACTGCATCGAGAAGGTCATCGCCCGAGGGGTCGCTCGTGTATATGTCGGGATCGATGCCGTTTTGACTGCACTCGACGAGGCAGGGATGCAGCTTGAGGTCGACATTCTTGCTGCTGCCTATCTTGGCGATATACGCCGCCTCCTGCTCGAGTGTCGGGCATCTGAAGCCCTGCACACGCATAAACGCGCACCAGCGCCTATGCTCGAGCCATGCAAGGCGGTCGAGCGTTTTTTTATCGAGCTTTTCGTCCCTGACCATATCGGCATACTCGCTATACGAGCCTGCGCCTGCGCTGAACGCCTCATAGCCGAGATGTATCGCTCTGGCGAGGTTCGCCCAGAAGGTATAGTCATCCCTGGTGCGCTTCTTGCTGCTGTCGCGCGCCTTTTTGAGTATGACACGCTCATAAACGTTTGCGATATTGTCTGCGGTGCTCGAATAGTCGCCTGCCATAAAGACGTTTGAATAGCTATAAACCTCGCCGAGCGAGCCGACAGCAAAGGTTCTGACATTGCCGTCATCTGTCTCGCCGAGCGTTTCGGAAAGCATCTGGTCATAAACGATATATGCGATGTTTACCCTTTTATCACGGTGGCACAAAAGGTTGGCTGACACACAGCGCCTGATACGGCTTGCGACGTCGAGGTTCTCCTGGTCAGAGCCGATAGCAACGAGAATATAATTTGAATCAGCCAGCTTGAAGCCGTCATCAAATTCATCGCACATAACGGTATTAATATTGGCGTTCATGACATCGAGCTCGCGATATCTGAGTTTAAAATAAGGCTCGCTCTTTTCTCTGCCGTCGGCATATATGTCGAGCAGCTTTGAATTTGGGTCTGCAGTCTGCAAAATATCGGGGTTGATGCCGTCGATACGTGCTCTGAAATCCTGCTCGCTTTCGAGCGAAACAATGTTGATATGTAACGGATGATCAAGTATCTGTCCGCACCAATAGGTCGACAAAAACATTTCTGTACCTATCGAGCCTGTTCCGAAAACAGTAACCTCGAGAGGCTCGCCGGGTGTGCGGCTCAAAGTATCATAAAGCGGATGCTTGACCAAAAGGTTGCGTATCATATTGCTGTAGCTGCGCACAGGCACAAATCCGGGCTGTGCGATCTTTTTGCTTTGATATTTTGCAGTGAGTGCCTTTTCGACCAGCACATAAGAATCAGACTGGCAAAAGAACACGACGGTGTCGTCGCTATCCAGCGTTCTCATTCTGCGCTCGTCACCGAACGCCGCAAGCGCCTCTAAATTATTCACCTCGTCGTTGTCGATGAGCAGATAGGTCACCCTGCAAAAGCGCTTTACGGGCAGGCTTGAGATATCCGTCTTGAGGCATATGCAGCCGAGCTTTTTGGCTTCTCCTATAAGCTCGCTGACCGCTTCGTCATCCTCGTCATCATAGACATCGGCAAAAACGATAACAGGTCTGCCGAGCCGCTTGCTCTGCGCTTCGATGTCCTTTGCAAGTGCGAGCGAGCGCTCGTTGAGCTTGCTGAAATAATACATCGGATGCCAGAAAGCAAGCGATCTGAAAAACAGTCGCACTCTCGGAAATATGCTCGATATAAGCGAAAACAACAGTGCTCCGCCTGCTATCGGGCACGCAATATTCAGCACGGAAACATAAACGCCGTATGCTGTTGCCCAAGCATCACCAAAAAGATCAGCCATCAATTGCTTGCCCAGCAAAACATAGGTCGTATAGTCCTCGTCCATGCTGAAAGACTGCAATGCGTGAACTACGCTGTTGACCGCCTCTTCGAATACGCCGAGGCTATCCTCGCCGAACGCGCCCGAAACGCCGACCATAAATCTGACGCACCAAACGCTCACCAAAAGGCAGCCCGAAACCACAAACACCTGCGTGTTTGTGGCGAGCTTTTGATGTTTTGCCACAGAATTGTGCAGTAATAAAACATATACCGCACCCAATAAGAACAATGCCGAAACCGCAAGCAGCGTCACAGCCCCTGCGGAGGTTATGCTGTAATCCACAGCGTTGTCACTCCCTTATTCTTTATTTAATCAGCGCCGGGATCAGATCAGTCGATGCTTTCGCCCCTGAAGATCCTGTCGATCTCGCCTGCCGAAAGATGGTTTTTGACCATGAGTATATCGACCATGCGATCGATGACCTGTCTGTTTTGGCTTATTGCTTCGATCGCCACATCGAGCTCGTGCTTCAAAACGAGGTTAACGCACTGCCTGACGTTTTCGGCAGCGGCATCAGACGAATGCGGATCTATCGCCGCAAGTCCGAACGCCTCATCCATGCCATAGGTGCAAAGCATTCTTTCTGCCATGCGTGTTGCACTGACAAGGTCACCCGAAGCGCCTGTCGAAACTCCGTCGTCCGTACCGTAATAAACTATTTCTGCCGCTCTGCCGCCAAGCGAGGTGCGTATACGAGCCTTGAGCTCGTCGCGCGTGTATATCGCCTTGCCCTCGTTGTCGGCGTGCTGCATATATCCGCCATGGTCGCCGCGGGCAACTATCGTAAGATACGACGGTGTTTCGCCCGACTGCCAGCAGATAAAAGCGTGTCCCGATTCGTGGCGTGCGACTCGCTCGAGCTGCGAAATATCCCATTTTTTGGTCTCGCCGCTGTTGAAGGTCTCAAAAGCGTCCTCGAATATCTCATCGGTGACCTGAATGCTGCCCGAGCGGATAGCTGATCTGAGCGCCATCTCCATCACAGATTCGAGCTCTGCAAGGCTCATGCCTGTCGAGCGCATTGCGATGCTCTCTATCTCTTTTTCGGACATGACGAACGCCTTGTTTGCGCTCATGCGTGAACGCAGATATTTGATGCGGCTGTTCTTGTCGGGCAGATCGATAAGTACTCGCCTGTCAAATCTGCGCATAAGTGCGGCATCAAGGCTGCGCTGCGAGCCGGGCTCGACATCAAAGTTGGTTGCTGCGAGCACAAAGACAGGTCTTGTCGGGTCGCTCTTAAAGCCGTCCATTTCGGTGAGGAAAGCAGTAAGTGCCGCCTCGATCGATGTGTTGTTGTCTGCACCGCTGCGCTCTTTGGCTATCGCATCTATCTCGTCGATAAACAGTATCGACGGCGCATATCTGCGTGCGCGTCTGAAAAGGTCGTGCACAAGCTCTATGCCCTCGCCCTGATATTTTGTTATAAACTGGTTGCCCTCGGCGGCGATGAATGTTGCGCCGGATTCGCACGCCATGGCTTTTGCGAGCATGGTCTTGCCTGTGCCCGGAGGGCCGTAAAGCAATACGCCCTTGGGAGCACGAACGCCTGTGCCCTTATATTTTTTGGGATTGCGCAGGTATTCGACAAAATACTGCAATTCGCCTTTAGCGTCGTCTGCGCCTATGACCTGATCAAATCTCACATTCGGGCGCGAAATGTCGCTGATGACACTCTTGCTGTCCTCTGCAGCGACCGCCGTGGTGAGCGCCAGGTCAAACAGCATTATTTCGGCTCTTGTACCATAGCCGGATATAAACTGCTCGGTCTCGTATGAAACGACCTTGTTTGAGCGTGCAAGGTCATTCATGCTCTTTTGCTGATAATCACGCTCGCAGATGGCGGCTATCGTGTTGTTGAACTCGTCGCTGTCAGAAAGCGAAACTATGCCGCGCATTCCTGCCCTCGTGAACGAGACCCTCTCGGCATCGCTTATGTTTGAGTCGGCGGTGTCGATTATGTATATAGGCAATTCGGGATAATATTCTTTGACGAACTTAAAAAAGTCACGTGCCGCAGAATCGACGTCCTCAATATTGAGCAGGTCATGCCTGCCGGAGCCTATGCCATAGGTGATATCGAGCATGGCGAAGGTTATATCGCACTCTTTGAGCATCTCACGCGCCGATTCAAGCGAGTCTGCACCGACAAAATCGCAGTCGGGCGCCATTTCGGCACAGCGCTTTGCGACCTCGGGAGCGGCGAAAATCAGCACCTGCGGCTTCGCTTCGCTCGTATAAAGACCCGATATCTCTCGGTCGCCTGGCAATTCGACGCCAATATGTATAGTTTTTATATTCTCAATGCTTGTGCCTGTCTTGCCAGAGGTGATAAGTCTGAAAAGCTCATAGAGCTCGCCGTTGATGAACATCTCGGCTCTGCTGCGTATCATTCTGGCATCTGCGTTGCCACCCTCGGCGAACAGAAGTGTTGTATAAACGCTCTCGTCGATGTCTATGCTTATGCCAAAGCGATCGGTGAAGTTGCCGATGTGGCGCACTATCTCTTTTTTTGCAATAGCACGCAGATTGTCGGCGGTGATGTGGTTGAACATCACGACGTTGCCCGATGCGAATCTCGAGCATATTGCGGCAGGGAACAGCGGAGCATCGCTCTCGGGCTTTTTATCCTTTGCGAGTGCCGAAAGTATCACCTTGCGTGAAAGCGACGAATAGTCATAGGTTTCGCTGTCCTCATAAAGCTGCTTGCCTGCATTGGTGGTGAATATGATTATCGCATCTTTAAACGACACCTCCTGATCGGTGCAGTTGTCACGCAGTCTGCCTGCATCGAGTATCTGCAAAAAGAGGTGTATGACGCAGAGATGCGCCTTTTCTATCTCGTCAAACAGCAATACGCACTTCGGATGCTCTGCCACGAACGAGGTGACATTGCCGCTGCTGCTGTTTTTATAAACACTGTCAGAGCCTGCGAACTCTATGTTCGCTTCTTTGTCTGAATATTCGCTCATGTCAAAGCGCATATACGGCAGTCCGAGCAGGCTTGCGACCGACTCTGCCAAGAATGTCTTGCCAACACCCGGAGGGCCTGCAAACAGGAAGGTCGCCTTGGGTCTGTATCTGTTTTTGTCGGTCATATCGAGCATTTCTGCCTGGAAATATCCCGAGCAGAACACGCTGACGGCATTGTCCTGTCCATAAACGGTGCTGAGCAACTTATCCTGCATCACTTTGACGCTGTCGACGAGCCTTGAAATATCAGAGGCGTTGCCTGTCTGAAAAGCCTTGCCTGCGCTCTGTCCCAAAGCATCTGCGCCAAATGTCGGGCGCTCGGGTGCAGAACCGTGTGCAGGCGCAGAAGCCTCATCCGACGTGCTGCGAGGTGCGCCATAGCCACCCTCGCCCGCAACCGCACCATCGACGTGCGCACCGTAGCCTGCTGCCGACAGCTCGTCTTGATCAGATACTTCGCTAACCGCCGCTGCCGCGGCATCAAAAAGCCCGCTAAATGCTCGAGCCGGATCAAAACCGGCAGGAGCCTCGGCAGCTCCCCCGCTCTCTCCGTCGGCTGAATCCAACGCTTCGTC
Source organism: uncultured Ruminococcus sp. (assembly GCA_964487775.1). Lineage (GTDB taxonomy): Bacteria > Bacillota > Clostridia > Oscillospirales > CAG-382 > Coliplasma. The sequence goes on from CAZASH010000001.1 coordinate 473,491, forward strand.
GCAGTCCTCGTGCTGACAGCGATCGGCAGCCTCGGTGGAATTCAAGAGAGCTGCGATCCTTTCGGTGGGGTCATCAAAAACAGCCGCAAGAACGTGTTCGGTAGTGAGGCAATCGAGCCCGGCCTTCTCTGCGCTCATGCTTGCCACCATTATTGTCTTTTTGAAATTGAGGCTGTCGTATATGTCGCACCTTGTGGCAATATCCGAGAGCGCATCGCATAATTTGACAAGATCGATGTGCTTTTCGCACAATTTTTCGATTGCGCCATACATATCCGAAATAATATCGCAATTCTGCTCATTCTGTTTAAAGGTCTCTATCGCTGCGGCGACAAACGCCTCTGCAGAGACCGAGCCGTTATATTTCTTTGCCTTTTCAAGCACAGATTGCAATGTTGCACTGTAAGCGATGCTCATGCTGTATCACTCCTTAATTACTGTGTTGAATCTCAATATGTTCAACAAACTTGTATACATTATGATAATAACATATTGCCCCTGATTAGTCAATATAAAAATGGCTGCCCTTTACGACCTTGCAAGATCGATTCGTGCAATTTCCATAGAGCTGGAATACCCCGACTTTGCTCCCATAAACCAAGACTTGCAATAGCCCTTTGCACTGCAATAACAAAAAATCCCCCGAGACAGCCTCAGGGGGATTTTATTGTGGATTCAGTCTGCTATTACATATTAATATTTCCGCCGCATCGCAAAAGGCGCTTTGACAGCCAAAGGGCGAGCAGCAGCTTTGCAATATCCGGCAGCAGATAAGGCAGGACGCCTGTCAAAAACGCATGCCAAAGCATGGTGCCAGAAGCATAGCTATACCACAGCATTCCCGTGAGATAGCAGGTCAAAAGTGCCATTATGCAGCCGATGACACGCGGAATGCTTTGATCGCCGAACAGCCTTATGACAAGCCTATAAGCCAAAGCCGACAGCAAAAAGCCAAAGATATAGCCGCCTGTTGCGCCTGCCAAAACGCCCATGCCGCCCATAAAGCCCGAAAAAGCCGGTGCTCCGACCGCTCCGATGATTATGTAAACCGCTATTGCCGTCACGGCATCCTTGCCGAGCAAAAGCAGTGAAAGCAGCAACGCAAAGGTCTGCATCGTAAACGGCACTGCAAACGGCAGGCATATCTGTGCGCAGACCGCCATAAATGCTGCAAAAAGCGCTATATATGCCATTCTGTGCGCAGGACTCTTCACAGGCTTATTTCAGAAGCAAATCTCATGAATGCCTCTCTGCCCTCTCGTGTGCACTTGAATACGCCTGCATCCTCAAGCACCTCGGCAAAGACATTGCCTATCTCCTGCTTGAGCACCGCATCGATATTATTCTTATCAAGGTCGCTGTGGCGGCGCATAATATCCTCTGCCCAGTCGGCGTGCTGTGCGGTCTGCTTGCACTGTCTGAGGTCATCGCCCGACAGCATCATTTCGCCCAGCTTCTGCATTTCGGTATGCAATCTTGCAGGCAATATGGCAAGACCCATGACCTCGATAAGTCCGATGTTTTCTTTTTTGATATGGTGCTTTTCGGGGTGCGGATGGAATACGCCCATGGGATATTCGGGCGTGGTGAGGTTGTTGCGCAATACGACATCGCACTCATATTCGTCACCACGGCGCCTGAATACAGGCGTGACGGTGTTGTGGTCGCCGCTCTCGTCATGCGCTGTGATACCTGCGCTCGGGTCTGACCAGTCACGCCACAGGTCGAGTATTTTGGTCGCCGCATCAACGATAGCATCTTTATCGAACGATCTGAGGCGTATGACAGACAGCGGCCATTTGATTATTTCGGCAGAAACAGTGCCTGTCTTATCTATATCGAGCGTTATCTCGCACTCTGCATCGTCCATCGCAAACCTGTGGTTGCCGCCCTGAAAATGGTCGTGCGAAAGTATCGAGCCGCCGACTATCGGCAGGTCTGCGTTAGAGCCTATGAAATAATGAGGAAACAGCGTGACAAAATCGGCAAGCCTGGTTATCGAGGCTTTATTGACCTTCATGGGTCTGTGCTCGCCGCAAAGCACTATGCAGTGCTCGTTATAATAAACATACGGCGAATACTGCATAAACCATTCCTCACCTGCCAAAGTCAGCGGAATAAGTCTTATATTCTGCCTTGCAGGGTGGGAAAGCGTACCGCAATAGCCCTCGTTCTCACGGCAGAGCAGGCATTTGGGGTATCCCGAGGCGACCGCCTTGCCTGCTGCGGCAATATCGCGCGGATCCTTCTCGGGCTTTGAAAGGTTGATGGTTATCTCGAGGCTGCCGTATTTTGTGTCGACAGTCCAATATTCGTTCTTTGCTATGCGGTCGTATCTGATATAATTTGTGTCGATCGACATTTTATAAAACATATCGGTCGCTTCTCTTGACGGCAAAGCTGCAAAGGCGTTGATCACCTGCGACGGGCGCGGAGTTACTATGCCCATTATGCGCGTATCATAAAGATCGCGGCGTGCTATCGTATCCTGCTCTATAATGCCCTTTTCGACTGCGTGGTCGCAAAATGCATCAAGTATCTGTGTCAATGTAAAGTCGGATGTCTCCGACGGCTCAAGCATACAATCAAGTCCTGCTGCGTCAAGCAGACTGTTGATGACATATGTCTCGTCACTTTTTTCGATAAGCTTTTTGTCAAGCGCATAATCTGTCAATGCGCGTATTGCGGTGTAAATATCCATTTTTTCGCCCTTTCTCGCCATTTCCTTCTTGCAAATAAAAGCATCTGCCATTGATTATAGCATCTGCTTTGCCCGAGGTCAAGTTTTAATATTGACAAATCGCAAAATGCAATATATAATTTTATAGAAATAAATTACAGAGGTCGAGTTATGAAGAGCATTAAAAAAGCCATAGCCCTGCTATTGGCGCTGACAACGCTGCTTTCGGCGTTTGCTTTGCTGACTGTCAGTGCAGCGGACGACGACGGCATCATTTCGATACAGATAAACGGCATCGATGTCGAGAGCGAAAAGAATACGCTTGTCATTTATACAACAGGCGAAACGACAGGCACAGACGACGAATACCGCACAGAGGTGACAGTCGGCGCAGACGGCACAGTCAAATCTGTCGGCGGCGGCAACAGCGAGATTCCCGAGGGCGGCTTTGTCGTTTCGGGCTCGTCATCAAGACATATCTGGCTCAAGAGCAATATCAAGGTCGGCATGACTGTTGCATACGACCCTGTGCTTATGCAATTGTTTGCGACAGACGGCAAGCAATCGCCGTTCAAGACGACAGAGCTCAAATACACCGGCATAAATTCGGCACGCGCAGAGAACACCTGCATTATTTATGAAAGCAAATCCTCGACAGGCACAAATACCTGGGGCTATGAGGTCGTCGTTGACAAAAACGGACAGGTCGTTTCTGTCGGCGGCAACAACAACGATATTCCCGAAGGTGGCTTTGTCATCTCTGCCATCGGCACATACAAGCAGCCGCTGATCGATGCCGCTTCGGTCGGCATGACGGCGGTGCTCGACAGGACCGCAAAAACTGTCACGATAGGGCTTGACAAGGACGGTGCAAAGTCAAAGGCAGCCCTGCTCTTAAGCCAAAACGATCAGAAATTGCAGGATGCATATTCCAACGCGGTATATGTGGATTATGAAAAAGCAAAAAGCCTTTTGAATGCGCTTGCAGCATCGACAGAGCGTGTCAAGGGCTATATCGACTCGGACAGCACGGCGCTTTATGTGCTCGAATCATACAGGTTCGACCGCCTCGCCGACGAGCTTTCGCTCTCTCTGACAGAAGCACCTGCGGTCGAAACACGCAACCTGTGGGTTCGTCCCGATGTGTTCACCGAAAAGAGCATCAAAGACACCGTCAAAAAGATATACGATGCGGGCTTTAATTCTGTCTGCCTCGAATTGCTTTTCGACAACACCATGCTCTGCCCTATGCCCGAGGACAGCCTTTTTGAAACAAACCCGAAGTGCGGAAGCACCGATGTTTTAAAGATCTGGATCGACGAGTTCCACCGCTATGGCATCGAGGTCCACGGCTGGATGTCGACATTCAGAGTCTGCCACAGCTCGAGCAGCAACCAGAGCCAGGCGGTCGCAGGCAAAAAGCCCGAGTGGCTCATCAAGGCAAACGACGGCAGAGATTATCTGCTTTCGTCGGGCGTAAAGCATTATTATCTCAATCCCGCACTGCCGGAGGTTTGCGAATTTTTGACCGAAACATACAGATACATAGTCAAGAATTATGACCTCGACGGCTTCCAGCTCGACTATATACGCTATCCCGACGGCTATGACGAGGGCATATACTATGGCTATGACAGCACAACGCTTGAGATGTTCAAAGCAGAAACAGGCATTGACGCTGCAAAGATAGCCAAAAACTCTGCCGAGTTCAAAAAGTTTGCAGAGTTCAAGTCCGACCTCGTCACCGCATTCGTGCTCAAGGTCAGAGAAATGCTTAAGGAAGAGCGCCCCGACATGATACTTTCGGCGGCAGTCGCTCCGCAATATTCCGAATCGATAACAAAAAAGCATCAGGACACCGAGCAATGGCTCAAAAACGGCTATCTCGACGCAGTTTTTCCGATGTCCTACGGCACTACCGATGCGTTCACAAAATGGACGGGCATAACCATGGAGCTCTCGGGCGACGCTCTTTCGGTAGTCATGGGTATGCGTGACGGCGGCGCAGAGGCTGTCGCAGAGCAGATACTTGCTTCACGCAGCAATGGTGCGGACGGTGCGGCATTCTTTGCATATGCGCAGTACTTTAAGGGTGATTATATCGGCACGATCGACAAAACGCTTTATTCTGTGCCTGCAATATGCCAGACCTATGACGCAAAAGGCGCTGCCATCGCACAGATCGAGCGCATGGCGATAAGATACGACACGCTCATCGATTCCAAATCGGCAGACGACGTTATAGTACAGCTTAAGGCTATCGCAGAAAAGCTGAAAGACGAGAAGCTCTCTGAGCATTCCGACGAAATAAAAGCACTCGCAGAGCAATACAGCACATTGGCGACAGACGGCGAATACGGTAAAATGGCGGTTTCCGATGCCGCAAAGCTCATTCGCATAATCGCTCAGTCACGTGACGACGCCAAAGCCGAATATCATGAAACTCACCCCCTGCCCGATCCCGACGTGAGCGGTGACGTATCGCAGGACGAGGTTTCAAACGATGAAAAGAGCGACGACACTGCTTCTGACGATGCTTCGTCAGACCATGGCTCTGCAAGCGATGTAAGCGACGAAAACAGCGATACGCAGATAAGCGACATGTTCGAGGGCTCAAGCCCTGTCGAGAAGGTGTTCCAGATCATCATGATCGTCGTGGTGCTTTTCGCCGCGATCTGCGCACCTATCTATATCGTGCTTGACTTTAAAAAACGCAAAAAGAAAGACAAGAACGATAATAACAACAACAGCGACAATAACGATCAGGGCGAGAACGAATAAAACAAAGCCGAATGGTTCAATCCATTCGGCTTTTGATTTGCAAATATGTGTGAAAATGATCTTATATCTCGAGTATCTTTTGCCAATTCTCGAGCGAGGTCATTTTTTTGTGCGCCTCGGCGTACTGTCTGCACGCCCTGCCACGCAAAAGCAGATATTTTGCCGACGCCCAAAGATACATGCCCAGCACACGCCAGAATGCGGCGGTGAATACCGCACGGCGCATCTGCTGCTTTTTCTCCTCGTCGGTGCCCTCAAGCTCCGGCATCGGGCGTGACTCGATACAGCGCAACTGAGTATTGAGCAGCTCGGGGTCGGTTTCAAAGAAGAACTGCGGGCCTTTTAAGAAATCGCCGAGTGCCATGCTGTAAAACCTGTTGGCTTCCGGCATTTTATAAACTATCGAGCGGCATATGCGCTCAAGTATCAAGCCTGCCGTGCCACCCGATGAGGTCTTGAGATGATAGACCGAGTTGGTGACGAGTCCGTTGCGTACCATATAATAATCAAGATACGGCACGTATTTTTCGTTGAAATCACGATGCCAAACACCGACACCGTTGACGACCATTATTTTTGCGTTGTTTCTGAGCGAAAACTCGACGTCATCGTCCTTTATGAAATAAGGCATAGGCAGGTTGTCGGGCCTTATGAACGACATCGGCATACAATAATACCACCAGCCGCCATAGTCGGCTTTTTCTTCTTTATCGTTGGCAAGCAGTGCATCGATGCCTACGAGCGTAAGCGACTTGTTAGAGAGGTTGACTCCCTCACGCCTTGCGCCTGCCTCAAACTGGCTGGTCGGATCGTCAAGGCGCAGCATGCCGCCCGCGATGCACACGTCGTGGTATTCGGGCTTTAGCACTCTGAGAATGCTGACTGTTTTTATCAGAACGTTCTCATCAAAATCGATGTCATCGTCCATCATCAGAATATGCGTAAAAGCCGTTTCGCTGCGATAAGCCTCAATCATGCCGCGTGTGAATCCGCCGCTGCCGCCGACATTCTTGTTATAAAACAGGTGTATCCTGTCGCACTCGGGCAATCTGCCCTCGAGCGTCTTGCCATTGTCGACGACGATATATTCTATCGCATCCGAAATGTCGCTGTCCTCGCAAAGCGCTTTGATGCGTTCTGCCGTGCGAATGACAAAATCCTCGCGCTTATATGTACAGGTGACAATAGCAAGCTTTATGTCGCTCGGCTCTGCATCGGTGCTGTATACGCCGCCCAAAAAGCGTGTATCCTTTGCGGTCGAAACAAAAACGGGATAATAAAACTCGTTGTCTGTCGCATTTTTAAAGTCAAACTCTATCTCGCCGACAGCTGCCTTAGGCGAGCTGAATTCACGCTCGCAGATGACATTGCCGTTCGACGAAAGCAGTCTGCACAGCAATCCGCCTCTGTAAACAAACGAGAGCTTTGCCGATGTGACTGTTGTGTATTTCAAAAATTTCGACACCGAAAAACAGCCGAAATATGTGTCAAAGCTGATCACCGAGCCGACGTCAAGCGAATAGTCGCCAAGATCAAAATTGCCGTTTATATTGACATACAAGGGCGTTCTGGCATCGCTCTTGCTCGGTATGATCAATCCAAACAGATGCATGATAACATCCCCCCAAAAAGCACGCCTCTATGCCTGTCAGGGCATATAGGTGTAAATAGTATAATGCATAGGCTCGCCATAGCGCAGAGGTATGCTGCCCGTGCAATCGGGCTGCCAGCCGTCACGGCAGAGCACGACCGACGAGTTGACGTCGTCGACATAGATAAGCTTTATCGCATCCTGCGCCGAATGTTCAATGTTGATGAGCACCCTCTCGAGCTGAGCCGCCTCAAACGGGCAATAGATATAAAACACCGTGCCCTCGGGCGGCAATGCCACCTCGGCATCGGCGCAAACTACGCTGACGCGGTCTTTCTTTCTGAACGTTTCGGCTGCAACAGAGGCAAGCTCGCTGTTCTTTTCAACGCCGATAATGCGGCATTTGTATTTTGAAGTCAAAAGATAATTTATAACTCTGCCGTTGCCACAGCCAATATCTACAAAAACGTCGCTATCCTCGAGCGTCATATTTTTAAGTATCTTTTTAAGCACATCATAATCGCTGACGGCGTTCATATCGCCCAGCTTTTTTTTGCGGCCTGCCACGCTGCGAACAAAGTTGCCGCCGCACCTGACGTCGCGACAACCACTGCCGATGGCGCGTATCGCAGATGCGATGCCGCTCTGTGAAATTCGTGATTTAAAGCTCATTGAATCTACCTCCATAGCGTATTATAACACATCAAATCAAAAATTACCATAGGCAAATATAAATTCTTTTTTTTCGTTGACAATTCAAAAAAATAGGTGTATTATCATTATGTGTATGTATGCACATTTGTTTTTGAAGGGAGGAGAACATCATCAAACCGAGCATTTTGACCGAAAAATTCCTTGAGTTCTCTTTGCACACGGCAGAGATGCTGTCTGCCGATCATTCAGAAAAAGATGCCACAAGGTCGGGTGTCTGCCGCAAAATGTGGTTTGGCAGTCTTTGCATAGAAATAGTATTCAGAGTCAAGGGCGGCGAGCTCTGCTGCCCTTGCACACTTTTTGCGAGACTGCGTTCAAAGCGTTCGGAGAGCCGATTTTTTGAACTTACCGACATAGCTGATGCCTTTGGCAACGAGAGCTTTGAGTGCCTTGTTTTCCCCTACATCGAAACCGATGAGCGTATGCAAGCCTGCCTCGATGCGCTGACAAAGCATCTTTTGGTGCTTCTGCCGTCGATAAAAGCCGTTTTTGCCGACGAGAATCGCCTGTCAATGCTTTATGAGTGGCAGGAGGAGTGCTTTAAACAGCAGTTTTCACTCAAGGACAAGCACCTCAGCTTTGAGGACCAAGACGCAAAAGAGGACTACCTCGCATCGCTCTGCAGCCTTTATGAGACATCGGCGTACCTGCCGACCATGACCACCGACGACGCATATCTGTCATTTTTATACGGTGACAGAGCAAAGGCAGAGCGCCTGATCAAAAAGAAAAAACGCCCGCTCGATTTCGAAAGGCGTTTGCTGAAGGCACTCTATGACATGCCACCGTCGTTCGTGCCTATATCCGACGAATGCTTTGCAAGGCGGCACTACAAGCTGGCGCTGCGTGGCAAGATACTGGGCACGTTTATGCTTACCCTGCCGCTTTATGCCGCTGTTTATTGCTGCGCTTATACAATGCTGTGCAGGCTTTTGTCGAGTGACAGCATCATCTCGCTTGCGATGCCGTGGCATTATGGCGTGTTTCTGTTCGCTGCGATGCCTGCGCTGTTCACTGCAATAACCCACTATGACCACATCGCCGCGCTTTTCATCGGCAGTGCCGCACGCAAAAGGCTGACCGATTTCACCGATATAACCATCTCGCAAAAATTCAGAACATGGCTCAACATGCTGCTGACTGCGATACTCGCTTTCTCGGCGTTCCAGGTCATGCTGTTTTCGTCGGACGCGGTCAGGTTTTATTCTGACAGAGTTACAGAGCCTGCAACAGAAATCCCCATGCCGTGGGACAGCGTGATAACCTATAAATACGAAGACATCACCGCCATATATCGCTATGACGGCATGACGAACGATTATGACGAATACATCGCAAGGCCCGGATATGTTATAGCCTTCAAGGGCGGCTATTCGCTCGACCTCGACGGCTATGCCGACGTTTTCAGACAGCAAGAGCAGGCAGTCGAATTGCTGAGCGATTATTGTGACGACATAATCAACATCCACGACAGGGCAGAGGCGATCGCAAATTCAAAGCTTGCTCCCCTGAAATAGATCCTCGTCGCTGAACCTTCTTTGCAGATACCCCATCACCCGCTTTTTGTCGGCGCTCCACATCGGCGCGACCAGAGTGCGCTTGTCACCATCACCTGTTATGCGGTGCAAAACGACCTCAGGCGGTATGTATTTTATACATTCAATAAGAATATCGGCGTATTCCTCGAGCGAAAGCACGTTGAATGCGCCCTTTTTATATTCCTCGCAAAGGTCAGTGCCCTCAAGAACGTGCAAAAGATGCAGTTTTATGCCGTCAGAAACAATGCCTGCGTATTTTGCAGACTCCACCATCATAAATTCATCCTCGCCCGGCAACCCGATTATGAGATGCGTTATGACCTCGGCGCCGACGCTTTTCAGATTGGCAGCCGCCTTTTCATAGACAGAGAGCGGATATCCGCGCCTGATATACTGCGCTGTGCTTTCGTGCATCGTCTGCAAGCCGAGCTCGACCCAAACAGGCTTGATGTTGCAAAGCTCGCTTATGAGCATTAATACCTCTCTTGGCAGGCAATCGGGACGTGTGGCTATCGACAACGCTTCTATGCGACTGTCGTTTATCGCAGGCATAAACAGCTCTCTGAGCCTCGAAACAGGCGCATAGGTGTTTGAAAACGACTGAAAATATGCGACATATCCCCTGCCGACGGCTTTTTTGCCGAGCATATCTATCGCACCTGTTATCTGATCCGATATGCTTTCGCACTGCCTTTGAGCAAATTCTCCGCCGCCGGAAGCACTGCAAAAAATGCAGCCGCCATAGCCGAGAGTGCCGTCGCGATTTGGGCAGGTCATTCCGCCGTCAAGCGACAGGCGGTATATTTTTTTGCCAAAGCGTTTTTGCATGGCGGTGCTGAACGTGTTGATATACATGTTTCTCTCCCAATAAAAACAGGCTGCCTTTGTGACAGCCTGTTTGATAAAGCTTTTTATGCCCAGAACATGGTGCGCGGCAGAGGCTCGGACATCATAGACTGCTTTAAGAATGCAACAGCCTTTTCGAGGCCTTCCTTAGGTGTCATGATGCTGTCCTCATGCTCGATCGACAGAATGTCGTCATAGCCGACCATGCGCAGATTGGAGATCATATCACGCCAATACTGCATATCGTTGCCATAGCCGACCGCTCTGAACACCCAGCTACGGTGTATCTCGTCACCGTAATGCTTTGTATCAAGCACGCCGTTGACACCTGTGTTGAGCTTGTCGACCTTGGTATCCTTTGCGTGAACGTGATAGATAGCCTTGCCGAGATAGCGTATTGCAGCAACAGGATCGACGCCCTGCCAGATGAGGTGCGAGGGGTCGAAGTTGGCGCCGACGATATCGCCGACAGCGTTTCTCAATTTCATGAGCGATTCGGGATTATATACGCAGAAGCCAGGATGCATCTCGAACGCGATCTTGGTTATGCCGTGATCGGCGCAGAATGCAGCCTCCTTTTGCCAATAGGGAATAAGCTTTTCGTTCCACTGCCACTCGAGGATATGCAGAAAATCCTCGGGCCAGGGGCAGGTGACCCAGTTGGGGTACTTTGAGCCCTCGCTGTCGCCGGGGCAGCCCGAGAAGCCGATGATCTTTTTGATGCCGAGCTTTTCGGCAAGCAAAACTGTCTCGTTGAATTCTCTCTCAAACTTTGCAGCAACATCCTTGTCGGGATGCACGGGGTTGCCGTGGCACGAAAGCGCATTGATGGGCATACCGTAATAATCGATGGTGGCCTTGAATTCTGCAAGTGCCTTGGGGTCGGCAAGAAGTGCTGTGGGGTTGCAGTGCGCTCTGCCGGGATAGCCGCCGCCACCGACCTCAAGCTCTTCGATGCCTATCGAGCGCAGATACTCAAGCGCTTCGGGCAAGGGTCTGTCGCCAAAAAGAACTGTTATAACGCCGAGTTTCATATCTGAAATGCTCCTTTATTTATTGAAGTAATAGGGCTTGCCTGTCTTTGCAGACTGATAGATGCCGTCGAGTATAAGGCTGACGGTGTATGCCTGCTCGGGAGTGACAGCGACCTCGGTATCGTTGAGTATTGCCTCGATGAAGGCTCTGCCCTCGCGATCCTCGGGCTTGCCGTCGCTGGAAGCGTCATAGAATGCAACGCCCTCGCCGTTGACAGCGGGTCTGAGTATATACTGCTTGCCGTTGCGAACGCCGTTGATGCGGACGCCGTCGTTCATATCAGCGCCGCCCTCGGTGCCGCAAAGAGTGGTAACTGCTTCGCGTGCGTCGAGAATGTTGAGTGCCCAGCTCGATTCGAGCACGATGGTAGCGCCGTTCTCCATAACGATAAAGCCAAATGCAGAATCCTCGGTAGTGATCTCGCCCGGCTTCCAGTCGCCCCAGGAGTTGCCGGTGGGGAACTTGTCTGCCAGCTTGCGGAAGGTCGTGCCTACGCAATAAGCGGGCTTATAGTTATTCATGCACCAGAGAGTGAGGTCGAGTGCATGAGTGCCGATGTCGATAAGCGGACCGCCGCCCTGCTCATACTCGTTGGTGAAAACGCCCCATGTGGGAACTGCGCGGCGACGGAGAGCGGTTGCTCTTGCATAATAGATCTCACCGAGTGTGCCTGCTTCGCACTCTTCTTTGATATAGCGCGAATCGGGACGCTGACGGTTCTGATAGCCGATAGTGAGCTTTTTGCCTGTGCGCTTTGCAGCGTCGACCATCTTTTTAGCCTCTTCGGCGTTGATAGCCATAGGCTTTTCACACATAACGTGCTTGCCTGCCTCGAGTGCGTCGACAGTTATAAAGCTGTGCGAACGGTTGGGAGTGAGCACGAATACGACGTCGATGCTCTCATCCTTGAGCAGCTCTTTATAGTCGGTATAGACCTTTGCATCGGGAGTGCCGTATTCTGCGGCAGCTCTTTCAGCGCGATTCTCGATGATGTCGCAGAATGCGACCATGTCAATGAGTCCCAATCTTTTTTGTGCAGGCATATGCTTGCCTCTTGCGATGCCGCCGCAGCCGATGATGCCGGCTCTGAGTTTTGCCATAATTATTGCTCCTTTTGATGTTTAAAAATATAATTCAGTCACGGTAATAGGTGTAATAGCACATCACCGTGCGTTCTTTGCCTGTTTCAAGGTCGATGCCTGTCAGGGTTACTCCGTCAAGCGACATAAACTCCCACGCAGAAAGCGTGTCGCCGTCGGCTCTAAAGAGAGTCCTTTCGCCACAGATGACCTCGAGAATGCCGCCGTGATAAGACAGAACTCCACCCTTGCCTATGACCGAGTCGACGCTGTCCTCGCCTCGCTCGAGTATATATTTAAGGGTCTTGCCGTCTATCTTCATGCACATCCAGCGGCGAAACTCAACGCTTGACGTGTCCTTTGGCGGTTTGTTTTTGTTAAATCTCTTTTTGAACAGCATACAGGGCTCAGTCGTTAAAGAGCATCTTGTTCATATACTCGATGGTATATCTGATGCCCTTTTCACCAAGCTCGCCCTGCCATGTAGCAGAATGCGGCTCGATAGAAAGCATTCCGTCATAATGATTTTTATAAAGAATCGAGAAGAATGCGCCCCAGTTGACGCTGTCAAGTCCTGCGGGAGGATCGTCAACATGAACACCGTCTATGTTAAGCGTGCCCTTGAGGTGAACGTGGTCGAAATTGCCTGCGTATTTTGCTGCCTCGGACAGATAATCTCTGCCGCCGTTTATGGTGTGCGAAGGGTCAAACTTAATGCCGAGCTCTTTTATGTGGTCGTGAATGATGTCCCACTCGTGGGGCTTGTTGACAAAGCTGTTCCAATTGCAGTTATAGGTGCAGATCTTGACTCTGCCGTCGGCATAAGCGATGAGCGACTCAAAATATTTAATCGCTGCGGTGACGTTGGAATAATAAGACAGCTCCTTTATATAGTTGCAGCCTGTGCAATAAACAGGGCAGCCGAGCTTGACACACGCATCGATGAGGTCAAACTCATCCTGCTGCTCCTTTTGATTGATAGAGCCGTCGCTGAGAATGCGGTTCCTGCCCCATCTGCCGATAGCGCCCATCTTGACGTCATACTGATGCATAGCCTCGAGGACTTCATCAAAGTTGACATAATGAATGTCGTCGGCATTGATGTCGAATTCTGCATAATGCAGACCATAGGAAGCGACCTTTTTGATGCCCTCAGCGTCGTGCGAGGGAGCGATCATACCGAGTTTCATAATATAATACTCCTTTTTTAAATAGCTTTATATATCTTTTTCAGTTTTACTGACTATATAAACAGGACGGTTTTTGACCTGCATATATGTGCGTGAAACATACATGCCCATGATGCCTATCGAAAGCATTACCATGCCGCCAACGCAGATTATTGCAGACGACCAGATGCCGACACCATAGCCGAGGCAGGCACAGACGATGATGCCGACCAGCCCGAGCACTGATATAGCGCCGCCTAAAACAGAGGCTGCGGTGAGCGGTGCGGTCGAGAGAGAAACGATGCTCTCGAGTGCATATTTAAATAATTTAAAGAAAGACCATTTTGTCTTGCCTGCGACACGCTGAATGTTGGGGTAGGAAAGCCATCTTGTTTTAAAGCCGACCCACTCAAAAAAGCCCTTTGTAAAGCGATCGTATTCGGCAAGCGACAGCACGGCATCGCACATTTTGCGGTTCATCAGTCTATAATCCCTCGCGCCGGGCACGAGCTTGACCTTTGACATTTTATTTATTATGCCGTAAAAGCAGTTTGCAAAAAACGATCTGATCGGGGGCTCGCCCTCTCTGGTGCTGCGCTTGGTGGCGACGCTGTCATAGCCCTCGTTTAAAATAGCGCCAAGCATCTCGGGCAGAAGCGCAGGCGGATCCTGCAGGTCGGCATCCATAATGCAGACAAAATCGCCGTTTGCCGCCTTTAAGCCTGCATACATGGCAGCCTCTTTGCCGAAGTTGCGAGAGAACGAAACAAATCTGACTCGAGCATCTCGCTTTGCGAGGTCCTGCAATATGTCAAGCGTAGTGTCATTTGAGCCGTCATCAACAAAGATCATCTCGCCCTCAACGTCCATGGTCGAAAGCACTCTTGTCATTTCGTCATAAAAATACGGCAATGCTTCGCTCTCGTTATAACAGGGAACGACCACGCTGATCAAATATTTGTCGTTTAACATATCAACGCCTCCGCAAAAAGCAGTTTTATCTGTCTGTATTCTACCACATAGCGATGTGCTTGTCAATGCAAAAACTGCTTTTTGAGATTGACAAAAGCGATGTGATATGGTAGTATTTTTAGGGAGTGTATACAACATGGATATTGCAAAACTTAAAACCGAAGGGCGAAATGCCCAAAGCGTCGGCATCGACAAGATGTCGGCGATCGAAATAGCATCCTGCATCAACGAGCAGGATAAAACAGTTGCGTCGGCGGTCTCGGAATGCCTGCCGTCCGTCGCAAAAGGCATAGAAGCCATCGCAAACGCCATCAAAAACGGCGGCAGGCTTTTTTATGTCGGAGCAGGCACATCGGGAAGGCTCGGCGTGCTTGATGCGAGCGAGTGTCCGCCCACCTACGGCGTTTCACCCGAGCTCGTTCAGGGCCTCATTGCAGGCGGCAAAGAAGCGGCATTCAGTTCCGTCGAGTCGGCAGAGGACAACGAAAGCGAGTTTTTTTACCTGCTTTCCTCAAAGGGCTTTGACAAAAACGATGTTCTTGTCGGTATTTCTGCCAGCGGCAGCGCCGCATGTGTCAAGGGCGCGATGAAATATGCGCACGAAAAAGGAGCGACGACCATATGCGTGTCGTGCAATCCCGATTCGCCGCTCATTCCGCTGTCTGATATTCCGATAATTGCGGTTACGGGCGCAGAGGTCATAAGCGGCTCGACGAGGATGAAGGCAGGCACGGCCACAAAGATGATACTCAACATGCTTTCAACAGGCGCGATGGTGCTCATCGGCAGAGTTCGCGGCAACACTATGGCTTATATGAAGCCTTCGAACGACAAGCTGCTGAGGCGCGCAGTTGTCATGATAACCGAAAAGACAGGCGTCAGCGACGAGACGGCAGAGGCAGAACTCAAAAAAGCCGACTATGTCGTTGCAGACGCCATAGATAATATTTTAAGCCACAAAAACAGCTAAAGGAGACTGCTATGAAAAAAACATTGGCACTTTTCATCACGCTGGTCATGCTTTGTGCGGTAGTCGCTTCGATACCCGCATCGGCAGCGACCAAAATCAAAGTCACCGACAACAACCCTTACATCCTCGCGACAGTCGGCAAAGAGATCAGTCTTGCCGATTATCAGGTGGATTTCGGCGGCACGTTCATGGCAACGTGCGAGTTTAAAAACGGTGACGACGTCATCACCAAATTCACCCCAACAGAATCGGGCGTTACACCGCTGACCGTTTCTGCATCGGGCAAGACACGCACAGTCTATGTCGTCGCTAAAAAATCAAGCGAAAAAGACTATGTGCTTTACAGCAAGGACCTCACCAAGGTTTCTTCGATAGCAGACCTCAAGGCAGAGGGCTATACCACCAACGTTGCAGACAGCTATTTTGTCTTCTCCTCGGAAGGTATGAAGATGGGCAACACCGGCAACGACTATGTACGCCTCACCCTGCCGATGTGGCTTGCCGATTTCGGCGATTATTCTATCTCTGCCGAATTCAAGATGATAGAGACTCTCAACAATTCGCGCTGGTGCTCGATAGTATACCGCGGTCAGTCGACAGGCGGCACAGACGGCAACAGATATCCTTATATGCACATGTGCATGAGAGAGAACACCACAGGCTCAAGCGGCGTTGAATATGCAGAACGTACCGCAGGCAACGCCTGGAACGTCATTTCGACATTCTCGCACACGATATCGTCGCTCAAGGACGCATTCCACACCGCCAACGTCGTCTGCAAAGGTCAAACGGTGCAGTACAACATCGACGGCGAGCAGATCACCTACGTCGACGCGCTCAGCAGCACCTATAAAAAGGGTTATGTCGGCTTTACGGTCAACTATGCGTCTGTCATGGTCAAGAACTTCAAGGTAGTTCTGCAGGTCGAAGAGATCAACAAAGCCGCCGTCACGTTAAAGCTCGCTTCGCCCGAGCACGACAACGGCAACGTTCTTAACCCCATTGCAAACATTCAGCGCGTTGACAGCGTCAAGAGCGCAACCAAGCTCGTATCTGCAAAGAATCATCCCGGCAACGTCATCATCGACATCGCAGGCAAGAATGTCAGTGTCGATACGCTGACCGACACCATCAAAACGCTCGTTGATGCCAACATCATTCCCGGATTTGAGGTCAAGACCGAGGACGAAGCTAAGAACGTCGCTCAGGCACTCAAAAATTCCGGCAAGAACGACGCATTCATCGTCACCTCGAATGCCTCGGCTATCAAGTCGGCACGCACCAGCAACAAAATGCTGCGTGGCACGCTCATACTTGACGGCATTGGCACAAACCTGACTTCCAAGCAGCTTCACGAGCTCAGAGTCCTGGTCAGAGGCAGCGACGCTACCTCGTGCATCATCGACGCTGACGAAGCACAAAAGAACACAGTCATGGAGCTGCAGGAGCTGGCAGTTGCTGTCTGGGTCGAGACTGATGAAAAAGACATCGTCGAAAGCGCATACGCCATCACCTCAGGCGCAAACGGCATAGTTTCCGGCAATGCGGCAAAGATCTCTGATTATCTTGAGTCGCTCTTTAAGACCAACACAATGACCCGTACCCCCTCGGTCATCGCTCACCGCGGTGCTTCGGCATTAGAGCAAGAAAACTCTATGAAGGCGTTCAAGACCGCTTTCGAGCGCGGCGCAGACGTTTTTGAGATCGACGTCGACATCACCTCCGACGGCGAGATCATCATAATGCACGACAACACCATTAACCGCACCACCAACTACACAGGCTCAAAGACCATCAATGGCATGACGCTTGCCGAGATAAGACAATACAAGCTCAAGAACGGCGAGGACATCCCCACCTTCAGAGAGCTCTGCGAATATTTCAAAGACAAAGAGATACGCATTTTCATCGAGATCAAGGGCGCAAACAACAACACGGTCGCCGCTGTAGCTAAACTGCTCAAGGAATATAAGATGGAGGACAAGGTCGACTTTATCACCTTCGGCACAAACTTCATCGGACAGATAAGATCGCAACTGCCCGGCATGTCGACAGGCTATCTTATGAACGCCAACGGCACC
Source organism: uncultured Ruminococcus sp. (assembly GCA_964487775.1). Lineage (GTDB taxonomy): Bacteria > Bacillota > Clostridia > Oscillospirales > CAG-382 > Coliplasma. Next base: position 490,947 of record CAZASH010000001.1, read on the forward strand.
TCGACGGATGTAGATTCCGCTATCAACACGCTTTACACCAACATGAGAGCGGCTATGCTCTTTAACAGCACCATCAACATCAACTACGGCTCTGTTTCGGGCTATTTCACCACAGGCGCAACAGACCGCGGCATAACCGTTTGGCCGTGGACCTATGCTACCGGCAACAACAACAACGCATGGAAGACCTATTGTGACGGCATCACCACCAACAACTGCGAATGGTTTGAGGATATGTTCAAGACCGTTTCAGCCGAGAACAAGGCGCTCACAGTAGGCGAAGAAGCAGCGATCACTATAAACGGCACGACCTACGGCCGCAAGACCTCGAGCATCAAGCCCTCAGTCATCAAGGTCATAGAAGGCGACGATGTTATCGACGTCGACGGCGACAAGATAACCGCACTCAAGGACGGCAAAGCAACAGTCATCTGCGGCTATTCGACAAAGACCAAGGCAGGCTCTGTATATGTACTCTACACGCAGCCTATTGAGATCGCAGTCGGCAATACCGCCGATGTTTCAGGTCCTGACGAAAGCTCTGTGCCCGACGAAAGCTCTGACGACATTATCGGCACTGTTACCGGTGACCCTGTTTCGAGCGACGAATCGTCGGCAGACACAAGCTCTGTCGCAGATACAAGCAGCGATGCAGAAAGCTCTGCAGCACCCGACGAGAGCAGCAATGCTCCTTCGGACGACGGCGAAACCTCTCCTGCAGACAGCAGCGAACCGCAGGCAGATACGCAGAATGATGCATTCCCCTGGTGGATCATCATTGTCATCGTTGCGGTGATCGCAGTCGCAGCAGTAGTCTTTATAATCATCAAAAAGAAGAAATAAGCGATAAAACGACACAAAAAAGCCCTGCACGCGCAGGGCTTTTTGTTAGCTTTAAAATCAATATGCTCGCTTATAATCGAGGAACTTCTGAGGGTTGACAGGGCTATCATCGAGGCGTATCTCGAAATGCAGATGCGGGCCCGTTGAATTGCCTGTGCTGCCGATCTTGCCTATCTCCTGTCCCTGCTTGACGACGTCGCCGACCTTGACAGAGATCGAATGGAGATGCGCATAATATGTACTGATGCGATCGGTATGCTTGATTATTACGAGATTGCCGAAAGAGCTGCGGCTCGATGCATATATGACCACGCCGTCCGCAGATGCATACGCAGGCTCTTTGTTGCAGGAATCGCCGATCTTGACGAGGTCGATGCCGCTGTGGCTGTCAGATGCTCCGCCAAGCTCTCTGCCGCCATAGGCGGACGAGATCCAATACCCGCTGTCAGTGGGATTGGCAAAGAATCCATCGAATGCTGCGGTATCCATGACCGTGCTTGCTACGCCGACCATAACAACCTCGTTGACAGGCTGCTTGATAATGTCGTTTCTGATATAATCGGTGCTGACGAGCTCACCGTCAACATAGACCCTGTCGCAAATGACATAGGCTTCGCCGTCGACGCCCTCTGTGACGACAGATGTAACTCCGTCGCGCTTGAGGTCGGTATAAACCGTCTCGGTGTCAAAGCTGACAGGCTCGTTGCCCTCGCAATGTGCGTATGTAAGTACAGAAACATTGAGATCAAGCAGGTTGCCGTAAACATCGGTGATCTCAAATGTTGCGCTCTGCTGATCGTTGATGCCAAGCAGCAGCTTGATGCCATCGGCATTGACTCTGCAATCAGACGGATAATTGCCGCCGACTATGTCGATCTCGCTGGCAAACTCGCTGCTGAGCACGCCACCGATGCCAAATGATTTTGTTTTGAGGTCAAGCAATGCTGCAAGTGCGCTCTCTATCGCAGCCTTATCGGTGCAGGCGCAGATAAATTCGTTGTCGATATACAATCCATAAGCGAAGCCCTCTGTCGAAACAACATCATCGATCGATTCGGCAAAGTCATTATCCTGCTCGGGAAGCTCTGAAACCGTGCCACCGACAGAGACTGTGGGCTCGGCAGGTATCGGCTTTTCGAGATCGGAATAAAGCTCACTCGGAGTAAACAAAGGCATAAGCACTATACTCGCGACGATGACCGCAAAAACGGCAACCGTCAGCGGAAATGCACGCCATTTCTTCAGTCGCATAAAAATGCTCCTTTTATTTATTCTTTGCAATTATAAACTACGAATATTAACTCGGTATTATACTGATTTAAATATTATTCTGCGCCACTTATAGGCAGGTTTGCTCTTGTAATTTTATGCTTAAAGTAGTATAATAATCACTATACTTAAGGAGGGTTTAATATATGAATATTACAATAAACAAAACAGCGTCACCAAAGGCTAAGCCAGACATGAGCAAGCTCGGCTTTGGCAAATATTTCACCGACCACATGTTTTTGATGAACTACTCGCCCGAATGCGGCTGGCACGACGCACGCATAGTGCCGTTTGGCGATATTTCGCTTTCGCCCGCCTGCATGGTGTTTCATTACGGACAAGAGATGTTCGAGGGCATGAAGGCGTACCGTGCGCCCGACGGTCGCATACTGCTTTTCAGACCGCACAAGAACATCGAGCGTATGAACAACACCAACGAGCGCATGTGCATTCCCAAGGTCAACGAGGACGACGTTATGCAGGCGCTTTGTGAGCTTATCAAGGTTGAAGAGGATTGGATCCCCACCCTGCCCGGCACGTCGCTTTATATAAGACCGTTTATCATTGCGACAGATGCGATGCTCGGCGTGCATCCCTCAAAGACATATCTTTTTGCAATAATACTGTCGCCTGTCGGCGCATACTATGCCGCAGGACTTGCGCCTGTCAAGATTTATGTTGAGGATGAATATGTCAGAGCGGTCAAGGGCGGCACAGGCTTCGCCAAGGTCGGCGGCAACTATGCATCGTCGCTCATAGGTCAGCAAAAGGCTGCTTCAAAGGGCTATGATCAAGTGCTCTGGCTTGACGGCGTGCATCACAAGTATGTTGACGAGGTCGGCGCAATGAATGTATTTTTTGTCATCGGTGACGAAATATGCACGCCGATGCTCGAGGGCAACATTCTGCCCGGCGTCACGCGCGACTCTGTTATCAGATATTTAAGAGCAAAGGGCTATACAGTCAACGAGCGCCGCATCTCTATTGACGAGATCAAAGAGGCAGCAGCAAGCGGAACGCTCAAAGAAATGTTCGGCACAGGCACGGCTGCCGTTATATCGCCTGTCGGAGTGCTCGACATTATGGACGAGATCGTCACGATCAACGACAACAAGATCGGCGCTATCTCGCAGATGCTGTATGACGAGCTGACAGGCATACAGTTCGGCACAAAGCCCGACGAATTTGACTGGACCGTAGAGGTAAAAAAATGACGGATGAAGCATCCACCACACAGCAAGAGACAAAAAAACAAAAAAGAAGCTTTATAGCCGAGCTAAAAGACGCAGGCTTCGGCGCAAAGCATATGAAGGTATTCTATATCATACTGCTTTCTGCGCTTTGCATATATCTAATGTCGAGGCTTTTCCCTGATTTCGGTGAATTCTGGTCGAGATACCCGGGTATGTATATCAGGCGTTTTATGTCGTTTATCACAGGCTGGTTTGATTTCTCGCTCTTTGAGATAATCATAGTCTGCCTGCCGATATTGCTTGCATATGCGATAGTGCGAATAATCATCATAGACGGCAAAAAGACCACGCTAAAAGGCGCATACAGAACCGTCAAGGTGCTCGTTTGCATTGCCACGGTATTACTGAGCCTGTTTATGACGGCGTTCGGCACGTGCTATTTCAGATATCCGCTCGAAAAGAACCTTGGGTTGACAGATTCCAAGGTCTCGGCAGAGCAGATATACAACACGGCGGTATATGTCGCATTGCAGACGCAGGAGCTGTGCAAAGGCACGACCTTTGCCCCCGGCGGTGAATCGCTGATGCCTTATTCATATGACGAATTAGTCACAAAGCTCAACGCCGATTATGCAAGATACTGCGCTGATGTCGACTATATCGACGGCTATGCGGTCAATCCAAAGCCGATCGCGCTTTCAGAGCCTTTCACATACACGCACATTTCGGGCGTATATTCGTTCGTGACAGGCGAGTCGAACATCAATGTCAATTATCCCGACTTTATAACGCCGTTCACAATGGCGCACGAGATGGCGCACCAGCACGGCATAGCACCCGAGGACGAAGCAAACTTTGTGGCGTACCTCGTGTGCATACAGAGCGATGACGACTATATCAGATATTCAGCCTACACAAGTATGCTCAATTATCTGCGCACCGCACTGTACAACGCCGACAAGGAGCTTTATAACGATTTTATCGCAGAGTATTATACAAGCGAGATGCGCGGCGAGCAAAACAGCTATTCTGTCATGTTCAAAAAATATCAGAGCAGCACCGCCTCGACCGTCACCGACAAGATAAACAACGCATATCTCACGTCGCAGGGTCAAAAAGAAGGCACAGCGAGCTATGGCTTGGTCGTCGACCTCGCAATAGCATATTACGAAGCGAACGAGCAGAGCGAACAAAAATAACAAATCACAACACAAAACAAAACTACCGACCACGCATAACGCAAGGTCGGTAGTTTTTTAATTAACTTAGTCAGCTGCAGGAGCTTCTTCTGCGGGCTTTGCAGCCTTTTTGCCTTTCTTAGGCTCGGTGGGTTTGTAAATAGCGTCAGCGTCGACCATCTGGATAACGGCCATTTCAGCGCCGTCACCACGTCTCGGACCTATCTTGAGAACACGGGTATAACCGCCGTTCTTTTCAGAATAGTTGGGAGCGATGATGGTGAAGAGCTTAACAACGACACTCTCTTTTTTGAGGAAAGCAAGTGCTCTTCTTCTGGCAGCGAGGGTATCCTCTTTGCCGAGAGTGATCATTTTATCTGCAAGCGCGCTGACTTCTTTTGCGCGAGTTACGGTTGTCTCTATCTGACCCATCTCGAGAAGATAGGTGACCATACCCTTGAGCATGGACATTCTATGGTCGGTGGGTCGTCTAAGTTTTCTTGTTCCGGGCATTTTATGCCAAGCCTCCTTTAAACTTGAATTAATCCTCGGGCTTCTTCAGAGCTAAGCCGAGAGAGGCGAGCTTCTGAATAACTTCCTCGAGCGATTTTTTGCCGAGATTGCGAACCTTCATCATTTCGTCTTCGGTCTTATTGACAAGGTTCTCAACGGTATCGATGCCGGCGCGCTTAAGGCAATTATAGCTGCGGACCGACAGATCCAGCTCATCGATAGTCATTTCGAGGACTCTCTCCTTCTTACTCTCCTCGCGGTCAACCATAATTTCGGTGGTGACGGCGTCGGCAGAAAGTCCAACAAAAAGATTGAGGTGTTCGGTAAGAATTCTTGCTGCAAGTGAGATAGACTCTTTTGCAGTAATCGTGCCGTTAGTCGTGACGTCAAGCGTGAGCTTGTCGAGGTCTGTTACGTTGCCGACACGTGTGTTGCTGACAACATAGTTGACCGACTTAACGGGTGTATAGATCGAGTCGGTGTAAACTACACCGATAACAGGGCTCTCTACTAACGATTTATTCTTATCGCTGGAAACATATCCCCTACCGTGATCAAAGGTTATCTCCATATAAAACGGAGTACCGTCGTCGACGGTCGCAATGTGGTGTTCGGGATTGAGAATCTCGATATCCGAATCGACCTGGATGTCGCCTGCGGTAACATTGCCGCCGCGCACATTGATGATGCAAGTCTTGGGCTTTTGTGAATGAAGCTTTGCAACGATGCCTTTGACGTTGAGCACGATCTCGGTGACGTCCTCGGTTACACCGGGAACAGTCGAAAGTTCATGCAGAACACCCTGGATCTTGATGCTTGTAGCAGCAACACCGGGCAAAGAGCTGAGCAGGACGCGACGAAGCGCGTTGCCAAGCGTTATGCCATAGCCTCTTTCAAGTGGCTCGACGACAAATACACCGTGGTTTTCGTCTTCACTAAGTTCAGCAGTAGCGATGTTCGGTCTTTCGATTTCAATCATTTGATAACCTCCTTATTGGTTGGTCGGCTGCGATCAAATATAACACGAACAAAATGAACGGTTTATTTTGAATACAACTCGACGATGAGATGCTCTTCGAAGGGGAAATCGATGTCGGCTCTTGTAGGAAGCGCAACGATGGTAGCAGAAGCGTTTTGGTTGTCAACGCTGATCCAAGCAGGAACGGGTCTGCTGCCGATATTCTCGATAAGCGATTTAATTTTCTCTGATTTGCGGCTCGAATCCTTGACAGTGATGACGTCGCCAACCTTGACGAGCGCCGAGGGAATGTCAACCTTCTTGCCGTTTACAGTAAAGTGTCCGTGGAATACGAGCTGACGAGCCTCTCTGCGGCTGCTAGCAAGTCCCATGCGGTAAACTACGTTGTCGAGTCTGGTCTCGATCATAGTGAGCAGGTTTTCACCGGTCTGGCCGGGCTTTTTGTCTGCTTTTACAAAGTAGTTCTTAAACTGCTTCTCCAGAATACCATAATATCTCTTAGCCTTCTGCTTTTCGCGCAGCTGGAGACCATACTCTTTAACTCTCCTTCTGCTGTTGCCCTGACCATGCTGGCCGGGAGCGGAAGCTCTGCGGGTAAGCGCGCACTTGTCGCTATAGCATCTGTCGCCTTTAAGGAAAAGTTTTGTGCCTTCTCTGCGGCAAAGTCTGCACGCAGCGCCAGTATATCTTGCCATTATTTTACCTCCATTTAGCGTTACACGCGTCTTCTCTTCGGCGGTCTGCAGCCGTTGTGAGGGATCGGGGTGCAATCTTTAATAAGTGTGATGTTGAGACCTGCTACCTGCAGTGCTCTGATAGCCGATTCTCTGCCCTGACCGGGACCTTTTACATAGACTTCAACAGTCTTGAGTCCGTGCTCCATAGCTGCTTTTGCAGCGGTCTCTGCAGCCATCTGTGCTGCAAACGGAGTGGATTTACGCGAGCCACGATAGCCGAGCTCGCCTGCAGAAGCCCACGAAATGGCGTTGCCGCCCATATCGGTAATGGTGACAATGGTATTGTTGAAGCTGGAGCTGATGTGAGCCTGACCGCTTTCGATATTCTTGCGTTCGCGTCTCTTTTTGATAACAACTTTCTTTTGTGCCATTGTAAAGCCTTAAGCTCCTTTCTTCTTGTTGGCGATGGTCTTCTTGGGACCTTTGCGAGTTCTGGCATTGGTCTTTGTACGCTGACCTCTGACAGGCAGTCCTCTCTTGTGACGTCTGCCGCGGTAGCAGTCGATCTCGACCATACGCTTGATGTTGAGAGCAACGTCTCTTCTGAGGTCGCCTTCAACGATATACTCGTTTTCGATAACATCACGAAGCTTTGCGATATCATCTTCAGTGAGGTCACGAACACGGGTGTCGGGGTTTATTCCGGTTTTTGCAAGTATCTCGTTGGAGCGGCTCCTGCCGATACCGTAGATATAGCAAAGACCGATCTCTACTCTCTTGTTGTTGGGTAAATCAACACCTGAAATACGAGCCATTCTTACACCTCTCTTAACCTTGTTTCTGCTTGTGCTTGGGATTTTCGCAGATGACCATTACTTTGCCTTTGCGCTTAATGATCTTGCATTTCTCGCACATTTTCTTTACGGAAGGTTTTACTTTCATTATTTGCCTCCAATTTTTTAAATAAAGCGGAAGTCCGCATAGGACGCGGGCTTATTTATAGCGGAATGTGATCCTGCCCTGCGTCAGGTCATATATCGAGACCTCAACAGTGACCTTGTCACCGGGGAGTATTCTGATATAATGCATACGCATCTTGCCTGAAATATGAGCTGTGACCACGTGTCCGTTTGACAAAGTGACTTTAAAGACCGTGTTGGGCAGAACCTCTGTCACCACGCCTTCAAATTCGATAACATCGTCTTTAGCCAGAAGAATTCCTCCTTACTGTAATAAGCAGCGCTTGCCTGCTTATTGTCGTTGGCTTTGCATATGCAAAGCTTGCTCAACCGATGCCTTGTTCAGCACGGTGTTGTAAAGATTTCGGGACCGTTTTGGGTGATCGCAACGGTGTTTTCATAATGGGCTGCCAGACTGTGGTCGTTAGTGTAGACCGTCCAACCGTTTGCCGCGGTAGTAACCGCCCATGTGCCGAGTGTGACCATCGGCTCTATTGCCAACACCATGCCCTCAGACAACCGCACCCCCCTGCCGGGCTTGCCGTAATTGGGTACTGACGGGTCCTCGTGCATTTCTCTGCCGATGCCATGACCGACAAAGTCGCGTATCACGCCGTATCCGAGAGCCGACAGATAATCGCCGATGGCTGCCGAAACATCGCCGAGCCTTGCGCCATCAATAATAGCCGCAACGCCCTTATAAAAGCTCTGCTCGGTGTCATAGACCAATTTCTTAGCCTGCTCCGACGGAGGATCGCCGACAAAATAGCTGCCTGCGCAATCGCCGTGATAGCCTTTATACATCGCACCCACATCGATCTTGACGAGATCGCCTGCCTTGAGTATGCGTTCGCCCGGAATGCCGTGGATAACTTCATCGTTTACGCTGATGCACGCGCTGGCGGGAAAGCCGCCATAGCCCAAAAACGAAGGTGTAGCGCCGTGCGAAAGAATGCATTGCTTGATCTTGGCATCTATCGACGCCGTAGTAACGCCCTCTTTGATCGCTTCGGCACCAGCCTCGCGCGCCAGAGCAGTAATCCTGCCCGCATCGCGCATCAACGCAAGCTCGGTCTTTGATTTGATGTTTATCATAAGCCGAGAACGCTTTTTGTCCTTGCGGAGACAGCTTCGAGCGAACCAACAGCGTCGACCTTTTTAAGTGTGCCTCTCTGAGCATAAAAGCTTATCAAAGGCTCGGTCTCTGCATGGTAAGTCTCGAGGCGGGAGATGACAACCGCAGGGTCATCATCTTTGCGGATGACGAGCTCGCCACCGCATTCATCACAGTGCGTGCCATCCTTGGACGGATTGTACACAGTGTGATAAGTAGCGCCGCAGCCTGCGCAAACGCGCCTGCCGCTCATACGCTCAACTATAGCCTGATCCTCGATCTCAAAATCGACGACTGCGTCGATACGAACGCCCATCGCCTCGAGTGCTTCTGCCTGCGCAACAGTGCGAGGGAAGCCGTCAAGGATAAAGCCGTTGCTGCAGTCTGATGCCTGCAGTCTTTCTTTAACAATGCCGATGACAACATCGTCAGGGACGAGCGCGCCTTTTGAGGTAGCCTCTTTAGCGGCAAGTCCCATCGGAGTGTTATTCTTTATAGCATCGCGTATCATTGCTCCGGTAGAGATCGTCGGGATGCCGAGGCATTCCTTGATGACCTCTGCCTGGGTGCCCTTGCCTGCACCCGGAGGTCCAAAGAAAATGATATTCATACGATTTTATCTGATTTTATTTGATCAACCAAGGAAACCCTTGTAGTGACGCATCATCAGTTCGCTCTCGAGCTCACGAACAGTCTCAAGTGCAACACCGACGATAATGATGAGCGAGGTGCCGCCGAAAACAAGTGTCTGCAATGCGCTCGAGCCGGTCCACGAAAGCAGTATAGGAACTATTGCTATAATGCTGAGGCAGATGGCGCCGATAAGCACTATCTTGTTTACAACCTTCTGGATGTAATCAGCAGTAGGCTTGCCGGGACGGTGGCCGAGAATCGTGCCGCCGTTAGCGCGCAGGTTGTTGGCGATCTCGAAAGAGTTGAAGCTGATCGTCGTATAGAAGTATGCAAATGCGATTATCAGCACGAACAGAACGAGCACATAGATCCAGCCGTTAGGAAGCTGCGTGGTGCACCAGTTGGTGACGAACGACTGCATACCCGGGAAGATGAGTGCGAGTGTCTGCGGCAGCGATGTGATCGAGCTTGCGAAGATGACAGGCATAACACCATTCATAAGAACCTTGATAGGCAGATAGGTGCTATTGCCGCCGTACATCTTACGACCGACCTGACGCTTTGCATAGTTGACCTGCAATCTGCGCTCGGAATCCGAAATAAAGATAACGAACACGATGATCGCAAGCATGATGATCAATGCGATTATTGCCCAATACCATTCGTTGGGCATTGCGAAGTATTCGAAGAGTGCGAGCACTTTAAATGCACCGCCGGCGCAGATGTTGGCAAACAGTATGATTGAAATGCCGTTGCCGATGCCGTAATCGTCGATCTTCTCGCCTATCCAGGTGACTATGCAGGCACCTGCGGTATAAGCGCCGCAGATAACGAATGCAGCGAACACGCCTTTATCCTGAAGCATACCATAGTTGCGGATGGTTACATAGTAGCCATATGCAGTTACGATAGCAAGTGCGATAGTGAAGTATCTGGTGACCTTAGACAGCTTTTTCTGTCCTTCAGGACCCTCTTTGGACCACTTCTCCCATGCAGGGATAACGATGGTCAAAAGCTGAACAACTATCGATGCGGTGATGTAGGGGCTGACGCCAAGGGCAAACAGAGTTGCCTTAGAGAAAGCATCGCCCGAAAGCATATTAAAGTAGCCAAGTAATGACGACTGCACAGTCGAGCTTGCGAACATCGATGCGAGTGCGTCAGAGTCGATATACGGAACAGGGATCTGAGAGCCGAGTCTGTAAACGACGATTACCATAAGGGTGAAGAGCATCTTTTTGCGGATGTCTGCAACCTTCCATGCGTTCTTAAATACCGAGAACATTATACCACCTCTGCCTTTCCGCCTGCGGCTTCGATCTTCTGCTTAGCAGATGCTGAGAAGACAGTTGCTTTGACGGTAAGAGCCTTGGTGATTTCTCCGTTTCCGAGTACTTTAAGACCATCGCAGATGTCGCTGATGATGCCTGCTTCGATCAGTTCAGCAGCGCTGATGACCGAGCCAGCCTCGAATTTCTCGAGATCGTCGACATTAACAATAGCGTATGTCTTGGCAAAGCGATTTTTGAAACCGCGTTTGGGGAGCTTGCGGTACAGGGGAAGCTGACCGCCTTCAAAACCGGGTCTTACACCGCCACCCGAGCGTGCGTTCTGGCCTTTGTGGCCCTTGCCGGCTGTTTTGCCATTGCCGCTGCCGGCGCCTCTTCCTTTTCTGTATTTAGGTTTAACAGAACCAGGAGCAGGAGCGAGTTCATAAAGCTTCATAACTTTAACCTCCTTCTTTAGTCCTGATCTGCGTCCTCGACCTTGACGAGATAAGAGACGAGATCGATCTTGCCCTGAACTGCGGGGTTGAGCTCGATGACCTTGCTGTCGCCTATCTTGGTGAGGCCAAGAGACTTGCAGGTGAGAATGTGATTTTCCTTGCGGCCGATGAGGCTCTTTGCAAGGGTGATCTTAACTTTTTTCATGATACGGTCCTCCTTAACCGACAACAGCGTCAACGCTGATGCCGCGAGTGAGAGCGACCTGCTCTGCGGTGCGAAGCTCTGCGAGTGCCTCGAAAGTTGCCTTGACAACGTTTACGGGGTTGTTGGAGCGGAGCGACTTGCCGCGGATATCGCGGATGCCTGCAGCCTCAAGAACTGCACGCATTTTGCCGCCGGCGATGATGCCGGTACCGGGGGCAGCGGGCTTAAGCAGCACTCTGCCTGCACCGAATTCGCCGATGATCTCGTGAGGAATGGTTGTGCCCTTGAGCGAGATCTCGATAACGTTGCGCTTTGCAGCCTCGGTTGCCTTGCGGATAGCTTCAGGAACTTCGCCTGCTTTGCCAAGGCCATAGCCTATATGACCATTGCCGTCGCCGACGATGACGAGGGCTGAAAATCTCGCAACACGGCCGCCTTTGACGGTCTTGCTGACACGCTTGGTGTCAACGAGAATTTCTTTAAATTCGATAGCCGAATAATCCTTCTTCATGTCTTCCTCCTAAAACTTCAGTCCCGCTTCACGGGCTGCATTTGCAAGCTCAAGGATACGACCGTGATAGAGGTAACCACCTCTGTCGAAAACGACTGTGTCGATTCCTTTTTCAAGGGCTCTCTTTGCAACGAGTTCGCCGACCTTCTTTGCCGACTCAATGTTGCCGCCCTCTTTGCCGAATTCGGGCTCGGTGCTGGAGGCAGATACGAGTGTGTGACCTACCGTATCATCTATGATCTGTGCATAAATGTTCTGCTCTGAACGATAAACACTCAGACGGGGTCTTTCGGGAGTGCCGCTGATCTTGGAGCGAACTCTCTTGTGTCTGTGCAGACGCTTTGCGTTGCTGTCAACACGATTAATCATCGTAATATCTCCTTTCGATTACTTCTTACCGGCCTTGCCCGCCTTGCGTCTGATGATCTCACCGGTGTACTTAACACCCTTGCCCAGATAGGGTTCGGGAGGTCTGACACCTCTGATCTCAGCAGCGAGCTGACCGACTGTCTGTTTGCTGATGCCGCTGACGACGACCGAGTTTGCGGTAGGAACCTCAAACGTAATGCCTTCGGGAGCATCAAAAGTAACGGGATGAGAATATCCGAGATTGAGCACGAGCTGCTTGCCGTTGAGCGAAGCCTTATAGCCAACGCCGTTTATCTCAAGCTTTTTGCTAAAGCCTTCGGTAACGCCGACAACCATATTGTGGATGAGCGCTCTGGAAAGGCCGTGCAATGCTCTGGTCTCATTGTCGTCATTAGGTCTGGTGCAAACGAGCTCTGCGCCCTCGATGTTGACATCGATGATAGCGGGAAGCTGCTCGGTAAGAGTGCCCTTGGGACCTTTGACTGTGCAAACGTGCTTCTGGTCAACAGTGACCGTAACACCTGCAGGAATGGTAATGGGTTTTCTGCCTATTCTGCTCATGTCTATCCTCCTTACCAAACAAACGCGAGGACTTCGCCGCCGATGTTGGCTTTGCGTGCAGCCTTGTCGGTCATAACGCCCTGAGAGGTCGAGATGATGGCAATGCCGAGGCCGTTGCGAACACGGGGAAGATCCTGGCTCGAAGCATAGATGCGCAGGCCGGGCTTGGAAACTCTCTTGATACCCTGGATAACGCGGGTCTTGCCTGCGCCGTACTTAAGAGCAACGGTGATGACGCCCTGCTTGTTATCTTCGGTAACTTCATAGCCTGCGATATAGCCCTCATCGAGCAATATCTGTGCAATAGCTTTTTTGAGGTTAGAAGCGGGGATATCAACGGTTGCGTGTTTAGCGGTATTAGCGTTGCGAATTCTGGTAAGCATATCCGCAACAACGTCTGTGATCTGCATGTCGTATATCCTCCTTCCTTACCAGCTTGCTTTTCTTACGCCGGGAATCTGGCCCGAGTAAGAGAGATTTCTGAAGCAGATACGGCACACGCCATACTTACGAAGGTATGCGTGGGGTCTGCCGCAGATCTTGCAGCGGTTATAAGCACGGGTTGAAAATTTGGGAGCTTTCTGCTGCTTTAATTTCATTGATAATTTTGCCATTTTTTCACACCCTCCTTATTCTTTGGCAAACGGAGCGCCGAGGAGTCTGAGCAGTTCTTTTGCTTCTTCGTCGGTCTGCGCCGTTGTTACGAAAACGATATCCATGCCGCGGATCTTGTCGATCTTATCGTACTCGATCTCGGGGAATATCAGTTGCTCTTTGAGGCCTACGGCATAGTTGCCCTTGCCGTCAAAGGCGTTGGGGTTGATGCCCTTAAAGTCACGAACTCTGGGCAGCGAGATGTTGAAGAACTTATATACGAACTCCCACATTCTCTCGTTGCGGAGGGTGACCTTTGCACCGATCTTGGTGCCTGCACGAAGCTTGAAGTTAGAAACCGATTTGCGCGCGGTCGTGGTGACTGCGTGCTGACCGGTGATGAGCTCAAGCTCCTCGCAGATGCTGTCAAGAACCTTGCTGTTGTCCTTTGCATCGCCGGCGCCGACATTGATGACGACCTTGACGAGGCGAGGGATCTGCATAGTGCTCTTATACTGGAATTTTTCCATGAGGGCGGGAGCAACTTCCTGCTTATAATAGTTAGATAAATATGCCATTATTCCGTCCTCCTTTACAGTGTTTCGCCGCAGTGGACGCAGGAGCGGATACGCTCGCCGTCCTCTGTCTTAGAGCGTCTTACTCTGACACCCTTGTGGCACTTGGGGCAATAAAGCTGAACCTTGCATGCATACATAGCGCTCTCGGTCTTGATTATTCCGCCTGCGTCGCCCTGCTTGCGAGGTTTAACATGCTTTGAAACGACGGCTGCGCCCTCGACGATGACCTTGCCCTCTTTGGGCGAGGTGCCGACGACTTTGCCGATAACGGGCTCTTTGCCGTTAGAAGATGAGCCGCTGATAACTACGACAGTATCGCCGGTTTTAATGAACATTTTAGCCATTTTTCCGATTCCTCCTGTCATACAACTTCGGGAGCGAGTGAGAGGATCTTCATATAATCTCTCTCTCTGAGCTCACGAGCTACCGGCCCAAAGATACGCGTGCCGCGGGGGTTCTTGTCTTCTTTGATGATAACTGCTGCGTTCTCGTCAAAGCGGACATAGCTGCCGTCTGCACGTCTGGTGGGCTGAACTGTGCGGACTACCACTGCGCGAACGACCTCGCCCTTTTTGACGACGCCGCCGGGGGCAGCCTTCTTGACCGAGCAAACGATGACATCACCGATGCCTGCATAGCGTCTGCCGGTACCGCCAAGCACGCGGATGCACATCAGCTCTTTTGCGCCGGTGTTATCGGCAACTTTAAGAAACGATTGCTGTTGAATCATAATGTACCTCCTGCTTACTTAGCTTTCTCGATGATAGCGTCGAGTCTCCAGCGCTTCTCTTTAGAGAGAGGTCTGGTCTCCATGATGCGAACGGTATCACCGATGTTGCACTCATTGTTTTCATCATGAGCCTTGAATTTAACAGTTCTCTTGATGATCTTTTTATAAAGCGGATGCCTTACGTTGTCAAGGACTGCAACGACGATGGTCTTGTCCATCTTGTTGCTGACGACCTTGCCGACTCTGGTCTTTCTAAGTGATCTTTCCATTGTTCTTCTCCTTTCGTTTATGCCTTTTCAGCAAGTTCTTTTTCGTGAAGAACCGTGAGAAGTCTTGCAATGGTCTTTTTGGTCTCAACTATCTTCATGGGATTGTCGAGCTGATTGATCGAATGCTGGAATCTGAGGTTAAAGAGTTCTTCTTTAGCATCAGCAACAGCCTTGGTGAGCTCTGCGACGGACATCTCGCGTATTTCTTTAATTGTCATACTTATATACCTCCGTCTCAGCCTTCAAGGTCTGCCTTGGTGGCAAACTTGCACTTAACAGGCAATTTGTGTGAAGCAAGACGCATAGCCTCGCGAGCCTGCTCTTCGGTGATGCCGTCCATCTCGAACAGCACTCTGCCGGGTTTAACGACAGCTACCCAATATTCGGGCGAGCCTTTACCGGAACCCATTCGAGTTTCAGCAGGCTTTTCGGTAACGGGCTTGTCGGGGAAGATCTTGATCCAAACCTGACCGCCACGCTTGATATAACGCGTCATAGCAACACGGGCTGCCTCGATCTGGTTGCTGGTGATCCATGCGGGTTCGGTAGCAACAAGGCCGAAAGTGCCGTTGGTGATCTTATTGCCTCTGTATGCCTTACCGGTCATACGGCCTCTCTGAACGCGTCTGTATTTTACTCTTTTAGGCATTAACATTAGCGTCTACCTCCTTCGGTGGAATTACGCTTGACCTCAGGAAGTACCTCGCCCTTATAGATCCAAACCTTAACACCGATCTTGCCATAGGTGGTATTAGCTTCCCAGAAGCCATAGTCTATATCAGCACGGAGTGTCTGAAGGGGAATAGTACCCTCGTGATAGTGCTCGCTTCTTGCGATCTCAGCGCCGCCGAGACGACCGCTGACCTGAACCTTGATGCCCTTAGCGTTGAGCTTCATGGTACGGCCGATCGACTGCTTCATAGCTCTGCGGAATGCGATTCTGCGCTCGAGCTGGCTTGCGATGTTCTCTGCAACAAGCTGTGCATTGAGGTCGGGGTGCTTAATCTCAACGACCTTGACGTCAACGTTGACGTTGGCAGGTGCGCCGAGGAAATTGGTGATGTCTTTTTTGAGCTTATCGATCTCAGCGCCGCCCTTGCCGATTATGATGCCGGGCTTTGCGCAGTGGATGATAACCTTGATGCGCGAGTTGTCGCGTTCGATCTCGATGCGAGGAACGCCAGCGCCAAAGAGCTTGTTCTTGAGATAGGTGCGGAGCTTATAATCGCTAACGAGAGTATCGCCGAAGGTCTCATCGCTGACATACCAACGGGAGTCCCAGTTTTTGATAACGCCCACACGCAGACCGTGCGGATTAACTTTCTGTCCCATTTTATCTCTCCTCCTTAAGCTCTTTCTTTAAGCGTCATCGTGATGTGCGATGTGCGCTTGTAAATTCTGTATGCGCTGCCCTTAGCTCTGGGCTGGATGCGCTTCATGTTTTTAAGGATGCCGGGAGTGACGAAGCACTCGGCAACATAAAGCTTATCAACGTCCATGCCCTTGTTCTCGGCATTAGCGATAGCCGATTTGAGCAGCTTAAGCAGGTCGTCGCAGACCAGCTTGTTGGTTGTTTTGAGTATGCCGCAGGCAACATCTGCATTCTTGCCGCGGATCAGATCAAGCACTATCTTAACCTTGCGAGGAGTAACTCTGAGCTGTTTAAGATAAGCTCTTGCAATTTTTTCTTCCATTTTGCTCCTCCTCATTAGGTGTTGGACGTCTTGGAGCCGGAGTGGCCCTTGAAGGTTCTGGTGGGTGCGAACTCACCGAGCTTGTGGCCAACCATATCCTCGACGATGTATACGGGAACGTGCTTTCTGCCGTCATGAACAGCGATGGTGTGTCCGACAAATTCAGGGAATATAGTCGAAGCACGCGACCAAGTCTTGATGACTCTCTTCTCGCCGTTAGCGTTCATATCGCAGATACGCTTATAAAGTTTAGGTTCTACAAAAGGTCCTTTTTTAACACTTCTGCTCATTGAATATATCCTCCTTACCTGTCGTTACGGCGCTTGACCATGAACTTATTGGTACGAGCCTTCTTGTTTCTGGTCTTATAACCAAGAGCAGGCTTGCCCCAAGGAGTAACAGGGCCGGGGTGGCCGATAGGGCTCTTGCCCTCGCCGCCGCCGTGCGGGTGGTCGCAGGGGTTCATGACCGAACCTCTGACGGTGGGACGGATGCCGAGATGGCGGGTCTTGCCTGCCTTGCCGAGCTTGACGTTCTCATGCTCGAGGTTGCCGACCTGACCGATGGTTGCGCGGCAATCAAGTCTCACGAGACGAACCTCGCCCGAGGGAAGTCTGACCTGTGCCATGCCGTTCTCTTTTGCCATGAGCTGTGCAGCAGCGCCCGCAGAACGGACGAGCTGAGCGCCCTTGCCGGGATAAAGCTCGATGGAGTGAATAACGGTACCGACGGGTATATTAGCGATAGGCAGCACGTTGCCGGGTTTGATGTCGGCGTGCTCGCCACTGTAAAGAACGGTGCCGACGGTTACGCCGTCAGGAGCGATGGTGTAGCTCTTTTTGCCGTTCTCATCCTGAAGCAGCGCGATATATGCGGTGCGGTTAGGATCGTACTCGATAGCGATAACGGTCTTGCCGGTCTGCTGATATGCACGCTTGAAGTCGATGATTCTGTACTTCTTTTTGTTGCCGCCGCCCTGATGACGAACGGTGATCTTGCCTGTGTTGTTGCGTCCTGCTTTGCTCTTGAGGACGGTCACGAGGCTCTTCTCAGGAGTCTTTTTGGTGATCTCTTCGAATGAAGGAGTAGACATATTCCTGCGCGAAGGGGTAGTAGGCTTATAAAATTTTGTTGCCATCTTATGCTCTCCTCTCTTACATCAAGCTGTCGAAGAACTCGATAGTCTTGCTATCGGCGGTCAGCTTAACAATGGCTTTCTTCCACTCTGAGGTGTAGCCATAGTGATAACCAACTCTTCTGGGCTTGCGCTTCATATTAATAATAGTAACTTTTTCGACATTGACGCCAAAGATGGTCTCAACGGCGTTTTTGATCTCGATCTTATTAGAGTCAGTCGCCACACGGAAAGTGTACTTGCGATCCTGCATATTTGCGATCGAAGCCTCGGTGATGACCGGCTTAATTATGATGTCGTATGCGGATTTCATCAGGCATATACCTCCTGGAGTTTCTCCACCGCGCTCTTGCTGATGACGAGCTTGTCACAGTTGAGTACGTCGTAAGTGCAGAATGCATTTACAGGTGCGGTGGTTACGCCGGCGACATTAGCAGCAGACTTAACAAAGTGCTCGCTTGCATCGCCGAGGACGATAAGCGTCTTTTTGCCGGCATCAAGATTGTGCAGCATCTCAACGACCTTCTTGGTCTTATACTCGTCAAGTGCGATATTGTCAACGACAATCAGTTCACCTGCGGCGACCTTGGAAGAAAGTGCCGAGAACAGCGCGATCTGTTTAACCTTTTTATTGATGCTTATGCGATAGGATCTGGGTTTAGGTGCGAACACGACGCCGCCGTGTGTCCACTGAGGCGATCTGGTAGATCCCTGACGGGCTCTGCCGGTGCCCTTCTGTCTCCAGGGCTTTCTGCCGCCGCCGGCGACCTCGGCTCTCGTAAGTGCCGACTGAGTGCCCTGTCTCTGGTTGAGCAGGTATGCTCTGACAACAGAGTGAACTGCTGCCGAGTTGATCTCTGCACCGAAAATTTTTGCGGAGAGTTCAATGTCACCAACGGCATTGCCTTCCATGTCAAATACTTTTACATTAGGCATTTCTGTATCCTCCCCTCTTATTTAACGGTGTTGCGGATGAACACGATGCCGCCTCTGGGGCCGGGAACGGCGCCTTTGACAGCGATGAGGTTCTTCTCCGCGTCGATCTTGACTATTTCAAGATTGAGCATGGTGGACTTAACGTTGCCGTACTGTCCTGCCATCTTTTTGTTCTTAAAGATTCTTGACGGGCTGCTGTTTGCACCCATCGAGCCGCCGTTGCGAGCAACAGGGCCTGTGCCGTGGGTCATTCTGAGTCTGTGGCAACCCCAGCGCTTGATAACGCCGCTGTAGCCGTGGCCCTTAGAGGTACCGGTGATGTCGACCTTTTCGCCGACTGCAAAGACGTCGCCGGTGATGACGTCGCCAACGTTGATCGACGAGCTGTCAGCAAGACGGAACTCTTTGAGGTATCTCTTATACTTGACCTCTGCTTTGTCAAAGTGACCTTTGACGGGTTTTGTCAGCTTGCGCTCTTCGATATCCGAGAAGCCAAGCTGTACGGCCTCATAACCGTCGGTCTCGACCGTCTTCTTTTGGACGACGACGCAGGGACCTGCATTGATAACGGTTACGGGGATGACACGGCCGGTGTCGGTGAACACCTGGGTCATGCCGATCTTTCTGCCGATGATGCCTTTTTTCATAAATTTATTTCCTCCTTGGTTATTGGTTGACCGCTCATCACACGGTCAACATGACCTTTTTGTCAGACAAAAATTAAAGCTCGACTTTAAAATCAACACCTGCGGGCAGGTCAACGCTCATGAGTGCGTCAACGCAAGCCTTGTTGGGGTGAAGAATGTCGATAAGGCGCTTGTGAGTTCTGTACTCGAACTGCTCGCGGCTGTCCTTGTATTTGTGAACTGCACGAAGAATGGTGACGACCTCTTTGTCGGTGGGAAGCGGAATAGGACCCGAAACGGTAGCGCCGTTGCGCTTTGCGGTCTCAACGATCTTTTCTGCTGCCTGATCGATCAAAGTGTGATCATAGGATTTAAGACGGATTCTGATTCTGTCTTTTTTGTTTGCCATGGGTTTGCCTCCATATAAAATAATAAAATGAAATAACTTTGGCGGCAAAGTCTTGAACACGCACTCGGGCGTACCGTATGTACCCCTTAAAAAATGCTCAAGCTTTCGCCCGATTAACGGACATACTCCACGGAAGTTACCTGCCGGATGGCAGCAATCTCCCGTATCATCGCACACCAAGCTCATGTAGAATATCATATAAGTGCGATATTTGCAATACCTTAGAGCAAAATTTATATGTAAACTTTTCGTGAACAACGCAATTGATAAAAAGCAGATAAAAAAGCCGATAAAAAAGCAGTTGCCAAGACGCTTTATGCGTGGTATAATAATCAAGCAAGATTGTTAAAAGCAAACAGGAGGATCATTTCATGCGCTATACTCACAAAAACGTCGGCACATGCTCGCGCAGTGTTTCGTTTGACATTGACGAGCAGGGACTTGTGCATAATGTCGAATTTGTCGGAGGCTGCAACGGCAACCTCAAGGGCATCGCAGCTCTTTGCGAGGGCTGCAAGGCAGAAGAGCTCGCAAGCAGGCTCAGCGGCATAACCTGCGGCTTTAAAAGCACGTCGTGCCCCGATCAGCTTTCGCACGCCTTGAGAGAAGCGATCACGGAGGACAAGGATGCAGAATAACATCACGAACAAAGAATATTTAAATTGGCTTGCCCACCTGCCCGAGGGCTCCGAGCTCAAAAAAGAGCTTGACTCCATTTCAGGCGACGAGAGCGAGATCTCGATGAGGTTCGACATTCCAATGCGCTTTGGCACCGCAGGACTGCGGGCGGTCATGGGTGTCGGCACTGCGAGAATGAACGAGTACACTGTCGCACGCGCGACGTACGCGCTCGCATATATAATAAATGAAAGAAACCTCGCATCACGTGGCGTCGCCATCGCTTGTGACAGCCGCAACAACAGCAAGCTTTTCTCAAAGGTTTCTGCCGAGGTGCTCGCCGCATACGGCGTAAAAAGCTATATATTTGACGACATACGCCCCACCCCCGAGCTTTCGTTTGCAATATTGCATCTGGGCTGCACGGCAGGCATCAATGTCACTGCGAGCCACAACCCCAAGGAATACAACGGCTATAAGGTCTACTGGGACGACGGTGCGCAGATGCCGCCCGCAGAGGCAGACGCTGTTGCCGCCATTGCAGATGCGACAGACGTTTTCGAAGTCAAGCGTATGCAGTTTGACGAGGGCGTTTCAAAGGGTCTTATCACCATCATCGGTGCAGAGGTCGACGAGGCATATATCAATGCCGTGCTCGACTGCCGCATTGACAAGACGCTGCTTGCCGAATACGGCAACAAATTGCACATGGCGTTCACTCCCCTGCACGGCACAGGCTATAAGCTCGTTCCCGAAGTGCTCAAGAGGTGCGGTCTCACCGAGCTCGGCACAGTTCCCGAGCAGACGATACCCGACGGCAACTTCCCCACCGTCCAATCTCCGAACCCCGAATACACCTCCTGCTTTGACCTCGCAATTAAAAACGCCGATCCCGAATGCACGCTGATGATAGGCACAGACCCAGACGGCGACAGAATAGGTGTTTGCGTCAGAGATGACGAGGGCAGATTCTTTGCGCTCTCCGGCAACCAGATAGGCGCATTGCTTGCCGATTATATCATTTCATCAAAAAAGGCGCAGGGCACGCTTGCCGACAACGCCTGCGCTATCAGATCGATAGTCAGCGGCGGACTGTTTGACGCGATCTGCGACGATGCCGGTGTCGAATATATCGAGGTGCTCACAGGCTTTAAATACATCGGCGAAAAGATCAAGCAGTGGACCGCCGACGGCTCGCACGAGTTTATCTTTGGCTATGAAGAGAGCCACGGCTATCTCTCTAAGGGCTATGCGCGTGACAAGGATGCAGTCGCGGCAAGTATGCTCGTCGCCGAAATGGCGTGCAAGTGCTATTCAGAGGGCAGGACAGTCTATCAGGCGCTTCGTGCGCTTTATGCAAAGCACGGCTGGTTCGCCGAGGCTGTTGTTGAAAACAAGATAAGCGGCGCAGATCCCATGGCCGAAATGAGCAGGCTTATGTCAGCGCTCAGAGCAGACCTTCCTCGTGAGATATGCGGCGTAGCAGTCAAAGCGGCACGCGACTATAAGTCGGGCGTCGTCACAGAGCTTGCAGACGGCTCGACTCACCCCACTGACCTGCCTAAGAGCGACGTGCTCTATTTTGAATTGGCAGACGGCAGCACAGTCATCGTTCGCCCCTCGGGCACAGAGCCCAAGGCAAAGCTTTATATACTCGTCAAAGCCGACTCAGAGCAGGCGGTCGAGGACAAGCTCAGCTTCTTCTCACAGTTCTCTATATTCAGATAATAAAAAGCAATACACAAAAAACGCCCCGACAGTATTCTGTACTGTCGGGGCGCTGCTTTGCTTTAGGAATATTGCTTATAATATTTTAGTGCATACGGTGAAATGTGCGCGTTCCATTGTCCAACAGGCAATTCAATGTCTGTGGCGTACTCCTTGAACTCCTCAACGGTGTGCTGATGCGCTATAAGCGAAACAAAATCCATCACAGGTGCAAGGAAGCCGTCCTTTGCCATGTTCTCTAATATTTCAGGATTATTGGATAACCAGAAGTTGTTATAGACCTTGCCTTTATAATAGCATGCACTGACATCGACAAGCTCGCGCCTTATGGTGTCGTGATCGCCTTCATAAAGAATGCTTATATCACGGCGCAATTGTTCCTCATAGGTTTTGCCAAAGCCTCTGTAGGGCGAGCCGATCTGCGACACGAACTTGTCGCTGCCGCATTTGAGCTTGAACGCATGGAACCATTCTGTTCGAGCCTTAAAAGTTCCGCCAAGCTGATATTGGATAAGCTCTTCAAGCGTAAAGCCCATGTCCTTTAAGCATTTGACGATATAATAGGCGTCAGGCAATTGAAAATACTCGAGAGACTCTTTCGAAGCTAAGACAGCAGAATTCAAAGCGGGGTGATATTTTTCACGTGCTGCGCTGCGCTCGGCAAGAACCTTGTCGTACGTCTTTTTCTGTTCGGCGTCAAGCATTCCGCTGAAATTATAAGAACCACCCCAAATATCAAATGCCCAACTATCTTCAAACGTCAAAGCGTCGCCGTTGGTATAATAGAACGAAGCGTTGATGTATTTGGTCTTGTTAGCCTCATAATCGCTGATCTGCGTAGGCAAAACAACCACCTCGGCAAACCTGCCATAGCCAAGATACATATTTCGCCTCTCGATGGCGATCTCGACAGCGTTGGCCTCTATGCCATCCTTGGTATTTTTTATGGTGAAGCCATAATAGTTCTTGTCAAAGCCACGACCCACAAACGAAAAGCCATAGCCGTTAGAGATCTGTATATCTTCAAAAGGCATATCAACTATCGCATTGCCGTCGTTGTCGGTGATGATATAGTAATAAAAATCCAAGTTCAAGTCACCCTGCCCATTTGGGACTACCGCATATGCTTTTGCAAAATCGCCGATCTTGCACCACTCACGCACAGTGGCATCGGAGTTTATCGGCGCAGTAGTCACATTATAGACATCGGTGTTGTCTGCTGCTTGCGACGAATCATCAGAAGGGTCATCCGAAGGTTCATGCGACACTTCATCAGATGCGTCCTTTGAAGGCTCATCGGATATGTCGTCCGACGATTCATCTAAAGAAGTCCCGCTGACCCCCCCGATGCATCTGCCACATCGCTCGACGTGTCTTGGGGTGTGGTGTCAGCGCACGAGCATACGCAAAGTAATAGCGATACGCATAACAAAAGTATAAATGCTTTTTTCATGATAGAGGGTCCTTTCTAAAAAATTTAATATCACAGGCGCAAAACTAAACATATTCTACGCCTCACTTACATTATATAGACACGATAACGTGTTGTCAATGCACAAATCGCGCAATAATATCGAGCGTTTTTTGTGCATTATAGACAATATATGCCGCCATCCACCCTGCTTTTGCAAGACAGGCGATACTTATTTTTGCACAAATAGTTAGCGTCCGCTAACTGACGATTTTGTGCATCCCGACAAAAAGCGTTTTTTTGCAAAAAAGCACTTGACAGACGGCAAAAAATGATATATTATTGCTCGTGGTTAGCGAGGGCTAACCAGAATTTAAGCATATAGGTTAGCAACTGCTAACCCGGAAGTGAGGCAAGCGATGATTCCGCTTTCTGTCAGCGCAGTCGGTGAAAACCACATAATCAAAAAGGTCGGAGGATCGCCCGAGGTCAAGCAGCATCTCGCCGATCTGGGACTCACGGTCGGCGGCAGCGTTATGATAGTTTCAGAGCTCGGCGGCAACCTTATATTGAATGTCAAGGACTCCCGCATAGCGCTCAGCAAAGAAACAGCATTAAAAATAATGGTATAAATCACAAAGGGGAACAACATGAACACTCTCAGACAAACACCGATCGGTCAGACCGTGACCGTGGTCAAATTGCATGGCGAGGGCGCTGTCAGGCGCCGCATCATGGATATGGGCATAACCCGCGGAACGTCAGTGACAGTCCGCAAGGTCGCACCCTTAGGCGATCCCATCGAGGTGACCGTGCGCGGATACGAGCTTTCTATTCGCAAGGCGGATGCCGAAATGATCGAAGTAAACTGAAAAAGGAGATAGCACAGCATGAACATTCGCATTGCGCTTGCAGGCAACCCCAACAGCGGCAAAACAACGCTGTTTAATGCGCTGACAGGCTCAAATCAGTTTGTCGGCAACTGGCCGGGCGTCACCGTCGAGAAAAAAGAAGGCAAATTAAAAAAGCACGACGGCGTTACCATAACCGACCTGCCCGGTATTTATTCACTTTCACCCTATACGCTCGAGGAGGTCGTTGCGCGCAACTATCTGGTTGACGAGCGACCCGACGCGATACTCAACATTATCGACGGCACAAACCTCGAACGCAACCTTTATCTGACCACTCAGCTCACAGAGCTCGGCATTCCCGTGGTCGTGGCGGTCAACATGATGGACGTCGTCAAAAAGAACGGCGACAAGATCGATCTCGCAGAGCTTTCAAGACAGCTCGGCTGCAAGGTCGTTGCTGTTTCGGCTCTCAAGGGCGACGGCGTCGCCGATGCCGCAAACGCTGCCATCGAGGCGGCAAAGAACGGCAAAACTGTTCCGATGCATTCGTTCTGCGGCTGCGTTGAGCACGCACTCGCTCATATCGAAGAGGCGGCACTGCATTCGATGCCCTCAGACAGGCAGCGCTGGTACGCAATCAAGATCTTTGAGCGCGACGACAAGGTGCTGGCAAAGCAGAACATCGACCCCTCGGTGCTTTCGCACATCGAAGAGGACATCAAGAGCGCCGAAAAAGAGATGGACGACGACGCAGAATCCATCATCACCAACGAGCGTTATATCTATATAGCAGAGGTCATCAAGGCGTGCTATAAAAAGCACAGCAGAGCAAAGCTCTCGACCTCTGACAAGATCGACAAGGTCATAACAAACCGTTGGCTCGGTCTGCCGATATTCGCAGCCATCATGTTCATAGTCTATTATATCTCGATGGTCTGGGTAGGCGCGGCAGCAACCGACTGGGCAAACGACGGATTATTCGGAGACGGCTTCCACCTCTTTGGAATAGGCGCTGCCGAATATGAAGAAGAAGTCGAAAGATACGGCGACACCGACACGATAGTCGAGGCAGTGCTCGAAAAATACGGCACTGACGAAATAAACGAGCTTTTCGGCGACGAAGAGACCGCCGCAGAAGCCATTGCAAAGCTCAAAGAGCTTATTCCCGAGGATGCCTCGGTCGATTATGAAATAGTCAACGACGAGGACCTCTCATCAGAAGAGTTCACGGCTGATCACGACACTATCACCGAAGCGCTTGAAATGTACGGCACATTAAAAGAAGC
Organism: uncultured Ruminococcus sp.; assembly: GCA_964487775.1. Classification (GTDB taxonomy): domain Bacteria; phylum Bacillota; class Clostridia; order Oscillospirales; family CAG-382; genus Coliplasma. Next base: position 516,545 of record CAZASH010000001.1, read on the forward strand.
CTCTGAATTCGGCGTATGGGTCGACGGCGTTCCCGTGCTGGTTTCTAACGGACTCGAAGCCATCGGCGCAGCAGACTGGGTACACGGTCTGATAGTCGACGGTATAGTCGCAGGCGTTGGCGCAGTGCTCGGATTTGTTCCGCAGATGCTGGTGCTGTTCCTGCTGCTCGCATTCCTCGAAGCGTGTGGCTATATGTCACGTATCGCATTCGTGCTTGACAGAGTATTCCGCAAGTTCGGTCTCTCGGGCAAATCGTTCATTCCCATGCTTGTCGGCGTCGGCTGCGGCGTTCCCGGCATTATGGCATCACGCACTATCGAAAACGAGCGTGATCGCAGAATGACGATAATGACCACTACATTCATCCCCTGCGGCGCAAAGGTTCCGTTTATCTCGATGGTCGCAGGCGCTATATTCGGCGGCAGCCCCTATGTTGCCACCTCGGCTTATTTCGTAGGCATGGCAGCAGTCATCATTTCGGGCATCATGCTCAAAAAGACCCGCATGTTCGCAGGCGAGCCCGCACCCTTCGTCATGGAATTGCCTGCATATCATATGCCCACCATCGGCAACCTCTTGAGATCGATGTGGGAGCGCGGCTGGTCGTTCATTAAGAAAGCAGGCACTATCATTTTGCTTTCGACTATCATCGTCTGGTTCACCTCCAACTTCGGCGTGATCGACGGCACTTTCAAGATGCTCGAGGGCGAAGAAGAGCTCGCACAGTCGATACTTGCCGTCATCGGCAATTGCATCGCGTGGATATTTGCTCCTCTCGGCTGGGGCACGTGGCAGGCAGCAGTCGCTTCTATCACAGGTCTTGTTGCGAAAGAAAACATCGTCGGCACGATGGGCATTCTCTATGGCTCGGCGGACGGCGCATACAGCGCTATCAACGCCGCATTCACATCGATCAGTGGCTATTCGTTCCTCGTATTCAACCTGCTCTGCGCACCCTGCTTTGCAGCGATCGGCGCTATCAAGCGTGAAATGAACAACGCAAAGTGGACCTGGTTCGCAATACTCTATCAGTGCGGCTTCGCATACTGCATCGCTCTGATGGTCAACCAGTTCGGACTGCTGTTCACCGGCAAGACCGAGGTCGTGGGTCTGATATTCGCCGTTGCAATATTCGCACTCATGGTCTATATGCTCTTTAAGCCCTACAAAGAAGCAACCAAGCTTAAGAGCGCCAAATAAATCAAATCAATCAAAAAAGGAGCAATCATTATGCTTGCATGGTTAGCACAAAACATAGGAACTATATTAGTATGCCTTGCGCTTGCACTTATCGTGACGCTGATAATAGTCGGCATGGTCAAGGATAAAAAGAAGGGCAAGAGCCAATGCGGCGGCAACTGTGCCTCGTGCAAATGTTGCTCGCACAAATAACTGCTTTTTAAAAAACATATCTCTCCTTAAATAAATAAGTACCTGCAATGTGAAAGTCGCCCGGCAATTATGCCGGGCGATTTTTCATTTAAAATATGCTATATATGCTATTTAAGGCTGTTTAAGATGACAGACAAAAGCATGGCAAGCCCGTACACAGCAAGAATTGCTGCGATAAGCTTGGGAATAAAGCTCTTTCTGCGGCGTTCTCTGTCACGCTCTATGGCGGCGATGTTCTTTATAGCCTTTTCATACTGTGCCGCCTTCTCTGCCGCCTCGGCATCGCTCTCCATAAACTTGCCCTGATCATAATTATCGTGTCTTGTGTATGTGGTGTGAACCTCGTCGGCACGCTGCTCAAGCTCTGAAGCGACAATATTTTTGAGCTGCCAATCACGGTCACGCATACAATTCTCGCAGGTGGTGTCAGAGAGGCTGTTTTTGTGACCACAGCAGCACAGCCATGCATTTGTGCCCATCTCGGGCTCGACTATTGCAGGATGCGCAAGCTCTGCCTCGCGATAGATATTGACCTCACTGTAAGCCGCCTTGAAGCCCCAGTCATCAAAGCCGAGCCTTGCCTTGCTGTGACCTGCGATCTGCTTGATGACACACTCTGTGCCGTCATCATAGCAAACCGACATCAATTCGAGCTCGAGCTTGGTGAAATAGCTTTCGGGCAATGGAATATATACACACTCGCCGAACGTGTCGCCGTCGGAAACAGATCTCTTTCTAAGGTCGTTCTCTTTGATCCTTTCGTTGCGGTAGCGCATAACGCCAAAGGTGCAGTCGTCATAGCAATACTCAAAGGGTATCTTGAGATACGGAATATTCTGATTGCTGTAGCACAAAAGCCTTATCTTGAGCGATGTGACATTCTTGCCCGATGCGTTGCGATATATAAACGATGCAAACACCGACCAATCGTCGATGTCGCTGACAATATACCCCTCGCTGACCTCAATCGGGCAATCGTTAAGCTTAGTGCCATAGTCGATAAATTCGACCACTCGAATATTGCGCATTCTGTCAAGTCGTGCGCTTTTCTCGAGCCTGCGTCTTTCTCTGCCTGCCATGATCATTGCTGTCCTCCGTGTTATTTAAAATATTCTTCTAACGTCGTCAAGACACCTCGCCGTGTCAATTCACCGCTGTATTCGAACACAGTCCCATCCGGGTTTTTAAGTCGGCACTCCCCCGCCGCCTTTGCGTTTTTGTAGTTTATCTCTATTTCAAGAGGCTCTTTTATAAGATAAGGCGTTATATCCGCCTGCATATCGACCGAGCGCCTTACTGCGTCATATATCTCGTTGCAAACGATGTAAGGATGCCTGCTTATGCACTGGTTGAAGGCGAGCGCCTTTTTGGTGATGACACACGGAATATCACCAAACGATTCTTTTGCCTGCGACACGCAAATATCGTCGCCCGAGGCAAATATTACAGGCACGCCTTTTTTGCCTGCGATAGCGCCGTCGATCTGCATTTCGCCAACCCTGGTGCCGTTTATAACATGAATGCCGAGGTCTGCCGACGAATAGACGTGCGATAATACGGCATTTTTGGCATCATAAGCGTGCGCACCCAAGAACAACACTCCGCCAAAGCTCTCGTCAATACCGGGAAACCGTATGCCGCAGCCTGCGCCCATAACTATTTTGACACGTTGGTCGAGCGCATGATAATCCATATTAACGCCTGTGCCGTGCGAATCCCAGACATACACCTCTGTTGCTCCGCTGTCAAAAAGCGCATTGACTGTGGCGTTTGTCTCTAATACCGCTTCTTTGCAGGCAAACTCATAGCCCGCAGTGCCCGCATAAAGTCCGTGACCACCTGTGCCGCAAACACACGCAAGCCCCTCAAGGTCGGTGCTGATATAGTATTTTGTCTTTAAATTAGTGTGCAAAGCCTTGCTCCTGTTTTTAGTGTTTTTTGATGTTGATTTTGCCGCGAATTAATGGTATACTGAGCTATAGAAACTATTATTAAAGGAAACGCATATATGAATGACGCACAGCGCGAGATCTTAAAGCGCACAAAACTTTTTGTGCTGGATATGGACGGCACTATATATCTCGGCGACAACGTTTTTGACCACGCACTCAGGTTCGTACACACCGTCAGAGAGCACGGCATAAGAGTCGCTTATTTCACCAACAACGCATCACGCAGCCCTGAGATCTATTATGACAGGCTGAGGCGCATGGGGTTTGATCCGCATGACGGCGACATAGTCACCTCCGGCGACATAACCATAGATTATCTCAAAAAGCATCACCCCGGCGAAAGCGTTTATCTCGTCGGCACAAAGGCGCTTGAAGACAGCTTTATTAAAGCAGGCATAAAATTGTCCGAGAAAGCAGGCATAGTCGTTTCGTCGTTTGACACCTCGCTGACCTATGAAAAGCTGGTCATTGCGTGCGATCTCATACGTGGCGGCGCTGTATTTTACAGCACGCACCCCGATTTCAACTGCCCGACGGCAGACGGATTTATACCCGACAGCGGAGCGATCTGTGCGCTCATAACCGCTTCGACAGGCAAAACGCCTAAATACTTCGGCAAGCCGTATCGTGAGACGGCAGAGGGCATCTCTGCAAGGTTCGGCGTGCCGCTCTCAGAGACCGCCATTGTCGGCGACAGGATCTATACAGACATAGCGCTCGGCCGCAACAACGGTCTGACCTCTATACTCGTGCTCACAGGTGAAACGAGCATCAACGAGGTCAACGAAACTAACGCACCCACGATAATCGTCGACAAGATCGGCGATCTGCTGGATGAGCTCGGTTTTTGATCGATCTATTATCAGAGCAGCAAATTAAGAAAGGAAGCATTAAAATGAAATCAGCCAAAGCATCACGCACACTCGACGAATTCGGTCGCATCTCGTTGCCCATAGAAATGCGCCGCCAGCTCGGCATCACCTCACGTGACCCGCTGTCTATCGTCTGCGATGGCGACACGATAACCATACGCAAGGTGCAATGCTCATGCGTTTTTTGCGGCAGAACCGATAAGCTCTTGGAGATGTCGGGCAAACACGCCTGCGAGGACTGCATCAAAGAATTGTCATCACGCCAATAAATCTATCAAAGCCGTTTTAAAGCGGCTTTTTTATTTGCTCTCGACGAATATAAAATACGGCGACGTAGGCGAATTGATTATATTAAACCTGCCGACGCAATATTTGCGCCTGTCGAGCCTTGAAAGCTCGGATATAAGCATCTCGCCCTCGGCGGCACCCTCGGCGTGTCCCGGATAGACTGCGACCAGCACTATACCGTCGTCGGACAGCATTTCGACTGCGCTTTTGACTGCAACGAGCGTCGACGGGCGCATGGTCGTTATGCGCTTGTCGCTGCCCGGCAGATAGCCGAGATTGAATAAGCCTATGCATATGGGCTCGTGTATATATTGCTTTGCGTTTGCGTGCGAGTCAAGTATCAGCCTGGTATTGGTGACCTTGTTTTCGGTCATCAATGCACGGGTATTTTTTATTGCCGCATACTGAATGTCGAACGCATAAACCCTGCTCTGCGGCAGCATCTGCGAAAGCCACAAAAGGTCGTGACCGTTGCCCATCGTAAAATCGGCGGCGGCAACACCGTTTTTGGCGTGCGGCAGAACAAGGTCTCTGTGCATACTGTGCAGGTCTATCATTGTGTCTGAACCTCGCTTGGCTGTGTCATTTGTATCGTTCCGAGCCTTCTGCCGCCGACGGCACGCATTCCGAATGCTATAAGCGCGCCTGCCGGTATTTCGCTCTGCATCTGCTGCTCTTTTAAAAGCACTGCGCCGCCCTGCAATATCGAAGCCAGTGTCTCGTCAAGCGTTCCTCTGACAGGCACTGCGCCTGCTATGTCGCCGCAGCAAAACAGTCCACGCAATACGGAATTCATATTCAAAAGCGATTCGTTAGTCATTCTGCCGCATCTTATGTCGGTCGGATCAAAAAGCGAAACGATCATTCTGTCGCATACACGAATATCCGTGCGGACTGCGACGGTATAGCCGATATGAAAGCTTTGCTTGAGCCTGCCGAGGCCATAGGTCTTTGCCGCAGAATAAACGCCGAGCAACGAAGCGACGAGCGACGACAGGTCGCCGGCAAAGCCGATGTCGAGCCTTTTTGCGCTGCAGGCGGCGTCAAGCGACGAATAAACGAGAGTTTCTTTAAACGAGCGCCAATAATATTCTGTATGCTCGGGCGTGATCACTATGCCGTTATCGCTGTCATCAAGCAATTCCTGCTTTAAGGCATCCATTCTAACCTCTGAATCGACCGAAACACGCACTCTGTTGCCGCCGACATAGCCGACCGTGCGTGCATACATGCCCCACGATCTCATAAGCTGCTCATTGCCCATAGCACGCTTGTGCGGACAAAAGAAGAACCTTGCGCCCTCTATCGACTCATATTCGTCAGAAGTAAGCTCTATCGCAATGCCGTTGGTGCGTGAGATCAGCCTGTATATGCCTGTTACCACGCTGTTTTCGAACCACGCCGTATATTTCGGCGGAACGCTCCCCTCGACCAGCAATATTGCATAGCCGTCACGTGCAAAGACGTTTTTGCCCATCTTTGCCGTATTATGAAGCTCGAGCAGGTCGCAGGGCCTTATATACTGAGCGTTGCGAACACTTGACATAATGTCGTTAAAGGCATTCGCCGCACCTGCAAAGCCTATGCTTGCGGACGATATTTTTTTAAACATCAGCCTGCCTATGCTGTTTTCATCCTCGAAAATCGGCAACAGCAGATTGCTGCGCATTTCTTCAAAAGGGTTACTACTCATCTCTTGTCCTTTCCGACGGCTATCAGCATCTCGCCGTCATCGTCTGTTACAGATGCCGAAATTATATCGCCCACGGCAAAATCAGAGCCTGTTATGCGGCACTCGATATAATCTGCCGTGTGTCCGCGAGCCGACAACCGATCGGCACGCTCGACAAGCACCTCGCACTCTTTGCCGTGCTTTGACTGCAATATACCGCCGTGTATCTCCTTGGCAGTCGCAAGCAATATCTCGTTGCGGTGTCTGCGCAATTCGACGGGTATTTTGCAGTCCATCGTGGCGGCATAAGTGCCTGCACGCTCTGAATAAGGAAATCCGTGAACATGCAAAAACCTGTATTTCTTGACCATATCGAGTGTGGCGGCAAAATCATCGTCTGTCTCGCCCGGGAAGCCCGAAATAAGATCGACCGAAACCATAAACGTCGGCAATTCTGCCGCTATCGTGTCGAATGCGTTATAAAGCATCTCGGCGGTGTAGGGTCTGCGCATCGCAGACAAAACGCTCTTTGAGCCGCTTTGTGCCGAGATATGCAGATGCGGCATAAACTGCGGCGTCTGCCTGATCGCCTCGATAAACTCGGGCTTGATGCAGTTTGGCGACAGCGACCCGAGCCTTATGCGCTCTATGCCGTTTATCTCGCTGACACGCTTTATAAGCTCGCCGAGAGGCATAAGGCTGTATGCGCCTGTTTCTATGCCTGTCAATTCGACCTCTCGATAGCCGTGCTCAGACAGCCTTTTGACCTCGTCGATTATATCAGAGGCATCACGTGACCTGCTGCGCCCTCTCGCAAGCGGAATAGTGCAATAAGAGCATCGGCAATTGCAGCCATCCTGTATCTTGACATATGCACGGCAGGACGAAAATAGCTCTGTCGTCATATCGCCTATGCAAAGCCTTTCAAACGTGTCAGGAACGTCAGAAACGCTGTTTTTAGCATCTGTATTGCCGTCAATAAAATCTATAAGGCTTGCTTTATTGCCGCAGCCTGCGACAAAAACAACGCCGTCTATATCAAAAAATTTCTGTGGCGTAAGCTGCGAAGCACATCCAAGCACCGCCACGGGAACACCAAGTCTTGCGCCACGCCTGACCGCCTGTGCGCTCTTGCGAGCCGATTCTGCCGTGACAGCGCAGGTGTTGACTATCACAAGGTCGGCATCTGCCATTCGCTTGGTGGGCGTATAGCCACGTGCTATAAGCATCTCGCAAAGCGAAACGCTCTCATATTGGTTGACTCTGCACCCGAGAGTGCAAAAGTATACTTTTTTCATTCATCCTCCAAAGCCGCTCTGTATTGCTCTGCCGTAGCAGTGAGGTCTATCGCCTCGATAAGCGCGTTTGCGGTAAGATCCTCCGGCAAGCCAAGCTTTTTTGCGAGTGCTCTGCGCTTTGCGGCGCTGTCGGGTCTGCCCGAGAGTCCGTCACGATAGAAGGTCATTTTGTCGACCCCTGAACGCTGCCTGCCCTCAGCCGAAGCATAAGGCAAAAGCAGTTGATACAAGAGCTCATCGTCCATGCCCTCAACGCCGAGATAGCCCTCGGCAGAGGGCGAAGGCTTGCGCTTTTCTTTGCCCTTGATCTTGGGAATATAAAGATTAATTGTTTTATCGGGGTCCAAATACTGTCTGATCCTCGATCTGATAAACCTGCCTGCGTTGTCGCTGTCGGTCAGAACTATCACTCCCGAGGCTGACAGCTTGGCAAGCAGCATTCTTTTTTGTCTGTCGCCAAAGACGGCAAATCCGCCGAGCGTTATAACAGGCGACGAAACGATATTTTTAAGCTTTTGCAGGTCATATTTGCCCTCGACTATTATCGGATAAGGCAAGCAGAGCTTATCTCGCATTTGCACACACCCGACATATCGCCGTTTCGACCACGAGATACGGGTCCTCACGGCTTGATTTGATGCGCCTGTCGGCGCTGTCGAATATCAAAACTGCGGCGGCGAGCGATTTATAATCCCTGCCCCTGCAGCCCGAAGCGATAGCGCTTATGCGGTTTTGCTGCATCTTGAGCGAGGACGCTATCTCATAATAATTCTTGCCGTCCGCAACGCCTGCGGTTATCATAAGTGCTTCATAAAACGACCTCGAAAGCTGCGAAAGCATTGTCGAAGCATCTGTGCGGTTGAGCCTCAGGTTGTCAAAAACCGCCTTTGCGGTATAAAGGTCGCCCTTCATGACCGCGTTTGAAAGCTCGTATATCTTGTATGTCTCATTCGAGCAGCAGATGTTTTTGACATCGGCACGGGTTATCGACGTGCCCGAATAAAACGCAGTCAGCTTTTCTATCTCGCCGAGCAGAACATACATATCGTTACCGCACATCTCGACGAGCGTATACACTGCGTTGTTATCTATCTCGACCTTGCGAGAAATAAAATGCCGCCTTATCCACGCATAGAGCTTGTCGCCTGTTTCTCTTTCAAAGCAGACGGTGAGAGCGGCGGACGACAGTTCCGACATAAAGACAGAGGCAGGCGACTCGCCCGAGGCCGACTTGCTCTTCTTTTTGTATGCGCTGTATGAATAGCCCTCGTCGGGCGTTTCACCCGATCTCATACAAAACAGCACGACACAGCCCGAAGGTATGTCGCTTATCACGTCGATATAGCCCTCAAGCACCGCTTTTTTTGCAGAATTGACGTCAAGATGCCTTACCTCGATCATCTTTGTATCGTACATAGACGGCGGAGACGCTATGGCATCGGCAAGGTCGAGTGGCGTGGTCTCTTCGGCATCGAGCGTGACATGGTTAAATTCGGGCAGCGGACACGACGCCACGCATTTGCGCAGCATATCGACATATCTGTCCTTCGTATACTCCTCGTCACCATAAAAGAAATAAACGCCGTCGTACTGCTTGCTTTTAAGTTTTTCTTTTAATTTATCGATACTCAATGCATTCTACCTCATAATCAGGCTCAAGCGTTATTCTTACGCTGTCAAAGCCTGTTGTATTGACAAAGCGCTCGTATGAAATATTGCTGCTGTATGTCTCGCCAGAAACAAATACGCCGCATGCCACATCTGTCTCATCCACGACCTTTGCATATTTTGTCATGACCGCCGTTTCGGCAGTGCAGATGCTCACATCGCCGAGCACAAACGCTATGTCGCCGCCTTGTGATGACAATCTTATCTCGCTGTCCGACAAATAAAGCTTCATATCGCCCAGAGTGATGTCCGACAGCTCGTCATATATGCATATCTCAAACCCGAACTTTTCGGCAAGGTCAGAAACCTCGCAAAACGCCTGCTCGCCGCAATCATACGGCAGGTGCACGCGGTCGATATAAACGTTGCCCGCTATCTTTGCGAGGCGTTCGTGCGATATTTTGCCTGCAAAGACAAAATCGCTTATCCTGTCATAGCCGAGCTTGACAGGCAGAACGTCGTTCGCACGCTTGCCGCCAAGGTCAATATAGGCATAACTGCCGTATGACCTTGCAAATATCGCGTTCTCGCTGTTTGCAAATGAATATTCGGCGGTCATTCCGCTTGCCGCAGAGGATGCAAAGCAGACAGCGACCAAAACAAGCGAAGCAACAGTGGCAGATGCCGAAGCTATCGCACCGAGCTTTAAATATCTGCCCTCGGCAAAGGCTATGACAATGATGAATATCAGCGCCAAAACGACACTTATCCAAAACATCGGCATCGCCGACGAGATCGAGCCGAACCTCATTGAATAAACAAGGTCGAGCAATTGATATATTCCCTGATAGCATATCCCCGGCAACGCCCCGAACAGCGAGAGCCCTGTTATCGCAAACAATATCAGCGACAAGGCGTCGGCGATAAGCACATAGCCAAAGAACGAGGTTATCAGCATATTGATTAAGGGCGAGATATAGCATACCGTGCCGCCGCAAAACAGCATTATAGGCATCGTCACAAGCGATACTGCGGCAGAAAATATAAACGGTGTGACAAAAAACGTGATAAGGTTTTTTAAAAAGAAATTCTTTATGCCAAAAAGTCTTGATTCTATATGCGGCGAAACGAGCAATATCGCAAGGCACGAACCGAACGACAAAAGCGTAGACATCGATGACAACAGATAAGGGTTGACGAGAGCCAATATCATCAGTGCCGCAAACAAAGAATTTATGCTGTCGTGGTGGCGCATAAAAAGCCTGTCAATGGTGATAAAGGCAAGCATTATCAGCGTTCTGAGCACGCTCGGCGTGAACCCGACAAAAAATCCATAGCACACAGCCAGCAAAAACGACAATATTATTCTCGGTCGCATTCTGACGCCAAATATCTTTAAAACCGATGCGAGCGCCATCGAAATAATAGAAACGTGCATACCGCTGACGACCAGCAGATGCGACACGCCGGAATTGCGGAACACGGCATACGTATGCGCATCAAGCACGTCGCTGTCGCCGATTATTGCCGCTGCGGAAATGCGCGAGATCTCGGCAGGCGAATCCTTGTGCAGGTCGTATATAAGCTGCTTGACATTCTGCCTGAGCCTGACAAAAAACGTGCCGTAGTCCCAAGACTCTGTCACTCTGCCGTCGGCGCACAAAAGCACAAAATCGGCGCGGTTCGAGTGTGATCTGCTGATATAATAATTCAATTCGGCAGCGACTGTATCGCCCTCGTCATAAACAGGCATATCGTCGGTGACAAGCTTGACCTTTGTTCCTGACGCAACACCCGAAGAACTTGCAACTATTCTAAGGGTAACACCCTCGCCGTCGGTATAATGCTGTATGTCGACGACCTCGGCAGTGACTGTGTCGTGCTTGCCATCGTATATGGCTGCGCTGTCAAACACGGTCATTCCGTAAAAAGTCAGGTATACCGCGCCTATCATAAAGCACGCAGCGTATACAGCGAGCGCACGGGTGTTTAATGAAAAGAAACGGTGTGCTGCCGCAAAAAACGCGCACAGCACACCTGACATAGCAAAAACAAGCGCCAAAACAAGACCCTCGGTGTTCATAGCGGCTATGGCACCGATGCAAAAGCATATTATCGCCAAGGTCATCTTTCTTTGGCGCAGCAAAGCAAACTACCTCCCCAAAGCGGGCTCAGCAGACTTTATCGGGCATTCTCGTGCCGCCGAGAATATGGAAGTGCAGGTGCTTGACAGTCTGACCTCCGTCCTCGCCGATATTCGAGACCACGCGATAGCCGCTTTTGAGACCGAGCATCGAGGCGATCACCGGTATCGCCTGCAGCACGTGCGAAACGTCGTCGATATTATCGCCGTTGATCGCATCGATAGACTCGATGTGCTTTTTGGGCACGACGAGCACATGCACGGGTGCGTTGGGATTTATGTCGTGAAAGGCATAGACATTGTCGTCTTCATACACCTTCTTTGAGGGTATAGCGCCCTCGATTATCTTGCAAAAAAGGCAATCCATAATAAGACCTCTTTTATTTAAAAACTATTTAAGCATCGTTTCGAGCACGTGCAGTGCTTCCTCAAGCGCCTTGGGAATGCCTGCGGGGTCTTTGCCGCCGCTGGTTGCGCTGTCGGGTCTGCCGCCACCGCCGCCCTTGACGTATGCACTTATCGTCTTGAGCAGCTTGCCTGCGTGAGCGCCCTTCTTGACTGCTTCTGCACCGCAGGAAGCGGCGAGCATGACCTTGCCCTCGTTTGCGAGCGCAAAGACACAGACAAGCTCGGGGTTCTCGGCAGCCATCTTGTCGGCAGCCATACGCAGTGAATCTGCATCGACGTTGTTGAATTCACGTGCAAGCACCTTGACACCGCCTATTTCAGGTGCAAAAGCCATGCCGGATGCGATAGTAGCCTCGGCAAGTGCCATATGAGCTGCGATAAGCTCTTTTTTGGTGCGTCTCAATTCATCCTGCAAAGCGATGATGCGCTCGGTCACATTGTCGCCGGTAGCCTTGAGTGCCGCCTTTGCCGAAGCAATGGTGCTCTCGCTCTGAGCGATATGCTTTAAGGTGTTTCTGCCTGTTACGGCGACGATCCTGCGGACGCCTGCTGCAACAGAGCTCTCGCTGATTATCTTGAAAATGCCGACCTTGGCAGTGTTGTCGAGATGCGTACCGCCACAAAGCTCGGTCGAGAATGCGCCCATCTTGACGACACGCACTATGTCGCCGTATTTTTCGCCGAACAGCGCCATTGCGCCCTCAGCCTTGGCCTCTGCGATAGGCATTTCTCTGATAGTGATGGGAATAGCCTCAAATATTGCCTCGTTGACGAGCTTTTCGGTCTCGGCGATCTCTTCTGCCGTCATTGCGGCGAAATGAGTAAAGTCAAATCTTGCAACCGTGCCGTCAACATAAGAGCCTGCCTGCTCGACATGAGTACCAAGCACCATGCGGAGCGCTGCCTGCAGCAAATGCACCGACGAGTGGTTGCGCATTATATCGTGTCTCTTTTCGGCATCGACAATTGCTTGAGCCTTGCCCAGCATAAGCTGACCGCTTATAACTCTGCCGAAGTGCAGGTACTGACCCTCGTGGGTCTTTTTGGTATCGGTGACGGCAAATTCGCCAGAGTCAGTCTTGATAACGCCTGTATCGCCGACCTGTCCGCCGCTCTCGGCATAGAACGGTGTGCGATCGAGCACCAATACTGCCTGTCCGCCCGAAACGGCAGATGCTGCCTCACCATCGAATATTATCTGCTTTATCTCGCAGTCGGTCTCGAGAGTGTCATAGCCGACAAACTCGGTCTTTTGCGATTTGTCAAGGCATGCAAGCGAGTCGTCGCTCCAGCCCATATTGCCGAGCGCAGCCCTCGCATCTCTTGCACGCTGCTTCTGAGCCTTCATAAGCTCGATGAATTTGGTCTCGTCAACCTCAATGCCACGCTCTGCGGCGATCTCTTTGGTCAGGTCGATGGGGAAGCCATAGGTATCGTAAAGCTTGAATGCATCGCTGCCCAGCAACAGCTTGCCGCAGACTGCGAGTGCCTTTTCAAGTATGCTAAGTCCTGCATCGAGAGTCTGATAAAAGCGATCCTCTTCCATATCGATAGTCTTTTTGATATAGTCACGCTTCTCGACGAGCTCGGGATAAGCGTCGCCATTGACCTCAATGACTGTATCGCAAAGCTCCGAAAGGAACGGGTGATCGATGCCCAGCAGTCTGCCGTGGCGTGCTGCACGACGAAGCACACGGCGCAGGATATATCCCCTGCCCTCGTTAGAGGGAATAACGCCGTCGCTGATAAGGAATGTCGCAGTGCGTATATGGTCGGTTATAACTCTGATAGAAACGTCCTTTGCGGCAGCGCTTGCATCATAGGTCTTGCCTGCGATAGCGCATGCGGCATCGAGTATCTTGCGGTTGGTGTCGACCTCAAAGAGGTTGCCGACGTCCTGCATCACGCAGGCAAGTCGCTCAAGACCCATGCCGGTATCTATATTGGGATGTGCAAGTCTGGTATAGCCGCCCTGTCCGTCGCCCTCAAACTGTGTAAAGACGATATTCCAGACCTCGATAAATCTGTCGCAGCCGCAGCCTGTGCCAAAATGATGCTCGGGCGTGCAATCGCCATAGCGTTCGCCACGGTCGAAATGTATTTCGCTGCAGGGTCCGCAGGGACCTGCGCCTATCTCCCAGAAGTTTTCTTCTTTGCCGAGTCTGAAAATATGGCTGTCGGGCACGCCTGTCTTGAGCCAGATGTCGCGCGCCTCGTCGTCATCAAGATAAATAGTGACATAAAGTCTGTCTGCGGGAATGCCGAGAACAACGGTCAAAAACTCCCAAGCCCAGGGAATTGCATCCTCTTTAAAATAATCGCCGAACGAAAAGTTGCCCAGCATCTCAAAGAATGTGCCGTGGCGTGCGGTCTTGCCGACGTTGTCGATGTCGAGAGTACGCACACACTTCTGGCAGGTGGTGACACGCTTGCGGGGCGGAGTAAGCTCACCCGTGAAATAGCGCTTGAGAGGTGCCATGCCGGCGTTGATCAGCAAAAGCGAATTATCGCCCTGCGGCACGAGAGGGAAAGAATTTAAGCACAGATGTCCCTTTGACTCAAAAAACTTGAGGTACATGCTGCGCAGTTCATTGACAGAATATTTCTTCATACAAAACCTTCCGTAAAACACATATTATTACAAAATATTATTATACACCTATCTTGCAAAAAGTCAATAGCGACGCATCAAAAATAAACGCTTCGTGCCACACTTTGCAGGATATGCGCCTTATTTTTTTCGATATCTGCCAAATAGCCGTTGCCTATAGGGTCTGTATCACAGAACGCACAGAGCCACGAGCACGCGACGAGATAGCTGCCGTCCTTTGAATGATGGCTGCCGTCCTCGGCGAACAGCTCTATCTCGCTATGCTCCTGCATGCATTTTGCAAACGCAGATGCAGTGCGGCAGGTCCTTATTCCGAAATAATGCGAAAGTTCGCTGTATATTCCGCAGAGCCTTTCTATGCCGCTCAAAGTGTTGGTATGCCGCATATAAAGCAGAGGCTCTGCGCCGTTCGCTCTGACGAGCGGCAATATTGTTTCAAGCGATGCTCTTGTATTATTGATGGTGGCGGCTGCGGCATCCTGCAGTACGACGAAATCATACTTTTTATTCAAAAGCTTTTGCCTGAGCGCCATACCCCGCTTATGCGCTTCGTCGGCAAACTCAGACAGATATGCGCTGCCGAAAGTGCAGTATTCGGCTTTAATGTCAAGCCCTGCATCCCTGCACAGCGCCTCGAATTTGACAGGCGTGCCGTTGAAATAGGTGCTGCTGTTGCCGACGAACAAAAACCTTTTTGTGTTCTCGGTCTCGGGCACGGGGTCGCCGCAGGTTATCACGATATTTTCGCCGTCGATATGCGCCGTCATGTCATAAGTCATCGAAAGCGTGGCGTTATACAGCATTATGCCGTCGAACGCTTTTCTGAAAAGCTCTGTGAGCTCGGGGTCTGACTCTCGATCGAACAAAACCGAAAAACCGTTTTGTGGAATGTAGAACCTCGTCTGCGCGCCGTAATACTCATTTTGGCTCGGCAAAATATCCTTGCCCGCCTCATAAAGCCTGCCGCTCGCATCAAACGTCAATATCAGCGCCCTGCCAATGTCATACTCTCGAGAATCTATCACTCTGCCGCCGCTGCCTGCTTTATAGACAACTATTTTGTCGCCTACCTGTCTTGAATCACAGGCGGTTATTTTAAAGCTTCTTGTCTGCATAAAAAACCTCTTTAACCTTTATAAAAACAGTATAACACAAAAAAGCCGATTTGCAACAGAAATCGACTTTTTTATAATAATATGCTGTATATGCCCTATCAGTTGGTGCCGCGGATATCACGCATTTTTTCTTTCATTCTGAGTGCGTTGTCGAGAATGCGCTTGCGTATGCGGACAGACTTGGGAGTGACCTCGATCAGCTCGTCATCGGCGATAAACTCGAGTGCTTCTTCAAGGCTGAATTTGACAGGCGGAATAAGCCTGAGTGCTTCGTCTGCGCCTGCCGAGCGGATAGCGGTCAGATGCTTCTTTTTGCAGACGTTGACGACGATATCGTCGCCCTTTGACGAAATACCGACGACCTCGCCCGCATAGACCTTTTCGGCAGGAACGACGAACATAGGGCCTCTGTCCTGCGAGTTGAATATGCCGTAGCTGGTGCATTCGCCTGTTTCATAAGCGATGAGCGAGCCGGTAAAGCGCTTGACCACGCCACCCTTCTCGGGCTGATAAGAATCAAACGCGGTGTTGATTATGCCTTCGCCCTTGGTGTCGGTGAGGAATTCGGTCTTATAGCCAAAGAGTCCGCGTGTCGGAATAAGGAACTCGAGGTGCATTCTGTTGCCCTTGGGTCTCATCTCGCAAAGCTCGCCCTTGCGATAGCCCATCTTCTCCATAACGGCGCTGACAAACTCCTTGGGAACGTCGACATAGCATCTGTCGATAGGCTCACATCTGACGCCGTCGATCTCTTTGTATATGATGCGCGGCGTAGAAACGGTGAATTCATAGCCCGCACGGCGCATATTCTCCATCAATATCGAAAGGTGCATCTCGCCTCTGCCGCAGACATTGAAGCTGTCTGTGGTAGCGCCCTCGGTGACACGAAGCGACATGTCCTTCATTGCTTCTTTAAAGAGATAATCGCGAATATGGCGTGAGGTGACAAACTTGCCCTCGGTGCCTGCAAACGGCGAGGTATTAACCGAGAAGGTCATCTCCATGGTCGGCTCGCCTATCTTGACAAAGGGCAGAGGCTCGACACAGTCGGCAGCGCAGATAGTGTTGCCGATGTTGATGCCCTCGATGCCGCTGACACAGACTATATCGCCGACAGAAGCGTTCTCGCACGGGACGCGGTTAAGTCCGTCTATCTCAAACATCGCAGAAATGCGGCACTTTTTGCCGACCTCGCTGTTGTGGTAGTCGCAAAGGACGACCTCCTGCTTGAGCGACATATTGCCACGCTCTATCTTGCCGATAGCGATCTTGCCGACATAATCGTTATAGTCGACCGAGCTGACCAGCATCTGTGCTGCGCCCTCTGCATCGCCCTCGGGTGCGGGAATAGTTTCGAGTATCGCCTCAAACAACGGTGCAAGGTCGGTGCCCTGCTCGTCGGGCGTGATTGATGCCGTTCCGTTGCGTCCCGAACAATATATAACAGGTGAATCAAGCTGCTCTGCGGTAGCGTTGAGGTCAAGCAAAAGCTCGAGCACCTCATCGGGAACCTCATAGACACGCGCATCGGGCTTGTCTATCTTGTTGATAACGACGACAATGCGCAGGTTCATCTCGATAGCCTTTTGCAAAACAAAGCGCGTCTGAGGCATAGGGCCCTCGGCAGCGTCAACGAGCAGCAAAACGCCGTCGACCATCTTGAGTATTCTCTCGACCTCGCCAGAAAAGTCTGCGTGACCCGGGGTGTCGACTATATTTATCTTGACGTCCTTATAAAACGTCGACGTGTTTTTTGCCAAAATAGTAATGCCGCGCTCGCGCTCGAGATCGTTGCTGTCCATCATTCTTTCGCGCAGCTCTTGATTTTCTCTGAATAAACCGCCGAATTTGAGCATCTCGTCGACCAGTGTGGTCTTGCCATGGTCAACGTGTGCTATTATTGCAATATTGCGCAGGTCGTCTCTTTTCATATGATCCTCCAAAATACTTGTCAATCAAACCTTGTCATTATATCACCAAATAGCGCATTAATCAATAGTTTTTTGCAACAAAACTGAGCCCTCAAAATATATTTTGCCCGTGATTTTGCCGCATCCGGCGCAAAAGGGCGAGAATTCCATATCAGAGTATTTACAAAAAGCTCGATCAATGATATACTGAAAGTGTTGATTATTGGCTTTATCCTTATTAACAATAGCACACAGCATCAATTACCATACATAATTAGGGGGATTATCATGGCATTATTTAAGTGTAAAATGTGCGGCGGTTCATTAGAGGTAAGCAGCAAAACAGTCACAACATGTGAATACTGCGGCACACAGCAGACCCTGCCACGGCTTGACGACGAGCGCAGTGCGAATCTTTACGACCGTGCAAACCACTTCCGTCGCAACAGCGAATTTGACAAAGCAATGTCAATATACGAACAAATTTTGAGCGAGG
>CAZASH010000002.1:0-212734 GCA_964487775.1 uncultured Ruminococcus sp.
TCAGATTTAAGGAACTCGAATTGACAAGTCATTTATAATTAGCGATATTGTATGTTTCACGCATCGAAAAGCAGGCAACCGACAAATTGCGCAGGTATCTGATCGAGAAGAAATAAGACGTTTTTGGCGATACTGCACAAAATTATGCTGTTAATATACATATATATATTAATTGTATATTGACATAATGCCCGAATAGGGGGGGTATATTATACATAGGGTCAATAGGACTCAAATAAAAAAGCAAGGAGACATTATGAAAAAATCGGTTCTGATGATCACTTTCGCTGTTGCAATCGCTATTGTGCTGAGCGGCTGCGCGAACGACGAAACGCGAGGATACGAAATGAAAGCACTGTACGACGAATACGACGCTACCCTGCCGTATCAGGTGACTGCATCTGGCATTCAAAACGACAGAACGATAGCTTTAAACGGCAGCGAGTTGAAGCTTAGCTATGTCGCTTCGACCTATTATCCAATCGGCTGCAGGACGTTGCACAAATACGCTGTCGACGGCGATGCCGAGCGCCAAGTGATGCTTGACGATGACGGAAACCTCGAGATGATCCTTTATAGCTATGCGACTATAAGCATTTCGCCGACCGATCGGCCGTCTGATGTCGCCGAAGCGCTCAAAGCCGAGCTTGCAAAGCTTTTTGACATGTCGAAATACCAATTGACAGAGACCCCGACAGAAGGCACGGATGATCTGATACATTATTATAAATTCTGCCGCAAGAAAGGCGATTGCATAACCGACAAGCTGCTTGTTACAGTCAAAAGCGGCGCTATTTCGGGTGTTACGCATATTTCGTTCGGCACCGACGACGTTATTGCCAACATAGACCAAAGCAAGCAGACCGCTGCCATCGAGCAAAAAATCAAAAACGGCATGTCCGATGGTGCAAAATTTGTTTCGTTTGAATTGCACGGCGATCCATCTCTTGTCACATTCGAGCAAAAGAAGAGCGACACGCAGCAAAAAGAGCTTTATGTTTGCTATACCTTGTCGGTCAAGTTCGTTCCTTCCGTGTTTAACGTAATGGGCAAGACCGTCAATAGCTTTTTATTCGACCTTCTCATCCCTTTGGAAACAGTAAAAGCGGAATAATACACCGTGGCTTTGCATTATTTTCCCGCAGATTGGGCAAAATAGTGGCAAAGGACGGGTGTGAAATATGGTTGTTGTATGCTTAAGGACGCTGATATTTTTTGTGTTGCTCTGGCTTTTGTTCAAGCTGATGGGCAAGCGGCAGATAGGCGAGCTGACGATGATCGAGTTTATTTCGGCGATGATGCTGTCAGAGCTCGCGATAATGCCGATGTCAGACCCAGACGTGCCACTGCTTTACGGCATAATGCCTGTGGTTTTGATAGGCGCTTTTGAGGTGCTTGTCGCCGCCGCCTGCAGGTGCTCGCCGAGGATACGTGCATTCCTGCAGGGCGAGCCGATAATTCTGGTGCGTGACGGCAGGATTTTGCAAAAGAATTGCGATACGGCGCGTATTTCAGAGGACGAAATAATGATGACCCTGCGCACCGAGGGATATGCGGCGCTATCCGAGGTGTCGCTCGTCACTCTTGAGCGCACAGGCAAGATGAGCGTGCTCGCGAAATGAAGCATACGATATTGGCAATAGTGCTGCTTTTGGCGCTCACAATATTTCTCGTGCTTTCGTCGTGCTTTGTCTGCACGGCGTGCCGTGAAATGGCGATCGCCGCATTCCAAAATGCTGCTTTGGCAAGGGCGGCGTTTGAAAAATACGAGCCTGCGCTGTCGCTTTTTGTGCACAACAAATTGCTCGAGGGCGCAGAAACGGCGCTTTTTGAGTACGAAACAGCGGAATACGGCTCGGCAGAGTATTATAAGGCGCAAAACACATTTGTTTTTTATTGCAGAGAGATGTCAGAGGATATGTCGCCGAGCATCGACAGCGTTTTTTAGAAAAGCCTTGATTTTTACGGCAGATGTGATACAATAAAGGCAGGGGAGCACCCTGCCTTTTGGTTATGGCGTTGCGCCCGACGGTGGCTTTTGGATCCGTTTGCTTATACATCGGCGACGGGCGCGGTTTTGCCGCCTTGTATTACTATCATAGTATTATAATATGTTGTGCTTTGACGAAAGGAATTTGATCATGCAAAATAATATAAAGCTTGCGCCTTCGCTGCTGTCGGTCGACTTTGCCGAGGCAGGCAAAGGAATAGCCGCAGTCAGGAACGGCGGCGCAGAATATCTGCATCTCGACGTTATGGATGGCTTTTTTGTGCCGAATATATCGTTCGGAGTGCCTGTTATCGCTTCGCTGCGCAAGTGTACCGACATGGTTTTTGACGTGCACCTTATGGTTTCGTATCCCGAAAGATATATCGAGGCGTTCGCAAAGGCAGGCGCAGACATTATAACCATTCACGCTGAAGCGACCGACAAGATCGAGAGCACACTAAAGCTCATAAGATCTTTCGGCTGCCGCGCAGGACTTGCCATCAAGCCGGGCACGCCTGTCGAGGCGGCTTATAAATTCCTGCCGCTTTGTGATCTTCTGCTCGTCATGACAGTCGAGCCGGGGTTCGGCGGACAGAGCTTTATGGCAGATATGCTGCCCAAGGCAAAGGCGCTCAAAGAATACCGTCAGGCGCACGGTCTTGAGTTTGAAATAGAGGCTGACGGCGGTATTTCGGCAAAGAATGCGGCGTTGTGCGTCGAAAACGGCATTGAGGTGCTCGTCGCAGGCTCTTCGTGCTTCGGCGCGGCAGACCCGACGCAGGCGGCAAGAGACATTTTGTCTGCCGCAAGAGGTGAATGAAATGACAAACAAAAATTCAGCCAAATATCTGCACTATTCGTCGCTCGTGCTTTCGCTCGTCGCGGCGGTTCTGGCGATAATGGTCATCTCGACCGCGTGTTCTTCGTCGACTGCACAGCCGTCAGATGAAATTCCGCCTGCTTCGCAGGACGCAAGCAGCGCCGAAAGCTCGGTCGAGAGCGTTCCGTCCGACGACTCTCAGCCCTCGACACCCGATATTCCGTCTGATGACGAGCCGTCAGAGCCCGAGGTTTCGGTCGACTATGAGACCGAGATAGGCATTAAGTATATGATCGATATAACAGATTATTTGCAGTATATCGAGCCGAGTGAGGATTATACCTATCTCGTCAACCTCAAGAATCCTATTCCTATAAGCTATGTTCCTGAAAATATGGTCGTTTCGCAGTATATGCGTAAGGATGGCAGAGCCGATCAAAAGCTGGTCTATACCGCCGAGATGGCTTTGCGCGCGCTGATGGCAGAGGCGGCTTTGAACGGCATCGACGATGTTACGATAACCAGCGCATACCGCTCGGGCGAGTATCAAGAGTACCTTTTTAACCTTTATACCGACCAGGAAATGAAAAAGAACCCCAGCCTCACACGTGAGGAGGCAGAGGCGATAACCTTGACCTATTCGATGAAGCCTGGCTGCTCTGAGCACCAGACAGGACTCTGCCTCGATATGCATAATCAGGGCAGCGCTACGCAGGCGTTTGGCAAGACAGAGGCGGCAAAATGGCTCGCTGCAAATAGCTATCGCTTTGGATTTATACTCAGATATCCGCAGGATAAGGTCGATGTCACGGGCGTCGAGTGGGAGCCCTGGCACTTTAGATTCGTCGGTCGATCCGTCGCAACGTATATGTACCAAAATAACCTCTGCCTCGAGGAATATTGGGCAGAGAAAAACGCAAACTGAGATATTTCGCCCCCACGAAAGCTTTTGTATCTCGGCGCAAGCCGAATATCACCTTTACTATCCACTATTCACTACCCACTACCCACTAACCACTATTGTCTATAACCAAAAAGCAGACCGATCAAGGTCTGCTTTTAGTTTGCTTTAGTTTATCTGCGGGTTTTGTCTATGGGCTTCGTTGATGACGGCGAGCTGCTGGCGGACCTGATAGAGCTTGATATCGTGCTCTCTGCCCTCGGTGAAGAGCGCATAGATCTGGTCATAATACTCTTGAACCGCTGCGATGAAGGGTGCCTGAGGGTCGCCATTCCACGATTCCTCGTGCCAATTAAGCGTCTCGGAGCAATAAAGCGGCAGCTTTTCGGGTCCGTCGGTGAGTGTTTCACGAATCAGATGCTGTTCGGGAGCTTCGGACTCAATGAAATATTTATAGTCGATGTGCGACATATTGCCCTTGAGCGTGCCGCGAGTGCCCTCTACCTTGTAGGTATAGCAGGGGTATGCGTCGCACGAAGATATGTCGAGGTCGATGATGGGTCTGTCGGGCGCTTTGAGTATCAGCTTGACATAGTCCTCGGCATTGCCAAAGGTGTTTGCACGATCCATGTGGCAGAAAACTGTGGGCATTCCGTCATAATAATCAAGCAGGTTAAGTGCCTGATCGAGCGGATGAGGGCCGGTGTTGGCGAGGTTGCCGCCGTTCATGTCGAGGCAGCACTGCCAGTCCCATCTGCGTGCATAGCCGTTGAACTGTATGCCGATGTGGACGATCCTGCCCAGCTTGCCCGATGCGATGACGTCCTTGACCTCTTTGAAATAGCAGGCAAAGCGCGACTGCTGGAAAACGAGCAGATGTCTGCCGCATTTCTTTGCGGTCTCGACGAGGTCGTCAAATTCTTTTACTGTGGGCACGCAGGGCTTTTCGCACAGAACGTTAAAGCCGTGCTCGAGCAGGTCCTTGGTTATCGAATAGTGCTGGTTTGACGGAGTGGAATTGACAACGAGGTCGATGTCATTCCTGCCAAAAAGCTCGCGATAGTCGCAGAACACCTCGCAGCCGTATTCTTTGGCTGCTCTTTCGCGACGTTCCTTCATCGGCTCGACAACGCCGACGACCTTGAATCTCTCGGTATCTTTTTTGAGATGCAGACCGTGGATGTCGCGTCCGCTGCGTCCCTGACCGAGTATAACGATATTGAATTGCTTCATTTTTAAAACCGTCCTTTACGATGCATAAAATGGTCTATCTACAATATAACCCTCTTTCGCCCGAATGTCAATAATAATTACGCCGCAGCTTGCAAAAACTGCGGCGTAAAAGTCATATCAGTCGGCGAGTAATGCCACAACCTCTTCTTGATATGAGAATATGAACAGCGCTTCGGGGCGCTCGTCGCTCGAGGCGCTCAATCTGCTGTGTGCTTCTTTCAAATCGTCACGCTTTATAAGTTCATAATAAGCCTGATGGTCGTTGCACGGCGTCAAATCAGAAGGATCGACATCTCCGGAAGAAAAAATAAAATTTGTATATTCGGGTTCCATTTCTTTCATGTAATCGGTCTCGCAGAACCACTTTAAAAGATCGTAGGTTGACATCTCACGCTGTTCTTTTGTTATTTTATATGTACAATCAGGAAGATCATCTTGTGAAAGGCTGGTGAAAAACACGACTGCCGAAATGCACAAAACGAGAGCAAGTGTCACCGAAGCGATAATAGTTAATTTTTCTCTTTCATAATAACTCCTTTATGCCGCTGCATCCTCGCTCGGGACGCTAAACGGAGTGTTGCAGGGAGGGCCGGCGCAAGGTCCGCTGGTCCAAAATGAATTGGCTATTTTAGTGCAAGTGTTGCAGTATTTATTGTAACCGAAATAATGCAGATTGTCTCTGTGATAATTATTGCCTGTGGTATCTGTAGTAAAGCTGATAAGCGTAACCGCTCGGCAAATAATTTGAAGGCACTTGATTTACCGCGTGCAGATATTCACCGCCGGCGCCCCATTTTGAGCGAATAACGAGAGAACCGTCTGAATTTATGCTGTCAACTACGCCGGAATGAAGTGCTTTGTCACTTATCGTGGACATATAGACAATTATATCTCCGACTTGGATCGTGTCGGATGATGTGAGCCTTGCGCATGCGCTGTCGTTGATAAACGCCTGTATGGAATCGAGCCAATACTCGTCAAGGTGCTTTGCATGATATCATGCATATGCATGACAATTGTATGTTGCATCCGGCTCGGTAAGTTTGGTTGCACCTGTTACTGTTGCGCCTATGTTATTATAGAAGGCTATTTCTGCAGAAGTCATATCACGTTCAGGCTCATAATAAGGCACACTTAAACCGTCATGAGTTGTTATATAGCCGCCAAGTCGTACGGGGATCCTGCCATCAATATAACCGACTGTGCTTGAGCCGGCGGAAGCAGAATAAATAGAAGCCAATGTTTCACAATCGGTGTCGCATTCATTTAAATTGCTTGCTATAGCTTCTTTAACGCCGTTAGTGCCCATTAAACGCACAAGCTTTTCGGGTATTCTCTGAGAATTGCTTACGATTTGTTCTAAGACATCGGCGAGGTCTTTGCGTGAAAGCAATTCGGCAAATGCCGGATGCTGTGAGTAACGCTCATCTCCGCTTGTTATCGATGACGAAAGCGTAATTTGATCAAAAGTGTCAGTTTGCAAGAACCAATTGACAAGCTCTAATGTTGTCATATTGCTTTGATCAGCAGTGAGCGTATACGCAGATTCACAACTCACAGTGTTTGCGAGTGAGCTGGATAGAGCGGTAGAAGCGCTATTGCTCGGCGCAAAACGAAGCATAGAGACTTTGTACATCGGTCCTTCTTCGGTCATGGTCACAAAGCCGTCCGCTTCTTCTGCCGGGGAATCTGATGCGCCAACACAAATGCAAAGCGCACAGGTGATTGCAAGCAACAAAACGATGGCCAAGAATCTTTTTTTCATGTCGCTGTAATATATTAATATTCGAGCAACTTAAATATTGCCCATAATTATAATAGCACGCAAAAAGCGCGATGTCAATATGCTTTCGCTGCCATTTTTGCATTTTTTTGCACTATTTGCCATAATTTCGGGGTTTTCGGCAAAAGCAAAAGCGAGGAACGAGCGTGTGCCGTCCCTCACTTGTTTGTATTGTAGATATTGTCTATTCCACTTGCGACAGGTCAACGTTTTTTGATTTTATGGTTTGATTTTCGCGATCCCCTCGAGCAGTGCGGTGTCAAACGGCAGGCAGACTGTTTTGATCTCGCCGCCCAAGGAGATGTGAAACTCGAGCCCGAGGCTTGAAAAGCACACCGCAGAACGGCGAAAGAGCCGCTTTAGCTCGTCTTGACCGACAGCGAGGTCATGGGAATATTTTTCTGCCAATATATCGCAATAGTTTTTTGCAAGCATTGCGCCGCGAGGAACGAGACAGGCTTGCTTTTTGCTCCAGACATTGCCTGTTATATGCCTTTGAGCGTGGCTTTGACCGTCAAAGACAGATGCTTCGCAGAGCGCAGAGCAATATTTTTTGCTGTCAAGCATAATGCGCGCCTTCATTACCGCAGCGGCAGGCTCAAAGCCGTCGTCCGTCATATGCTTTTGGGCGTCTGTGGCAAGCGTTTTTTCGGCAAATACGAGAAACGACGACGCAATGTTTTTATAAAACCTGTCAAACGTCCTGTCAAAGCTTTTTCTGCCCTGCATTTCGGGGTATCTGATATTGATGTAAACGAGATCAAAGCCGTCTTTTTTGATGACGCGCTTTATCTCGGCGTATTTTTGCTGCCTTGCAAAAAGCATTTTTATCACCTCGTGCTATTTTATGCGGCGGCGAAAGGGCATATTACTCTCTTTTTGCGACAGGCAGCAGGCTATCAGCATCGGCGACAGAAACAGCACTGCACAGCCGCTTATATCGAGCCTTGAAAAGGCAAAAATAAAATATGTCGGCAATGCGAGCAAAAAGCCTGCCGAGGTGTGCAGCAGCCGCTTTTCTTTGCAGGCATAGGCGATACAGAACGCCGACGGGCAGATAAGCAGCGACATATCGGCTTTAAAGCACAGACTTGACACGGGGGATATATAAAACAGCAAAACGGTGCAGCCTGCCGCTATCACGAACATGCAAAGCTCGGCAAAATATGCCGGTGCTTTTTTGCTTTTTGTGGCGATCAATATGCCGCATAAGGCGCACAAGACGGCGAAAAGCAGGCTTGACAGCATATTTGCGATCGATATTAGCATTCCAAAGAAGGCTATAATTCCGCACAGGGCATAAAAAATGCGGTTCTCACGCAAAAGCCCTCTGCCGGACGATGCAAAAAGCGCTATCGGCATCAGCAATACAGATACGGCGAGAGTACACAGGCTGCCGCCAGACAGCAAAAACAGCGCAAACGACAGAGAAAACGCTCGTGCCATCACAGCTTCTCCTTTCTGCCCAATACCTTTGAGGGTACGGTGAGAATAAAATCGAGCAGGCCTTTTGTGTCGATTGGGGCGACAGGCGACATATATGGACAGCCGAAGCTTTCTGTGCCGCACATCAGCCCCAAGAGCAGCGAAACGCCGAGGATAACGCCGTTTGTTCCGAGCAGTGCGGCGATCGCAACGAATATTATGCGCAGCAGTGTGACCGAATACATATACGCAGGAACGATGAATGCGCAGACTGCCGAAAGCGCCATGACGATGATGCTTTCGTCTGTTATCAGGCCCGCCTTGACCGCCGCATCGCCTATGATCAGCGAGCCGACTATGCCGACTGCATCGCCGACTGTGCGAGGCATTCTGACACCGACCTCTCGCAGTATCTCGAATATCAACAGCGTTGTCAGCAGGTCGACAAACGTGTCGCCGCCTGACTTAAAGCAGAGATAGCACGCAGGCAGCAGGAATGACACGAGCAGTGAAACGAACCTCAAAAGCCTTATAAACGTCGCATACCATTTCGAGCGCAGATAATCCTCTGCCGATTGCAATGTTTCGGCAAAAACATAAGGCGCTGTCAAGACGAACGGCGAGCCGTCGCAGATCAATGCCGCCCTGCCGGCTATCATTTTTGATGCGACCTTGTCGACCTTTTCGCTCGAGCCGAGCAACGAAAAGAATGGGTATCCGCTCTTGCCTGT
Organism: uncultured Ruminococcus sp.; assembly: GCA_964487775.1. GTDB lineage: Bacteria > Bacillota > Clostridia > Oscillospirales > CAG-382 > Coliplasma. The sequence goes on from CAZASH010000002.1 coordinate 8,884, forward strand.
AAGCAGCGGAGCGAGCGAGCCGGAGTCGATCATCACCGTAGGCGAGATGGTGCGCAGCTTGTCGATGAGCATTTCGAGCACTTTCTTGCTTACTCTGCCCTCGACATAGCACAAAAGCACTCTTGTTTTGGTCTCTTCTCCTATGTCAAAGGCGACAGTCTTTAAGCGGTCTGTGCGAATATAACGCCGCAAAAGCGAAAGGTTGGTGTCGACATCCTCGGTGAATGCTGCCTTTGGACCTTTGACCGTGATGTCGCTTTCTGCCGCGCCGACAGAGCGTGACGCTTCTCTGACGGCAGGAACGCAGAAGATCCTTTTGCCACGGAAGATAATTGCACTGCCTCTGACCATTGCATCGCTCATATCCTGCACTTCTGTCAATTCCTCTATCGCCGCAACGGGCAGGTTTATCACGCCACTTGACAGCGGACAGACTATCTGCCTTGCAATGTATACAGTGTCGCACACGCTTTTGATATAGCACACCTCTGCCGAGCCTGCCGAAACTGTCACGAGATCGTCGCAGTCTGCAAACAGCGACAGCAATTGTTGTTTTTCTGTCATGATGTTTCACCTTTCTTTGACCCTTTTAACAAGTTTGCGCATTTTTGGTGTGATATATTCATTGACTAAACAGCACTTAAATGCTATAATTGATAAGAAAAGGAGCGATAAAATGCAAAAGAAACAAAATATCAGGGCTATCGTGACGGCGGTGTTCCTCATTCCGCTCGTGTTTATAGTCATATTGCTTGTAAATTATTTCAGACAAAGCATAGCGCTCGACGGCACCGACAGCGTAAACGTCGTTTTGACAGACGGCAAAAGCTATACCTACACCGGGCGCAGCGATATAGATTATTACTGCTCGCTGCTTACAGATGTCAAAGAGATCGCCTCGCCTGTGCGTGACGTGCATTCAGAGACGCCTATAACAATAACATATGTCAGAGGCACCGAAAAGCAGGTCTATAAGCTTTACCCCTCGACAAACCTCTCGGGCTGTATGTTTTATGACGAAAAGGGCAGGATATTCCTTATGAGCGAGCTCGCTGCCAGAGAATACCTCTGCCGTGCGGAATGTCTTTATCTTTACCGTGACATCATGCTGCCGCAATTGCAGGTGATCTCGGGCGGCAGCACCGAGATAGCGTATCCCGATTCTTATTCATGGAGCTATAAAAAGGTCGACGGAGTTTTTTATGCCGACCGCACGTCGCCGACGTATGACGGCAAGACCTTGCATTTTTATGACGGCAGGAGCAATACGCTCAGGTTTTCGGTGGAGCCCGACGAGATATACGACGTCGAGTTTGTCACCTCTGACGGTGCGATCCTGCCTGTTTCGGGCATCGAAACGCTGGTTTTCGACGACGACACGGTGATAACTGCGACATTTAAAGCAAAATGGACACGTTCTGAAGCACACGATTATTACGGCGAGGCAGAATACTGCCTTACTATGCTTTATGATATTCCCGCCACGGTCAGCCTCTCGAGAGAGAGCGTTGCGGCAGGTGGCTTTGTGGTGATAAACATCGAGCATCTTGGCAGCGACGATATAATCAGCTTCAGCACAGATATCGAGACAGGCAATATAATTCCGTATCACGACGAGGCGAGCGGCAGGGATTTTGCGCTTTTGCCTGTCAGTGCCGATTGCGCATCGGGACTTTATGACATCAATTTCGACCTCGGCGGCTCTGTTCAGACACTCAAGCTGTTTGTCAGTGAAACAAAAGGCGAAACACTGCCTTTGCTCGAAACGACAGAGCAATATAATTCAATGCTCAGCACCGAGATACTCGAGGGGCTTAAGGAGACCTTCGATTCGCTTACCTCGAGCAGAGCGAATACCGCTTATTTTGATATGGGCGCAAAGTTTGAGAACGCCGTTACCGCAAGCAAGTCGGCAAGCTTTGGCGATGTCGCAGTCGTTGCAGGCAGCGGCCGCCTCATCAGATTGCCGGGCAATGTCTATTCTGTCAGCAGCGGCACGTCGGTAAGAGCTATGCAGCGTGGCGAGGTCGTTTTTGCACAGGCGACAGCGACCACGGGCAACACCGTGATCATCTCGCACGGATACGGAGTGTATAGCTATTATTTCAACCTCTCGATCATAACCTGCAACGTCGGCGATGTTATGTCGCAGGGACAGATAATCGGCCAGAGCGGCAATAGCGGATATACCTGGACGCTCGGCAACGTTGCGCATGTTGCGGTCTCTGTCGGCAAGACGTTTGTCGACCAGACACTGTTCGTCGGCGGAAATTATTTTGAGAAATAATGCGGCACGTTGTGCAGTGATATTCACTTCGTGAGATAATGAGGTTTTTGCAAGCAAAAACAATCAATATAGAACGCTTTCAGTTGCTTTGACTTAGCAATCGAGGGCGTTCTTTTTTGTGCCGACCTATAGCAAAACTATCGCCTAACGCCCTGTAGGAAACCTATCGCTGTGGCTAAGTTTCTTGCCTCTGCATGTGTAAAGGGAGGTGGCTTTCGCTCGCATCAACGAGTCGAAAGACGGAGGGATTGTAGGCAACTTCAGTTGCCGTAGAGCCGCAAGCGACAACTTCACTTAAAAAAGTGGGTCATCGAGACCCACTTTTTTTACTTTTCTATCACCGTTATCCCCGAGGCGGGCAATCCGCTTGCCTGCATCGCTATCTCGAGTATCTGCGCAACCTGGTCTGTGACAAGTCCGTCTGATCTGACTATGACAGTGCAGGCATCGTCGCCGACGACGGCAACGCAGTCCTCAAAGCCCTTTGCCTTGACGAGAGCTTCTATGTCGGCTTCGGCATCCATCTGCTTTGCCATTGCGTTGATCGAAGCAAGCGCTTCTGCTGCGGCATCGGGCATCGAATCGGGATCTTCGGCTATCGCCTTGAGCAGGCTGAGTGCTTCGTCACGTGTCTTTTGGCGGTTGATCGCCGAAACGGCAAAATAATCCTCGCCGTCGGCTATGGCGTCCTTGAGGTCGTCGCCCGACATAGTGTCGGTGAGAATGGTGTTGCCGAGCGTTTTTGAATCGCTCTCGTCCTTGCCTGCCTGCTGACCGTTTGTCTGCACGTCGATGAGTGATGCGACCAGCAGCGATACCGCCACGAGAACGACACAGCAGACTATCAAAAACGCTTTTGTGCCAAACATTTTTTTGTAATCGGTCTGCTTTATCTTTTGACCAAGCTCTTTGATGTTCATAATGTTCCTCCTGAAAAAATGGTGTATGTTAATTTATGCTTGAACGCTTATGCGGTCGCTGCCGACGTCGAAAAGTGCAGTAAGCAGTGAGATTATCTTGAGCCGAGTGGCAGCATCCGCTCCGTTGCAGACGACGGCTATGCCTGCGACCTGCGGCATCTTTTCCTTGACCTGCAACGCATTGCCGTCGGACGGCGCAAAGATCTCGCTTTTTGCTTCGATCGTGTCCGGCGTGCCATCGGAATAAAACCTTTGCTGTGTGTATTTGTCAGAAGCATAGGTGTATTCAAACCCGCTTGCGAGCGTTATTATCACGCTGCAGTCTTTGACTCCGTCGATGCGGCAGAGCAATGCTTTTGTTTCTGCCTCGAGCATCCTGCGATATTCGATGCTTGACGATTCGCTTTTAGTCGGCTCTGCCGAGCTTGTCGGTATCAAAGAAAGTATCACCGCCGCCAGGATTCCTATGGCGAGGTAGCATATCCCTTTGCTTTTTTTGAGCTTTGAAAAAGCGTTGCTAATGTTCATCTGTTACCACCTCAGCCCTCACGCCCGAAATTTTTTGCACAAATTCGGCTATGGCGTCCGTATCTGCTGCATCGTCGGCAAACGAGACAACGCACACGCCGCCCGATGCGCTGTCATAGAATATGTGGCAGGAGGCAGGTTTTATGCCGAACTCGGCATAGATGCTGTCAATAATATGCTCTTCTGCCAGGCGGCACGCCTCGCTGTATGTTCTTTCTGCCGCGGCTGTGTATATGCTTTCTGCCGCTTCTGAAATATCTGCCGACGGCATTGCGGAGTTTTTTATATTTGCAAACGGGCTTACGAGCATCAAGAGCATACAAAGTGCGGCGATGAATTTGATCGGCTTTTGCATCTTTGGGTTTGCCAGCAGTATCGCCGTGCCGCCGATTATCGACGATGCCGAAATGATAAAAATATAGTCCTTCATCCCTGATTCCCCATTCTGATAAACATCGCAAGCGTTATTACGGCGGTGAGTGCGACACCCGAAACGAGCGCAAAAAGCACGCTTATCATTCCCGAAAGGTCTGACAAAAAGCGCCTTTCACGTTCGCAGCCGAGCAGACCCGCCGCAACAGCCGAAAGCGAAAGCACTATGCGATAGCACAAAACCATTATCACGGGCGGCAAAAGTGTGGCTATCACTGCGGCGATGCCTGCCGAGCCGACTGTCGCACGCATTACCGCAATGCTGCCGCTGACCGTGCGAGAGGCTTCGCCCAACATATTGCCGATGACGGGTATCATTACGCCTGCCGAAAATCTTATGGTGCGATATGCATAGCCGTCCGCAGCCGTCGCTATCGCAGTCTGAACATAGTTTGCAAAGCCGTATATCGTGAAAACAAACGCCATGACTGTCGTTATCGTGTTTTTTATAAACTTCGAGATTGGCGAGAGGTCTGTCACGCCGGGCAATGCACCTGCCATAGACAGCGCAAGCGCAGAATGCATGAACGGCATGAGTGCTCCCGAGGCGATCACTTCGAGCGCAGTACCGAGCAAGGACATCGAAGCGGCGTTGACTGCGGCGGCAGATGCACAGCCGTCGAGTATATAAAGTGTCGTACAGCCTGCTGCAACTGATACCGAGACCTTTGACAGCAGGTCGGCGCATTTTGAAACATAATTCATGAGCATAGCGCATTGAGGATAGACGATAAGCTCGAGTGAAAGTATCGACAGAAACGAATAAGCCGCGTTTATCTGCTCGCTTTTGCCGTCGACGAACGCCGCCAGCAGGCCTGAGAGCGTCAGCACCGCCAATATCGATGCGAACGACGGCAAGACGCTTTTGAGCGCCGCGGATATTCCGCTTGAAAGGCTCTCGATGAGCTTGTCTGCTATGTTTATAGCCTCTGTTCCGTTGGCTTCGGCATCTGTGATAAGCTCATTGTCCGCAAGGTCGCCAAGATCGGGCGACGATATTTCGCTTGCTTTGGCATCGACAGGCAGTGCGAGCATAAATACTGCTGCGATAACAAACGGCAGCAGGAGCTTTAAAAGCGTTTTCATCACAAAAGTCCTCTCGTCACATCTATCACCTGCTTTATCAGCGGCAGAGAAAGCAGCAGAATGTATATGCGGCACATGAATTCTATTTTTGACGCTATAGAGCTTTCGCCGCAGTCTTTGCAAAGGTCAGCGGCGGTCTCGCAGCCTATCGATGCGGCTATCGCCTTGAGCAAAAGGCTTATCCAATTGCCGATGCCGCTTGTGCTTGCCAGAGAAACAAGCTCGGTTATCAGCGGCGAAACCGCATTTATGCAGCAGCAGGTCAGTATGCAGACAGATACTGCCGTGTAGGCAGGCGAAAGCTCGGGCTTGATCGCACGCAATATCACGCCGCCACAGCAAAAAACTATTGCCGCTCCGCAGACGGCGAAAATACTCATAGCCCAAACACCGCTCTGATCGAGCTGAAAAGTGCGCCGATCTCTTTTGAAAGCAGCAGCATAACTATCACGATGCCTGCGACCGTGACGAGCGTCGCCTGCTCGTCACGACCGCTTTTTTGCAATAATTGACAGGCGACGCCGACGATGATGCCGACGCCGACTATTTTTAAAACCATCGTTATGTTCATTGCATTCACCAAAAAGGATTTTTATATCAGCATGATCGCTATGAGTGCGCCTGCCAGCCCCCAGACCGTGCGTGTTATCTTTTGCTTTGTCGGCAGTGCCTTGACCGCTCTGCCGTAATGCTCGGTCATCTCGCCGAGCACGAGTGCGAGCTCTGAAAGCTGATCTTCGGCGCAGAGAGTGCCGAGCGTTCCGCCGAATAATTCGAGCGCATCAGAGCAATCGGGCGGCAGGTCGAGCATCGACAGCGCGTTAGCAAAGCCTGCCGCACCGTGCAGGCGCAATTCGGGCAGAAAACCGCACTTTTCGAGTGCGTCGTCACTGAAAGAGGCGAATATTTCGGCAAGCGGCATGGCGCTGTTTTTGATTCGGCTCTGCATGTGCGTCAGCAGCCTTATTATCCCGTGCAGGTTAGCACAGGACGCCTTTTGCTTTGCCGAGAATGAACAGCCTGCAAGATAGCAGCATATCGCCACTGCCAAAGCACCAAGCACCTTCACGGCAGATACCCCGATATTTCGCCGATGCGTGAAGTGTGGAGCTCTCCTTGCAAGCCAAGCTCGACTGCGTATTTAAATATCCCTGCCTCGCACAGGCGCTTTACAAACGGTCGCCGCATTGCTTCGTCGATAGAGGCGGCGTGTACAGAGGCAGCGATAGGCACACCGCACGAGGCGTTTTGCATGATGCATTCCTCTTCGCCCGAGCCCAGCTCGTCGCATATTATTATTTCGGGAGCCATTGTGCGTGTCAGCGCCTCGATCGCATATGCTTTGGGGCAGAACGACATAAAATCGACAGGCAGCTTTTCGAGCCCTTCGCATATCAGCTCGCCCCGACTGTCGCAGACGGCAACACGGTGTGATCTGCAGAGCAGGAATATAAGCGATCTCAAAAACGTCGTTTTGCCGCCCGACGGCGGCGAAATGACCAGCGCACCCGCAAGTCCGTCGCTTTGGTATTTTTCATAAAGCGGCATGGCGAATTTATCCACACGCCTTGTTATGCGCAGGGCGATGCCTGTTATCTCGGCGACAGTTTGCACCGAGCCGCCTTTGGTCATCGCTCTGCCGCAAACACCTGCACGCATTCCGCCGAGTGGAATATATCCGCTCGCTATCGCATCGTCGAGCGCATATCGAGAGGCGTTTGTCAGCAGCCTTATGCATTCCGCAAGCATTTTTTCGTTTAAGATCAAGGCGTTGCCGAGCTCGCACAGCTCGCCAGAGGCAGAAACAAATCGGTTTTTGCCGTTTGAAACTACGGCGAGCGCAGAGCCACGGCGCAGGCGTATCTCGTCGACAGAATAAAGCGTTTCTTTTTTCATCGAGATAAACGCCTCTCTCACGCCTGTCGGCAGATATGAAAGCATTCTGATATGGCTGCTCATTTCTTCACCTCTTTCAGGATCGGTATGCAGAACGGCAAAAAGAATATCGCAAACACAAAGCAGGAGGCAATAAGCTTTGCCGTTTCGCCGAGCAAAACTATGCTCTGCATCCCCGACGCTGCGATGCCGCCGACCGCAGAGCCGACAAACGGCAGTGCGATCGCTTTTGTATATACTATTCGATAGCGGACGACCTTATGCAAGCGATCTATCGCGAGAATATATTGTAGTATGTTCGACACGACAAGAATGCCGAGGTAGCCGTATATGCCGAGCTTTGGCACGACTGCGAGCACGGCTGTTATGCGAAATGCGGAATTGATGAGGCAATACAGCAATTGCCGCTTCTCTTGCCCCAGCGCCTTCAAAATGCTGTCGGCGACTGTTTCGACATACATCGGCATGGCTATCAGAGCGATTATCTTGACCAAAGGGGCAGCGTTCGAGTGGGGATAAAATACGTTCGTGGCGGTTTCTGACAGAAAAAAGAATATCCCTGTCGCCATTATGCCAAAAAGATATGCTATCGTCAGACTTTTGGATATCTGCTTTGCCAATGCGTTTTTGTCATCTGATGCCGAGAGCCGTGATATTTCGGGTACTATCACCACCGAGAGTCCGCCGAGGAACGCAAACGGAAAGAATATCAGCGGCACAGCCATTCCGCGTATCTCGCCGAATTGTGACAGCGCCTGCGACCTGTCGCCCGAATATTTCAGCAGCATTATTGGTATCAGCACGCTTTCTGCCGTATGAAGCAACGACGTTGCAGAGGTCGATGCGAGCATCGGCGCTCCGACAGACAAAAGCTCCTTTATCATCGTGAGGTTGGGAAAAGCGTGCTTTCGTTCACGCTTTGACAGCAGCAATAGTGTGCCGAGATATAAAAGCGAGAATATTTCGCCGCTCGTCACTCCGATCGTGATGCCGAGGCAAAGCCGAGCAGGCGAGGTCTCGAAAAGCATATACCTGCCCAGCACCAGCATGGTTATCAGGGTCTTTACTATCTGCTCGGTCAGCGAGCCTGTGCTGTTTTTGAGTATCTCGCCCTTTGCCAGAAACAGCCCCTTGATGCACGACGTCAGCGACATGCAGGGCAATGAAAGTGACAACGCACGTAGTGCCACCGAGGTGCTTGCGTCGTTTATGGCGTTTGCGGCAAGCGGCTCTGCAAGCAGATACAGCGTCAGCATCGAAATAACTCCGACAGCGAGCGACGGCAATACGCACGAAAGAAACATCATATATCCGCTTTTTTCACCCTTTGCATAATGCTTTGCCGTGAGCCGACTGACCGCAGGCGTTATCCAGCTGTTGGATACTGCGGTAAAAAGCGTGTACACGCTCATTATCAGCGAAAAAAGCCCCATGCCTTCGCTGCCTATACGTGAGGCGGTGTAAAGCCGCTGCAAAGTTCCGATCAGCTTGCACATGAGTGAAAAAACAGTCATCACCGCCGCACCCTTGATGGGCGACATTCGTTTCAACCTGCATCTCCCTCCTTCTTTGTGCATAGGTCATATGCATCATTATGCAGAGAGGAAAGAGAGTATGACAAAAAAGCAGACCCTCGACGGTCTGCTTTTTTGAGTTAAGTAGTCGCTAAAGCGACAGTGAAGTTATGCCTTCGGCATAGTGAAGCAGCGCTAATGCGCTGTGAAGTTCGGCTGAAGCCGAGATGCGGAAGTTTTTGCAAGCAAAAACAATTTATATAACGCTCCCAACAGCCGAAAATATATCTCAATCCGTGTAGAACACCAACCGCCGAGGCACCGTTCTCGCCTCTGCATGTATCAATTCTAACCCAAAGCAAAAGCCGAAACTATAGCCAACGCTCTGTAGGAAACCAACCGCTGTGGGCTGCCCCCTTGCCTCTGCATGTGTAAAGGGAGGTGGCTTTCGCGAGCTTTTTCAAAAGCGAGTCGAAAGACGGAGGGATTGTTGCTGTAGTAAATCAATCAGCACCAACACAAATCGTAAAATCTTAGTCCGTCTGTTGCGAACATTGTTTCTTGTGCCAACCTATAGCAAAACTATCACCTAACGCCTTGTAGGAAACCTATCGCTGTAGTGCAGTTTCTTGCCTCCCTTGTGTAAAGGGAGGTGGATTTTGTGAGCGTCAGCGAGTCAAAAGACGGAGGGATTGTTGCTGTAATGAATCAATCAGCACCAACACAAACCTTAAAATCATAGTCCGTCTGTTGCTTTGCGTAAAAGAATTTTATGTACCTAATTATGGCTTATGATTTTTAAAAAGTGATATATTTGAATTTCTATACGGCTTCGTTTAATTATTTAATAGTGTAGACGACTGCTCGGATATATTTTTCGCTTGCGGCTCTACGGCAACTAAAGTTGCCTACAATCCTTCCGTCTTTCGACTCGCTGAAGCGAGCGAAAGCCACCTCCCTTTACACAAGGGAGGCAAGGGGCATAGCCGTAGCGGTTGGTATCCTACAGTGCGTTGGGCGATGGTTTTACTATAGGTCGGCACAAAAAAGAACGCCCTCAATTACTTATACTAAGCAACTGAAAGCGTTCTAAATTATTTGTTTTTGCGACAGCAAAAACTTCCGCATCTCGGCGGAGCCGAACTTCACGGCGCAAAGCGCTGCTTAACTGTCGCGATAGCGACAACTTCTCTTTTCACTATTCGTTCTTCGGTTTCTTTATGCTTATCAAAAGTATTGCGACGAGCAGGACGATCGTGACAGCCATTCCGCCCTCGAGCCCGAAATCTCCGCCGCTCAGCCAAGCCATTCCGTCCTTGGCGGTCGTGACAAACGCTGTGCTTTTTGTGACTGTTCCGCTGACCTGTATGCCGAGTATCGGCCCTTGCACGAAATTCCACGCAGAATGCGCCGCCGCAGCACCCCAGATATTGTCGGTGCGCAGGACGTAAAGGCTAAAGAATATTCCTGCCAGTGCGATATTGAGCAGCGAAAGCCCGGATATGCCTGTGTTGCCGAGGTGCAGCAGCGAAAAAAGCACCGAGTTTATGCCGACAGCGAGTGCAACGGCATAGCGAGAGCTCGACGAAGCGGCGATCGACGTCATCAGATATCCGCGCAGCAAGGTCTCTTCGGCGAGTCCCTGTATGAGATATGCGACAAAGAATATGATTATCATTCCGACAGGAATCACAGAGGCTATCTTGATGTCTATCGCGCCCATCAGCACGCATATTGCCGCCGCAGCGGTTATCATTACAGCTCCGACGAGATAGCCGACAAGATATGTCGGCACTGCCTTTTTGCGTGTAAAGCCCATCGAGGCGAGCGAGCGGCGCTCGAGCAGCCTGCAATAGAGCATCGGCGCAATTATTTCGCCTGCCGTCGCGACCAGTGAGACCACGGTCAACCATTCGGGCATAGTGGCGAGTATTGCGCTCATGTCGAGCACGCCTGTTTCGAGCGACTCCTTCAAAAGGTCCTTGAAATTGCCGTCAAGCAGCATCCAAAGCATAGTCGGCAACAGCGTTATTGCCGAAACTATCGTCGATGCGACCATCATTACGCAGCAGAATATGAGTATCTGCATAAATATTCCGCGCTTTTTGACCGTGTTGCTTGCACTTGTTATCATCGTGCTTTTGCTTATATCAAAAATATCAAACATGCTTTTTCCTCGTTATCAATGACATTTAATGCCGTCAATCGACACAAGCACCGTTTTTGCGCAGTGTGTCTCGCAAAGCAGTGATGTCGATGTCTTTTACCGCCTTTTTATCCTTGACGGCAATAGCCGCTGCAGTACCGGCTGCCTCGCCCAGCGTGCAGACTATCGGCATGATGCGTATCGATGCCTGCGCCTCGTGCGTGACCGAGATGCAGCGACCTGCGACCAGCAGGTTCTTTGAGCCCTCGGGTATCAGGCTGCGGTAGGGGATGGTGTAATATTGTCCGTCGGGGAAGAAATAATGGCTCGTGCCTGCGCCCTCGGGGTTGTGTATGTCGATGTCATAATTGCCGCAGGCGATGGCATCATCAAATTTGGTGCAGGCGACAAGCTCTTCGCCCGAAAGTATATGCTCGCCGTCTGTCATGCGGCTTTCTCTGACGCCTGTCTGAATAGCCGACGAGAATATGCTCGAGTTCTCAAAGCCGGGTACACGCCTCTGCAAAAAGTCGAGCAATTCAAACATCTGCTCTCTGCCCTCGAGGTCTGCTTTGGTAATGCTTTCGGCATCGGTCGGGTCGTATTTGACCATTCTCGTCGCATTGAGCAGGAATATGTCGGGGATCGTCGTCGAGAATACCATTATGCCGTCCATCGGGTTTCTGATATTGCCGTTTTTCTTTTCGTCGAGCCAGAGGTCGACTATCTTGTCGTGATAGGGGGCTTCTCTCTCGGCATCGACGTTTGCGATCGTAAAGCAAAGCGTCATTGGCTGGCAAAGACCGTCAGAGGGTCTGCCTGTGCGAGTTTTGAAGCCTGCCGAATGAACGACATCGGCATCGCCGGTGCAGTCGATGAAATAATCGGCAGTCAGCTTCATCAGCCCCGATTTATTCACCACCGTGACAGACGAGACCACGCCGTCCTCAGCCTCGGCAGAAACAAAGTAAGAGTTGAAAAGCAATTCTACGCCTGCCTCCTGCATCATTCTGCCGAGTATCAGCTTGAGATATTCGGCGTTAAAGCAGTTCCTTTTCATTGCACCCATGGCTCGCATCGAGTTTTCGATCTCTTCAAAAATGCCGCACGAGAGCCTTTTGCGCTCGCCCGTCTCGGGAATGCGTGTGTAATAATTCATAAACGGATTGACACCCATCGTGCAGGGCGCACCGCCCAATGCGTTGATGCGCTCAACGAGCAGCGTTTTTGCGCCGCCTCTTGCCGCAGCAAGTGCTGCCGCACTGCCGGCAAATCCGCCGCCTATAACTATGCAGTCAAATCTTTTGTTTGTCATTGTCATGCCCTCGCGTTTTTATTTTTATTGTTGCGTTTTGCTGTTGTGCTCTGCTTTTGTATGTCGGTGCTTTGCGACGACATACAAGCCTAACTGTATTATAGCAGAATATATCGATAAAGAAAATAGCTTTTCTGACGAAATGACAAAAAATATTTTGCATAATAAGCCAAACGGCTATTGCAATTCCATGCCCTATGAGTTATAATGTTACATCCATATCACATTTGGCATTTGGGGGCAGTTATGATTATCAGGATCAAAGAACGCCGCAAGGCGCTCAAAATGAGCCAGGCAGAGCTGGCAGCCAAGGTTGGTGTCCGTCGCGAGACGATAGGTCACCTTGAGAAGGGCGAATATAATCCGTCGCTCAGGCTCGCCATGGACATTGCGCGCGCTCTTAAATCGGGGGTCGAAGAGCTGTTTATGTTCACCTCCGCTGACGTTCGTGAAACAAAAACCAAAAAGAAATTAAAGGGGAAGACCGAGCAATGAGCAAACAAAAACGCAGGTTCGGAGACCGCAAGGACGGCGTTTTGCTGCGCGACCTTGACGGAATGCATTTTATCACTCCGCTGCTTTATCCCAACCGCTGTGACAACGAGGCTTTTATCAGCCAGCGCATAGATCTCACGGCGGCAGACGAATATCTGCAAGCAAAAAATGCGTCTGATCCCGAGTTTAAATACACGTTGTTTCATCTTATCGTCACGGCGATAATCAAGACTATCACCTTAAGACCCAAGATGAACCGCTTTATTGCAAACAAAAACACATATCAGCGCAACGAGATCACGGCATCGTTTGTTATCAAAAAGGTGTTTCAGGATGAGTCGCACGAGGGGCTTGCGTTCATCCACGCCAAGGACGACTGCGATCTCGAGTTTGTGCATGGCGACATCTATCGCCAGGTGCATTCCTGCCGCAGCGGCAAAAAAGACAAATCGAGCGAGGATATGGATATGTTCAACCGTATGCCGAGGTTTTTTTCAAAATTCCTCGTCTGGTGCATCACAAGGCTTGACGTTCACGGCAAGGTTCCGTCGTCGCTCATCGCCACCGACCCATATTATTCCTCGGTCGTGCTCACCAACCTCGGCTCGATAAGATTGCAGAGCGGCTATCACCACCTCACCAACTGGGGCACAAACTCTGTGTTCGTCACTATCGGCGAAAAGAAATTCAGACCGTTCTATAATCCCGACGGCACGTTTGAGATGAAAAACAGTGTTGACCTCGGCTTTACGATCGACGAGCGACTGGCAGACGGATATTATTACAGCAAGAGCATAGCGCTGTTTAAGTATATGCTCGAGCATCCCGCAGAGCTCGAAAAGCCTGCAAACGAGCCTGTCGACGAGGAACTGTATTGGAAAAAGAAAAAGGCCTGATAAACCGCGTATATATCGAAATATATAACAATAAAGGTCTTTTGCGTTTGCGAAAGACCTTTTTGATTATCGGTTATCGGCGCTTCTTCTTTGCCGATATGATCGCTGCTGCTATCGCGGCGAGTGTGAGAATGATTATGGCGACCGTGAGCAGGATGATGTTCAGTCTGTTGTCGCTGCTCGGTGTCATCGGCTCTGACGAGTCGTTCGGCTGAGAGGTGCCTGTGTCGGAGGAGGCTTCAGAGCTTGTGTCGCTTCTCTTTGCTTCTGCCGTTATGGTATAGACAGTCTGCGTGCCGTCCTCTGCCGTGCAGACGACAGTGATAACTTCGCCGATTATATCAGTCGTGACGGTGGCATACCTGCTTTGCGCCGTGATAATGAGCGTCGGCATTTTGTCTGAATCAGAAACCAGCATATATTCGTGTATGTCGGGCTTGAAGTCGGGCACGAGCCTTGCGCCGTCGGCTTTGATCTCGCTGATGCGGCTGTTTGAATCCGGCACTGTTTTGTCAGAAACAAAGCAGTGCAATGTATATTGCCTGTCGTTCATCACGACGGTCATATCGAATTTCTGCCTGCCTGCAACGAGCGTTTCGGACACTGTCGCATTGCTCGGCGCCGAAACCATCGCCATAATGCAGCCTTTGGGCAGTGTGACGTTGTATTCAAGCACGTTTTCGTCAAAATCTATGCCACGCAAAGCGTTTGCGACCTCTATGCCGCTTTGCCTTGCATCTGTTTTGCTTGTCTTGCCCGAGGTGTCCGCCGAGAAAACGTTTTTGCCCACAGCAAGAGAAATGCTGTCAAGGCTTATTTCGGCATCCTCGACGACCTTGAACCTCACGACCAGCAGGTCGTTCCTTGCCGTTTCGTCAAGCCTCAGGATAAACGAGACATAGTTGTCCGTCTGCCTGTATTCGGCAGAAGCGAACGGCGCTATCAGGTCTGTCATAACAAGCTTTGTGCCGTCAAAGGTCAGCCTGCCTGTGAGATAATCGGGGGTGATTCCCTTTGTGCTGATAAGCACATCGAGAGTATCGCCGTGCCTTGCGGCAGTGAGCATAACGTCGGTAGCTGCTGTCACAGGCGGCGTGGAATCGCCGTACAGCCTGTGCTTGAACAGCAATTGTCCACGTATGCGCAGCAGGTCTGCGCCCGAGACCTTGCCGTCCATATTGACATCGGCGGCGTATTCGACCGCCGCTGCGGGAGAAAGCACTCCCGAAATAATATCAGAGATCATCAGCAGGTCGAGCACAGTCGAATATCCGTCGCCGTCGGTGTCACCGACGACAGAAAGCGTCATGGCGTCGTGCAGAACGCCGTCGTGATAAAGCTCTATGCGCATTCCTGTGGTGACAATGCCCTCTGTGAGATAAGCACCGTCAGTGCCGAGTATGCGCATACCGGAGTGAGAGCCTGCCGCAAGCAATATTTCGTCGACTGTCGTGCCGAGCGGAATATGATATGCGATGGAATACGGTCTGTCGACCAGAATGCCCGACTCGGGCGAAAATCTTATGGGGTCTTCGAGCACCTTTATACTGCACACGGCAGTCAGTGAACGGTCTGAAGTATAAGCCGTTACGGTGGCATCGCCGGGCGAAACTGCCGTGACTGTTCCGTGCGTGTCGACAGTCAGCACATTTTCGTCGCTTGACACGAATATAAGCTCGCTGCTTTCGGCTCCGAAAGGCAAAAACAGCATCTTTAAGACGCATATTTCACTGACGCCTATCGAGAGCTCGGGCTGTGAAAATGCTATTTCGCCAAGCTCGGGAACGACACTGAAAGAATATTTCAGAGTTATTCCGGGCGAAAGAACGACCTTCAAGGTGTGAGTGCCGCCGTCAGAAACAGTTGTTGCGCCTGTTATCTCTGCGCCGTCGAGATACGCAAGCCCTGCGTTTACAGTGAGGCTTGCGCTTATTTTATATACGCCGCCGTCTGCTATCCCCGATACGAGCTCGGGCAGATAAAGCGCCGATATGTCGTGCGTTTGCAATGCCGTGCCGTATACGGCGACAAGATCGCCTCTGACGACAAGCACTTTTGCTGCCGAAACACCAAAGCCCGAGACAGACACGAGCGCTTCGCCCTGCATTTTGAATATGCCGCCCGAAGCGAATAAATAATCGCCCGCAAATGCCTTTGCATCGCCGATTATGCCGACGAGCACAGCGCCGCTCGATATGTCAAAGACTGTTCCGCCTGCTGCGGCGAACGACTGCGAAACGGCTATCGAATACGCATTGTCACGGCATTTGAGCGAATACAGCATCGTCATGTCGGCAATATCAAGCACCTTTATATTGCGCCTGCTGGCGGTTATGAGCCTGCCGTCTGCTGCTGCTATTGCGGTGGCGGATACAAGCGGATAAGACAAAACAGCTTTGTCGGCCTGCAATTCGGCAAGCGTGCCGCCAATGAGCATAAATGCTCTGCCATCACAGAACGCCATAGCCTCGACAGGCGAGGGAACTGCGATTTTTGTAATATCGCCGTTCTCGACAAGCATCAAGAGCTTTTTGCTTTTAAAGGTCAAAAAGACCCTTTCGCCGTCTGTAAATACCTTTTCGGGCACGAACGGCAGGACCTTAAATACAGTCACTTGGCTTTTGTCATAATAATAGACATTCCTGTCGCCGTCGGCAGTCAAGAGCATTCCGCTGCCGAAATTGCAGACCGAGGTTATATCGCTTTTAAACAGTATGCTTTCCTCTTTAGCAACAAAAGCATCAAAAACGGCATAGCCGCCGTAGCCGAACACGTCAGATACCGTTTCTGTAACTGTCTTGTCGGCAAAGAGCAATATCAGCTTTTCGGATTGACAGAACGCAAATTGCGCTTCGCTGTCGTATTTGCAAAGAGCAGCACCCGTGGCAAGGTCGGCTGCACCTTTTTTGCATATATAAGCGTTATTTAAGATGCATATGATGTCTCCGAGATCTGTTTCGAGCAGCAATTCGCCGCTTTGCAGGTCGAAAATATGCCTGCCGCAGATCAGCCTTGCTTCGTCAAGCAATATTTTTTTGCCGAGCTGTGAGGCGTCGATCGACAGCACAGATACCGACGAGTCGGCTGTATTGCAGAGCGTTATTTTTCCGTCATCCGACGTGCTGTCGTAAAGTGCGATAATGCTTTCGGAGCACGACAGGCTGTCAAATTTTGTGTCGCTTGTATAAAGTGCCGTTTCAACGCCGTCATCGAGCGTATAAAGCGTGCTTTGCGAGATATAATATATCTTTTCGCCTATATGACCTATGGCAATGCATTGCTCTGATATGCTGTGCGCCGAAGCAGTATTGCCGCTCAAGGTATCAAAAACAGCTATCTGCGTCTGCATCAGCACTGCCGCATAGCCGCCTGTGACAATGCAGTCTGTGACAGGCTCGGGGGTTGAAACAAACAGCGCAGCCCTTGACAGATCGTGAATGTCGAAAAGCGTTATGCCCGCGACACCCTTTTTGAATACGGCGATCCTGTCGCCGTCTGCTGCCACACTGCCGCCGAGAGGGGAATAAAAAGCCCTTTTGTCACTGACGGCAAAACAGATCTCTCTTTCGCCGACAGCAAGTATATGCTCGCCCTCGCCGACGAAAATTTCGCCGCTGACCGCCACACCGTCAAGCATGGCTTCTTTTGTAAGATATACGGTTATCGGGGTCTGATAGCTTGCGTTGTCCGAAACGCCGAACACCGCACACTCGCCCTCGACCAAAAATGTTTCGCTCAAGGTCACGCCGCCCGCCGTTATCTCGAAATAATGCTCGCCCTCTGCGGTTATCGGCGTACCCGAAGCATAAGGCACGCCGTCAAGATAAGCGTTGCCGCTTTCAAACAAAATGCTCGTGCTGCCGTCCTGCGACAGCTTTTTATATTCGGGGCCTGACGAGGTTATCGAAAAAGAAACAGTCACACTGCGCCCGAGGTGCGAAACGATGAGCGTGTGCTGTCCTCTGATAAACACTCTTTCGCCGTCGTCGATCTCTTCGCCGTCGAGATAAGCCGTGCCTCGGTTGAAATAAATATATACGTCGTTTGCGTATTCCGCCTTGTCGCTTACGCCTGTCACGGCAGGATAAAGCGATGCCTCTATCATTTTGAGTGTGCTCGGTGACTGAGTGCCGCAAAGCGTGATCAAAAACTCATATTCGCCTGTTTCGAATCTGCATTCTCTGCATATCGTTGCGCAAAGCGCAGCCGTGGCAGAAGCGAACGCCGCTGAATATGACGTGCCGCTTTCGGCAGAAACGCCGTCGTCGGTCTTTAAGGTTATCATTTCGCCGGGCGCAAAAATATCGGCGCCGTTGCTCTGCGAAAACTCGCTTTCCTGTCCGTCCTTGCCTATCGAGCCGACACCTATAACGCCCTCATAGCACGCAGGATAATTCGGATGGTCGGCAAGCGCCGTCATACCGTCGTTGCCTACGGCGGCTATCAGTATGCAGCCCTTCGAAACGCAATAATCGACAGCCTCCTGCTCGGCATATGAATAGTTATAGCCGCCAAACGACAGGTTGATTATCTTTGCACCGTTGTCTGCGGCGTAATGCAGGCCCTTGATGAGGTCGGATGTGTATATTGTCGAAGATCCGCGCGAGACCTTGACAGGCATGATCGTGCAGTCGGGGGCGACCGTGTATATCAGCGAGCAGATCTTTGTGCCGTGCCCTGTCGCATCAGAAATGACAGCAGCGCCCGACGATGTGTCATAGCCATCGAGAATATGAGCACCGTATAATGAGACGTCGCTTTTGTTAACACCCGTGTCGAGCACGGCGATGACAGTGCTTTTGTCGCCTTTTGTGAGCTCGTGTGCCTTTTGCAATTCGAGTATGGGATATTCATATGGCTTTTCGGCAGGGTCAGGCATCGCTTCGCTTATTGCGGCTTTGCGCTCTGTGTTGTCCTCGATATATCTTACCAGCTCGCTCTGCTCGGCTTTTAATCTCAAAGCATCTGCCCTGCTTGCAACATATATGTCGCCGCCAAGCAAAGCTAAGCCGTATTGCTCGAGCAGCTTTTCGCTCGGAGCTTTGGCAAGTGCGACTATCATCTCGCCCTGCGGCATATCGCCGTGGCAGACGAAAACAAGGCCTGCGTCGGAAAGCCCGATGCAGACCGCCGAAAGCAATATTATCAGCGAGGTCAGCAATGCAAAAAGCTTTTTTTGTTTCATTACGCTAATTGAATAAGGTCAATCAAATGCGGCATAAACAGCAGCCATACGGTCTGAATAGTCCGTGTGAGTGCGATCCTTAAAGATATAAAGCGGTGGTGTGATATCAAGCCCCGGCTTGCCGTCCTTGCGGCCCTCGACCAGCACCAGCGACGGCTTTGCATCGCAGTCAGGCATGACCAACGTCAGCCTTTTTGGTTCGATGCGGCAAAGTGCAAGCTGAGACAGCATCTCGGCGAGCCTTTCGGGACGGTAGACTGCAAAAAACCTGCCGCCGCTCTTCAGCGCCCACGCCGAAGCGGCAGTTAGGTCGCAAAGCGTGCAATAATTTTCTCTGAATGCGTCGTCACGCTTGGCAAGGCTGCTCGTTATGCCCGAGCCTGCTTTGTGATAAGGCGGATTTGAAAAGACAAAATCAAACTCTCCGCACACAAAATGCTTTTTATATTCGCGCACGTCGCCGCACAAGACAGAAAACCTGTCGTCAAGTCTGTTGCAGAGGGCGTTTTTTGCCGCACACTCTGCGTATTCGCTTTGAATCTCGATGCCGGTGACGGTTGACGAAAAGCTCTTAGAGAGATAAAGCAGCGATATGACACCCGAGCCTGTGCCGATGTCAAGCCCTTTTTTGCCTGCCGACGGCAGCATAAAGTGCGCAAGCAATAATGCATCTGTGCCGAATCTAATGCCGCCGTGGGGCTCGTTTATGACGAGCGATGCGTTGATGTTGTTTGAATGTATCATGTTTAACAGATATGCTTTGTGTGGAAATCGGTCGTAAATACAGGACTTTTGTCGCCCTAAAAAGCAAAAAACGCCTCGCTTAAAAAGCGGAGCGCACTTTGCTCAGCGCGCTTGACGCGCCAATAGACTGATTTTTTAAAATGCCGATTATGCGTTGGGAGCATCAACAGGGCAAACGCCTGCGCATGCGCCGCACTCGACGCAAGCATCTTCGTCGATGACGTACTTGCCGTCAGCGTCAACGCTGATTGCAGAAACGGGGCACTCGCTCTCGCAGGTACCGCAGCCTATGCATTTTTCTTTATCGATCTTGTATGCCATAAGGCACCTCCAAATAAATAGTACCTGATAATATTAATCAGTAGCATTATGTTATCACAAAGTGTTTTGTTTTGCAAGGGGGTAAAGCTATATTTTTTCAAAAGCCTGCTTGATATCCGCCAAAATATCGTCAATGCTCTCGATGCCGACCGAAAGCCTGACCATTCCCGGGCTGATGCCTGCTGCCGCAAGCTGCGAATCTGTGAGCTGGCGGTGCGTTTCGGATGCGGGATGCAAAACGCAGGTGTGGACTGTCGCAACATGAACGACGTTCTTGCAGAGCTTGAGCGAGTCCATAAATATTTTTGCATTATCCCTGCCGCCCTTGATGACAAAGCTTATGACGCCGCCGCAGCCGTCGGGCAGATATTTCTGCGCGAGCTCGTGGCAGGGGTCAGACTCGAGTGCGGGATAAGACACGCTCTCGACCTTGTCGGAGGCCTGCAGGAACTGCGCCACCCTGAGTGCGTTGTCGCAGTGGGCTTTGACTCTCACGGCAAGCGTCTGCAAGCCGAGGTCGAGCAGGAATGCCGCCATTGCCGTGGGGCACACGCCGATGTCGCGCACAAGCTGTGCACGCAGTTTGGTGAGGTATGCCATCTTGCCGAATTTCTCTGTATAGGTCACTCCGTGATATGATTCATCGGGAGTGCAGAGCCCGGGATACTTCTCTTTTGTCCATACAAAATTGCCGCTGTCTATGACTGCGCCGCCGACCTGAACGGCGTGACCGTCCATGTATTTTGTCGTCGAATGCACGACTATGTCTGCGCCGTGCTCTATCGGACGGCAGAGTATGGGGGTGGGGAAGGTGTTGTCTATGATGAGGGGAACACCGTTTTTGTGTGCGATGTCAGCCATTTTGCGGATGTCAAGCACGGTGAGTGCAGGGTTTGCAAGCGTTTCGCCGAACATTGCCTTGGTGTTGGGCTTGAATGCCTTCTGTATTTCCTCTTCGCTCGCCTCCTGATCGACGAACGTGCAGTCGATGCCCATGCGCTTCATGGTCACTGCAAAAAGATTGGTCGTGCCGCCGTATATCTTTGCGGTCGTGACAAAATGGTCGCCTGCGCTTAGGATGTTGAACAGCGACATAAACGATGCCGTCTGTCCGGATGTGAGGCATACGCAGCCGACACCGCCCTCAAGAGCGGCTATCTTGCGCTCGACGTTGGCAACCGTGGGGTTGCTGATGCGCGAATACATATCGCCGTCTGCGTCAAGGTCAAATATCTTGCCTATATGGTCTGTCGAGTCGTATGCGAACGTCGTCGACTGGCATATCGGCATAGCGAGCGGCTCTCCGCCGTGGGGATCATATCCTGCATGGATGCATTTGGTTTCGGGTCTCATGGTGTTTTTGCTTCCTTTGGTTATAGGTGTACGTGTATAGTCGGAATATTGTGGCAAATATTTATCTGCCGTCTGCTTCTCTGAACATCTTGACGGCGGTCGCCCAGTCTGACGGATATGTGACGCTGGTCACGGTGGGGTACTCGTCATAGGTGAAGAATATGTCGCTGTCTGTCTCGATGTCGTTGACTGTTATATCCGCTCTGACGTGGCTCAGCAGGTAGGACAGCGTGGCTGTATTGCGCTTTGTGCCCGGGTTCTTCATGAACTGCTCAAAGAGCGAGGCATAGAGATCGCCTGCTATCGCAGTCGTCGACGTGCCCGAAACGGTTATATTGCCGCTGAGCACGGCATCAAGCATGGCTTCGTCAAGCTTGGAGCGTGAGGCGTCGACGGTTATATAATAGTCGGCAGGTCGGATTTCCTCGGGATATTCTTCGCCTGCATATTTGGGATTGATATATCTCATTGCTCTCGAAACATCAAAATAAGGGTCTTGAAGCTTTGTCAGCAATTCCTTTGCCGCCTTTTGATCGACGATGACGCAGTGATCGATGTTATAGCCTGTGAGCGAAGCGAGCTTTGCTTTGGCTTCGGTGAGCGATGCCGTCTCGAGATAATAGTCGATGGGCACCTTTACACCGACCTTGTTGATGGTGCTTGTCGAAGCAGGTATGCGGCAATAGGTGAAGCGCTTTGTGCCCTCGTTGGCTCTCGCAAGCGTGACGTTGCACACCTTGCCGGATGCGGTCTTGCAGACGAATAGCACGGTGACGGTTCTGCCGTCGGTGATGTCGACAGGTCCTGTGTGACTGTCGTCCGAAACGTCGTCGCGCGAAACGGTATCGCCGCTTGATGTTTCGGTGAAATCGACCATGTCATGCACGGCAGGCCAGATGTATGCGTAGCCTGCATAGCCGAATACGAGCAGGCATACGAAAAATGATATAGTAAAATTTCTTAAAGCGGCAAGCATTTTGCGGCTCTCCTTTGCAATATAATGATCGTGTGAGCACTGAAAGTGCCTTTTAATAACTAATTATACAACAGGTTTTGCAGTTTGTCAATCGTGCGTATAGCAGTTGACTTTAAAATATCATTGTGATAGAATAATAAAGGAAGAATAGAATGATGTTCGGTGTTGCCGAATATCACTTTTCACTGTCACGAAGTGACAACTTAACTGTGCCGAAGGCACTACTTCACTATCCACTATCTTCCGAGGTGTATTATGACTGTTGGCGAGAGTATTTTATACGGACTGTTACAGGGGATAACAGAATTTTTGCCTGTTTCAAGCAGCGGACATCTTGCACTGCTGCACGCCTTTATGGGCGACGTCGGCGAAACGTCGGCTGCGTTTGATGTCATGCTGCATATTGCCACGCTGCTTGCGGTGTGCGCAATGTACAGCGCAGAGGTCATTTCGGTGATACGCGGCTTTTTTACGCTTTTAAAAAAGCTGTTCTGCGGCAGGATGAAAGAGGCACTCACTTCTGATGAGAGGCTGTTTTTGATGCTTTGCATAGCATCACTGCCGTTGATTCCCGCCGCGTTTCTCGATAATTATGTTGCAAGCATCAGATCAAAGCTCTGGCTGATCGGCGCTCTGCTCATTATCAACGGAATATTGCTTTTTGTCGGCGACAAGCTGCAGGAGGGCGAGCGTGATATAAGCTCGCTCACAGGCGGGAATGCGCTGATGATAGGTGCGATACAGCTTTTTGCCGTAATGCCCGGCATCTCACGCTCGGGCTCGACGATAGTCGGCGGCATCGCAGGCGGCTTAAAGCGTGACGATGCCGTCAGGTTTTCGTTTTTGCTGTCGATGCCTGCGATCCTGGGGGCTGCGGTGCTCGAATTGCCGTCGCTTTTTACGGGCACGCTGACAAAAGCCGAGGTTCTGCCGCTGCTCGTGGGCTCGCTCACTGCGTTTTTCGTCGGACTTTTGGCGATAAGGCTGCTTAAATACGTCGCAGGCAAAAAACGGTTCGGCGCCTTTACTGTCTATTGCATCACAGTCGGCTTGACCGCCATAGTTTATGATGTGCTGAAATAAGGAGGCTTAAAACACAAATGCCGCAAAAGAAGTCACAAAACAAAAAGAAACAGGAAAATAAAAAGACCAATCAACCCAAAAACAGCAAGGTTCAGATAAATACAGCCTCTGTCGTCAGATGGATCATGGCGTTCGTTGCGCTGTTTATGGCGCTTATGCTGATACTGCCGGATATGGGCACGCTCGGCAATGCGATCAAGGGCGTGTTTATCAAGCTTTTTGGCGCAGGACTTTATTATCTTACCGCTATGCTGATATTTTTTGTCATAGTCTGGGGCAGGACGGCGAGGGAGGGCTGGTTTGCCTTCAGATTGATGTCGTGCATAATGCAGCTTTTGTTTACGCTGATCATATTGCATTTCGCGATGACAGGCAGGTTCGCCGATATGGGCGAGTTTGACATGAGCGTTATCGCCTCGTCGGACGACCTTTTTGTCATAGGCACAGGCTATGTCGGCGGATTTATCACGATGGGGCTCAGCTATCTCATCAGCGGCATTGCAACGTTTATTTTCGCCGTGATAGGCTGGATAGTCGCAACACCGCTCATGTTCGGCAAGACAATCACCTCTGTCTGCCGCTCTGTTATGGCAAAGATCAAGGAAAGCATCGACAATTATCAGCCCGATGATGAGAAGGACGAGCCCGTGCCCGCTCCCAAGCCAAAGGATAAGGACAAAAAAGAAAAAGGCAAGAAGGACAGTCAGCAGCCCGAGGATATATCCGAGCCCGTCAAGCCTCTGCCCTTGCCTGTGCAGGAAGAAACAGCAGAGCCTGTCGTTACTCCCGAGCCAAAGCAGGAGCAGTCATTCGGCTTCATCGAGCCCGATAAGCCTCAGGACGACAAGAAAGAAGAACCGCAGAACACCGAGCTCCCGCCCGAAACAGTGCCCGATATTATAGAAACAGGCGCTCCCGAGCAGAAGCCGGGCTATGTATTTCCGCCCGTTTCTTTGCTCGCAGAGCCTGATCACGGCGATATCAATCCCGCCGAGGCGGACGTGCAAAAGACCTCCGAAAAGCTGGTCGAGGTGCTTGGAAGCTTTGGCGTCAAGGTCAGCGTTATAGGCGCTACCTGCGGCCCTACGATAACGAGATACGAGGTCATGCCAGAGGCAGGCGTTCGTATGCGTGCGATATCAGGCTTGCAGGAGGATCTGAGGCTGCATCTCGGCGCAAAGAACATCAGAATAGAGATCATTCCGGGCAAGGCAGCAGTCGGCATCGAGATACCCAACAGAGATATGGTCATGGTGCGCCTGCGCGAGCTGATCGAGTCGGACACCTTCCAAAGATCAAAAAAGCCGCTGCTTTGCGCACTCGGCAAGGATATTTCGGGCAAGCCTGTTTATATGGACCTCGAGGATGCGCTGCACGTGCTCGTCGCAGGTGCAACGGGCATGGGTAAATCGGTGTGCATCAACTCTATCATAATGTCGCTGCTTTATCGTTCGTCGCCCGACGACGTCAGATTTATAATGATCGACCCCAAGAGGCTCGAGTTTGCAAGATACGACGGCTTGCCGCATCTGCTCGTTCCTGTCGTGGTCGAGCCCAAAAAGGCGGCAGGTACGCTCGGCTGGGCGTGCCTCGAGATGGATCGCCGC
Organism: uncultured Ruminococcus sp.; assembly: GCA_964487775.1. GTDB lineage: Bacteria > Bacillota > Clostridia > Oscillospirales > CAG-382 > Coliplasma. The sequence continues at coordinate 33,668 of CAZASH010000002.1, forward strand.
TATACGCTTATGCAGACAACAGGCACGAGCAAGCTCTCTGAATATAACGCGGCGGTCAAGGACGACCCCGAAAAGGAGCATCTGCCCAACATTGTCATAATCATCGACGAGCTTGCCGATCTGATGATGACAGCTCCCGACGACGTCGAAAAGCATATTTCGAGGCTTACGGCAAAGGCGAGAGCCGCAGGTATATATCTTATCATAGGCACTCAGCGCCCGTCGGTCGACGTTATCACAGGCACTATCAAGGCGAATATGCCGACCAGAATCTCGTTTGCGGTCAAGTCGCAGATAGACTCGAGGACAGTGCTTGATATAGGCGGTGCCGAAAGGCTCGTCGGCAAGGGCGATATGTTCTATTTCCCCACCGGCTACGGCGAGCCCCTCAGAGTTCAGGGCGCATTTGTCGACGGCAAGACCGAGGTCGTTTCGGTCTGCGAGTTCATACGCAGTGCCGCTAACGCAGAATACGACGAGTCTGTGCTTGCTCAGATCGAGCAGCAAGCGCTGTCGTGCGGCAAGCAGTCTCAAAAGGATGACGACGGCGACCAGGGCGGCGTCGACAAGGACGAAGCGCTCATCATCAAGGCGCTCGAGCTTGCATTTGAGCAGGGCACTATCTCTACAACGATGGTGCAGAACCGCCTCGAGCTCGGCTATGCGCGCGCCGCAAGAGTTGTCGGCAAGCTTGAACGCAGAGGCTATATCGGAACGTTTGACACCAACCTCAAAAAGCGCCCGATACTTATCACGAAAGAAGAATTTTTGACACTTAAATTAAACCACGCCGACGACGGAGGCAATTCCGATCAGTCGGACGACCAGCAGTAAAAAACACCTTTGGAGGACAAAAACATGCAAAAGATCAATCCCTGCATCATTCCCGAACCAACCGAATACCTGCCCTATGAGGGCACGCTCAAGCTCGAAAAGCAAATAGGCGTATTCTGTGCGCCCGAGCACAAAGAGACCTTTGAGTTTTTAAAGACCGTTTTTGGCGGCAACGAGTTTGTCATGCAGCCGAATGGCAAGCTGAGACTGGTTTATGACCATTCTTATGCCGACGAGGAGTATAGACTCACCGTCAACGAGAACGGCATCGAGATACTTGCATCGACAGAGGCAGGCAGCTTTTATGCCGTCCAGACATTGCGCCAGCTATGCGGTGCAGGCATCAAGGGCGATGTAATAGGCGAAACGGCATTCTGCCGTGTTACAGATAAGCCCAGATTCCGCTGGCGCGGATTTATGCTTGACGAAGCAAGACACTTCTTTGGTATGCAAAAGGTCAAGCAGACGCTCGATATGATGGCTATGCTCAAGCTCAATGTGTTCCACTGGCATCTCAGTGACGACCAGGGCTTTAGAGTGGCGCTCAAAAACTATCCTCTGCTCGGCACAAAGGGTGCTGTCAGATCAAAAACGCAGGTCGTTTACCGCGGAGAGGGCGGCGTGAATGCCGAATATATCGAAGAGCCCTACGGCGAGGGCTGCAGCTATACGCTCGAGCAGCTCAAAGAGATAGTCGACTATGCCGCAAAGCTGCACATCAACATCGTCCCCGAAATAGATATGCCGGGTCACCTTGTCAGCGCTATCGCCTGCTATCCCGAGCTTTCGTGCCGCAGAGAGCCCACCGAGGTCTCGACGATCTGGGGCGTGCTCGACAACATCGGCTGCTGCGGCAGACAAGAGATATACGATTTTGCGTATGACGTTATCGACGAGCTTTCTGAGGTATTCCCGTTCCCTTACTTCCACATCGGCGGCGACGAAGTGCCCAAAAAGCGCTGGAAGGAGTGCCCTCACTGCCAGGCTCGCATCAAGGAGCTCGGACTCGAGAACGAGGACGCACTGCAGAGCTATTTCAACACCTGCGTGCAAAAGCATCTCGCATTGCGCGGCAGACACCTTATAGGCTGGACAGAGGTGCTTGAATCTGCCAACATCGGCGACGACGCTGTTATTCAGTGGTGGATCGACGGCAGCGGCGAGGTCAAAAAATGGGTCGAAAACGGCAACAAGGCCATTATTTCAAAGGTCGATTTCTTCTATCTCGATCATTTCTATTGCATGAGACCGCTGTCAAAGACCTATTCCGCCGACCTCGAAACCATGGGCATCGACCCTGCGTGCGAGGGCAACATCATGGGCTTTGAAGCACCGCTCTGGACAGAGTATGTCAGAGATACCGCAAAATTCGACCTCAACGCATATCCGAGAATACAGGCGCTCGCAGAGGTCTGCTGGACAAAGCCGTCCAAAAAGGATTATTCCGACTTCCTGCGCAGACTCGAAGCTCACGAGGCGTGGATGGACGAGGCAGGCATCAAGCGTGCAAAGCGCAAGGTCTATGAGCCTGCCGATTGCGACGAGGTACTCGGACACGAGAACGCTTGGACCGTGTTCACACGTGACAGCTATCTTGAGCTCAAGATAAACGAACAAGAATAATACTGCATCGGCAGGCGCTAAAAAGGAGGAGCACTCAAATGGATGTTATAACCGAACGTAAAGCAGCGACGCTTTTGCGCCGCATTGCCTCACGCGGACGCACCAAGCCGCTTGTTGCGCCTCGGCAAAACAAGCCGCACTTTGACGCGCCTGCCGAAGGCTGTTTATATTTCGAGCGCACAGAGCCCGAGTCGCAGGGCGTCAGCTCTGAAATGCTCTGCGATTTCGTCGACGAATTGCTCGGCGACCGCAGGACTGCGATCAACACTCTGCTCGTGCTCAGAAACGGCAAGGTCATATGCGAGGCGTCAAAATACCCTTATCGCTTTGACACTATGCACGTTTGCTATTCGTTTTCAAAGACTGTGATCGGGCTCGCGATATGTATGCTGATCGATGAGGGAAGAATAAGCCTTGACGACAGGGTGCAGAGCTTTTTCGGCGACCTCAAGCCGCCGGTGGTCAATCCGCTGCAGCGTGGGCTCAAGATCAGGCATCTTATGAATATGACGTCGGGCGTCAGGCTCAACGAGCTCGCCGCCGTCACAGAGACCGACTGGGTCAGATGCTTTCTTGAATCGATACCAAAAACAGAGCCGGGCACTGTGTTTGAATACAACAGCATGAATTCCTATATGCTTTCCGCAATAATAACCCGTGTCACGGGGCTTGCGGCGAGCGAATATCTCGAGACTCGACTTTTCGCACCGCTTGAGATAGCCGAAAAATATTGGAGCAAGTGCCCCTGCGGCATAGATTGCGGTGGCTGGGGACTTTATCTTTTGCCCGAGGATATGGCAAAGATAGGTCAGCTCATACTGCAGGGCGGCGAATGGCAGGGCAGGCAGCTTGTTTCAAAGGCGCTTATCGACGATATGTGCCGAAAGCACGCCGACGTTCCAAAGGCGGTCTCGCATTATAACTACGGTTATCAGATCTGGTTGAATGAGGATCCGCAAATATTGGCGCTCAACGGAATGTTCGGGCAGAATACGCTTATTTTCCCTCAAAACGGCATAATAATCAGCATGACAGGCGGCAACGAGAATATCTTTCACGACAATATATCGTTTGAGATATGCACCAAGTATTTCGGCGGACTGCCGCAGACCGATGTGCCTCTCAAGCGGGATGTCAAGAGCTTTAACGCTTTGCGTGAATTGCAGAATATATACAGCACTTCAAAGGTGCCAATGACCTTGAGGCGGCGCTTGGGAGTGCCTATGCCGTTGCCTGCCGAGTCTGCCGATTGGGACGGCTCTGCATATCTTTATCAGGCGATCGAAAGTGCATCGACAGGCATATTGCCACTTACACTGCAATGCTGCCATAACTGCTTTGCAAAGGGCATCAAGCGTGTTTCGTTCGACGTTGTTCAGGGCAGATTTATGCTGACCGTCACAGAGGGCAGCGCTGTTTATAAGATACCCGTCGGCTTCGACGAGGCGGCGACAGGCGAGATAGCTATAGGCGAGGACAGCTATAAGATAGCGACTGTCGGCAGATTTATGATCGACGAGGATGATGACGAAATATTGCTCGTCAAGATACATTTTGTCGAGATGGGCGCAGTAAGAATATTGCGCTTTGAGCCTCACGGCGACAGGCTGGACACCACGTTTTCGGAATTGCCGGGCGCAGACTTTTTCTCAAACGGCGTGTCGCATATGATATGCGACATCAAGAACATTCCGATAGTCAGAGACCTTATTTCGGGCGGCGGCAACGAGCTGCTTAAATACGCTTCAAAGCAGGCATTTGTTCCCACCGCGACAGGACTCAGAATGAGATAATAGTTATAATATGGAAGAATTTTTAGAGTATATAAACAATTCCCTGCCGTCATCGCTCGTCGATGCGGCGATAAGAATATTAGGCGCACTGCTTATCATCGCCATAGGCTTCAGGATAGGCAAAAGCATTTCAAAGCGGCTTGCCAAGGTGACAAAGACACGCAACCTTGACGAGAGCACGTTCTCGTTTGTCAAGAGCTTTATCAATATTGCGATAAAGGCGATAGTGCTGTTTACCGCTGCGGCGGTGCTCGGCGTGCCGCTGACTGCGATAGTGACATTGCTCGGCTCGGCAGGTCTTGCGATAGGTCTTGCACTGCAGGGCAGCCTCTCGAACCTCGCAGGCGGAATAATGCTGCTGATATTCAGACCCTTTTCGCTCGGCGATTATATCAGCAACCACGACGACGAGGGGACTGTCATATCGATAGGTATATTTTATACCACGTTAAGAACGCCTGACAATCGCACGGTTGTCATTCCCAACGGCTCGCTCACCAACGGCACGATAATCAACTATTCTGCCTGCGAGCAGCGCAGGCTCGATGTTGAGTTCAGAATAGCCTATGACAGCGATATGCAAAAGGCGCTCGAGATAATAAGGAGCGTTGCCACCGAGTGCGAGGGCGTCGACACTTCAAAGCCTGTCAATGCGTTTTTGCTGCGCCAAGAGACGTTCGGCAACGTTTTGTGCTGCCGTGTATGGTGCAGCTCTGACGATCTGTATGACATCAAGGCAAAGCTGATGAACGATATAACAGAGGCCTTCTGCAACGAAAAGATACAACTCAAATAAAAAATCAAGGTCGGAATTTTCCGACCTTGAATTGTTTTTATGCTCTGCTTTTTACAAACGATATTGCCGAAAAGACAAGGTATATCGCGAGGTTGACCAGCACGGTACATGCGCCCGGCTGCAGGTCGAGCCCTGCGGCGACGAGATTGCCTGTGCAGAAGCCGCAGAGCGATATTATCGCCGAGGCTATCGCAACGCCCTTAAAGCTCTTGAAAAGCTTCATTGCGGTCAAAGAGGGGAATATTATCAGCGCAGATATCAACAGCGCACCCATAAGTCGCATTCCGACCACGACGGTGACAGAGGTGAGCAATGCGAGCAGTGTGTTATAAAGCCCGACCCTGACGCCTGTTGCGCGTGCAAATTGCTCGTCAAAGGTCACGGCGAATATGCGGCGGTAGAAAACGAGATAAAGCACCGCCACAAAGATCGAAAGTATCACGCCGAGATAAACATCAGAGGCGCTGACAGAATAAATGTTGCCGAAAAGCGAGCTTTCGAGCTCGCCAGACAATGACGGTGAGTTTGCTATCACGACTGTTCCGACGGCGAGCGCACTTGTCGATATGACAGCAATCGCCGCATCGCCCTTGGTCTTGCCGTTCTCCTGCAACCGAAGCAGAAAGAACGCTGCGACCGCAACTATCGGCAGAGCGACATACATCGGCTGTGCTCCGAGCGCATATGCTATCGCCATCGCTGCGAAGCCGACGTGCGAAAGTCCGTCGCCTATCATAGAATATCTTTTCAATACGAGGTTCACACCGAGCAGTGCGGCACAAAGCGATACCGCCGAGCCGACGGCAAACACGCGCAGCAATATTCCGCGTGTGTATTCCATCGCAAAAAGTTCTGTTAATGTTTCAAGCATTTGTGGCACTCCTCTCCCATATAATACTTGCCTATCTCGCTGTGCATATATTCGTGCGAGGTGCCAAAGAAATATCCGCCGCCGTGCAAATGCAGTATGTGCGTTGCCTGCTCGGCAGAGCAGGTCACGTCGTGCGAGACCATTATGACGGTTATTCCGCTCTCGTTCAATTGCTTTATCACCTGATAAAGCTCGTGAGTCATCAGCGGATCGAGCGCCGCAACAGGCTCATCAAGCAGCAACAGCCTTTCGGTGGCGCACAGTGCCCTCGCCAGCAGCACTCTTTGCTGCTGACCGCCCGAAAGCTCACGGTATGAGCGCCTTTTGAGGTCGTATATCCCGAGCCTGTGCAGACTGTCGTCGGCAGTCTTTTTTTGTTCGGCAGAGGCGAAAGGGCCTATCGACCTGCCACGGCAGCCCGAGAGAACTATCTCGTATACCGAAGCGGGAAAATCACGCATCGCACCGTTCTGCTGAGGCATATAGCCTATTTCGGTCGCTTTGAGCCCGTCACCGTATATTATTGCGCCCTCGGAAACCTGTTTTAAGCCGAGTATCGCCTTGACGAGCGTCGATTTGCCCGAGCCGTTTTCGCCCAGAATGCACAGATATTCGCCGCCTCTGAGATCAAACGACAGTCCGCGCAGGACGTCGACACCGTCGTATGACAGTTGAACGTTTTTGCATTGCAGCAGCATCAGCCGAGCGCCTCCTTTAGTGTGTTGAGATTTTCATACATAAGATCTATATAAGTAACTCCGCTCTCGAACCTGTCTCTCTCGACTCTGTGGCACGAGCGCAGCATAAAAATGCGGCAGCCTGTCTCTTCCGAAACGCATTTTGCGGTGAGCTGCGACGAAAATTCGGTGTAAAACACAGCGTCGATCCCGGTCTGCTCGAGCGCATCCTTGAGTTTTGCTAAATTTGTGAGGCTGGGGGCAATATCGCCCTCGGCACAGCCGCTGAATGCAGCGACATATTCGAGTGAATAGCGCGCTGCGAAATATCTGAAAGGAAAAACATCTGCCACTATCAATGTGGGCGAGCTTAGAGAAGCAAAAAAGTCGGCAAAAGCGTTGTCAAGCGCAGACAGCTTTGCCTTGTATTCGTCACAGGCGTTGCGATAATCGCTTTCGCCCTCTTTGTCAAGGCTGGACAGGATATCGCATATACTGTCGCAGATGAGCATTGCATTGGTCGGCGAGGTCCAGACGTGCACGTCGTATTCGTGTTCATGCTCGTGCTCGTGATCATGATGATGCTCATGTTCGTGCTCGTCCTCGTCCTCGGCACACAGCAATTCCACACAGTCAATAAGCCTCAGCAACTTTATATCCTTGCCCGAGGCGTTTGCCGCACGCTCGACGGCAATGTCGTTTTCACCGCCGCCGTATATAACTATGTCGGCGCTCATCAGTGCCGCCGACTCTGAAAGCGTCAGCTCGTGTGAATGCGAGTCGGCATCAGACGGAATAACGAGCCTTGCATCGGCTCTTTCGCCGCAGACCGCACGTGCAAGGTCATATGAAACAAAATCAAGGCACGCAACACTCAGCCTGTCGCTTTTATTCTGCTCGTATGCGCAGGAGGAAAGGCATATGCAGCCGATGACCAGCAATGCCGATAAAATACGCTTCATGCCTTTTGCTCACTCTCTTTGCAGGTCGAGCAGGTGCCGTAGATAATAGATCTCTCACTGTCTATGCTGAAGTTGTGGCCGCCCTCGACGTGCTCACGCAGTTCGTCCATAAAAGAGCAGTCGAGATGCCCGACCTTGCCGCATTTTGAGCATATATAGTGAATATGCCTGTGGCACGACATTTTCTCGAGATATTGATAGCTGTCGCAGAGCGTCGCTACGTTGGGATATTTTGCACAAAATCCGTCTGCCTCGAGCGCAGAAAGCGCCCTGTATACAGTCGTCCTGCTGATGCCTGTGTCGGCGAGTGCGGCGTATATCTCTGATGCGGTATAGCTTTGATCCTTGTGCGAGATAAGAAACTGCCTGATGGCGTCCTTTTGTCTCGTGTTATATCTGCTCCTCAAAACAAAAACTCCAATCTGAAAATCATTTTCAAATTGGAGTATAGCAGTCAAACCGTGTTTTGTCAACACGTTTTTACATATAATTATATGCTTCGCACCGAGATCTCAAACGAGGACAGCACCTCTGCACTGCCGTCGTCGTATCTGACACACAAAAACGCATCGTCGGTTATCGCTTCTGCCGTCGCAGGAGTGACGACACCGTTCTTGATGACGCTTATGCGCCTGCCGATGACACAGCTTTGGCGGCGGTATTCGTCGATGAAATAGGCTGTTTCAAGCCTTTTGCTGCCTTCAAGAACTCCCTCGGCGATCTCTTTTGCCAGTGCCTCTCTTACAGAAACACCGCAGCCGAGCGCTCCTGCGCCGTCGACCAGCGTGCTTATGCCGTTGTCGACGAGGTTGATGCCTATGCCGACGGCGGCAAAGTCTATATTCTGACCGACAAAGCCGCTTTCGACAAGTATGCCGCATATCTTTTTGCCGTCATAAAAGAGGTCGTTGACCCATTTTATCGAGGTCTGTATGCCTGTGATGCGCTTTATTGCGCACGAGACCTCATATGCCACCATTGCCGTCAGCTTCATAAGCTCTGATGGCTTTGCCTGCGGTCTCAGCAGCAATGTCATATATAATCCGCTGTCCTTTTGCGAGACAAATTGACGCCCGAGCCTGCCCTTGCCGCCTGTCTGACTGTCGGCGACTATGACGAGCCCTTCGCTTTCGCCCTGCACCGCACGAGCCTTGATAAGCTCGTTGGTCGAGGTGACAGAGCTATAGTATTCATATCTTAAAATCGAGCCTGATTTCTGCATTTTTGACCGCTCCTTTCGGGATGACTGCTATTACTTTACCATCAATTGTGCATAAAATCAACTGATAAATGTTGACAGCCATATTTTTTTGTGATAAAATACAAAAAGAATATAGTGCATACCTATTTGCACTCGCAATTACAACACGAAAGGACACCACTATGAAAAAAGCATTATCACTCATTCTTTGTCTGCTGATGCTCACAGCACTCGTGCTGACCGCCTGCACGCCCTCAAGCGGCGATGAAAGCAAGGCCGATGGCTCGGTTGCGCCCTCTCAATCGGGTGAATCAAGCGGCACCGAGGACGCCGACTCGCCCTATTATGACGAGGACAATGACGTTTATCACCTTCCCGACAGTATGCCCGAATTTGATTTCGAGCAAAAGACCTTCACCATCGGTGTTACCAACGAACAAGGTGAATCGACCTATTACAACGAGGACGTTCTGCCCCGCGAGAACACCGACGAGGCTATAAGAGCCGCCCTCGAAGAGCGCAACAATGTCATACTCGAGAGATACGGCGTCGAGATCAAGACCTATGACACCGAAAAGATCGCTGACGACATCAGAGAGGTTGCTCTGACAGGCGAGGATCTTTTTGATGCTGCAATGCCCTTTATGAGCGCTGCCGCACTGCTCGCTGCCGACAACAAGCTGCAGGATCTCAACAATTTCAGCGATTATCTGCACTTTGACGCACCCTGGTGGGAGGATACCGCAACCGAGACCGCAACCATCAAGGGCAAGACCTTCTTTACCACCGGCGATATCTCGATAATGCCTAAGATCGTTTCTTTCTCGATCGTCTTTAACAAGGGTATGCTCAACGATATCGACTCTACCGCAGACCTTTATCAAGAGGTCAGAGACGGCACGTGGACGTTTGACCGCCTTGTCGAGCTGTCGAGAATGGCTGCCAGCAACAATATTGGCACGACCGGCGACGATCCCAACGCAACCTGGGGACTTTCTTCCTCTATCACCGACCCCAGAGCATATTATGTTGCAGCAGGTCAGAACTTCTGCACCATCAACGCAAGCGGCGTTCCTCAGATCTCTATCGGCTCTGACCGCTCTGTGACTGTTGCTCAAAAGCTTCTGCAGACCTATGCCGACTATCAGTCGTGGGGCTGCTATATCTGCAACAACGACAACGGCAAGGTCACCAATATCTGGGCTACCTCGCTCGACGTTTTCGGCGAAGGCCGCTGCCTGTTCAGAACCAACGCATTCTCTGCTGTCAAAAAGCTGCGCTCCTACACCAAGGGCGTTGAGTTTGGCATTCTGCCTCTGCCCAAGTACGAAGAGGCTCAGGATGAATACTATACCTTCACCAACCCCGACTATGCAACCTGCATCGTCATTCCCGCTAACGTCAAGAACCCCGAATTCTCGGCTTATATGATCGAGGTTCTCGCTTGCGAATCCAAGAACTACCTCACCGACGCATATTATGAAGTCGTCCTCAAGGACAGAGACTCTAAGGACCCCGAGTCTGAAGAAATGCTCGACAACTATGTCTTTAAGAACATCGTTTATGACGTAGGCATCGTTTATAACTTCAATTCCATCGGCACAGTGCTCACCACACTTACCTCCAGCGGCAGCACCGATATAGCTTCGACTCTCGCAAGCTCCAAGGACGCTACCCAAACCGCAATCGATCAGCTTATCGCAAACTACGGTGGCTGAGTTTTGATCAAGGAGATTTAAATTAAAATGAAAAAGATCATCATTTTGCTGCTTTGCCTTGTGATGGTTCTCCTGCCCACGCTCGCATCCTGCGCTGACAACACGGCAGACACCTCGAAGGACGGCACATCATCAAGCTCCACGGGCAACGAGGAATCCTCAAAGCAGCCCGAAAACGACATCCCCGGCTATAACGAGGAGACAGGCAAATACGAGCCTGAGCTGCCCGAATATACCTGGGAAGAAGAAAAAGTCTTTAAGGTACTCGTTTATTCCAAAGAAAGACAGGACACCTATTTCTCTGAGGACATCGAGCCCGACCTTTATGACACCACCGACGAGGCGCTCAACAGCGCAGTCGCAAGCCGCAACAATGCACTTTATGACAGATACAAAAAGGTTCGCATAAAGGCGTATGCAGTCGCCGACGTTGTCGATGAGCTTAAAAAGGATATCGACGCAGGCGGCATCCAGGGCGGCGGTGTCGGCTATGACGCAGCAATGCCATTCCTTGGCAACGCTACCACACTTGCACAGCAAAATTATTTCTATGCGCTCAACGATTTTGATGAATATATCGACCTCGAAATGCCCTGGTGGGATCAGAACTTCACCGACACCATGACAGTTGGCGACAATGTTTATTTTGCAGTCGGCGATATCTCGCTGATGCAGAAGATCGTCAGCTCGGCAGTGCTCTTTAACAAGCCGCTGCTTGAGGAGGTCAGCAAGTCGTACGGCGAAGAGATCGACCTGTTCCAGGAGGTCAGAGACGGCGAATGGACATTCGACCGTATGTATGAGCTCGCAAAGGCATATACCAAAGAATCCGACGGCCAGGCAGGCATGACCTATAAGGACAAATGGGGTCTGATTGCAAGCTACGGTCTGCCCGTAAGCTATTATCTCGCTTCCGGCGAGTCGTTCGTCACCAAGGACGCACAGGGCAAGCCCTATATCTACATCGGCTCTACCAACCGCTCGATCACCGTCGCACAGAAGGTGCTTTCGAGATTTGCCGAGAAGGACACCTGGAGACTGTATTGCAACGAGATCAGCGTTTCGGGCACTACTATCTGGCAGGCAGGCCTTGACGTATTCGGCGAAAACCGCGCTCTGTTCTATAACAGCGCATTCAGCGCTATCAAAAAGCTGCGTGCATACAAGGACCTCAACGAATGGGGCTTCCTGCCGCTGCCCAAGCTCGACGAAACGCAGGACACCTATTACACACCCTGCTCCGGCACATGGGCATACGGTATAACCATCCCTGTTTCCGCTCCTGACCCCGAGTTCTCGGCATTCATGATCGAGGCGATGGCGGCAGAAGCTAAGAACACCATCACACCTGCATACTATGAGACCATACTCAAGGGCCGCGATACCAAAGACCCCGAGTCTGAAGAGATGCTCGACGAATATATCTTCGCCAACATCAAGTACGACCTCGGCGCTCTGCACGATTTCGGCGGCGTTACGAGCGTGTTCTCGACACTTGCACAGTCTTATTCCGCTGATATCGCCAGCAAGCTCGACAGCATCAAGGGCGATATGGAATCTGATATAAACAACCTCCTCGAAGCATACGGAGTGAAGTAAAAAGACTTGCTGTCACTAAGTGACAACATTGCTTATAAAAAGGTGGATTTTCGCACATATGTGCGGAAATCCACCTTGTCTATTTGTTCTTGCCTGCGCAAAGCGCTTATTTGTGTTTATATATCTTATGCTCCAGTGCGAATATGCTCTTGGGGCTGAACGTATCGGGCTGCATGGTCTTGAAGTTTTCGGCGTATATTTCCATGCGGCTGTCGATGAGGTCGATGTAATGCAGCAATTCTGCTTCTGCGCAGACAGGCACGACTGCCGCTCCGTGCTCGGGAGTGCCGTGGTGCGAAAGTATCATGTGCTGAAGGAGCATGGATTTCTTTTCGTCAATGCCCAATTCCTTTGCTGTGTCGGCGACACTCATTGCGCCTGCGACGAGATGCCCGATAAGCTGACCCTTTGCGGAATAATCGGTGACGAGCCCGTATTTTGATATGCAAAATTCCTCTGTTTTTGCGAGGTCGTGCAATACCGTGCCGGCAATGAGCAGGCTGCGGTCGACGACTGTCGAATATTGCTTTGCGAGAAATTCTGCCGTGCGCAGCATATATGCCGTGTGCATGAGAAGCCCGTATAAAAATCCGTGGTGCACGCTTTTTGCGGCGGGGATCTTCGCAAAATCGTCGAGATGGCGTGCAAGCAGCGTTTCGGCGATTTTTTTATAGTCGTCGTCGGTGATAGATGCAACAGTCTCTTTGATGTATTCGAGTGCCCTGTCTCTGTCGATGGGTGCGGACGGCACGAGGTCTGTGAGCTCGTATGTTCCCTCTGGTGCAAGCTGTATCCTGATGCCTGTTATCTGCAGGGAGCCCTTGTATTCGCCGACGTTGCCGCGAACGAGCACCGCTTCACCGACGTCCTGCGGACCGACAGTCCCCTGATAGTCCCACATCATGAGGTCTGCCTCGCCCGAAGCATCCGAAAGCACGCCCGACAGATATTTGCGCCCGTTAGAAGCGAGCTTTACGGCGGCATCCTTTAAAATATAGCAGCCCTCAACGCTGATGCCCGACTTGAGGTCGCTGAGCAATATGTGATTAGTCATACAAAAAATCCCTCCAGCAAAAGCTTGTAGCTTATTATATCAAACATCTTTTTGTGTGTCAACAAAAACGGCTTGCAAAAGACGGCAATATATTGTATTATGAATTATAAAATAATATACGGAGCGTATTGCTATGATCAAAGGAATTATTTTTGATAAAGACGGCACCTTGCTCGATTTCGACGCACTTTGGCTGCCGGTGGCAGAGGGCGCAATCGATGCGGTCGTCGAGCGTTATTCTTTGCCGAGCGAGGCGAAAAACGAACTTTTTGCGTCTGTCGGCGTTTATGACGGCGTGACCGATATAACAGGCGTTCTGGCAGGCGGCACATATCAAATGATGGCGGAATGCTTTGAAAAAGTGCTGGCGAGCCACGGAGTATCGATAGACAAAGACGAGTTTGACAGCTTCACTGTTTCGGCGTTTCACGCAAGCTTTGCAAGAGGCGCAATAACGCCTGCTTGCGATGATATAGTCGGCTTTTTCAGGCTGCTCAGATCAAAAGGCGTGCATATAGCACTCATCACGTCCGACGACAGGTTCGGCGCAGATAAATGCCTTGCGCAGTTTGGCATAGCAGGCTTTTTTGACGAGATATATTGCGCCGACGGCATCCATCCGCCAAAGCCCGATCCGTATTATCTCGACTGCTTTGCAAAGAAGTATTCGCTTTCAAGATCCGAGCTCTGCATGGTCGGCGACACATATGTCGACTGCGATTTTGCAGCAGGCTATGGCATCAAAATGATAGGCGTCGCTCCCGAGGAAAGCAACAAAAAGCTTTTGCTCGAGCGCACCGATACTGTTTATGACGACATCTCGCAGATCCCGATGAGCCTTTTCACCGATGACAAGCAGCACACCGGCGAAACATATCTTTGCACAGAGCCCGAGCGCGCAAAGCACCAGCTCGAGAGGCTCGAAATGCTTTATGATTACAACGCAACAAGACCCTCAGAGGGCGAAAAAAGAGCAAAAATGCTGAAGGAAATGTTCGCTGCGATAGGCGAGGGCTGCTATATCGAGCCGCCGCTTCACGCCAATATGGCAGGCGAATTTGTCAGGTTCGGCAAGAATATTTATGCCAACTTCGGCTTGACTCTGGTCGACGACACCGAGATATTTGTCGGCGATAGCACCATGTTCGGGCCGAATGTCGTGCTTGCCACCGCCGCACATCCTCTCGATGACGAATTGCGCAGAATGGCTTATCAGTACAACAAGCCTATCAGAATAGGCAAAAACTGCTGGCTCGGCGCAGGCGTTATAGTCCTGCCCGGTGTCACGATAGGCGATAATACAGTCGTCGGCGCAGGCAGTGTGGTCACTCACGACCTGCCGTCAAACGTCGTCGCAGTCGGCGTTCCCTGCAGGGTGATAAAGAATAAATAAGATCAAAGCCGTCTGAGTGAAATCAGGCGGCTTTTATGTCGTGCTTTCAAAGGTCCGAGGTTATTTCGGTGAGTGGCAATCTCAATTCGTTTTTGAGCATATTCCTGTCAGCCATAAGCTTTTTGACAGGTGCGGGATTTATGCCCTTTGAAAGCTGCTTTATTATTGGATAAAGCCTTTTGAATTCTGCGGCGGCGCGTCTGTGGTCGTCGTCGAAATAGGCAGAGCAGATCCGCTTTACCGCCTTTGGTTCGAGGTTTGAAACAACACTGATTATCCCCTTTGCGCCCAGCGACAGCTCGGGCAAAAGCATATCGTCGTTGCCGCAGTATATGTCGAGCCTGTCGCCGACGAGATATGCAGTCTCGGCGAATGCGCCTATGTCCCTGCCTGCCTCTTTTATTGCCGCAACACCGTCTATCTCGGACAGCTTCAGATATTCCTCGGGCGTGATGCTCATACCTGTGCGTGTCGGAACATTATAAACGATAAGAGGAACAGAAACCGATGCGGCTATCGCTTCGAAGTGCTTATAAAGTCCGTCGGGCGAGCACTTGTTGTAATAAGGCGTGACCGAAAGAATCGCGTCTGCACCTGCTTTTTGGGCGTTTTTGGCAAGCCTTGCCGCATTCTTTGTGCTGTTGCTGCCTGCACCTGCGATTATCGGCACTCTGCCGCGTGCCTGGTCGATGGCAAAGGCGATGCATTCCTTTTGCTCATCGTAGGTCAGCGTGGCGCTTTCACCTGTTGTACCGCATATGACGAGCGCATCCGTGCCTGCGGTGAGCTGAAATTCTATCAGACTCGCAAACGACAGCCAATCGATCTCGCCGCCGACAAACGGAGTGACAAGCGCTGTCGCAGAGCCTATAAACAAAGTCGATTTTTTCATATGATACCTGCTTTGGTGTTGTAATTTCGTGATAGTTGTGATAAAATACATTTGTATCATTATATTTGTCGTATAGCGCAGTTGTGCGCGAGGGGGTAAAAATTGGATCTGCTTAAGCGTTCAAGCTATAAATATGATCTGCCGCAGGAGCTTATCGCTCAGACACCTGCTGCAAAGCGCGATATGTCGCGGCTTTTGGTCATGCACAGGTCGGATGGTGCTCTCGAGCACAGGCATTTTTCTGATATCGTCGATTATATAAACAAGGGCGATTGCCTCGTTATCAACGAGACCCGAGTTATTCCCGCAAGGCTTTTCGGCGTCAATCCGCGTCACGCAGGCGCAGTCGAGACTCTGCTGCTGAAGCGTGTTCCGACAGACAACGGCGATGAGCTTTGGGAGTGCTTGAACAAGCCGGGCAAAAAGGCACGCCCGGGTGATAAATTGATATTCGGCGACAAGCTTTCTGCCGAGGTCGTCGAGATACTCGAGGACGGCAAAAGACTTATCAGGTTTATCGCCGACGGAATATTCATCGAGATACTTTCGGAGATAGGCTCGATGCCGCTTCCGCCGTATATAACAGAAAGGCTCACCGATGCAGAGCGCTATCAAACGGTCTATTCACGCGTTAACGGCTCTGCTGCCGCACCTACGGCAGGCCTGCACTTCACGCCTGAATTGTTGGACAAATTGCAGGCAAAGGGTGTGCATATCGAGCGTGTGCTGCTGCACGTCGGACTTGGCACGTTCAGGCCTGTCAAGGAGGACGACCTCTCGGGTCATATAATGCACAGCGAATATATGCGTGTCACGCCCGAAACCGCACAGAACATCAACCGCATAAGGCAAAACGGCGGCAGGATCGTTGCGGTCGGAACTACCTCGGTGCGCACGCTTGAAACTGCATCCGACGACAGCGGAGTATTGCACGAATACGATGGCGAAACGTCGATATTTATACATCCACCATATAAATTCAAGTGCGTCGATGCGCTGATAACCAATTTTCATCTGCCCGAGAGCACGCTTATAATGCTCGTTTCGGCGTTTGCAGGCTATGATAACACCATGAACGCCTATAAAAAGGCGGTCGAAGAGAGATATAGATTCTTTTCGTTCGGCGATGCAATGTATATCGAGTAGGCGGGGATGGGCTGATGAGAAGCCAAAAGGTGTGCTTTGCTAACAAAAATTTGGGAGGCTTGACAATATCACGATACCGTGATATAATGTAACTAAGAGAATGCTGGAGGTGCGATATGCCTGTTTTATCGAGATTTTACGGGATTGCCATTAGAATGTATTTTTTACAGAAAGAGCATAAACCCACCGCACATTCACGCTTTTTACAACGATGATGTTGTGCGGCGATAGATTTTACGAACGGAGAAGTTTTGGAAGGCTATTTGCCGCCAAAGGCGCTTGCCATGGTGAGAGAGTGGATCGGCTTACATAAAGACGAGCTGAAGGACATATGGGAGACTCGGAACTTCAGGAGCATTTCGCCTCTCGAATAATGGAAAGGTGTGCAATATGTTTCACAAAATAAAAAGCGTTTCGGCTTTGCCCGACTATAAATTAAGCGTCCGATTTTGCGAGGGCGTTACAAAGATATATGAGGTAAGACCTTTGTTCGAAAAGTTGCCTGCTTTTGTCACTTTGAAAAATGACGAGCTGTTTTCGAGCGTCGCCGTCGATGTTGGCGGATACGGCGTTGTCTGGAATGACGATCTTGACATTTCTTGTGACGAGCTTTGGGAAAACGGAACTCGAGTAAATACTCCGTTTGATGGGCTTATGGCTTTAAGTGATGCTACTTCGCTTTGGGGCTTGAACGAGAGCACACTTCGCAAAGCGATAGCATATGGCAAACTCGTTGACGGCGTGGATGTATATAAATTTGGCAAGCAATGGGTGGTTTCCACAGAGGCAATGAAGCGAGAGTATGGCGTTGCCGACGGCGTGCAATAGCCGCTCGGCTTGCTTATGTAATTGCAATGCAACAAGCATACAACTAACCGCCGGCATTGCAGTCCTTATGATTATATACTGACGATTTTTGGAGCACATTATGCAATCGCTAATAATTATTTCAGGTCCGACGGCGTCGGGCAAAACGGCGCTCGGTATCGAGCTTGCACAGCGTATCGGCGGTGAGATAGTCAGCGGCGATTCTATGCAGATATACCGTGGCATGGACATCGGCACGGCAAAGCCGACGATCGCCGAGCGTGCCGCTGCCGTACATCATATGATAGATATTGCCGATATTCAAACGCCGTTTTCGGTGTCTGAATTTATAAGGCTCGCTTCCGAATGCATCGACGATATTTCGTCACGCAAAAAAGTGCCTATACTGGTCGGAGGCACGGGAATGTATATCAGAATGCTCACGTCGGGCAGGTTTTTTGAGGCTGACGGAGCGAATGCGGAATTGCGTGAGGAGCTTTATGCCTTTGCCGCACAGAACGGCGCAGAGGCATTGCACGCAAGGCTTGAAGAGCTTGATCCCCGCTCTGCTTCAGAGATACATCCAAACAACATAAAGCGTGTTATCCGCGCGATAGAGCTTGCATCGTTCGGGACGACCAAGAGCGAGCTGGCAGACAGCGTCAGCGAATGCGCTTCGCCTTACCGCACTTTGCATCTGCATCTGACCTGCGCCGACAGAGCGGCGATATATCAAAACTGCGACATTAGGGTCGACAAGATGCTCGATGAGGGCTTGCTTTCAGAGGTGCAGACACTTTGCGAAAGAGGCCTGCGGCAGACACCGACAGCCTCTCAGGCGATAGGCTATAAAGAATTTTACGGCTATTTTGACGGCTTGATGACGCTTGACGATGCAACGGCGCTGGTAAAGCAGCATACACGCAACTATGTCAAGCGGCAGATGACATATTTCACAAAATTTGACGACAGAGTGATATTTGACATTTCGTCGACAGACAGAAGCGAGGTGCTTGCAAGAGCGCTCGAAATTTCAAAGGAGTTTTTGGCTGATGACTGACTTTTTAAAACAGCTTGCCACCACGGTCATAGCGATCGCGCTCGTGGTGTTTATAATCATGCAGCTTGTAGTCAGCGCAGGCGTTGATATCGAGGTCGAAAGCGCAATATATACTACTGTGCGTGACATGACCGAGATGGAGTGCTATATATTCAGAGACGAGGTGCTCGTGCAGGGCAGCGTAGGCAGCACGGCATCATACCTGTTTGATGACGGCGAAAAGGTCAAGGCGGGCGATCAGGTCGCTTATCTCTATAAAAACGAGAGCGACGCCGCCACCAGCAACCGCATCGCCGAGATAGAAAAAAGCATTGATATGCTCGAGGCATCGGCTATCAGCGAGGGCGCTACGACAACTGACATCAATGTCATTCTTTCGCGCATAACCGAGCTTCGCACCATCATTTCCGAGTGCATACTCAAGGATGATCTCGAGGCGGCTGTAAGATACAAAGAGGAACTGAATATTCAGATGAACCGCAGCGCCGCACTTTCGCAGAGCCTCAAGGACTATGAGTCGCGCATTTCAGAGCTCAAGAGCGAGGCGGCAACGCTCAGAGGCACGCTCAGCAAGGACAGAGAAACGGCAAAATCGCCGTCGTCTGGCTATTTTTTCACCGACGTTGACGGCTATGAAGGTCAGTTTACGCTCGATTCGCTTTATTACATGACAGTTTCCGGCTTCGACAGACTCGGCGACCTCAAGGCAGACCAAAAGTCTATCAACTCGTCGGCAGGCAAGATCGTTCGCAGCGAGAATTGGTATATGCTCTGCCGCACCGACAAAAAGACCGCAGAAGCATACAAAGCCGGCAGAAGCTATGACATAGTGTTTCCTTATTCGTCCGGCACAGAGCTCGGATGCGTGTTTGAACGCTGCATAACACAAAGCGACAGCGACGTCGCACTTGCGGTATTTAGCTGCAATGTTATGCCTGACGGACTTTCGTACACACGCAGCCAGACCGTGCAGGTCGTCGGCGGAACATATTCTGGCTTGCGCATCTCGGTCGAAGCGCTCAGAATAAAGGATGACGTTCAGGGTGTATATATTCTCGACGGCAGCGTCATAAAATTCAAGACCGCCGAGGTGCTTTGCAGGCAGGGCAACTATTATGTCTGCGCTTTGCCTGTCAATCCGCAGTATCCCGACAGGGTCGATAAGTCTTATATCTCAAGCACGGCGCTCTCGCTTTATGACACAGTGATAACCTCGGGCACGGGAATATACGAGGGGGTGCTTGTGCGATGACTATCACCTATCCCGAGCTCAAAGCCAACATCGAGCGCATCAAGGCATCGTTGCCTGTCGGAGTGAGGGTGCTTGCCGCCACAAAGACGCAGCCTCCCGAGGTGATAAATTTCGCTTTGGCAAACGGCATCGACCTGATAGGCGAAAACCGTGTGCAGGAGCTGCTTGAAAAATACGACGCCATCGACAAGGATAAGTGCGAGATACATTTCATCGGCAGATTGCAGACCAACAAGGTAAAGTACATCATCGACAAGGTGAATATGATACACTCGGTCGATACTCTTAAATTGGCAGCCGAGATCGATCGCCGTGCCGCCGCCTGCGGCAGGGTGATGGACGTGCTCGTCGAGATCAACCTCGCAAACGAAGAGAGCAAGGGCGGCATTTCGCTTGACGAAGCGACAGAATTCGCCGACGCACTCGCCGAATTTGACCATCTGAGGCTGCGCGGACTGATGGCAGTCGCTCCAAAATGCGATGATGGCGAAAAAAACGCAGTACTTTTCGCAAAAATATATAAAAAACTCATTGATATATCGTCGCCGAAAGTGTATAATGGTAGCATAGACATTTTGTCGGCAGGTATGAGCAATGATTATATGGCGGCGGCTTTGAACGGCGCCAACATCGTCAGACTCGGCACTGCCCTGTTTGGCAAACGTGATCAATAATATTTATAAATAAAACTTGGAGGTAAACTATGGGACTCAAGGACCGCATCTCTCGCATCTTTACCGATGACGAATTTGACGAAAACGACGAAGAATTGGAAGAGGAAGAAGTATCCGCTCCTTCCGCACCCGCTTCTGCACCCCGCGCACCGCAGCCGACTCGCCCCGCAGGCGCAGGCATCGGCTCTAACACAAATCTTGAGATGAAGATAATGAAGCCCGAGAACTTTGAATCGGTCAAGGCTGTTGCCGATCAGCTTCTCGCAGGCAGAACAGTCGTGCTTAATATGGAGGATGCAAACGCAGACCTTCTGCGCCATATACTCGACTTCTGCTCGGGCGTGGTTTATGCCGTTCACGGTCAGATCAAGCGCGCAGGCGCATCTACTTATATCCTCACTCCCAAGAACGTCGGCATCACCGGAGAGCCTGCACAGGTCGAAGGCGATGACGCAGCTCAGGGACCCCGCGATCTCTTTTGATCGCCATTTAAAGGCTTGACCATTTAAACGATGCAGGACATCATTGAATTTGTCGCCATATCCGTTGACTTTTTGCTCGAGACAGTCGGATTGCTTATTGTGGTCCGTGCTGTCATGACGATGTTCAACGGCGGCGAGGGTGGCAATATCTATAATATGTGTGTATCAGTCACCGAACCGCTTATCGCACCTGTCAGGGACTTGCTCTCGCGATCAGAGGCGATAAGTGATTCGGGTTTTGACCTGTCAAGTTTGCTGACCTATACCATCATCTCTATAGTGCGCATTTTATTAATGATAATACCGCGGTGACACAGTCGCCGCATTATATTTTACGAAAGGATGTTATTTATGCTTGCTCCTCACGAACTCAAAAACAAGGCGTTCTCACGCAGCCTCAAGGGATATTCCCCTGCCGAGGTCGATGAATACATCGAGTTTTTGCTGCAAAAATATACCGAGCTTTATAAAGAAAACGCCGAGCTCGACCGCAAATTGCGCATAGTCACGACATCATATGATGAGCTCAGACAAGAGGAGGAGGCGATCCGCAGCACGCTGGTTTCGGCTCGCAAGATGAGCGACCGCATAATCGCAGATGCCAACGAACGTGCCGACGTCATAGTCAACGCGGTGCGTGAGCGCTGCGAGCGCGTCGTCGACGAATTCAACGAGCGCATCGAGCAGGAAAAGCAGCAGATGTGGCGCATCCGCTCGGCAATAGTCGAGTTTAAAAAGAGCGTGTTTGAGCTTTACGGCAAGCACGTTGAAGAATTGCAGTCGATCTCAGTCAACGAGCTGAGCGAGATAGTTCTGCCAGACGAGCGCGAGATAGTAAATCAGATACTGTCGGATGTCGGCGATGCCGTCAGACAGGAGTATGAAAAAACTGCGTCAGAGCAGCCCTCTGATGAACCTTTGCCCGAAGAGAGCTTTGAGGCTATGACCGCGGCACTCGAGGACAGCGAAAAGCAAGAACCCAAAAAGTCTAAAAAGAAAGCTGAACCCGCATCAGACGCAGACGGCGATCCCACCGTCGGCGACCTCATAGACGGGGATGGAGAAAACTAAGCTATGGCAAGAGAATATAAAGACACACTCAACCTGCCCGTCACAGAATATTCTATGAGGGCAAACCTCACGGTCAAAGAGCCCGAGATACTTTCGCATTGGAACGAGATGGGGCTTTACGACCTTATGCTGAAGGTCAACGAGGGCAACGACGAGTTTATATTGCATGACGGCCCTCCGTTTTCTAACGGCAACATACACATAGGCCATGCGCTCAACAAATTGCTCAAGGACTTTATAGTCAAGTCAAAGTCGATGCAGGGCTATCGCACGCCGTTCGTTCCCGGCTGGGACAACCACGGTATGCCTATCGAGAGCGCTATAATCAAAAAGAACAAGCTCGACCGCAAGCGCATGACGGTGCCCGAATTCAGACAGAACTGTCAGGAGTTTGCGCAGAACTTCATCGACCTTCAGCGTGAGTCATTCAAGCGTCTCGGCGTCGTCGGCGATTGGCAGAATCCGTATATCACCATGGCACCCGAGTTTGAGGCTACCGAGATAAGAATATTCGGCGAGATGTATTCAAAGGGATACATCTATAAGGGCTTAAAGCCTGTTTATTGGTGTGCTCATGACGAGACCGCACTCGCCGAGGCAGAGATCGAATACGCCGACGACAAGTGTACGTCGATATATGTCAAGTTTGCGGTCAAGGACGACAAGGGCATTCTTGACGGCATATGCGACAAAGCAAAGACATATTTTATCATATGGACGACCACTCCCTGGACGTTGCCCGGCAATATGGCTATCGCTTTGCATCCGAGAGAAAAATATGTGCTCGTCAAGGCGGGCGAGGAGTATTATATTCTCGCCGATGCGCTCTGCCAAAAGACGATGGATTTCGGCGGAATAACCGAATACGAGATCATAGCCGAGTTTAAGGGCGGCGATTTTGAATACTGCACGGCAGCGCATCCGTTCCTCGACAAGACGAGCCTGCTCGTCACCGCCGACTATGTCACCATGGACAGCGGCACAGGCTGCGTGCATACAGCACCCGGCTTTGGTGTTGACGACTATCACACCGGCATGAGATACGGTCTTGAAATATGCGTCCCTGTCGACGACAGAGGTCGCCAGACAGAGCTTGCGGGCAAATATCAGGGCATGACCACCGACGAATCAAACAAGGCTATCGTCGACGATATGCGTGAGAGCGGAGCGCTCTTTGCATCAGAGGAGCTGGTGCACTCTTATCCTCACTGCTGGCGCTGCAAGCATCCCATCATCTTCCGTGCTACACCGCAGTGGTTCTGCTCGGTCGAAAAGTTCAGAGATGACGCAGTCAAGGCTTGCGAGGGCGTCGAATGGATCCCTGCATGGGGCGGCGATCGTATTACTTCCATGATCAAAGAGCGTGCCGACTGGTGCATTTCACGCCAGCGTCACTGGGGTCTGCCTATTCCCGTATTCTATTGCGAGGATTGCGGCGAGGTCATTTGTGACCAGGCTACAATCGACAGCGTAGCAGATATATTCTCGCGTGAGGGCTCCAATGCGTGGTTCATCCGCGAGGCGAACGAGCTTTTGCCCGAGGGCTTTGTCTGCCCCAAGTGCGGCGGCAAGCATTTTGCAAAAGAGACCGATACGCTCGACGGCTGGTTTGACAGCGGCTCGTCGCATTACAGCGTGCTCGGTGACAAGGTTGCAGACCTCTATCTCGAGGGCGCAGACCAATACAGAGGCTGGTTCCAGTCTTCGCTGCTCACTTCGATCGGCGGTCATAAGGGCAAAGCACCCTTCAAGCAGGTGCTTACGCACGGCTGGACAGTCGACGGCGAGGGCAAGGCTATGCACAAATCGCTCGGCAACACTGTTGCTCCCGAGCAGGTCATAACCCGCTATGGCGCAGATATGCTGAGGCTGTGGGTCGCTTCGAGCGATTACAGAGCGGATGTGCGTGTTTCAGATGCCATCTTCAAGCAGCTTTCAGAGAGCTATCGCAAGATACGCAACACCATAAGAATATTGCTTGCCAACGTCGGCGATTTTGATCCCGATAAGGATGCGGTCGGCAGAGATGCCATGTCGCCTATCGACAGGTGGGCATTGGCGTCGCTCGGCAGACTCATCAAGAAGTGTACGCAGGCTTATAACGACTATGAATTCCATGTGGTATATCACGAGATACTGTCGTTCTGCACGATAGAGCTTTCAAAATGGTATATCGACATGACCAAGGATACACTTTATTGCGAAAAGGCAGACGCCAAAGAGCGCAGAGCGGTTCAAACCGTTATGTATGAGGCACTTTCTGCCATCATCAGACTCATCGCGCCGGTGCTTTCGTTCACGGCAGAGGAGGCTTGGAGCTTCCTCAAGCACAGAAGCGGCGACGATCAGCGCAGTGTTTTCCTCAACAGACTGCCCGAATATACAGCGGCAGACGGCGACGACGAGCTTTGCGCCGAATACGACAGGCTCTTTACCTGCCGCGACGACGTTATGAAGGCGCTCGAGGTAGCAAGAGCAGACAAGCTCATCGGCAAGTCGCTCGAGGCAGAGGTGACCGTTTATGGCGATTGCGAGGCTATCGACCTCTTCGAACGCCATCAGGCACAGCTCGAGACTGTGTTTATCGTCAGCAAGGTGCATATCGTCAGAGGCGAGATACCCGAGGGCGTGTTTAAGGACACCGCCTGCGGCATAGGCGTCGACGTCAAGCTCGCTTCGGGCGAAAAGTGCGTCAGATGCTGGGCATACCGCGACGATACCGTCGATGACGGCGAGGGCGGCAGGCTTTGCAAGCGTTGCCACGACGCAGTATGTTAGCTGTTATTATCACGATTGCGGTCATAATCATCGATCAGATAACCAAGGTCGTCGTCAGGAACGGCTTGGCTATCGGAGATACGGTCGAGTTTATTCCGTGGTTTATCAATTTCACTCATATCGAGAACGAGGGCGCAGCCTGGGGCATGTTTTCCGAGCACAGATGGGTGTTTATGCTGCTTTCCAGCGTCGCCATCGTCGGTATGATAGTGTTTTTGTGCAAGTGCTATAAGCGCAGCCGACTGCTCAACATCGGCATTGCCATGGTTTTGGGCGGCGGAATAGGCAATATGATCGACCGCATCGCATTCGGCAAGGTCACGGATTTTTTGCGCTTTACATTTATTGATTTTCCCGTCTTTAATGCCGCCGATTCGTTTGTTTGCATCGGAGCGGCAGTCATAGCAATCTACGTCATATTCTTTGAGCTCAAGAATGACGGCAAACCCGCCGACGAGCCAAAGCAAGAGGACGGTGACGGCTGTGACGCTTAAAGCAGAAAATATTCATTGCGGGCAGCGGCTTGACGTTTTTGTCGCCGACGGTGCAGGCGTCAGTCGCTCGCTCGCACAGCAGCTTATTACTGAGGGCGCTGTCACTGTCGACGGCAAAAAGGCTTCAAAGAGCTATAAGCTTATAGGAGCAGAAACAGTCGAGGTGCTATTGCCCGAGCCTAAAAAGCTTGACAATCAGCCGCAGGAATTGCCCATAACCATCGTTTATGAGGATGAGCACCTGCTGGTGGTCGACAAGCCGCGCGGTATGGTGGTGCATCCTGCCGCCGGCAATCCCGACGGCACTCTGGTCAACGCATTGCTTTATCATTGTGCAGGCAGGCTGTCGTCGATAAACGGCGTCGAAAGACCCGGCATAGTCCATCGCATCGACAAGATGACATCAGGACTGCTCATGGTCGCAAAGACCGATGAGGCTCATAACGGGCTGGCTGCTCAGATAGCCGCCCACACCTTTGACCGCAAGTATGAGGCTGTGGTCATAGGCTCTTTAAAGGACGACGAGGGGCGCATTGACCGCCCGATAGCGCGTCACAAGGTCGACCGCAAAAAAATGTGCGTCGACAGCACGGGCCGTGAAGCGACAACGCTTTGGCGCGTGATAGACAGATTTGACGGATACACGCATATCGAATGCACCTTGCTTACAGGCAGAACGCACCAGATCAGAGTGCATATGCAGTCGATGGGGCATCCGTTGCTCGGCGATATTGTCTATGGCGACAAGACCGACAGGTTTCACCTCGAGGGTCAGTGCCTTTGGGCGAAATATATCGCGTTTACACATCCGATAACAGGTGAAAGAATGCAGTTTACTGCCGATATGCCTGATTATTTCAGCAAAATACTTGCTAAACTTGATAAAATCAGATAGGATTTAGGAGTCATTATGGAAAAAAAGCAGCGTCTTTATCTTAGCGAAAGAGCCGCGCATATTCGCAAGGACGTTTTAGCGTCTGTGTTTGCCGCCGGATCGGGACATCCGGGAGGTTCTTTGTCGATAGCCGATGTTATGGCGTATCTTTATTTTTACAAAATGAATGCAGATCCCGCTGCACCGCAGGATGCCGACCGTGACAGATTTGTTTTGTCAAAGGGTCACGCCGCGCCCGCACTTTATGCAGCGCTTGCACTCAAGGGGTATTTTGACGAGTCCGAATTGACAGGACTCAGGCATCTCGACAGCTTTTTGCAGGGTCACCCCGATATGCTCACCACGAGCGGCGTCGATATTTCGACAGGCTCGCTCGGACAGGGCTTTTCTGCCGCTTGCGGAATGGCTGTTTCGGGCAAGCGCAGAGGCAAGAATTATAAGGTCTATACCATCATAGGCGACGGCGAATCGCAGGAGGGCATGATCTGGGAGGCAGCAATGTTTGCCGCTCATTATAAGCTCGACAACCTCATCGCATTCCTTGATTTCAACCATTTGCAGATAGACGGCGACGTCAGAGACGTTATGAACCCCACGCCGCTTGACAAAAAGTTTGAGGCGTTCGGCTGGTTCGTGCAGACCATCGACGGTCACGATTTTGATCAGATCGACAAGGCGGTTACAGCAGCCTGTGATTGCGGCAAGCCTGCAATGATAATCTGCAACACCGTCAAGGGCAAGGGCGTTTCTTATATGGAAAACAACTATGGCTGGCATGGCAAAGCGCCCAAGCAGGCTGAGTATGATATCGCTGCGGCAGAGCTTGAAGCTGCCTGCAAAAAAGCCGAGGAGGAGCTTGAAAATGCTTAATAAGTCTCAAAATCCCGAGCGCATCGCTACGCGCGTCGCATACGGCAACACGCTCGCCGAGTTTGGCGACAGATATGATTATTTTGTGCTTGACGCCGACCTGTCGGGCTCGACGCAGACCGCAATATTCGCAAAAAAATATCCCGAGCGCTTTATCAACTGCGGCATCGCAGAAGAAAATATGATCTCGGTCGCCGCAGGTATTGCCGCAACAGGCGTTCCCGCATTCGCTTCGAGCTTTGCAATGTTCGCTTGCGGCAGAGCATATGAGCAGATCCGCAACTCGGTCGCTCACACCAACCTGCCTGTCAGGATCTGCGCAAGCCACGCAGGCATAACAGTCGGCGAGGATGGCGCAACGCATCAGTTCTGCGAGGACATCGCGCTTATGCGCTCTTGCCCCGGTATGACAGTCATCAATCCTGCCGATGCAGTCGAGGCTCGTGCTGCCGTAATGTCTACTTTTGACTATAACGGCCCTGTCTATATGCGACTCGGCAGATTTGCAGTGCCTGTCATATTCGACAAGGATACCTATGTTTTTGAGCCGGGCAAAGCCGTCGTGCTCAGAGAAGGCGATGACGTTGCTATATTCGCAACAGGCATAATGGTCGCCGCCGCTCTCGAGGCAGCAGAAAAGCTTGCATCAGAGGGCATTTCGGCAGCAGTCATCAACGTTCACACGATAAAGCCTATCGACAAAGAAACGATAGTCAAATACGCTGCAAAGACAGGCAAAGTCGTCACCGCAGAGGAGCACAGCATCGTCGGTGGTCTCGGCAGTGCGGTCGCAGAAGTCTTGTCCGAGGAGTGCCCCACACGTATGGCACGTGTCGGCATCGAGGATGTATTCGGCAAGTCGGCTTCGGCGTCGGTATTGCTTGACTATTACGGCCTCAACGCCGACGGCATAGCCGCCAAGGTCAGAGGACTTTTGAAATAATTATAATTATCAAAGATAAACAGGATAGACAAAATGAGATACTATGATGAGATAAGCGCATATCTTGGACGCACGTATGACAAAGAGCTTTCTGCGCCCTGGGATCACGACGGTGAGATGGTCTTTTGTGACCTCGAGATACACCGTGTGCTCGTTGCGCTTGACGCTACCACGCCTGCAATAAAATATGCACGCAGGCACGGCTGCGATCTCATCATAACTCATCATCCTTTGCTGTTTAAGAGCCCTTATCCCATCGACGTGGTCAAGCGGTATATAATGCTCAAAAAATGCGGCATCGGCCTGCTTTCGTATCACACGAGGCTCGATGAAGCAGACGGCGGCGTCAACGACTGCCTTTGCAAAGCGCTCGGCTTTGTCGATTTTAAGCGCATGGGCGGTTGCGGCAGAATAGCCGAAACAGAGCCTATGACCACGCAGCAGCTTTCAATGCTGGTCGAGGGCGCACTCGGCGTGCATCCGTTTGTCGTCGACAGCGGCAGGACCATACACCGTGTCGGCATAGTCAGCGGAGCAGGCAAGGATGAGATCATCAAGGCAAAATACGCATACGGCTGCGACGCCTTTATAACAGGCGAAGCCAACCACAGCTCGTTCATTGCGGCGCATGAAATAGGCATTACGCTTGTCTGCGCTACGCATCACGCAACCGAGCGTGTGGTGCTGCCTGCCTTGGCAAAAACTCTGCGTGATGAGTTTGTGGACGACCTCGAGATAATGGTTTTTGATTTTAATGAGGATATAGAATATGGCGTTTGACGGTTATTTTTGTGTCGCTGCGGCGGCAGAGATAAACGAATATGCCGGGGCGAGGGTAGACAAGCTCTGTCAGGGCTCGCCCTCGTCGTTTTATTTATCACTATATAAGGACGGTGTGCGCCGCACTCTGGTCATCAGTGCTTCGGCGTCTGCACCTATTGTTGCGGCAACAGACGGCGATACGCCGTGCCGTGACGTCCCGTCGTCGCTTTGTATGCTGTTTCGCAAGCATCTCGTCTCGTCGAGGCTGTTTTCGGCAGAGGCGATCAAGGGCGAAAGAATTATCAAGCTTGTGTTCGACGGCACTGACGACATGGGCTACCCCAAAAAGAGCATAATATATGCCGAAATGATGGGCAAGTATTCAAATATATTGCTTTGCTCGGAGGACGACAGGATACTCGGCGCAACGCATCTTTCTGATATTACCGAGGGTACACGCCCTGTTATGATCGGAGCACGATATTCACTGCCGCCTGCGCAGAACAAGCTCGACCTTGCGGCTGTTTCGACAGATGATTTCATTGCGCTTTGCGAGCAGAATTCCGCAAAAAAGTGCGAAAAGTTTTTGCTTGCCACTTTTTCGTGCCTTTCGCCGCTCACGGCAAGAGAGATCACGTTTCGTGCCTGCGGCGACGTCGATGCGGTGCTTTGTGACATCGACCTTGCAAGGCTTGACGAGCAGCGAATGATGTTTGTGCAGGATATAGCGGCAAAAAGATTTGTGCCTTGTTCGTTCGGTCAAAAGGAATATTCGTTTACGCCTGTCACACAGTACGGAGAATATAAAATTTTTGGCTCGTTTTCAGAGCTTCTAAGCTCGTTTTACGGTGAAAAAGCTCGTGAGGCGGCGCTTGTTTCGAGAGCAAGAGATATAATCAGAACAGTCGAGGGGCTTTTGGCCCGTGAGAACAAAAAAATGCTAAAGCAGGCATCGGAGCTCGAGGCGTGTGGCGAAAAGGACAGGCTTCGCAGAGAGGGAGACGTCATCACTGCGAATATTTATCGCATAGCAAAGGGCGACGAAACAATTACTGCGGTCGATTATGAGACAGGCGAAACAGTCACGATACAGCTCGACAAGCGCAAGACGCCCGCTCAGAACGCTCAGGCGAGATACAAAAAATATGCCAAGCTCAAGCGTGCCGAAGCGGAACTTACAAAGCAGATCGCCGAGGCAAAAAAAGAGATCGACTATTTAGAGGGTGTGCTTGACTTTATCAGACGTGCTTCGTCGGCGGCGGACCTCGACGAAATAAGGCGTGAGCTCGCCGAAACCGGCTATATGGGCAAGGTCGATAAGCGCAAGGGCATCAGATTGCCGCCATCAAAGCCCATCACCTTTGTCACCTCGGGCGGATATATCGTCAAGGTTGGCAAAAACAACAAGCAAAACGATATGATAACCTTCGGTGCGCAGAAGGACGATATCTGGTTTCACGTCAAGGGCTTCCACGGCTCGCACGTCGTTATGCTCGCAGCAGGCGAAGAGCCGGACGCCAAGGATTATACCGAGGCGGCTATGCTTGCGGCATATCACAGCGAGGCACGGCATTCGAGGCAGACGCCCGTCGACTATACGCGCATAAGATATGTTAAAAAGCCGCCGTCATCAGCGCCCGGGTTTGTCACCTACGATAAATACTATACGGCATATGTCGATGCCGAAATGCCGACGGAGGTCAAAGAGAAATGATGTTCGAACGCTCGTTGCCTATATTTGGCGAAGAAGGCATAAACAGGCTCAAAAATTCCGCAGTGCTCGTCTTTGGAGCAGGCGGCGTGGGCTGTGCCGTCATCGAGGCGCTCTGCCGTGCAGGTGTCGGACATATCGCAGTATGCGATGGCGACGTTTATTCAGAGAGCAATTTAAACAGGCAGCTATACGCAACGCATCAGACACTTTGCCAAAGCAAGGCACGTGTCGCCTGCGAACGCATTATATCGATAGCGCCGTTTATAGAGACAGAATGCTTTGATTTCTTTTATCGTGGCGACGATATGGAGCGTATAGACCTGTCAAAATACGACTATATCGCCGACTGCATCGACGATGTCAAGGCAAAGTGCGACCTTATCGAAAGGTCTGTCGGCTTGGGCGTGCCTGTCATATCCTGCATGGGCACAGGCAACAAGCTTGATCCGTTTATGTTCAGGATCGACGACATCAAAAAAACCACCGTCTGCCCGCTTGCAAAGGCTGTCAGGGTCGAACTGCGCAAGCGTGGCATCGTTTCGGGCGTGAACGTGCTTTATTCGCTCGAGCTGCCGTCTGTCAGGCGCCCCGTGCCGTCGTCGGCGTCGTTCGTGCCGCCTGTCGCAGGCTATATGATGGCATCAAGGATAATCAAAGACATTGCTTTTAAGCAGGCAAACGATATACAGGACTGATATAAAAGACAAAGATAGAGAGGATAATTAAAATGGCAAAAGTCAATTGGAAGGGCGGAACACTGCTTGCTCCCGTGCCTGCCGTCATGGTTTCGTGCGGCGAAAAGCAAAGCCCCAACGTTTGCACCGTCGCTTGGACGGGCATAATCAACAGCAACCCTCCGCGCACATATATTTCATTGCGCAAGAGCAGGCTCTCGCACGAGATAATCAGCCGCACAGGCGTTTTTTGCATCAATCTCACGCCGTCCAAGCTTGCACGCATAACAGATTTCGTCGGCGTAAGGTCGGGCAGAGAGATCGACAAGTTTCAAAAGCTCAATATCACGCCTGAGGAGTGCGCCCACATCGACACCGTTTCGATAGCAGAATGCCCTGTGACACTTGAATGCCGTGTGTTCAACACCATTGAGCTCGGCTCGCACGATATGTTCCTTGCGGATATAGTCGGAGTGACGGTCGACGAAACGCTCATCGATGACAGCGGCAAATTGCATATGGAAAAGGCGCATCTCATGGCGTACAGCCACGGCGAATATTTCACGATGGGCAAGCGCATAGGCAAGATGGGCTATTCTGTCAAAAAGAAGTCGCGCGACAGGGATCGCAAATGATCGACATCACAGTCATACACGTAGGCGAGGGCAAGGAAAAATATTTTGCCGACGCCGAAGCAGAATATATCAAGCGCATGTCGCCTTATTGTCGATACCGCACGGTATGTATAAAAGAAGAGCGCATCGACGACGAAAACAGTGATGCGCTCATTTCTCGTGCATTGCAAAGAGAGGGCGAAGCGATATTAAAGGCTGTTCCAAAGGGCGACACGATAGTTGCGGCGTGCATCGAGGGCAAGAAATACGATTCTGTTTCGTTTGCAAAAATGCTTGCGGAGCGCAGTTTGCAGGGCGGAATATCGTTCGTCATCGGCAGCAGCCACGGACTCGACGATTCTGTCAAGCGTCGTGCCGACATCAGACTTTCGGTGTCTGATATGACGTTTCCGCACAGGCTGATGCGTGTTATATTGGCAGAGCAGGTATATCGTGCCTTCAGCATAAACAACGGCAAGAGCTATCACAAATAGCAAACACATTAAAGAGAGGAACTTAATGCAGAAATTTGATATAACAGGCATGAGCTGTGCCGCTTGCAGCGCAAGGGTCGAAAAAGCTGTTTCGTCAGTCGACGGAGTTACAGCGTGCAACGTCAGCCTGCTGACTAATTCGATGGCGGTCGAGGGCACTGCCTCTGAAAAAAGCATAATAGATGCGGTCGTTTCGGCAGGGTACGGAGCATCGCCTAAGGGCGAGCAGGCGCAAAAGCAGCCTTCCGAAGAGCCGCTCAAGGACACCGAAACGCCGATTATTTTGAGGCGGCTTGTTTCGTCGGCGGTCATACTGCTTGTTTTGATGTATTTTTCGATGGGGCATGTCATGTGGGGCTTCCCGATCCCCGGGTTTTTAGAGGGCAACTGCGTGGCTATAGCCATTTTGCAGTTTATTCTCGCCGCCGTCGTCATGCTCATCAACAAAAAGTTTTTTATCAGCGGCTTTAAAGGCTTAATAAACCGCGCACCGAATATGGATACACTCGTATCGCTCGGTTCGGCTGCATCGTTCGTATACAGCACAGCGCTGATGTTTATCATGACAGACTGCGTTATGCGCGGCGACAATGCAGCGGCGATGGAATATATGCACGGACTTTATTTTGAGTCCGCCGCAATGATCTTGACACTTATCACTGTCGGCAAATTGCTCGAATCACGTGCCAAGGGCAAGACCACCGATGCGATAAAGAGCCTTATGAGCCTCGCTCCAAAGACTGCGGTAGTCGAGCGTGACGGTGTGCAGACGACTGTTTCGGTCGACGAGGTCAGAATAGACGATATTTTCATACTCAAGCCGGGCGACAGCGTTCCTGTCGACGGCATAGTTACAGAGGGCGGGGGCTCGGTCAACGAGTCGGCGCTCACGGGTGAAAGCATTCCTGTCGACAAAGCGGTCGGCGCTCCTGTTTCTGCCGCCACAGTCAATATGTCGGGCTATATGCGTTGCCGTGCAACAAGGGTCGGTGACGATACGACACTTGCCCAGATAATCAGGACTGTCGAGGATGCCGCTGCTACCAAAGCGCCTATCGCAAAGCTTGCCGACAAGGTATCGGCAGTGTTTGTGCCTGTGGTAATGACCATCGCACTGATAACACTGGCAGTATGGCTGCTCTTGG
Organism: uncultured Ruminococcus sp.; assembly: GCA_964487775.1. GTDB lineage: Bacteria > Bacillota > Clostridia > Oscillospirales > CAG-382 > Coliplasma. The sequence goes on from CAZASH010000002.1 coordinate 66,956, forward strand.
GCAAGGAGTTCGGCTATGCGCTCGCACGCGGAATTTCGGTGCTTGTCATAAGCTGCCCCTGTGCGCTCGGACTTGCTACGCCTGTTGCAGTCATGGTCGGCAGCGGACTCGGCGCAAAGAACGGCATTTTGTTTAAGACCGCCGCTTCGCTCGAGCAGACAGGACGTGTCAGGACTGTCATGCTCGACAAAACAGGCACTGTCACCAAGGGCGAACCCGAGGTGACTGATGTGATCACGGCAGACGGCATAGAAGCCGAGCATCTGCTCGAAACGGCGTTTGCTCTCGAAGCAAAGAGCGAGCATCCGCTTGCAAGAGCGATAAGCGATTATGCCGAGCAAAGAGGCATACAAAACAGAGATGCAGATGACTTTGAAGCACTGCCCGGCAACGGCGTCAGAGCGATGCTTGACGGTAAGTCTGTCGTGGCAGGCAGCCTTAAATATATTTCAACCGTCATTTCGGTCGACCAAAAAATCGTTTCGGAATGTGCATCGCTTGCAGACAGCGGCAAAACACCGATGCTGTTTGCGCATGATGGCAGACTTTTGGGTGTTATCGCAGTCGCAGATACTGTCAGAAGCGACAGCGCAAGCGCTATCGACGACCTCAAGCGCATGGGCATCAACGTCGTCATGGTTACAGGCGACAACGAGCGCACCGCAAGGGCGGTCGCACAGCAGGCAGGCATAGAAAGCGTTATTGCAGGAGTTATGCCCGAGGGCAAGGCTGATGCCGTTATGTCGCAGAAAAACGGCTCCGTCGTTATGATGGTTGGTGACGGAATAAACGATGCTCCCGCACTCACCGCCGCAGATGTTGGCGCTGCAATAGGAGCAGGCACCGACGTTGCGATCGATGCGGCTGACATCGTGCTCGTCAAGAGCTCGCTTGCCGATGCGGTCGCCGCTATCAGGCTCGGCAGGGCTTCGCTTAGGAATATTAAACAAAATCTCTTCTGGGCTTTTGTGTATAATGCCATAGGCATACCGCTCGCCGCAGGCTGCCTTATCCCTGTCGGAATAACGCTCGACCCCATGTTTGGTGCGGCGGCAATGAGCCTGTCAAGCTTTTGCGTCGTTACAAACGCCTTGAGGCTCAATTTCTGCAGGCTCTACGGCAAAAAGCAAAAAGCAGATGCGGGCAATACACGCACTGTTTATATCAAAGGAATGATGTGCGAGCATTGCGAAAAGCGTGTTAAAGCCGCACTTATGGCTTTGCCGCAGATCGCCGACTGCACCGTCAGCCACAAAAGCGGCACGGCAGTTATAACGGTACGCGAGGATTCGATCGACAATTTCAACGAGAATGAGGTTATGGACGCAGTCAAAAAGACGGGCTATAAGTTCAAAAAGATAAAGTAAAGAATATATAGGAGGACGCTTATGTATTATCATGACGAGATAGAAGCGCTCAAGCGCATAATCGACGAGGCACAAAATGTTGTCTTTTTCGGCGGCGCAGGCGTCTCTACAGACAGCGGGATACCCGATTTCAGAGGCTCCGGCGGCTTGTATACCACCGATGAGGACATCGATGTCAGCCCCGAGACTATACTGACAGCGAGCTATATGTGCGCACACCCAAAAGAGTTTTATCAATACTTTTTAAGCAATATGGTCTACACCGATGCAGAGCCAAACGAAGCACATTATGCCTTGGCTCGGCTCGAGAGCGAGGGCAAGCTTTCGACAGTGATAACGCAGAATATCGACGGACTGCATCAGCTTGCCGGCAGCCGCAACGTCATAGAATTGCACGGCTCGGCGAAGCGCTATTACTGCGTTCGCTGTGGCAGAGAATATTCGCTTGAGGATGTTTTAAGCGCCGACGGCGTGCCAAAATGCCACAAATGCGGTTCTTTTGTCAGACCCGACGTCGTTATGTACGGCGAAAACCTCGACGGCAGTGCGTTCAGCAGGGCATATGACGCTGTGCATAATGCCGATGTGTTGATCGTCGGCGGAACGTCGCTGACTGTTCAGCCTGCCGCATCGCTTGTCGACGAGTATGAGGGCGAGCATTTGATAATAATCAATATGTCAGAGACACCGTGTGACGACTTTGCAGAGTATGTCATACATGATTCTTTGTCAGAAGTCTTATCTAAAGCGATAGATTAAAAAACGAGCAGTGCTTTTAAGCAAAAGCACTGCTCATGTTTTTTATAGCTTTGGAATGCACGAAACTATCAGCTCGGTGATCTCGCTTATAGGTGTCTTGCAGCCGCCTTGTATCCAGCTGTCGACGAGCGACGAAATGCCGCCGAGATAGAAAGACATTATATAAGGCTTTTGCGCATCAGGCACGTCAAACCTGTCAAGAATAGGGTCAAAGACCTTTGCAAACATCGTTTGATATGTCGTGTGCGTGTTGAAATTGGCGGGGTTGTTGATCGCCGCCGAATAGAGGCGCATGTTGTCCTTGACATATTGCAGGTATGGCGTGATGTATTCAGGCGTTATCAGCACCAGCTCCTGCTTTGGGCAGTGGTGCATTCTCTGCAGGATCTCCTTTGAACTGTCGCCAAAGTAAGACAAAAACCTCGAGTGCATCAGCGAAACCGCCTCATCGAGCAATTCACACATATTCTGATAATGCAGATAGAAGGTCGAGCGGTTGACGTCCGCCGCCTTGCAAAGCTCTTTGATAGAGATAAATTCAAGGCTCTTTGTCTGAAGCAATGCTATCAGCGCCTCGTCCATTCTGATCGCCGTATTAAAATATTTGCTCTCTGATTTATTCAATTGCCTTCACCTCTTTTTTGACACACATCCTGCGCTTTAGCATATATATCGCTATGCCTATAACTATAATATATATTCCCACGCCTGTCAAGGTGTTCATCATGACACGGTACGATGCCGCTTCGGACGAAAACTTGACGATAAGCGCGTTTTGCAGGCCGAGCATAGACATCGCGGCGGCGATGAAATTGATGCATTTTGCCGCCGACAATATCGGACTGCCCAGCTTTTTGTATTTGAAAATGTTTATTATCGACAGCGTCATCATATAAAACGTATAAGCCGCCGAAGCATAAATGGTGAACCCCGGGTATGCTGCCGACGGGTCGCTGATTATGAACAGCATTATCATTACGCCCATCGGAATGTCGAGTGCGAGCAGCATACAGGCGGTGATACGATAGCAGCGTATCTCATATTTGATGCCGCCACGCTTTTTGCGCTTGCGATAAGCTGAGCATAGCCACAGCCTGATAAGCCCGAGCGCAAAATAATATATCGTCGTCGCAATGAGCCACGAAGTGCCGTAGATGATGCTCATAACGCCGCGAAAGGCGGCATAGGCAAAGTTTATCACCATGCCCTGATATATGCTTATCTTGCCTCGGAACGCGCGGTCTGACATATATCTGCCGCCGAATTCTGTCTGCTTAAATTTATCCAGCAGTTTCATATCGATCAGCCTTCGCTGATCTCTTTTGCGAGCTCGATTATCTCAAAGGCGTACTTCTTTTTGCCTTTTTCGAGCAGCCTTTTGTAGATGGGATAGTTGATGCCCATGGCTGCCATTCCGACTACGCCAAGGATTATGCCGATTATCATCGAGGTGGCAGTGCCGTCGCCGATCTGGCCCATGCAAAGGCACATGCCGGTGCCGAATACAAGCGTAAAGATGATGCCAAAGGTGAATGCAAAAATATTTGCGGGCGCTTTTGCCTTTTGGTCGAGCTTGCGAAGCGCAACGACCTTTGAGGTGCTCTTGGGTGCGTATTCATTTGCCAACTGTTCTGCATAGATCTTGTCTGTGTTCATTTTTTGAAACTCCTTAACTTTGATGGCTTTATTATAACCGCTTTTCATCGCAAAGTGAACAACACGGTTTTTGTTTTGTGTTGACTTAAACAGAAAAAACAAATCTTTTTTGTGCGTCCTAAGCCACACAAAATCCCAAAAAGCACTGTTTTTGCGCGTCCCAAGCCACACAAAATTCTTGACAGTGCATATTTTGTGTGTTATAATTTGCGCAGAGATCATAAAGAGGAGGCAAAGCTCGTGATCATAAGACAGGCATATCTCGACAGAATAATTCCGCTAATAGACAAAAAGCTGATCAAGGTTTTGACAGGTGTGCGCCGCTCGGGCAAGACGGTGCTGCTTTCGCAGATACAGGATCATATTTTGAGCCGCGGCACACCGAGTTCGAACATCATCAGCATCAGCCTCGAGTCAAAACGAAATCAAAAATTCAAAGACGGCGACCTGCTGTACGAGCACCTCATTTCTGCCTGCGAGTCTGTCAGCGGCAGGACATATATCTTTCTTGACGAGGTGCAGGCTGTCAGCAAGTGGGAGGAGGTCGTCTCATCGCTGCTCGTCGATGTCGACTGCGACATATATATAACAGGTTCTAACTCAAAGCTGCTTTCTGGCGAGCTTGCCACGTTGATAGCCGGCAGATATATCCAGATACATGTTTTTCCTTTCACGCTGTCAGAGGCAAAGCAGATACAGCAGCAAAACGGCAGATATGTTTCTGACGAAGCGCTGTTTGTTGACTATCTGCGCTATGGCGGATTGCCGATGCGCTTTTCGCTCGAGAATATCTCGCTCGAGCCGTATCTCTCTGACACCTATGATGCAATAGTTGTCAAGGACATCGTCACGCGTAACAACATCAAGGACACCGCATTGCTCGGCATGATACTGACTTTTTTGATGGATAACGTGGCAAATCCGTTTTCCGCACGGTCTATCGTAGCCGCTTTGAAAGCCGAGGGCTTTAACACGACTGTGCAAACGGTGGTCAATTATATCGACTATATCAAAAAGTCGATGGTCATTTACAGCGTTCAGCGCTATGATCTCAAGGGCAAAAAACTGCTCACTACTAACGAAAAATATTATGCAGTCGACCTCGGACTGCGCAACTGCGTCAAAAACAGCGGCGAGATCGATTATAACAAGCTTTATGAGAACATCGTTTATCTCGAGCTTTTATATCGTGGATACGAGGTCAGAACAGGCAAGACTGACGAATATGAGATAGATTTTGTCGCATATAAGGGCACTGATGTAATATATATCCAAGTGTGCTATCTGCTTGCCGCGCCCGAAACCGTCGAGCGCGAATTCGGCAACCTCGAGCGCATAAAGAATAATTATCCCAAATATGTCATTTCTGGCGATCTCCCCGATTTTTCACGCAACGGCATTAAGCATTGCAATATCATCAGGTTTCTTTTGAATGAACAATGATCTATAAACAACAAAAGCGATTCAGGCTTTATGCTTGAATCGCTTTTAAAATTGTCAGACCTTGGGGATAGGCACGCGCTTTTTGGGTTCGGGCGGGACTATATCGCCTGCGGCGGTCAAGGCGACCTTGGTGAGGTAAGGTCCGATAAGCTCATAAACGAGCACCGCAAACAGCACGATGTTTCTGATAAACGAGCCGCAGCCCGGCAACGCCGCCGCCTGCATACTCATTCCCAGCGCAACGCCTGCCTGCGGCAAGAGCGTTATGCCGAGATATTTCTTGATATTGTCGTCGCACTTCATCATCGAAGCCGAAACATAAGAGCCGATATACTTGCCTGCCGAGCGCACCAATATAAAGATCACGCCGACGAGCACGGTTATGCCGCTGAAGGCAAACAGGTCGAGCTCTGCGCCCGAGAGCACAAAGAACACCACATAAAGAGGCGCTGTCCATCTGTCCGCCTTCTCCATGATGTCGACCGAAAAGTCGCAGCAGTTGCAGAATATTGTGCCGAGCATCATGCACGAAAGCAGTGACGAGAACGCAAATTCGCCGCCGAGCAGCGGGAAGGTTATCTTGCAGAGCGCAACTGTCATCAGCACAAAGGTTACTGCGAGCGTCAGGCGCTTTGAGCCCGAATGGAAGAACCTCTCGCAGAAGGTGAGCAAAAAGCCCATTACAGTGCCGAGCAGCAGGCTGAGCACAACCTCAACGAGCGGCAAAACGATCATCGTAGTGACGCCTGCCGAGGCAGAAGTGTCACTCATGACCTGAGCAATACCGAACGAGACCGAGAATATAACAAGTCCGACGGCGTCATCGAGCGCGACAACAGGCAAAAGAATGTCGGTCAGCTTGCCCTTTGCCTTATACTGTCTGACGACCATGAGCGTTGCGGCAGGTGCGGTTGCTGCGGCGATAGCGCCGAGCACCAATGCGGCAGGAACAGTGATTATATCTGTCGTCAGCGCCAATACGACAAGCACTGCATCGACGAGCAATGTTGCGGTCAAGGCCTGAAATATGCCTATGACTGTTGCTGCCTTGCCTGTTTCTTTGAGCTGAGCGAGCCTGAACTCGTTGCCTATCGAGAATGCGATAAATCCGAGTGCGACCTCGCTGATGATCTTAAATGTGTCGACCGAAACGACGTTCGGGTCAGACGATTCAAATGCTATAAAACCTATGCCGTTGAGTCCGAGCAAGCCGAGGCAGCAGGGACCGACCATAAGACCAGCGACAAGATACGCTGTGACTGCGGGCAGTCCGACCTTGCGCGTGATGCGCGAAACAAATAGTCCGACGACCAGACAGATAGACAGCGATAGCAATATTTCCATGATAAATATTCCTCCAAAGACCCTTAAAAATTGCAATGATGAGGGCTTACAGCCGTGCGAGACGGTGTAAGCCCGTTTTTGGGTCGTTATTTAATTATTTTAAAGCGTTAAAAAGCCCAGTTGCCGTCGACAAATATAGGTGTTGCGACGCCGTCCTTGTAGCCTGTTATCTGCATATCGGGTGCGCCGATCATAAAGTCAACGTGTATCTGCGAGTCATTTACGCCGAGAGCGTGTATCTCTTCTGCCGAGCGGTTCTCATAGCCCTCGATGCAGCCGCTGAAGCCTCTGCCGAGTGCGACGTGGCAGGACGCATTCTCATCAAACAAAGTGTTGTAATAAAGAATGCCCTGGTTGCTGATGGGTGAATCCTGCGGAACGAGTGCAAGCTCGCCGAGCATACCCGAAGTTTCGTCGCTCGTGATGAGTGCGGTCAGTTGCTCCTTGCCCTGCTTAGCATCCCAATTGACAGCCTTGCCATCGACAAAGTCGATATAGAAGCCGTCGATGAGAGCGCCCATGTAGGACAGCGGCTTTGTAGCAACGAGTCTGCCCGAGCATTTGCCTGTCTTGGGAGAGGTGAAGACCTCTTCGGTCGGCATGTTGGGGTTAAAATAGATGCCCTTCAGCGAGGTTTCGCCGCCGCCGCACCATACACCCTCGGGAATAAGCTCGCACTTAAAGTCAGTGCCGTTCGAGCTCTTATAGGTGATATAATCAAACCTGTGAGAGTTTAAAAAGTCTGCTCTGCTTGCAAAATCTGCGTTGTGCTGGTCCCACGCAGCCATCGGATCATTGTCGGGCTCGAGCCTGACTGCCTCAAAGATAGCCTTCCACAGCTTTTCGACTGCGGCAGATGGGGTCTCTTTGGGGAATATCTTCTTTGCCCACGCCTTAGAGGGAACAGCGACGATGGTCCACTGATATTTGTTGTCCATCGCATCACGATATTTCTTGAGCACAGACATGCGCGCGAAGCGCACCTTTTGCAATTTGGTGGCGTTGACTGCCTTCAGACCGTCGGGATCATCCGAAAGAACGTGTATCTGGCAGGGGAGGCGATCAACATAATGCTGCTGCTTTGCCTCGACCCACGCAGGCACCTCAGAGAGCGTGCGAGCGGACTCGTTGCGGTATTTGAGCAGTGTCTCTGCCTGATAGCTCCACTCGAACCAAACGCGCTTTGCGCCTGCACGATATGCCTCGTCAGCCAGATATTTGCCGAAGTCAGCTTGATCAACAGAGATGTAAATGACTACTTCTTGACCTTTCTGCACGTTGACGCCCTTGCGGACCGCCAGACGCGCATATTTTCTGATCATGTGCTTATTCATAATAAATTTAACCTTCTAATTGACTTTTTATTATTCAAAGTGGCTTGAAATTTTAGCCCTCTTTGGATTGCTGGTTGGCTTTTGCCTTGATCTCACGAACAGAGCGCTTCTCGATCTGCAGGCGAGTTTTGCCGCCGCCTGTTTCGATGAGCATCATGTCGTCCTTTATGCGGATGACTCTGCCCACTATGCCGCCGACAGTGATAACGATGTCGCCGAGGTTGATAGAGTCGCGCATTTCGGCGACCTCTTTGTCCTGCTTCTTTTGCGGACGCAGGATAAAGAAATAGAATACGATAACGATGATTGCGAGGGGAATGACGAGCGTCAGGATGGACGAAAGCGCATCAGGCTGTGTGCCTGCGGCATCGGTAGCGCCCGAGCCTGTGCTGGTCAGCAGGTTGAAAAAGTTTGACATGGGTTAAGGGTTATCCTTTCGTATAGCAAATTCGGGTTATATTCACGGCACGGTTTGATCTCTCGTCGAGCTCAAACAGCACTCCGTGTATTTGCATATCGCCCGTTGGTTCGGGCGGCTTTTGCGGTCTTGTTGCGGTGCGGTATTTGTGTATGGCGGTCTCGGCATCCATGCCTATGACAGAATCATGCGCTCCGCACATGCCTATATCGGTTATGCAGGCGCTGCCGCGAGGCAAAATGCGCTCGTCGGCTGTCGCAACATGAGTGTGCGTGCCATACATAGCGGTGATAGTGCCGTCAAAGCATCTGAAAAACGCATTCTTTTCGCCTGTTGCTTCTGCATGAAGATCACAGACTGCGATGTCATATTCGCCCTTGAGCGAGCGAATAAGGTTCTGGCAGACGATGAACGGGTTGTCGGCAGGCGGCTCGATTATTGCTTGTCCCGACAGGTTGATGACCAGCAGCCTTATGCCGTTCTTCATCGGAAGTATGCAATAGCCCTTGCCCGGAGAAACAGACGGATAGTTATGCGGTCGCAATAGCCTGTCGCACGAACAGAGCATATCGTGCACCTGCTCATACTGCATGGTGTGGTTGCCGCCGGTAATGACATCTGCGCCTGCATCAAACAGGGCATATGCCGAGTGCGTGTCGAGGTTGTATGACCTCGTGCAGTTTTCGCCGTTGACTATGACCGCATCTGCGGCGGTCTCTGCCTTTAACCTCAAGAGGTTATCGCAGACAAATTGCGTGCCGAGCGGACCGACGACGTCGCCCAGACAAAGCAGCTTTATCATTGCTTTGATTATTTTGCAAGATCCGACTTGCGGACCTCTCTGATAACATTGATCTTGATCTGACCGGGATACTCAAGCTCGCCCTCGATCTTGCGCGCGATGTCGCGTGCGAGGAACGCCATATCGTCGTCCGAGACCTCGTCGGGTTTGACCATTATGCGTATTTCGCGGCCTGCCTGAATAGCAAACGATTTTTCGATGCCGGGGAAGGAGTTTGCGATCTCCTCGAGTCTCTGCAGACGCTTGATGTATTGCTCGAGGTTCTCACGTCTTGCACCGGGTCTTGCTGCGCTGACTGCGTCGGCAGCCTGAACGAGCATTGCGGTGACTGTCTTGGGCTCAACGTCGCCGTGGTGAGCCTGAATAGCGTGAATGACCTCTGCGCTCTCTTTGTATTTCTTTGCGATCTCAACGCCGATGTCGACGTGCGAGCCGTCGATCTCGTGAGTCATTGCCTTGCCTATGTCGTGCAAAAGACCTGCACGCTTAGCCAGGGTGGGGTCGATGCCGAGCTCGCTCGCCATCATGCCTGCGATATAAGAGACCTCGATGCTGTGCTTTAACACGTTCTGACCATAGCTCGTGCGGAACTTGAGTCTGCCGAGCAATTTGACCAGTTCATGATTGAGACCGTGCACGCCTGTTGCAAAGGTGGCTTGCTCGCCCTCTTTTTTGATAACACTTTCGACCTCTTTGCGTGATTTCTCAACCATATCCTCGATGCGCGAGGGGTGGATTCTGCCGTCTGAAATAAGCTTTTCAAGTGCGAGTCTTGCGATCTCACGGCGAACAGGGTCGAAGGTTGAAATAGTGATCGCCTCAGGCGTATCATCTATGATAAGGTCAACGCCGGTGAGCGTTTCGATGGCGCGAATATTGCGGCCCTCGCGACCTATGATGCGTCCTTTCATCTCGTCGCTCGGCAGGTCAACGACCGAAACAGTCGCTTCTGAAACGCTGTCTGCTGCGCAGCGCTGTATTGCCAAGCCAATGATGTTGCGTGCGGTATCCTCGGCGTTCTCGCGGCATTCGCGCTCGATCTCGCTCAGCTTCATCGCCATTTCGTGGCGTGACTCTGTCTCGACCTTTTGCAAAAGCGACTCTCTTGCCTCGTCGACCGACATGCCGGATATCTCCTGCAGCACCTCGAGCTGGCGCTGTCTAACCTCTTCGGCGGCAGCCTCACGCTCTTCGGCGGCTTTGATGCGGTTTTGCAGATCTGCCTCTTTGCGTTCGAGGTTCTCGATCTTGCGGTCAAGAGTCTCTTCCTTTTGCATGACACGGCGCTCTAAGCGCTGTACTTCGGTGCGACGCTCGCGTATCTCGCGTTCGGATTCGTTTTTAGTCTTTAAGATTTCTTCTTTAGCTTCAACGAGCTTTTCTTTTTTAGCTGCCTCTGCCTGGCGCAGAGCCTCTTCTTTGATTCTTGCAGCTTCGGCCTGAGCCGAGCCAATGGCTTTTTCAGCGCCGTTCTTGCGAATGATATAGCCCACGGCAGTACCGCCGCCAAGGCATACCACGGCAATGAGAACGGCGAGCCAAAGTTGGATCGTCATGATAATGTATTCCTCCGTATATATAATACAGGCCCCTTGGAATATGCAATTTTATAAGTTATACCGGGTGATCTATATGATATCTATATAATTAACGCATATAGGCAAAAGCCCTGTTAAAACAGATTATACTCTAAATTTGGCGGGATGTAAAGCACAAATATACCGCCCTTTTCCGAATTAACAGAAATTTTACATTTGCAAATTTGCTCTACGCCCAAAACCTGCATTCCGAGCCTGCTTTTTGTGCTTGACTCGAGTGCTTATGTGCGTTATAATAAACAGGATAAATGTTTAAAAGGGCGGTGAACGGCATTGGCGACGGCATATCTTGACAACGCAGCCACGACACCTCTTTGCGAGAATGCAAAAAGGGCGATGGCAGAGTCTTTTGAAATATTTGCAAACCCGTCGAGCACGCACTCGGCAGGCATTGAGAGCGCAAGATTTATAGCCGATTGCCGCGCTTCGGTCGCAAGGGCTTTGCGCTGCGAGGCAGGCAATATCGTTTTTGAATCCTGCGGCAGCGAGGCGAATAACCATGCGATAAGATCGGCGCTGGCTTTGAGGGCGCGCGCAAAAAAGCGCATTATCACCACCGACAGCGAGCATCCGTCTGTGCGTGAAACGCTTTTTGCTTTGTCTGAGAACGGCTATGAGATCATCGAGATACCCACGGTCGGCGGCGAGATAGATATCAAAAGGTTAGAAAGCGAGCTTTCGATTGGCTGTGCGCTGGTCAGCATCATGCACGCCAACAACGAAACAGGCGCGATATACGACATCAAGTCTGTCAGGCGGGCCATAGATCGCTCGGGCAGCAACGCACTTTTGCATTGCGACGACGTTCAGGGCTTTTTAAAAACGCCGTCTGTGTGCTCAATATGCGATTATGTTTCGGTTTCGGCACACAAGATAGGCGGCCCTAAGGGGATCGGAGCGCTTTACAGCTCGCAAAAGCGTGTCATTCCGCTCATATACGGCGGCGAGCAGGAGAACGGCAGGCGTGCAGGAACAGAAAACATCACAGGCATCGCAGGCTTTGCCGCTGCCTGCGAGCAGAAAATGAACGATCGCTCGAGTGCCGAGCGCGTCTTGGCGCTTCGTGACAGTGCGGCAGAGCAGATAAAAGCGCTTTTTGGCGACAGGGCTTATATTTTGGAGCCAAGGAACCGCATCGGCGGAATGCTCACTGTTTCGCTCGAGATCAATTTGGGCGGCAAGCGGGCAGGCAGCGAGGTATTGCACAACGCACTTTCGTCACGTGGCGTGTTTGTCAGCTTCGGTTCGGCGTGCCACGGCGCAAAAAAGGACAACAGGGTGCTTGATGCCTACGGTGTCGCTCCCGAGCGCTCATTAAGTATGCTGCGCATAAGCTTTGGCGATCACAACACGCAGGACGACGTGCAATTGCTGATGCACGCACTGGCAAATATAGAAGCATCAAGATAAGGATGATCAGGATATGAAAGAAATTATTTTGCTTAAATACGGCGAGCTCGTGCTGAAAGGGCTCAACAGGGCGACCTTCAGCCACAAGCTGCTCGATCGCGTCAAAAGAATGCTTTCGGCGGTCGACGGTGAGTTTGACACCGAATATTCGCAGAGCACGCTCTGCATTCGCTGCTCGGAGGATGCGGACGTCGACGGCGCAGTAAACGCTATGAAGCGTGTCTTTGGCGTGGTGTCGATATGCCGCGGCTTTGAGTGTACCAAGGATATTGACGAGATAAAAAGAGTTATAAAAGACAACATCGACTGTCTTATAGGCAACGCACGCACCTTCAAGTGCGAAGCCAAGCGCAGTGACAAGCGCTTTGCCTACACCTCGCCTCAGATATGCGCCATGTGCGGCGAAACGATACTCTCTGTCTGTGACGGCATAGAGGTCAATGTGCAGTCGCCCGAGGCGATCGTCTGGATAGAGATACGTGACACCGCAGCGTTCGTACACGGCAACGCCATCAAGGGCGCAGGCGGACTGCCCACAGGCACGGCAGGCAAGGGCTTGCTGTTGCTTTCCGGTGGCATAGACAGCCCTGTCGCAGGTCATATGATAGCCAAGCGCGGCATGGACATAGATGCGGTCTATTTTGAAAGCCCTCCCTATACGAGCGAGGCGGCAAAGCAAAAGGTCGTGTCGCTGGCGACAAGGCTTTCGGACTATTGCGGCAGGATATATCTGCATTCGATAAGCGTTACAGAAATACAGGAGGCACTTGTCAAGAACTGCGAGGAACGACTTTTTACGCTGCTTTTGCGCAGATTTATGATGCGCATAGCCTGTAGGGTAGGCGAATCGATAGGCAGCGCCTGCCTCATCACAGGCGAGAGCATCGGTCAGGTCGCATCGCAGACGGTCGCATCGCTCACAGTCACCAACGATGTTGCGACACTGCCTGTATTCAGACCGTGCTGCGGACTCGACAAAGAAGAGATCGTTGTCAGAGCACGTGATATAGGCACATTTGACATCTCGATCTTGCCTTATGAGGATTGCTGCACTGTGTTCACTCCAAAGCATCCCAACGTCAACCCGACAGTCGCCATGCTCGAGGAAGAAGAGGCGAAGCTTGACGTCGAGGGGCTTATCGAGCGTGCGCTCGCCACCGACAACTATATAAGGCTGGGATGACTAAAAAACAAAAATAATTATTTTTGGTTTTTTTCAAAAAAGCTATTGACAAAACGCTTGAGGCGTGATAGAATATCATACGCTCGAGTGAGCCTCGAGCGTTAATATTGCGGAATTGTGTAATGGCAGCACGGCAGACTCTGACTCTGTTTGTGAGGGTTCAAATCCTTCTTCCGCAGTGAGATCCTCGTTCGCAAGAACGAGGATCTTTTTTGTTGTTGATATGAAATCCGGCGGCTTTGCCGTTGATGACAGCAAGAAGAAAGCACCCGTGACATACACAGGTGCTTTTTTGATCATATGCGGTTTTTATAGGCTGTGAGGGTGTTTTGCATGAGCATTGCTCTGGTCATCGGTCCGACACCGCCGGGAACAGGGGTGATGAACGATGCCTTCTCTGCACAGGATTCAAAATCGCAGTCGCCGCAAAGCTTGCCTTCACTGTTTCTGTTGATGCCGACATCTATGACGACTGCGCCGTCACTGATCATATCACCTGTGACAAGGCCCTGCCTGCCTGCTGCTGCGATGATTATATCGGCACGCTTTGTGTGGAATGCGAGGTCCTTTGTGCGAGTGTGGCAGACTGTGACAGTTGCCGACCTTGCTGTGAGCAGCATAGACAGCGGCTTGCCGACTATATCAGACCTGCCGATTATAACGCACTCCTTGCCCTCGATGTCTATGCCGTATTCGTCAAGCAGTCTGACTACTCCTGCAGGAGTACACGGTGCGAACATCGGCTTGCCCTGCATGATGAGTCCTGCGTTATACGGATTGAATGCGTCGACATCCTTTGAATAAGGTATCGCTGCGAGTATCTTGTCCTTGTCGATCCCCTTGGGCAACGGAAGCTGGCAGAGTATGCCGTCAACGCTGTCGTCGGAAGCGAGCGACGAAACGACGTTCAGCAGCTCCTCTTCTGTGATAGAGGCCTCGAAATTCAATTGCAGTGATTTAAAGCCGACCTCGAGGCAGTCCTTGTGCTTGTTGCGCACATAAACCTCGCTCGCCTTGTCGTCGCCTGCGAGTATTACGGCGAGGCAGGGGGGACGCTTGCCTGATGCAACTATCGTCTTGACCTCTGCGGCGATCTCATTTTTTATTTTTGCTGCGACAGCCTTGCCGTCAATCAATATCGCCATCAGTTTTTTCCTCCGTTGTAATGTCGTCACTGCCTTCGTCGGCGCTGTCAGCTTCTGAAGCTTCGCTTGAATATGCAAGCTGCTCGTCGGGTGCAGTCTGCATTGAGATGCCTGCGTATTTAGGCGTGTATTCTGCCGTGTCCTCTTTAGAGGGCCTGTTTTTTATCGAAAGGCAGATATAAAGCACTATCGCCGCAATAAGCGTGAGCACGCCGATGAGCACCGACGCTTTAATGCGAGTGCCTGTGATATAAAGGCTGTCGGTGCGTATCGATTCGATGAACGCACGTCCGAGTCCGTACCAGCCCATATAGAGGCAGAATATCTGTCCGTTGAACCTTTTGCGCTTATAAAACACGAGGTTAATCAGCAAAAAGCCTATAAGATTCCAAAATGATTCATAAAAGAAGGTGGGATGTACGCAGTCGAGGTATATCTTTTTTGTTACGCCGTCGACTATCTCTTCACGGAATGCGCCCTCGACCTCCATACGCCAGGGCAGGCTTGCGACGTTTTCTGTCCAGCCATAGCACTCGCCGTTGACAAAATTGCCCCAGCGACCGATGATCTGTCCGAGCATGACCGCAGGCGAGATGGCGTCAAATACCTTGAGCGCACGCAGATGCTTGACACGGCAGTATATCAGCACCGTCAGGGCACCTGCGATTATCGCACCGTAAATGGCTATGCCGCCGTTCCATATCGCTATAACGTCATAGAACGACTTGTAATCGCGTGTGTCAAGAGTTGTTATGACATACATAAATCTTGCGCCGACTATCGCGATAGGAACGCACCAAAGCGTCATATCATAAATATGATCGCTTTTGAAATGCTCGGTGCGTGTGCCGCGCAGATAGAAATAAAAGAAAGCGCATACTATGCCGAGCGTCAGGATAATTCCATACCACTTGACTGTTATATCGCCGATAGAAAAGGCGATGGGGTTGAGCTCGACCTGAAATCCGAGCCCCGGGAATGCTATAGTCTTTGTCATTCTGATTGCCTCCTGACAGGTTTATTTGATCGGCATTACTACCGAAAGTGACGAGTTTTTTGTATCAAAGCGCTCAAAAAGCATCTGCTTGACATAGTCATACTCGAGCGACGCTATCGCCTTTGGATAGTCAAAAAAGTCGCTGTGCGATGCAAAATCGTGCGTCATATATT
The DNA here is from genome assembly GCA_964487775.1 of uncultured Ruminococcus sp. GTDB lineage: Bacteria > Bacillota > Clostridia > Oscillospirales > CAG-382 > Coliplasma. Next base: position 82,585 of record CAZASH010000002.1, read on the forward strand.
GATCGGCCATCGCACGTGGCGAGTCATAATCAAACAATGCGGCGGCATAAAGTCCGTTTTTTGCACGCTCAAACTCTTTTTTGTCAAAGAAATTTTGGCGCCTGTATGCGATCTCTGCCTTTATCGCCTCTGCTACGGCATCGGGATCGTCGCTTTCACCGCTGAAATCGGCAAAAAAGCACTGTTCGTCACGCATAAAGTCGGCGCTGAAATCACTGCTTATCAGCCCGCTCTCATAATGCTTTGCATAAAAATCACTGCTGCCGTCGAACATCATGTGAAGCAGCAATTCATAAGCCGCTTCCTCCAAAAGTCCGCTTTTTCTCGCAGGCGACTCTTTGATGCCGAATGAGAACAGCGGCCTTGCGACCTCCATCTCGCACGAAATACGCTCTGTGACCGCTTCTTTTGGCTCGCCATAAAGCATTTTTTGCACTTTTTTGCTCTCTTTGCAGGGCAAAACCCTGTCTGCCACGTCCAGAACCTCGGCGGTGTCTATGTCACCGCTGACGACGAGCAGCATATTTGAAAGGTCATAAAAGCAGTCATAGCATTTATAAAGCAATTCGGGGGTGATCTCTGCTATCGACTCGATAGTGCCTGCTATGTCACGGTTGATGGGCAGAACGTGATACATACCACGCAGCATATTGAAATAAACCTGCCAGCCTGGGCTGTCGTCATACATTCTGATCTCTTCGCCGATGATGCCCTGCTCTTTTGCGACGTTCTCGCTCGTGAAATAGGGGTGCGTGACAAAGTCGAGCAGTATCTCTAAATTCAAAGCAAAGCTCTCGGTGCACGAAAAATTATATGCGGTCTTGCCAAACGACGTAAAAGCGTTAGAATCGCCGCCGACAGCGGCAAACCGCTCTAATGCATCTGTGCCGTCAGGCTCGGCGAACATCTTGTGCTCTAAAAAGTGAGCGACACCGTCGGGCAAAACAGTATATTCCTTGTCGCCGTCGGCGATAAATGCGTTGTCGGCAGAGCCAAAGCGAGTGCCGATGACTGCGTATTTTGACGTGCATTCCTTGTGGATGACGACTATCTCGAGCCCACTCTTGTGCATTATGCGTTCATAGTGCTCGCCGAGCAGCTCGTTTGTGATGCTCTCAATGGTGGTTTTATTATTCATACCGTTCATAGTGTCAGCCCTCCAAAACAAATCGGCAGTCGGGCACGAGCGCCAATGCCATCTCTATGATGTCAGACTTTGTGACGCTCTCAAGCGTTTTTGCCGCATCAAACGGCGAGTCGTATCTGTCAGCCATAAATCTGTTTGTATACCAGCTCGAAAGCGACGCTGGCGAGTCGGACAGGGTTCTGTAGCCGTGAGAAAGCGAACGCTTTGCGCATTCAAACTCGTTGTCTGAAATATTGCCGTTTTTGATGTCGTCAAGCTGCTCAAGCACGGCTTCTGTCAGCACGTCGGCATCGCCCTGCTTGACGCCTGCCTCGACCAGCGTTATGCCGTCGAGCGCATACGACCTGCTGTTGCAATAATAGCAAAGGCTCTTTTTCTCACGAACGTTAAAGAAAAGCCTGCTGGTCGTTCCACCGCCGAAAAGCTCGTTGAAAAGCGCATATTTGATATAATCGGCATCAAAAAGCGTGCGTGGCGATCTAAAGCCTATGACGACCTTTGACTGTGTCACGTCCATCTGCTGCTTGAAATTGCGGAATTCTGTTATCTCGGGTCTTGAGGGTCTGCGCTTTTCGACTTTTTTGCCGCCCGAATGCAGGCTTTGCTCGACATGGTGCTTGATCTCGTCGATGCCGCAAGAACCGACATAGGTTATCAGAAGCTCTGAATTTGAAAGCATATCAGAGAGGTGCTCGTATGCCGAACGTGGCGTTATTCTGTCGAGGTCGTCGATATAACCGTCGGCGAAAATGCCTGCCGTTTCGCCCTCGCACATAAGCTCGATAGTGCGCCTGCGCGCATAAGCCGATTTTGAATTGATCTGTGCGGCGAGTGCGTCACGCAGGTTCTTTTTTTCACGCTCGGTGAAGTCTTTATCAAAGCTGCCGTCTGTCAAAACAGGCTGATGCACCACCTTGCCCAGCAATTCTATTGCGTTTGCGGCGATGTCTGTGCCGTCGATGGCGTATCTGTTTGAAAGCAGGCTCATGCCGAACGACAGCGTGTGCACAGAGCCGAATCTCTGCGAGCCTGCGTTCACCGACAGTGAATAAAGCTCTTCACAGCGCTTTGACAATAGCTGCTGTGTGGGATATTCGGCGCACCCTCTCAGCAGTATCGACGATGCAAGGTTGGAAACAGTCATATCCTCGCGCCTTGCAGGTGTCATATAAAGTGCCGTGAAAAATTCGCCCTTGTATTTTGTTGTCTGTTCGTAAAGCAGATGCTTGCCCGAGGGCAGCAGTATGTGCTGCATAGACTACTCCTGATCAATAATAGTGATTAAAAATGATAATTAAAGCAGCGATGCGCTGTCGGGATCGAGATACAGCGCTGCGTGCTCGTGGTTTCTGATGGCGGTTGCGGGGCACTGCTCGTTGATCTCGCCTGTGAGCATACGCTTGACTGCGTTCGCCTTGGTCTTTGCAGGAACGACGCAGATGATGTGCTTTGCCGAAACAAGTGTCGGAACGGTGAGCGTGAGCGCCTGCTTTGGAACGTCATCGAATTTTTTAAAGCAGCCGTCGTTGACCTGCTGCATACGGCAGGTGTCGTCGAGCGTGACCGCCTTGATTACAGCCTTGTCGCAGAAATCTGCCTCGTGAGGATCGTTGAAAGCGATATGTCCGTTCTCGCCGATGCCCATCAGGCACAGGTCGCAGGGATACGCTGCCAAAAGCTCGGTGTATTCTCTGATCGCTTCGTCGGCAGGCTTGTCGCAGCTTATGCGGTGCACCGACTTGAACGGCAATTTTGAGAATACCGCTCTGTACAAAAAGTTATAAAAGCCCTGGGGCGCATCCTTGTCGAGCCCCGAATATTCATCCATGTGGAAGGCGTTGACTCTCTGCCAATCTATGCCCTCTGCCTCGGTGAGCGACTTAAGCATCTCATTCTGGCTGGGTGCGGCGGCAAAAATGACGTTGACCTCGTCCTTTGATGCCAAAAGCGACCTCAGTATTTCTGCGGCGTCCTGCGCTGCGTTGAAGCCCATTTCGTCTCTGCTGTCGTATATGTTGCATACAAGCTTGTCTGTTTTGAATGTTTTCATTTTGATATTTGCTCCTTTTTTCAAAGCGATATTATGCGCCGAATATCTTCCTGCCGCCGACGATCGTGGCAACGACACTGTAGTCGCGGTCCAAAATAGTCAGATCGGCATCATAGCCCTTGGCGAGGTGGCCCTTGGTTCTCAGCTTGACAAGCCTTGCAGGCGTTGCCGAAAGCATGTTTGAGGCATCGGCGACAGGCGATCTGCCCTCAATATTATTTGCCTCGTAATAAGGCTTTATCATCAATTCTATTGCGGTCTTAAAAAGTCTGTCTGTCGTGCAGACACTGCCAGCGAATGCCGTGCGGTCGGGCAATTTTGCAACGCCATCCTCGATGATGCATCTCTGCCCGTTTGTGCGAGAGCCGAGAATGGTCTCGCCCGAGAGACTGCCTGCGCCTCGCATCGCATCTGTAATAAGTGCCGTGCGCATTGCGCCCTTGTATTTAAACACCGTCTGCAATAATTCCGTCGGCAGGTGGCAGCCGTCGCAGATGACCTCGACGCACATATCGTCATAGAGGTAGCCTGCTTCGACGAGCCCTGCTATTCTGAAGCCGCCCTTGCGGGAAATAGTGCTCATGCCGCTGTAAAAATGTGTCAGCATCGTATAGCCGTTCTTGAGTGCTTCGCCTGCGACCCGGCACGAGGCATCGCTGTGACCGATCGATGCGCAAATGCCTCTCGATGCGAGAATATTGCCGAGCTCCATTGCGTTCTCGAGCTCGGGCGCTATCGTCCAGCGGCGTATTATGCCCTTGCCTGCCTCGAGCACCCTGCTGTAATGCTCTCTGGTGGGCGTTTTGAGATATGTCTCGTCCTGTGCGCCCTTCTGAGAAGCGGCAATATACGGGCCCTCGAGGTGTACGCCTGCAAATTCGGCACCGTTGTATTCTGTTTCGGCAACAGAATTGTATATGTCAAAAAAGTGAAACAGCTCGTCATCCGGACAGCAGAGCGTGGTCGGCAGCATAACTGCCGTTCCGTGAGAGGCGTGCATTTCGGCGACAGTCAAAAAATCCTCTTTTGTGCCGTCGAGAAAGTCACTGCCTCCGCCGCCGTGAACATGAATATCGATAAAGCCGGGCAGTATGTATGCGCCGCTGTAATCGCGTATTTCGTTGCAAAGCGCATCGGTTTCACGGTTGCGCAGACCTGCATAGGCTATGACCTTGCCGTCTGTGATTATTTCGCCCGGTATCGCATTGTCGCCGAGCAGTATATCGCCGATATATTTGATCATATTTTTATTTCTCTATCAGACATACCGCGTGAGCGGATATGCCCTCCCTCCTGCCTGTAAATCCGAGGTGCTCCTCGGTGGTTGCCTTGATGTTGACGTTCTCTTTGTCTGTGCCGAGCGCTGAAGCAACATTCGTCGTCATGGCATCGATATAAGGCATCAGCTTTGGCTCTTGCGCTATGATGGTGCAGTCGAGGTTGACGACAGAATAGCCGTCGCTCGAAAGTATGCGCACGACATCCCCAAGCAGCAAAAGCGAACTTATGCCCTCGTATTTTTTGTCTGTGTCGGGATAAAGCCTGCCAATGTCACCCTTTGCGGCAGCGCCAAGCAATGCATCGCATATGGCGTGCAGAGCGACGTCGGCATCCGAATGCCCCATAAGCCCCTTTTGATATGGTATCTCGCAGCCGCACAATATCAGCTTGCGCCCGTCGGCGAAGGCGTGAACGTCATAGCCGTGTCCTATTCTGATCATATCAGGAATGCTCCTTTAAAAACAGCATCGCCTTTGCCAATTTGACGTCATCCGCCGTCGTCAGCTTGATGTTTGACTTTGGCGAGTCGACATATTCGACATAAAAGCCGGCGTTCTCGAGCAGTGTGCTCTCGTCGGTGAATGCTTTGCTTTGCTTTTTTGCGGTAGCGAACGCCGCAAGATAAGCGAGCCTGCCGAAGCCCTGCGGTGTCTGAACAGCCACAAGGTGGTCACGGTCGGGCGCTGTCAAAATGCCCTTTTCGCGGTCAACAAGCTTTATTGTATCGGTGACCCTGCAAGAGGCGGTAGCCGCTCCCTTTTGCATAGTCGCATCGATTATGCTGTCGATGATCTCTGCGGTAACGAACGGCCTTGCGCAGTCGTGAACTATGCACATCTTGCCTGCCGCCATAACTCCGTTATAGACTGAGAGCATACGTGTTTTGCCGCCGGGAACGAATTTGACAGGCTTTGAAGCGCTTTTTGCATACGGTGCGAGCTCGCTTTCGATGCCGACGACAATTATCTCGTCGACCTTTGACTCGCAAAACGCTTTCAGCACTCTTTCAAACACTGTCACGCCTGATAATTTTATCAGCGGCTTGCGAACGCCGCCCATTCGCACGCCCGAGCCTGCGGCGACTATTATGCCGCTTATCTCATTCGGCATAATTATAACCTATCTCGAGCGCCTTGGCGTTCAGCTCTGCCAATTGCGGCTTTGATTTTGGCGACGAAGCGATGAGGTGCGCCTTGAATTCGTCATAGTCAAACAGACCCGTGGCCTTGATGAGCCTGCCGAGCATTATCACATTGGCGAGCTTGTCGATGCCGTTCTGCGAGGCGAGTGCCGTCGCAGGAATGCGTATTTCTGTTATATCGCTGCGCTCCGAAGCACAGTCGATGAGTGTGCTGTCGGCAAATACCATGCCGCCGGAAACGACCGACGTGATGAATTTCTGATAAGACGGCTTGTTGAAGGCAATAAGTATGTCGGGCGTGAGCACCAGAGGCGAGCCTATGGGCTCGTCGTCGATGTTGACCGAGCAGTTGCACGTGCCGCCACGCATTTCGGGGCCGTAGGACGGCAGCCAAGAGACCTGCTTGCCGTTATCCATGCCCATCGCAGCGAGCTGCTTGCCTGCAAACAGTATGCCCTGTCCGCCGAAGCCTGCTAAAAGAATAGCACTCATTTTGCTTCCTCCTGCGTGATGTCCTTGTATACGCCGAGGGGATAATGCGGCAGCATATTTTCACGCAGCCATTCCATCGCCTTCTGCGGTGAAAGTCCCCAGTTGGTAGGGCAGGTCGAAACGACCTCGACTATCGACAGTCCCAGCTTCTTTTGCTGTATGGTGAACGCCTTTTTGATAGCCTTTTTTGCGTTCAAAACGTTCTTGACGCAGTCGACGGTAACTCTCTCGGCGTATGCCGTGCCGTCAAGCGTTGCCATCAGCTCGCATACTCTGATGGGGTTGCCCTGAATGTCACGCTGTCTGCCGTAGGGGGTGGTGGTGGTCACCTGTCCGAGCAATGACGTGGGCGCCATCTGTCCGCCCGTCATGCCGTATATTGCGTTGTTTATAAATATTATAGTAATGTTTTCGCCTCTTGCGCCGACGTGCACAGTCTCTGCCGTGCCTATTGCCGCAAGGTCGCCGTCACCCTGATAGGTGAAAACGGTCAGGTCGGGATTTGCCCTCTTGACACCTGTTGCGACTGCGGGAGCACGTCCGTGAGGCGCTTCTATCATGTCGCAATTGAAATAATTATATGCAAACACCGAGCATCCGACAGGCGCAATGCCCACTGCCGTATCCTCTACTCCGAGCTCGTCGATGACCTCGGCGACAAGGCGGTGAACTATGCCGTGCGTGCAGCCGGGGCAATAATGAAACGGCGCATCGGTGAGTGCGTGCGGTTTTTGAAATACTGTCGACATATCAGTTTGCACCTCCGTTTTGCTGTCTTATGACCTGCAACAATTCTGACGGTGTGGGTATCACGCCGCCTGTGCGTCCGAAATGGACGGCAGGTCTTTTGCATTCTATGGCGAGCTTTACATCGTCGATCATCTGACCCATGTTCATCTCGACCGAAACAAACGATTTTGCGGTGTCGGCGAGTGCGGACAGCTGCTTCGAGGGGAAAGGCCAGAGCGTTATCGGTCTGAAAAGTCCCGCCTTTATGCCCTCGGCACGTGCCATATTGACAGCCGAGCGTGCTATGCGCGCGGTTATGCCATAGGCGACGAGTACTATATCGGCATCCGACGTGAGGTATTCGTCATATTTGCATTCTTTTGCTTGAATCTCCTGATATCTCTTAAAGCGCTCGACGACTATATCTTCGAGCTCCTCGGGCTGAATATAAAGCGAGTTGATGATGTTGTGAGGACGCTTGCCCTTGTGGCCGCAGCACGCCCAGGTCTTTTCGGGAATATCACGCTTCGGCTTTGCATCAAAGTCGACGGGCTCCATCATCTGACCGAGTGCGCCGTCTGCGAGTATCATTGCAGGCATACGGTATATGTCGGCGAGGTCGAATGCTTCGCCTGTGAGCGTAGCCATCTCCTGCACCGACGAGGGGGCGAGAATGATGGCGTGTCCGTCACCGTGACCGAGCGCTCTTGTCGCCTGATAATAATCCGACTGAGCAGGCTGAATGCCGCCGAGTCCCGGGCCGCCTCTTTGAACGTTGACTATGACACAGGGCAGATCAGAGCCTATGATATAGCTTATTCCCTCGCTTTTGAGCGAAATACCGGGCGAGGATGACGAGGTTATAACTCTTGCGCCCGAGGCAGCCGCTCCGAGCACCATGTTGATAGCTGCGACCTCGCTCTCTGCCTGCAGGCAGAGTCCGCCACGCTTTGGCATCTGCTTTGCCATATACTCTGACAATTCGGTCTGCGGAGTTATGGGATAGCCGAAAAACAATTTGCAGCCGCTTTGTATAGCTGCTTCTGCGATGGCTTCGTTGCCTTTCATCAAGACCTTTGGCATGACTGTTTATCCTCCTTTTCGACCGTGATGACAAGGTCGGGACACATAATGGCGCACATTGCGCACGCTATGCATGCCGACTGATCTGTGATGTATGCTGCGTGATAGCCCTTGGCGTTGATGTTCTTTGTGTCAAGCGCTATGATATGCTTTGGACATGCGTCGACGCACAGTCCGCAGCCCTTGCAGCGATCCTGCCTGAATGTTGTCTTGTTCATAATTGACCTCTTGTAAAATGCGTTGAGGCGTCAAAACAGCCGCCTCGTTGAATCTGTTATTCTGGTTATGCCGTCTCCTGCAAAGAATGCCGTTGTGGCTTCTAATGGCAGCTTTGCCATTTGCGACAGGCGTTTTGCCTCGGGAATACAGCTTGTCACAAGCGCTTCGTCAGTCTCTGCGCCGAGGTTGGTGTTGTTGATGATATGCGTGAATTTCAGTCGCGAAACACGCTCGATGTGCTTAAGCATCTCGAGTGCGCTATCGGCGTCACGTGTCATTGGGCGCATGAAATTGACTACATACAGCATATCATAGCCGATATTGCAGAGCCTTTCGGCATCTGCGGCAAGCACGACCGCGCCCTCGGCATCGCCGCCGACATCGATTATGCAATCGTCGCTCGTGAAAAATATATCGTCATAGCCGTCGGGCAACGACGGAATATCGACGTTGGTGTTGGCATATTGCGGTATCATGCAGGTTATACGCTCGCTCTCGAGCTTGGAAACGCTGTCGGCGAGCCTGAAATAAGGGTTGACCGTGTCAAGATCTATTGCACGTACCCTGTGCCCTGCGGCACTCTTTTTTAATGCGAGGTCGACCGCAATATTAGTCTTGCCGGAGCCGAAATGACCCGAAACGATGGTTATTCTGTTTTGCAGCATCACACGCCTCTGATTATATCGCCCTTTTTGACACCGTCTGTGCGCAGATAAAAGCGCATCATCGGGTGCGGTGTCGAGTCGATGGGCTGCATATCGGCATCGAATAATTCGGCTGCGACGACCTGCCTGCCCTTGCAATGCGGCGAGAGGATATCGACGTTGTCGCCTCTGCACATCTTGTTGCGCTGAGTGCAAAGCGCGAGGTGCGTGGCTTCGTCATATTCCTCGACCGTGGCGAGAAACGCCCGGTCACGTATATATCCGCCGTCAGTAACTATGTTCGCATCGGCGAGAGGGTCGCCGAAATAAAAGCCTGTCGAATATTCTCTGTGGCTGACGCTGAGCACCTCGGTGAGCCAGTCGGGATCGAACACAAAAGCGTCACCCTTTGCCATATACTCATCGAGCACGCAGCGATATGCGTTTGTAACGGCGGCGGTATAGCCGACGCTCTTAACTCTGCCCTCTATCTTGAACGACGCTATGCCTGCCTTGACGAGCTCGGGGATGTGCTCGATCATGCACATATCCTTTGACGAAAGCAGATAGCTGCCCTCTCTGTCCTCTTCGATAGGCAATGGGTCGTTTTGTCTTTTTTCTTCTGTTACATAATAATGCCAGCGGCAGGGCTGAGTGCATTTGCCCTCGTTTGCCGACCTGCCTGTGAGATAGCTCGAAAGCAGACACCTGCCGGAATAAGCCACGCACATTGCGCCGTGAACGAACGCCTCGAGCTCTATCGACTGCGGAGAATTCTGCCTCAGCTCCGTTATCTGCTGCAAGGATAATTCTCTTGCAAGCACTATGCGCGAAACGCCGTTCTCTGCCCAGAACCTGCACGCCGCGGAATTGAGCGTGCTTGCCTGTGTCGAGAGATGAATGGGTATCTCGGGCAATGCTTTGCGTGCTTCATACAGAACGCCTGCATCGGCGATGATAAGCGCATCGGGTCTCATGCTTTTAATATGGTCAAAATATTCATTGAGTGCCGCAAACTGATCGTCGTGCGGCATGACGTTGAGAGTAACATACACCTTCGAGCCCTTCGAATGCGCATACGAGACTGCAGCCTGCAATTGCTCGGGTGTAAAATTTTCTGCTGCCGCCCTCAGACCGAATCTGTCGAGCGCACAATATACTGCATCTGCACCGTAGTCGACGGCATAGCGCAGCTTTTCGATATTGCCTGCCGGGGATAAAACCTCGGGCCTTTTAAAATTCATTTTTATTCACCTGCGTCTGTCTGGTTTTGCTCATACTGCTTGTTTTCAGCCTCGACGGTCTTTTTGTTCTTGAGGTGCGCCGAATATGTTTCGGCATAATATGTGTTGCCGAGCTTGCTCGAGATGAAATAGTATGCATCTATCTCTTTGTTGCTCTCCGAAAGCGGCTTTGTGGGATAAACGGTGCCTATCAGCGCATCAAGTCCGGGGTTGCTTATCGCACCGGGGGTGAGTCCGCTGTTGATATAGGTGTTATAGGGGTGGTTGAGATCGAGGTCGTCCTGAGTGAGGTCCTCGTGATGTGCGCCCGAAAGCGAAAGAATATAGTTGACTGTCGCATCGGATTGCAGATTGGGGAACGTTTTTGGCGCATCGAGTCTGTTGTAGAATACATATGCGATATATTCATACTCGAGCGCCTGCTTGCCCTCTGACTGAACTATCGAAGCGAGCGTGACGAGGTCGTCAAAGGTCATGCCCTTTTCGTCTAGCGTCTCTTTATAGAGCTTTTTATAGTCCTTCCAGAACTTGGTGTCAAAGTTGTTGAGCAGCTTGTTTATGACGAGATATTCGTCAAGGTCGTTATAAAAATCATAGGTGTCGGGGAAAAGATAGCCGTCGAGCCTGTATGTCCTGTTCTCGGGCAATGTCATAGAGTCGAGCAACTGCACGAACTCGTGCTTGTAGGGATAGTTGTTGATGGCTTCAACATAATTTTCACGCTCGCCTATGCCGCTGTCGACCAGCAGGTCTATGATCTCGTCGGTGGTAAGTCCCTCGGGAATAGTCACTCTGACGACAGTCCTCTGCACGGTCTCGACCGTGAGCGCCGAATATATCTGCGAATAGTTCATTTCGCCCTTCAGCTTGTGCTCGCCCTCGATGAGCTTGATCTCTTTGCCGTCCGCCTGATAGGTCATAAACAGCCTGAATATGTCGGCATAGCGTATAACGCCCTCGTTCTCGAGAATAGTTGCGACTGCGTCGGGGGTGGTGGTCGAGGTGACGTTGATGGTACACTCGGCAGGGCTCTTGACGAACGCAAACACGTCGTTGGCGACCGAGATGGCATAATACGCCGCATAAGCCGAAACAATAAGCACAACGGCGATATATGTCACGAGCTTGAGCACAAACGCGCTCGCACCCAAAAATCCCGATGCCGCCTTGCCTGCCGCTTCTGCCGCTCTGGACGGCTCTGCATCCTGCTGTGCGGCAGCCTTTTTGGTACGTTCTGTCTCTGAATCTGTGAAAAAGTGCGAGGTCAGAGTTTCTTCAGAAAGCGTGTCGGTCTCGAAATGTGCAGAGATCGACCTTGGCAATTCGCTGACGGCTGTGCCGTCGATCTCGGTTATATGAGCGTTGCTCTCTTTGATCTGCCGCTCGGCAGCGGCGGTCTGTGTCGCTTTGAATCTTTGCTTTTTTTGGATCGGTGCGCTCTTGTAGTCGTCAATGACCGACAAAAGATCGATCTCGTTGTTTTGATTGTTTTTCATTTTGAGCTCCGTAAGATCATCGCAGATATATGGTCAGCAATATGAATGCGGCTATCGACAGCATGAACGTCGGCGAAAAGAATACCTTTGAGGCGTTCTCTATGCTGCGTGGCGGCAAAACGTCGGTGCGAGGCTTTTCGGCACGTCTGTAATAGATATGCTCGAGCCTGACCAGCGTCAGTATCAGCGATATGGCAAATATGCATATCATGACAAATCCGACAAAGAATGCACCGCATTTCAAGACTGTGTTGCGTATGTATGCGTCGACACCGAACAGCGCAAAGGCGTTCGCTGCGGCGTGAACCGCTATCGACGAAACGACAGAGCCTGTTGCGGATGCCACCAGTCCGAGCAATATTCCTGCACAGAAATTGAGCAAGAAATCGCCGAACGAAAGGTGCATCATCGCAAAAAGCAGCGCCGTCATAATTATTGCGTTGACTGAGCCGAGACTGCGATACTCTGACATCAGCACACCGCGGAATAATATTTCTTCGCATATCGCAGGCAAAAGTATCACGGCGACTATAACACCTATGCTGTTGTCCGACATGCTGAGCAATTCGGAATAATAGCCGCTCATGCTTACAGTGCCGCCATAGCCGACGTATGCAAAATACTTTATGAGTATTGTGCCCGATATCAAAAGCAAAAATACGGGCAATACGAGCAGCATTCCGCCCACGCCGACAGGCTCGATCAGCATCGGTGAAGAGAGCTTGCGGCGCTTCAGCATATAATAAAGTGCACACGGAAAAAGATAAGCCGCTATCTGCATGACCGAGGCGGTGAAATATAAATTGTCGTTATAATCGCCTGACAGCAGCACGTGCTTGCCGAGCTCCAGCATCAGCATCGTGAGCATAAACAGCAGCGGTGCGGTCATCTGCGGCGATGTCAGCAGGTTTTGTCGTTTTTCCATCGTTTTTTTGTCGCTTTTAGATGAGTTCGGATAATGTTTGGCTGTTGATCAAGGGTCAAAAAAGCATTGCGCTTTTGAGCGTTTCGGCGTTGTCGCTGCCATAAAGCGCTTCTGTCAGCGCAAATGCGAACTCATACGCTGCGCCTGCGCCTACTGCGGTGATGAATATGTCGTCAGTCTCGACCTTTGATCTCGTGATTATCGAGTCGGCAAGAAACTCTTGAAACTCGGGGAAGCACACGGCTCTCCTGCCTGCCAAAAGTCCCATTTTACCCAAAATCGACGGTGCGGCGCAGATGGCGCCTATATAGATGCCGTTGTCGGCGCAGTGACGTATGAGCGACTCGGCCTTTTTGCTTTCGCCAAGTCGTCTTGTGCCCTCGCCGCCGCCCGGCAGAACAAGACAGTCTATGCTCTGCGGATCGATGTCGTCGATCCTTACGTCGGCAACGACCTTGATGCCGTGCGCACCCGAAACGGTGGTGTCGTCGGCAAGCGATGCGGTGCACACGGTTGCTCCCGCACGGCGCAAAACGTCGACAGGCACTAAAGCCTCGCACTCCTCAAAGCCCTCTGCGAGCAATACAAATACATTCATGTTTTCAATTCCTCCTTAGCTCACGCAGCGTTTCTGTCACTTTTGACAATATCGCCTCGTGAATTTCCTCTCTCGACTTCATTTTTGTCTCGTCTGCGGCGCAGTCTATCTTGACCCAGCCGAGCCTTTGGCACGCATAATGCGCCGCTTTGTCTGCGCTGACGAGATGCATGTGATTTTTTTCGTGTATATCCTTGCGTGCGCCTGTTTCGGCACAGCGCGTGTCGAGCATTCTTTCGCTGACCGACGGCGGCAGTGCAAGATAAAACACCAGGTCGGGCATAGGCAATCCGAGTTTTGTCTGCTCAAAATCAAACAGCCACTGCAAAAAGCCGTCGTATTCTGCCTCGGGCAATTTTGCAAGCTGATGCACCGCATTCGCCGTGGTGTATCTGTTGGCGACTATCACCTTGCCTGCCTCATAGTCGGCACGCCAGTCAAGCATATAAGAGCAATATCTGTCAAGCGAAAAGAACGACGACGCCGCATAGCAGTTGACGTCGGCAGGATCATCTCCGAATTCGCCGCCGAGATACATATTGACAAGCATCGACCATTTGGGGTCGTAGGTGGGAAAGTCGATGTATCTGTAAGGAATGCCAAGCTCGGCGAGTGACTCGCACAGCAGCTTCGATTGCGTCCCCTTGCCCGAGCCGTCTGTGCCGTCTATTGCAATAAAAAATCCTTTTTGCTTCATTTCTGCCCTCAAAATATAATTACTCACTATATTTAATACAGTATGATACCACATTTCGCCGATAAAATCAATAGTCAGGTTTGCATATTCGCCTTTCTTAAAAGATCAAACGGCAAAAAACAAAAAGCAGGCGCTGTGATGCAGACCTGCTTTTGCCTTGGAATATCAACTTGTTTAATCGGGAATGCGCCAGTCGATAGGCGTATCGAGCGCAGCGTTGCAGCGTGAGAAAGGTCGTGAACCAAAAAAGCCGTGATACGCCGAGAGGGGGCTCGGGTGCGCCGACTCTATGACGGTGTGTCGTGACTGGTCTATCAGACGCTTTTTTTCACGTGCGTAATTGCCCCAGAGAATAAACACCGTGTGCTTGTCACGATTGCCCAAAAGCTCGATGGCACGGTCTGTGATCTGCTCCCAGCCCTTGCCACGGTGGCTGCCGGGACAGCCCTCACGAACAGTGAGAACGCTGTTGAGCATCAGAACGCCACGGCTTGCCCACGAGGTCAATTCGCCGTGTGACGGCTCGGGGATGCCGAGGTCACTTTGCAGCTCCTTGAAAATGTTGCAGAGCGACGGCGGCTTTGGCACGCCCTTTTTGACAGAAAAGCACAGCCCGTGAGCCTGTCCTCTGCCATGATAGGGGTCCTGACCTATGATGACCGCCTTGACATCATCGAAATCGGTGTATCTGAAGGCGTTGAATATGTCGTGCATATCGGGATAGATGTTGCACGTGCTGTATTCACGCTTTAAAAATTCACGCAGTGCCTTATAGCTGTCTGATTGAAATTGGTCTTTTAAAAGGTCGTCCCAGCTGTTGCCGATGCAGACCATTATTTTGTGCCGAAAAGTCTGTCGCCGGCATCGCCCAGACCGGGGATGATGTACTTGTGCTCGTTGAGGCATTCGTCAACGGCGGCAACATATATCTTGACGTCGGGATGATCGTGCTGCATGACTTCGATGCCCTCGGGAGCGGCAACGAGGTTGACAGAAACGATGTCGTGGCAGCCACGCTGCTTTAAGCATGCGCACGCTGCGGATGCAGAGCCACCTGTTGCGAGCATCGGGTCGAGCAGGAATACTCGTCTGTCGGCGATGTCGGGCGGCATCTTGAAATAATATTCTATGGGAAGGTGTGTCTCGGGGTCACGATAAAGACCGATATGACCGACCTTTGCGACAGGAACGACCGTGAGGAAGCCGTCGACCATGCCGAGTCCTGCACGGAGTATGGGCACGAGCGCAAGCTTTTTGCCTGCTATCATGCGCTGCTTTGTCTTTGCAACGGGGGTCTCGATGGTGACCTCGTGCGTCGGAAGATCGCGAGTGATCTCGTATGCCATCAGGGTCGAGATCTCGGTCAGCAACTGACGGAAATCCTTTGCGCCTGTCTCTTTTTTGCGCATAAGTGTGAGTTTGTGTGCTATAAGCGGATGATCGAATACTACAACATTTTGCATAGCTGTTACCTCTTCTTTCATTGTTGATAAAGTATACCACGCCGAGGGGCATTTAGTCAATGACTTTGTGCACAAATTTTGTTGACAAATCGGGATAATTACTATAAAATAGGCGTGTGGGGGTATTCACCCCAAAACTAAACGAGAAAGAGAGGCGGACATATCAATGGATTCCGGAGACAAACGAGGCACCGTACCTTTATCGGCACTGTATATCGCCGCCTTTCGCATAGGCTGACTTTTTCAGCGCCACGGTTTGGCGCCCCGCTTTTCTGCTGAATGATTTTATCCTGCTAATGATCTTAGCTAAAATTCTGAAAGGAGACAGCGGTGCTATGGATGAAGAAAGAATCGTTTTACTGACCGATACGGTCACAGAGCTTGCCGAGCAAAAAAATTGGCAGGCACTAAGGGAGCTTCTGTGCGACGAAGCTCCACAGGACATTGCAATTTTAATGGAGGACCTCGACGACAGGAGAATGCCGCTCGTTTTCAGGCTCTTGCCCAAAGAGCTTGCGGCAGAAACATTCGTCGAGATGCCGGTCGATCAGCAGGAGGCGCTCATAGCGGGCTTCTCTGATGCTGAGCTTAAGGACGTCATCAGCGAGCTTTATGTTGACGACGCCGCAGATATAGTCGAAGAGATGCCTGCAAACCTCGTCAAGCGCATTCTGGCGAGTGCCGATGCCGACACACGCAAGGCGATCAACGAGATATTAAAATATCCCGAGGACAGCGCAGGCAGCATTATGACCACCGAATATGTCAGGCTCGACAGGTCACTGACGGTCGATGACGCTTTCAAGCGCATAAGGCGTGTCGGTGTCGACAAAGAGACTGTCTATACCTGCTATGTCACAGAGAGCGACAAAAAGCTGATAGGTCTTGTTACGGTCAAGGATCTGCTGCTCGCCGACGGCGAAACGCTCATCGGCGACGTCATGATGACCGATATTATTTACGCATACACCACCGACGACCGTGAAAGTGCGGTCGGAGAGATGGCGAAATACGACTTTATCGCCCTGCCTGTCGTCGACGGCGAAAAAAGGCTGGTCGGCATCATCACGATAGATGATGCTATCGACGTTATTCAGGACGAGAACACCGAGGACATCGAAAAAATGGCGGCTATCACGCCGTCGGATAAGCCTTATCTGCGCACCGGAGTTTTCAGTATCTGGCTGCACCGCATACCGTGGCTTTTGCTTTTGATGGTCTCTGCGACGTTTACGGGAGCGATAATCACCTCGTTTGAAGAATCGCTTGCCGCTGTTGCGGCGCTTACGGCGTTTATTCCGATGCTGATGGATACGGGCGGCAACGCAGGCTCGCAGACATCGGTTACCATCATACGCGGACTCGCACTCGGCGAGATCTCACCGCGCGACATATTTAAAGTAATATGTAAAGAAGCGTGCGTTTCTTTGCTTTGCGGCATAACGCTTGCTGCGGCAAACTATGTCAAGATACTCTTGATAGACAACCTTTTGCTCGGCTCGGGCGTAACAAGCACCGTTGCGCTCGTTGTGTGCCTGACGCTTGCCGTGACTGTCGTCATCGCAAAGCTCGTCGGCTGTATATTGCCTATCCTGGCGAAAATGATAGGCGCAGACCCTGCGGTCATGGCTTCGCCGTTTATTACGACTATAGTTGACGCGCTGTCGCTGCTGGTGTATTTCGGCATCGCTAAAGCACTGATAGCGGCGCTGTAGGAACAGTTAAGTAGCCGCTGTAGCGACAGCGAAGTAGTGCTAACGCGCCGTGAAGTTCGGCTGAAGCCGAACTTCACAGCGCAAAGCACTGCTTCACTATGCCGAAGGCATAGCTTCACTGTCGCGATAGCGACAACTTAACTGCTAACTGCGCCGTAAGGCGCAATATCACTTATTATATTTTCCGGAGTTTTATTATGATCAGCTTCAATTCTCAGACCGGGCAATTCAAGCTCGACACCAAAGACACCTCGTACATCTTTTTTAAGAAGGATGGCTTTTTGCTGCACCTTTATTGGGGTGCGCGGATAGGTGACTGCGACTGCACCTATATGTTCCGCGAGCAGGGCAGGGCGGCTTTTTCGCCACGCATGGAGCGCTGCTGCGGCTTTATTCTCGACGACGTGCCTCTCGAGTTCCCTTGCTGGGGCAGAGGCGATATGCGTTCGCCTGCCATCGAGATAATCAACGGCGACGGCTCTAACATATGCGACCTGCGCTATCTTTCGCACAGCATTTCGCACGGCAAGCCGCGCATTCACGGACTGCCCTCTGCTTATGCCGAGGACCCGTCGGAGTGCGAGACGCTTGTCATCACAATGCGTGACGACGTTTCGGGCGTCGAGGCGGATCTCTATTACTGCGTTTATGAGGAGCTTGGCATCATAACGAGATATGTTTATGTGCACAACACCTCCGACTGCGACGTCAAGATAAACAAGCTCATGTCGGCGAGCGTCGATTTTGACCACAACAGATACGACGTCATCGCAAACTACGGCACTCACTGCCGTGAAAGAGGCATCGAGCGCTTTAAATTAAACCACGGCGACTATGTTATGGACGTCAGGCGCGGCGCATCGAGCCACGTGCATAATCCGTTCGTGATAATGTGCGACCATAACGCCGATGAGCTTTCGGGCGATGTCTATGGAATGCTGCTCGTTTATTCCGGCTCGTTCACTGCGAGAGTTTCGAGCACACAGTTTGACACTGTCAGAATGCAGATCGGCTTGAACGAGCGTGAATTCGGCTGGGTACTGCACCCGGGCGAGACCTTCAGAGCACCCGAGGCGATACTCTGCTGCTCGACGTGCGGACTTGATGAATTTTCATACCGCCTGCACACGCTTTTACGCACACGTATGTGCCGTGGCAAATATCGTGACGTTCGCCGCCCCGTCCTACTCAACTCCTGGGAGGCGTGCTATTTCTCGTTCGATAACGAAAGACTCAAAAAGATCGCAAACTCCTGCGCCGACCTCGGCTTTGAGCTGATGGTCATCGACGACGGCTGGTTCGGCAGGCGTGACAGCGACAACTGCTCGCTCGGCGACTGGGTGGTCGACAAGCGCAAGTTCCCTAATGGAATAAAAGAAATATCCGACCTTCTGCATTCGCGCGGAGTAGGCCTCGGCATCTGGTTCGAGCCCGAGATGGTCTCGCCCGACAGCGACCTTTATCGTGCTCATCCCGACTGGTGCCTGCACGTCAACGGCAGACCGCGCTCTGAGGGCAGACAGCAGTTGATACTCGACCTCGGCAGACAGGAGGTGCGTGACTATCTGTTTGATTCGATGTCGGCGGTGCTTTCGGACGGCTCGATATCGTATGTCAAGTGGGACTTCAACCGCAATATGACAGAGGTCGGCAGCGACATACTGCCTGCCGAAAAGCAGTGCGAGACCACGCACAGATATTATCTCGGACTTTATGAATTGCTCGAAAGGTTCGTCACCGCATTCCCCGACGTGCTGTTTGAATCCTGCTCGGGCGGCGGCGGCAGATTTGACGCCGGAATGCTTTATTATATGCCGCAGGTCTGGACGTCGGACAACAGCGACGCTATCGAAAGGCTGAAGATACAGTACGGCACCTCGCTGTGCTATCCGATGTCGGCGATGTCGGCTCATATCTCGGCTTCTCCCAACCACCAGACTGCACACGTCACACCCTATGAAACAAGGCAGACTGTTGCGCTCACCGGCTCGTTCGGCTTTGAGCTTGATCCCACACAGATGCCCGATGACGAAAGAGCACGTGTTACGGGCAGCATAGAGCTGTTTAAAAAATACGGCGATATTCTGCAGAAGGGCAGATACCACAGGCTCAGAAGCCCGTATGACGGCGATTGCAGCGCATGGTGCACCGTCAGCGAGGACGGATCAGTCTGCATCGCAGGCTATGTTTTGACTCATGTCAGAATGTATGGCAACAACGAGCGTGTCGCTTTGCGAGGACTCGACCCCGATGCGACCTATCGCGAGGTGTTCACGGGCGAGACCTACCGCGGCGATCAGCTTATGGGCTTTGGCTTCCACGTGCCCAATACGCTCGAATATACGTCGAAGCTCTGCATTTTTGAGAAGATTTAGAAAAAACAGATAAAAACAGTGCAAAAACCGCTTGACAAAGCGGTTTTTGTGTGATAATATGACATTTGCCGCATGTATGGGGTTTTAAAGTCATGCATATTTATGTGCATCACCTGCTAAGCAGCGAGGTTTAAGAAAGGAGCCAATCACTATGTACGCTATTATTGAGACCGGCGGCAAGCAGTACAAGGTCAGCGAGGGTGACATCATCTTTGTTGAGAAGCTTGCAGTTGACGAGGGTGCAGCCATCGAGATCGACAAGGTTCTCGCAGGCAACAACGGCACCGATTTCGTCGTCGGCGCTCCCTATGTTGAGGGCGCAAAGGTCGCTTGCAGTGTTGTCAAGCAGGGCAGGGGCAAAAAGATCCACGTTATGCGTTATAAGTCCAAGAAGGGCGAGAAGAAGCATATCGGTCACAGACAGCCCTACACCAAATTGCAGATCAATTCGATCTCTTTTTAATCTATGACAAAAGCGATTTTTATCTACCGTGGCGCACGCTGTGTCGGTTTTGACATCAGTGGGCACTCGGGTTATGCACAGGCAGGCAAGGACATAGTTTGCGCCGCCGTTTCGGCGTGTGCGATGCTTACCTGCAACACGGTCACAGAGTTTTTCGGCTGCAACGCAGATGCGACGGCAGAGGGCGACAAGGTCACTCTCAGGGTCAAATGCGACTGCCACTCGTGTGATGAGCTTTTGCGCTCATTCAACAACGAGCTGTCGGTACTTTCGATGCAGTATCCCGATAACCTGTCCGTATTTAAATTAAATGTAAAGGAGTAACAACCATGCTTAGATTGTCTATACAGTTCTTCGCTCACAAAAAAGGTGTCGGTTCTACCAAGAACGGCCGTGACAGTGAGTCAAAGAGACTCGGCGTTAAGAGACAGGACGGTCAGAGCGTGCTCGCAGGCAACATTCTCGTTCGTCAGCGCGGCACCAAGATCCATCCCGGCACCAACGTCGGCATAGGCTCTGACGATACTCTTTTTGCACTCACCGACGGCGTAGTCAAGTTCGAGCGCTTTGCCGGCGGCAGAAAGAGAGTCAGCGTTTACGCTGCCAACGCCGATTAGTTTATATGGCTTTAAAGAGTTTGCCGAAGCTTGGTTTTTAGGCTTCGGCGGCTCTTTTTGCTTTTTCAGGGGCAAAACGGAGGTGAAATGATGTTTATTGATAAGGCAACCATACACGTCAAGGCGGGCAACGGCGGCAACGGCTGTGTCTCGTTCAGGCGTGAAAAATATGTTTCTCACGGCGGACCCGACGGCGGCGACGGCGGCAAGGGCGGCAATATTATTTTTGTCGTCGACAGCGGACTGAATACGCTGCTCGATTTTAAATACCGCCGCAAATTCGCCGCAAAAAACGGAGAGGACGGCAAGAACCGCAAGTTTTTCGGTGCGGCAGGCGAGGACCTCGAGATACCCGTTCCCTCGGGCACTGTAATAAAAGACCCCACCACAGGTGAGGTCATACATGATATGTCCGACGGACTGCCCTATATCGCCGCAAAGGGCGGCAGAGGCGGCTGGGGAAATGTTCATTTCGCCACCCCGACGAGGCAGGCACCCCGCTTTGCCAAGAGCGGCACAGAGGGCGAGGAATTTGATCTTTTGCTCGAGCTAAAGCTGCTTGCCGATGTAGGACTTGCGGGCTATCCCAATGTCGGCAAGTCTACGCTTTTGTCGCGCGTTTCTGCGGCAAGACCCAAGATCGCAAACTATCATTTTACGACTTTATCGCCTAACCTCGGCGTGTGCAGCGTGCACGGCAAGAGCTTTGTCATGGCGGACATTCCCGGGCTTATCGAGGGAGCTGCCGACGGAGTGGGACTCGGTCACGACTTTTTGCGCCATATCGAGAGGTGCAGGCTTATAGTGCATATGTTTGATATTTCGGCGTCAGAGCGTGAAGATCCGCTTGCCGATATTATCGCGATAAATAAAGAATTGCACAGCTATAGCCGTGAGCTCGCCGAGAGACCTCAGATACTCGCCGCAAATAAGGCGGATGCGGGCTATGACGAAGAAATGCTTGACAGGGTCAAGCGCTTTGCCGACGAAAACGGCTGCGAGCTTTATCTCATTTCGGCGTACACGGGCGAGGGCATCGACGCGCTCATGAATGCGGTAGCTGCAAAGCTTGCCGAGCTGCCGCCGCTTAAAACCTTTGAGCCGACATTTGTGCGTGAAAAGCCTGATACGACCTCACGCGAGGTCAAGGTCACACGCCAGAATAATGTTTTCCACGTCGAGGGCGAGTGGCTCAAGCGCATTATTGCCGACACCAATTTCGGCGACTATGAATCTCTGTCGCATTTCCAGCGCATACTGCGCTCCGAGGGCGTTATCGATGCGCTCGAAAAGGCGGGCATTCAAGAGGAAGATACCGTCGAGATGTACGGTCTCGAATTTGATTTCTATTATTAATCTGATATTTATCTACATTAATATATTATATGCGCTATTCGCCGTCCGCAAAAACGGTTTCTATAACCCTGTCGCAGCAGGCGGGCGAGTAACGCCAATAGTCGACACGGTCTGTTTCGGGGTATGAATATTCGTTCGTGGCACGCTTTGATTCGAACGAGTCAACTATTATCAGCTTGACCTTCATCTTTTGCGGAATGATGCTTTTGATGTGTACTGCGGCGGTATCGCCTATGTGTACGCCGCTGCAGACCTCGGCGAGCCCTGCAAGGTTGGGCGCAAGCTCTATGAATATGCCGTAGGGCTCTATCGCACGAACTGTTCCTGCGGCGGTCTGACCCGCCTCAAAGCGTGAGGCGTTCTCGAGCCACGTGCCGAGCAGCTCTTTGTGCGACAGCGATATTCTGCCGTCTGCGTTAGAGCGGACTATCGCCTTGATGCTTTGACCGCCTGTGAACCTGTCACGAGGGTGCGATATGCGTGAAACGCTCATTCTGTCGACAGGCAAAAGCGCCGCAATTCCGCAGCCGATGTCGCAAAAAGCGCCGAAGGTCTCAAGCCTTGTTATGCGTGCGCCTATCACGTCGCCGGGCTTAAGCCCTGTGACGAAACGCTCAAAGCATTCCTTTTGAGCAAGCCGCCGTGAAAGTATCGGCGTTTCGCCCGATGCGTCTATAACCTTAAAGCATATCGGCTTGCCGACACGGGAGATTATCGCTATATCCTTTATCACGCCGTTTTGGTCAAAGACGCATTCGTCATGCGGAATGACCCCTATCCTGTCGCCGAGCCTGACCTTGATGTCGAGCTCCCTGTCACACAAGAGTGCGGTCGACGACAGTATCGTGCCGCAGCGCTCGGCGCGCGACAGTGCTTCGCGGTCGATGTGCTCGCAGGAGGGCATATCCGCTTCGGGAATATAAATATTATCGTTCATGATGCAGTCCTTTCATTTGTGTTTCTTATATATATCGTATCTGATATCATGCTTTGTATGCTGCATTATATGACGACGGAGGAAAGAATTATGTTACAAAAGCTCATGCTGCTCGAAAAACGTTATCAGGAAATAGAAGATGCGCTGCAGGACGGTGCGGTCTATTCGGATATGGCGCAGTATACAAAGCTCTCAAAGGAATACAAGGCGCTTCAGCCTGTTGTCGAAAAATATCGTGAGTACAAGTCCGCCGAGTCTGATCTGGCTGACGCAGAAATGATACTTTCGACTGAAAAAGATCGCGAGCTTTGCGAGATGGCGGAGATGATGCGCGCCGATGCCAAGCAGCATCTGGCTGATTGCGAGGGCGAATTAAAGCTCTTGCTCATACCAAAGGACCCCAGCGACGACAAAAACGTCATCATCGAGATACGCGCGGGCGCAGGCGGCGAGGAGGCTGCATTGTTTGCCTATGTGCTTTACAGAATGTATAATATGTATGCCGATTCGCACGGCTTTAAATGCGAGCTGCTTTATGCCAACGACACAGAGCTCGGAGGCTTTAAGGAGGTCTCGTTCCTTGTTTCTGGCGCAGGCGCTTTTTCGAGGTTCAAGTTCGAGAGCGGCGTCCACAGGGTCCAGAGAGTGCCCGAGACAGAGTCGCAGGGCAGAATACAGACCTCGACCGCTACCGTGGCGGTATTGCCCGAGGCAGAGGATGACGATTTTGTTCTGAATATGGACGAGCTCGAGATCTCGCGCCATCGCAGTGCGGGCGCAGGCGGACAGCACGTCAATAAGACCGAGTCGGCGATACGCATAATACACAAGCCGACAGGCACTGTCGTCGACTGCCAGGACGAGCGCAGCCAGACAAAGAACCTCGACAAGGCACTCAAGGTCATGAAGTCGAGGCTTGCAGAGCTCGAGCGCTCACGCCGTGAAGAGGCGAGGGCGGGCGAACGCCGCAGTCAGGTCGGCACAGGTGACAGGTCAGAGCGCATACGCACCTATAATTATCCGCAGGGCAGAGTCACCGATCATCGCATAGGCATGACGCTTTATAATCTTGAGGCGTTTGTGTCCGGCAGGATGGATGAAATGATAGATGCGCTCATCACCGCAGACCGTGCCGAGAAGCTGAAGAACGGCGAAATATGAAATTTCGCGCAAGGCAAATATTCATTTTTGAGTTTTAGGGCCGCCAAAAGGCGGCTCTATTTGTTTATTTTGACAATTATGCTGTTTCAAGGAAAAATATGCAATATGGTACTTGACAAATGCCAACTTGCGTATTAAAATGCTGAAATAAGGAACGGTGCAAAGTTGCATTCTGCTAAACCTGCTTTGCATTACCTATTTTTAAAATACCGAAAGGGGAAAAAGAATGAAAACATTCACCAAAAAAGCTTTGGCAACAATACTCAGCCTGTGCTTTATTCTGTCTGTTGTCACTACAACAGCGTTTGCACTGCCCGAGTTTGAAAGCCGCTTTGAAGACGTCACCATTCCCGATGACTATGCGGTAACCGCTATCGTCGTGTTTGAAGATGCTTCGCTCTCTGAGATGGGCTATACACCTGCTGACATCCAGGCGGGTAAGGCAGACAAAGCTCTCTCTAAAATACAGCAAAAGCAAGCCACATTTGCCGACGAACTCAACGGCAAGGGCGACATTTGCTATAAGTACACCTCCGTTATCAACGGCGCAGCTGTAGACACGACCTACAGCCAGCTCAAAGAGATCGAAAAGATCGACGGAGTCAAAAAGGTTTATATCGCTAACACCTATGAGGTTCCCGATGTCGAGCAGGGCAACGCCAACATCACCGGTGCTCTTGAGCTGGTCAAGGAGACTGGATACAACGGCGACGGCGTCACTATCGCAGTCCTCGATACCGGCACGCACACCACTCACGAGGCTTTCCAGGATTACGGCATTATCAAAGAGCCTTCGATCACCAAAGAGGACATCGATGCTTTTGAGGGTTATGCAGATCCCAAGTATATCAGCGTCAAGATCCCGTTCGCATATGACTATGCAGACGGCGACGACGATGTTACCGACATCACCCCCGCTACAAGCGGACACGGCACTCACTGCGCAGGCATAGCACTGGGCTATGCAGAGCGTGACGGCGAGGCTTATTTCACCGGCACTGCTCCCGCAGCACAGCTCGTTGCCATGAAGATATTCAAGGACGATGTCGCAACCACCAACTCCGGCATCTATTTCGCAGCTCTTGATGACTGCTATACCCTCGGCGTTGACATCGTTTCGATGTCTATAGGCGCTGACTATGGCTTCACCTATGACGATGAGCTCGAGGACGAGGTCTTTGGCAACATCTTTGAAACTCTCGACGACGCAGGCATAATCGTTTGCGTTTCTGCAGGCAACTCGGGCAACCAGTCCGAAAGCTCGCAGAACTGGCTGGCAGTCAACGGCGTAGCAGGCTATGTGCTTGCAGGCTACACCGATTATGGCACAGTCGGCTCGCCCGCTGCATATAAGGGCAACATCGGCGTTGCTTCGATAGACAACGCTACTGTCAACACCGACGGCTTTATGTATGGTAACACTGTTGTTCCTTTCTTTGACAACGGCAAAGCTGGCCTCGGCTGGTATGAAACCTTCGAAGGTCAAGAGCCCGGCATCGTATTCATCGACGGCATCGGAGACGAAAAGAGCTATGTCGATGCAGACGGCAACGCTATCGATGTAGCAGGCAAGATCGCTGTTGTTTCTCGTGGCGAGACTTCGTTCCAGGAGAAGCATGACCTTGCAGCCTCTAAGGGCGCTATAGGCATCATTGTTTATAACAACGCATCCGGCTATATCAACATGCAGATCGATTCGCAGACTATACCTGCTGTTTCGACCACACAGGATATGAAAGCAATCTTTGCAGCAGGCTATGCCGAAGGCCAAGATACCATTTCTGTCACAAAAATGACGGCAGCCGTTGCTAACCCGACCGCAGGTCAGGTCAGCTCGTTCTCCGGCTGGGGCCCCACCCCCGACCTCAGACAGGTTCCGCAGATCGCAGGCGTAGGCGGCTATGTTTATTCCGCGTCTTACACAGGCGACCAGGACTATATCATGATGTCCGGCACGTCCATGGCATGCCCCAACACTGCAGGCATGTTCGCTCTGATGCTCGACGCTCTGCGCGATCAGTATCCCGAAATGGACAAAAAGACTATGGCAGAGCTCGCTGAGAACAAGGCGATCTCGACCGCTGCTCCCACCACCGATGCTGACGGCTATATTTCACCCGTCGTTCAGCAGGGCTCGGGTATCTTCCAGCCCAAGGATGCCATAGACGCAAAATATTATTTCATCGATCCTATTTCCGACGGCATCAAGAATGCAAGCGCCGAGGGTATTTATACCTTTGACATTACAGTCGCAAGAACTCATGGTGAGGGCGCAGAGTCGTTTGACCTGATTCCTTATATCATGAGCGACTACCCCGCTGTACAGAACTGGGGCAGCAAAGACAAACCCAATTATCACATCTACAACTCCTTCTCGTCTATCGGCTTTGAACAGGGTGAGGATTATACCTTCGCAGTGGACACCGAAAGCGGCAAGGTCGAATTTACAGATGGCGAGACCGAGGTCACCGTTTCTGTTACCATAACGCTCAAAGACGGTGCAAAAGAGTTTATCGAGACCTATTTCGAAAACGGCATCTATGTCTACGGCTATATCTATCTGGCAACCGAAGAGGACGAAGTGGCTCCCCACGCAACCTTCCTCGGCTACTATGGCGATTTTGACGCTTCTCCCGCTGCTGAATTTGGCTTCACCAGCTTTGAGATGGTCGACATCGACAACTTCCTCAACTCTCCTGCCGATGACAAGGGCAACACCTATGCTGATTACGGCTATGAGTATTACTGGCCTGTGATGGAGTCTGATCTTGGTTATACGCTGATCGCTTCTTACGGTGAGTATAGCCAGATGGGTCTGCTCTGGCACTTGGGCGGCAGTGTCTTTACATCTGTTCCTTATGATGAAAGCCACAATGCTATTTCGAGCGTAATGTCTATGACAGGCGACTACTTTGCAGATTGCTTTGTTGTTCAGCCTATCGTTTATCGTAACCTCAGACACCTCATCATGGAGGTCTATGCAGAGGGCTACGGCGACGAGCCTGTTTATGTTGACGATACCGAATACGTCCGCAAGTCGAGCTCCGAGGGTAACTATGCTACCTTCCAGTGGGGCGGCGAACTCTATGACGAAGACGGCTTTATCTATGACTATGTTGCCAGCGGCACAAAAGCAACCGTTAAGTTCTATGCACAGCTCGATTATGAGGGCGCAGAGCTTAAGCAGGTCTATGAATTTGATGTGCTCGTTGATTACGACGCACCTGACTTCATTTATCACTATGACGCAGAGACCCGTACCATTAAGTACGAAGTCAGCGACATGAGCGGCATTCAGTACTTCGAGTTCTATGATGCCGATCTCACCACTCTCTATTCTGTTGACCTTACCGCTAAGAAGAACGGCGAAGTCATCACCGGCGAATTTGTTGTTCCTGCAGGCTATGATGTTATCGGCTATTCTGTAATGGACTTTGCTACCAACTACACCGAGAGCAGCTTTGCCACCGACAGAGACAGCACCAACAAGACCTATAAGATCACCACTTCCAACGTTTACGGCAAAGATGGTTATGTCATCGAACCGCAATCCAACTGCGGATACGAGATTGATGATAACGACGTGCTCATACTCGAGCAGGTTGAAAACAGCGAGTTTATGTTCACCATCGACGTGATGGACGGCTATACCGTTACCGATGACTTCAAGGTCTCTGTTGACGGTGAGGAGCTCACTGCAGAAGACGGCGTTTACAGCTTCACTGTCACCAAGGACGTCACCATTGAGGTTGAGGGCATTGAGGATATCACTGCTCCCGAAATTACCATCTATGATCCTAACGACTATAGCGCTATCGAACCCGAAGAGGGCAAGGATGCTATAACCGCAGGCGGCAGCTTCATCTTCAGCGTTGATTCGTCTGATGAAGGCACCGGCGTTGTCGAGAGCGGCTTCGCATTCAGCGATACCGAATATGACTATTCGACCGATGAAGCAATCGCAGAGCTTATCGACGCACTTGATTGGAACACCGAAGATGTTATCGGCATTTACAGCCAGTACGGCATCGGTTATATCTATGCTTACGCTATCGACGGAGCAGGCAATATTGCCGTGACCTCCGTTAAGGTCATCAACGATACCAAGGCACCTACCTTCACTGCACTTATCACAGAGCACGGCACCAAGGCTATCGTTTCTATCACCGACGAAATGAGCGACATCGCTTCTGTCAGCGTCATAGGCGTTGATTCTGACTATGTTGCCACCGAGCATGGCGAGGACGCTTCTGTTGTCACCATCAGCGGTATGCCCAACGGCACTTATGAGATCACTGTTATCGCAGAAGACGCTCAGGGCAATAAGAGCGAGTTCAAGTTCACCCTCGAGGTTGAATATGTTCCCGAGCTTATCACCGACGACCTCTATCTTGTCGGTCTGCACGAGACCCAGACTGTTGCCGATCTGAAGGCTAAGTATTCGGGCGCGATCGCAGTCTATGACAAGGACGGCAAAGAAATGGCTGACACCGACCGTGTCACCACAGGCTGCACTATCAAATACTGCGGCTCGACCATCACCATCATCGTTAAGGGCGACCTTAACAGAGACGGCAAGGTCACCATCGCCGACGCAACGCTCGTCAAGCGCTCTATCATGGGCTATGTCACGCTCGATGATCAGCAGCTGCTGGCAGGCACTGTCGCAGGCAGCGGCACTGTTACGATCAGAGATTATACTTTGATCAAGCGCCACATTCAGGGATTCATCTCTATCTACGGCGAATAATTTATAACACCAATCGGCGTTTTTCCGCCCGTCACATCGACGGGCGGAATTTTTTTTGGCAAAAATTATGCTTTGTGTGCGAAAAACAGACGAATAGCGTGTTATAGATTATAGAGACGAGATTGACATAGGGCTAATGCATATGTTATAATGCAATTGAAAAGAACACACCAAAAATACATCGGCTTATGCCGAAAAGGAGTAAAACCATGAAAGTCAAATTTGCCACCCGCAAGTTCACACTGACCGACGACGTCAAGCAAAGGGTCGAAAAAAAGCTGTCTAAGTTCGACAAGTTTTTCGGCGAAGACACCGAAGCAACGGTCAGGCTCTCGTCACAGGGCTTTGAAGAGAACGTCGAGATCACCATCATGTGCAAGGGCGTGACGTTCCGCGCCGAGGAGTCCGACAAAGACTATAAGTGCGCTCTTGACCGCGCGGTCGAAAACATTGAGCGCCAAAACCGCAAGAACCGCACACGACTTGAGAAACGCCGCGTATATGTCAAAAATGACCTTCCCGAGCTTATCGGCGAAGAGAATGACGAAGAGATACGCATCAGCAAGGTCAAGCAGTTTGCACTCTCACCCATGACTCCCGAAGAGGCTGTCCTGCAGATGAACCTGCTCGGACACGTGTTCTTTATGTTCCGCAACGCCGAAACGGGCGAGGTCAATGTGGTCTATAAACGCAAGAGCGACGACTACGGTCTGATCTCTCCTGCTGAATAACGCACACCCCATAATCAAACAGAGCGAACGGCGTCATCGGCGCCGTTCGCCTTTGAAAGGTTGACATATATTTTTAAATGAGATTAGTTGCTACCACACTTTTTGGGCTCGAACGCCTCGCAGGCGAGGATATCGACGCCATCGAAGGCTGCAAAAGACTTTATACAGGCGACGGCAGAGTCGTGTTTGAGGCTGAGCCGAGCACTGTTCCTTACTGCCTCATCAATTTCAGATACGCCGAAAGAGTGCTGCTCGAGGTCGCACGGTTCAGAGCCGAGACCTTCGATCAGCTTTTTGAGGGCACAAAGAGCGCTCCCTGGGCTGACTATATAGGTGCCGAGGATCAGTTCCCTGTCAAGGGACATTCGATAAGGTCAAAGCTCTTTTCACTGCCCGACTGCCAGCGCATAATCAAAAAGGCAACTGTCGAGAGCCTACGCAGTGCGCATGGCGTGACAGAGCTGCCCGAAACAGGCATTAAATATCAGATAGTTTTCTTTATACTCGATGACGAAGCGTCGATAATGATAGACCTTTGCGGCGAGCCGTTGCACAAGCGAGGCTATCGTAAATTGCACAACCTCGCTCCCATGCGTGAAACGCTTGCGGCGGCGATGGTCAACCTTTCAAGACCCCACAAGGATGTTTGCATTGTCGACCCGATGTGCGGCTCGGGCACTATTCCGATAGAGGCGGCGCTGATGGTGCGCAACATCGCACCGGGCTTGTACCGTGAGTTCACCGCCGAGCAGTATCCGTTCATTCCGCACGAGGCTTGGCAAAAGGCTCGTGACGACGCAAAAAGCGCTATCAGACCTGCAGAAATGCGCATCTATGGCTATGACAACGACCCCGAATGCATCAAGATGGCAAAGGCCAATGCACGTGCGGCAGGCGTTCTTGATGACATAGTGTTTGAAAAGCGCGATGCCGCGCAGTTCGCTTTGCCTTATGAGGGCGCACGCGGAACGATAGTTGTCGATCCGCCCTACGGCAACCGTATGGGCGATATCGAGTCGTCACGCAGGCTTGTAGCCGCGTTCGGCAGGGCAGTGCAGAATGCCGCTCCGAGATGGCAGATATACGCCATGTCGACCGACCAGAGCTTTGACAAATATTTCGGCAGGCGTGCCGACAAGGCGAGGGTCATGCACAACGGCACCGAGAGGTGCAGACTGTTTCAGTTCTATAAGAATATAAAATAATTTTTTTCAATATTAAGGAGGATCATTCAGCTATGAAGATCAAACCGCTTGGCGATCGTGTGGTCGTCAAAATGTGCGAAGCAGAAGAAACAACCAAATCGGGCATCATACTTGCAGGCTCTGCTAAAGAGAAGCCGCAGGTGGCAGAGGTGCTTGCTGTCGGCCCCGGCGGCAACATCGACGGCAAAGAGGTCGTCATGGAGGTCGCTGTTGGTGACAAGGTCATCACCAGCAAGTATTCCGGCACCGAGATCAAGCTCGACGGCGAAGAATATATCATCGTCCGCCAGTCTGACATTCTCGCAAAAGTAGACTAAGTTGATTTTTTGATAAGGTAGATTAAGGAGGTCATTTATCATGGCTAAACAACTCAAGCACGGTACAGACGCACGCGAAGCGCTCGTCAGAGGTATCGATACACTTGCCAACACTGTCAAGATCACCTTGGGACCCAAGGGTCGCAACGTGGTCATCGACAAAAAATACGGTTCTCCGCTGATCACCAACGATGGTGTTACCATCGCAAAGGAGATCGAGCTCGAGGACGCATTTGAAAACATGGGTGCGGCTCTCGTTCGCGAGGTTGCTACCAAGACCAACGACGCAGCAGGCGACGGCACTACCACCGCAACAGTTCTTGCACAGGCTATCGTTCGCGAGGGTATGCGCAACGTAGCAGCAGGCGCTAACCCCATGGTCGTCAAGAAAGGCATCGAAAAGGCTATCAAGGCCGCTATCGAAGCGCTCAAGACTATTTCGAGCCCTGTCAACGGCACAGAGGACATCGCACGTGTCGGCACAGTTTCGTCAGGCGATGCCGAGATAGGCAGACTTATCGCCGAGGCTATGGAGAAGGTCACCACCGACGGCGTTATCACTGTTGAGGAATCCAAGACCGCAGAGACCGAATGGGACATCGTCGACGGCATGAGATTCGACCGTGGCTATGTCACGCCTTATATGGTTACAGATACCGATAAGATGGAGGCTGTCATCGAGGACGCTCGCATACTTATCACCGATAAGAAGATCTCGAGCATTCAGGAGATCCTGCCTCTGCTCGAGCAGGTCGTTCAGAACGGCCTCAAATTGCTCATCATTGCCGAGGATATCGACAACGAAGCACTTTCGACACTCATCGTCAACAAGCTTCGCGGCACATTCAGCTGCGTTGCAGTCAAAGCTCCCGGCTATGGCGACCGCCGCAAAGAAATGCTGCAGGACATCGCTATACTCACAGGCGGCGAGGTCATCTCGTCCGACCTTGGTCTTGAGCTCAAGGACGCTACTCTGGCACAGCTCGGCAGAGCAGGTCAGGTCAAGGTCACAAAGGAATTTACCACCATCGTTCGTGGCGCAGGCGATTCTGAAGCCATCGCAGCAAGAGTTGCTCAGATCAGAGCGGCTATCGCGACCGCTACCAGCGATTTCGACAGAGAAAAACTGCAGGAGCGTCTTGCCAAGCTCGCAGGCGGCGTAGCCGTTATCAAGGTCGGCGCTGCTACCGAGGCAGAGATGAAGGATAAGAAGCTGCGCATCGAGGACGCTCTCAACGCAACCAAGGCTGCTGCACTCGAGGGCATCGTTCCCGGCGGCGGAACAGCACTTATCGACGTTATCCCCGCTGTCAAGGCTCTGCTCAAGCAGACCGAGGGCGACGAGCGCACAGGCGTTGCAATAGTTCTGCGCGCACTCGAAGAGCCTGTCAGACAGATCGCCGAGAACGCAGGCTTTGAGGGCAGCGTTGTCGCCGAGCATGTCAAAAAGTCGCCTAAGGGCTATGGCTTTGATGCATACAAGGAGGCGTATGTCGACATGATCGCTTCCGGCATAGTCGACCCGACCAAGGTCACACGCAGCGCACTCGAGAATGCGGCTTCTGTCGCTTCGATGGTTCTCACCACCGAGTCGCTCGTCACCGACATCAAAGAAGAAGCTCCCGCAGCACCTGCCGCAGGCGGCATGGGCGGAATGTATTAATATATCCCAAAGCACTTTCGGGGACGGTTTATCCGTCCCCGTTGTCGTTTTTATTTTAAAAGCTTTTTTGGTTAAGGATTTTTCGCCGCAAAAAGCACTTCGCTGTAAAAAGTGTTGCGATGCACACTTTTTCGGCGCAAAAAGTGCGCTATCGACACATTTTTTCGTTGCAAAAAGTGTAAAAGCAACCTGTAGGCGCTTTTATTATGTAAAAAGAAAATCGCTCTTGGCAATTGACCATAACGGTCTTTTGCTCAGAGCGATTACTTTTTTATTATTCGGATGTGATCAGATCAAGTCTTGGAGTTCTGTGATGATTTTACGCATCCTGCTGATGGTATCATCGTACTCGCGAACCTTCTTAAGCTCGTCGGCGTTCTTCAGTTTGTATGCTTCAAATCCGGAGTTCAGTTCGTCAACTCCTGCTGGGTACTCGCCGTTCAAGGCTTTTTTGAGCATCGATTTTTTGAAAATGCTTCTTGTGACGAACGCTGCAATCATCATTACGATACCGACTACTTGCAAAGCGATAGTGAAAGTGCTGTTGAACGGTTCGAGCAACAGCAGCAGCGCAATGCCGCCAAACAGCAATAAGAAAAATAACACTTTTTGCATTTTACTGCGGACATCAGGCTTAGTCGAACTTGCCCATGATTCCATTTCGGTGTATGTTTTGCCTGCTGATGGTCTCTCGCTGGGCAGATTTTGCAACTTGTATAGATATTCGCTCTCTAATCTTGTTATCTTAGAGTAATTAGGGTTGCTTTTGTCGCGCTCGAGTATCAGCTTTGTAAAATCTACGGTTTCTGTAACAGAATATACACTGTCACCGCGTTGCTCTAAATGAGAATCCTTGTTATAGATTCTCTGCGAGCTTTTTAATTGCCATCCGAATTGCGCCCAAAATTCTATGGTGCTCTGTTCTTCGCTGTTTTTTACTTCCAGCATTTTGACTTCCATTGCCATGATTTCTTCTCCTTTAATAATGTTTTATATACTCAACAAATTGAATATATCGACACTATTATACTTAATATATTGAGTATTGTCAAGAGGTTAAGCATGATATAATCAAAAAAAGTTAAAAAGTTTGGAGAAATGACAGTGATCAGCTACGAACCCTTCTACCGAACACTTATAGAAAAGAACATTACAGAGTATTATCTGATATTCAAGCAGGGTATATCGGCAAATACTATTCATCGCATCAAGCACGGCAAAGCAATTACAACAACAACTTTAGATGAGCTTTGCTTTATTCTTGATTGCGATATCAGCGATATAATTGAATATAAAAAAGAGGAGTCTTGATGCCCTCATAGATGGATCACTCTAAAGCTTTGATAGCTTTGGGGTGATTTTTGATTCTCGGCGCTTTTTATTTACACAAAATTTTTTTTAGAAAAATAGCGAAACGCTTGCGAAAAAACGCTTTGGTGTGTGTTTATGATAGTGTCAGATGAAATGAATAACACGATCGGAGATAGATAATGCAAGAGCAAGAGAACATGGCGCCCGATCAGACTGCTGAAAGCGCGCCTGCTGCAGAGCAGGCAGAAGAAAGCAAGTCGGGCAAAAAACAAAAACAGCTTAAAAAAGAGAACGCCGAATTGACAGAGCGCCTGTCAAAGCTTGAGGCGGCAAACGAAGAATTACAATCAAAATACGTAGCGATCATTGCAGAATACAGCAATTACCGCAAGCGCAGCACGGCAGAGAAGGACGACCTCTTTCAGGCGTCGACTGCGGCGGCTGTCACGGCGTTCCTGCCGTTGCTCGACAACCTCGAGCGTGCGGTTTCGTATGCTCCCGATGACGCAGGCCTCACAGCATTGCAAAAGCAGTTCTGCGAGATACTTACCAAGCTCGGTGTTACAGAAATGCAGACCGAGAATGCTCAGTTCGACCCCAACCTCCACAACGCGATAATGCACGAAGAGGATGAGTCGCAGCCCGAGAACACAATTACGGCTACCTTTGCTAAGGGCTATGTGCTGGGCGACCGCGTCGTAAGACACGCAATGGTCAAGGTAGTCAACTGATCAAGTAAAAAATATCTTTTATATAACGGAGGAAATTATCATGGCAAAAATTATCGGTATCGACCTTGGCACGACTAACTCGTGCGTGGCAGTTTATGAGGGCGGCGAGCCCATAGTTATAGCAAACGCTGAGGGCTCAAGAACGACCCCTTCGGTAGTCGCTTTCTCAAAAACAGGCGAAAGAATGGTTGGCCAGGTCGCAAAAAGACAGGCAATCACCAACCCCGACCGCACGATCGTTTCGGTCAAGCGTGAGATGGGCACTTCAAAAAAATACAGCATCGACGGCAAGGACTATACGCCGCAGCAGATCTCTGCAATGGTTCTGCAAAAGCTTAAGGCTGACGCCGAAAGCTATCTCGGCACGACCGTAACTCAGGCAGTCATCACCGTTCCTGCATACTTCTCTGATGCTCAGCGTCAGGCAACCAAGGATGCAGGCAAAATCGCAGGCCTCGAGGTTCTGCGTATAATCAACGAGCCTACCGCAGCAGCACTCGCATACGGCATGGATAAGGACGTCAGCCAAAAGGTTATGATCTATGACCTCGGCGGCGGCACGTTCGATGTTTCTATACTCGAGATCGCAGACGGCGTGTTTGAGGTTCTCGCTACCGCAGGCGACACCAAGCTCGGCGGCGACGACTTTGACCAGTGCGTCATGGATTGGATGCTCCAGACCTTCAAGAGCGAGACCGGCATCGACCTCAGAAGCGACAAGATGGCTATGCAGCGCATCAAAGAGGCTGCAGAAAAAGCCAAGATAGAGCTTTCGGGCATGATGTCCACCAACATCAACCTGCCTTTCATCACAGCAGACGCTACCGGTCCCAAGCATTTCGATGCAACTCTCACCAGAGCAAAGTTCAACGAGCTCACTTCTCAGCTCGTAGAGCGCACTATGAAGCCCGTACAGCAGGCTCTCAGCGATGCAGGACTCAGACCCGCACAGGTCGACAAGGTTCTGCTCGTGGGCGGCTCGACACGTATCCCCGCAGTTTATGACGCAGTCAAGAATTTCATAGGCAAAGAGCCCTTCAAGGGCATTAACCCCGACGAATGCGTTGCTATCGGCGCAGCAGTCCAGGCAGGCGTTCTCGGCGGCGACGTCAAGGATCTGCTTTTGCTCGACGTCACACCGCTTTCACTCGGCATCGAAACTCTCGGCGGCGTTATGACCAAGATCATCGACCGCAACACCACTATTCCTGTCAGCAAGAGCCAGGTATTCTCTACCGCTGCTGACGGTCAGACCTCTGTCGAGGTTCACGTCCTGCAGGGCGAAAGACCTATGGCAGCAGGCAACAGCACTCTCGGCAGATTCAGCCTCGACGGCATTTCACCCGCTCCCAGAGGCGTGCCTCAGATCGAAGTCACGTTTGATATAGATGCCAACGGCATAGTCAATGTTTCGGCAAAAGACAAGGCCACCGGCAAAGAGCAGCACATCACCATCCAGTCCTCCTCCAACATGAGCAAAGAGGACATCGATCGCGCAGTCAAGGATGCAGAGATGCACGCAGCAGAGGACCGCAGACTTGCAGACCTCGCAGAAGCAAAGAACGCCGCAGAGGCAGCCATATTCCAGAGCGAAAAGGCTATCAAGGATTTTGGCGACAAGCTCACCGACAGCGACAAAGCACCTGTCAATGCTGCTATCGAAAAGCTTCGCAATTCGCTCGCTGCAGAGAACCTTGATTCGATCAAGGCAGACACCGAGGCACTGCAGAAGGCTATCTATGAGGTATCCTCAAAGATGTACCAGCAGCAGGGCGGCGACCAGTCGGGTCAGCAGGGCCAGGGCGGCGCTGAAGGCGGCGACAACGGCGGTCAGTATTATGACGCTGATTTCACCGACGGACAGAACAACCAATAATTTATATCCACGACCTATCCCACATCGCCGCACAGCGGTGTGGGATTGTCGCGCGAATAGGGGATGACGAGTAATGGGACAAAAACGCGATTATTATGAAGTTTTGGGCGTCAGCAAGGACGCTTCTGCGGCAGAGATAAAGAAGGCTTATTATGCGTTGGCAAAAAAATATCACCCTGACGCTAATCCGGGTGACAAGGCTGCCGAAGAAAAGTTTAAAGAAATAGGCGAAGCATATGCGGTTTTGTCTGACTCTGACAAGCGCAGCCGCTATGACAGCTACGGCTTTGAGGGCACGGACCCCAACTTTCAGCCGGGCTATGGCGGCTTTGGCTTTGACGGCGCAGTCGACCTCGGCGATGTGTTTGGCGATCTTTTTGGCGGAATATTCGGCGGAGGCTTTGGCGGCGGCTCTGCAAGGCGCAACGCTCCGCAGCAGGGCAAGTCTGTTTCGGCAGGCATAGAAATAACCTTTTCAGAGGCGTGCTTTGGCTGCAGCAAGTCTATAACATATACAAGGATCGAAAACTGCGAGCATTGCCACGGCAACCGCACCGCCGACGGCAGCGCACCTCAGGTCTGCCAGACCTGTCACGGCAAGGGCACTGTTATGTATCAGCAGCGCACTCCGATGGGTATTTCGATGTCGACACGCCAGTGCGACGCATGCCGCGGTACAGGCTATATTATAAAGGAATTCTGCCCCGAATGCCACGGACAGGGTCAGGTGCGCAAGCAGCATACATGCAACTTCAATATCGATGCAGGCATTGAGGACGGCGCAAGGATCGGCATCAACGGCGAGGGCTATAGCGGCATCAACGGCGGTCCCGCAGGTGATCTGATAGTTACTGTTTCTGTCAAAGAAGACAACGTGTTTAAACGCGAGGGCGCAAACCTTTATTGCGAAGTGCCCATAACCTTTGGCGAGGCGGCGCTCGGTGCAAAAATAACCGTTCCGACGCTCGAGGGCAAGGGCGAGATCACGATTCCCGAGGGCACGCAGAACGGCACGACGTTCAGAGTAGCAGGCAAGGGCGTGCAGAGGTTCAGACAGCGTGGCAAGGGCGACCTGTTTGTTACAGTCACTGTCGAAGTTCCGACAGGCTTGTCGCATAAGTCAAAAGAAGCGCTCAAGGCGTATGAGGATACGCTTGGCGACGGCAACCAAAAGATGCGCGGCAGGTTCTTTGAAACACTCGCAAAACGCTTTAAAAAATAATATGCTATAAAAATCATAAAAGCCGCGTGAGCGGCTTTTGTTGTTATCTGCTGTATAAGGTTTCGAGCTCGTGCTGTATCTCTTCGGCACGCGCGATCTGTGCGTTTAAGTTCCATTTGCCGATGTTGACGCCGTCCTTGATGAACATTGAGCCGCATTGGTGGAAATAAAACTCAATACCACGTGCAGAAGCCTCTAAATAGAGGTCTCTGACCCACTCATATCTGATCGGTCGCACAACATCCTTTGCAGCCATCTCGCCGCCGACGTTGACACATTTGATGAGCCCGGTGTCGAGATATTTTCCTAATGTTATCGGTGCGATGAGCGGCGAACAAAACACCTCACGGTGTTTGAGCGGAGCATCGAGGAAGTACGGCAGCCTCTTGTCAGCCATTTCCTGGTTCTCGATAGAAATGCTGAGGTGAAAGTGCTCCCAGCCGTCGCCCCAGTCGGGCGGCAGACACTCTCTGATGCGTTCGGGGCGCTTGGTCGTCGTGACAAAAATGCAATCCCTGCGGCGGCGAATGAAGTCCCAGCAGCCTGCGCGCCATTCGTCGGCTTCGGGGATAAAGAAATCTGACGAAAAGCAGAGCTTGACCAGAGTGCCGGGCGGGCAATCCTTGTCCTTGAGCTCGTATGTCGTCTTGCCTTTGGCTATGACGTTTGTGTCTCTGCCATAGCGCTGGTCGATTTTAAAAACAAAGCAGTTTTTGCAGCCGGGGCTTGCTTTTTTGCAG
Source organism: uncultured Ruminococcus sp. (assembly GCA_964487775.1). Lineage (GTDB taxonomy): Bacteria > Bacillota > Clostridia > Oscillospirales > CAG-382 > Coliplasma. The sequence continues at coordinate 120,964 of CAZASH010000002.1, forward strand.
CCGTGCCAGGGGTTCCAGGCAACCGCTTTTTCGATCTGTTCGTTTTGCATAATATCACCTCTTGGATAATTATAGCACCGAAATGCAAGAATGTCTATACATTTTTACGCAAACGCACAAAAAACACTTGACAATCAGGCCGTTTTATGCTATCCTATTCTTCGCTGGTAAGGAGAGATGTCCGAGCGGTTTAAGGAGCTGGTCTTGAAAACCAGTGACTCGTCATGCGAGCCGTGGGTTCGAATCCCACTCTCTCCGTCAATTTAATATATATCACCATCACATGGAGAAGTACTCAAGTGGTGAAGAGGCGCCCCTGCTAAGGGTGTAGGTCGGGCAACCGGCGCGAGGGTTCAAATCCCTCCTTCTCCGTAAAAATCCAAGTCATTTGACTTGGATTTTTTAATTAAGTGTGCTTTGCGTGCGTGAGTGGCACGCTTCACTTTTTATCACCATCGCACTCAAGCACGTGTGAATATTCCCCACAACCCAAAAAGCAAGAGCAAAGGTCAAGCCTGACCGCCCTTGCTTTATTTTTGCCTTCTTAATTACGCCGAAAAAGTCAAATTGTCAGTTTTTTATGGCAGCGCTCTTTCATAAAGGCTGCGATGACAGAGATATCTTGCCCTTCATAATACTTAACGAGCAGTCGCTTGAATTCAGGCACTTCGTTTTCGGGAATGACTATAAAGCCGCCGCCGTGCGCTATGAGATAGTGGTTTGCAAAAATGACTGCGGCACGCTTATTGCCATCTAAAAATATTTGGGTCTTCATACAATAAAGGCACAGTTTTATTGCCGTGTCTATAGGAGCACTAAAACTGCTCGAAACTATCTCGTCGATATCTCGCTTGACATCAAGCTCGTTTGGCAGCGGCGGAACATATGACGAGCCGCCTATCGTGACAGGAACGCCTCTGATCCTGCCACCTTCTGCAAAAAAGCCTTCGTTGACAAGGCGTGCGATATGGCTGAGCATATAATAATCAGAGCGGCTTGCAATGACATCGTGATCTAATATGAATTCCCAAGCGTGCTTGAGATTTAATATTTTTTGCACATCAGTTGCCGTCATGCCGGAAACCTTGCCGTTTTCTATGATCTCTTCGGTCTGTGGGAATGAAGTGGCAACACCCTCTAAAACAGCCTGATCGTATATATTTGTTTTCATGTTTGCTCTTGCAAAAGCGATATTTGCTATAACGTCGGCGGGTAACTCTTCGCCTGAATAGCCTGCTGCGGCAAGCTCTTTTTCCACGGCGCGCATTTCTTTGCGTATTTCTCGAGCTTCTCTCATATTGCGTAAAAGCAGGTTATAGAGTTCTTCGGAATATACACCAACGTATGTCGAGGTGAGTTTACCTGCAATGCGCTTCCGCACATAGATATATTTGCCGTCGCCTTGCCCTTTTATCTCGGGTGTTCCGTCGTAAGGCATCAGTTCGAGCCGTGCACGCAGGTCGGCACGCCGCCTCAACAGCTCTTGTATTTCATTATATTGTGGTGCCATTTTGCTGCCTCCTGTTTATAGGGAACTTTTCATGCTATTATTATACCGCAAAGTTCCCTAAAAATCAATATGCATTGAAAAGAAAAGGCTGTCTGAGATAAGAAAACGTTTTGTTTCCCATTCTCAGACAGCCTAAGCGCTGCCGTTTGAAAAGTATTACTTGAAATATTCAACGGCGGATCTGAACATCTTGATGTCGTACTCGCCGAGAACGTTTTTATAAAGTCCGCTGCCTATGCGCTCGCTGTGACCCATCTTGCCAATGACTCTGCCGTCGGGGGAGGTGATGCCCTCGATCGCATACAGCGAGCCGTTGGGGTTGAATCTGATGTCGGAGGTGGCAAAGCCGTCGAGATCAACATACTGCGTTGCGATCTGACCGTTTGCGGCAAGCTGAGCGATGAGCTCATCGCTTGCTATAAACTTGCCCTCGCCGTGCGAGATAGGAACGTTGATGATGTCGCCGACGTTGACGAGCTTGAGCCAGGGCGACATATCAGATGCGATCCTGGTGCGGACGATCCTGCTCTGGTGACGACCTATGTTGTTGAAGGTGAGCGTCGGGCAGGTCTCGTCGGTGTCGATTATCCTGCCGTAGGGGACGAGTCCGAGCTTGATGAGCGCCTGGAAGCCGTTGCAGATGCCGCATATCAGACCGCCTCTGTTGTCGAGCAGGTCTGTGACGCCGTCCTTGACCGCATTGTTGCGGAAGAACGCTGTGATAAATTTGCCCGAGCCGTCGGGTTCGTCACCACCCGAGAATCCGCCGGGGATGAATATCATCTGTGCGGTCTTGAGCTCTGACGCAAACCTGTCGACACTGCGCGCAATGCTCTCTGCCGAAAGGTTGCCGATGACGATTATTTCGGGGTCCGCGCCTGCGTCGCGCATAGCCTTTGCAGAGTCGTACTCGCAGTTAGTGCCCGGGAAGGCAGGTATAAGTACCTTGGGTCTTGCAACCTTTACTGCAGGTGCAGGATGGCTGTTTGATCTGTAAGAGAAGGTGTTTAATGCGATATCGGGAGCGGTAATGTTGCAGGCAAAAACGCTCTCGAGCTTGTTTTCGTATGCATTCAGCACCTCATCGTGAGTGAGGCTTTCACCCGAATAGCTGAATTCGCCGCTGTCGTTGGTCACGCCGAGGACTTTGCCGACAGTGCCCTCTGCCATTTCGAGCACAAAGCAGGCGTATTTATAGCCGAATATGTCGTCCATCGTGACGGCGCTGTCGAAATCAAAGCCGAGCCTGTTGCCAAAGCACATCTTCATGATCGCTTCTGCCACGCCGCCCATGCCGGGGGTATATGCGGCGACCGCTTTGCCTGTTCTGAGCAAGTGGGTGACCGTCTTGAAGTTTTCAAGCAGGCTGTCACGTTCTGGCAAGCCGTTTTTGTCAAGCGTTGTTTCGAGCAGGCAGACAGTGTGGTGAGCCGCCTTGAACTCGTTAGAAACGACATCGGACGTCGTGCCTGTGGTTACGGCGAACGAAACGAGCGTGGGCGGAACGTCGAGAGCTTCGAATGAGCCCGACATCGAGTCTTTGCCGCCGATAGCGCCTATGCCGAGGTCGATCTGCGCCTTGAATGCGCCGAGCAGTGCCGCAAGCGGCTTGCCCCAACGCTCGGGAGCCTTGCCCAGACGCTCGAAATATTCCTGGAAGGTGAGATAAACGTCCTTGAATTCTGCGCCTGTAGCGACGAGCTTGCAGACAGATTCGACCACAGCGAGATATGCGCCGTGATAAGGCGATGCCGTTGTGATAAACGGGTTATAGCCGTATGACATGAAAGAGCAGTCGTTTGTGTGCTTCTTTTCGACGCTGATCTTCTGCACCATCGCCTGTATAGGCGTCAATTGATGCTTGCCGCCAAAGGGCATGAGCACAGTGCCTGCGCCGATGGTCGAGTCAAAGCGCTCTGAAAGTCCGCGCTTTGAGCAGGTATTGAGGTCTGTCGCAACAGACATAAAATTTTCTTTAAATCCGCCCTTGACTGTCTTTGCATAGTCCTTGGGCGATGCGGCGACGGCGGTGATATGCTTGTCTGCGCCGTTGGAATTTAAAAATTCACGGCTGATGTCGCAGATGATCTTGCCGTTCCAATGCATTACGAGGCGGTTTTGGTCTGTGACATCGGCGACCTTGACCGCACCGAGGTTTTCTTCTGCCGCAAGCTCGAGGAACCTCTGCATATCCTTTGCCTCGACGACGACCGCCATACGCTCCTGCGATTCTGAAATAGCAAGCTCTGTGCCGTCAAGACCTTCGTATTTTTTGGGTACCGCATTCAGATCGATCGTCAAGCCGTCGGCGAGCTCGCCTATCGCGACAGAAACGCCGCCTGCACCAAAGTCGTTGCAGCGCTTGATGAGCCTCGAAGCCTCGGGGTTGCGGAACAGTCTTTGCAATTTGCGTTCCTCGGGGGCGTTGCCCTTTTGAACCTCTGAGCCGCAGGTTTCGACAGAATGCGTGTTGTGAGCCTTTGAAGAGCCTGTTGCGCCGCCTATGCCGTCTCTGCCTGTGTTGCCGCCGAGCAGAATGACAACGTCGCCTGCGACGGGACGTTCTCTGCGCACGTTTTCGGCAGGAGCAGCAGCGATGACTGCGCCGATCTCCATTCGTTTTGCGGCGTAGCCGGGGTGGTATATCTCGTCGACAATGCCTGTGGCAAGTCCTATCTGGTTGCCGTATGAAGAATAGCCTGCCGCCGCAGTGGTGACTATCTTGCGCTGAGGCAATTTGCCGGGAATAGTCTCTGCAACAGGTGTTAAAGGATCTGCCGCACCTGTAACTCTCATTGCGCCGTAAACATAGCTGCGTCCCGACAGCGGATCTCGAATAGCACCGCCTATGCAGGTGGCAGCGCCACCGAAGGGCTCTATTTCGGTGGGGTGGTTGTGTGTTTCGTTCTTAAACAGCAAGAGCCAGGGCTCTTTGACACCGTCGACCGTAATATCTATCTTGACGGTGCAGGCGTTGATCTCTTCTGACTCGTCCATCTTGTCGAGCATTCCGTTTGCACGCAGATGCTTGACTGCGATTGTCGCAAGATCCATGAGGCAGATGGGCTTTTTGTCACGTCCGAGCGCATTGCGCACCGCAATATATTCGTCATAGGTCTTTTGCAATAATTCATCTGCGAAAACGGCAGAATCTATGACTGTGCCGAAGGTCGTGTGGCGGCAATGGTCCGACCAATAGGTGTCTATCATGCGTATCTCGGTGATGGTGGGATCACGCTTTTCCGACACAAAATATTTTTGGCAGAACGATATGTCGTCGATGTCCATTGCAAGACCGTATTTTTTGATAAAATCGTTCAGTCCGTTGTTGTCAAGCTCTGTGAAGCCATTCAGCACAGCGACCTCTGTCGGAATATCATACTGAACAGCGAGCGTCTGCGGCTTGTCAAGCGATGCTTCACGGCACTCGACGGGGTTGATGACGTATTTTTTAAACTCACTCTTTTGCTCGTCAGTCAGATCACCGTAAAGCGCATAGACCTTTGCGGTGCGCACGAGCGGACGCTCTGCCTGCGAGATTATCTGAATGCACTGTGCGGCAGAATCAGCACGCTGATCAAACTGTCCCGGCAGTGCTTCGACGGCAAAAACATATGCGTTTTCGGCGTCGATCTCTTTTGTTGCGATGTCGAGCTGCGGCTCTGAAAAAACCGTCTTGACCGCATAATCAAAAAGCTCTGCGGTTATATTTTCGGCATCATAGCGGTTGAAAAGACGCACCTTGTCAAGGCTCTGTATTCCGAGCAGATTGCGTGCCTCGTTCAAAAGGCCTCTCGCCTCGTTGTCAAGCCCTGCCTTTTTTTCTACAAATATACGATATACCATAATATACCTCTCAGTTAGTTTGCTTTGCGGCATTCAGTGCTCTTTGACCTATGTCGCTGCGGCAGTATGCGCCCTCGAATTTAACGCCCTTTGAAATGCGATATGCTTCGTCGATCGCATCCTTCAGCGTGTCTGCTATCGCAGTCGTGCCCGTAACTCTGCCGCCAGAGGTGACTAATCTGTCATTCTCGAGCTTTGCGCCTGCAATATAGGTATGCTCGAGCGCCTCGTCGGTGAACGAGAGCTCAAAGCCCTTTTTATAGCTCTTGGGATATCCGTTCGAGGCGAGAATCACGCAGCAGGCATATTTGTCTGCAAACCTGACCTCTGTCGAAGCGAGCGTTCCGTTGGTCGTCGCCTGCATGACAGTCAAAAGATCGCTCTCAAGCAGCGGTAAAACGACCTGCGCCTCGGGATCTCCAAAGCGGCAGTTGTATTCTATGACCTTTGGTCCCTGCTCTGTTATCATAAGTCCGAAATAAAGGCAGCCCTTGAATGTCCTGTCCTCGGCGTTCATTGCGTTTATCGTGGGCAGGAATATCTCGTTCATGCAGCGCTCTGCGACCTCGGGGGTATAATATGGGTTGGGCGCAACAGTGCCCATGCCGCCTGTGTTGAGTCCTTTGTCACCGTCGCCGATGCGCTTGTGATCCATCGACGAGACCATAGGCTTTATGACCTTGCCGTCGGTGAATGCGAGCACAGAGACCTCGGGACCTGTCAAATATTCTTCGATGACGACAGTCGAGCCCGATTTGCCGAATATGTCGCCCTCCATCATGTCGCGGACAGCCTGCTTTGCTTCGTCGATCGTTTGAGCGATGATGACGCCCTTGCCGAGCGCAAGTCCGTCTGCCTTGACAACGATAGGCGCTTTTGCGGTCTCGAGATAATCGAGCGCATTTTGCATATTGTCAAAGACCTCGTATGCGGCTGTCGGAATGCCGTATTTTTTCATCAGCCTTTTTGCAAAAACCTTGCTGCCCTCGATTATCGCAGCGTTCGCCTTTGGCCCAAAGCAGGGAATGCCCTGCGCCTCGAGCGCATCGACACAGCCGAGCACCAGAGGATCGTCGGGGGCGACCACCGCATAATCTATCTTTGTCTGCAAAGCAAATTCGACTATCTTTTTGATGTCGGTCGCGGCGATGCCAACGCATACCGCATCCGCCGCTATGCCGCCGTTGCCGGGCAGCGCATAGATCGTTTCGACCGAGCTGTTCTTTTTTAACGAGCGAATGATGGCGTGTTCTCTGCCACCACCGCCGACAACTAATATTTTCATGGATATCTCCTGATAGGCTTGTGATTTTTTGAGCTGTCTTATATACGCTGATAGGGGGCAGCACCGCCGTCCCCTATGTGCTTTTTAATGATGGAATAATCTCATGCCTGTAAACGCCATCACGATGTCGTGCTTGTCGCACTCTGCGATGACGAGATCGTCACGGATAGAGCCGCCCGGCTCTGCGATATATTTGACGCCCGAAGCGTATGCACGCTTGATGTTGTCAGAGAACGGGAAGAATGCGTCAGAGCCCAGCGCAACATCCTGCTGTGCATCGAGGAACGCTCTCTTTTCTTCCTCGGTAAGTCTTTCGGGCTGCTCTGTGAAATATTCCTGCCAGATGCCGTCTGCGCAAACGTCCTCTTCGTTGCCGTTGATATAGCCGTCGATGACGTTGTCACGGTTGGGACGTCCGAGGTCGGGGCGGAACGGCAGCGAAAGCGTCTTGGGATGCTGGCGCAAGAACCAGGTGTCGGCCTTTGTGCCTGCAAGTCTGGTGCAGTGGATTCTCGACTGCTGACCTGCGCCGACGCCGATAGCCTGTCCGTCGGTTGCAAAGCAGACAGAGTTCGACTGCGTGTATTTAAGCGTTATCAGAGCGACGATGAGGTCGATCTTTGCGCTCTCAGGCATATTTTTGTTTTGAGTGACGATATTTTCGAGCAATTCAGAGCCTATCTTAAAGTTGTTGCGACCCTGCTCGAAGGTTATGCCGAATACGCACTTTGTCTCTTGAGGTGCGGGAACATAGTTAGGATCAATGGCAACGATGTTATAATTGCCTTTTCTCTTTTGCTTGAGGATCTCGAGCGCCTCGTCGGTATAGCCCGGGGCGATTATGCCGTCAGAGACCTCTCTTGCCAAAAGTCTTGCGGTCATTGCGTCGCAAACGTCGCTCAGTGCCACCCAGTCGCCGAAAGAGCACATACGGTCTGTGCCGCGCGCTCTTGCATAAGCACATGCGAGAGGGTTGTCGTCGAGCCCTTCGACATCGTCGACAAAGCACGCCTTTTTGAGCGCCTCGGGCAGGGGCTTGCCGACTGCCGCCGAGGTGGGCGAAACGTGCTTGAATGACGTTGCCGCGACCATGCCTGTGGCTTCCTTAAGCTCTTTGACAAGCTGCCACGAATTCAATGCGTCAAGAAAGTTGATATATCCGGGGCGTCCGTTCAATATCGTGATCGGCAATTCGCTGCCGTCCTGCATATAAATGCTTGCAGGCTTTTGGTTGGGATTGCATCCGTATTTCAAAGAAAATTCAGTCATGATCGTTGCTCCTTTTGTCATCCTTAATTATTGTTGATGCTTGTTGATCATCCGCTGCTGTACCTCGAAGGTCTCGAGGTTGGTATAGCGGACAAACAGGGATATTTTGTTATTTTGGTCGAGGTTCTCCCAAAGCTCGTTTGTAAACTCGTCGATGTCCTGCGGTATCGAAACTCTCTCTGGCTCGCCCATAAAGGTGGGTATGACGGGGTTGCCGTCGCATACATAGGTGTGCAGGAAGTGTCCGACTGCGGGTATTGCCGGATATTCATAGAAATATCTTGCGCATTCTGTGCCCTCGGGGTCTGCCGACTTGAGTATCGACATTTTATAGCTGCCGTCAGATGCCTGCAGTCCTGAAATGCGGGGCGTCCAGTTGGGACCGTCGTCCTCAAAGCGGCGTGTGCGCAAAGCCGACTCCCAGCTTTCGCCTTTCGAGAGGTAATGCCATATCGTGTCGGTCTGGTCACCGTTGGTAACTATCAGTCCGTGACCTATCTCGCGAACAGGATGATATATGATGAGGTGAGGGTCGACCATGAGACTCGGATCGTGTGCCTCGGTGCGTATGCCGTCAGGCTCTGATGCAAAAATGCGGTTGCGCGAGTTGACGCTGCGGCCCATTATGAAATAAGCGGCAACAGCGTTTTTGCCGTCGGGCGTGATGCCCAGAACTATTCCGCGTCCGGGATAAGCGTTGCCGTTCAAGCGCTCCGCCATTGTTTTGGTTTCGTATACGTTCATTTTGATTTCTCCTCTCGTATAGCCAAGCTGACCTTTTCGGCAGCCTGCGGCAATAAGATCCACTCAGCCTGCTCCATAACTCTGCGCTGCAGTATCTCGGGCGTGTCGCCGTCCTGTATCTCGACCGCCTTTTGCGCAATTATCCTGCCGCCGTCGGGTATCTCGTTGACAAAATGCACTGTCGCGCCTGTCACCTTTACGCCATAATCGAGCGCCGCCTGATGCACACGCAGGCCGTAAAAGCCCGCGCCGCAAAAGCTGGGGATGAGCGACGGATGCACGTTGATGATGCGGTTTGGGTACTGCGAGGTGAACCACTCTGTCAGAATAGTCATAAACCCTGCGAGTATTATCAGCTCGATGCCGTTGGCATTCAGAACGTCGCAAAGCTTTCTTTCAAACTCGCTCTGCGAAGCGCAGTCCTTTTTGACTATCACTTCGGTCTTAATGCCTGCTTTTTTTGCACGCTCGAGCGCATATGCGCCCGAGGTGTTTGAAACGACCAGCGCTATCTCGCCGCTGCAAAGCACCTTGCCTTGTGCGTCGATGAGCGCCTGCAGGTTTGTTCCGCCACCCGAAACGAGCACTGCTATTTTAGTTTTCATTCCAATATCACCTTTTGGTCGCCCTTGACGATCTCGCCGATGACATATGCATCTATGCCGTGCTCGCCGAGTATGCCGATAGCCTTGTCCACGTCGCTCTTGGGAACTGTGACGCTCATGCCGACACCCATGTTGTAGGTGTTGAACATATCACGCTCGGGAATATTGCCGAAAGAAGCGATGAGGTCGAATATAGGCAACACTTTGATTGCCGACTTGTCTATGCGAGCGCACAGTCCGTCGGGGATGGAACGGGGAATATTCTCATAAAATCCACCGCCTGTGATGTGCGAAATGCCCTTGACGTCGACGCTCTCTATCAGAGCGAGCACAGGCTTGACGTATATTTTTGTAGGAACGAGCAGGGCTTCGGCGATAGACTTGCCGCCAAGCTCCTCTCGAGGAATATAGATCTCGGGGTTGTTGCTGTCGATGTCAAACACCTTGCGGCACAGCGAAAAGCCGTTTGAATGTATGCCTGTCGACGGCAGTGCGATGACAACGTCGCCCTCTGCAGTGCGAGCATTGTCAATGATCTTTTTGCGGTCGACGATGCCTGCCGCAAAGCCTGCGAGGTCATATTCGTCCTCGGGCATAAGACCCGGATGCTCTGCGGTCTCGCCGCCTATCAAGGCAGCGCCTGCCTGAACGCAGCCCTCTGCCACGCCGCTGACTATCTCGGCGATCTTTTCGGGAACATTCTTGCCGCAAGCGATATAATCGAGGAAGAACAGCGGTCTTGCACCGGCACAAATAATGTCGTTGACGCACATTGCCACGGCGTCGATGCCGATGGTGTCGTGCTTGTTCATCAATATTGCGAGCTTGACCTTGGTGCCACAGCCGTCAGTGCCCGAAACCATTACGGGCTCCTGCATTCCTGCCACAGGCAGACCAAAGCAGCCGCCAAAGCCGCCCACATCGTCGAGACAGTGCTCGTTGCGTGTGCGGGCGATATGCTTTTTCATCAGTTCTACCGCCTTGTAACCTGCGGTGATATCAACGCCTGCTGCTGCATAGCTGGCTGAAAATGAGTTGTTGCGCTCTATGATAGCCACTCTCCTTTTGTCAGCGCCCTGATAGGCGCTTTGTTTTGATAGTAATTATAATTTTATTCTTTGCCTGTCCAGCAATAGGTGCATACCTTGTCGCGGTCGAGACCGATCGCCTCGAGAACTCCGTCGAGCGACTGATAGCCGAGCGAATCGAAATGCATTTCTTTGCATATCGAGTCGAGCAATTTTTTGCCACGCTCGGTCGTTCCGTCGGAATACTCGTCGATGTGCTTTTGACCCTCGTTGCCCTCAAGCTCCTGTATCTTTTTGCGTGCGAGCAGCTCCATCTCTGAATTGCTGCGTGAGAAGTTGAGATATTTGCACGAATACATGATAGGCGGGCAAGCTGAGCGCATATGTATCTCCTTTGCTCCCGACTCATACAAAAACTCGACCGTCTCTCTGAGCTGAGTGCCGCGGACTATCGAATCATCTATCAAAAGCAGCTTTTTGCCCTCGATGAATTCGGGGACAGGGATCTGCTTCATCTCTGCGACGAGGTTGCGTATTTGTTGATTTGACGGCGTGAACGAGCGTGCCCACGTCGGCGTGTATTTAATAAACGGACGTGCAAACGGCAGGTGCGAGGCGTTGGCATAGCCGATGGCGTGCGGAAGCCCCGAATCGGGCACTCCTGCGACATAGTCGACATCGGGTGCTGTGCCGTTCTCTTTTTCTTTGCGAGCCATTATCTCGCCGTTGCGACAGCGCATAAGCTCGACGTTTACGCCCTCGTAATTGGAATTGGGGTAGCCGTAATATGTCCACATGAATGCGCACATACGCATCTTTGCGCCGGGTGCGGAAAGCTGCTGATAGCCGTCGGCGGTTATCTTGACTATCTCGCCCGGTCCGAGGTTATAGCAGGGATGATAACCAAGCTTGAGGCACGCAAACGACTCCATGCAGACGCAATAAGCGCCATCCTTTTTGCCGATGACCACGGGCAGTCTGCCGAGCCTGTCACGCGATGCGATGATGCCGTCCTCTGTAAGTATCAGCAAGGTGCTCGAGCCCTCGATGGTGTTCTGCGCGTATCTTATGCCGTCGACCATATTGTCGCACTGGTTGATGAGCGCAGCGGTCAATTCTGTCGAGTTGACCTTGCCGGACGACATCGCCATAAACTGGCTGCCGTTTGACTGTATAGTCCTCTCGACCAGCTCGTCGGCGTTGTTGATCGCACCGACCGTCGTTATCGCAAACAGTCCGAGGTGCGAGCGCACAAGCAAAGGCTGCGGGTCACTGTCCGAAATGCAGCCAATGCCCATAGTGCCGCTCAGCTTGCTGAGGTCTGCCTCAAACTTTGTGCGGAACGGCGTGTTCTCTATGTTGTGGATCTGGCGCTGAAAGCCGATGGCTTTGTCATAAAACACCAGACCTCCGTTTTTTGTTCCTAAATGGGAATGGTAGTCAGTCCCAAAAAATACCTCGTATTTGCATTCGTTTTGGGATACGACACCCAAAAAGCCTCCCACAAGCTATCACTCCTTAGATTGGGATAAACAGATATAAAGCAGATATAACTAAAACGCGGGAAAGGTCTATAAAATAAGCCTTCCCTGCGCTTTTTTAATATCGGTCAGGCAAAGAATAAGCCGTTCAGGGTCATGGGGTCGATATACTCGCCGTTTTTATAAACGCGCATATTGCCCGATGCGACCTCGTCGATCAGCATGACGTTGCCGTCCTTGTCATAGCCGAATTCAAATTTGATGTCATAAAGCTCGAGACCCTTTTCGGCAAGGTCGTCGGCGACTATTTTTGTGATAGCCTGAGTCTGCGATTTAAGAGAATCATACTGCTCGGCAGTCATGACGCCAAGGTCAACAAGGCCGTCCTTGGTGACGAGTGGATCGCCCAGTGCGTCGTTTTTGAAGGTGGTTTCGACATAATAGGGCAGGTCCTGACCGAGAGTGCAATAATCGTTATAGCGACGATAGAAAGAGCCGACTGCCTTGCGGCGGCAGATGACCTCAAGACCTTTGCCGAACACCTTTGCAGGCAGAACCTCCATGGTGGTGTTGGCGAGATCTGCGCTGACATAATGGGTTCTGATGCCTGCGTTGTTGATCTTTTCGAAATAATAGATCGACATTCTGAGGTTGACGTCGCCGACGCCCTCGATAGTCAGTCCGACAGAATTTTCGCCCGGGTCAAACACACCGTCCTTGCCTGTGCAGTCGTCCTTGAAGAGCAGCAGGCAGTTGCCGTTGGGCAGAGCATAAACATTTTTGGTTTTGCCGGTGTAGAGCAGCTTAAGGTTTTGCATAATTCGTTGCCTCTTTCTTGTTTATATTTCGTGATTTGAATTGCTGTTAATTGTGCAGCTCGTTTTGCAGAGCGGCGTCCTTTGCCAATATCTTTTGCGCATCGTTTTTGCGTTTTGCGTCAAGGCGTTCTGCCAGATCGGCGTCCTCGACTGCCAATATCTGCAAAGACAATAAAGCGGCATTTACGCCTCCGTTGATGGCCACGGTAGCGACAGGAATGCCTGAGGGCATCTGTACCGTAGACAGAAGAGCGTCAATGCCGTCGAGATATGCAGATTTGCAGGGGATGCCTATGACAGGCAGGGTGGTGTTGGCAGCTATAGCGCCTGCCAAATGCGCAGCCATACCGGCTGCCGCAATGATGACACCAAAGCCGTTGCCACGTGCCGAGAGGGCAAAGTTCCTTGCCTCTTCGGGGGTTCGGTGTGCAGAAAAAATATGGCACTCATAATCGACGCCAAACTCAGAGAGAGTATCCATTGCCTTTTTAAGGATGGGCATATCGCTGTCGCTGCCCATGACGATGCCAACTTTTCTCATGATGATCCTCCAATAAAAAAGTCGGGCACACTTATACCATATTGCAGGTCAGGCGTGCCCGAACGGTCGGCTGTTGATGCCGCCTTTGTTGCGGGTGGCGCTCCGCTCATTTGCCATATAGAGAGCGGGACTTGAATCTTGTATTTATTCTATCACAGCTTTCAAAAACTGTCAAGCGGAAAACCCTTGTAGACTCATACAATTTGCAGGCGCCAAAACAGCTTTTAACTGTTTAATAAAACAGCAGGTCTGAATAAGTCGGGTAAGGCCAATAGGATTTGTCGGTGAGCGTCTCGAGAATGTCCGCTTCGTTGCGCAATGCCTGCATATTCGGAATTATCACGTCGTGACGGTATGCTGCACCCTCGGCGGCGTCGGATGGCAGGCGGCTCATGCTGCGACGCAATTTTTCGACCGCGTCATACAGCGCATCCGTGTGGGCGGAAAGATCGTTTATCAGCATTTTTTCTGCCCTGCACGAAACACCGATAGGTGCTTTTGCATTGACCGCATCGCAAAGCGATTTTGTATAATGAAGCGCGGCAGGCAGTATCTGCTGTATCGCCATGTCGAGCATCGTCTTTGCCTCGATGTTGATGATCTTGTTGTATTCCTCAAGGTGTATGGCGTGGCGGGCTCTGAATTCGTTTTCGCTATAAACTCCGTGGCGTGTGACGAGGCTTATGTTCTTTTCCGAAAGCATCGCACGCAGGCACGCCGCAGTGGTGGTCAGGTTGCTCAGTCCGCGCCTTGCCGCCTCACGCTTCCATTCCTCTGAATAGCTGTTGCCGTCAAAAAGAATGCGCTGGTGCTCTGTCAGGGTACTGCGTATAAGCTCGTGAAGTGCCTCGTCGAAATCGGGCTTTGATTCAAGCTCGTCTGCAAAGCGGCAGAGCATTTCTGCCATTATCGTGTTGAGGATGATGTTGGGCTCTGCGATGGATTGCGACGAGCCCGGCATACGAAATTCAAACTTGTTGCCTGTGAACGCCACGGGACTTGTGCGGTTGCGGTCTGTCGTGTCCTTGGGCAGTGCGGGCAGAACGTCGATGCCTATGCGCAGAACAGATTTCTCGGGCTCTTGATAGTTGGTGTCGTCGATGATCGACCTGATGATGGCATTTAATTCGTCGCCGACGAAAATAGAAATGATGGCAGGGGGTGCTTCGCTCGCACCAAGTCTGTGGTCGTTGCCTGCCGAGGTGACAGAGCAGCGCAAAAGGTCCTGATATTCGTCAACGCCTGCGATGAACGCCGTCATAAAGACCAAAAACCTTGCGTTCTGGCTCGGAGTCTGACCGGGGCTGAAAAGATTTTCGCCCGAATCTGTCGAGAGCGACCAGTTGTTGTGCTTGCCCGAGCCGCTTATGCCCTCAAAGGGCTTTTCGTGCAGCAGGCATACAAGGTTGTGCTTGGCGGCGCATTTTTTCATTATCGCCATGATAAGCTGGTTGTCGTCGCACGCCGTGTTTGCATCTGTGAATATCGGCGCCATCTCGTGCTGGCAGGGTGCGCCCTCGTTGTGCTTGGTCTTTGACAGCACGCCGAGCCGCCAAAGCTGCTCGTCAAGGTCACGCATAAAGGTCGAAACGCGCGTCCTGATAGTGCCGAAATAATGGTCGTCGAGCTCCTGACCCTTAGGGGGCTGTGCGCCGAACAGAGTTCTGCCTGTCAAGCGCAGATCCTCACGCCCGGCATAAAGATCCTTGGGCAAAAGAAAATATTCCTGCTCTGCACCGACAGAAGCGGTGACACGCTTTGTGTCGCGGTCGCCGAAAAGGCGCAGTATTCTGATCGCTTCTCTCGAAACCTCGTCCATCGACCTGAGCAGAGGCGTCTTTTTGTCGAGCGAATCTCCGTTGTATGAGAAAAAGCAGGTGGGGATATAAAGACTGCCGTCACGCACAAAGGCAGACGACGTCGGATCCCACGCGGTATAGCCTCTCGCCTCAAATGTGGCTCTGAGTCCGCCGTTGGGAAATGACGAGCCGTCCGACTCGCCTCTGACTAATTCCTTGCCGCTGAATTCCATGATGACTCTGCCGTCGCCTGTCGGCGAGATGAACGAGTCGTGCTTTTCGGCGGTTATGCCGGTCATGGGCTGAAACCAGTGCGTATAGTGCGTTGCGCCCTTCTCGACCGCCCATTGCTTCATAGCCTCTGCGATCTCGTTGGCGACGTCGATCGGCAGCATCGAGCCGACAGAAACACAGTGCTTCCATTCATCAAACACCTGCTTTGGCAGGCGCTCGCGCATCGTCGCTTCGTTAAAAACATCGCTGCCGAATAATTCGGGCACATTCAGTAATTCCGACATATTATCCCTCTCTCCTGTGGTTTGCGTTTTAAAAACAAAATTCGACCTTATTTTGATTGTACACCATATAGCGCCAAATGTCCAGCGGTATTTGCGGATAATATTTTTTATCGTATAATTACTTTGTGATTTTTATGTGCCAACAACTGACAACAATTGTCAAAAACAGGAACTTTTGCGATTATAACCCTAAAAACTATGCTGAAAAGTATAATAAAACAGACGGCGCAAAGGCCGTCTGACTTATCCCAGCACGGTGTCAAGTGTCATCATAAGCGTAAAGCCGAGGGCAAAAAACAGCGTGCCTATGTTCGAGTGCTTGCCTGTCGACATCTCGGGTATCAATTCCTCGACGACCACATAAAGCATAGCGCCTGCGGCAAAGCTCAAAAAATAAGGCAAAACCGGGGTGACGATCTGCGCCGCACAAACAGTCAGCGCCGCTCCGACAGGCTCTACCACGCCCGAAAGCACACCGTATGCAAACGCTTTGCTCTTTTTTGTCCCCTCTGCACGAAGCGGCATTGAAATTATAGCTCCCTCGGGAAAGTTCTGTATAGCTATGCCGAGCGAAAGTGCCAGTGCGCCTGCCGCAGTTATCTGCGTGCTTCCGCTCACTATTCCCGCATATACCACACCGACCGCCATTCCCTCGGGAATGTTGTGCAAAGTCACGGCGAGCAGCATCATCGTTGTGCGGCTGAAAGTGCTGCGCACGCCCTCTGATTGGTCGCTGTTTTGATGAATATGCGGAATTATGCGGTCAAGCAGCAGCAAAAAGAGTATGCCAAGCCAAAAGCCCGCCACCGCAGGTATAACAGCGCCCTTGCCTCTTTCGGCTGCCTGCTCCATGGCAGGTATCAGCAGGCTCCATACAGATGCTGCCACCATGACACCTGCGGCAAAGCCTGTCAGCGCACGCTGCAATTGTGTGCCGAGCGAGCGCTTCATAAAGAATACGCACGCCGACCCGAGCACCGTGCCTAAAAACGGCAGAAGTATTCCGTAAAAAATCGTCATATAGTTCCTTATCCTATCTTGTAATCGTTATAATATCTGGGTTATCGCGGCGCTCAGCAGAGCCACCGCATAATGCCGCTTCTCGGGCATAAATGAAAAGCGGATGCGCTTTGTGTTTCGCCACCAAAGCAGGTCGATAATCAGCAGATCAAACAGCCCCAACCCCTCGCCGAGTGCGAGAAAGAACCAAAATGCCGACCAAAAGTCGTTGAGACCGAGAAAACCCTTTAAGGCTGCACTCAACACAGAAAATATCACGGTAAACAGCAGCAGATTTCCGAGCAGTATGGATATGATAGATTTCTCTTTCGGTGCAGTTTTGCCGAAATCCTTGTGTGCTCTCACCGCCTGCTGAACATTATCGGGATAGGAACGAAGTCCCGCAAGATTTTTCTTGTCCGCGCCTGTGCCGAGGAAGCAGCAGAACCAATAGAAAAGGTAAAATAGAAATGCAGTTGTGATTTTTACAATCATCGTTTATTCCCACTTACCAAATCCAAAGCATCAATCCACTGCTCAAAATACTTGCCAAAAACGCAAAGGGCACCACAGGCAAACAAACCTTAACATGAAACCACTTTTGATGATATTCCTTTTCCATGTGTTCCGTTCCGGGAAGTCTGATACGCTTAATATTGGCAAACAAAACCCAATCCAAAAAGAAAGTATCCCATGCAAACAAACAGAGCATATAAATCCAAATCAAACCAACGCCTTGCAAAAAGGTTTTTGCTCCTGCCAAGTGCAACATCCAGGCAAACAAGAATAAAAAAGCAATCACGGCAAGCAACTTTTTTGCAAGCATTAGTTTCGTCAATTTCTTTTTGGCGGCTTCTCTATGCTGAGAGCGGTAATATTCCGCTTGAATTTCGGGCGGATAGTCACTGATAAAGGTTAGGGGACTTATCAAAAGCATACCGAAAACAAGTATACTAAAAATCAGTAGCATTATGCCAATTTCAATTAATATTACTGAAAGAGTCATTATGTATTTCTCCTAAAGCCTTGTTCATCCACATATTCGGGATGTTCTTTCAGATATTCGTTCCTGTCCCCGCAGATGGTGTAATCGCACTTGTCCCCGATCGCACATGTGTTCGCCCGTACCAGCTGTGCGTGGAGCAGTTCCATAGCGGCATAATCTGGATTGCACATGGCGGGCATAACTTCTAATAAACCATGCTGTTTGGCAAATTCCACAATGGGACAGGCTGTAAATTCGTAATAGATTGGTTTGTCCTTATCATAGGGTGCAACGGACATTTCGTAGTCATGCCATGCGTTGAACTTCTTTTCAGAGGCAGCAAACGAGAAGTACAAAATGCGCTTCCAAAACGGCTTGTTGCAGTCCACAAAGGTCAGCTTACGAAATGTAGGCAAAAACAGCTCGTTTTCCATTCCTTCGATTTCTCCAACGCTTGTCACTGCCTTGCAGACGGTGTAATAACTCATCAAAGCAATACAGTCATAAGTGCCGCCAACGCTGTTGTGGAAATTTTTACTGCCGCCGAGATCGGTGCGCCAGTCGGACAGATAGGTAACATATTGCTGCTGTACCACCTCCCAAACTTTTTCCTGCTCCGCTACCGGATAATGCAGAGCAATTTTTGCCTTGATCTGCTTTTTGCAGGGCTTTGAGTACAGCACATGGCAGGTGCGGTCGAATTGCAGTTCCTCGTCTTTCATCACTTTCTACCCACCAGCAGTGTCGAGCCTTGCAGCATCAGGCGACTCGCTTCTTTCTTCGTCATAAACATCCCGTCAGTGGTGTCGATCATGCGAACTTCCGCATAGCCCATTTCATGAAGTTTCTGGCAGAAAGCCTCCATATCGCCGTAGCGGTTTTTGCCCATGAGGTCGTGGATGGCAAAGGTGCCGCCCTTTTTCAGGGTACGCAGGGTTTCAAGTAAAAGCTCCTGCTTATCTATGCCTGAAATATTGTGATATACATAATTGCTTGTCACGGCATCGAAGGTTTCGTCGGCAAATGGCAGTTTGGTGGCATCGGCTTTTTGGAACTCCGTGTTGCTGACCCCTTCCGCTTTGGCATTGCTTTGGCAGAGGGGCAGACTGAACTCCGCATAATCCTTGCCCCAGCGGTCAACACCCACCATGCGCCCGCACGGATTTCGCTTGGCGCAGGCAATAGTCAATGCGCCGCTGCCGCAGCCAATATCCAAGCCGACACCGCCGTCGGGCAATTTGACATAGTCGGCAATACCCTCGATCATCTGCCTTGAGAGCTGCCGCTTGCCGTCATATGAAAAAGCATTGTATGCCGTGATACTCCATTGCAGTGTTTTTCCACAACCGATGGTAGCGACGGCAAACACAATGGCAAGGATAATTCGCCATGCTTTTGTTACCCAAAGCCCGCAAGCACCAAACAGTATCAGCGCCGCCAAAGATACCGCCGTTGCCAACGCCATGCCGACGATCAACATTTTAGGTACCCAGTTTTTGTAATTCGGTTTCATATTTTTTCTCCTTTCATGCATTCCGCATAAGTCAGCGGAAAGCTTGCATTCAGCACTTCGCTTTTCTGTACTTTCCACCCGTGCTTTTGCAGGAAATCCAGATAGCTTTCGCTCGACCATTTGCTGTACTGCCTAAAGCCTGCAAGCTTCATAAAAAACGCTTTGACATTGCCAAAAAAATCATTGCCTGCGTGGGTGAAGGTGGGGGCGATCAGCACGCCGTCATCTTTAAGCACACGGCGAATTTCTGCCAGCGCCTTTTCAGGCTCCGGCACGATGTGCAGAGCGTTTGATACGATCGCTACGTCAAAGGAACTGTCGGCATAGGGCAGATGAAACATATCCTGTACGGAAAAATGTAATTTTGA
The DNA here is from genome assembly GCA_964487775.1 of uncultured Ruminococcus sp. Classification (GTDB taxonomy): domain Bacteria; phylum Bacillota; class Clostridia; order Oscillospirales; family CAG-382; genus Coliplasma. The sequence continues at coordinate 140,273 of CAZASH010000002.1, forward strand.
GGAGGAAACGCCTTGTTTTGCCTGCTCAATCATCTCGGATGAAGCATCGGTGGCTTCAATACGGTCAGCAGAACGGACAATGTGCTTGGCAATCAATCCCGTTCCCGTGGCAAGCTCCAACACCTGCTTATGTTCTACTATGGGACAAATCAGTGCATACATTTGCTCGTAAGCTTTACGATCTTTTCGCATAAAGCGGTCATAGATTTTTGCCGTGCGATCCCAAAAATTCTTTGCCATAACAACACTCCTTGCACACGAGTTAGCTGTCGCTAACCTATGCTCTTTATTAAAGCTGCCCTTCTCGGCAGCCACCATTCTTTTCGACCATAATATACTACTCAAACGCCCCCTTTGTCAATAGCCTTTTGCTGAAAAATAGCATTTTCGGCGGAAAATCATTGCATGACAAAAGCCTGCAAATTATTACAAAAACGAATTGATTTTTTCTCCGCACTTCATTACAAGGTGCGGAGTTTTTTATGTCTGCGGCGGCAAAATCCTCTGTTCTATTGACTTTTGCGGCAAAAAGAGTATAATTATGAGTACGAGGAAGGCAGAATTGTTCGCGCCACCGATTGAATATTCTTGCTTCGATTTAATCCATTTGGAGGGATATTATGCCAAATAAAACTTATGACATCGATCAATGTACATCATCGCTCAAATCCGAAGTAACGATTTTAACTGTTGTTGCCGTTGTTCTTCTCATGCTATTTGCAACTGTACTTGTTTTCTCCATACGGCAGATCAAAAATGATAAATCAAAAAAAACTACCATATGTTCAAATCATTGCTGCTTTAATAATATTCATTTTTTTATCAGTTTCTTTAGGAGCCCAAATAGCATTTTATTCTAAAGACTTATCTCAAAATTCTTTTGTGCAATACGAGGGCGTGGCTAAAATACACACGAAAAAGCAACTGATTTTTGGTGGGATCCCTACAGGATACACTGAATATGTGATTTCGTTTGAATTAGATGGAGAACAAGTTGATCTTTACATGAGGAAGGATCCCGGTTTCGTAGGTGAAGTCGATGATGTCTTTGTTGTTTATGCCAAATATTCAAAACACATTATCAATTTTGAGATTACACAATAGGTATTCACTCCGCACTTCATTACAAGGTGCGGAGTTTTTTATGTCTGCGGCGGCAAAATCCTCTGTTCTATTGACATTTCGGGCAAAAAAGAGCATAATTACGAGTACGAGGAAGTCAGAATTGTCCGTGCCACTGAGATGGATATTGCTCTCTTCGGCGAGGTCGTAGCTGTTACATCGCACTCTAAAACCGATAAGTTCTTGAGGAAGGTTTTTGATGAACCTGAAGCGGTAACAAGCCGACACGACGAAAAAACGATTTTGTATATCCGAACAGGAAAGAAAAGAGTTTCAAAAGCTTCTTCAAAGGCTTTTGAAAACAGAAAGTGGGAATTAATAAAATGCCAGCAGAAGCACAAAAAGAAAACCGCATGGGAACGACAAAAATGTTCCCCTTAATCATGTCCATGTCATTGCCTGCAATGTTTTCTATGCTTATTCAAGCGCTGTATAACATTGTGGACAGTTACTTTGTGGCGCAGGTCAGCGACAAAGCGGTGTCGGCGCTGTCGCTTGCCTATCCTATTCAAAACCTGCTGATCGCCTTTGCGGTCGGTACTGCGGCAGGTGTTACCTCGCTTATTTCGCGACGGCTCGGACAAGGCCGCAGGGAAGAGGCAGAATCAACCGCAACTCACGGCGTTATACTCAGCATCATAACATGGCTTGCGTTCGCTGTCTTTGGCGCATTTTTCACCACTCCTTTCTTTAGGATGTTTGAGTCCGACCCCGAAATCATCCTCATGGGTGATCAGTATCTCTCTATTTGCTGTATCTTTGCGTTTGGACAGTTTGTTGTGACTATGCTTGAAAAGATCCTGCAAGCCACAGGCAATATGTTTTGGCCGATGATGTTTCAGTTGGTCGGCGCTATAATCAATATCATAGTCGATCCGATCCTGATATTCGGATTGTTTGGCTTTCCGGCTATGGGCGTTACCGGCGCAGCCATTGCCACGGTGGCAGGGCAGATACTTTCGATGATCTTGGCGATTATTGTGGTCGCACGACACCCATCTATCAAGATTCCTCTCAAGGGCTTCCGCTTTCACGGAGGCATCGTTAAGGATATTTATGCCGTTGGCATCCCTGCTATTGTTATGCAGGCGATCAGCACGATAATGAATATGGCGATCAACGCCATTCTTGCTGCCTTCTCTACGGCGGCATACACTGTATTCGGCCTGTATTTCAAGCTGCGCTCTTTTGTGTTTATGCCTGTTTTGGGTCTGAATCAGGGGTTGATGCCGATCATGGGATTCAATTATGGTGCTGATAAGAAGAAGCGCCTGCTCCAGTCGTTCTATCAAGGCTGCGGCATTGCACTTGCTATTATGCTGCTCGGTGTGCTTGCCTTTATGCTTTTGCCAGGGCAGCTTCTCGGATTCTTCAATCCGACAGAAGAGCTCTTGCAGGTCGGCATTCCCGCACTGCGTATCATCAGCCTTTGCTTCCCGCTTGCGGCTTTGGGATTGGTGTCTTCGAATATGTATCAGGCCATCGGACGAGGCAAGTACAGTCTTGTTATGTCTTTGATGCGTCAGCTTGTGGTTCTTGTGCCTGTGGCATGGCTGCTGGCAAAGGTGACCAATGATGTCGGCATGGTATGGTGGGCATTCCCTATTGCAGAAGCCATATCGATGGCAGTAAGCGTTGCGTTCTTTGTGCACTTATATAAAACGGAATTGAAGAAATAAAGAAGAGACGGCTTATCTAAATAGATGAGGCGCAGAAAGCTTATGATGAAAACAAAGCCCGAATCTCGGAAATAGTATAAAACAAAAGCAAAAAGAGCTAACTGACTTAATCAAAATCAGTTAGCTCTATTTTTATGAATTGCTGTTCAAGCGCTTTTCGGCTTTTTAAATTATTCCCACTCGATAGTGGCGACGGGCTTAGGTGTGAGGTCATAGAGGACTCTATTGACGCCCTTGACTTCAGAGAGGATGCGCTTTGTGATATGAGCGAGGAGGGTATAGGGGATCTCTTCGATCGAAGCAGAGGTCGCGTCGATGGAGTTGACGGCACGGATTATGACAGGCCACTCGAAGGTGCGCTTGCCGTCGCGTATGCCGGTTGACTTAAAGTCGGGGACGACAGTGAAGTACTGCCAGACCTTGCCCTGCAGGCCGTTGTTTGCGAACTCTTCACGGAGTATCGCATCGGATTCACGCAGTGCCTCAAGCCTGTCACGAGTGATCGCGCCTGTGCAACGGACACCGAGACCGGGGCCGGGGAACGGCTGACGATAGACCATGCTTTCGGGCAGGCCGAGGCGCATACCGACGACTCTGACCTCGTCCTTATAAAGCAGCTTGACCGGCTCGACGAGCTCGAACTGAAGGTCGTCGGGCAAACCGCCGACGTTGTGGTGCGACTTGACGCCGTCGCTCTCGAGTATATCGGGATAGATCGTGCCCTGTGCGAGGAACTCTATGCCCTGCAATTTGCGTGCTTCTTCTTCAAAAACTCTGATGAATTCTGCGCCGATGATCTTGCGCTTTGCTTCGGGATCGGTGACGCCTGCCAATTTATCCAAAAACCTGTCGATGGCGTCGACATAAACGAGGTTTGCGCCGAGCTGGTTTCTGAACACCTCGACGACCTCTTCGGGCTCGCCCTTGCGCAAAAGCCCGTGGTTAACATGGACGCAGACGAGGTTTTCGCCTATCGCCTTGATGAGCAGTGCAGCGCAGACAGACGAATCGACTCCGCCCGACAGCGCGAGTAAAACCTTTTTGTTGCCAACCTGTGCTCTGATGGCTTTGATCTGCTCGTCGATGAATGCATCGGCAAGCTCGTTTGTGTTGATGCGCAGCATATCTGCGGGTCTGATGTCCGACATGGTTGAAAGCTCCTTGTGTTTTTATGTTTTTGTATTATAAAAAGTCTGTGGTACCGAATGATTATTTCGCAATAATTATATTGCAGCGAGCCGAAAATGTCAACAATTGATTATCACATATAACCGTATTTTTTTCGTTTTGCAATTATGAAAATTGATGACATTATAAATGCTCCGAGCTCTGAAATAGGCACTGCCCACCATATGCCTTCGGGGCCTATGATCATCGGCAGCAGCAATATTGCCGCAGCCTGAAACACGAGCGTTCTCGAGAACGAGGTTATCGCCGAGATCGCACCGTTGCCAAGCGCCGTAAAGAAGCCTGAGGCGAAAATATTGAAGCCGACGACGAGATACGAGGTGGAATATATCATAAACGCATCGTGCGTCATCTGGCACAGCTCGGGATTGCTGCCGACAAAAAGCTTTGACAGCGGCCAGGCAAAGATAAATCCGAACGCGGTCATTGCGAGGCCCGCAAGCCCCATCATTATTTCGCTCTTTTTAAACAGGCTCTTGAGCTCGGGGGTATCCTCTGCGCCGTAGTGGAAGCCGATTATTGGCGCGCAGCCTGTCGAATAGCCTATGAACGCAGCGATGAAAATAAACTGCACATACATCAGAACACCGTATGCAGATACGCCGTCCTGACCGAGATAGGTCATGAGCTGCTTGTTGAACAGCATACCGACCAGCGATGATGAGATATTGCTCATCAGCTCAGAAGAGCCGTTGGTGCAGGTCTTGAGTATCGGTTTAAACTCGAGCTTTGCGGGTGTGAGGCGCAAAAGGCTGTCGTTTTTGCTGAGGAAATATATCAGCGGCAATATTCCGCCGAGGCACTGTCCTATGCCCGATGCGAGCGCTGCGCCGAAAAGTCCCATATGAAAGACCGCCATAAACAGCCAGTCGAGCACGGCATTCGCGACACCTGCGATTACGGTGAAGGCAAGCCCGAGCTTGGGCTTTTCTGCTACATTCAAAAAGCTCTGAAATACATTCTGCAGCATAAACAGTATTGCAAACGACATAAGCGTCGTGCCGTATGTTACACACGGCTCGAGCATATCCTCGGTCGCCCCCAAAAGCAACGCCGCAGGACGCATAAAGATTATGCCGACCGCAGTCAATATTGCACCCAGGATGATCGTGAATATGACCAGCATCGAGAAATATCTGTTCGCCTTTTGCTTGTCGCCCGTGCCCAGCACCTGCGAAACAAGTGCGCTGCCGCCTGCACCTATCATAAAGCCCGTGCCGCTTATAAACATTATGAACGGGAATATGAGGTTGAGCGCGGCGAACTCTGTGTCTGTGCAGAAGTTCGAAACAAACACGCCGTCGACGACGCTGTATATCGACGTGAATATCACCATTATGATAGACGGATAAACAAATCTCAGCAGTCGCCTGTAATTAAAATGGTCTGATAGCTTGATAACGTTAGAGGACATGATACTTCCTTTCGGGGGGTATGTGATAACGAACGAATGTCATTGTATCATATTATTAGCGCTATGTCAAACAAAATATCGCTCTGCGCAAATGCGCGCAGAGCGACGGTGAGATATTATTCTTCGATCATAAACTTGCTGAAGGCTTCATAGCAGTCCCTGTCCGAAACGACGGTCAGAGAGTCCCAATTAAGCTTTTTTGCGACGATGACACCCAGAAGGCTCTTTGCGTCAATTGCAAAGTCGTCGCCGCTCATCAGCATAACTCTGCCGGGGCAAGCCGATGCGATGCTCACAAACTCCTTGACATCCGACAGAGTTGTAAGCTCGATCCTGCATCTGAAGCATATCTCGTTGTTTTTAAGTGTGATCATTAATTGCACCTTCTTTCTTTGATTTCACCTTACGACACTATTATAGCCCAAAAACGGCTTTTGTCAAGGCTTTTTGCACAAAAACATAGCCAAATTTTTGTGCAAAAAGACGGAAACAACCTGAAAGTTGCACAAAAAACGCTGTGCCGATTTGTACAATCAGCACAGCGACCGTTTGAAATTGAATGCTTAGAACGGATTATTCATTCGGTTCATATCGCGCTCGAATTTTGCCTTGCGCGATCTGTTTTTAAAATAGTTGCGTATGCGCTTGATATAATCGCCGCCAAAGAACAAAAGCAGGTTGAGGAGCGAAAGCACTATGCACAAAAGCGTTGACCAGTCGGATTGAATTATCGAAACGACTGCCGAAAGACCGTATATCGCCAGGTCGATATAGGCGAGCACCTTGATCTTTATAGGAATAAAGAAGAACAGCCTCACCTCAAACTCGGGAAACAGCGCCGCAAACGCCAGAAACAGTGAGAGGTTTATAAACTCGTTTGTCGTATATCCCGTCACAAAGCCGGCGATCAGGCAGCCGACAATGCCCAAAAGATAATAGACATTGAATCTCAGCTTGCCCCATTGGTTTTCGAGCGAGCCTGCGATGAAGATATAGAAATACAGCGAGATGGCAAACAATATCAGCATACTGCTGCTCTCGGGCATGAATATAAACGTGAATATTCGCCACACCTGTCCTTGCAATATCAGCGCACGGTCAAAGGCAAACCACGCCGGCACTGCGGCGAGCGGCGTGTTATAGAAATACTCGCACATATACAATATCAGCATACCGCCCGAAATATAATACATCAGGTTGGATATGCCCCAATTGGGGTGCTTATAGCTCAGTCTTGCGATAAACTTATCTAACATTGGTCATCCTTTGCAAAAAGTGCGGTCGTTAAAAGGGCTTTGAATCCTTGAGTGCGACTATGCTGCCAAACGTGCCCTCGTATTTTGTGTCAGCTACAAAGTATCCCGTGCGCACGAACTGGAACCTGTCGCCTGGCTTTGCATCGGCGAGCGACGGCTCGAGCTTGCAGCCGTGCAATACCTTGACAGACTCGGGGTTGACATAATCCATATAGGTCTTGCCCTCGGGAATGTCGGCGGTGTTCTCTATCGTAAACAGGTTGTCATACATTCTGACCTCTGTTTCGATGCAGTTGTCGGCTGAAAGCCAGTGGATAGTTCCCTTGACCTTTCTGCCGTCCTTGGCAGGTCCGTTGCCGCTCTCAAGATCGGCAGTAACGACGATGTGGTCTATCGAGCCGTCCTCGGCAAACACGGTCTCCTTGTGCTTGACGATATAAGCGCCCATCAGTCTGCATTCGCCGTTCGGCTTGAGTCTGAAATACTTGGGCGGAGGATCAAGTGAGAAATCGTCGGCGTCGATATAGAGCTCACGGGTGAAAGCGACCTTGCGTGTGCCTGCGGTCTCATCGCCGGGGTTGTTTGAGACCTCGAAATATTCTGTCTTGCCCTCGGGATAATTTTCGACAACGACCTTGACAGGGTGCAGAACAGCGATCCTGCGCAGTGCGGTGCGGTTGAGCTCGTCACGTATGCAGTGCTCGAGCAGTGCGATGTCGACCAGAGAATTTGTCTTTGCGACGCCTGCTCTCTGCACGAAATCGAATATTGCCGACGGCGTATAGCCTCTGCGGCGGAGTGCGCACAGTGTCGGCAGGCGAGGGTCATCCCAGCCGTCGACGTGTCCGTTCTCGACGAGCGCACGCAGATAGCGCTTTGACATTATGGTATAGGTGACATTCAGTCTTGCAAATTCACGCTGCTTGGGCTTGGGATCAAAGCCGATGTTGTCGACGACCCACTCATAGAGCGGACGGTGATCCTCAAAGCCGATGTCACACATCGAGTGCGTTATGCCCTCAAGAGCATCCTGAATGGGGTGTGCGAAGTCGTAAAGCGGATATATGCACCACCTGTCGCCCTGACGGTGGTGGTGTGTGTGCGAAATGCGATAGATGGCAGGGTCACGCAGGTTCATGTTGGGCGATGCCATATCGATTTTTGCACGCAGAGTGTGCGTGCCGTTCTCAAATTCGCCGTCTCTCATGCGCATAAAGAGGTCGAGGTTCTCTTCGACCGAGCGGTCACGGTAGGGCGAAGGCTTGCCGGGCTCTGTAAGCGTGCCGCGGTATTCACGCATCTCGTCCTGAGTGAGGTCACAGACATACGCCTTGCCCTCCTTGATGAGCTTTACGGCATATTCAAAGCACTTGTCGAAATAGTCGCTGCCATAGAATATTCCGTCGGGCTCGCAGCCTGTGAGCCAAGTGAGATCACGGTATATCGACTGCACGAATTCGTCGTTCTCTTTGACCGGGTTCGTGTCGTCATAGCGCAGGTTAAACTTGCCGCCGTATTGCTTTGCCGCGGTGTAGTTGATGTATATCGCCTTTGCGCTGCCTATGTGCAGATAGCCGTTGGGCTCGGGCGGAAACCTCGTGTGAACGTGGTCGCATCTGCCCTCGGCGAGATCGCTCTCGATGATGTCAAATAAAAAGTTAGAAATCTTCTCCATAACATTACATTCCTTTTATAAAGCTCATAATGCGTCTTTGCATTTCGTCCTTGCCGATGATCTCTATAACGCTGTAGAGATCAGGTGAATTGAGCCTGCCTGTCACAGCAAGCCTTATAAAGCCGGATACGTCGGCGACACTGCCCTTGTAGGCGGTGGGGTCTGCCTTGAATGCCTTCATATCAGAGCAATAGCCGTTCTTGTCGGCGACCGCCTTGACCTTGTCGAACCATGCGTCCTTGTCGTCGGCCTCGGAATAGGTCTCGAGGTAAGTCATAAGGCAGGCGGTGACGTCGTCCTTATTGTGCTCGCCGATGCTGTCTGTGACGGCAAAGAACTCGTTGTAAAAGAATCCGATATACGCCCTGACCTCTGAATATACCGCAAAATCCTTGCGAGGCTTTTTGCCGCCTCTGCCGATGGCGAATATCGCTTTTGCCTTTTCGGGGTCGTTTGTGAGTGCGCCTGCAAGCTCGGCATCGTAGGTCTTTGCCCACTCTGCCACTCTGCCGTATATTTCTTCTGCCGACATGAGCGAGATGACGTTTTTGGATATATCGCAGAGCTTCGCCATGTCAAACAGGCAGCCCGAAACGCTCATCTTTTTGATGTCGAATTGATAGGTATAAGAATCCTGCGTGGGGTTGGCACGCCGCCAATCCTCAAAGCCCGAATTCATCAGCGTTAAAAGATAGTCGATAAGCGCCTCTTTGGGGAATCCACGCTCGACAAAATATCCGACCGCCGCCTCGGGATCCTTGCGCTTTGAAAGCTTGCGCTTGGTGCCGTCATTCTCGTCGATCTTCATGATGACGGGGCTGTGCGCATATTTCGGCGGCTTAAAGCCGCACGCCTTGAACATCGCAATATGCTTGTTGGTCGAGGGTATCCACTCCTCGCCACGTACTGCGTGAGTGACACGCATGAAATGATCGTCGCAGACGTGAGCGAAGTGATAGGTGGGTATGCCGTCGGATTTGAGCAAAACCTCGTCAATTATATTTTCGGGCATCTCTATGCGCCCTCTTATCATGTCGTCAAATGCCACACGGTGCGAAGCATCACCGTCGGAACGCAGCCTCAGCACCCACGGCTGACCTGCATGAATGCGCTGCTCGACCTCTTCATATGACAGATCACGGTATTTTGCCCACTTGCCAAAGCAGCCCCAAATGTCTGTGCCCTCTGCCTCCTGCTGTGCGCGCATGTCCGAAAGCTCCTGCTCGGTCATAAAGCAGGGGTATGCAAGCCCTTTTGCGACCAGCTCCTTGGCTACTGTGTGATATATGAATACACGCTCACTCTGCTTGTAGGGGCCGTAATCGCCCTGCTCGGTGTCCTCGCCTGTCATTCCCTCGTCAAACTTGACTCCGAAAGCGTCAAGTCCCGAAATGATCGCCGTAACACCTGCGGTTATTTCACGCTTTTTGTCAGTATCCTCGATGCGCAGTATCGAAACGCCGCCGGATCTGCGTGCGGTCATGACGTCGGTCAGTGCGCCAAAGAGTCCGCCCAGATGCAGATATCCCGTCGGGCTGGGCGCAAATCTCGTCACCCTTGCACCCTCGGGCAATGCACGAGGCGGATATTTTGCCTCGAGGTCGGCTATTGTAGTTGTCACGTCTGCAAAAAGCAGCTCGGCAAGCTTTTGATAGTCCATATATAAATACCCCTTATAAAATCTTTGTTATCAAATAATCATACCATATCCCACGCTTTATGTCAATGTTTTGTTTGCTCAAAAAAGCCTGATAATCTTTGCACGGCGAAAAGAAGTCCTTTTGTATGAGCGATGAAAGAATGGATTTTTTAGTATTCATCGTTTGCCGTAATTTATGTTTTTTTGCAAAAGCAAAAGTGAGGAACGACTATGTGCCGCTCCTCACCTGTCATATGCTGTGATCGTGATTTATTCAAGATAATCCTTGAGCTTTTTGCTGCGTGAGGGGTGGCGAAGCTTGCGCAGTGCCTTTGCCTCGATCTGGCGAATACGCTCTCTGGTGATGTCAAACTCTCTGCCGACCTCCTCGAGTGTGCGGGGTCTGCCGTCGTCGAGACCGAAACGCAATTTGAGCACTGCCTCCTCACGAGCTGTGAGCGTGTGCAATACCTCCTGCAATTGCTCACGCAGCATCATATAGGTTGCCGCGTCCGCAGGGGCGGGGGTGTTGTCGTCGGCGATGAAATCGCCTAAGTGGCTGTCTTCCTCTTCGCCTATTGGCATCTCGAGCGAGACCGGCTCCTGTGCTATCTTGAGTATCTCGCGCACCTTGTCGACAGGCATATTCATCTGCTCTGCGATCTCTTCTTCGGACGGATCTCTGCCATAGTCCTGTAGCAGCTGACGTGAAACACGCAGGACCTTGTTGATGGTCTCGACCATGTGAACGGGTATTCTGATCGTGCGCGCCTGGTCGGCGATGGCACGTGTGATGGCTTGTCTTATCCACCAGGTTGCGTAGGTCGAAAACTTATAGCCCTTGCCGTAGTCGAACTTTTCGACTGCCTTCATCAGACCGAGGTTGCCCTCCTGGATGAGGTCGAGGAAGTACATTCCGCGGTTGACATAGCGCTTTGCTATGCTGACGACAAGTCGCAGGTTTGCCTCGACGAGCTGATTTTTTGCATCCTTGTCGCCCTGCGACATACGGAACGCAAGCTCGAGCTCACGGTCTGCCGACAAAAGCGGAACCTTGCCTATTTCCTTTAAGTACATTCTGACGGGGTCGTCGACAGAAACGCCGTCCTGCGTGAGCAGCTCGTCGATCTCCTCGGGGTTGTCGTCGACGGGCTCCTCTTCGATATCGCCGGGCAGGTCGTCTGCGCCGTCGTCATAGCTGTCGCCGTCGTTGTCTATGGCGATCTCAACGCCTTCTGCCTCGAGCGCGTCATAAAGCTGCTCAAGCATCTCGATGGTAACGTCGGTATCCTCGAGCGAAAGCAGTATGTCGTGCGGAGTGACCGTGCCGCCTGCCGCTATGATATTCTGCAGCTCGGGGCTGATGACATTTTTGATTTCTGACATTTTTTGCATCCTTTCGGGTATCTTTATGTTTTTTTTCTTTTTTTATCAAGGTAGGCCTGCAGGCCCGAAGCGGCATCGGCGGCTATTGCGTCGTCGGCAGCACGCTTTTCGCGCAGCTCTTTGAGCTTTGCGGCGGTGGCTTTGAGAGTTTCGGCATCGTTGCTGCCCAGAGAACGCCGTGACGCGATATACCGCGTTATCTCTGAGATCTCGGCAGGCGTAAATATGCCTTCACGGCTCAGTATCGCCTCTCGTCCCTCTTTGAAATCCGGCAGGAATGCCTCGAATACTCGCCTGTTGAACTCGGTGGCAAAATCGTCTGCCGTCAATATTTCTGCGCCGATGATGCCAAGCTCGGGAATAAGCAGCAGCATTCCCAGCAGCGACTGCTCGAGCAATGCCTCAGAAGAATATTTGAGCCTGTCGGTGTTGACTCTGTCGCCGTAGCCTGCCGAGGCTCGTATGGCATCCGAGGATGCCTTTTTGACTCTCGCCGCCTGTATGCGTGAATGCTTGCGCTCTGCCTCTGATTGCAGGGTATTTGCAGTCAGCGAAAGCCTGTCGGCGACACGGGATGAATAGACCTCGCGCTCTATCTGACTGTCAAGCGAAGCGATAAGCGACGTCAGCTCGTCGGCTGCACGCAATTTGTCGTCGGGCGACGAAAGGTCGTATTTTGAGATTATCTGATCTATGCGGAAATCCACCTGTCCGACCGAGGCGTTCAGCTTGTTTGCAAATGCGGCGCTGCCGTATTTTTTGATGAACTCGTCAGGGTCCTTTGTGTCATCCGAAAGTGTTATTATCTCTGATTTAACGCCTGCCTCGTCGAGCATCTTGATCGCCTTTAATTTTGCTCCCGTGCCTGCGGCGTCCATATCATAGCAGATATAAACGACTTTTGCGTATCTTGCTATGAGCCTTGCGTGCTCGGCGGTTATCGCCGTGCCGAGCGTTGCGACTGCGTTAGAAAAGCCTGCCTGATGCAATGCTATCGCATCTGCCGCACCCTCGCACAGTATCAGCTTGCCGTCTGTCGTGTTTTTTGCTATGTTCAGCCCAAAGAGCAATTTGCTCTTTTTGAATGCGGGCGTGTCTGATGTGTTGATGTATTTGCGGTCGTCCTTGTCGTTTAATCGCCTGCACGAGAATGCGACGACCTCGCCCTGAACGCTCATTATCGGGAACACAAGGCGGTTTCTGAAAATATCATAAAGCCTGCCGTCCTTTTTTGATCTCGACGCAAGGAACGAAGCGACAAGTTCGTCGTCGGTATAGCCCTTGCTTTTAAGGTGATCTGTGAGCGCCGTCCAGCTGTCGGGCGCATAGCCCATGCCAAAGCGCCTGACGGTCAGCGGAGTATAGCCGCGCTTTTGAATGTATTCTCTTGCAACAGCTCCCTGCTCTGAAAAGAGCCTGTCTCTGAAAAATCTTGCGGCGTCAGTCGTTGCCGCTATAACTCTGTCGCGCCTGACCGAGACCCCTGACTGCTGCTCGCCGCTCTCTTCTATCGGAATGCCTGCACGCTCTGCCAGAAATCTTATCGCATCGGGATATTCGAGCCCTTCGGCTCTCATCACGAACGAAACGACATCGCCGCCTGCGCCGCAGCCAAAGCAATAGAACGTGCGCGTCGACGGAAATACCGTGAACGACGGTGTCTTTTCGCTGTGGAACGGGCACAGACCGTTATAATTCGAGCCTGCACGCTTGAGCGCAACGTATCTGCTGACGACGTCGTATATGTCGTTGCGGTCTCTGACCTCGTCAAGAAATGCGCGTGAAAACGCCATGACGTCCTCCTCTTGCTAATGCTTTAAAATGCTTTAATTGGTTTTGTATGTCGGCCATACACGCGGCACAAACAGGCTCTCGTAGGTCGAGATGGCATATCTGTCTGTCATGCTTGCGAGATGGTCGCAGACGGCTCTTTCGGCGCCGTCGGACTCTATGATGCCCTTTAATTCGTCGGGCAATTTGTCTATGTGAGAAATGTAATATTCAAACAGGCTCTGCATCAGACCAAGCACCTTTGCATCCTCGCTCCGTGCATCTCTGTGACCATAGACACGTTCGAACATAAACGCTCTCAGGTCCATCATTGCCTGTCCCTCGGGCTCTGTCATGCCTATCTCGCCGCCGAGGACTCCGTTTTTGATGACGGCGGTGACCATCGAGGTTATGCGCTCGCTGTGCGTGTTGCCGAGAATATCGCATATGTCGCGGGGAATGTCGTCTTTGTCGAGCAGTCCCGCACGAACGGCATCGTCGATGTCGTGATTGAGATAGGCTATGCGGTCGGCGTATTTTATAAGCTGTCCCTCGAGCGTGCACGCTTTGTTGCTGCCCGAGTGGTTGACTATGCCGTCACGCACCTCATAGGTAAGGTTGAGCGCCTCTATTTTGTCGACGACTCTGAGGCTCTGCTCGTAATGCTTAAATCCGCAGGGCATTATCTCATCGAGCGCCCTCTCGCCGGAATGTCCGAACGGAGTATGCCCGAGGTCGTGTCCGAGCGCTGCCGCCTCGGTGAGGTCCTCGTTGAGACACATCGCTCTCGCCAGTGTGCGCGCTATCTGCGTCACCTCGAGCGTGTGAGTCAGTCTTGTGCGGTAGTGGTCCCCCTCGGGAGAGATAAACACCTGCATCTTGTTCATCAGTCGCCTGAATGCCTTGCAATGCGTTATGCGGTCGCGGTCACGCTGAAAATCGGTGCGCACGGGGCAGTCGCCTATCGGGTGCAGTCTGCCTTTGGTATCGGCGGTGTGAAATGCCTGCGGACACAGATAAGAGCGCTCGCGCTCGAGAGTTACGTTTTTCATTATTTTATGTCCCTCCGTTTGAATGAGGATATTGCGCAGTACAGCCAGAGTGCGGTAAGCAGTATGCACACGATAAGTCCGTATGCGATGCTTGTGCCTGATGTCGAGACTATCGACAACTGATCGAATATATCGCCGTAATACGACGAGCAGATAAGACCTGCATCGGTGTGCTCCCAAAGCGCCGTGTATGTCAAGGGGAAAAATTTGCATATCTTAGCGCCGAACAGGAAGCTGACTATCAGCGAGGACACTGTCGAAAATACTGTCGATGCTATGCCGATGAGCATTCCTGCCATGGCGTTGCGTGTCAGTGTCGCCATCAGCATGGCGAGCGTGCCGAGCATTATCGCCGAAACACAGCTGCACAGAAATTCAAACAGCAGATATACAGGATATGCTATCGCCGTGATATTGCCGAATATGCTGACAGGCACAGGGACAAAAAAGTCGCCGATGCCTGTTATCAGCAGGCTTCCGACAGTATAAGCGACAAAGCACACCGAATAGACCGACATCACCGCAATGACAGAGGCGACGAACTTGCTTTGCATTATCCTTGCTCTGCTGACAGGTCTGATGACCAGCATGTTTATCGTCTTTGCCGAAAACTCGCTTGCTATGGCAGTGCTGAAGATTATCAGCGCAAATATGTACAGCAGCGAGAAATTGCCAAAGAAGCCCGATGCGGCATTGCGTGCATCGCCCATCGACGAGTCGTATATGCCGTGCTCGAGGCAGTACCTGCCTGCCGCAAGCTGCTTGTGGTAATTGTCAAACCTTGCCTCGCAGTCGCTGAGGTATTGCTCATATCCGCCGAGTGACAGCGGCATCGCAGTGGATGCATATTGCGATTCGCTGTAAATATCATCGGCTTCGTATTTGTGATTGTTATAGAAATCAAATATGCCGTTTGCCTGCTTAGATAATGGGTCGTTAAAGTCGAGATCGTTTTGAATGATATATTCGCAGGCGTATATGACAGACTCATACAGGTCCTTGTTGAGTGCGTATGAGAGCGCTTCTGCCCTTGAGAGCTCGCCTATCGATGCATATTGCTTTTCGAACGACTCGTATTCTTTTTTAAAGCCTGCCAGCTTGCCTGCGATATAGTCCGAATATTTTGCCGTGTCCAGCCATTGTCTGCATTCGTCGTAGAGCCTTGCGTTCTCTGAATGCATCGAATAATCTTCGTTCATTAGTCCGAGATAGCCTGTCAGAAAGTTGGCATATTCTTTGCCGTTCTCGATCTGGTCGACTATGACCTTTGAAAAGGCGGTGCTCCAGACCTCGTCAGAAAATCTGCTGTATCGCCAGTCGTTGTGATCGATGATCCCTATGCTGTCGGCATATCTTAATGCTTCGGCATACGCAAGGCTTTCGAGTATCACGAGCCCTTCGGGAACTCTGGAACTTTTGTAGTCAAAAAAGTAGACACTGTAGCCAGAATAGCCGTTGGCGATGGCGTTTGCGTTGTCGATATAGCTTTGTGCCGTTTCCGCCGTAGTCTGTGTATCTGCCAGGCTCATGCTGAGTGCGGTGGTTGCAAGGCTAAGCAGAGTGGCGGCTATAAGCAGTGCCGCAAGCACAGTGTTCAGCTTGCGTGCACGTAATTTGATAAGCTCGTTTTTTAAGAGCGTTGATAATTTTGCTGTTTTCATTTGTCACCTCTTTATGATATCTGCTGTGGAGCAGAGTGGGTGAATAGAATGCTTAACTTGGTAGTTGCATTGTTGTTGTGGATGTATAAATTGGGCTTTCTCCGTTTTTAAATGCGGCTTGGCTTGGAAATATTTCAAGTTTGATTACACATTCGCAATTTGATGTATATGACGTGGTTGTTTTATAGTACTGTCCTACTGCCATGTCAGGCGTGGCAAAGTCAAGAGATACGACAATAGAAAGTGCTTCCGCAACCTTTAATGACACCTGTGCTATTTTGTTTAAAGTATTCGTTGGTGTAAAAAACAATACAATGCTCGGAATGGCAACAGTTACTTTTTGCAAAGTAATGTCAGATTGCGTTATTGTTTGATACGTGACCTTTGTTGCAAAAGGACGGTCGAACAGCGTCGAATAGTGCTTGTGCTCGTTGTAGTTTCTGGCTACGATAGTAGCTGAAACAGTAATGCCACAAATGAATCCTTTCGTTTCTATGGTTATTGTATGCACTCCTTTTTTCTGCCAGACATGTTTAGCATTGTGCCTTGGGTTCTGCAAGCAGATGGATACTCATATCCAAGTTTAAAATCAAAATAGGATGTAACAGGAATATCGCCCTTTACATTAACAACTATAGTTAACATATGATCGGTTGTTATCGATGCGGAAGTTACAGATATGTAATTGTCTATTAATGTAGAGCTGGTTTGAATCGATTGCAATGAAACGCCTGAATTTTCGTTAGCAATATTTTGGCTTTTAGAGGTACGTTCTAATAATTCAAAAAAACAGCGTTAACATTTTTGGAGTTTTCCACTGTGTGCGACAACGCATATAGTTCATCTAAAGAGCACGATCTTAAGAATTCATCTGTCAAAATACATTCTGTGCTTTCAGCGTTGACGAGAATGTTGATTGAGTTTATAGATACTGCGAACAACAAGGCTATCGATAACGCAAGACTAATGGTGCTTTTAATTAGTTTTAGGTGTTTCATGGAATTTCCTTTCTGATTTGCTCTTTAATTATTAAATAAACATCATTCATCGATTTTGATGGTGACATTATCTGTGTATATGCACATTGCGGTCACGATGTCATCGCTGACTAATGCAAATGTATAAATATGATTATCCTTGAAAAAGAAGCCTGTATTTGTTGCTGTATTGAATTGGGAGTTATAATTGCGAGACAAATACGAGAGTATTTCTAAAGCAAAGATGTTTCTGACGCATTTCGATGCATTGATTTTTATGGAGTAGAAAGCATTATTATCGTTCGCCAGAAACTGATCTACTGTGGTTATTGATGCGCCTAAATACGGAGAAAAAGAGCGCACTAAAACGGTGTCTTGATCGCTTTCTACAACATAATCAGAACGCACAACATCGGATGCTCTTATTATGTTTAAATTGCTTGGAATGCTCTCATATGCAGTGTAACAAGACGAATTATAATCGAGTACAATAAGAACCGCGATTGCCAAAAGTGCGATAAATAGCGCAATATAAAAAGATGCTTTAAGCACCGCTTTTGCATTAATTTTAACGATAAAAAGGTTGTATGCGAATGCCATAGCGAATTCAAGTGCCAAAATCCAGTATATAATCGCTTGCTTGAATAGGATATTGCATATTGCAAGCCCCCCCTTGTAATGCTTTTATAATTGAAATAATGGCTAACAATAAATAGATATATCGTATCGCCAAATTAAGAATGGTGCTGTTTGTATCATTCTTTTCATTTTTCATTTGTCACCTCTTTATGATATCTGCTGTGGAGCAGAGTGGGTGATCTCGAGATATGCATCCTCGAGCGTGGGCTCTGACGAGGTCAGCGAATAGACCTCTATGCCTGCCAGCACCAGCTCGCGGTTTATTGCCGCAGCGGCAGGCTTGGGCAATATGCAGGTGACGAAATTGCTGTCGGCGCTCGCCGTGGGATCATGCCTTTTGATAAGCTCGAGCGCCTTTTGTGTGTCAGAGACCTCGAGCCTGTGGGCACGTGGCTGAGCAGGATCTGCAAGTGTAAATTCCTCGATCGATCTGGTGGCTATTATCTCGCCTCGCTCGATTATGCAGACTCTGTTGCACATAAGCTGCAGCTCGGGCAATTGATGCGACGAGACCAGCACCGCACAGCCCGAGAGGGCGCACGAGCGCAAAATATCACGCAGCTCTTTTATGCCTGCAGGGTCGAGTCCGTTGGTCGGCTCGTCGAGTATCAAAAGCTTTGGCGATGCCAAAAGCGCCTGTGCTATGCCGAGGCGCTGCCTCATGCCGAGCGAATAGCCCTTGACCTTTTCGTCAAGCCTGCCCGAAAGCCTGACCATGTCGGCGACTGCCGCAACACGGTCATCCGAAACGCCGTATATCCGTGCGAACTGCATAAGATTTTCACGCCCTGTGAGGTAAGAATAGAGGTCGGGGCTCTCGACTATCGCTCCGACGCTTTCGAGTGCGAGCTCGTGCTCGTCGCAGATGTCGTGTCCGCATATTCTGACCTTGCCGCTGTCTGCCTTGAGCAAGCCGAGTATTATCTTTATGCACGTCGTCTTGCCTGCGCCGTTAGGACCGAGAAACCCGGTTATATCGCCTTCGCCGACATTGAAGCTGACATTATTAAGCACTCTGCGAGCGCCGAAATTCTTGCTGACACCGCTGACTTCGAGAACCATTTTTGCACCTCCATGTTTTTTTACATACATATATACGCACCCAAAACGCAAAAACCCTCTTTTTTCGGCTGCAAAAATTCAAAAAAATCTCTTGCGGGCATATTTTTTGCGTAATTGCTTGCTTTTTTTATAAAGTTGTGCTAAAATTTTAGCTTGAGAAACTATGAAAGTGAGCGCACCCGATGTTCGGCTATATACGTCCTGTCGATGATGAACTGTATGTCAAAGACCTAACGCTTTACAGAGCGGTCTATTGCGGCATGTGCAAGTACGGCGGCAAGCGTATATCGAGGCTTACACGCTTCTTTCTGAACTATGATTTTGTCTTGCTTGCGCTTTTGAGGCTTTCGCTTTCCGGCACCGAATATGTGACTGTCGATGCGAGATGCCCATACAAGCTTTCAAAGCAAAAGATGCTTGCGTCAGAAAAAGCCGACGAGGTATATGCCTATGTCTGCTCGTGCTTTGCCATTCTCACCTATCTCAACAACGAGGATGACATCGCCGACGGCGGCGGACTGAAGCCGAGGCTTTTAAGACCGTTGCTTTCGCATATGAGGCGCAGGGCAGTCGGCTTTGATGCGCTTTATGCAAGAACTTTGGACAGCCTTTTAGAATTGCGTTCGCTCGAAAAAGCAAATTGCCCCGATATAGACCGTGCGGCGGAATGCTTTGCTTCGATACTTGCCGACGTCGCAAGCGGAAATCTCGAGGGCACTAACGCCGAGATAGCCAGGCAATGCGGCTTGCATCTTGGCAGGTTCGTTTATCTCATCGACGCCTATGACGATATGAAGGACGACGCAAAAAGCGGCTCTTATAATCCGTTTATCTGCAAATACGGCAGTGTCGGGGCGGCGCTCGAGCACAAGAGCGAGATAGAAACAACGCTCGTCGACAGCATGAATGCATTTTCGGCTGTGTACGGGCTTGCAGGCAGCTCTGTATACGACAGGCTGATATATAACATTTCCGAGCTTGGCGGCAGGCACGCCGTCTTTAAGATTTCAAAGGAGTATTCACAGTGACCGATCCCTATGCAGTCCTTGGCGTTTCGCGCAATGCGACAGATCAAGAGATCAAGGCGGCTTACCGCGAGCTTGCAAAAAAATATCATCCCGACAATTTTGCCGGCAACCCTCTGGCAGATCAGGCGAGCGAAAAGATGAAAGAGATCAACGCCGCCTATGATCAGATCAAGAGCGAGCGCTCGGGCAAGACACGCGGCGGATATTCTGCGCCCGACTATAATTACAGTGCGAGCAGCAGCTATCGTGAGATAGCCGAGCTGATACAGACAAACAGGCTCGCCGAGGCAGAGACACTGCTTTTGAGGTTTTCAGAGGCAGAGCGCACCGCCGAATGGCATTATTATATGGGTCACATTTATTATCGCAGGGGCAGAATGGACGGCGCAAGGAACGAGTTTAAGACCGCCTGCGATATGGATCCCACCAACCCCACGTTCCGCAACGCCTTTGACAGCTTAAATCGAGGCTCTGCGAACAGTCCCTACGGCGATGCGCAATATACTACCGCTTGCGGCGGCAACGACTGCTGCCGAGGCATAATCTGCGCAAACTGTCTCTGCAATATGATGAGGTGCTGCTATTGATGAAGCACACAAGACGTGTTGCGGCGGCAGGAATGCTGTCTGCGCTTGCGACAGTCATAATGCTTGTGACAGGGCTCGTCGAGTCGTTTGACCTTGCGGCGGCGTTTCTCGGCGGCTTGATAGTTGCTGTGGCTTTGATAGAACTTGGCACGGGCTATGCCTTTGCCGTCTGCTTAGTCACGGCGATACTTGCGGCGGTCGTATTGCCTAATAAGCTTGTTTGCATAGAGTTTGTATGCTTTGCGGGCTGGTATCCCGTGGTCAAAAAATACATCGAGCGCATACGGATCTCGCTTTTGCGCATAGCAGCAAAGCTCTTGCTTTTCGGTGCGGCGGTCGTGCCTGTTGTTAGGCTCGAGCTTATAGGAATGCAAAACGCATGGTATGTCTATGTCTTTGCGATGCTGGCGCTTATGCTCTATGATGTTACGCTGCAATATTTTTCGATTTTCTATATCAACAACATACAAAAAAAGATCAAGAGGTGATATATAATGGTCAGGAGCATGACCGGCTTCGGCAGATGCAAGATGCCCATCGACGGCATGATAATTACAGTCGAGGTCAAATCGGTCAACAGCCGCTATACCGATATAACAGTAAAATGCCCGAGGCTCTACTCGGTGTTTGAAGAACGCTTAAAGCAGCTTTGCTGCTCGTATCTCACGAGAGGCAAGGTCGAGATATATCTTTCGGTCGAGCTGCCGCAGGGCGAGAAGGTCAATCTGGCGATCAACCGAGATTATTTAGAGAGCTATCTTGCATTGCTGGGCGACATCAAAGAGCAATATCAGCCTTCGGGCGAGATAACCTTGTCGATGATAGCCGCAAGAAGCGATATATTTGTCGTCAGCAAGCCCGAGGACGATATCGAAAGAGTCTGGCAGGCGGTGTCGACGGTGGCAAAGAATGCGCTTGACAGCTTTGTTGAGATGCGCATTCGCGAGGGCGAAAGAATGAAGGCGGATATTCTGTCTCATATTGACGTTATCGAGCAGAAGCGTGCCATAATCGTGGCACATGCGTCCGATGCCATCAGAGAGAGCAACGAGCGCATGAAAGCGCGCATACGCGACATACTCGATGGTGTCAATTATGACGAAGCGAGACTGCTTACAGAGTGCGCCGTGTTCGCCGACAAAGCGGACATCAGCGAGGAGCTTGCAAGGCTCGACAGCCATATCAAGCAGTTCAGACGAGCACTCGACAGAGAGGATCAGGTCGGCCGCAAGCTCGATTTTATGATCCAGGAGATGAACCGCGAGGTCAACACCACTGGCTCAAAGTCGACCGATCAGATCATCGTTGCTGCGGTCATAGACCTCAAGTGCGAGCTTGAGAAGGTCAGAGAGCAGATACAGAACCTCGAATAGCTTTAAATTGGGGAAAGTTTTGATAAAAATAAAGGAGTTTTTGATATGAAGCTCGTTGATATCGGCTCGGGCAACCTCGTCAACGCAGATCGCGTTATTTCGGTTGCGAGCACCGATTCATTGCCTGTGCGCAGATTGGTACAGGACGCAAAAAATGCGGGCAGATGCATCGACGTCAGCTGCGGCAAAAAAACGCGCTCGGTCATCGTCACCGACAGCGACCATGTGCTGCTGTCGAGCGAAGAGATCGCAGATCTGGAGGGACGCTTCAATGCATGACATACAATGCGGCAGGGGCAGTTTGCTGGTCGTTTCGGGACCCAGCGGCAGCGGCAAGGGCACTGTGGTCAGGCGACTCGTCGACAATTACGATGGCTATGACCTTTCTGTTTCGGCGACCACAAGACAGCCTCGCAAGGGCGAGACAGACGGTGTGCACTATTATTTTCTGACAAATGAGCAGTTCGATAAGATGGTCGATGAGGATAGCTTTATCGAGCACGCAAGATATTCAAGAGCGTCATACGGCACGCCAAAAGAGCCGGTGACCAAAAGCCTTGAGGCGGGCAGACATATGATACTCGAGATAGAGATCTGCGGCGCAAGGCAGGTCAAGCAGAATATGCCCGAGGCAAAGACCGTCATGCTCATTCCGCCGACATATTCCGAATTAAAGCGTCGGCTCGTCGATCGTGGCACAGAGACTGTCGACGAGATAGAGAGACGGCTTGATATCGCCGTGGGCGAGATCAGGCAGATAGAATTTTTTGACTATATCGTCATCAACGACGATGTTGATTCAGCCGCCGCAAGGCTTGACCAAATAGCACGCGGCGAATATACAGACGGCATCGACCGCAAGTCGTTTGCCTGTGAATTTTTAAACGAAAACCATTAAGGAGTATATAAAAATGCTTTATCCCACAGTTTCACAACTTTGCAATGACAAAGTCAACCGCTATGAGCTCGTCATAGCTGTTGCAAAATGCGCAAGACACGTCACAGACATCGTCTGCGAAGCACGCGAAAAGGCAGAGGCGATCAGAGAATCCGACAGACTGCTCGGCAAGACTGAGATCGTTTCTGAATACGAGAACGAAAAGGCTGTTTCTGTCGCTGTTGACAAGCTTTATGCAGGCGAATATACGATACTGAAATAAGCCGATATGACGGCAGAATATGTTTCGGTCAGAATGCTTGATATCGCATATCAGGCAGACATCGCATACACCTATTTTGTCGGCGAGGAGTTTCGCGCACAGGTAGAGATAGGCTGCACGGTAAGTGTGCCGTTCGGCAGAGCCAACCGCCGTGTAACAGGCATAGTCACGGGCTTTGTCGACGAATGCAATTATCCCGAGATCAAGCCTATCTGCTCTGTCGTCCGTGACGGATTGCGCCTGTCGGACGAGATGGTGCGCATATGCCTTTTTATGCACAAGCACTGCTTTTGCACGTTCGCAAGCGCAGTCAAGGCGATATTGCCGCCGGGCTATGATCCGAGAGGAGTGGTCTATTATACCGCCGCACCGGGCAGGAGGCAGCTTGTCTCTCCGCAGCTCGAGTTTTTGCTGCGCCGCATAGAGTCTGTCGACAAGGTATACGAGAGAGATCTGATAAACGAGTTCGGCAAAGAGTGCATCGACACAGTCGACAACCTTGTGCGTGACGGCTATCTGCTGCGCGGCAGCGAGCAGGCGAGGCGCATAAACGAAAAGACCGCTACCAAGGTCAGGCTCGCCGTCACCGAAGAGGAGGCTATGCGCCTGCTTGAGGATTCCGACGGCTTGACCGAAAAGCAAAAGGAACTGCTCATATTGCTTTTGCATTATGACGACATAACGCTTTCCGAGGTCGAGGACATCGGCGGACTTTCGTCGTCGGTGGTCAACACGCTCTGCAAAAAGGGCATAGTCAAAAAAGAGCGTGAGCGTGTCGAGCGCATCGCTTATGCCGACGAGCCTATACCCGAGATGCCAAAGCGCACGCCGAATGACGAGCAATCAGAGGCGATAAGACAGCTTTGCGATATGGCGGACAGCGGTGTTCCCAAGGCGGCTCTGCTGCTTGGAGTGACAGGCAGCGGCAAAACGCTCGTCATCACCGAGACTGTCAGACATGTCATAGAGAAGGGCAAAACGGCAATAATCATGCTGCCCGAGATAGGACTTACCTCGCAGGCACTGCTTACATACAGAGCGGCGTTCGGTGACAGCCTTGCTGTCATACATTCAAGGCTTTCGGCAGGTGAGAGGGTAGATGCATACCGTGCCATATCCGAGGGCAGGATAAAGGTCGTGCTCGGCACTCGCAGTGCGGTTTTTTCGCCGCTTAAGGATCTCGGCATCATCGTCATCGACGAAGAGCAGGAGCATAGCTATAAGAGCGAGCTTTCGCCCAAATATCACGCACGTGATATAGCCAGATTCAGAGCAGGCATCAATTCGTGCCTCATGCTGCTTTCGTCGGCAACGCCGTCGATCGAGAGCTATTATAAGTCCAAAACAGGTGCTTATACGCTCATAAAGCTTTCGCAGCGTGTCAGCGGACTGCCGCTTCCCAAGGTGTTTATCGATGATATAAGGGACGACCGCACCTTGACACCCGACAGGCTCATTGGCAAAAAGCTTTTTGACGAGATGACAGAGCGCATCGCAAAAAACGAGCAGGTCATAATGTTCGCAGGCAGGCGAGGCTATAACTCGCAGGTCATATGCCGTAGCTGCGGCGATGTGGCAGTCTGTCCCAATTGCTCGGTTGCGCTCACCTATCACGCCTATATAGGCGAAAACATCAAATACAGACGTTTGTGCTGTCATTATTGCGGCTATTCGGCACCGGTGCCCGTGAGGTGTACCTCATGCGGCAGCGAGCACATCGGATTTCTCGGCTTTGGCACTCAAAAGCTGCAGGAGGAGCTCGCCGAGCGCTTTCCGCAAGCCACGGCGATACGCATGGATTCCGACACCACAACATTTAAATATTCACACGACAGATTGCTGGGCGAATTCAGAGAGGGCAAGGCAGACATACTGTTCGGAACACAGATGATCTGCAAGGGGCTCGACTTCGCAGGCGTGACGCTTGCGGCAGTCATTTCGGTCGACAATCTGCTGTATATGAACGACTATCGTGCTTCCGAGCGCACATTCTCGCTCATCACCCAGCTCATCGGCAGGGCAGGCCGTGCAGGCGGCAACGGACTCGCCGTTTTGCAGACGATGAACCCCGAGCACGAGACACTGAGGCTTGCCGCAAAGCAGGATTACGAGAGCTTTGCCGAGTCAGAGATTGCGTTCAGGCGTGCGGCGCTCTTCCCGCCCTTCTGCGGAATAGCCGTGTTCTGCATCTCTGCGGAAACAGAGGAGGCACTGTCTTATTATGCACAGCGCTTTCCGACAGAGCTTTGCCGCTTTAAGGTCGACGAAACAAAGGCAAAGGTGCGCATTTTCGGGCCTTATCCCGAGGGGGTCACCAAGATAGGCGGCAGATACAGACAAAAGATAATCATCAAATATTCAGATAATCAAGAGGCGAGACAGTATCTCGGCAGGGTCTATGCTTCGGCATTGACGAGATTGCCGTTGTCGGTCAGGCTCGACCTCGATATAAATCCGACGGTAGTATAAGATCTTCTTTCACGTCGGGCACTTGAAATGCACTAACGCACTAAGGAGTTATCAAAAAATGGCACTGCGCAATATGGTTTACGAGGGCGACGAAAGGCTTGCCAAGGTCTGCCGTCCTGTTACGGTCATCAATGACCACATAGTCAGATTGGTTGAGGATATGGAGGAGACACTTGCCGCCAACAACGGCGTCGGACTTGCCGCACCGCAGATAGGCGTCATGCGCCGCATTGCGATAGTCGATGCAGGCAACAGGATACTTGACCTCATCGATCCGCATATCATCGAGACAGAGGGCACTCAGACGGGTGTCGAGGGCTGCCTGTCGTGTCCCGACAGATGGGGCGTCGTCACAAGACCTATGAAGGTCACAGTGAGAGCCACCGACCGCAACGGCGAGTGCTATACATACACAGGCGAGGGACTTACCGCAAGATGCATCTGCCACGAATGCGACCACCTCGACGGCATACTTTTCACACAAAAGGCAGAGCGTATGCTCACGCCTTCCGAAGTTAAAGAATATCTCAGCAGCGACGATTGAGCATAGCGAGGACGATTGATCATAATATTATGAAGATAGTTTTTATGGGCACGCCCGACTTTGCCTGCGAGGCACTGAGGGCGATCAAGGAGCACGGCGACGAAATAGTATTGGTGCTTACGAGGGCTGATAAGCCAAAGGGCAGGGGATATGTCATGACACCGTCACCTGTCAAGCAATTGGCACTTTCGTATGGCATCGAGGTGCTTACACCTGTCACACTGCGTGACGAGGAGATACAGAATACACTTTCAGCCGTCGGCGCAGATCTGTTTATTGTCGCCGCCTACGGCAGGATACTGCCGCGTGAGGTGCTCGATATGCCCAAATACGGCTGCATCAATATTCACGCATCGCTTTTGCCTGCATGGCGCGGAGCAGCGCCGATCAACCGTGCGATAATGAACGGCGACACAGTCGGCGGAGTTACTATAATGCATATGGACGACGGCATCGATACGGGCGATATGATATTGCAAAAGCAGATAGATATCGATCCCGAGATGAACGCAGGCGAATATCACGACGCTCTGGCACGCCTCGGCGGAGAAGCAATATGTGAGTTTATAGACCTTTTGCAGCAGGGCGGTGTTACACGTACAAAGCAGCCCGAATGCGGCGTTACCTATGCGCAAAAGATAGAGAAGAGCGAGTCGCATATAGATCTCACGCAGTCCGCAATTGCGGTACACGACCTGATACGCGGTCTTGCGCCTGCGCCCTGCGCCTATGCCGTCATGCACGGCAAGAGGGTCAAGCTCTGCAAGGCGTATGTGTGCGATATGTGCGGCGAAGCAGGTGCTACGCTCAGCGCCGACAATGACGGCATAGTCATCGCCTGCGGCAGCGGCAGCATCAAGGTCGTTTCTGTACAGCCCGAGGGCAAGGGAGTTATGACGGCTGCCGAATATTTGCGTGGCAACAGGCTCGGTGTTGGTGAATTATGGGCTTAGATCAGCGAGAGATCGCATACAAATGCCTTCTGCGCATATATAAAACAGAGGCGTTCAGCAATATTGCGCTTTCAGAGCAGTCTGCGTTCGTGCGCAGACTGGTGCTTGGCTGTATAGAGCGCAGAAAAACGCTTGAATATATCATTTCGTGCTTTGCACGCAAAGCGCCCGATAATGACGTGGCATTGCTTTTGCACACCGGCATTTATCAGATAATGTATATGGACATTCCCGACAGTGCGGCGTGTGACGAAACCACAGATATCGCAAAGAGAATATTCGGCAAGAATATTTCGGGCTTTGTCAACGCGATAATGCGCTCGGTTTGCCGTGCAAAGGACGATATTATAACCAAAATCGAGCGCTCGGGCGATAATATCAAATATTCGCTTGACAACAGCATATGCAGTATGATAAGACAGTCTTATCCCGAGCAGGCAGATGAGATAATGTCGTCGTTCTTTGGCGAAAAAAGATTGTTTGCGAGAGTCAATACGATAAAGACCGACGCTCTGCATGTCGCCGACCTTATTTGCGGCGAGGCGATCGATAAAACGACTGTCGAGTGCTTTGATTCGGCGCTTGCGGTCAGACATATGGACAGCGGAGATTATTTCATACAGGGCATAGGCTCGCAGACCGCAGTCAAATGGCTTGCGGCAGAGCCCGGCATGACCGTCGCCGATGTTTGCGCCTGCCCCGGAGGCAAGACCTTCGGTGCGGCGATAGATATGCAGGCTGACGGCGTGATATATTGCTCCGATATAAGACAAAGCAAATTGCCGCTCATCAAAAAGGGCGCGGCAAAGCTCGGCGTCGACAAATGCATAAGCGTTTCGCTCAGGGATGCAAGGACTACGGACGAGAGCCTGGCAGGCAAATGCGACAGGGTTATATGCGATGTTCCCTGCACGGCGCTCGGCGAGATCATTTCAAGACCTGAGATAAGATATAAGGATATAAGCAGGCAGTCGTCGCTTTATAATACGCAGCAAAGCATTTTGGAGGCGTCGGCACGGCTTGTTAAAAGGGGCGGCAGGATGATCTATTCGACCTGCACGCTCGATAAACGTGAGAATGAGGACAATATTGACGCTTTCCTTTGCAAAAACAGCGACTTCGCTTTGCTTGACAGCCACCTGTTTATGCCGCACGCCGACGGCTGCGGCGAGGGATTTTATATTGCGCTCATCACAAGGAGATAACAGGAGATAAAAATGCACGACCTTTTGTCGATGTACCCAGACGAACTGCGCGAGCTTATGACCTCGATGGGTCAAAAGGCGTTTAGGGGCGATCAGATATTCGAGTGGATATACAAGGGCGTCAACGATTTTGACAAAATGACCAACCTGCCGTCATCGCTGATAGCCCGCCTCAAAGAGACCTGCTTTATCGGCAGTCTCGGCATTCAGCGCAAGCTGGTGTCAAGCATAGACGGAACTGTCAAATATCTGTTTGAAATGGCTGACGGCGAATGCGTCGAAACAGTTCTGATGCGATATAAGCACGGCAATTCGGTCTGCGTTTCTACGCAGGCAGGCTGCAGGATGGGCTGCTCGTTTTGCGCATCGACCATCAACGGCTTCAGGCGCAATTTAGAGCCGTCCGAAATACTTTTGCAGGTCATGACTGCCGCAAGAGATACGGGCGAGAGAGTTTCAAACATAGTTCTGATGGGCATAGGCGAGCCTCTCGACAATTATGACAATGTGCTCAGGTTTTTGCGCATAGTCAACCTCGAAAAGGGCATGAATATAGGTATGAGGCATATTTCGCTTTCTACCTGCGGACTCGTCGACCGCATAGATATGCTTGCAAAAGAGAACCTGCAATTGACGCTTTCGGTCTCGTTGCATGCTTCAAACGACGAGCGCCGCAAGGCGATAATGCCGATAGCGCACAGGTGGGATCTCGACACCCTGCTTGATGCGTGCGAGAGATACGAAAAGCAGACGGGCAGACGCATCAGCTTTGAATACGCACTCATTTCAGGCGTCAACGACAGCGATGCCGACGCCGCAGAGCTCGGCAGGCGCTTAAAGGGCACGCTCTGCCACGTCAATTTAATTCCGGTCAACCCTGTTGCCGAAAAGTCATATCAAAAGAGCGACAGGGCGAGAATAGCGTCGTTTGCCAAAACTATCGAAAGCTTTGGCATCAGCGCCACTGTCAGGCGCAAGCTCGGCAGTGATATCAACGCTTCGTGCGGGCAGCTCAGAGCAGAGCATTCCGCAAAATAGCAAAAGTCACTTATTCCTTAATCTAAAAGGGAGACAGAGTATGAGGTATTATACCAAGACCGACATCGGTATGGTGCGCAGCAACAATCAAGACAGTGTCGCGGCGTTCAGGCGCGGCGCTTATACCTGCGCGGTCGTATGCGACGGAATGGGCGGTGCGAACGGCGGCAATATAGCCAGCTCGATGGCTGTGTCCGCTTTCTGCGAAAAGGTGCGCAAAAACCTTGCAGCGGCATCACCGGACGAGCTTACGGGCGGCGATCTCGGCAGGCTATTGCAGGCTGCGGTCGAGGACGCCAACGACCGCGTTTATAACCGCGCCCTTTATGAGCTCGGGCTCGAGGGAATGGGCACTACGCTCGTCGGAGTTATTGCGAGCGAGGACGGCGCAGTAGCCATCAACGTCGGCGATTCACGCATATACGCTCTTAAAAGCGGCAAGCTCGAGCAGATATCTCGTGACCATTCGTTTGTACAATATCTCATAGACCGCGGCGCAATATCCCGCGGCGAAGCAAAGCATCATCCAAACCGCAATATTATTCTCAAGGCGGTCGGTATATCAGAGAACATCGACGGCGAGGTGTTTTACATACGCGATTTCGACTATCTCTTGCTGTGTACCGACGGATTGACAAATCACGTCGAGGATTTTGAGATACAAAGCATTTTATCAGGTACGCCTGGGCGCAGAACGTCGGTCACGAGCCGCATAGATTCGCTGATCGCGCTCGCCAATTCAAGAGGCGGCACAGACAATATCACCGTCGCGATAATAGGGAGGTAACCTAAAATGACAAAATATGACAGCTTTATAGGCAAGCTGCTTGACAACAAGTACCGCATACTTGACGTAGTCGGCTCAGGCGGCATGGCGGTCGTTCTCAAGGCAGAGGACATCAATATGAAGCGCCTCGTCGCCATCAAGATACTCAACGACGAGTATACAGGCAACGAGCAGGCAGAAAAGAGATTTGCCAACGAAGCAAAGGCGGTAGCCATGCTTTCGCACCGCAATATAGTCAGCATATACGATATCGCGATGTATCCCGATATGAAGTATATCGTCATGGAATACCTTGACGGCATAACATTGCGTGAATATCTCGACAACAAGGGCGCCTTGCCCTGGAAAGAGGCGTTCATCTATGCTTTGCAGATCTTGCGTGCGCTCGAGCACGCACACGGCAAGGGCGTTATCCACCGTGATATAAAGCCGCAGAATGTCATGCTGCTCAAGAGCGGCGAGATCAAGGTCACCGACTTTGGCATAGCAAAACTGCCGTCGAGCCATTCGCTCACGCTCACGCAAAAGGCGATAGGCACTGTCTATTATATCAGCCCCGAGCAGGCGTGCGGCAAGAATACCACCTTCGCATCAGACCTCTATTCGCTCGGCATAATGCTTTATGAGGCTGTCACAGGCGCATTGCCGTTCACCGGCGACAATTCGGTGCAGATCGCAATGCAGCAGGTCAACAACGCACCGCAGGATCCCACAGAGCTTGTTCCGTCATTGCCTGTCGGCGCAAAGCAGATCATCCTCAAGGCGCTCGAAAAAGACCCCGCCAACAGGTTTTCGTCTGCTCACGGCATGGCGAAGGCGATAGAGTGGCTGCTTAGAAATCCCGACGTCGTTTTTGCCGACACCGGCTATTCCGATGCCGACAGCTATGAGAGAGTTCCCGCCGTCTCTGTTTCGATAGATATGATAAACACCACCGACATAGAGCCCTACGGACAGACAGAGATAGTCGAGAGCATCGTCGGTGAAAAGCCAAAGAATAAAAAGACAAAGACAAAAAAAGAACGCCGCAGATCAAGCGGCGAGCAGTCGGACGAACACCGCAGACCTCGCAAGAGCAGGTCGATGTTCCCTATAATTTCGGGCTCGTTCTTTGCCATATTGCTTGTTGCCTTGGTCATCGGCGTGCTGGCGCTTATCACAGCGCTCAATACGATGGGACTTTTCGGCAATTCGGGCAAGACCGAGGAGGGTGTTTTCCCTGACCTGATAGGCGAGATCTATTCAGAGCAGCTTATAGCGCAGCTCGAGAACGGCTCGTTCGGCAAGAACATCAAGGTCGACAGCATCAAGTATGTCGAGAACAACAATTTCGCCAGTGGTCAGATAACCGATACCGAGCCTGTCGCAGGCCACAAGAGCAAGCTTGACGAATCGGGCTATCTGCATTTCACGTCGATATCCATCTGCAAGCGTGTCGACGATTCGCTCGTGCCCGATGTCAAATATTTAAAGAGCAACAACGCAAAGCTTTTGCTGAGAGCCGCACCTTATAATTATGACGTCAAGGTCAGCTATGAGGACAACAAGGACTTTTTTGAGGACCAGGTCATACGCACATCGCCTGCTATCGGCGAGGTGCTCGACACAGGCGGAACTATCACCATATACGTTTGCAGGCACAATACAGAGTATCAGCTCACCGATGCGATGCCCAATCTGATGGAACTGACAGAATCAGAGGCGGTCGCAAGGGCAGGCTATGCGCTTTATACACCGCAGGTCATCTATCGCCAGACAGGCTTCTTTGAGGCCGGCACTGTTATAGACCAGAGCATTCCCGCAGGTACTGTCAGCGAGGCAGGCGCACAGGTTACCATAACCGTCGCCACAGTGCCGACCGATACACCTATGGAGTCGCTCATAGGCAGGACGTATGCCGATGCAGAGGCGTACATCTTGAGCCTCGGAATGTCGATAGACAAGGTTTCGTGCTATTATGTGGCGAAGGATGACATTCTCACCACGGGATTTGCATATGATTATGAAGCGGCAGTGCTTTATGCGCAGATGAACGGCTATATCTCGACCTACGCAGAGGACGGCAGCATCCCGCAGAACGCCGTGATCATATTGCAGAGCGTTCCCACAGAGCAGCTCGTCACCGAGGGCGATACCATATCGCTGATATTCGCAGTCGATCCGACGGCTGATGCACCGGTGGTGACGCCAATTGAATAAACAGGGCAAATTATATAAGGGGCAGAACGGACTTTATACCGTTGCAGTCGGTGATGATATATTCATGTGCCATGCAGCAAGCCGCATACGCAAAGAGGACGGCATAAAATTGCTTGCAGGCGACGATGTTATCATCACAGACAACGGCGACGGCACAGGCTTTATCGAGTCTGTTTTGCCTCGCAAAAACAGCTTTATCAGACCCGCGGTGGCAAACGTCGACCTCGTTGTCGTCGTCGCCGCAGGCAACAGCCCAAAGCCGTCGGTCTTGAATATCGACAAGATGTGCTGCGTTGCAGAAGCAAAAGGCGCAGATGTCATGCTCGTGTTTACAAAGAGCGACCTCGGCGGCACCGACGAGCTTTTGGAGATATATAAAAAAACACCCTACAAATGCTTTGCCGTCGGCAAGAACGATTATGACGCATTGCCAAAGATAAAATCAATGCTCGTCGGCAGGCATTCTGTGCTTGCAGGCGCTTCTGGCGTCGGCAAATCGACATTGCTCAATGCGCTGTTTGCCGATGCAAACGCCGAGACGGGCGAGCTGAGCCGCAAGATAATGCGCGGCAAAAACACGACTCGAGTTACCGAGCTGTTTGCTTTCGGCGGTTGTATGCTTACCGACAGCCCCGGCTTTGGACTTTTGGACTATGAAAGATGCCTCGATGCCGACAAGCACGAGCTGATCAATCTGTTTCCCGAGATGCTCGACTATGCGCACGATTGCAGATTTACCAAATGTACACATACCAAGGAGCTCGGCTGCGCAGTCATCGAGGCTGTGAACGACGGAATAATTTCGCCCGAGCGACATCAGAGCTATTGCAGCCTTTATGAGGTGGCAAAGACTCTTAAGCATTATAATACATAAGGAGCAGTTATGTTTTTAGGCTTTTATAACCTTGCCAATTTCATGACCCTTTTGGGACTCGCAAGCTCTATTACCGCCATTTTTGCGGCAATAGCACTTGATTTTAAATGGGCAGTACTGCTTTTTGCCTTTGCGGGAGTGTGCGACTGCCTCGACGGCAAGCTTGCACGCAATCGCATAGATAACAGCGACACACGCAAGGCAGTGTTCGGCATAATGCTTGACTCGCTTTGCGACCTCGTCAGCTTTGGCATAACGCCGTGTGTTATCGCATATGCCTTTGGCAATAAGACCGTTGTCGATCTGGTGATATACCTTCTCTTTATCAGCTGCGGCTGTATAAGGCTGGCTTATTATAACACCCGCGCGCTCTGCTATGACGGCAAGGCAAAGGGCTTTGTCGGCACTCCGATAACCACGTCGGTCATATTCTTCCCGATAATAATGGTGTTTTCGATGGTCGTCGACCCGACGGTGCTCGGCTTTGTGCTGCGTGCGTTCTTTATAATCCTCGGCATAGCGTTCGTGCTCAAGATAAAGGTCAGGCGCCTCTCGGCAAAAGCGCTTATTGTATGTGCGCTCGTCTGTACCATTGCGATAGCACTTATGTTTGCGTTCCCCGACGTGCCGATCAGATATTTGCAGTAAACACAATAAATATATCAAAAGCCAAGCGACCCGCAGAAGCGGGCCGCTCGGCTTTTTTGCAAGGAAATTTCTATGAAGAGATTTTTATTTTGAATTATTTTGTGCCGCAATATCTTTCGTATGCTTTGATATATTCATAATAGTAGTTTGTTGCATCGCTGTCGAGTTCTTCATATGTGTCTGCGTCAAATGCCATTCTATAGAACTCAAGCACCGGCTCGAGGTAGCCTCTTTTTGCAAAATCATCCAAGAGCTCGGGATGCGTTCTAAACCAGGAAACAGGATAAACCACGCCGTCAACATTGAATGACGAGATGGGCGCAATCTCTGATCTTATCTTGTCGGTATCGCCTTCGTAAATAATCTTTGCATAGTGCTTGTTGATGTCAATGTGATTATAGTTTTGTCTGGGGTCGCAAAAATAATTAATTACTTGTTCAAAGTTTGGCATACTGCCATACATTGCCGTTTCTTCTTCATAGATCAAATCAAATACGCTAAAATAATACTCAACCGCTTCAAGTATTTGCTCCAGTGTAATGCCTTCGCCTTTTAAATACTCAAAGATATAATACTCTGCCGGCAACTGCATTTTTTGAAGTCTCTCTTCGGCGTTTGATTCGTCGCCGTTATAGTACGCGATTTTGTCATAATCATCTCTGATCTTTTTGACCTCTGCTTTTTGCTCGTCGGTGAGCAGACCGGGCAGATTATAGTCAATCGCCAATTTGTTGTATACTGTATCATAGGGATTGTCTCTTGTATACAAGCTGTTGTTTACATAGCGACCGTGAAATTCGTCGATTGAGGCGCCGCCAAATTTGATCTCTGAGTAAGGGAGCGACCAAAACTCAACAACGCGCCCATCGGGAAAATTGATTTGCTCTTTATCATACTTTATTTCTGTCAATTCAACAGCGCCTTTGACATAGTCGGTTATCTTGACACCCCAAACCGTGTTATCAAATTTCCAAACAAATAGATCATATTTATCGGAAACAAAATAGGCAGATGGCGTACTGGTGGGATACTGATGTCGAAAGCGATACTTATATTCAAAATGCTTGAAAGGAAAATCAAGTATGGCGTATCCATCTGCTGTTACTAAGTAATAAAAGCTCTTAACAGAGGGATATAAGTAGTCTGCATCTCTTTCGGGATATTCTTCTTTTTGCAAATCGAAATAACTACTTTTAGGACCATAAGAGGATATGCATATATAATGCCAGGGAATTTTCTCGTCGCGTAATATGCGATGCTCATTATATCTTTCAAATTTATATCGGCTGTCTTGACTTGATGTATCGTCGTTCGAAGAATCATCAGATGGGTCATCCGAATGATCATCCGACGGTTCTTGTGACAATTCATCCGAGGCGTCCTTTGAAGGCTCATCGGATATGTCGTCCGGCGATTCATTCGAAGGAGTCTCGCTGACCCCCGATACATCTGCCACATCGCTCGGCGTGTCTTGGGGTGTGGTGTCAGCGCATGAGCATACACAAAGTAATAGCGATATGCAAAGTAAAAATACAAATGCTTTTTTCATGATAGAGGGTCCTTTCTAAAAAATTTAATATCACAGGCGCAAAACTAAACATATTCTACGCCTCACTTACGTTATATAGAAACAACAACATGTTGTCAATGCACAAAGCAGACAAAAAGCAGACCGCATTTTTGTGCAGTCTGCTGAATAGTTGGTGTCAAAAGAACAACGCGTCTGTAAATGTATCGGTGAAGGTGCTTGACGTGGTGAGGTCGAGGTATTCTGCCGTATTGGCGAGCTCTCTGCACTTTTTGCGGGCAGTATCGCCGCAAAGCATCATTGCCGCGCCTCTTGCCGCTGCATTGCCGACAGAAACGGCATATTTTGCAAGGCAGGACGGTATCATTTTTATATTGCACGCAGAATCGATGTCTATGTTGCTGCCAAAGCCGCCTGCAAGATAAAGGGCTTTTATACTTGACAGATCGATGCCGAGATGGTCGACGAGCATATCAATGCCTGTCTTGACTGCCGCCTTTGCAAGCTGCAATGCTCGAACGTCCTTTGGCGTGACCTCTACATCCTGCAAAAAGACGCTCTCTGCCATATATCCCTCGCTCGTGACAACGCCCATCGAAGCAAGGCACGAAACGAGATCGATAAGTCCGCTGCCGCATATGCCCTTTGGCTTTGTATTTCCGATGACGGTGTATTGCAAGATGCCGTCGTCATCCAAAAAGACCTTGCTTATCGCTCCGTCCGAAGCGGGCATACCGCACTTGATGCCGTAGCCCTCAAAGCAGGGGCCTGCGGCGGCAGAGCATACCGCAAGTCTTTTGCCGTCGAAAAGTGCCATCTCGCAGTTTGTTCCGATGTCGCACAGCAGCGCAGGCGCGCCGCCTGTTATGTCGCAGGCGAGCATCGCAGCGGTCAGATCGCTGCCTGCAAAGCCGTGTATGCATTCGGGATAATAATCGGTGCCTATCGCCTTGCCGAATTTTTCGGGAGTGTCATAAGGAGCGCACCCGAGCGGCGAAGGGTCTTTTGCGGCGCTTATCAGCATCATTGCGGTGTTGCCGACTATCACTCGCAAATGGGCATTCGGAGTGGCGCCGTCTATGAGCTCGCGTATCATTTCGTGCAGCTCCTGCGTCCTGCCCGACATGCAATATTCGATGCGTGAAACGACGTCGTCGCCGACAGCACGCTGCGGATTTTCTGCCGCAAAGCTCGAGATCTGCTTGCCTGTCCCAAGGTCAAAACCTGCGATATAGACAGTCGTCGTGCCTATATCGACGGCATAGCCTGTGCCGTCTGCTTCTGATGCGGATAGCTCTATCTCGCCTGCGGTCTCGGTCACGATGGCGGATTTGTCGGATCTTACCGGCAATATTATTTCGCAGTCGCCCTCTGCTCTTGCCCTGCAGGCAAGCCGAAATCCTGTTTTGCCTGCCAAAATGCTTTTTTCGTCGTCGGTCATTTCAGATAGACAGCCGACGCATTCAACGGCGCATTTGCCGCACCTGCCGCATTTGCCGCAGCCGTAATGCAGACTGATTCCGACGGCATCCAATGCGTCGCACAGCAATATTCCTTTGTCAAAGCGGTGCTTTTTGCCGCCGATGGTGATGTTTATCTGCATAATATCAAGCAAAAGCCGCGCGATGCGCGGCTTTATCCTTTAAAAATATAATATTTAGCCCAGAGTGACCGAACCGTCGGCAGCGATGATGATCTTGCCGATAGCCTCCATGACGCCGATCTCGACGCCGTTATAGTTGCCGTTGAACGGCCAGGTTGCGCCGACATCAAAGGTCAGCGTGCCGTCGGAATTGCGGGTGAGCGTGCGGCTCTGAGTGACAAAGTTGAACGCGATCTTGCCGTCGTAGTTCTCGAGCGCAGGGGTCGAGTATGCAAACTTCTTGTCGCCAATAACGACCGTGCCGGAATTGTTGCGTGCGGATGCGGAGATGCTATAGCATACGAGCTTAACATCGACAGTGACAGAAACGTCAAGCTCGCTCGACGAGATGACAGTGACGTCGGCGACGAGGTCGCAATAGCAGCCGTAGTCTGTCGAGAAGGTGTGCGAATAGTCGACCTTGCCAATATCAGACGGAACGGGCTCGGCAGACGAGGTGTCGCTCTCTTCAGAAACATCCGGCTCAGAGGGTACAGTGCTCGACTCCTCAGAGCTCTCTTCGCTCTCATCGGGAACGGGAGGCGTAGAAGGGGAGTAGGGCGCACCCGAAACCTCAGACGAGGTGTCGGCGGGGGCGGATGACGTGTCGCCGTCCTGCGGTGTGCACGCGGCGAACGCTGCTATCAGCGCTGCCAGCAACAGCAATGCAATAATTTTTTTCATAAAAGTCACCTTGATCATATTAGAATATTTGTACTGCAAAGGCATTATCTGCCATTGCATACTAAATCATACCATATTTCAAACGATAAATCAACACTATTAGTATAAAAAATTCAGACACATATTGACACTCATACCGCAAAAACGGCATTTTGTCGCTAAAAAGCGACATCAAAGCCTTATCAATGCATCGGCAAGCTCTGCACGAGGCAGACCGATGATGTTTGTGAGGCTGCCCTCAAAGCGGGATATGAGCTTTTTGCCTATGCCCTGCAGGGCGTATGCGCCCGCTTTGTCAAGTGGCTCTTTTGTGGCGATATAGTCGAGAATCTCTTGGTCGTCGTATTCACGCATATAAACGACCGAGTCGCAGCAGAACGTCCTTTGCACGCCGTTTTTGATAAGGCAGACTGCCGTGCTGACTGTGTTTGGCTTGCCCGACAATGACTTTAACATCCTGAATGCGTCTTTTTCGTCTCTCGGCTTGCCCAGCGGCTCGCCGTCAAAGCCGAACACCATCGTGTCTGCGGCGATCGTGAGAGAATCGAAGTGCTCTTTTGCGATGACCTCGCCCTTTGAAGCGGCTATGTCCTGCATCGCCTGCGCCCTCGGAACAGATGGGTCAAAGGCTTTTTCGGCAGGTGATGGATGAATGTCATAGGTGATATGCATCGAATCGAGTATGTCACGCCGCCTTGGAGATGCCGAAGCCAATATTACATGCGGCTTTTGCAAAAGCACCTCGCATTCGCGGCAGAGCAGGTGCGTCTCGCTGTCAAAGCCTGCTTTTTGGCGGTTTGTGAGATCTGTCAAAAGGCTTTTTGTGTATGCATCAAACGCCTCGTTTTTGGGACGCTTGATGCCGAATCTGCAGTCCGACAGGTCGTATGCACGGCAGTATCCGCTGTAGCGTGCCTTTATCACACAATAGGCTCTGCCGTCGTCGAGAACAAAGGTCTCATCCTGCGTGTCAAAGCCGCTGTCCCAGAGCCATGCTCTGACCGTGTGTGCGAACGTTTGCGGCTGCAATATCAATGTAGTGCCGCAAAGCTTCGCTCTCGAGAGTATGCCGGTCATCGTTTCACCGCCCATGCCGCATATTGCGGCGGTGTCGATCGACGAGGTGTCGAGCTTGTCAAAGCCGTCGGATAGCACAAACGACAGACTGTCGCCAAAGCCGATGCCGTTTTGTATCGCTCTGTCAAGCGGCCCTTTGCGTATGTCGGCGGCGATGGCCTTTTTTGCCCTGCCTGTTTCGAGCGCGGCAATGGCAAGATATGCGTGGTCGCTGCCTATGTCGGCGAAATTGTCGCTGCTTTGTATGTATTCGAGCGCGGCATAAAGCCGCTTCGAAAGCTTTTGATGTATCATTTTGTTTTGTTGTTATCCTCTCAGCCAGTCTGCTATATCTATTATTCTGACGCCCTCGTATTGATATTCTTCGTTTCTCGTCCTCGCTATGGTCATTTTGGGGTATGCATCCTTGATCTGCAGAAGCGGAGTGACTTCTCTTTGGAACGTGCCTGCCTCTGTGATGTTGTCAGAGACCTGAATATAAAGCTTTTCGTTGCGCTTTATCGCGACAAAGTCGATCTCTTTTTTGTAAAGCACGCCGACATAGATCTCATAGCCTCGTCTTTGCAGCTCGATGGCGACGATGTTTTCGAGCACTCTGCCGTGATCCAAGTTTTTTGTCCCGAGCTTGGCATATCGGAATGAGTGGTCGCTGAGATAGTATTTGTCGTTTGAGGTGAGATATTTTTTGCCGATGACGTCATAGCGCCTTATTTTGTAAAACGCAAAGGCGTTGCAGAGGTATTGAAGATAATTGCCTATGGTCTTGTGGTTGATGCTGTCGCCTGCAGAAGTGAGCGCCCCGGCGATGCTGCGCGTTGAAGTGAGATTGGCGACATTATCCATAAGATAGTCGACGATCCTGTCCATCAAAATGGGGTTTCTGATCTTGTATTTCTGCCTGATGTCTCTGACGATGAGTGTGTCGAAAACATCGGCGATGTAGTCGTATTTTGATTCTATGTCTTGATAAAGATATGAGCCTGCCATTCCGCCTTCTTTTAAATATCTGTCAAAGGCGGCGTATATGTCGGTGTATTCAAAATATTCGAGGTATTCTTTGAACGAAAAGGGATAGACCTTTATCTCAAACGTTCTGCCTGTAAAAAGCGTGGCGAGATCGGAGCTCAAAAGAAATGCGTTTGAGCCTGTCAGATATATATCATACTTTTCGAGCGCGTGCAGGTTGTTGACAGCTATTTCAAAGCCGCTGCACAATTGCACCTCATCTATCAAAACAAAGTTTGACTTTCCGGGCGCATAGGCACTCTCGATATGATCATTCAGCGCGTGATATTCTTTTAATGACTCGAATTTTGTCAGGTTAAAATTGACGTGAATTATGTTCGCATCGGGCACTGCCTGCGAAATATAGTCTCTGAATGCCTCGAGCAGCTTGGATTTTCCGCTGCGTCGCACACCTGTTATGACTTTGATATCCGGAGTGCCTATAACTTTTTTGAACTTGTCGAGATACATTTCGCGTTCTATCAGCTTCATTGTCATCACCTCATGATGTATTATACCACATCTATTTCCCAAAATCAAGCTTTTTTCGATTTTGGGAAATAGAATCGATAGCCGAGGCAGCAATGCTTTATACCGACAAGGTTTTTTCGAGCGTCTTGAATGCGTCCTTGGCTTTGTCGGCGAGGCTCTTTTTGCGCTTTTTGATTATGCATGCGGCTATGCACACCGCCGTTGCGCCTGTCAGCATTCCCAAAAGATGGCAGCCGACGAGTGACGCACAGCATATTTTTTTGTCAGCCATGATATCAACTCCCTTCGGATATATTATCGAATATATTATTTGAAAGGTCAAAGCGGGATATACTGCCACATTTTGCAGGTATTTTCAAATATTTTCTTGCATTTTGGCTCGCATAGTGCTATTATGTCCTTGCTAACAACGAAAGGTCTGTTTTTTGAGATGAAAAAATTCCTGCGCGATGGCGCGTTTATTATACTTGGCACTCTGCTGAATGCGATAGGCATATACTTTTTTAAGATGCCCAACCACTTTACGACAGGCGGAGTCAGTGGCGTTTCGATGCTTTTGAACGGCTTGTTCGGCGTTGATACGACGATCACAATGACTATCATCAATATCGCATTGCTTTTGATAGGCTTTGTCTTTTTGGGCAAGGGCTGCGGCGCAAAGATAGTCATCGGCACATTGCTTTATTCGGGCTTTACGCTGGTGTTCGAATTTATATACCCTGCCGCCAGCCTGCCGTTCACAGACAATGCACTGCTTGAATTGATGTTTGCGATCATGCTGCCTGCCATAGGCACGGCGATGCTTTTTAATGTTGATTCGTCCACGGGCGGCACTGATATTATCGCTATGATAATCAAGAAATATACGGGTGCTGATTCGGGCACGGCGCTTTTGTTTGCCGATGCCGTCATCGCCGTGATGGGCTTTTTTGTGTTCGATATCGAAGCAGGTCTGCTTTCTGTGCTGGGACTCGGCCTGCGCTCGGTCGTTGTCGACTCTGTCATCGAGAGCATCAACCTCTGCAAATATTTCACGATAGTTACCACCAAGCCCGACGAGATCAGCGAAAGACTGTTTGCGACGATGGACCACAGCGTAACTGTGCTTGATGCGCGCGGTGCATACAGCGGTGCCGAAAAGACTGTTTTGCTCATCGTCTGCCGCCGAAGCGAGGCTATGCAACTGAAAAAGCTGGTCAAGGACGTCGACAAGGGCGCATTTATGATGATAACCAATTCTTCTGAGATAATCGGCAAGGGTTTTAGAGGCGCGTGAGAAACAAATGTAAAAAGTGCTTGACAAAATCGATTTTTGCAAGTATAATATACAGGATTTATTAAAGGTGAAATAATGACTGTTGATCTGCATCCCCTTATCAAGGGTGAACAAAAAGAGCTAAAATTCAATTTCGCATACGATGTGACCGAGCTTTCGCCTGACCTGCAGAGCGGCAATGCCGTCGTGAACGGCAAGGTGGTCAACCACTCGGGTTATATGCAGCTTGATGCCCATATAGCCGTGACCGCAAGCGCTTTGTGTGGCAGATGCGACGACTATTTTGATTGCAAGCTTGACTTTGACATGCAGTGTCCTGTTGCGACCGAGCTTGCCAACGCCGACGAGCATGACGAATATCTCATTGCTCCCGACGGCGTACTCGATCTTGACGAGGCAGTCAGATGCTTTATTTCGCTTTCGCTGCCCACCCGCTTTTTGTGCAGTGAGGACTGCAAGGGCCTGTGCCATAAATGCGGCAAGAACCTCAACGAGGGCGACTGCGGCTGCGACACCAAGGAGACCGACCCCAGATGGGCGGCACTCAAAAATTATTTTGATTAAAAAATAAAAATATAACCACCACAAGGAGGGTATCATCATGGCTGTTCCTAAGAGAAAAGTCTCTAAAGCAAGACGCGACAAGAGAAGATCCAATGTCTGGAAGCTCGAGCTCCCCGGCATGACCAAATGCGCAAACTGCGGTGAGTACATCCTTTCTCATAGAGTTTGCACCAAGTGCGGCTTTTATGGCAAAAAGGCAGTTCTTACTATAAAAGAGAAAGAAGACTGACAAGGCGCGCCGTTAAGGCGCCACTCAAAAGGCGGGTCGCGTTCATAGCGACGCGCTTTTTTTGAATTATTCGCATTTTAAAAAAAGGGGGGGATAGGTATGGTCACTGTCAGCGGTGTCAGACACGGCTCGCCTGCGCATAAGGCAGGCATAAGGGCGGGCGATATACTGCTTGCCATTTCGGGCAACGAGATCAACGATGCGCTCGACTATTATTTTTATGCCGCGGATGACGATATAACGGTTGAGCTTTTGCGTGGCGACACGCATATCCAAAAGCGCATTCTCGGCGGCGGCGACCTCGGCATGGAGTTTGAGACGTTCTTGATGGACAAAAAGCGCTCGTGCCGCAATAACTGCATATTCTGCTTTATTGATCAGAACCCCGAAGGAATGCGTGAAACCATATATTTTAAGGACGATGACGAGCGTCTGTCGTTCCTTCAGGGCAGCTATGTCACTCTGACCAACCTGAAGCAAAAGGACATCGACCGCATAATCAAGATGCGCATATCGCCCATCAACAT
The DNA here is from genome assembly GCA_964487775.1 of uncultured Ruminococcus sp. Taxonomy (GTDB): domain Bacteria; phylum Bacillota; class Clostridia; order Oscillospirales; family CAG-382; genus Coliplasma. The sequence continues at coordinate 182,682 of CAZASH010000002.1, forward strand.
TTCGGTACACACGATGGACAAGGAGCTCAGGGTCAAGATGCTGCGCAACAGATTTGCAGGCGAGGTATTGTCTTATATCGACGATATAGACAAAGCAGGGCTCGACATCAACGCCCAGATAGTTTTGTGCAAGGGCGTCAACGATGGCAAAGCGCTCGAATATACGCTCACAGAGCTTTTAAAGCGTGAGCATGTAGTTTCGATAGCAGTCGTTCCCTGCGGACTTACCAAGCACAGAGAGGGGCTTTATAAGCTCGATGCCTTCGACAAGGCTGACTGCGGCGAGGTGATCGATATTGTCGAGAGGTTCGCCAATGAATGCTTTAAAACGAGGGGCGAGCATATATGCTATTGCTCTGACGAGTTTTATCTCACGGCGTGCCGTGAAATGCCGTGCGACGATTATTATGACGGCTATCCCCAGCTCGACAACGGCGTAGGCTCGTTGCGCAACCACAAAGAGGAATTTTTATATGCGCTTGCAAATACCGACGAATGCGTGTATAATCGAAGTATAGTGATAATAACAGGCATGGCGGCGTACAGCCATATATGCGAGCTCGTCGATGCCGCAAAGGAAAAGTTCAATAAGCTCGACGTCAGGACTGTTGCAATACGCAATGATTTTTACGGCGAGAGCGTCACTGTCAGCGGACTTGTTACGGGCGGTGATATAATCAATCAGGTCGCAGGAACAAGGGCCGATGTGTTTTTGATACCTCGCAATATGCTGCGTGCAGACGGCGATCTGTTTTTGGACGGAGTTTCGCTCGACACGCTTGTTTCAAAATTGGGTGCTCCCGTTATGACCGTCGAGTCGGGCGGCGAGGACCTGTGCAGAATGATAACGGAGGATTATTATTGATATGCCAAAGAGAACAGTTGCCATCGTCGGCAGACCCAACGTTGGCAAAAGCACTTTTTTTAACAAAATAGCAGGCCTGAGGCTGTCAATAGTCGATGATACGCCCGGCGTCACCAGAGACAGGATCTGCTATGACGTCGATTGGAATGGCAAGACCTTTCAGCTCGTCGACACGGGCGGCATTGAGCCGATAACCGACAACGAGCTGCTGGTCAGAATGCGTGACCAGGCGCAGACCGCCATAGATCACGCCGACGTGATAATCATGATCTGCGAGGTCGGCACAGGCGTTACAGCCGCCGATGCGGATATTGCTGCGATGCTCAAGAGGTCGCACAAGCCGATAATCCTTGCAGTCAACAAGATAGACAAGGCAGGCGAGCCGCCTGCGGAGTTTTATGAATTCTATTCGCTTGGCTTCGACAGCGATCCCATACCGCTTTCGTCTTTGCACGGCACCGGAACAGGCGACATACTCGACAGAGTGTGTGAGCTTTTGCCCGACGACACGACAGGCGCAGAGAGCGAGGGCGCTATCAGAGTTGCCGTAATAGGCAAGCCGAATGCAGGCAAGAGCTCTATAGTCAACCGCATAGCAGGCGAAGAAAGATGCATAGTTTCGAATATCCCCGGCACGACACGTGATGCGGTGGATACTTATATCGAAAACAGCTATGGCAGATATACATTTATAGATACGGCAGGCATAAGGCGCAATTCACGCATTGACGACAAGCTCGAGCGCTTCAGCGTTCTGCGCGCCAATCTTGCGGTCGAGCGCGCCGACGTTTGCCTCATCATGATCGATGCCGCAGAGGGCGTTACCGCACAGGATGAGCGCATAGCAGGCCTTGCGCACAACGCGGGCAAGGCGAGCATAATCGTTTGCAACAAGTGGGATACGATAGACAAGGATAACAAGACCACCAACGAATATGTCAACAAGATACGCACTGCGCTTGCTTATATGCCGTATGCACCGATAGCGTTTGTTTCGGCAAAGACAGGTCAAAGGGTAGATAAGCTTTATGAGATGATCAACACGGTGCACGCCAACTCCTCACGCCGTGTCACAACAGGTCTGCTCAACGACCTTTTGTCAGATCTCACCTCTCGTGTACAGCCGCCCACAGACAAGGGCAAGAGGCTCAAGATATATTATATGACTCAGACAGGCACAAATCCGCCGACGTTTGTTGTGTTCTGCAACAGCAAAGAGCTGTTTCATTTCTCATACCAGAGATATATCGAAAACAGCCTGAGAAAGGCGTTTGACTTTGACGGCACGCCCATCAGGCTGATAATCAAGCAAAGAGGAGAGGAACAGGAATGATCGGCTTTTTCAGAGTTCTCGGCATGGCGACCAATATATGCGCTGTAAATTCCCCTGTGCTTTTTGGGGTGTATATTTTGCTGCTGATCATTGCAGCCTATCTGCTCGGCAGCGTCAACAGCGCCATAATCGTTTCAAAATACCGCTATAACGACGATATACGTAAATACGGCAGCGGCAACGCAGGACTTACCAATATGAACAGGGTATACGGCGGCAGCGCTGCGGCACTCACGTTTTTTGGTGACGTGCTCAAGCAGGTGATAGCCGTGTTTCTCGGAGTGCTTATGTTCGACCAGATAGGCGCGTATATCGCAGGACTGTTTTGTATGCTCGGCCATATCGCACCTGTGTTTTATAAGTTCAGGGGCGGCAAGGGCGTGCTGACGGCAGCCACGATGGTGCTGCTCATCGACTGGCAGGTGTTTTTGGTACTGCTTGTGATATGGGTGCTGGTGCTTTTGCTGTCGAGATATGTTTCGCTCGCCTCGATAATGGCGGCATTTGCGTACCCTGCGGTCGTTTATTATGCTATGATCACAGGCATTGGCAGGCCCGAGCCGTTCTCGATGATCTGCGCAATGTTTGTCGGCTGCGTGATAATATTCATGCACAGAGAGAATATCAAAAGGCTGTTCAATAATCAGGAGAATAAATTTTCGTTCAAGCGTTCGCCGAGCCTGCAGGAGATGCTCGACAAAGAGGATCCCGAAAACGACAAGGCAAAATACGCCGCCGAGCTCCGCCGTGCACAGGAGGAGGCAGAGCACAAAAAGGCCAAGGGCAACAGCAAAAAGAAAAAGAGATAGTTTTAGTTTAAGACAAAAGGAGCAATTATGCCGCTTGCAGATCGCGCCAGACCGCATACATTTGATGAAATGGCAGGGCAAAAGCACCTGCTCGCAAAAAATGCGCCGTTCAGACGCATCATAGAGAGCGGACATCTGCCGTCACTGGTTTTTTACGGACCTCCCGGCACAGGCAAAACGACTGCCGCCGATATAGTCGCAGCTGTCTGCGGCAAGCAGTTCCACAAGATAAATGCGACGGTCGCATCTATATCAGAGGTCAAAGAGATATTGACATCGTCATATTCGCTGCTTTCGACAGACGGCATATTGCTGTATATCGACGAGATACAATACTTCAACAAAAAACAGCAGCAGTCGCTGCTTGAATACGTCGAGGACGGCAGAGTTACATTGATATGCTCTACCACCGAGAACCCTTATTTTGCATTGTACGGCGCGTTGCTTTCACGTTCAACCGTGTTTGAGTTTAAGCCGATATCGCCCGAGGAGCTTATTCCCACGCTCAGGCGCGCACTCGACATACTTAATTCGGATAACGGCACCTCAAAGACCTGCTCTGACAAGACCTTGCGTGATATAGCCTCCTGCTGTGGCGGTGATGCACGCAAGGCGATAGGCGGGCTCGAAAATATTTTTTACGCTTCGGGCGATGAGCTTTTGCCCGAGCTTGCGACAGAGCTTGTTTCGAGGTCGGGTATGAGGCTCGACAGAGACGGCGACGAGCATTATGACCTTTTGTCGGCGTTTCAAAAGTCGATCCGCGGCTCAGATCAGGACGCGGCGATATTTTATCTCGCAAGATTGCTCGAGGGCGGTGACCTCTTGTCGCCGTGTCGCAGACTGCTCGTGATAGCGTCGGAGGATATAGGACTTGCTTATCCGAATGCGGCGGCGATAGTCAAATCGTGCGTCGATTCGGCATTGCAGCTCGGATTGCCCGAGGCTTCGCTTCCGCTCTCCGAGGCGGTCATTTTCCTCGCCACCGCACCAAAATCGAATTCTGCATATATGGCGTATGCCGCCGCCTGCGAAGCGATAGCGGCAGGCAAGGGCATGAGAGTGCCCGAGCATCTCAGAGATACCCACAGACCGGGCGCAGAGGGCGGCTATGTCTATCCTCATCAGTTCCCGAACCATTATGTCGAGCAGCAGTATCTGCCCGACGACCTCGTCGGCACGGTGTTTTACGAATACGGCAAAAACAAGACCGAGCAGGCAGCCGCCGAATATGCCATGAGGGTCAAAAAGAAGCCTTGACAGGCAAAAAAGGATAATATCTTATGACAAAAAAGCTTTTAATACTCTGTATGTCCGCACTGATGGTGCTTTCGCTTGCTTCGTGCAGCACAGGCGACAGCAACGTCGACGTTGCAAAGCTCACGTCCGACTGCATCGAGCTTGTCGGAATAACCGATTGGCAGACTGCCGCAGCGGCTTATATCATGAATAAAGACTTTTCAGAGCTTTTGATCAAAAAGCCCGAGAGCGACGGCACGGTGCACGATATGGCAGAAAGCGTGCTGTTTGATGCTTTGGTCTCAAACCAGCCGTCAAGCGCCGAGATCGCAAGAATAAAGCAGTATATCGAAGAAAAGCCCGCAGAGCTTTCGACAGTCGAGATGGCACTTTGCGCATATGCGCTCAATGCTTCGGGCACCGAATATGATCATAAAAATGCTGCAAAGGAGCTCGAGTCGAGACAAAAGACAGACGGCGGCTTTGCAAGAGCGGATGATTATGCCGCATCAGAGCCGACTCCGTCGGCATATGCTATCGACCTCGTCAAATTCTGGCGTGATGCCGTGAGCGACAAATGCTTTGACGGCGCATTGGTCTATTTTTATAACACCATGACAGACCAGAATGTCTGGAAGGACGAGAGCGGCGACCCCTCATGCTCTGTTTCGTCTGTTGTGCTTTGCGGATTTATACACGCAGGCATAAGATATGACGGCGACGATTCGCGTGCTATCGCAAAATCGATCAGAGTGCTTTATTCTATCAACGACACAAAGGGCAATATCATAGGCTTCAAGCAATACACAAAGTCAGACACGATGTCGCAGGAAGCGTGCGGCGATGCATTGCTTGCGCTCGCATCCTCGCAGGTCGGCGACCTGTGGTCTGTTATCGAAGCGAGAAAATAACATAGCAAAAAAGCAAGAATATAAGGTTCGAGCCTTATATTCTTGCTTCTTTTTATATGCCCGCAGGGCAATGCTTGGCTTTAGTATATTCTGAGCAGCAGCCTTATCTCGTTGATATATTCTTCTTTGGATTTGAGCGGCTTGCCGTCCTCGCCTATAAGGAATATCGATGATATATGGCTTGACAAAGGGTGTTGCCACGGCACTACATATATATCGTCATTGCTGATACTGTATGTATTCAGTATCGCGCGCATGGTTATGGCGTCTGTCCCCGAGACGTTCATCAGCTCATCTATGATGAGGCCATATTCGCCGTCCTTGTGCGGCAGCAGAGCGAACGAAAACGAATTGTTGCCCATTTGCCAGACAATGACATCGAGACCGTTTGAAGCATCGAGGTCAAGGTACTGCGAATATTCACCATCTGTCGGTATAGGCATGACCTTTGCTTTTTCAAATGTTATCCTGCCGTTATCACTTATGCATATGTCATAATAGTATATGTTGTCCTCGTCGGTAGTCATGACATAAAATTTGTCGTTTTCTTTTACAAACTGCGGCTCGGAATAAGAATACGGTATTTCTAGCAAGGCTTCATATTCGAGCTCACTTTTGCCGAACTCTGCTATCTTAACAGTGACGGTGTATATGCCTGAGGTATAACCGTATGCCAAGAGGCATTTTTCTTCTTTGCCGTCGTTATCTATGTCGAACACATAAAAGTCATGAAAAGGCAGCTCCTCGATTATGGGATACACTTTTTCTTTTGAGTATAGCCTTTCGATAATATAACGCTGCAAGGCTTTGGGGCGTTCTGGGTAAAAGATGCCGTATGACGCTTCCGGCGGCGAATATGCCTTTTCTGCATATATCGTCTTTACCATGACCTTTTCTTTGGGGACTTTATATGCCGACAGAATGAGTGATACTTGCTCAAATGTCAGCGCCGGAAGGCTTGCAACGTCGGACTCAGAACCGATTGCCGTGTTGTATGGCGGCAGCAAATGCAGAGTTGGCACACTTGTGACATAGCAGCACACATCTACTCCCTTTGAAAGATCGTATGCAAAATACTCGGGATACATCTTTTGCAGAGAGGACAGGTGCATTGTGGAATGCGCAGAGAAATACGAGTTTATCTCCGACGTGACGTAGCCGAGAGCGTACTCAAAAAATCTGCCGTCTTTGATGCCGTTTATATACAGCTTGCCGTCATTGTGGTCGACGAACTTGGCTTTTCCATAAGCGTCGAGCCGGCACGAAGTGATGCACTTTGGCTTTTTTGCAGTCGGGTCTATCGCGGTGACCGTTATATAGCATTCGTCGCCTCTTTCGGCACAGTACGCCACAAGATATTCGACTTTGCCGTCGCCGTCAATGTCAAATGCGGTGCGGTCGTATATGCGCTCGAGCTCCTGCTCGGTCGGCTTGGGCAAAATGCTTTCAACAGCCTTCCGCGCATCGTCAATGCAGTCGTAGGGCGTGTCTCCATATGGATAATAATTGATCTTGTTGCTCGGCAGACCGTAGGTGCTGAGTGCTGCGGCGGCACTTCTTGCATCCATCGCGTCGATATGAGTGTAGACAGACGTGCCGCTGTGGTCGCAGCCACTCAACTTGTGTTCTGCAAATCTATAATAAAACTCTCCGTTTTTAAAATCTGTAACATATACGTCAATGCCGTTCGTGGCGTCATACTTGAAATACTGACGGTATTCAGCGATACTGTATGTAAATGCGACAAAGTCGAGAGGCGAACTGTCTATGCCGTCGATAATGCTCGAAGCATCGTTGCTGCTTGTATCTTTGGGTGCGCTGCTGTCATCGACAGGATCTGTCAGCAGACAGACAGACGCGACTATGCACGCGATCAGCGCAACGATTATTATCCAGAATGCGGGCTTTTTATAGTTAAGCACGTTCTTTATCCTTCCTTTCACGTTAGTTTCTCCGAATGCGATCGGGCACGCAGATATGATCCTGCGAGGCGAGCTGCATTCTATCAATGCGTTGGAATAATTCTTTTTGCCCTCGGCGTCCATATTGCCAATGACCTTTTCATCACACGCAGCTTCGATGTCGCGGCAGAGCAGAATATATGCGAGCCAAAGTATGGGATTGAACCAATAGACCGTGAGCAGCAAAAAGCCCAGCGGCTTCCATAAATGGTCGCCTCTTTTGATATGTGCGTTTTCGTGCGCAATGACATATTCTGTGCTCTTTTCGTCAAGCGACGACGGCAGGTATATCCTGGGCCTTATCACACCGAATATAAAAGGCGAATCGACGTTGTCGCATATCAGAATATTGTTTCGCAGGATAGCTGCTTCTTTTACTTGATGCTTGATCTTGAGACAGCAGATAAGCGTGTAAAGCAGCATAAGCGCTATGCCGACCAGCCAAACGATGCCGCAAACGAACATCACGACCTGCATCGGGTTGATGCTCGCCGTCGGATCGGGCGCCAAGCTGTCTGAAATGATGGGATTTACCACCGAATTGAGCACAGGTACGCCGGTGGATATAGCGGGCGTCTGGGTATAAAGTATCTCGCCGGGTATAGGCTCGGCGCTCGGCAGAACGCTGAGCTCGCTTGTCGGCGAAAACGGGCATATAAGCCTTATGCCGACGAACGCCCACATCAGAACAAATATCCATTTGGGCGCTTTGCGCAGCATGAGCCTCATAAGTATCACGGCGAGTGCGATAAAGCCTGCCGTAAGGTTTATGTTGAGGACCTCGATAAATATTTTGTCCAATTTTATTCCTCCTCAAACTCGTCAACTATGCGCCGCAATTGCTCTGCTTCGTCCGCCGAAAGCCTGCGGTGTGAAACAAATGCGGCTATAAACGCGGGCAGCGAGCCGTCAAAGGTGTCGTCGATAAACTTCTCGCTCTGCAACGCATAAAACTCCTGCTTTGAAATGAGCGAGGTGACAATGCCGCCCTCGTTTTTAAATATGCCCTTGTCGCAGAGCCTGGCAAGCACTGTGTATGAGGTGGATTTTTTCCATCCGAGCAATTCGTTGCTGCGCCTTGCAAGCTCTGCCGAGGCGATTGGCTCGTTCTGCCAGATAATGTCGGCAAAACGCGACTCGACCGCCCCCATCTGATGTTCTTTCATAATAATGCACCTCCGAAAAAGATATTCTACATCCTGTAGACCAATATCATTCTACAACATGTAGAACGCTTTGTCAATATGTTTTTATGAAAAATGGGCGCGCAAATATGCTTGCACGCCCAAATTTTTTAATTTGGATATTATTCGGAATATTTTTTTGTCTGCTCGGTGGCGAGTGAATCGCACAGCTCGTTATATTCGTCGCCGTTGTGGCCTCTGACCCAGATATAGGTCATCTTGTGCCTTGAGGTCTCGGCGATGATCCTCTCCCAGAGGTCACGGTTGAGCACGGGCTTTTTGTCTGACTTTATCCAGTCCTTTTTCTGCCACGACTCGAGCCAGCCCTTTGTCATTGCGTTGATGAAATATTGCGAATCGCTGTGCAGCTCGACCTCGCACGGACATTTGAGCGCAGAAAGCGCCTCGATGACGGCGGTAAGCTCCATGCGGTTGTTGGTGGTGCTTTTTGCGCCGCCTGCCAAAGTCTTTTTGACATCGCCCGAAATAAGCACTGCGCCATAGCCGCCCGGGCCGGGGTTGCCGCTGCACGAGCCGTCGGTGTATATCACGACCTTTTTAAGCATCACGAATCCTCCATGATCTTTTGCATTCTGACGTCCTTGCCCTTGAATTGCAGGACTGAATATTCGCCCATGAGCCTCGAATATATGCGCTCGTCATAGCGCTTTTTGATCTCGGAGGGTGCGAGGTTGGTGCTGATGACGGTCGGCTTGCCTGCGAGCAGTCGGCGGTTGATGATCTCAAACAGCGTCGCAAGGGTCTGGTTGCCGATCGATTCCGCACCGAGGTCGTCGATGAGCAAAAGCGTATAGTTGTACGGCTCTAAAATGCTCTTGTCGGCTCTGCCGTATTTGACCGCCTCAAAGTTTGAAAACATCTGCGGTGCGGTCTCGTAAAATGCATCAAAGCCACGGGCGATGGCTCTCTGCGCTATCGCCGACGAAATATGTGTCTTGCCGAGCCCTGTGCCACCCATAAGCAAAAGGCTTTTTGATGTGGTGTCAAAATTGTCGGCATATCTTTTGCAGGCTGCAAGCACAGTCTGCATGACGGCAAGGTCGTCGCCCTTATAATATTTGAGGTTGAAGCTTTCGAAGGTCATGCCCGAAAGCATACGCCCTATGCCTCCGTTGTTGTATCTGTCGATTGCCAGCATTTGCTTGACGCAGTCGCACAGCTCGCCATCGCAATAGCCTGTGTCAGAGCATTTTGGGCAGTCGTATTTTACAGAATCATAGTCGGGATCTATGCCTGCGGCAATTATCATCTGCCTGCGCTGTTCGGCAAGCGCCTTTGTCTGCTGCTTGAGCTCGGCAAAGGCAGCATCGTGCATTTCACCTCGAGGCAGTGAAAGCAATTTTGTGGGGAACTTTGCGAGCTCGTTGTCGATCTGTGCCAGACCGGGAACTTTCTGTCGCAATTCCTCGGCACGTGAAAGCGCAAGCTGATAGTTGCGGCTGTGCCTTAGCTGCTTTTGCAATAATGCCTGTTCAGTTGTCATCTGCGTTGTCCCTCCGTGATCTTTGAAGTGCGGCGCTGAAGAATTCGTCGGAATCAAAGCTTGCAGCATCGTCCGAGCCTGCCTTGCGGTCACCCGAGGCGACCTTTTCGGGCGTGGTCAAGCCGTTTGTGTGCCAAGACTCGAGCACCTTGTTCATGTATGCAAAGTTTACCCTGCCCGTGGCGTCGACAGAACGCTCGTATGCCAGCCTGACAAGCTCAAAATCGAGCGACCACTCGCCAAACCATTTTTCGGCAAACTGCTTTTCTTTTGTTGTAAAGGCTCTGTCGCCCATTCCGCAAAGCGTGCGCAATCTCGCCATATCAGAGTCGAGCCGCTGCTTGTCTGCCAGACGGCGGTCGAGCTTGGTGAGATCGTCGACGCCCTCGTCATAAAGCGAAAGTATCGTGTTGTGGATATATCGCATATCCTTTTTGCCCTTTGATATGCAATAATGTGTCGCAGTGATTATGTATCCGCCCGAGAGTCCGCAATAATCAAACAGATAATAAAGCGAGTTATAGTCCGTGCGGTTGAGCATCTTGCCGATAAGCGCCGAAAACTGGTCGCACAGCAGGCGGAAGTCCTCGTTTTTGTCTATTGCGTTTGCGATAACGTCAGAATCATAGGCGGGTCTGTGTTCGCTGGGCGAGGCAGCCTTTTTTGCCTCGTGATCCCTGAGCATACCGAGAGTCCTGCAATATTCCAAAGCACTCTCTGCATCCTCTGCTGATATGCCAAGCGCCTTTGCAGCCGACTGCGTGTCATAGATATTGCCTGCATAAAGCCACAGCGCCAGCCTTATTTCGTTATGTCCTGCCGAGATAAGCTTGTCTGATATATCACGCGGTATTATTATCATGCCGTCGGCAGGTGACTTTGCTGTGTATTGTTTTGACATTTAAAAAATCCTCGCTTTGTGTTGTATCATGACGGCATAACGGCAGGCGATATGACGCAGGTCATATCAAAGTCGTCGATCTTTTTGCCGCCTGCATCGATCGAAAAGGCGAATGCGAGCGTGCCGCGCATACCTTTGACGGTGTTCTGCACCGATCTTGTGCTGACGTTGATATATGACGTGCAGAAATTTGAATCATACATTCCGCCATAGCGCTTGCCCTTTTGCAGCAGAAATTCTGCCGCTTCAAAGCCGTTGTGGCGCAAAGAAACAGTGTCGCCGCAGACTGTTATAAACGTTGACGGCTCTTCGGTGTCTGTTATGGGAAAGTTGAGATAATATCCGTTCTCGAAATGCTCGATGCTGCCCGGAACATTGATGCTCAGCGGCTCGCGCACCTTGCCTGCACGCGAACGGATAGATATGGTTACTGGAAGCTTCATCGTTTATATATTCACGCTTTCGATGTTGATGTTATAAACGTCCTGCGTTATCGCAGAGCCAAAGAACCTTTCGGCGCTCTTTTTGAACTGCGCAGGGTCGTCGCTGGTATAAAACACGGTGTTGCCGTGCTCATGTGTATTGATGCCGAGCTCGTTTATCTTGTATGATAAGAGCCTTGCTGCCTCCTTGCCCGAGCTTATAAGCTCTGATTTGGGCAGGAACGACGAGATAAGCTCTGATAAGAGCGGATAATGCGTGCAGCCGAGAATGACTGCCGAGGGCTCGATGGATGTATAGCTTGATAAATATTCGTTTGCGACCGCACGGCACGCCTCGTCGTCGGGCGATGTGTTCCACGATTCCGCAAGCGGCACGAACATCGGGCACGCCTGCTGATAGACAGTCAATGAGCTGTCGATGGCGTATATCGCTTTTTCAAACGCCCTGCTTTCGACTGTTGCGCAGGTGCCCAGCACCAAAATTCTGCCGTTGCCGCTTGAGGCTGTTTCGGCGGCCTTTTGGGCTGCGCCCTCGATGACCCCGAAAACAGGCGTGTCAAAGCGTGACTTGAGCAGCGACAATGAGTTTGATGAGACAGTTCCGCACGCGGCGAGCAGTATGTCGACACCGAGACTGTTCAAAAACGTGCAGTCCTGCAACGAATATCTGTCGATGACCTCTTTTGATTTTGTTCCGTAAGGAATGCGTGCCGTATCGCCGAAATAGATGATGTCGCTTTTGGGCAATTCGCTTCTTATCTCTCGCAGGGCGGTCAGACCGCCGAGCCCCGAGTCGAATACGCCTATCATACGCCGCGCTCCATCGCAAGGTCGATGAGCCCGGTTATCAGATCCCGATACGAGACGCCGCTGTTTTTCATCAATTGAGGGTACATGCTGATGGGTGTAAAGCCGGGAATGGTGTTTATCTCGTTGAAATAATAGCCGCCCTCGAATGCAAAAAAGTCGACTCTCGAAAGTCCCGTGCAGCCGAGCGTGCGGTATACCTCGAGCGCAGATGCACGTATGGCATCGGACATCTCGCTTGTCAGTCTTGCGGGGATATAGCATTTTGCCGTGTCTGAATTATATTTGTTGTCATAGTCATAAAAATCAGCGCCCGGGATTATCTCGCCGCAGCAGGATGCGACAGGCGAGTCGTTGCCGAAAACGGCGACCTCGATCTCGCTGCCGACGATGGCCTTTTCGATGAGCAGCTTTTTGCCGTGTCTGAATGCCTCTTCGATGCCCTTTGCGAGCTCGGCACGGCTTCTGCACTTGCTGACACCGACAGACGAGCCTGCCGACGACGGCTTGACAAAAACAGGGTATCCAAATCTCTCTTCGCTCTCTGCGATGGCGGCGAAAATGTCAAGCTCGGGGGTCTTTATCAAGGTTATCCAGGGAATGCAGGGAACCTTGTCTGCGACAAGCGCTTTGGTGACTGCTTTGTCCATCGCATCTGCGGATGAAACAGTGTCGCAGCCGACAAACGGAATGCCTGCAATAGTCAGCAGACCCTGCATGGTGCCGTCCTCGCCGCCTGCTCCGTGCATGACAGGAAACGCCGCATCGATATAGGTTATCTCATAGGTGCTGCTTGCCTTGCAGAACGTGATAAAGCCGTGATGCGCAGCGCAGGGCGAAATGACAGCAGGCTTTAAATGCTCTTTGTCGTTTATCCACGAGCCGTCACGCATACAGTCGCTTGCTCCGTCATATAAAAACCACACGCCCTTTTTGTCTATTCCGAGGCGATAGGGGGTGAATTTGTCTTTGTCGATGTTGTCATAAACGTTTGCAGCCGAAACACAGCTCACCTCGTGCTCTGACGAGACTCCGCCGAAAATTATTGCGATAGATCTTTTTGTATTCTCCATTGGTTGATGCCACCTTTGATCAAGATTTGTGTTTATTTTATGCGCTGACCGTCGATAAATACGGCGTGAATGTTATAATCTCTGTCGAGCAATACCATGTCTGCCGCCTTGCCGGGCTCGAGTGAGCCTATGCGGTCTGCCGCTCCGACAGCCTTTGCAGGCGTGTATGAAGCCATCTTGCAGACGTCGGGCATGGGAATGCCCATTTGCAAAAGATTGCGCACACCATAATAGACAGGCATACAGCTGCCCGCTATCGTGCCGTCCTCGAGGTGGCACTCGCCGTCCTTGACTATGCGGTGTCTGCCGAGTATATAATAGTCGCCGTCGGGCATTCCGGCAAATACGCCTGTGTCGCTGACTATCGAAATGCGGTCTGCACCCTTCATGCGGTATATAAGCCTGATAGTCTCTTCTGAAAGATGCACGAGATCACAGATCATTTCGCAGGTTATGCGCTTGTCGAGCAGCGAAAAGCCCACAAGCCCCGGCTCACGGTGGTGATAGCCTGCCATTGCGTTGAAAAGATGCGTGGTGCGTGTAGCACCGTGCTCTGCTCCGACCTCTGCCTGTGCATAGTTGGCGTCGCTGTGTCCCATACTGACCTTGACGCCGTTCGAAGCGAATAATTCTATTATCTCGATCGCCCCTTCAAGCTCGGGGGCTACTGTTATGATCTTGAGGTTGCCGTTTGCTGCGGCAAGTATCTCTTTTGCAAATTGTATGTCGGGTGTCAGAATATTCTCGGGAACCATTCCGCCGCGGCGAACAGGGTTGACAAACGGCGCTTCGAGGTTGATGCCGAGCAGCTTGCTGCCGTATCCGCCCGAATGCATCTGGCATACGATGTTTTTTTCGGCACTGATGAGCCCGTCGCGCGGCATACATCTCACTGTCGGCAATATCGCCGTAACGCCGTGCTCTGCCTCGTATTTGCGTGCCGCATCAAAATCACCGCTGTCTGCGGCAAACTCGCTGCCTGCCGCACCGTGTACATGAGTGTCGACAAAACCGGGTATAAGATACATGCCCGATGCGTCATATTCTTCATCGCCCGAGATCTGACCTATCGCGGTGACGACACCGTTCTTGTATTGCAGGTCTGCCTTGTGTAATCTGAAATCTCCCGTAACGATATTTGCGCCTTTTATGATCATAAATAAGTACCTCTTTGTATATTAGATAACCTTCCTTATTTAGAATAGCACACCAAAAGCCTCATTGCAACAACTTTTTTTATTAAATGTTGCATTTGCGCGTTTGATATGGTATAATTTCAGTGTATCAAGTAATTATCAAGCAATCAGCAAGCAAGAAAGCGTGGTTTTTGCATATGTCTTATGATTATCTTATAGTCGGCGCAGGTCTTTTCGGCAGCGTTTTTGCGCACGAGATGACCAAGCTGGGCAAAAAATGCCTCGTCATAGACCGCCGTGAGCATATAGGCGGCAACTGCTATACCAAAAATTGCGACGGCATCAACGTGCATGTTTACGGTGCGCATATATTCCACACGTCAGATAAAGAGGTTTGGGATTATGTCAACCAATTTGCCGAGTTTAACAACTTTATAAACTCGCCTGTCGCAAATTATAAGGGTGAGCTTTATAACCTGCCGTTCAATATGAACACCTTCTATCGCCTTTGGGGCACTGTTACACCTCAGGAGGCAGCCGCAGAGATCGAGCGTCAGCGCGGCGAGATAAAGGGCGAGCCCAAGAACCTCGAGGAGCAGGCAATAAAGCTTGTGGGCAGAGATGTCTATCAAAAGCTCATCGAGGGCTATACACGCAAGCAATGGGGCAGGCCCTGCGACCAACTGCCTGCGTTTATCATCAAGCGCTTGCCTGTCAGGTTTACATACGACAACAACTATTTCACCGACAGGTATCAGGGCATTCCCGAGGGGGGCTATACGGCGATATTCCAAAAGCTTTTGTCGGGCATCGAGACCAGACTTGGCTGCGATTATTTCAGCGACAGACAATATTTTGACAGCATCGCCGAAAAGGTCGTTTATACAGGCAGGCTTGACGAATATTTTGACCTCTGCTATGGCGAGCTCGACTATCGCGGGCTGAGGTTCGAGACCGAAGCTCTCGATATTCCCAATTATCAGGGCAACGCCGTGGTCAATTATACAGAGTACGAGATACCCTATACCCGCATAATCGAGCACAAGCATTTCGAGCACACCATATCCTGCAACACGGTTATCACGCGTGAATATCCTGCGCAGTGGCAGCACGGCGACGAGCCTTATTATCCCGTCAACGACGAGCGCAATGATGAGCTTTGCGGCAAATATCGTGCTCTTGCCGATCAAAAGCAGAATGTTATATTCGGCGGCAGGCTCGGCACTTATAAATACCTCGATATGCACGCCGTCATAAGACAGGCGCTCGACGCCGTTACGGCAGAGAAGGAGCAATGCACAAAATGAAGCTTTTGACTTTTACCGTTCCCTGCTATAATTCTGCGTCATATATGCGCAAATGCATCGACAGCCTTTTGCCTGGCGGAGATTTTGTTGAGATACTGATAGTCGACGACGGCTCTGCCAAGGATAACACGGCAGAGATCGCCGATGAATACGAGGCAAAATATCCCGGCATAGTCCGTGCCATACATCAGCCCAACAAGGGTCACGGCGGTGCGGTCAACACAGGCATAGCCAATGCAACAGGCATTTATTTCAAGGTCGTTGACAGCGACGACTGGGTCGATGGACCCGCCTATGCAAAGGTGCTCGATGCTTTGAATAAATTTAAAGAGCCGAGCGAACAGATAGATATGCTGCTGGCAAATTTCGTTTACGAAAACGAGTCGGCGCTCCGCAAGCGCAAGATGATCTATCGCGGATATTTCCCCGAGGGCAGGGTCTTTGGCTGGGAGGACACGCACAGATTGCCGTCAGACAAATATCTGATGATGCACGCAATATTCTATCGCACCGAACTTTTGCGGCAGAACAATATCGTCCTGCCCGAGCACACCTTTTATGTCGACAACATCTTTGTCACCTCGGGACTCAGATATGTCAAAAAAATGTATTACGTCGACGCCTGCTTTTATCGCTATTTCATCGGCAGGGCAGACCAGTCTGTCAAAGAGTCGAATCTGATAAAAAACCTCGGCAACCAGTTTGCCGTGACAGAAGCGATAGTCGATATGCTGCTTGATATGCCGCGAGGCACAGGCGCAAAGCAGTGCGACCGAATGATACTCGATTATTGCATAAGCTGCATAACCGTCTGCGTCGTGTTTACCTACAGATCGGGCAGTGCAGACTATGCCGCAAGGCTCATGCACCTTTGGGAGCAGATAGCCACCGACCAAAAGCTCGAGAAGAAGATACACAGCTCGGCACTTATCAAAATGATCACGATACCCGGCGAATTCGGCAAGATGCTTGCCAGCAAAGGGTACGAGATATACAATACAATCAACGGAGCAAACTGATGAAGCACAGACTAATTTCACTCATGGCGATACTTTTGCTGGTAGCGATACTTGCAGGCTGCGTCGCCGACAACACCCAGAGCACCGACCCTGTATCATCAGGTGATACTTCGTCGGATCAGACCTCGTCCGGCGATAATTCATCTGAAGGTAGTTCGGATGACACCTCGTCCGACGATGTTTCGGCAGACACCTCGCCGAGCACTTATTATACCGCAGTTTCGCTCGGCAAGCCCTATACGACCACGCCGAAGCCGTCGGATACCTATCCCGACAGCTACGGCACAGAGCTTACCGACGGCGTTCTCGCACCCAACTCAGGCTATGGCAACACCGAAGCGTGCGGCTTTACCGCCAATGTCGAGATAGTCATCGACCTCGGCGACGAGGGCAAAAAGCTCAACCGTGTCACGGTCGAATACCTCGCAACTCATGATGCCGGCCTCGGACCGCTCACGACAGGCGTTGTATTCGGTTCTAACGACGGCAAGAACTTTGATCGCATAGGCGCGGTCATCATTCCTCCGTATGAGGATAACACCGTGCAGACCGCATACCTCGATTTCACAGCAAAATACGACTATCGTTATATAAAGCTCGCCTGCATCAAATCGTCAGCATGGCTCTTCCTCTCTGAGGTCACGGTCTATGCCGACGTTGCACCCGACGCTTATGACGACACAATGCAAAAGATCGAGCAGATATTTAAAGAGAACGGCATAAGCAACGCCGATCGCATCAGCGCTATTCAGGCGGCTGCATCCGGCGCCAAGCTCGACCGCACTCTCATCGAAACGCTTATTTCAGAGGGCAAGTCTTATACTATCCTCAATGCCGTATACGACGACCGTGCCAGGGACACCACCAAAAAGATGCTCACCGACGGCGGCGCAACAGGCTCGACCTTTGATATGGAATGCTGGGTCGGCCTCGACGCTTCAAGAGATAACGAGATCAACCTCAGCCTCGGCTCTTCGGCAAAGGATGCATCGCGCTTTGCGCTTTATGCTTATTCAAGACCCAACATCAACGTCACACTTCCCGCATATGTCGACGTATATGTCGGCAAGAGCAAAAAAGAAATGTATTTTGTCGGCAGATCATATGCCGCAAGCGTTTCTGACGGCAACTTTGCATATGATATCTCGCTCTCCTGCTGCGTGAACGCACAGTATGTCAAGTTCGCTTTCCCCGCATCGGATAACGGCGGATATTATTGGTTCGAAGAGGCTGCGGTGTATGCATACCGTGCGCCTGACGAGGACAAAGAGGGCATGGTATATGATACTCTTGTGCTGCCCAACGTTAAGAAGGACGAATATTGGAGCTCCTCATCTTCGGATTATAACAAGAATCAAAACCTCCTGCTTGGTCTGCCCCAGCAGATAGTTTCTGCTCAGGCACTGCCCAAGAGAGAATACGGCGGAACAAACCAGAATACTCCTGCCGACAACACCTGGCTTACCGACGGCAAAAAGGCGACCTCGCTGCAGTGCTATGTCGGCGACTGGTTCCATTTCTATGTCGGCGGCGGACGCACGGTCATTTACGACCTCGGCAAGATCTCGGCGGTCAACTCCTATTCGCTGAGCTTCCTGCAGTATCCGAGCTACGCCATCGAGATCCCCCGCGTCGTCAAGGTCCTGCTTTCAAAGGATGCAAAGACCTGGTATGTCGCAGATTCAAAGAGCCTCGAGGGCACGTCCGAAGACAAGAGCGTGCTGTATGAGGGCGAATTTGCAAAATCCTATGAAGCACGCTTCGTCGCCATCTATTTCGAGATGCGCACCGGACATTGCTTCGCCGACGAGTTCGAGATCTATGGCACCAAGAACGCTTCAAAGGCTACGGCGCTTGCAGATTCCGGTCTCAAGACAATGGCAGTCTCGGCACCCGACGACAGCGGCTATCAGGCACCCAGCAAGGACCTGCTCGGCGGCGTCCACGACGTGATGCTGATATACCACAACTCGCCGAACCACGTTTATGACAAGGATTTCTTTATGCCCTATGTCGCATACCTCGATCAGAAGGGCAATATAGTCGACGATATGTATGACGGCTACCTCTTCCTGCCTACGGTTTCGGGTATGGTCAGAGGCACTCCTACTTCCGAGAACTATAAGGTCGACTGGGACTCGCTCTATGATGCGATGTTCAAGAAGGGCTATGGACTCGACGCACTCGAGGCTGCTGCGGCGGATACCGCTGCTGCGCTCGGACGCAAGGACTTTAAGGTCAAGTTCTATCCCACTCTCGTTTACCTCAGCCCCAAGGTCACTGATTTCGGCGACATCGACGGCGACGGCGTGACCGAGAGCCTCGCAACGCTTGAGGGCAGACTCAAGGTCGCAAAGTGGTATATCGAGAGGGTCACCAAGGAGTTTGAATCGAGAAACTATGAGCATATCGACCTCTGCGGCTGGTATTGGTTCCAGGAGGCAATGGTCGCTTCAGAGGACTATGAGACTGTTCCTGCGATAGCAGAATATCTGCACGACAACGGCACTCAGTTCTTCTGGATCCCCTATTACCTCGCAAGCGGCTACGGCAGCTGGAAGTCGCTCGGCTTTGATGTCTGCTGCATGCAGCCCAACTATGCTTTCAATACCTCGGTCAGCGCAGAACGCCTCGAGCAGGCAGCAGAGATAATTCAGCTCTACGGCATGTGCCTCGAGATGGAGATCGACGACAAGGCGCTCATCGATTCGAGATACTTAAGCAAGTATATGGGCTATCTCGGCGGCGGCATAACCTATGGCTATATGAACGACTGCATCAGAATGTATTATCAGGGTGTCTATGTGCTCGGCACTGCGGCACGCTCTGATAAGGCAGAGCTCAGACTCGCATACGATTATACCTATCAGTTTATAAAGGGCACTCTCAAGGGTCCCGATAAGCCCGACGATATGACTATCACCGCAAAGCAGGGCGAGGTCTATGTCGGCAAGCTTGGCGAATACGACGTCAGGCAGATATACAAGCTTGCTGTTTCTGCAGAGCACGGCTCTGTCACGATCTGCGAGGACGGCACTGTATATTATTATCCCGATGAAGGATACACCGGAAAGGATACCTTCAGCTTTATGCTCGGCAACCGCGTCGCATGGTCAGAATACTGCACCGTGACGGTTGAGATAGAAGGATGAATAAAAATGGCTCGCCTCGATGGCGAGCCATTTTTAGGTAATAGGTGATAGTGAAGAGGGGTTAGTGAATAGCGACTACTTCACTTTTCTTATTTTCACTTGCGACAGTATGACTGCACAGAACATCACGGCGCAGCCGACAAGCTCAAAGGACGAGAGTGCGCTGTCCATAATGATCCAGCCTGCAAGCGCAGCGAACACAGATTCTCCGCTCATAAGCAGCGAAGCAACAGTCGGATCAAGTCCCTTTTGTCCGAGCGTCTGCAAGGAATACGCTATGCCGCAGGACAATATTCCCGATTTCAAAAGCGGTGCTATGCCGCTTTGCAGGTGTGCGAACGTCGGCTGCTCGATAAACAGCGCAGCGATCAGCGAGCAAACGCCGCAGAAAGCAAACTGCAGCATAGACAGCTCGAGCCCGTCGCAGTCGGCGATGAACATATCGATGCACAATATCTGCACAGCGAACATAAATGCGCTTGCTATGAGCCATATGTCGCCCGAAGTGATGGCAAAACCGTCGTCACCTATGCAGAGCAGATAAAGTCCCACAGCGGCGAGCAGTGCCGCGATCCAGACATTTGGGCGCGGCTTTTTGCCGATGAAAGCCGAAATAACAGGCACGAGCACGATATACATAGCGGTCATAAAGCCTGCTTTGCCCGGTGAAACGGTCTGTATGCCCACCTGCTGCAGGCAAGCGGCTATTGCAAGCACAACGCCGCATACAGCGCCTGCCTTGACAGGCAATTTTGTTTTTTTGTTTTTGACCCGTCTTACGATCAGCACGACAGGCAGAATGACCGCCGCACCTATCAGAAATCGGCAGGCGGTGAAGGTTATAGGGCCTATCAGCCCAACCGATTCGCTTTGCCACACGAATGACGTGCCCCAGATCACCGAGCACAGCAGCAGCATCAGCGAATGTATAAAATTGCTTTTGTTCATGCGTCAACCATCCGAGCGAGCGAAAGCAGATTTCATGTGCAGGCTCGAGATATAAAGCACCTTGTCGAGCAGCTCAGAGGTGGCGCGCTTTGCGAATTCTGCGATGTCGCTGTTTATTTTTGTGAGATATTCTGTCTTGTCGGCGGCATCAAATGCGCCCTTGTCTGCTTCTGAAACCATCTTGTGCGAGACTGATGCGCACTCGAGCTGATAGCGCTCGATGTCGGCAACGCAATAGTTATAGCAGCCGTCGGCAAGCGCCGCGATAATGCGGTTGGCCCAATAAAAGCTCTCGCTCGTCGCTTCTTTTGGTGTCTCTGAAAAATAAGGGTGAAACGCTGAAACATTCGTATAGAACGGGAATGCCGCGTTGAATATATTGCAGCCCATGGCGATCCATTGTATCGAGCGGCAGTATTCGGGCATATAAGGTCTTATTTGCGTTATATGGGCAAAATTGGTGCGGTTTACGGCGATGGGGCGGTATTTGCCGCCTTTTTCGGATGCCGAATAGGGGTCAAATTCGGTGCGGTCAAAGTGCAATGACAGCAGCTCCTTGACGTCCTCTATGGTCAATTTGCTTTCGGGAACGACGCACCACGGCAGGTCGTGGCTCTCGGGCGAAACGTAATTTGTGTGCGGAGTGAGCAGCCTCAGCATATCCCACGCGCGGGGGTTGCTGTATATCTGATCCTTGACTGTGTGGCTGCCGAATGCACGCCGCACGTCGAGCGACGAGCAGTCGCCGAGGAAGTTGTCTTTGATAAACTCTCTGAGGTCGCTGCTGCACATATTTTCGTGCATTTCACCAAAGGCATCGTCAAGGTCAAACCTGTCGAGCCACTGACGGTTTGGTGCGATGACGCACGCATCGTCGGGCACACGGCGAGCCATCCAGTGATGACCGCCTATCGTTTCGAACCACCATATCTCGTCGACGTCCTGAAAGATGACGCCGTTTTTTTCATAAGTTCCGTATTTTTCGGTCAGCATTCCGAGCCGAATAACACCCTCACGAGCCGAAGCGATATAGGGCAGCACCAGCGTCAGCAGATCCTCTTCGCCTATTCCACCGTCAACAAGCGGATCGGCACCCAGAACGAGTGCGTTTGAGGTGAGCGTTTCGGTGGCGCTCATCGAAGTGTTTGCAGAATTGACGCCCGACTCGCCCCAAATGCCGCGCACGGGGTCGGCGTTGGGGACGGATGTGTAATCATATTTTGCCTCGGGCAGGTCAATAATCGCACCCGAGATGACAGCTTTGTATATCCTGCCTGTATCCTCACGCTTTGTAAAGCAAAGCTTCTTTGCTGCGAACCTGCCGGGTCCGCAGTCCTCGTTGCGTGCGGCTATGGTTGAGCCGTCGTACGATGCATTTTTACCTACTAAAACAGTTGTGCAGGGCATTATATCCTCCGACTGAATGATCTATTTGTTATATAATATCATTTTTTACCGCTGTCTGTCAACACATTCGGCAAATATCTTTGCTATCGCCGTGTTTTTGATTGCTGCCGCCAGCGTACTTTTTAATGTATGATGCCTTTTATCGCATAACGACCTGCCACGAACGCATAAAACAAGCCACCCCATGCGAAAGCATGGGGTGACTTTATTGCATATGTCAAACTAAAATTATGACTAGCCTTCCGCAGCAACGATTATATCACTTAATTCATGGCAGAAATCTTTGAGCTGTTTTGCGGCAGCCTCTTTGTCGCTAACAGAGCTATCAACAAAATACTCGCAATAATAGTTATCATCGATCAAAAACAGATATGCGGTCTTGTTTTTGGCTTCTCGAGTGAAACAATCGGCAGTTTCTGCCCGAGAGTATCCATTGGTGACATCGGCTATATCTGTACCGTCTTTATTGTACACCAATTTTAACTCTAATTCATTGCGATAAGTGGGTCGAAGCGCAGAGTCTCTATTGTGCCAACGCAAATACAAGGCAAAAGAGGTTGCTTCACCATTATCGTTTTGTGCCGGTTCATACCGAATGCAATCGATCTTGTAATCTTTAAAAGAGAGTTTTGTGCTGCTTAGCGCCTGAAAAACGATCACTTTGTTCGATGCCAAAGACGATTGGTCGGAAAAACTGCTAATAAAAACTTCGACAGAATCTGCGAAAACGGTGTGCGATTTTTCGTCTTCTGCGTCGTCAGCAACATACCAAAAAATGCAGCCGTCTGCTATTTCCTCTGCTATGTACTGCTGTGCTAACTTCGATTTATAGTCTTCGTATTCGCTCTCGCTATTTTCGCCCGCGTATGTCCAAAATGACAGAACATAGCCGTCTGTTGTATCGCTGTTTATAAATGCTATCTCAACATATAAACCGCCGCGATGATATTTGATCATATATGGTTTCAGCTCGAATAACCTATCAAATACGGCTCTTTCTTCATCGCTGAAATAAGACATTTCTTTGTCGTATGGTGAGGTTATTTCAACATGCTCATATTCATCAACAAGCCCTTTATCATACAAAGCACCAATTGAATTTTTTGCCATGACCACTTGCTTGAACAGATCGGTATTCTCATCATACATTGTCAAAACTTCATCTTTTGTATACTGCGCAAATTCGTATTTTTCTTTGCAAGCGCACGCTGATAAAACGATCACAATGCATAATACAAATAATAATGCGGGCTTAAGCAATTTATTGTTCTTCATTTATTGCCTCCATGCTTGATACGCAGACCGCAAGCAGAATTGATAAAAATCTTTTTTGCCTGGTCATGAGTAATCTCCTTGTTAAAAAGAGTCTCCGCGCAAATTATATTCGATTGTGTTTTTGGCGCACAGAATCGCCTTTGCGCACGGCAATGCTATGCGCAAATACTGATGAAAAGCAAATGAAAGCGCATGATCAAAACTCCTTTTAAGCGCAAAAGGGCAGAATATTTTCCCTTTCTATTTATGATATATCACTTTACGTGCACTGTGTCAATAGCATCGGTTCATTTTTTCTTTGTAAAAAGAGCAAATATGCGATTTTTTCTTGCATACTTGCTCTTTACATTATGCTTTATTATGCCTTGGTGGCTTTTTTGCGGTGCTTGATCCTGCGCAGCAGGAGATAGAATTTAGGCATGTTGCGCACGAGGAAGTCCTTGAGTGCGTTGCGGACGGCAGAGTAGCCGTCGTGCAATTTGACAAGGAATTTATAAGGAACGTGCTTGCCTGTTACGCGGTGGTCGAGCCACTTCTCATACCACTTGCCGAGCTTGCCGGGCAGTTTGAAGGCGAGCTTATAGCGCTTGACAAAATGCATGAAATAGCCGACGACGAACAGCACCTGCTCTTCGGGGAACTGCGGCTGTATCAGCGATACACGGCGGTTGGGGTCGGGCTCGACAGGCAAAAAGCCTGCTTCTTTTGAGATGTCATAAAGCTTTGTGCCGGGGTAGGGATAAAAGATATTGGGCACAACGCGGTCTGATTTGATGCGTGCGTTGAGCTTGATGGTCTTGAGCGCCCTGTGGATGTCCTCGTGCGGCAAGCCGATGATGTTGTAGGTCAATTGTGCTATGCCGTATTTGTGGAACCACGACGAGCAGTTGATGATCATTTCGTCGGTCTGATAGCGCTTGAGGTATTTAAAGCGCATCTCCTGGTCGCCCGATTCAAGACCCATGTCGATGGTATAAAAGCCTGCTTCCTTCATCTTTTTGACGGTCTCTTCTTTGAGAATGTCGAACCTGATGTTGCCTGTGCAGGGCAGGTGTATCTCCTTTTTATAAAGCTCGATGAACTCGTCGAACCAGTCGGGGAACATATTGAATATAGCATCTCTGAAGTTGATATATTCGATATTGGGATACTTTGACAAAAGCGTTTTGAGATACAATATCGCATTCTGCGGCGAGCGGAAGCGAGCGTATATCTTTTTGTTGGGATAGACCTTGCGGAAGTTGCCGTTGCCACAATAGGTGCAGTTATAGAAGCAGCCGCGCGAAACAACGACGATTGCGGTGTTGACCTTCATCGACTCGAGATGAGCATAGTCAAACAGATCAAAGTCGGGGATAGGTATGCGGTCGAGATCGGCAAACAGCGGTCTTATGGGGTTTTTGATGAACGTGCCGTCGTCGTTTTTAAACCAGAGCGATTCGACATTTGTATAGTCCTCGCCTGCGGTCATCTTGTCAAGCAATTCGAGCTCGGCATATTCGCCGTCGCCGATGCAGACACAGTCAACCTCGGGCACGGCCAAAACCTCTTCGGGAACGAGCGTGACGTGATAGCTGCCGCAGATGATGAACACGTCGGGGCAAACTTCACGTGTCCACTGCATATATTCTTTGCAGTCAGGGAACGCCGTTGTGCGTATCGAAAAGCCTATGACATCAAATTCGCCCATCGAAAGCAGGCGGTCCTTGTATTCTTTTTCGTCATGATAATGCGTCAGATGCATGAGCTTGCAGTCGTGGCCGCCCTCTTTGAGCACGGCAGAGATGGATGCAAGTCCCTCTGAATAGTTGCCGCCCGAGCCCTTGCTCGAGAGGTCACGGTCTGTATAATCGGGATAAACAAGCAGCATTCGCCCCTTGCGCCCGTTTAAGTTTTTGAGCTTCATAATATTTAAACCTCTGTTGAAATGCGCTTATATGTGTGATCTGTTCTGAAAATTATAATCTATTCTATCACGGCTTGAATGTAAAATCAAGTCGTTTTGTGTATGTATTCGCAAACGCCCGAAAGCTCGCAATCATGGCACAGCGGCTTTCGTGCTGCGCAGGTCTCTCTGCCGAACAAAACAAGGCAATGACAAAATCTGCTTTGCCTTTCGAGCGGAACAAGCTCTTGCATGACCTTTTCGGTAGTGACGGGATCGGGGTTTGGCGTAAAGCCGAGGCGGTTGCAGATCCTGATGCAATGCGTGTCGGCAACTATGCCGCCGAGCCCGAATATATCACCACGCAAAAGGTTCGCCACCTTTCTGCCCACGCCGGGAAGCCTCAAAAGGTCATCCA
This sequence comes from uncultured Ruminococcus sp., assembly GCA_964487775.1. Lineage (GTDB taxonomy): Bacteria > Bacillota > Clostridia > Oscillospirales > CAG-382 > Coliplasma. Next base: position 208,259 of record CAZASH010000002.1, read on the forward strand.
TCTCGTGCGGCAGGACTCCGCCGTATTCGTCGACCAGCATTTTTGATGCGGCACGCAGGTTTTTGGCCTTTGCGTTATAAAGTCCCACGCTGCGTATCAGCGCTTCGAGTTCGCCGGGCTTTGACGATGCGAATGCCTGCGCATCAGGCAGAACGGCAAAAAGCGTTTTTGACACCTCGTTGACACGCTTGTCTGTGCACTGCGCCGAGAGCACCGCCATGACCATCAGCCTGAAGGGATCACCCTCTGCCTCGAGTGCGCATTCGGCGGATGGATATTTTTTGTTAAGCGTGTCGTATATAAATTCGGCCTTTTGTGTGTTGTTGTGTATGATATCGCCTGTCATTCTTCAAAAATAAAATTGATGTCGCCCGACAGCAATGCGAGCGAGCCCTTGTATATTATCTCTGCGCGCTCGTCAAAATTGTCCTTGAGCCTTTGTGCGTATTCAAGCTCGGAAACATAGACCTTGGTATAATAAAGCGTGCGCATCTTGTTTGAAATCTCGCCTATAAAGTCAAAGCCGTCACCGTTAGGCTCGATGCGAGAAACTATGCGGCTGCCGTCACGGTTTGATGCCAAAAGGCGCATGGCAGAGCGCAATGCCTTCTCACGCACCGAGGCGTATATGCTGTCCTCATAGCTCTCGATGGCGATCCTGCCGTTGTCGGATATGACATATTTTATTTCGTCGCCCTTTATCTCGTTGATCTGACCTGCCTCGAGCAATTCGGCAAAGCATATTGCAAAGTCATAATAGGTCACAAAGCCGTCCTGAATGACTATATCGTTGATCGTGCCGAAGGGCAGAGGCTCATTGACGTTCTTGAGCAAAAACAATATAAAGACCTTGATCTGAAACTTGTCGGTATATTCCAAACGTTTTGCACCTCCCCCATAAGCATTTTTATCTGCAATCGTGTTATTTTATATTATTCTACATCATTCGGGCGCAAATTTCAACACTAAATTACTTGCAATAATGCATAAATGTGATATAATCATCATGTATACAAATATTTCAACGGAGCAAACGCTTATGATCCACAACTTTACGGGCGGTATAATTCCGAGTGGCAGATTGCCGCGCAACGATATAGCACTTAATATTTTCGCTTCGGACGGCGAGAAGGTGGCAGAGCCTGCGACAAAGCCGATAAATGAATATACGAGAGAAGAGCTGATAGCAGCCGTGCAAACGCTCGGGGTCTTTGACAGCCGCAGGAACGAATATCTCTGCGACGTGCTTTCGCAGACCGATGTTTCAGAGCGTGTCGTCATCAATTGCTGTGAAAGTGACCCTTATGCCGTTTCGACCTCGGCGCTCTGCCTCGACAATATAGAGCAGCTCATGCTGGGCAGTGCGGTATTGCTTTATGCCTTCAGCGCACAAAAGGTCATTTTTTGCTGCGACAAGCGTTCAAAGGCGCTCATCGCACAGATAAAAAAGCGTGTCGGCAGCCGCAAGGATATGGCGCTTGCCGTCATAGCCGATAAATATCCCATAAACACAAGGACTCTCATCGGTGCGCTGTATTGCGCAGGCAACGTTTATACGCAGAATGTGGATATTCGCAAGTACGCCGTGATAAGTGCCGAAGCCGCCATAAAGCTTTATGATGGTCTTTGCAGCGGAATAAAGCAGGATAACAAGACTTTTTCGCTGCTTGTCGACGGCGAGCCGCCTGTTGCGGTCAAGGCACCTGTCGGCACGGCACTGCTTGATATTTTGCGCGATTTCGGCATTGCGGTCAGCGCAGACTGCATAGTCGGATACGGCAGCACCTATAATTTCAAAAGCATAAGGCTTGAAAACGCGCGTGTCGAGGCTGATACCGAGCGCATACGCATAGCCTGTGCCGTCCGCAGATACGAGGCGGGGGAGTGCATACGCTGCGGCAGATGCAGCGCAGTATGTCCGTTGCAGCTTGACGTGATGAGAGCGGTCGTTTCGGACGGCAAAAGGAAGCCCAAAAAGCTTGAGGCCTGCTTTGAGTGCGGCTGCTGCACGTATATATGCCCGTCACGCATTGACGTGATGCAATTGATAAAATCGATAAAATCGATAAGATCGATAAACGAGATCGAACCCGAGCCCGAAACAGAGCACATACAAACAGAGGAGCAGCATGATGAACAGCCGGACATTACAGTTTAAAAAAACCAATAGCTCTGCATTCTGTGCATATGTCACTGTGCTTGCCTGCCTGATGGCGGTGCTTGCGTTTGCGGTATATCTTTTCGGCGCAAGAGTGCTGGTGCAGGCGCTTATCGCTGTCTGCGTTATGCTGGCTGCCGAAGCAGTCTGCTGCCTTGAGATATATCAAAGGCGCATAGCTGTCGAGGACATGCTTTCTGCGGCGATAACAGGCGTGCTCTGCGCATTGCTCTGCCCTGTTTCGGCAACTCATATTATGCCGATGTTTATGGCTGCGACCGCCGCTGTCATCAAGCATATTTTCGGCGGCAGAGGCAAAAACCTCATCAATCCCGCCTTCGGCTCGGCATTCGTGTCGGAATTGCTTTTCGGCGATATAATGCACAGCTTTACAGAGCCGTTTAAGTATCACACGGCATTCACCTTGTTTATCGAGCAAAAATATATCGATGCGTCGGTATCGGCTTCGCCGCTTGAATATATGCTCGGCGGCAACGAATTGACCGAGCTCGACCTGCCAGAGCTGCTGCTCGGCTTTGTGGCAGGCAAAAACGGCGAAACCTCGGTCGCATTGCTCTTTTTGCTTGGGTTGGTGTTGCTTTGCATGGGCATATCCGAGTTCAGAGCAGGCGCTTCGTACCTCGCGACATTGTTTGTGATGGCTTATTTCTTCCCTATCGGAGTGAGCGAGGCGACATATTATGCCATCTGGCAGGTCATAACCGGTGCGGTAATGATAGTTGCGGTCTTTGGCATGAATGATCCGACGACCACGCCTGCGTTCCTGAACGGCAGAATAATCTTCGGCGTGGGCTGCGGACTTTTGACTTATATATTGCGCGTGACCGTTTCGGCATTCGACGGCGCAATAGCGGCACTCGTCATCATGAATCTTTTGACACCGCTGATAAACGCTTTGACAGCGCCTGCTCCAAAGCGCCCCAAGCGAGAGGAAATATCAAATGCTTAAAAACACACATTCGGTCGTCGACATCACCGACCTCGGCGCTGAGGGCGCAGGCGTCGGCAGATATGAGGACGGTAGGGTAATATTCGTTCAGCGCTCTGCGGTCGGCGACAGGGTCGATGCTCATATAATCAAAGAGACCTCGGGCTATCTCGTCGCTCGCATAGACAAATTGCTCGTTTCTTCGCCCGACAGAATAGAATGCGACTGCCTTTATTTTGACAAGGGCTGCGGCGGCTGCACATTCAGGCATATTTCGTATGAGGCAGAGCAAAGAGCAAAGCTCGCTGCTGTCAGATCGGCGCTCAGGGCGGTCGATGACAGCATACTGCCAAATAGCATTCACACCGCACAGCCTGTGGCGTATCGCAACAAGGCGGCTTATCCCGTCAATGCGGAATTGCGCTTCGGCTATTACGCACAGCGCTCACACAGAGTTGTTGCACACGACAAATGCTTGCTCGAGCCCGAAATATTCTCGCAAATAGCTGCAGCTTTCTGCGAGCTTTGCAGAGAATACGGCATCAGCGGCTATGACGAAAAAAGCGGCAGGGGAGTGCTGCGGCATATTTTTATGCGTTCTAACAGAGAGGGCGATGTCCTCTTGATGGCTGTCGTGAACGCAGCTAAATTGCCGCATGGCAAAGAGCTTGCACAGGCGATGACAGAGCGCTTTGACTGCATCCGGGGCATCTGCGTCAACGTCAATCAAAAAAATACAAATGTCATCACGGGCGAAAGAACATATATGCTTTTCGGCGATGAATATATCACCGAAACATTGCTTGGCAAACACTTTAACGTCAGCGCAGGCTCGTTTTTTCAGGTCAATCCGTATGCGTGCGAGCTGCTTTATTCTATCGTGCGAGATATGGCGTCGGGCGCAAAAATACTGCTCGACCTCTATTGCGGCATAGGCACGATAGGACTGTGCGCCGCAGACGACTCTGCCAAGCTTTGCGGCGTTGAGGTCGTCGAGCGAGCCGTCGCCGATGCGAAAATCAATATGTCGCTCTGCGGCAGAAACGACGATGACACGCTTTTTGTCTGCGGTGACGCTTCGGTCGGCGTTTCTGAATGTACAAAGAAATTCGGCACTCCCGACACCATCATAGTCGATCCGCCTCGCAAGGGCTTGTCTGCCGACGTTGTCGACGATATCGCTAAGGCGGCACCCGACAGATTGATATATGTTTCGTGCAATCCATTTACCCTCGGCAGAGACCTCGAAATGCTGAGACCGCTCGGCTTTGCCCCAAAGCGCATCGAGTGCGTCGATATGTTCCCGAGAACAAACCATGTGGAGACGGTTGTCTTGCTTTCCAAGGGCGAGGTCGACTCGAAAAAGATT
>CAZASH010000003.1:0-190730 GCA_964487775.1 uncultured Ruminococcus sp.
AAAAAGCGAGTGTTCTTAACAGCCCTTCAAATGCTGTAAGAACACTCGCCATGGTCGAAGTGACAGGACTCGAACCTGCAGCATCCTGGTCCCAAACCAGGCGCGCTACCAATTGCGCTACACCTCGATGATCGATTATTGCATTTTGAAAAAGCAGCCCAAAAGGGCTGCTTTTTGTGGGTGGATAATGGGACTCGAACCCACGACCCCCAGGGCCACAACCTGGTACTCTAACCAACTGAGCTATATCCACCATAACGTGCCTTGAGGGACTCGAACCCCCGACCTACTGCTTAGAAGGCAGTTGCTCTATCCAGCTGAGCTAAAGGCACATTTATTATTGTTGATGTTGTTGAAACCTAAGCGGGTGACGGGAATCGGACCCGCACGGCCAGCTTGGAAGGCTGGAATTCTACCATTGAACTACACCCGCAGAAGATCACACGGCAGGCAGGGAAGGCTTTGACCCCCACCCTGCGCCGAGTTATTCTTGTCAAAAACGGATTAAGCCATCTGGTTAAGCAGTCTGGTGAAACGGCTCTTGCGTCTTGCGGCAGTGTTCTTTGCCATCAAGCCCTTGGCGACAGCCTTATCGATCTTGCTGACTGCCTGCTGATAAACAACAGCAGCTGCCTCTTTGTCGCCTGCTTCGAGCGCGGTCATATACTTCTTGACAACTGTCTTGAGAGCGGAATTAAACATTCTGTTCTGAAGGTTTTTGGTCGCGGTGACCTTAACACGCTTTTTTGCAGATTTAATATTGGGCACGGATAGATCCTCCTATCAATAATACTAATAATGTCAACTCGTTTATCATACCACAAAAATATCCGTTTTGCAATAGGTAAATCAAAAAAAATCAGAAAAAACCTATGCAAACAGAGCATACTATCAATTGGCATCGGGAATTATATCATAAAAAAGGAGCTTTGTCAACCTTTATGTTTGAAAAATATACCGATCTTGCGATAGAATCTCACGAAATAGCTGTAGAGAGCGGAATTTCTGACGGCACTGAATTTAAAGAGCGCTTTTATAAAGATGTGCTCATAAGCTATTCTTGCCGGGCGACCGGGCAAAAGATGCCGCAAAGCAGATATTTCAACCTTGACATCGGCAGAATTTGGCAGATGCCTGCGTCGATGCGGCGCATCAGGGCAGAGGCGATAGCAAGCGTCATAAGCGAGCTGTTGCCGCAAAACGACGGCTGCGTGTTGATAGCCGGCATAGGCAACCGTGACATCACGCCCGATTCTATCGGTCCGCTCGTGGCAGACAAGGTAATCGTAACGCGTCACCTAAAGCTTTTGGGCAGCGAATTATATAACGAGATAGGCTTCGGCGAGGTGTCGACCATAGCACCCGGTGTGCTCGGTCAGACAGGCATAGAGAGCGGCGAGATAATCAAGTGCATAGTCAAAAGGATCAAGCCTCGTGCAGTCATTGCAATAGATGCGCTCGCTTCTCGTCGGCTGTCGAGGCTATGCACGAACGTGCAGATAACCGATGCAGGCATAACCCCCGGCTCGGGTGTTCAAAACAGCCGCAGCGAGATCAGTCAAAGCACAGAGGGCGTTCCCGTTATCGCAATAGGAATGCCCACCGTGGTCGATGCGGCGACGCTTGCGTCAGATCTGTTTGAGCAATTGCTCTCAAGCCTCGGCGAGAAGTGTCACGACTGCTCTGATCTGCTTGGCGCTCTTTGCTCGGGCGACGGCAAAGGGCTTTTTGTCTCTCCCAAAGAAAGCGATATAATCATCAGAGAGGCTTCGAGGCTCATCGCCGACGGCATCAACCTCGCCTTGCACAAAAGCATTCCTTATCGTGACATCAACGAATACCGCACGCAGTAATATTTATGCAAGCACTCGCATATAATTATATAAAATGAGAAAGGACGTGCCTTGACATGAAGATCAACCGCTTCAAAATAAAAAAGCTCTTTATATTGCTTATCGCCATATCGGTCACACCGGCGCTGTTTATGACATTACCCAAAATGGCAGCCGCCCTCCCCCACTCGCTTGCCGATGCCCTGCAGAGCCGCAGATTGCCGTTTGACGACATAGTTTGGCTGCCGCTGGTATCAGAGCCCTCGGAGAGTGAAAGTGCACCCGAGAGCGATACAAGCTTTGCCGAAAGCGACACCGATTGCGATGTATCATTCGAAGAATACAAAAACGCAGTCAAGGCGGTCAATCTGTGCTGGTATGAGAAAGGCGAAGCGCCGTCACTGTTTACGGTCAATTACAGCAGCTATGATATAAGGCTCGACAGATACCTGAGCCGTCCTATGCCGTTTGAAATATCGGATATTTCAATGCCGACGGTACTGATAATACACACCCACGGCAGCGAATGCTATCTCGGTGACGGAATGAGCACATATCCCGACGGCGAGACATACCGCAGCACGGACCCCGAGAAAGGCGTGGTTTCGGCAGGCAGAGAGCTCGCAAGGGTATTGCGTGAAAACGGCATCGGTGTCATACACGATGAAACCATGCACGACATTGAAGACTTCAACACCTCGTATGTGCGCTCGAAAAAGGCAGTAAAGGATATTCTGGCAGAATATCCGAGCATAAAATGCGTTATCGATCTGCACCGTGATTCAATATTCACATCCGACGGTGAAAATCAAAAGCCCGTCTGCAATATCGGCGGAACAGACAGCGCACAGATCATGCTGGTGGTGGGGACAGACGAAATAGGCTCGCACCCCGACTGGCAATCAAATCTGACCTTTGCCGTAAAATTGCAGGGCGAGATGAACAGCCGCTACCCCACCCTGGCACGCCCTGTCAACATCAGGTCGTCGCCGTTCAACCAAAGCCTTTCAAAGGGTATGCTGATAGCCGAGATAGGCTCATGCGGCAACACGATAACCGAGGCACGGGCCGCCGCAAAAATGCTGGGCGTTTGTCTGGCATCGGTGCTCAAAAACGCCTAATTACTATTTATATAGCTTTATATGACAAAAAGAACGCCCGCGGCGGCGTTCTTTTTGTGCTTGGAGGAGTAAGGAATTTATTATGAAGAAGCTGTTGAAGAGAAAATCAAATAATAATCAGCACGCTGCCATCTCGCGGCGAGCCATTACCGCCGCACGAGAATAAACAGTGTATGAGGTCACATCGTGCACTGTTTCGCCGTCGATCTGCAAGGGCGTCGGTCTGTCAAAGCTGACTGTTATTACATCGCCCGAAAGCACATCGACGAGCTTTTTGTGCTCGACATGCTTGCCTGAAAAAATAGCGGGGAACACGCACAGCGTGCGCAATTTGCCAGCGCCGAACATCAGCATGATCGACGCCTTGCCCTCGGCAGAAAGTCTGTCCTGATCCGGAGCAGGCATCATTCCGCCACCATAGAACCTGCCGTTCATCGTCGGTGCAAGCCAGACACGGCTGTATGTATATTTGCGTCCGTCGACCGTAACGGTGCATTCACGTGGCCTATAGTGAAACAGCAATCCCTTAATGGCGATCGCCGTATAATTTATCTTTTTGCGCTTTTCACGCAATTCGTCGCCGACCTCGCAGCAATAGCCGTCTATGCCGTAGCCTATGCCGTTTAGAAACTTGCGAGTCACGCCGCCGACCTCTATTTCGGGCAGGCTCTTGACATACGATGAAACATCAACAGGCATATCCCCCTGCTTTAAGCCGAGGTCTGTCCAAAAATCATTGCCGCTGCCTGCTGCGTAATACGTCAGCTTTTGTCTGACATCAATGCCGTCGATCTCGCAGGCGAACCTGCTGAGCGTGCCGTCGCCGCCGACAATGATTATCGTTTCGTCGGCATCGAGCGTGTGCAAAAATGCTCTCATATCATCTATCGAGGTGATATCTATCATCTGCGACTGAACGTTGAGCTTTTCTTTAAGCTTTTCGGCAGAGTCTTTGCCCGTGCCGCTGCCCGCCAAAGGATTGTATAAAATTATGTAGTGTGTCATACTGCCTCTCCCCTGCTGATGACCTTTGAATTTACTGTATTAAAAATTATTTCCGAAGCGTTGCCATGTAGAACCTCATAAGCATCATAAGCGTTTCGCATCGCCTCGGTCTGCCTGTCGTCAGCCAAAAGCGAAGCGCAAAGCTCTGCGATCTGCGAAATGTTGGGCGCACTTTTTGCCGCACCCAGAGCGCAATAAAAGTCGCGGTTATAAGTTTCACAGCCTGCGACTGAGTTAAACAGCACCATAGGCAGGCGCTTTACAGCCGCCTCTGACGTGCTTATTCCGCCAGGCTTTGTAACATAAAGATCGGCGGAGTCGAGCAGTGCCGACACGTTGCGGACAAAGCCCTTTACGCACACATTTTCGTTTGCTTTGAATAAAAGCTTTAACTTGCGGCAAAGCCTGCGGTTAGTGCCGCAAACGATAGTCATTCTGTCGTCGTCGGCAAGCCTGCGCACGATGCGCCTTGTGAGTGTCTGCATAGGACCTGCGCCCATGCTGCCGCACATCACAACGATATGCTTGCCTGTCGGACTGATGCCCTGCAATGCCTTTGCCGTCGCCCCAGGAAGAGAATCATAAAACATTTCTCTGACGGGAATGCCGCTTGCTGTTATTTTTTCACGTGGGATACCGTCTGCGACATGCGCCTCGACAAGCGACTTTGACGGAATAAAATAAGCGTCAAGCTTGCTGCTGCCCGTGCCCGGTGTGCAGGTATAATCTGTATCCACAAAAGCAGTGAACGCCCTGCAGCCATATTTTTCAACTGCCTCTGTCAGCATTATCGCCGCAAAAACGTGTGTGCATATGACGACGTCATATTCGCCGTCGCTTATCATTTTTGCAAGCTTTGGCGCTGCTGCCACAAGAAGATCATAAGTGGGCGTGCCCTTAGAAAGCCTCGAATGCGCTTCTGTATATTTATATCCTGCCCCGAAAATATGCGGAGCGTGTCTGTATACACCGACGTGAACGGCGCTCGCTATGCGAGATACAGACGGCGAAACAAGCCTCATGGCATCAATGCAGACGCACTCGCAGTCGTTTGATTCAAATCTTTGCTTTATAGCCTCGGCGCAGGCGTTGTGTCCGCCGCCGTTTGTGCTGCTCAATAACAACAAGCGCATATCACGCCTCCATTGCCGCAGCAACCCTGACGAGCCGCGGGCGATTGTATCGCTGGATCATTATGAAAGGGATATTGCCGATACAATAGGCAACAGACGCGAGTATTCCTCCGACGCCCTGCCAGATAAAAGCACATCCAAAGCCGAAAACACAAAGCAATGCATGTGTCAGCCCTGCGACGCAGGTCTCGTTTATCATTACGCCGATATTGCTGCGGCAGTTATTGTTCATGCTTTTTGCGGGCATTGCCCGCGGCAATATGCGGCTCATGTCGGGAAGCTTGTTTTGCCAATGCTTTATGCCTATGCTGTCATAAAAGGCCTTTTCCTTTTGCCCGACGGCAAAGATGCCGAGCGTGTGATCAAATCTGAGTCTTGAGATCAGTCTGCCGAGCAGAAACGACATTATCCCGATACACGCAAGGTATATCAAGCAATAAAGCACTGCCATAAAGTTTTTTCCTCCCTCTCGCTTTCGAGAATGACTATACACCACCAAAAGCAAATAAACATCAATTGTTTCTCAACTTTTGTTGATAATCTGCGATATATGACGGCAACAAACTTGCCTTTTGCTATTGCATTTACAATGCGGTTTGTGATAAAATAGCAAAAACAGCAACAGTCAAAGGATGGTAAACAATAATGAAGCATCTATGCGTTGAGCATCAAAATTATCATTTGCAGGGCTTTTCGTCGGGCGGCGGATATATGTATTGGTCCTTCACCGACAGCCTGGTCAAAACAACTCTAAACGGCACTATGCGCGCACAGGTGCAGATATACGGCGGTCACCTGGGTGACTGCGATTATCACGACGGCAAGATATACGCAAGCTATATGAAGAACGCATTGCCCGGTCACGAATGGGGCGATTGGGAGGGCTTTTGCATATACGTCTTTGATGCAGTCGACCTGCATATAATCGACATCTACGACCTCAAAATATGTGACGAATATAAAAAAATGGCCGGCAAGGACGGCGACGTGCGAGGCTTTCGCGGCATTGACGGCGTGACGTTTGCACCCGATCCCGTTACAGGCGAGACCAAAATGTTTGTCGCCTGCGCGGTCATCACAGGCGAAAAGTACAGCAACCAGATCATCTTGCAATTGACGACCGACGGCGTATATGAGACCGAATACTACGTTCCCACAGGCAACACCGTGTTTGGCATTCAGAACCTCGACTATGACTCGGATGCGCACGAATTCTGGTTCTCGACCTACGGCGGGCCCGAGCCCTATATGCCCAAAGAGACACTCTTTTGCGTGTCGGGCGATTTCAAAAAAATACTGCGCAAATATCAGTTCTCGACCCCCTACGGCATCGACTGCCTCGGCGGCGGTGAATTTTATGCGTCGATACAATACGGCGTCAACGGCGACAGAGGCGGTCTGGCATACCTCTGCGGCGAAAGCTTCTTTGACGTTCAAAAGACCGAGCAAGAGGTCGAGGACTATGTCAGATCGCAGCTTTAATGCAAAATTCTTTTGATAAATAAAAAGGAAATATAACATCATGAAAGAGATAAAAGCACAATTACTGACAGGCGAGCGTGCATTGTTTGCATCGCACGACCTTTCGATAACAGACAGCATATTTGCAGACGGCGAGTCGCCTCTCAAAGAGAGCAGCGATATATCACTCGTCGGCAGCATGTTTAAATGGAAGTATCCCCTCTGGTACTCAAAGAACATAGCCGCATCAAACTGCGTGTGGTTCGACATGGCGCGCGCAGGCGTATGGTACACCGAAAACATAGCAGTGTCAGACTGCGCCTTTGAAGCGCCCAAAAACTTCAGGCGCAGCAAGAATGTCAGCATTAAAAACACCTCGTTCATTAACGCCGCAGAAACGCTTTGGAGCTGCGACGGAGTAGTGCTTGACAATGTCACCGCAAAGGGCGATTATTTTGCCATGAACAGCGAGAATATGACTATTGACGGGCTCACGCTCTATGGCAATTATTCGTTCGACGGCGTCAGAAACGCGGTCATACGCAATTCGAGGCTTTTGTCAAAGGACGCTTTTTGGAACAGCGACAACATAACGGTATACGACTCGTTTATTTCGGGCGAATATCTCGGCTGGAACGCAAAAAACCTAACGCTCGTTAACTGCACCGTCGAGAGCCTGCAGGGAATGTGCTATATTCAGAACCTCGTCATGAAGAACTGCAAGCTCATCAACACCACACTCGCATTTGAATATTCGTCTGTCGATGCCGAAATAACAGGCGACGTCGGCAGCGTCATCAACCCCTCGTCGGGCGTTATCACCGCCGATTCGATAGGCGAATTGATAATCGAAAGCGACAGAGTCGATCCGCAAAAGACACGCATAGTCTGCCGCAACGCATAAAGGAGCGATTAGATGTACGATTTTGATTCAATAACAGACAGGTCGGGCACCGGCTCCTGCAAATGGGATGTCGCACAGGGCGAGCTGCCTATGTGGATCGCCGACATGGATTTTAAGACCGCACCCGAGATCAGAGAGGCGATAATCGCTCGTGCCGAGCACGGCATTTTCGGCTACACAGACATATGTGACGACTGGTACAACGCATACATCGGCTGGTGGAGCAGGCGTCACGGCTATACGATGCAAAAGGATTGGCTGATATTCTGCACAGGCGTCGTGCCTGCAATATCGAGCATAATTCGCAAGCTCACCACCCCTGCCGAAAAGATAGTTCTGCTGTCCCCGGGCTATGGTATGTTCTTTAACTGCGCCGTCAACAGCGGCAGAGTCATCTCCGAATCTGTCATGCTTTATGAGGACGGCGATTATAAGATCGATTTTGACGACCTCGAGGCAAGGCTTGCCGATAAGCAGGCTGCCATGATGATTCTGTGCAATCCTCACAACCCGATAGGCAAGATATGGGACGAGCCCACACTGCGCAGGATAGGCGACCTCTGCTTAAAGCACCACGTAATTCTGCTCGCCGACGAGATACACTGCGATCTCACCGCACCGGGCAGGCAATATATTCCGCTTGCTTCTGTTTCGGAAGAGATAAAAAACAACAGCATAACCTGCATGGCACCCACCAAGGCGTTCAACCTCGCAGGTATGCAGACCGCCGCGGTATCTGTTCCCGATCCCGTATTGCGCCACAAGGTATGGCGAGGGCTCAACACCGACGATGTCGCCGAGCCGAACGCCTTTGCGACGGTTGCGGCGGTTGCCGCCTTTGAAAAGGGCGAAAAATGGCTTGACGAATTGCGTGAATACATCGACGAGAACAAGCGCATAGCAGCCGAATATATCAATTCAAGCATTCCGCATATCAAGGTGCAAAAGTCAGATGCCACCTATCTGCTTTGGATCGACTGCAAGGCGATATACGACGGTAAAAACGACCCGTCAGAGGAGATACGCGCAAAAACAGGCCTGTTTTTGTCAGGCGGCAGTCATTACGGCAAGGGCGGCGAGGGCTTTGTGCGCATGAATGTTGCCTGCCCGAGAGAGGTCTTGTATGACGGACTCGCAAGACTGAAGCGTGGTGTCGAAGCGATCGATGCAAAAAGATAAAATTATTCTTTTTGCTATTGAAAAACAGAACGGTATGTGATAAAATACAATCAAACAATATGTTTTGGAGGGCATTATGGCAAAAATGAAAATAGCCATTATAGGCTGCGGTACTATCGCAAACAGTGCGCATATCCCCGCTTATCTTAAAAACCCCGATGTCGAGATCAAATATTTCTGCGACATCATTCTTTCTAAGGCACAGGCAGCAGTCGAGAAATACGGCTGTGGCACAGCTGTCGAAGACTATCACGAAATTCTCGCTGATCCCGAGGTTGAGGCAGTTTCTGTCTGCACACCTAACCGTATGCACTCGGTCATCACCATCGACTTCCTCAAGGCAGGCAAGAACGTCCTGTGCGAGAAGCCCGCTGCACGTGTCTATTCTGAGGCACTCGAGATGCAGAAGGCTCAGCACGAGTCGGGCAAGGTGCTCAACATCGGCGTTGTCAACCGCTTCAATGCAGGCGTCAACAAGCTTCGCTCTATGATCCAGAACGGCGACCTCGGCGAGGTTTATGCTGTTTATGTATCCTTCCGTGCACATCGTTCGATCCCCGGTCTCGGCGGCGCATTCACCACCAAGGCTATCTCGGGCGGCGGCGTCCTCATCGACTGGGGCGTACATTATCTTGACATCGTCATGTACTGCATGAACGATCCCAAGCCTCTCACCGTTTCTTCCAAAGCTTTCTCCAAGCTCGGCGTTGATATGCCCAACTATGTTTACAACGGCATGTGGGCAGAGGACACCAAGGATGTCAACGGCACCTATGACGTCGACGACTATGTCACCGGCTTCGTTCGCACCGAGGGCCCCACGATCACCTTCAACGGCGCATGGGCTCAGAACATCGGCGTAGCAGAGACCTACATCGACTTCCTCGGCACCAAGGGCGGCGCAAGACTTCAGTACGGCTCTGACTTCACGCTCTACACCACCGCTTGCGGCGAGCTCATCGAGTTCAAGCCCCGCTTCACCCCCAACGCTCATTTCGAAAACGAGATCAACAGCTTCGTTCGCTGCATAAAGACCGGCGAAAAGCTTCCCTCGCACATCGACACCGTCATCATCACCGCAAAGATGATGCAGGCTATGTACGACTCGTCCGAGCAGGGCAAAGAGATCCAGCTTTAATTTTTAAAATTCGGCTGCTCGCAAGAGCAGCCGCTTTTTTATACCGCAAATCGGCCTCCTTTAAATATAAGAGAGGCAAGAAAAGATGAAAAAGCAATTGCATTTTGTGCAAAAAGGTTATATAATAGCGTGAGAATGTCTATGGAGGCTGAAAGTCTTATGAATCGCTTGAACATCGTTTTGCACGAGCCCGAAATACCACAGAACACAGGCAACATCTCACGGACCTGCGCCGTCACGGGTGCTTCTCTGCATTTGATAAGGCCACTCGGGTTTGAGATAACAGACCGCAACCTGAAGCGTGCAGGGCTTGACTATTGGCAATACCTCGACATACATTACTATGACAGCATACAGGAATTTTTTGATAAAAACAGCGAAGGCAAATATTTTTATTTCACCACCAAGGCCCGCAGAAGATACACCGATGTCACATACGACGGCAAGGTATATCTCATTTTCGGCAAAGAAACAAAGGGCTTGCCTGAGCCTTTGCTGCTCGAACACGAGGAGCGCTGTGTGAGAATACCCATGCAGGGCTCACTGCGCAGCCTCAACCTCTCAAATTCTGTCGCAATAGCGGTCTACGAAGCGTTGAGACAGGCGGATTTTGAGGGCATGAACACGGCGGGCACGCTGTTTGAGGAGGCTTGACAAGTGTATTTGACTGATACGATAGCCGCGATCTCGACACCGCACGGCAAGGGCGGCGTTGCGCTCATACGCATTTCGGGTGAAAAAGCGCTCGAAATAGCAGGCAGGGTCTTTGTTCCGTTCGGCGCAAAGTCTTTAGAGAGTGCTCCACGCACTCAGGTATACGGCGCTTTCACGGCAGACGACGGCGAATTTGATGACGGACTTGCGTGCTATTTCAAGGCTCCGGGCAGCTTCACGGGTGAGGATGTCGTCGAGCTGTGCTGTCACGGCGGCGTTTATTGCACTCAAAAGCTGCTTAGCGCTTGCCTTGCGGCAGGCGCAAGATACGCCATGGCGGGCGAATTTACAAAAAGAGCGTTCACAAACGGCAAGCTTACGCTGACAGAGGCAGAAGCGATAGGCAATATCATAGATGCACGCACAGATGCAGGACTCAAGGTCTCGCTTTTGCAATCTCGCGGCAGGCTGTCGCAAAGCTTAAAGAAAATATACGACGACCTGTCACTGACGGCGGCTTCGGCATATGCATACATCGATTATCCCACCGAGGATCTTACAGAATTGACCTCAGAGCAAATGCTGCAAAAGCTGCATTCCGCACGTGACACGCTTTCAAAGCTTTGCTCGACGCACAAATACGGGCTCGCCATCAGCGAGGGCATCAAGACCGCTATCGTCGGCAAGCCGAATGTCGGCAAAAGCTCGATTTTAAACAGGCTTTCGGGCGAGGACAGAGCGATAGTTACGCCTATCGCAGGCACTACGCGCGATGTTGTCACCGCATCAGTCAGGGTCGGTGACGTCATTCTCGAGCTTTCTGACACAGCAGGCATACGCGATAGTGACGATATTATCGAGGCTATAGGTGTCAAAAAGAGCATCGAGGCCATAAAAAACGCCGAGCTGATACTTGCGGTGTTCGATGCCGAGGCAGGCATCACAGAGCAGGACAAAGAGATAATAGACTATATCGCTTCGGCAGGCATGAATTCAAGTGTCATTGCGATCATAAACAAAAGCGACATAGCGACAGCCGATATCAAATTGCCGTTCGAGCGCATGATAAGCTATTCGGCGATCACCGGCGAGGGCGAAGCACTCCTCGAGAACGCAATATACGACTTTGTCGGTGCGCATGACATAAACGGCGGCGATATCATTCTCGGCGCACGCCAATACGCTGCGGCAAAAAATGCACTGAGCGAGATAAACGAAGCGATCAATGCGCTTTGCGACGGCTTTACCACCGACATCGCGCTGATGAACATCGAGAGCGCGATGCAGTATCTGGGCGAGATGGACGGTCGTGAGGTGTCGCAAAAAATAGTTGACGATATTTTCAGCCACTTTTGTGTAGGAAAATAACAAGGGGATTTTTATGCAGAAATATTATTCAGGATATTTCGATACTGCAATTATAGGTGCGGGACACGCAGGCATCGAGGCGGCTCTTGCCTCGGCAAGGCTTGGTGCGAGCACGGCGCTTTTTACACTTTCGCTCGACCTCGTCGGCAATATGCCCTGCAACCCTGCCATAGGCGGCACGGCAAAGGGGCATCTCGTGTTTGAGATCGACGCGCTGGGCGGCGAGATGGGCAAGGCGGCAGACAAGGTCATGCTGCAGAGCCGTATGCTCAATATGTCAAAGGGACCTGCCGTCAGGTCGCTAAGAATGCAATCCGACCGCAGGGCTTATTCGGCTTATATGAAGCAGGTCATCGAGAACACAGAGAATCTCACCTTGATACAGGCAGAAATAACCGACATAGCTGTCGAGAACGGCGCTGTTTGCACTGTCACGACCGCATTCGGTGCCGAATATAACGTAAAAAGCGTCATTATAGCGACAGGCACGTCACTCGGCGGCAGGATAATAGTCGGCGAAGCATCATACGAATCAGGTCCCGACAACACTCGTGCCGCAAAGACGCTCGTGCAGAGCCTTATTGCAAACGGTGTCAGCCTGCGCAGGTTCAAGACGGGCACTCCGCCCAGGATACACGCCGACAGCATAGATTATTCTGTGCTCGAAAAGCAGGAGGGCGACGAGCTTACAACAGTTTTTTCGTCTGACGAGCACCCAAAAAACAAATGCTGCTGCTATATCACCTACACCAACGCCGAAACTCACAGGATCATACGCGAGAACCTGCACCGCAGTCCGCTTTTTTCGGGCGAGATCAAGGGCACAGGCCCGAGATACTGCCCGAGCATAGAGGACAAGGTCACAAGGTTTGCGGACAAAGAGCGACATCAGCTTTTTATTGAGCCTATGGGCGACGACACCAAAGAAATGTACATACAGGGGCTTTCGTCGTCACTGCCCGAGGAGGTGCAAAGGCAGATAGTCCACAGCATCAAAGGGCTTGAAAACGCCGTGATAATGCGCACCGCATACGCGATCGAATACGACTGCTGCGACCCGCTGCAATTAAAGCCGACGCTTGAATTCAAAGCGATATCGGGGCTTTTCGGAGCAGGTCAGTTCAACGGCAGCTCGGGCTATGAAGAGGCGGCGGCGCAAGGACTTATCGCAGGCATAAACGCAGGTCTCAGAGCCAAAAACGGCGGCGAATTTGTTTTGAAGCGCGACGAAAGCTATATCGGCACGCTCATCGACGACCTCGTCACCAAGGGCACGAGCGAGCCATACAGAATGATGACCTCACGCAGCGAATACAGGCTTTTGCTCAGGCAGGACAACGCGCGCAAAAGGCTCACGCCAAAGGCAAGGCGCATCGGGCTGATACGAGACGAGCAATATTATAAATACATGCTCGACGAAGCGATACTCGCTCACGAGATAAGCAGGCTTTTTGCAGAGAGCATACCGCTCTCGCAGGGCTTAAACGACCTGCTCGTTTCGCACGGCTTTGACAAGGTCGACGGCGGAATGCGCAAGTCCGAGCTACTGCGCAGACCGGGCATAAGCATATTTGAAATATATGCGCTCGACAGCACGTTAAATATCCCCTACAGCATCGCCTGCCGTGCAGAAACCGAAATAAAATACGAGGGCTATATCAAAAAGCAGCTTGCGGCGGCAGAGAGATTCAACGAGCTCGAAAAAAAGCTGATACCGACATCTGTCGATTACACAAAAATAGGCGGTCTGCGCATCGAAGCTGTTCAAAAGCTTTCAGCGCAGAGACCTGCCAGCATAGGTGCGGCGTCGAGGATCTCGGGTGTCAGCCCTGCCGATATTTCGGTGCTTTTGGTATATCTCGCAAAGGACGGAGGCAAAAACAATGAATAACGCTGTCAGAATATTGCAGCAGCACATGACATCACTACCGGAGAGAGACCTGTGCAGGCTCTCGGTCATATGCGACAGGCTCGACGAAATGAACGGCGTGCTCAACCTTACTGCGCTCAAAACGCCGGAGGACATTGCAATGCTGCACCTCTATGACTCTCTGACGCTTATGACGACAGGACTGTTTCAAGAGGGCAAAAAAGTCATCGACATAGGCTGCGGTGGCGGTTTTCCCGCACTGCCCATAGCCTCGTGTACCGATTGCAACGTCACCGCCAACGATGCCACGGCAAAAAAGCTCGCTTTCGTCGCAGACACCGCAAAAGCGGCAGGCGTTTCGATAAGCACGCTTTGTGGCAGAGCCGAAGAGCTGACACAACAGACAGAATACCGCGAGCAATTCGACATCGCGGTTTCCAGAGGCGTGGCACGGCTCAACGTGCTTTGCGAATGGTGTATGCCATTCGTCAAAAAGGGCGGCTATTTCATAGCTATGAAAGGTCCCGGCGGCATCGATGAATACGAAGAAGCCAAAAACGGCATAAAAATACTCGGCGGCACCGATGCAGAGATAATCAAATGTCCTATTCCCACGACAGAGCGAGTTCACACGCTTATAGTGATAAAAAAGGTCTGCCCCACCCCACCCCAATATCCGAGGCAGAATTCCAAGATAAAAAAGAAGCCGCTGTGATGCGGCAAAAGGAGCGATTAATAATGGAGCTTAGAGACAGAAACGGCTTGACAGAGGCAGAATTTCTGGCGCAATACGATGCGTCGAAGTTCGAGCGCCCGTCTGTCACGGTCGATATTATTCTTACCTACAAGGGCAAGCTTTTGCTCATCAAGCGAGGCGGACATCCTGCACTCGGCAAATATGCGATGCCCGGCGGCTTTGTTGAAATGACCGAAACGGTCGAGCACGCCGCAGTCAGAGAGCTTACCGAAGAGACAGGCATCTCGTCTGTCGCTGTCAGACAGCTCAGGGTCTGGTCGCAGCCCGACCGTGACCCCCGCACGAGGATCATTACCGTAGCGTTTGCCGCAACATTTATAGGCGACGTTCAGGCGGCACACGCAGGCGACGACGCCGACGATGCAGGCTGGTTTGAATACAGCATCACACGTCACGACGAGACCCAAACCGAGACCGAAAGACAGCAGATAATCGACATTTCGCTCAAATGCGGCGAAAAAGAGATAAATTATTCTGTGCTAAAGTCAACCCCGATAATGCCGTTCGAGTGCGACAGCACTTATAAATTCCTGACAGATTGCCAGCTCGCAGGCGACCACGGACTCATTATCGCCGATGCGCTTGACAGGCAAAAATAGTTGTTGACAAAGCCGCATGTTTGTTGTATAATATGCGGTACGTAGGGATGTAGCCAAGTGGTTAAGGCAACGGACTTTGACTCCGTCACTCGCTGGTTCAAATCCAGCTATCCCTGTTAAAAAAGCGCCGACAGGATCGGCGCTTTTTTAAGTTAAGCGTGCCTTGCGGCACGTGAAGTGCATTTTCGGTGCGTGAAGTGATGCTTTGCATCGTGAAGTGTCTGTGGGCGTGAGTGGCACGCTTTGCTTCACGTCGTGCGCAGCGCGATGCTTCACGGCGGCTTTGCCGCTGCTTCACTTGGCGAAGCCAAGCTTCACTGATCATTTGCACGCTTAGGCGTGCTTTTTTAAGTTAAGCGTGCCTTGCGGCACGTGAAGTGCACCTTCGGTGCGTGAGGTGATGCTTTGCATTTCAAGGCAATTATACGATGCAATCGTATTTTTGCCTAAGCATTATAGTGCGCTTTTAATTTCCCGTGTCATCATTCACAGCAAAAAAGCTGCCCTCGGTCGCTCCGAAGGCAGCTGTTTTTATTACAATGTCGTTATGGCAGAAGGGCTGATATACCCTGGATATATCTCTTGATGCGCGTATAGTCAGAAACACGTATGCTGTCACGCATAGAAACATGCGCCGCTTTTTCAAACGCGCCCTCGATGGTTAGGGTGTTTTGCAGGACTCGCTTGACGATGGTATAATCGGCAACGCTTATCTTGCCGTCGCCGTTGACGTCGCCATAAAGCACGACGGTATACCTGCTGCCGAGCGCAGTGACTATCTGGTTTGTGGCTATGGCGTCAGTCTCTTTGACCGCAGCGCCTGTGCTCTTGGTGACCTCGATGTCACAGGTGAAGTATGCACGCAGGTCCTTGATCTTGGCGTTCTGCTCTTTGACATAGATATATCCGCCGTCGATAACGGCAGGCTTGCCCTCGACGACCTCGAACACCGCCTGCTCGACTGCCGCCTTGCAAGAGCCGCCCGTGCCGTACAAAACTCCGCGCATATCAAAATCATACGCCTGAATGCTGTCATTCGGAACGACGAAAGACACATCCTCATATTCGCCGCGCAAAAGCTTGAACTGCACGTCAATTCTTATTGAGCCGTCATCCTTGGCGGTGGCGTTGCTGTCGGTGAGTGCCGAAAGCTCATAATATCCGTCGCACAGCTTGCCGAAGCACTCCCATTTTGTGCTGTCGGGCGAAACGGCGAGCATTGCACTAAAATTCTCATTGAGGTTGCCGTCGTTTTTTATCAAGGGCTCGGCCTTCGTCTTGTCATACCAGAGCTTGAAAGAAACAAAGCTGAGTCCCTTGGCAGGAATTATATTGCTGACGGTGACAGAAACAGTGACTGTCTGCCCTGCATAATAAGACTCCTTGTCAGTCGTGACATTCAGGCTAAAAACAGGGTCGAGTGGAGCATCGCCGACCTCGGGCAAAGCAAGAGCCGAAAGCGAAAAAGCATATATAAGCACGAGCAAGATGCATAAAATATTCTGTATCCTTGTTTTTTTAGTCATATCGATCTCCTCGGCGGATGAAAAATGTCGTCGTTTGTCTTATTTTAGCATGACTGCGCCGTGCTGTCAATAGACAAAAAACGGGCTTAAAGCCTTGCTGAGATAAAAAATTTGCGTCGGTTATTGTTTTTTCACGAGGTTTATAGTATAATATAATAGAGTTATTGTATAAGAGCATAAGGAGATGTTTTTGATGCGCTATCTTTACGATCTTGATATGTCAAATTATTGCACCATGCGCGTCGGTGGCAAGGCAAAGCTTGCCTGCTTTCCGACAAACAAGGGCGAGCTCGCAGAGGCGATAGATCATTGCCTCGCCGACGCTATACCCTACACCGTCATAGGCAACGGCTCTAACATAATTGTTGCCGATTCGGGCTATGACGGCTGCATCATATTTACAACAGGCATGGCAGAATTTAAATTTGACGGCACTACGCTGACTGCATACGCAGGCGCATCTCTGAGCGCTGTTTCGAACGAAGCAATGAAGCTTGGCTTGTCAGGGCTTGAATTTGCATACGGCATTCCCGGCACTGTCGGCGGAGCGGTATTCATGAACGCAGGCGCATACGGCGGCGAGATCTCTGACGTTTTTAAATCGTGCAGCTGCTATAACGACAAGGGCAGGCGCATAGACCTTCAAAAGGAAGATATGGGTTTTGCATACCGTTACAGCGCACTTCAAAAGAATAATTGCACGCTGATATTGGCAGAATTTGAGCTTTGTCACGGCGACAAAGATCAGATCAAAAACATCATGGATACAAATATGCAGGCACGCAAGACAAAGCAGCCGCTCGACCTGCCGTCATGCGGCAGTGCATTCAAGCGCCCGACAGGACACTATGCCGCCGCACTTATCGAAGAAGCAGGCTTAAAGGGCTTTGCGATCGGCGGAGCGCAGGTCTCGACAAAGCATTCGGGCTTTATAGTCAACACAGGCAACGCCACGGCGAGCGATGTTTTTTGGCTCACTATGGCTGTGCGTGACCATGTCTATACACACAGCGGCGTCGAGCTCGAGCCTGAGATAAGGTTTATCGGGTGAGATATGTCGTTTTGCAATGAATTAAAGCAGCATCTGCTTTCTGAAGCGCCGACCTCGGAGTGCTGCCTCAATGCCTTTGAGTGCGGCAGGAACGCAGTGCCGTACCAGCCTGTCTGCGACAAATGCGACAGGGCTTATCTCAGAGCGCTTTTTGCGTACCATGGATATATTTCAGAGCCTTCAAAGCGCTGTGAGCTCGTTTTGAGGGTCGACGGCGACAACGCATACTTCGTTGCGGGAATGCTCGCCGACTGCGGAGTTCCGCCCTCCTTCGGCAAGCGGAACGGCAAAACTATTTTATATTACAAAAAGCGCGAGTCGCTCGAGGATTTTGTCACACTGCTTGGTGCGGCAAAATTTGCTGTCACGCTCAAGGAAGAGGCCGTCATTCAAGAGATACGCTGCTCTGTCAACCGCACAGGCAACGCACTCACCGCCAACATCAACCGCTCATCAAAGGCGTGTGCCGAGCAGCTCAACGCAATAAACAGGCTCATCGAAGCAAAAGAATATCAAAAATTGCCGCCAGAGCTGCGTGAGGCGGCTGACATAAGGCTCGAGCACCCTGCCGAAAGCCTCGAGCAGCTACGTGTGTATTTTTCAGCACCTATCTCAAAATCGGGCATCAAGCACAGATTCGAGCGCATAATCGATATTGCCGACAACTTAAGCTGAGCAAGCATTTATTAACAATCGAAAGGACACAGAAAAAGTGGAGTTCGTTCATCTGCACCTCCACACAGAATACAGCCTGCTTGACGGTGCGTGCCGCATAAGCGAGATACCCGAGAGAGTCAAGTCCGCAGGGCAATCAGCCGTCGCCATAACCGACCACGGTGCACTTTACGGAGCGGTGGATTTTTATCGTGCCTGCATCAAGGCCGGCATAAAGCCTATCATAGGCTGCGAGGTGTATGTCGCTCCGAGGCGCATGTCAGACAAAAAGCATCCTGTCGACTCTGATTATTCGCATCTCATTCTGCTGGTCAAAAACGAAACAGGCTATAAAAACCTGACAAAAATAGTTTCGCTTGCATTCACCGAGGGCTTTTATCAAAAGCCGAGAACAGATATAGAAACGATAACCAAATATCACGAGGGGCTTATATGCCTTTCTGCCTGCCTTGCGGGCGAGATACCAAAAAGCATCATAAACGGCGATCTGCAAAAAGCGACCGCCGCAGCAGAAAGATTCATGGGCATATTCGGCAATGATTTTTATCTCGAGCTGCAGCGCCACGGCATCGAAGAGGAGCTGAGAGTCAACAGCGCCATCTGCAATATTTCACGTTCGCTCGGCATAGAGCTCGTCGCCACCAACGACGTGCATTATATTTCAAAGCAGGACAGCGAATTGCAAAGACTGCTGACAGCCGTTTCGACCGCTTCTACGCTGTCCGACCTCAAGCTTGCCATGCAGGGCGACGAATATTATTTAAAATCGACAGACGAGATGCAAAAGCTGTTTGCCGACATTCCGCAGGCTATAGCAAACACAAAGGTCATTGCAGACAAATGCAGGTTTGACTTTGATTTCAGCGTCATGCACCTGCCTGCCTTTTATCCGCCAGAGCATCTTACATCGGCGGAATACCTGCGCAACCTCTGCATAGAGGGCTACAACGACCGTGTCAAGAACGGACTTATCCAAAAAAGCAAGGAATATACAGACAGGCTGACCTATGAGCTCGGCATCATAGACAGCATGGGCTTTAACGAATACTTTCTGATAGTCCACGACTTTGTGGCATATGCAAAATACAGACATATTCCTGTCGGCCCCGGACGTGGCAGTGCGGTAGGCTCGCTTGCCGCCTATTGCCTCGGGATAACCGACGTCGATCCTATAAAATACGGCTTGCTGTTTGAGAGGTTTTTGAACCCCGAACGCATTTCCATGCCGGATATAGACATAGACTTCTGCGACGAGCGCCGTGGCGAGGTCATCGACTATGTTGCCGAAAAATACGGCAGAGATCATGTCGCTCAGATAATAACCTTTGGCACTATGGCGGCACGTCAGGCGGTTCGAGACACAGGCAGAGCACTCGGAATATCATATTCACGCACCGATGAATGCGCAAAGCTTATTCCGCGGCACCTCACTATCAGCGAGGCGCTCGAGAGTGTGCCCGAGCTAAAGCAATTGTGCGAGTCGGACTCTGAAATAGACAAGCTTATAGCCTATGCCAAGCGGCTCGAGGGACGTCCTCGCAATACCTCGACTCACGCAACGGGCGTGGTCATTACAGACAGACCTGTCACAGACTATGTTCCGCTTGCGGTCGGCGAAAGTGCGCCCGTGACGCAGTATACGATGAACACGATAGCCGACCTCGGCTTGCTCAAGATAGATTTTTTGGGGCTCAGGTTTCTGACAATCATAGACAACGCAATAAAGATGGCGAACGAGAACGGCGCAGGTCTCTCGGCAGAAAAGATAAATACCGACGACGAAGCGACATATGCAATGCTTGCAAAAGGCAGGTCGATAGGTCTGTTTCAGCTTGAGAGCGACGGAATGCGCTCGTTGCTTATGCGAATGAAGCCCTATTGCTTTGAGGACATCATCTCGGTCATCAGTCTTTACAGGCCCGGCCCGATGGACAGCATAGGCAGATTTCTGGCAGGCAGAGCAGACCAAAACGCAGTCGAATACGCTCATCCCCTGCTAAAGCCTGTATTAGGCGGCACATACGGCTGCATAATCTATCAGGAGCAGGTCATGCAGATATGCCGCACGCTGGCAGGCTTCACCTATGGTCACGCCGACGTTCTGCGTCAGGCGATGAAAAAGAAAAAAGCAGAAATAATGGACGTCGAAAAAAAGGCGTTCGTCGAGGGCGCAGCCGCAAACGGCGTCAGCGAAAAGGTCGCAAACGAAATATTTGCGCAGATGCGCGAGTTTGCAAGATACGCCTTCAACAAGAGCCATGCGGCGGCATATGCGGTCGTGGCTTACAGAACAGCTTATCTCAAATGCCATTATCCTGCTGAATATATGTGCGCACTGCTTCGCTCGGTCATGGGCGACACCGCAAAGGTCAAGCAGTATATCGACGAATGCACAGACATGGGCATCAAGGTCTATCCACCCGACGTCAACAGGAGCTTTGAAAATTTTGCGCTCGAGGATGGCGGCATACGATTTGGACTTGCTTCTATCAAAAACGTCGGCACGGCGTTCGCACGCAACCTGATAACAGAGCGCCAAAAGAGGCCTTTCGGGTCGCCTGCCGATCTCATAGAGCGAACAGCAGTTTACGGCAACGTTCGTATGCTCGAAGCGCTCATAAGATGCGGAGCGCTCGACAGCTTCGGCATATATCGCAGCAGGCTGATGAGCGTGCTTGATGCGGCGGTCGAATCTGTTTCAAGGCGGCGCAGCAAAAGCTATGAGGGGCAGTTGTCGCTCTTTGGCGGTGACGACGTGGATGCGGAATTGCAGCTCGACTACCGTGAGATAGACGAGTTTCCGTTATCGGCAAGGCTTGCCGACGAAAAATACCTCTCGGGACTTTATCTCTCGGGACACCCTCTCGACAGATACAGAGCGTATATAGAAAGCAGCGATGCAAAAAACACGAGGCAGCTTTATGAGGGGCTTACCTCCGGTGCTATAAAAGAAAAATCTGTTGTCAACTTTGTCGGCATGATAGCAAAAAAGCGCGACATAGTGACAAAAGCGTCAGGCAAGCGCATGGCGATACTCACTTTGGAGGATCTCTATGGCGAAGTCGAGATGACCGTGTTCCCAAAGGATCACGAAAAGGTCAGCGCACTTTTGAATGTCGGCGGCATTTATCGCTTTGTCTGCGAGGCAAGGCTTGAGGACGCCGCAGGCGACGACGAGCAGGATACCGTCAAGCTGATATTCAGATCCGCAAAAATGCTCGGAGAGGGCGAAGCGGCACAAACGCCGCGCAAGCTGTTTTTGCGCATCACACCGCAGAACGAGCATTTATTGATGCAGGCGGTCGAAATGCTCAAAAAGCATCCGGGCGCCGATGCGATACGCATATATTATGTTTCAACAGGCAAGCTCACCGCTCCAAAAAGCGGCGGCTGCAATATATCCGACGAGCTTATCTTTAGGCTCAAGGCTCTTTTGGGTGACGACAACGTCGCCGTAAAGGACTGACCCTACGCAAGGAGGCAATTATTTTGGCAAAGAAAATCAAAAAGCAATCACAAAAAACAGTCGACAACGCCGCCACACGACGCCTCGACACGACCAGAATAGCAGGCAGCGCTCACGGCAGCACTACCGACAGCACTGCGGTCTTCAAGGGGCTTTGGCATCCCGAGGACGAGCAGGAGCAGGCTTCCCCCGCAGGAGGCGCAATAGCCAAAGAGACCGCCAAGGTCACGCTCGGCATTCTGCTCACTGTCATACGCAAGGCATTGACCTATGCGCTCAACGCACTGTTTACGCTTTTACTCGTGCTGATAATAACAGGTGCGGCTGCGGTGCTTGCTTTCGTGGTCTATATCAAAAACTATATCGACCCCGAATACACAGGCCTCGACAACCTGCAGTTTGATTCTGCGCTTTCTACGTCGCTCTTTTATCTTGACGATAACGGCAACGAGATAGAGCTCGAGGCTGACAGGCTGTATGCGAGCGAAAACCGACTTTGGGTCTCATACGGCGATATTCCGCAGACGTTGATCGACGCATATATTGCAGTCGAGGATCAGCGCTTTTTGACACACAACGGCGTTGACACCAAGCGAACGCTCTCGGCGGTCTATAACTTCTTTATGCCGACGAGCAGCTCATACGGCGGTGGCTCGACCATCACCCAGCAGTTGATAAAGAACGTTTCGGGCGAGAACCAGACGACTATACAGCGCAAGGTACAGGAGATGCTGCGTGCGCTGAATGTCGAAAAGAAATTCACCAAGACCGAGATACTCGAGATGTATCTCAACACGATATACCTTTCTCACAACTGCAACGGCGTGCGTGCCGCAGCAGAGACCTATTTCGGCAAGGAGCTCAAGGATCTGACTTTGGTCGAATGCGCCGCCATCGCGGGCATAGGCAAGTCGCCTATCAGATACGACCCGATAATCAATCCTCAGAACAACCTGACACGCCGCAATCTCGTGCTCAAGCTGATGCTCGAGCAGGGCAAGATAACGCAGGCAGAATTTGACGAGGCTTATGATGCTCCGCTCATGCTCAAGACCGACGACGAAGAGAGCTCGACCGACTCCTCCACACGCATCAGGTCATATTATCTCGATGCGGTCATGGATGACGTCATCGATGCGCTCATGCAAAAATACGAGTGCGACACCGTCACGGCATCTCAAATGCTTTACGCAGGCGGCTTGCAGATAGTCACCTGCATGGATCCCGACATCCAGGCGATAGTCGACGAGGTCTATACAAAGGACGAATATTGGGCAACCACCACAGGCATCAAGGGTCAGGGCGCAATGTGCGTCATGGATCAATACACAGGCGACCTTTTGGCAATCAGAGGCGGCAGAGGTGAAAAGACTGTCAACCGAGGTCTTAACCGAGCCACACAGAGCAAGCGACAGTGCGGTTCGTCGATAAAGCCGCTTTCGGTCTATTCGCTTGCGGTAGAAAAAGGCATCTATACCTACGGCAGCTCTGTCGACGACTCACCGGTCATTTATTATGAAAGCACTGATTCATACTGGCCGCCCAACTCGTCAAAGACCTATTCAGGCAAATGCAGCCTCAGCTATGCTATACAGCGCTCGCTGAATACTGTCGCTGTCAGAACCTGCATGATGCTCGGCGTTGACACGGTCTATGACCATCTGGTCAACAGCCTCGGCTTTACAACGCTCGTTGAGAATGTCACCTATGAGGACGGCAGCTCGTTCTCTGACAAGCAGCTCTCCCCTCTCGCACTCGGCTCTTTCACTTATGGCGTAACAGTGCGTGAGATGACACAGGCATATGCAACACTCGCAAACGGCGGCACGTTTTTAAAGGCCCGCACGTTCAGCGAGGTCAGAGACAGCCGCGGCAACATCATTATCGATAACAGCGACAAGGGCCGCACGGTATTCAAGGAATCGACCTGCTATATCATGACCAAGCTGATGGAGAAGGTCATTTCGGGCAGCTACGGCACATCCCGCCGTGACGTCAAGTTCTATAAATCCTTCCCTGGACTCGAGGTCACAGGCAAGACCGGTTCGACCAACGACAACAAGGACAACTATTTCTGCGGCTACACGCCCGACTACACCATTTGCAGCTGGTATGGCTATGACAACAACAAGACGATAGTTGCCAGCGGCAACCCCGCAACTCAGGCGTGGGACACAGTCATGCGCAAGATATACGAATACCACGAGGCAAACAACATTCCTTATACACTCAAATTCACAGTTCCCGCAGACGTTGAAACAGGCATTGAATACTGCTCGATCTCGGGCAAAGCTCCCTGCGATGCGTGCCGTGCCGACCTCGGCGTCATGAACGGCGAGATGAAGGTCATATACGACGACGGCGTTTATACCAGAGACACTATTCCCACCGAGGAATGTGACTGCCATATCATGGTCGACTATGACAACGTGACAAAGGCGGTTTCGCTCGACGGCTGCGCCTGCCCCGAATCGAACATCATTCAGGTCAGCCTGCGCAAGGTCGACAGAACGCTTTATAAAAACATCAGAGTTTACGATGCCGGATACCTCTGGTATCCTGTCATAGGCTATTATGTGCCGCCCGAAAGCACCTCGGTGTCATATTGGCGCTATCTCCTGCCCGAAGGCGTTTTTATGGGCTATTCAAACTCGTCACGCGAGCTCGCCCCCAACAGAGTGTGCAAAGAGCACTGGGTGGGCATAACGCAGGACGAGAGCTCCGCCGATTCAAGCAGCAGCGACGATCAGAGCCTGCTGCCCGAATGGTAAACGAATATGTTCAAGATAATGATCGCAGAGGACGACCGTGAGCTCAGGCGGCTGTTCTCGAGGGTACTGACCAAAAACGGATACGCCGTCACCGAGGTTGGTGACGGCTCCGAAGCACTTAAGGCGCTTGAAAACGGATATTTTGATCTGATCATTTCAGACATTATGATGCCGCACACAGACGGCTATGAGCTGGTCGAGGCGATGCGTGATGCAGGCATGATGACGCCTGTTCTGATGATAACCGCAAAGGATTCGTTTGATGATATGCGCCGAGGCTTTCTCTCGGGCAGTGACGACTATATGGTCAAGCCTGTCAACATCAACGAGATGCTTTTGCGTGTCGGTGCTTTGCTGAGGCGTGCGCAGATGATCAACGAGCGCAGGCAGACTGTCGGCGGCACTGTGCTCGAATGCGATTCGCTCACCGTCACAACAGACGGTGTCAGCATGATATTGCCGCAAAAGGAGTTTATGCTGCTTTACAAGATGGCATCCTATCCCGGCAAGATATTTACAAGGCAGCAATTGATGGACGACATCTGGGGCTATGAAAGCAACACCGATGCGCACACGGTCGATGTGCATATCGGCAGGCTTCGTGACAGGTTCAGAGACAGCAAGGATTTTAGAATAGTCACTATCCGAGGTGTCGGATACAAGGTCGAAAAGCTATGAAAAGATCTATCAAAAACTCAAAGCATCTGCAGGAATACACCTTTAAATTCAGGCTCAAGATCAGGTTTTATTTCATCATCGTCACCGAATTTATCACGACGGTCGGCATATCGCTGCTGATAGCGGCGGGCATCAACAGCCTGTTCGGCATCACGGTCGACTTTCCGTCATGGGCGTGGATGCTGATAATTTCTGCGGTCATAGGTGCGACGGCGACAAACTTTGTCGTCAGAGCGCTCATCGACCCGATAGACAAATTGGGCAAGGCTATGCGCAAGGTCGCAAAAGGCGATTTTTCGGTCAAGCTCGAGCCCAAGGGCACGCTCAAAGAGATCACTGATATGAACACCAACTTCAATCTTATGGTCGACGAGCTATCAGCCAACGAAAACCTGCAATCCGATTTTATGTCGAGCGTCACGCACGAATTCAAGACACCGATAACCGCCATCGAGGGCTATGCCACGCTTTTGCAGGACAGCTCTCTGACAGATGACGAGAGAGACGAATACATACAAAAAATACTGTCGGGCACATCGAGGCTCTCGAGCCTCGTGGGCAGTCTGCTTTTGCTTTCAAAGCTTGAGAACGGAGCGATCCCGCAGGCAAAAACGTCGTTCAGGCTCGACGAGCAGGTGCGCTCGGCGATAGTTGCGCTCGAAACAAAATGGGGCACAAAGGGCATCGACATCGACGCAGACCTCGCCGAAATAACCATAAACGGCTATGAATCGATTATGTACCACGCATCGCTCAACCTGATAGACAACGCCGTCAAATTTGCAAGCAGCAACAGCGTCATCACGATAAGGCTGTGGCGGTTCGGCGGCTATGTCAATTTTTCGGTCGAGGATGTCGGCGAAAAGATACCCGAAAACGATCTTGACCGCATTTTTGACAGGTTTTATCAAGCCGACAGCTCGCACTCGGGCGAGGGCAACGGTCTTGGGCTTGCGCTCGTCAGGCGCATAGTCGACGGCGTGAACGGCGATATAACAGTCAGCAACACGCATCAGGGCGTCAGATTTGTTGTAACGATACCCAATGAATAATAAAAAAGAGCCACGCGGCTCTTTTTTGTTATGCTTTTTAGATCAAGTTTCTTCGATATGAGTGACATAGTCGAGGCTGCGAAGCGCTTCGATTATCTCGGTGTGCGTCTTATATTTCTTGAGCTCGGCGCTGTTTATCGATATAGAGACCGAATAAACGCTTATGCCCGAATTGGTGTAGGCAGGGTTGGCTTCGATGTCGTCGATCTTGAGTCCAAGACGCCTGATTATTGCGACGAAATTGCTGAGGCAGGCGCTGTTTTTGAGCTCCAATTGTATCTCAAAATAGTTTGATCTGTCCTTGAGATACCTCTCGAGCACAGGCAGGATAGACAGGCAGCACAAAAGCACCGCAAAGCAGACGAGTGTGACTGTATAATAGCCTGCGCCGGCTGTCAATCCGATGATGGCGCAAGCCCACAGAGCCGCCGACGTGGTCAATCCCTTGATCTGGCTGCGTGAGTTGACCATCAGCGAATGCACGCTTATGACGGCAGCGCCGAGGACCGATGCACCCGAAAGAATAAACAGCTCGGTCAGCCCCTCGGCAACGAGATAGGTGTCAAGCAGGATTGTTACCGTCATGGCGAGCGAGATAAGAATAAAGGTGCGCAGACCTGCCGAATGTCTTTTGCTCGAACGCTCGCAGCCGATTATGGCGGCAAGGCATATCGACAATACGATTCTCAGCAATATTGCGCCTATGGTGAGCGTCTGCGACCATTCACCCAGCATTTTTGCGATAGGATCTATCATTTTTTGTTACCTCCCGATACGAGATGTGCGTGTACGCCCGAGATGGCGTCGAGCTGCTCCTGTGCCGCCTCGGTAAAGGCGACCTCTTCTTCGCTGATATGCTCCTGTCGCAGCTCCTCCCGGATCTTCTGAATGCGTTCTATCAAAAGCTCGACGTCGTTCTTTTGGGGCTCTTCGCTCTGTGTTTCGAGCGGCACGATGTCCTCGAGCTTGGTTGAATAAGATTTTGAGAGATAAAGCGAAAGCTTTGCGCACGCAGGACCTATAAGCTCATACAGCACGCTGGATGCAAGAATGACTGTTTCGAGCGCGTTGCCCGCTTCACCGCCCAGGATTCTTGCGCCCATGGCGGCAAGACCGATTGCGACGCCCGCCTGCGGTATAAGCGCAAGTCCGAGATAATTGCGTATCGCACCGGACGAGCCTGCACAGATCGCTCCGACAAAAGCACCGATATACTTGCCTGCGATACGCACCACGAAATACAGCACGCCGACCACCAGCAGCGACACACCGCCTATAGCGCCCGACGGATTGACAAGTGCGTGCAGGTCAAAGGCGAGTCCGGATCTGACAAAGAACAAAAGCAATATCGGAGGGCTGAAATAATTGAGCTGCTTAAACAGCCTGTCATCGTCGGCGGTATTGACATACACCGTGCCCATCGACATACAGCCCAAAAGCGGAGAAACATCGACGGTGGCACATATTCCGCAAAAAGCAAACAAAAGCGCTATCGCTATGATCAGTCGGTTGTCTGTCGAGCGCTTTTTGTGAATGAGCAGCTTCATCACAAAGCCGAATGCTCCGCCGAGCACAAGCACGCCGATATTCTTTGCGACAGGCAGTGCTACGCTCGAAAAGCTGAATGCCGCACCTGTCAGCGAGGTGACTGCCACGGATATCGAAACGCTGTATGCAAGCAGAGCGACTATGTCGTCATAAGCCACCACCTGCAGCAGCGTGTCGACAAACTCGCCCTTTGCGCCTGTCTGCCTTATGGTCATCATCGTCGAGGCAGGCGCAGTCGCCGAAGCGAGCGCCGCAAGCACGATCGAGAACGACAGGTCGAGCTTTAATATCCAAAAGCAGAGCGCAAACACCGCAAGCGATGCCATCAGCGCTTCAAAAACAGTTATCACAAGCACCTTGCGAATGCTGTTTTTGAGCTTTGACAGCTTAAAAAATTCACCTGTGCTGAATGCGATAAACGCAAGCGCTATATCGGTCAGAAATTCTGTGCCGTCGATAATAGACTGCGGCACGAGGTCGAGACAAAACGGGCCTATCAGTATGCCTGCCGTGATATACGCCGTCACGTTCGGCAATCTCAGCTTTTTGGTGATGCGTGTCATCAAAAAGCCGCACATCAGCATAATAGCTATTGAAATAATAATAGGCGCAACACCTGAGCGTTCCGCCAAATCTATATATAATTGATCTAACATCAGGCAAACCTCCAAAACAGACCTTTTGTTTATCTATATATGCAGATAAAATGCCAATAATACCTTTTTTGAAACTGTATTGTAGCACACAAAAGCAGGTTTGTCAACCTTTGGCAAGGCAAGTTCATCTCTAAAATTGAAATAAATCTCATATTTTATATTGACACGAGGGGCTCTTGAGAGTATTATGATAATAATTAATAAAACCAATCAGCCAATTTGCAGGAGAAAACGATATGAAAAGAGTCTATAATTTTTCGGCAGGACCTTCCATGCTG
This sequence comes from uncultured Ruminococcus sp., assembly GCA_964487775.1. Lineage (GTDB taxonomy): Bacteria > Bacillota > Clostridia > Oscillospirales > CAG-382 > Coliplasma. Next base: position 28,723 of record CAZASH010000003.1, read on the forward strand.
CCCATCGAGGTGCTCGAGACCGCACAGCGCGAGCTGACAGACCATCATTCAAGCGGAATGTCGGTCATGGAGATGAGCCACAGATCGCCGATGTATCAGCAGATCTTCGATGAGGCGGTGCAGGATCTGCGCACGCTGATGCAGATACCCGACAACTATGAAGTGCTGTTTTTGCAGGGCGGTGCGACGATGCAGTTTTCTGCCGTTCCTCTCAACCTGATGCGAAACGGCAAGGCAGACTATATCGTCAGCGGACAGTTTTCCGGCAAAGCGGCAAAAGAAGCGCAGAAATTCGGCACAGTCAATATTCTCGCTGACTCAAAGGATCGCAATTATGCTTATGTTCCCGAGGTGACGGAGTTTGACGCAGATGCCGACTATGTGCATATATGTCTCAACAACACGATATTTGGCACGCAGTATGATAAGATACCCGATACGGGTGATATTCCGCTCGTCGCCGACGTATCCTCGTGCATTCTTTCAAAGCCGATCGACGTCACAAAATTCGGTGTGCTTTATGCAGGTGCGCAAAAGAACGTCGGTCCTGCAGGACTTACGATCGTCATAGTGCGCAAGGATCTTTTGGGTCACGCAAGACCTAAGACTCCTGTTTTGCTCGACTGGCAGATACAGGCAGAGAACGGCTCGATGTACAACACTCCGCCATGCTATTCGATCTATGTCGCAGGACTCGTCTTCAAGTGGCTGATCTCGACAGGCGGACTTGTCGAGCGCCAAAGGATCAACGAGCGCAAGGCACATATGCTGTATGATTATCTCGATTCGTCGGCACTCTTCAAGCCGACGGCAGACAAACAGTTCCGCTCGATAATGAATGTCTGCTTTGTCACAGGCGACAAGGAGCTTGATAAAAAATTCTGTGACGAAGCGGCACAGAACGGACTGGTCAACATCAAGGGTCACCGCTCTGTCGGCGGTATGCGTGCCTCGATATACAACGCAATGCCTGTCGAGGGAATAGAAGCGCTGATAGATTTCATGCGCAGATTTGAGAGCGAGAACATATGAAGAATACAAACAACAAAATTGCACTTTTAAACAAAATAGACACGCTCGGCACAGATGTGCTGGTTTCACACGGGTTTGACATTTCTGCCGAAGCAGCAGATGCCGCAGGCATAATGGTTCGCAGTGCCGATATGCATTCTATGCAGCTCGGCAAAGGCCTGCTTGCGATAGCACGTGCGGGAGCAGGCGTCAACAACATTCCCATCGACCGCTGCTCTGACGAGGGCATAGTCGTTTTTAACACCCCGGGCGCAAACGCCAACGGTGTCAAAGAGCTGACGATAGCCGCTCTGCTGCTTTCAAGCAGGCGAATAGTCGACGGCATAAACTGGGCAGCGACCTTAGCAGAGCAGCCCGATGCGGCAAAGCAGGTCGAAAAAGGCAAGTCGCAGTTCGTCGGCCCTGAGCTTTACGGCAAAACGCTCGGCGTTATCGGACTCGGCGCAATAGGCGGCATGGTCGCCAACACCGCCACAAAACTGGGCATGAACGTCATCGGCTGCGACCCTTATATGACAGTCAAGGCGGCGTGGAGCATTTCGCGCTCTGTTGTCAAGGCAGACACCTATGACGATATTTATGCCGCTTCGGACTATATAACCCTGCATGTTCCGTCCACCGATTCAACGCGCGGTATGATAAACAGCGAAACCATCGCAAAAATGAAGGACGGCGTCAGGCTCATCAACATGGCTCGTGCCGATCTTGTCGTGGCGGCTGATCTCAAGCAGGCACTCGAAAACGGCAAGATAGCCTCATATGTCACTGATTTTCCGACTGCCGAGCTGCTCGGTGTCAAGGGCGTTATCGCAATACCGCATCTCGGCGCATCGACCCCCGAATCAGAAGAAAACTGCGCATTTATGGCGGCTAACGAGCTTGTCGATTATCTCGAAAAAGGCATCATCGTCAACAGCGTCAACTATCCGTCGATAACAGAGCCGCCGACGGCAAAGCACAGGATGACTGTTCTGCACGCCAATATTCCGAGTATGCTCGCTCAGATATCGCAATTGTTCTCATCCTGCGGCATAAACATCGAGACGCTTATTTCGCAGGCGAAGGGCACAAACGCAGTCAGCGTGTTTGATACCGCCGAAACGCCAACCGACGACATTATCGCCGCAGTCAGCAGGATAGACGGTGTCAGAAGGATTCTTATAATCGATTGATCTTTGCATACAAAAATTCCCCTTTGACGACCAAAGGGGAATTTTTTTAAATATTACTTTCTCTGAGAAGCGGCATAGAACTCTTCAAAGGCATAGCCGTCAAAGCCGCTGTCGCTCTCGCTGAGCTCGCTTATAAGCATCTCGAGACCGCCGTTTTCACGGCTCTTTTTGCCTGCAAGCATTATGCGCACAGAATCGCACATTTCGTCGGGAGTTGCAAGCCTTGCGCCTTCCTTGTCGCCGCAGAGCCACTTGACAACACGCTTAAGCATAGCCTCGTACACCTTGTTGGTATCGATCTTATATGCATAGCTCGTCTTGGTGGTCAGAACGAGCGCCGTAGAGGGCTGCCAGCCCTTCATGCAGACGTGATAGCAGGCGGTAGCGCCGTTGTCAAACCTGACATAAAAGCTTTCGGCAGGTGTTCCGCTGACTTCGGCAGCGCCCAAAAATCTGACGGCAACAGGTCTTGCCTTGATAAAGCCCATGATAGATTCTATCGAGTGAATAGCATAGTTGAATTCGTCAACGCCGACCATGGTCGAAACATGCACGATATCTCCTCTGTCTGCCTCTGGAACAGCAAAGAACGAGTCGTGCTCATAGGTGTATCTGAGCGCCGAAGTGCCGAGGATGACCGCACCCTTGTCGACGAGCGAAAGCAGCTTGTTTATATCCTTGACCGAGCCGACGATAGGCTTGTCGATAAACACAGGCACGCCTGCATCTATAAACGGCTGTGCAAGCTCGAGATGCCTATCCCAGTTGCAGCTTTGAATAAAAGCGATGTCGACGTTTTTTGCCATCTCTGAAAGGTCGTAATATCTCTTTTCGAGCCCCCACTTGGTTATAAACGCGTCGACCTCGTCGTCGGTGCGAAAGCCGTCGTTGTATATGGCGGTGTATCTTGCGTCGTTGCCGCCGAGCAATATCTCGGCAAAAGCGGGCGCATGCGAAGTGTCTATGTTGACTGTGCCTATCCTGAACATGATAAGACCTCCTGAAATGTTATTTTCTGACCATTTGTCGATCACTGCTTAATTTTACCACCGCGTCCCCCTGTTGTCAAGTATATTAAAAGCGCATTTAAAATGCGAGCACCGACACAGCGGAATTGTTAAAAACAAGTTATTTTTGTGTCACCCCCCCCCCGAAATTTGGTAATGTTGCACAAAATAAAATTAATAATATGTAAAATATGCCAATTGCATTTTATATGCAATAGTGTATAATATAGTTAGAATCGGATCATCGGAGGATAAAAAACATGCTCTGTATCTTCACACCGCTCATCTTACTGAAAACCGCCCTAAGTGCAATTCCGCATTTAGGGCGCAGGTTGACATAATTTAAGACAATCGAAAGGAACACAATTATGAAAAAGATCAAATTGTTATCGCTGATGCTGGCGAGTATAATGCTTTTGCTTTGCGCATGCGCGCCGAGCATATCGCAGCCGTCGGATGACACATTGCCCGATGCGCCGAGCGAAATATCTGATGAGCCTTCGGCAGAGTCGCCCGTCGAGTCGCCGAGCGAGCCATCGGATCAAAGTGATGATACGCAGCCCACGCTGGACGATTTTTGGGCTGACGAGGCATCAATAGAAAATAAAAAAGCTGCGTTAAACCAATATCTGGCGGCAGTAAATACCACGAATTTCAAATCATCAAGAAAGCTTGCCATATTAAGCAATCCCGCTAAAGGCGGATTTGACGAAGCGTTAAAGCTTTTCGAATACTTCAGCGACAAAACTCACGATTATAACTGGTATGAGTTAGATCCCCTACTGCCTGAATGCGGCGACTTAACCCCAGAGGAATCATACACAAGATACGGCGATATCATTTGTGTTGATACCGACTATTTTGTTCCCGATGGAGTTGACGATCACGCGGCAATCGAGCTGCTTATGTGCAACGAGCGCCAACTGGCTTTCCATTGGGCGTTGCCTTATCTCGCACCACGTTTTTCTGAGCTTTGCGACAGCGAGGTCAACCAAGCGCCGACAGAAGAGCAGATCAAAGCCGCAGCGACTATGTTTTTTAAAACATATTTCCCCGAGTTCTATGACGATGATCATTCTGTCAGAATAGATATCAAGCAAAGCCAAGCGGACGTTTATTTTAGCAAAAGCATCTTTAAGCTCGACCCCGATGCCGCAGAAGAACGCACAAAGCTCGTAGCTTCTGTACGCTTCTCGTGGGATGAAACCGATTTGCTTTATGCAAACCACGGGCACGACAAGTCGGAGAAAGCAATGATATGCGATTTTATTCTCTATAATCCGTATGTTCAAGAACAGCACTGCGAGGGCTATAAAGAGGTCATTAGCGAAAAAGATGCGTTCGACAGCTATATAGCCGCACAAGGCGCTGACGCTCACGCTTTAAAGGGCAACGGATACAAGAGCTATATTGCATACAAGGTCACCCCGGAAAACAAAATTGAGCCCTATTGGTTCTTTGTTTATCTTGATGAAGAAAGTGACGAGTTTGGCACGTTTGAAGTTCAGGCACTAAAGAAATAACGCAATACAACGCAGGAGTGCATCGCTCCCGCGTTGCTTTTTTTAATAGAACCGCATGACGCAGACTGTCATATCGTCGCCGCAGGTCTTGACAGAAGAAAGATATTCGACGACCTCGCTCAGCATTTTTTCTGCCGTCAATACGCCTGCCGCCTCGATGACTGCAGGCAGTGCATCTTCGCCGCCTGTCGGATAAACGCCGTCGGAAACCATGACCAGAACATCGTTTTTTTGCAAATTGACATTAGTCACTGCGCTCTGAACTCTCGGCAGTATGCCAAGCGGCGGAGTCGAAGCCGAGATCACTCTGCAAGTGCCGCCTCGCGAGAGATAGCAGGGAGCTGCACCGGATTTGGTGACAGATGCCATTGCGGTCATCCTGTCGCATATCAGCATATCGAGTGTGCTGAACACCTCGTCGCTGCGCTCTGCAAGAGCACGATTTATAGCAGATATAAGCGACTGTATGTCTGCGCCTGCCGAAAGCAGCTTCTCTGACATTTTTGCGGCAATATGCGAGCTTGCGGCGGCGCTGTCACCACTGCCCATTCCATCGGCGAGCACACAGCAAAAGCGCTTGTCCGGCGTTTCAAAGCATAATAGCGTATCGCCGCAGACCTTTTCTCCCCCACGTGAGAGCTGATATTTTGCATATTCTATGCGCAACTGCGGAACACTTGTCAGCCGCATAACAGCGCATCTGCCATTCATGATAAATTCGGGCTCAGAAAGCCGTACAGAGAGCACCGAGCCGAGCGACTGCGATATGTCGTCGGCAGAGTCCGGCACGCTTGACGGCAGAACGCCGTCGACCTCGATCGTCATTTCACGCTTGCCTACAATGCTTACAGGGCCGTGAACGACCTGCATTTCGTCGAGTACCGCAGAAACAGCTTTCTCAAGCTCTGCCGAGCGGACCTGCGACAGGTCGCATTCTGTGGCGGCGGATGAAAGCAAGCCTGCAATTCCGCCATATTCGGCGGCTATACTGCCGAGCGCAGGGTCACCCGACGTGTAAAACACCCCCGACAGCGCCGAAAACGCTGCCGCAAACCGTCCGAGTGACAGACCGCCGGGCATTTTAATATATTCCTCCTGCCTGTGCTTTGCGATATATCTGCGCAGTATCAAAAACGCTGTCATAGGCATGAGCAGCATTATCGCCGCAGCGGTCAGGTGTTCGTCGCCGCCGAGGTATGCATACGACGGCAGTGCGAGCATAAACGACAGCGCCGCTGCAAGAAACGGCGAATCGTCATCAAACATCGCATAGGTCAGCCCGATTATTCCGAGTGCGCCGAGCGATGCCGCTCCGCAGGCGATTCCGCACGCAAAGCCGTATGCAAGCCCATAAAGTCCGCCTTTTTTGTGCGCATAAAGCAGTGTCACAAACACTCCGACAGGCAAAGACAGAGGAATATCAAAAAGCAGTATATCGACAAAAAAGCGTGATGCGACGAACATCGCCACGGCTGGCAAAAGGTTTTTGACAGAGCGTTTTTGCCTTTTCAAATTGCGCAGCTTGATAAAAACAAGACAAAAAGCCACCGCAGAAATGATGTTGCACAGGGCAAACAGCAATATTCCCTTTGTGTCACGGTCGCCTCCAAAGGCTTCGAACGAGCTTAGCACGCCGACAGCGGCGGCAGTCAGCAGTCTTGTGGCAGTGGTCATGTTGCCTATCTTTTTGATATAGACAAAATGCATAACGCAGCACGCCGTGCAGGCTATTATGCCCACCAAAGCGCTTCTTTCGCCAAAAAAGCAGCCTATTACAGCACCTGCAAGCGCAAACGGCGACGGTGCGGCGAGCGACATCAGATAGGCGATGCCAAAAGGATAAGCGCCCCAAAGCATAGGTGCGCCTGCCGTGATCATGCCGCACAATAATTCTGTTATGATCGTTTTTATAAGTGTAGTTGGCTTTTTGAGTTTCATATCCGCCCATCCTTTGTGATGCATATTTTGACTGGCAATGCAAAGTATAGCGCATGGCAAGGGCAAATACTGTCGAAAGCATGATGCGATGCAGACTTTTTTGAGCAACAACAAAGGACGGATCGCTCCGTCCTTTGAAACTATTTGAGATCATCTGCACCAAAGGCTGACTATGATCAGCGGAATGCCCTCGAGGTCGGCAGAATATTCGGTGCGCATAAATATATTGCGGCCTGCTCTGACCGCGCGCAAAAGCACAGGCGATGTCGGCAGATAGCCGATAGAAACGCCGCGATCACTCACTGCAAGCAGTCTATGATCGTCAGGCACGGGATAAAGCATTTCGCCGACACGTGCGGCACTGAGTATAACGCCTGCTTCGCCGCAGACAGACGTTCCGCTAAGCTCAAAAATGTCGATGAGATAGTCAAACTTGTGCTCCTTTTGCAAAAGCTTAAATACCTCGCCTCTGAAATCGCGCAGCATTTCGGGTGTAAGATCAATCAATTTTGACCTCCACCTCCCTGCCGAGCGCAAACGAATAGATGACTGCGCGGCATACCTTTATGCCTGTCATGCGCTCTGCTGCCACGGCATAATATCTTATCTGCGTGCCATGGCGTTTGACGAGCTCTGCTTCGGCATTATCACCAAAAACTCGGTCTGTTTTATAGTCAACTATCACAAGACCCCTGTCGGTCTTATAAAAGCAGTCTATTACGCCCTGAACCAGCAATTCTTCGGTGCTTGGCTTGCCGATGATAGAGCCGTTGTCAAGTATCGAAAACCTGCGCTCTCGATACACCTGCTCTGACGACTGCATTTCGGCATAAAGCCTGCCCGCAAAAAACCTGTCGAGCGCCTTGAAATCAAGCATCGAATATTGCTCTTTGCTGATAAAACGCTCTTGCAACAGCCTGTCTGCCTCTGCCTTTGCGCCGTTCTCTTTTGCAAAACGCATATCGCAGAACTGCATAAAGAGGTGGTTCGCTGTGCCCTTTTGACCTGCGCCCGCACCTGCAAACGACGGCACACGCAACGAACCGCCTATGCCGTGCTCAGAGCCCTGCTCGAGCTGCGAAACGCTGATCTTTGCAGGCATATCCGACGCCTGCGAATATTGATATTCAAAGCCTATCATGCCAAGCGAAATATCATCGATGCTTTCGTCAGTCCTGCGCAGGACTGCCTTGCCATAGACCGGCTTTGTGTATGAAATATTCTCAAACTCATAGCACTTGGATTCAGAACGATGTATCGCTCCGAATATCCAGTCGTTAGCAGAGGTGGCATCCTCGGGTGCGTGTGTGTGCGAAGAAACATTTGATGTCGAAACGACATAAAGCCTGTCCTTCGCCCTCGTCAACGCGACATAAAGCTTGCGCAATTCCTCAGCACGTGACTCTTTGTCGAGCCTGCTGATCGAAAGCCGCCTCGTCGGGGTGTCACAGACACGCAATTCGTCGGGATAATTGAGCGTAAACGAAAGTCCTGCCCGGTGTGCGATGTGTATCGAATTGTTTATATCCTCGCGGTTGAAAGTATGGTCTGCACCGATATAAAAGCACACGGGATATTCGAGGCCCTTTGAAGCGTGGATAGTCATAAGCTTGACACAATCGTCGTCGGAAGGCTGTGCGCCTGACAGGTCAGCGCCCTCCTCCAAAAGCCGCTCGGTATACGCCCTGAACGCTGAAACGCCCTTAAAGCCCCTGCTCTCGAACGATGCCGCCTCTTGATAAAGTCGCAAAAGGTTTGCTTTTTGATGCTCTCCCTCTGCGGCGGCAGTCAAAAGTCCCGAGGTTTCATAAAACATTCTGATAAACCTGTGCGCCTGCATTCCGCCTGCCACAGTGCGATAGGCATCGAGCCGAGAAAGGAACTTTGAGGCAAAAAGCTCGAGCGTTTTTGTCTCTTTCGAAACGCTTTTGACCCTGTAGGTCGCTTGCGGCAGTCTGATTTTTTTGCGATGCAGACCGTGCGCAAACCGCCTTATGCAGGTTATGAACGAATAAGCATCGTTGCTGCGCCTGATCTTATAGAGCATATCGGCATCAAAGCCGAACATCGGCGAGCGCATCATCGAAAACAGTGCAATATCGTCTGTGGGATTATCTATCGCAGAAATACACGAAAGCGCAAGCGTTATCTCGGGCGTAGTCAAAAAGCCTGTCGACTTCATGACCCTATAAGGAATGCCCGCCCGTGCCAGTGCGCTTTCATACGGTATCGACGTGCCCTTGAGCGCCGAAAAGATCAGCGCAATGTCTTTGTATGAGATGCCGTTTGCCGAGAGCTTTTTGATCTCTGCGGCGACAAAATCGGCGCAGTGCTGTATAGCCTCGGTGCGTCCGTCCTTATTTTCATTTTCGCTGCCGACCTCATAGAATGCGTGTGCGAGCACAACGGGATGATCGGGAACGTCACCTGCCCTGCTGAACACTAGCGCTTCGTTTTTATATTCATCCTCGAGGTCGCTGCCCTTTGAGGCGTATTCTGTCACGAGATTGGTGAAATCGATTATGTTTTTTGAGCATCTGAAATTCTCACGCAGATATATGACAGCGTTTTTGACGCCTGTTTCATAATCCCCATAGGCGTTTTTATAACCGATAAAAATGCTCGGGTATGCGTTGCGAAACCTGTATATGCTCTGCTTTGTATCGCCGACGGTAAACCTGTTGCCCTCCTGCGATAGCAACGAGAATATGCGATCCTGCAAGGGGTTGACATCCTGATATTCGTCGACAAACACCTGCTTGAACGATGCGCGCAGCTTGAGACATATTTCGGTCGGCTCGCCGCCCTCTGTTTCAAGCAGCTTAAGCGTAAGCTGCTCAAGGTCGGCAAAATCGAGTCCGCCCCTCTTTTGCTTGGCAGCAAAAAATCGTTTGTCGAGGTTAGCAATAAGGTTTCTAAGCGCCCTGACGACATCGGCGCAGTCGGCAAACAGCGCTTCGAAATCGTCAGTGCCGAAGTTCAAGACCTTTTGGATAGTCTCGACATCCTTTTTAAGCTCTGCTCGAATCGTCTTGTATCTTTCGGTGATATAGTCAGAGAGCTTATTTGTATTCATTTTTGGAATGCTGTCGTAGTCGTTGAACGCACGCAAAAGCGCAGTATATGTACCTGCATCAACCGCCTCTGAAAGCATCGCACGGTACGCAAGCGGCAATTTGAGGTTGTTTTCGCTCGCATGCTCCGAGGCGAGCAATTCGCAAAGCTCTGATGCCTTGATATAAGCAGACTTTACAGCATCGTGGATATAGTCATAAAGCTCTTTGCCGCTGTCGGTTGCAAACAGGTCGACGACGGCTTTTTTTGATTCGTCACGATAAAACCGCTCGCATTGCTCAAACCAAAGGTCGTATCTGTAAAACGCACGTATTTTTTCATATACGGTGGTTATCACCCTGATAAGCTCACGCTCCTTGCCGTGTGGGCAGAGCCTCTCGAGCACGAGTGTCACGTCCTTGTCGTCGGCTGAAAACAGCTCGTCGAGCATATCGTTCATCACTTCGGAAAGCAGTGACACGCTCTCTGCCTGATCGATGACACGGCATTCTGCCGAAATGCCGAGCGAGTTGAAATTATGCTTTACAAGCTCATAGCAAAACGAGTGTATCGTAGATATCCGTGCGCCCGAAAGCAAAAACAACTGGTTATAAAGATGCCTGTTTTGCACATCTGCCGCAGAAGCCTTGGAAAGCTTGTCATAAAGCTTTTCTTTTAGGTCGGCAGCAGCAGCCGTCGTATATGTCACGACGAGAAAATCATCGAGCGATGCGCCCTGCGTGATCATGCGCACAAGGCGTTCGGTGAGCACAGAGGTCTTGCCGCTGCCTGCACCTGCGGAAACAAGCAAAGAACGTCCGCGATCATCGTTTATCGCATTGCTTTGTGAAACAGTCCATTGCACACGATCACCTTCCTTCATATCGGCATGCGCCGTGATATTTGCAATATCTGCACGCATCGTGCAGACTGTCTATATGCTTTGGAGCGACGTTCATATGACCCTTGAAGATCCCCTCGGCGACAGAGATCATGCGCCCTGCAAGCTTGTGCTGCAATTCATCAAAGCGGTCATCATCGAGCAGCTTGTTTTTTGCGTCTGTGGAATGCACGCCGTTTTTAGTCATGCGAACAGGCAGATATACGCCTCGGCTCGTGTCGAATTTTAAAATCACGTCGCTGTTGTCTGTAAAAACGCCACTGCGCTCAAACACCTTTTGCATACGCTTTTTAAATTCCTCTTTGGTCTCGCCCAGCTTGGGCTTTTCGTTTTGCAGCCTGATAATATAATAGGCACAGCCTGCGGGCTTTGCTTCAGCCTCATCGCAGAGCGAGAACATATACATAGGCATCTGCATATCAAGACCCTCGTCGATGAACTTCATATCAAACCTTTTGTTGCCCGTCTTATAGTCAATGACCCTGATATAATCTGTTCCGTCGACTGTGACCTTGTCGACCCTGTCGGCAACGCCGCGGACATAGACTGTGGTGCCGTCGACATCGACTGTCATAGATTGCTTTGAGCCGTCCCTGCCGTTGCCTATTTTGACCTCGAGCCCGACAGGCAAAAAGTCGCAGACGGCAAACTCACGTTCGAGGTCGTCATAGACCGCCTTAACAGTCCGCTTGATGCTCTTTGTGAGCGCATCGAACCGCTTGTCGCCCGCCGCCTGAAAGAACTCGTCTGTTATCCTGTCGATCTCTTTTAGCTTTTCGTTTTCGTCAAGAGGCACAAACACGCCGCTCGAAACGCATTTGCGCATATATTCCTCGACCGCCTTATGTATCAGCGTGCCTGTCTGCCTTTCGGCAAAGCTCATGCGCTCTGATTTTTTGAGGCGCATTATATGTGCGGCGAAATAAGAGAACGGACAATAAACATACCTCTCGAGCGCACTCGGCGACAAGCCGAATTCACGATACTTTTGATAATCTATCTCGGCGACAGGGTCAAATATCGGTGTCTGCTCTGCCGGCAACTGGCAGCCTGCCTTTTTGAGTGCGGCGGCTATCTGCTCTTTGGCGGTGCAGTCGTCCATCAATATATAGCACTCTTTGGCAGAGCTTGCGGAATACACACGATCCGAAAGCCTCGTGCCGTAGGTATAAAGCTTTAATCCGTCAAAAAGCGACATTATATGCAAAAGTCCAAACGACGGTCGCATCTTGTCGCCCGAAATATTGCCGGTGGGATATGTAAAAAGCAGTTTTTCTGACATCGACGTGCAGGCGACATAAAACAAAAGCCTTTCACGCCTGATATAGCTGTCTCGAGGCATACAGGCGGTGACCCCCTCGCCCTCGAGCGCTATCAATTCTTCGTCATCAAAAAAGTCGTCGCTCTTGCCGTATGACGGGAAAGAGCCGTCTGTCAAGCCGCAGATCACAGCTATCCTGCAATTGTCGGCACGCAACAGCCTGGGGTCGCCCACAGTGACCGCATCGGCAGACGACGGTATCGAGCCGACGCTGTATTCGGAGCACATTATTTCGATGAGCGAAGAAAGCTTTGAAACGGCGATGACATCGTTTTGAGCAACAAGACAAAGCTGATCGAGCAGTGCTATCATGCAGTCATAGACCTGCGTTTCACGCATTGCTGCGTCAGCATCACCCGCATTATAAAGTATCTCGGCTCGCTGCCTGACCTTTTTTGCAAGCTCCATGTCACCTATGAACTTATATATCGCCCTTGCGATCTCGCCGACAGTCGTGCCCTTAGCGACCAACCTGTCACGCAGAGGCAAAACAGCCTCGACGAGCTTATATCTCGCCTTGTTTATAAACACCCTCAGCTTTTCGCCTGATTCTGTCATGGCGTCATATCCGTCGGGATTCATCATCCATTCGTTTTCAGAATACCACGCCCTGCCACGTATGTTCCACATTTCGGCGTATCTGAGCAAAAAGTCGCATTGCTCCGGCGAAAGCGGCGAAAAGCCGCTCTTTAAGCATCTGCGCACCGACGACAGCGAAAAATCCTCTGCTGCGATCTGCAAAACAGAAAGTATATAGGCAAACAGCGGCTTTGACACCACCTGCTCCTTGTGCGACAAAAAGCAGGGTATGCCGCTTTTGCTGAAAACAGCCTCGAGCGTGTCGCCATAATCGGCTGCGTTGGCTGTGACGACGGTGATCTCTCTGAACCTTGCGCCGTTTTTGACAGCGTGTAAAATATATGCGGCTATCGCCTCACATTCCTCAAACACGTTCTTTGCGGTAACGATCGAAACATCGCCGCCCGGCGCACGCTTGACAATATTCTTGCCCCAAACAGAACGCTCGATATGAATGATATCGTCGCTCTTTGAGCGCTTGAATGCGCCGACAAAAGCATCCTCATGCTCCGACGCAAACGATGCAATACGCTTGGCGGCAGCTTTTTCATCGACAAACAGATCTCTGCCGTCGTCGAGAAACGTGATATAAATATTGCGGCACTGCCTGCACAGCCTCTCGATTATCTGATATTCAACGCCCGTGAAGGTATAATAGCCATCGATGAATATATCTGTGCCTTTAAAAAATGCGTGCTCGTCAAGCTGCCTTGCAAGCGACGAAAGCGAGTCAAGCGGATCTCTGAGCTCATCGCAGGTGCGTGATTCATACTCACGCATTATGACTGCCATGTCGTGTATCTTGCGCCAAAGCAAGCTGTTTTCGGCAAGAGAGCTTGCCTCGCACAATTCAAAAAGCCTGCTTGAATCGATGCCCTCGGTCTTAAAGCGTGTGATCATAGAGGCACATTTGTGCACAAAATCAACGCTCGCACAGCACGTTCTGTATTCTTTGAGTTCGTTTGCAACCTTGATGAGCACGAGCGAAAGCAAAAGGTCTCTGCCGCCCTTGTCGATATAAGACACGGCGAGTCCGCCGTATTTGCGTGACACAAGGTTTGGCAATCTCTCAAAGTTCATTACCTCACACTCGAGCGCTCCACGATCGCCGAGAGCGTGCGCTATCCTGCGCTCTGCGGCAACAGACTGCTGCTCGGGAACGATATAATAGCACTTTCTGCCGCGTTTGACCGATTCGGCTATGCGATCTATGATATAGCTGCTCTTGCCCGAGCCCGCAGGACCGAATATTCTGTAAAGCATCGTTAACTCCTCACAAAATCAATTGAACCATTCTAAAAACTTAAATCTTATAATATATCTGCCCTTGGTATAGACCTTATAAGAATCATTGTCTATACCGACGCCGCCGAGCCCATCCTTTGCCGTTGCGGCAGAAAGACAAAGCGGCGGAAAAAGCACACACCACCAGTTGTGTCCTTCTCCGTCGCCCAAAATTATGCGCAATGACGCATATTCGCCCGACGGAAATGCTATGCCGTCGTATTCACGAGTGGGATATCTCTCTTTGCCGAACACTGCGCGTGCGGTATATTCGACACCGTATTCAGCCAAGACCGAATTTGCAATGTCGGTCATATCGCAGGCGAGATAACGAGTGTCGCACTCGCCCTGCATTTTGCACTGCGCTATAATGCGGTCTCTGACAGCAAGCTTGACCTGCTGATCATATTCGCTGTCGCTGCTTGCCAATATGTGCAATCTGATTATGCTGTCATAGACAGCGCTCTCGTTCTTTGGGACAGTCATGTCGACAAATGACAAAAGCATAAGCGATGCCGCAAACAACGCAAGCAGCTTTAAAAACAGCCTTGACGCTCTCTTGATCATTTTTAATACTCCTTTTGATCGTTTTTATGTAGCTTCAAAAAGAGTATAGCCCGAAATAATGCGTCTTAAACGCTCTCACACGCCTCGGCAAAATAGCCGTCCGAGCGCAATGCCTCTGCCGCAAGCTCAGAGCTGCTTTTGTCTGCAAAGATGCCGAACACCGCACTGCCGCTGCCGCAAAGCATACTGCCGAATGCGCCAAAAGCAAGCATTTTTTGCTTTATCTCACTTATTTCGGGGCATTTTTGGCAGGCAATATCGTCAAACGAATTATATATTTTCTCGGCGATGCCGCTTATATCGGTGCAATGCGCAATTTGCTCGGATGCATAATCGCTTATCGCCTTGCCAAGGCTGTCGAACGCCCTGTACATCTCGGGGGTAGACAAGCCGACATTGCCCTTTGCCACGACAATATACATTGTCGGCAGTTTAAATCTCTCTGCAATTATCTCGCCTCTGCCGACACATCTGCTGCAGCCGCCGCCTATAAAGAAAGGGACGTCACTGCCTATTGTTGCCGCCATCGCAGTCATTTCGTCATATGAAAGTCCTGTATCAAAAAGCGCATCGAGCGCCTTTATGACGGCAGCGGCATCACTGCTGCCGCCACCAAGACCTGCCATGAACGGTATATGCTTTTCGAGCGATATTTTAACGCTCTGCTTTATGCCTGTTTTTGCTCTGAACACCGACAGCGCCTTGACACACAGGTTATTATTGTCGGCAGGCAGACGGCTGTCGCTGACAAAAAACATATCGCTGTCGCATCGTTCAATACTTATCCTGTCGCAAAGCGAGATCTCCTGCATAAGGGTGCTTATGCCGTGAAAGCCGTCGCTCTGCTTTTCGCCGACAAAAAGCGTCAGATTGATCTTTGAGTTAGCCAAAACGATCATTGCTCTGCCCTCAAGGTGTTTACAAACGCCTCGATCCTGTCAAGCGCCTTGACTATGTGCTGAACAGAATAGGCGTACGAAATACGTGCATAGCCCTCTCCGCACTCGCCGAACGCATCGCCGGGAACTATCGCCACTCGCTGCTCGTCAAGCAGTCTGCGGCAGAATTCCTCAGAGGTCATTCCAAAGCCCGAGATGTCGGGGAAAACATAAAACGCACCCGTAGGTTCAAAGCACTTGAGCCCCATGGCGTTAAGCCTGTCGACTATCAGCCTGCGGCGATCGTCATAGCGCTCTTTCATATATTCTATATCGCCGTCGCCGTTGCGAAGCGCCTCGACTGCGGCGTATTGGCTGGTCGTGGGCGCACACATTATGCCGAACTGATGCAATTTGAGCATCTGAGCGGTTATTTCCTTCGGTGCGAGAGAATAGCCCAGCCTCCAGCCTGTCATGGCATAAGCCTTAGAAAAGCCGCTGACGACTATCGTGCGCTCTCGCATACCGTCACACGAGGCTATCGAAACATGCTTTGAGCCGTATGTAAGCTCGGCGTATATCTCGTCTGATATCACTGCGATATTATGGCGCAACACGACCTCTGCGATCTTTGCAAGCGAGTCGGCATCCATCGTAGCGCCTGTCGGGTTGTTGGGGAACGCAAGTATCAGGCATTTTGTCTTTGGCGTAATAGCCCTCTCGAGCTCCTCTGCTGTGAGCTTAAAATTATTTTCTGCCGTCAGACCTATCGTAACAGGCACGCCGCCTGCCATCTTGACAAGCGGAGTATAGCAGACAAAGCAGGGCTCGGGAATAATAAACTCGTCGCCCGGATTGCACAGCGCGCGCACAGCCATATCTATCGCTTCACTGCCGCCCACCGTGACGATTATTTCTGTTTTAGGGTCGTATTTAAGTCCAAAGCGGCGTGACTGATATGCGCTTATCTCCTCACGCATCTCAAGAAGTCCGCTGTTTGAGGTATAATATGTTCTGCCCTCCTCGAGCGAGCGTATGCCTGCCTGCCGTATATGCCACGGGGTGGCAAAATCGGGCTGTCCGACAGTGAGCGATATGACATCCTTCATGTCGGCGAGCAGGTCAAAAAACCTGCGTATGCCCGACGGCTTAAGCTCGACAGCGCTCTGCGAAAGCAGATGACTGTAAAGCTCCACTATTCGTTACCTCGCTTGTCCTCGCCTCGGCTCTCGAATACGATGCCGGAATCCTTGTATTTCTGCATGACAAAATGAGTTGCGGTCGAGGTGACACCGTCTATCGTGGCGAGCCTCTCTGCCACAAACACTGCGACGTCACGCATAGTGCGGCATTCTGC
Organism: uncultured Ruminococcus sp.; assembly: GCA_964487775.1. GTDB lineage: Bacteria > Bacillota > Clostridia > Oscillospirales > CAG-382 > Coliplasma. The sequence goes on from CAZASH010000003.1 coordinate 45,336, forward strand.
CGTTACGCCAAGGTCAAAGCCGCCGGACATCAGCATTACGCCCTTCACCTCGGGATAGCTGCATATGCGCTGCGCTATCGCATCAAAGCCGAGGTCACGCTGCGGAATAGTCTTGAGCTCTATAAAAGCCGTGACGCTCTCTTTGCCGCACTTTTCCCAATTGATGAGTGCGCCGTATGAAAGTATCTCGCCGTTCTTCTCTGCCTCGCTGATGATCTCGTCGACAGTCTGAACGTCTGTGCCGAGCATAGATGCCAGACATTCGTGAGTATATCTGCCCTCTTCGGCAAGGTATGAAAGTATCTTGTTTTTGATCGTTTCTCTGCTGTATTGCATATCCGAACCCCCTGTTATTATTTAAAAGAGTGTGATCTGGTTTGACTCTGGCATATCGCCGAGACAGTTGTTTGAAACAAGTATCTCGAGGACCTTTTTGTTAAGCCCTGCTATAGTCTGCAGATCCATAACTGTTTCTGCTCCGCCGCCGTGGACAGCGTCATAAATATTCTGTGCGGCGGTTTCGCCAAGTCCCGCAAGCGACGAAAACGGCAAGCGTATCATGCCGTCCTCGGGCATAAATCTGAACGCCTGCGATTTATATATATCGACAGGCAAAAACTTAAACCCTCTTGCAAAGAACTCACGCACCATCTGCAGGAACACGAGCGTATCCTTGTCCTTCGCCGAAGCGTCGGGCATATTTTCTATCTCGTTTATCTTGTCTCTGATCGCTTCTGCGCCGCCCATGGCGAGCACTCCGTCAAACGAATCTCGCTTGACTGTGAAATAGGTTGCATAAAAGGCTATGGGATGATATACCTTGAACCATCCGAGCCTCAGCGACGCTATGGTATAAGCCGCAGCGTGCGCCTTGGGGAACATATATTCTATCTTTTTGCAGGATTCTATATACCATTCGGGCACGTTCTTCTCACGCATGGCAGCCTCCTGCTCGGGCGAAAGTCCTCTGCCCTTGCGGACGCTCTCCATTATCTTGAACGCGACCGAATTCTCGAGCCCTGCGTATATCAGATAAAGCATTATGCTGTCACGAGTACCGATGATCTCATCGATCGTGCAGGTGCCGTTTTTGATAAGCTCTGCACCGTTGCCAAGCCATATGCCTGTGCCGTGTGAAAGTCCCGAGATCTGCAACAGATCAGAGAAATTCTTTGGCTTACAGTCGACTATCATCTGTATGACATATTTAGTACCGAACTCGGGCAGACCGAGCGTGCCGACAGGCGCACCTATCGCCTCGGGCTTTACGCCGAGCGGTGCGGGCGATGCAAACAGCTCAAACACCTTGCGGTCGTTGAGCGGTATCGTGCGCACGTCGATGCCAGTAAACTCCTCGAGCACCTTATAGAACGTGGGAACATCGTGTCCCAGAATATCCAGCTTCAAAAGCGTGTCGTGCAGATATTCAAACGCAAAGTGAGTGGTTATGACACCGCTCGACTCTTTGTCGGCGGGATGCTGAACAGGCGTGAAGTCATATATCTCGTATTGCTTTGGAATAACGACTATTCCGCCCGGGTGCTGACCTGTCGTGCGCTTGACACCTGCGATGCCGTAGGCAAGCCTGTCAAGCTCTGCACGGGTGAACGAGAGATTTTTCTCTTCGCACAGCTTTTTTACATAGCCTATACAGCTCTTGGGCTGAAGCGCCGAAACAGTGCCTGCTCTGAATATATTTTCTTTGCCGAAAAGCACCTCGGTGAATTTGTGCGCTGCCGACTGCACGTCGCCCGAAAAGTTCAGGTCGATGTCGGGTGCTTTGTCACCGTGGAAGCCGAGGAATGTCTCAAACGGTATGTCGTGGCCGTCGCAGATCATTCTTTCGCCGCATTCGCATATGCGGTCGGGCAGGTCAAAGCCCGAGCCGACAGAGCCGTCGGTGATGAATATGCTCTTTTTGCATTTCGGACATCTCCAATGCGGAGGCAAAGGGTTGACCTCAGAAACTCCGCAGAACGTGGCTATTACCGACGAGCCGACAGAGCCTCTCGAGCCGACGAGATAGCCGTGCTCCTCGCTGTTCTTGACCAGCAGCCTTGCGATTATATAAAGCACCGCATAGCCGTGCTTGATGACAGAGTCAAGCTCTTTGTCAAGTCTTGCCTTGACGAGCTCGGGCAACGGGTCGCCGTACATATCCTTTGCGGTCTCATAGCAGATATTGCGCAGGTCGTCCTCTGCGCCGTCTATGCCCGGGGTGAATGTTCCGTCGGGGATAGGCTTGATAAATTCTATCTCGTCTGCGATGGCGACGGTGTTGTCGATGACTATCTCCTCTGCCTTTTCTTTGCCGAGGAATATAAACTCGTCGATCATTTCGTCTGTGGTTCTGAAATAAAGCTTTGCGCCGTCGAGTGCGTCGCTAAAGCCCTTGGCAAACAGCATTATGCGCCTGTATACATCGTCGTCCGGCTCCAAATAATGCGAGTCTCCTGTTGCGACGACAGGTCTGTTGACACGCTCGCCTATGCTGATGATGCGCCTGATGTTATCCTGCAGCATCTTTACAGTCTCTTGCTCGGGCTTTTTGTTTTCTCCCCTGCCGCCTAAATACATATCGTTGCAGACAGGCATTACCTCGAGGTAATCATAATATTCTGCGATCTTTGCGAGCTCGCCATCGCTCTTGCCCTCGGTGATCGCTGCATAAAGCTCGCCCTCTGAGCAGGCAGAGCCTATGATAAGTCCCTCACGATAGTCGTTAAGGACAGTCTTTGGAATGCGCGGAATGCGCGCATAATAGTCGAGGTACGACATCGAAACGAGCTTATAGAGGTTGCGCAGTCCTGTCTGATTTTTGACAAGTATCGAGACGTGGTGCGATCTCAGTTTGCGAGGGTCGGCATTGCTTGCCATAGCGTCGTTCATTTCTGCGACGTTGGTTATGCCCTGCCTTGCAAGCTTATCTATCATGCAGCCGAATATCTGCGCCAGCATTTCGGTGTCGGCATCGGCACGGTGATGGTCGAACTCGCCGAGCTTGAAATAATGTGCAAGCGTATCAAGCTTGTGGTTTGAAGCATCGGGATTGAGGTAGCGTGACAGACTGACAGTGTCGAGGTATGCATTTTCGAACTTGATGCGGTTTTCTGATGCGACACGCCTGATAAAGCTGACATCGAACGAAGCGTTGTGCGCAACGAGCATATCACTGCCCGCAAAATCCAAAAAGCTCTTGACAGCCTCTGCCTGCGCAGGGGCATTTTTGACCATATCGTCGGTTATGCCTGTTAATTCGGTTATTTTTGCGGGGATAGGCATCCCGGGATTGACGAGCGTATCAAAGGTGTCTATCGACTCGCCGCCCTTGTATTTAATCGCGCCTATCTGTGTTATGCCGCAATTAAGCGGTGAAAGTCCTGTGGTCTCTATATCAAATATGATAAATTCGCCGTCTTCAAAGCTTATGCTGTCGTCCGCCCTGTCGGCAAATACCGCACGTGCGGTGTCGTCGACGAGATAGCCCTCCATGCCGTATATAGGCTTTGTGTCGGGGCATTTTTTTGCCGCCTTCATATACATCGGATAAGCCTGCAGGTTGCCGTGGTCTGTGACAGCGACGGCAGGCATTCCCCATGCAGCCGCCTGCTTGAATACGTCGCCCGGCTCTGACAGCGCATCGAGCTGGCTCATATTGGTGTGTATATGCAATTCGACACGCTTGCGAGGATAGGTATCCTGCCTGCCTATCTTTTTTACAAACGCCATCGCCGTCGGTCTGACGACGACCTCTTTGTCATATTTATTCCATTCTGCCCTGCCTGTGATAAGCATATACGAAGGCGCATCGGGGATCTCCGCACGTCTTTCACGTGGAATAGAGGTTCTGACGAGCACCGAGGCGTCGTTGTCTGTAAACTCCATCTTGCAGGTTATCTTGCCTGTGTCGTAATTGGGCTTTTTGTCTATGCTGAACATCTTGCCGACGAACGTGACCGTCTCGCCGTCGGTTATATTGCGTATCGGGATTAGCCTTTTGAGCTTTGGAATATCCTTGCCTGTGAATATTTTGGGGTCTGAAACATCAAAAAGCAGTCTGCCTGCCTTGCATTTTGTCATTTCGTCGTCGAGCCAGTGTATTTTGTCGCCGTCATCGACAGGCAGGTATGAGTTGGTTTTGTTTGCGTCGCGCTCCTCTGCCTCAAACGCCCTGTCAAGCTGCTCTCGTGTGAGCCTGTCAAGCTCGGCATTCTTTGGCGAAACATAAAAATCGGGTATCTCGCCGCCCTCGAGCTCGACCTTGAGATCTATGTCGAACTGCGCCCTTATGCACTCTGAAATATACTTGTCAACGCCGTCGCTCACCAATATATCTGCCGTGCAGCAGTCGCGCAGTGTGATGCGAAGGATATTATTCTCTCTGTCATACTCTGCTTTTGAGCGCTCGAAAAAGCCCTTGCCTATCGTGTCGCCGAATTCGACGCAGATATAAGGGTGTATCTTATTCCAGACATTCTCGGAAAAGCAATTCGACGGATAACGCGGCATTATGCGCACATCGGTAGCGTTGTATGTATTCTTGATGCGCCTTGCGATGTCAAACAGCTTTTGCGGAGCGACGACAGAATCAAAGCACGGCACGAGCCTTATGGCTCTTTTTTCGGTGCTGACCATGATGCTGCAATCGGTCATTTCAGATATAGTCTGCATTTCCTGCGGTGAAAACTCGCAGCGCGCAAACTTTTTCTTAAACAAATCGGTCATTTTAAAAGTTCCTTTATTTCACTGACGAGCGCAGTGACTATCTCGTTTTCGGCTATCCTGCCGACTATCACGCCATGCTTAAAGAGCACCGCCTCACCGTTGCCGCCTGCAACTCCGACATCGGCGCCATGTGCCTCGCCCGGTCCGTTGACCACGCAGCCCATGAGAGCGACGGTTATGTCACGGTCGGTATCTATATCCTTTATAGCGTTCTTAAGCTCGGCATACAGGCGTTTTAAGTCTATCTGTGTTCTGCCGCAGGTCGGGCACGAAACTATGTTGATGCCTTTTCTGAGCCCTATCGATTTTAATATTTCTATGCCTGCTCTGACCTCGTCGACAGGCGGATCTGTGAGCGAAACTCTGATGGTGTCGCCTATGCCGTCCAAAAGCAGCGAGCCTATGCCGATAGAATTTTTGACGAGTCCCTCGGGTATCGCACCTGCCTCGGTGACACCGAGGTGCAGGGGATGATCGGTCACCTCGGCGATGAGCCTGTTGGCTTCGACACATATTCTTACATCGCTCGACTTGACAGAAAGCACTATGTCGTTGAAATCGTATTTTTCAAGCAGTGCGGCGTGCTCGAGTGCCGAATCTCTGAGCGCTTCGGGACACACCCTGCCGTATTTCGCCATTATCTGCTTTGAAAGCGAGCCGCCGTTGACGCCTATTCTGATAGGAATATTCCTCTGCCTGCAAGCATCGGCAACAGCCTTAACTCTATCCTCGCCGCCGATGTTGCCGGGATTTAAGCGTATTTTGTCGGCGCCTGCCTCTATCGCCGCAAGCGCAAGGCGATAGTCAAAATGGATATCCGCAACGATAGGCATATCTGTCCTGCTGCGCAAGGCCTTGAGTCCCTCTGCCGCCTCGGGCGTATTGACAGTGACACGCACGATGTCGCAGCCTGCCTTCTCGAGCTCTTGTATCTGCGCAAGCACCGCCTCATGATCGTGTGTCGGAATATCGCACATCGACTGCACGGCAATGCTGTTGCCGCCGCCTATATTTACTCTGCCGACCTTGACCGAATGTGATATTCTCTTTGCCAAAGCAAGCACCTCCGTAATTATTTGATCAAAACAGTCCGATAACGTCCTTTATGCAGACCAGCACCATAAGCAATATGAGCAGCATTGCAAAAATATTGGTGATGACGTTTTGGACCTCTTTTTTTATAGGTCTGCCGATTATCATTTCTATGATGCAGAATAATATCATTCCGCCGTCAAGCACAGGGATAGGCAAAAGGTTGCAAACTCCGAGCGAGACCGAGATAAACACAGTCAGCACGGCAAGGCTTGATACGGTTTCTGCAAAGCTGTCGCTGTCTGCGATAGTGTCGCCGACCGCTCCGCCGATGGCGATAGGTCCGCCGACAGACTCGCCTATGTCATATCTGCCTGTGAAGGTGTCTATCAGTGAATCGACGGTGACATAGACAATCGATATGGGCTGATAGAATGCATCGTTTAAGACATTTGCAAAATTCTTTTGCTTGAGATAGATCTTAAAATCCACGCAGCCGAACTCACTGCCCTGCTGCTCCTGCACGGGAAATCTGACGCCCTCGAGCTTTATCCTCTCGCCGTTTCTGATGACCTCGAGGTCGATGGGCTGATTGCCGTGAGCAGATATTTCATAGCTGAGGTCATAATATACGTGGATGTTCCTGCCGCCGACCTTGACTATCTCGTCGCCCGGCATAAGACCATAGGCAAACGAAACATTCTGCATATCGTCTGTCTCATATTTGTCGGCGACGACTGTCGATGCGAGGCTGGGGCTGCACACAACATAAACTATCATAATGATGAACGCAAAAATGATATTCATCAAAGGGCCCGCAACGCCGATTATCAGCCTCTTCCACGCCTTGAAGGAATCGAGCGGGCGCTTATCTCTGTGGCGCTCCTCGAGCTCCTCGCTATACTCGCCGACCATATTGACAAAGCCGCCGATGGGCAGAGCCCTTATCGAAAAATCGTTGTGCTTGCCCTGCTTTGTAAAGATTTTTGGGCCCATGCCTATCGAGAACTCGACTATGCCGACGCCGAAAATGCGTGCAGCGACATAATGTCCGAGCTCGTGTATGCCTATAAGCACGCCGAATATCAAAACCGTCAGAATTATTGAGATAAGAGAATTAACCATTATACCAAACCTTATATAAAGCCTTTCACCGCTTCACGAGCGGCAATGTCAGTGTCAAATATCTGCTCGAGTGTCGGAGCAGGTATGTATTTCGTTGTATCGCAGGCGTGCCTTACCAGCCTCTCGATGTCGCAAAAGCCTATTTTGCCGTTCAAAAACAGCTCGACGGCAGCCTCATCCGCACCGTTCATAGCGGCAGGAATATTGCCGCCCTTTTTGATCGCCTCACGCGCAAATTGCAAGAGTCCGAAGGCTTCTGTGTCGGGCTCTGCGAACGTGAAGGACATATAGTTTTTAAAGTCGAGCGCTCGTTTGTCGGGGCTTTCGAGACGCTTTGGATAAGAAAGTGCAAACGAGATCGGCAATCTCATATCGGGAGTGCCGAGCTGTGCGATAACTGCGCCGTCGACGAACCTCACCATAGAATGTATGACGCTCTCACGATGTATTATTACCTCGACCCTGTCTGAAGGCAGGTCAAAAAGATACATTGCCTCGATTATTTCAAAGCCCTTGTTCATCATAGTAGCGCAGTCGACTGTTATCTTTTTGCCCATGCTCCAATTGGGGTGCTTTAAAGCATCGGCAACGGTGACATTAACCAATTCGTCTCTCTTTTTGCCAAAAAATGCACCGCCCGAGGCTGTCAGAATGACCGACTCGACCTCACTGCGCCTGTCCGCAATGCACTGAAATATGGCAGAATGCTCGCTGTCGATGGGCAAAAGCTCTGTTCCTGTCTCTCTTATGCGCTTCATAACTATTTCGCCGCCTGCAACGAGCGTCTCTTTGTTGGCAAGCGCAATGCGCTTTTTGCCGTCGATAGCAGCGAGCGTGGGTGCAAGACCGCTTATGCCGAGCAATGCGTTGACGAGCACGTCACAGTCTGATTCTGCCGCCATGCGGCAAAGCTCGTCCCTGCCTGTTAGCACCACGGTATCAGTATCCGCCAGCCGAGTGCGAAGCGAAGCATAATGCTCTTCGCCTATCCAGCAATATTTAGGTACAAATTCACGGCATTGCTTTTCGAGTAATATTTCATTTGTATTTGCCGACAGGCAGTCCACCTCATAACCGTATCTGCGGCAAACATCGAGTGTCTGCGTACCTATCGAGCCTGTCGAGCCGAGCAAAGCGATCTTCATTTTAATAATTCACCACCTGTGTATTATTCAGGCAAACAGCACGGTAAGTATGCCCGCAAGTATCATAACAGGCAGTGTGCTGTCAAATCTGTCGAGCACGCCGCCGTGCCCCGGGAATATCTTGCCATAATCCTTGACGCCGTATTTGCGCTTGACTGCGCTCGCAAACAGGTCGCCGAACTGCGAGAGCGCCGCAACAGGCACTGCCAAAAGGCAATATAAAAAGTTGAATTCACCGCCGCACAGCACTACGACCGCACCGAATATTGCAGTGAAAAGCATTGCGCCAAAAAGTCCGCCGCAAGCGCCCTCGACAGTCTTTTTGGGCGAAAGGTGTGGGCAAAGCTTGTGCTTGCCGAGCTTGCTGCCAACGAAGTATGCGCATATGTCGCAGCCGACAGGCGCAAGTATCAGCAAAAGATAATCTCTCGGGAATGCGTCACGCACCACTATCAGCATTGAAAATCCGAGAACGACATACAAAACACCTGTGCTCATAATGAGCTCGCCATCGACGGCACGCTTTTCTGCGCTTATGACAGAGCATATCATAAGATAAAGAAACGCAAGGCACAGCAAAAGCAATACCGAGGTCACGCCGAGCGACGTATATCTCACGGCAAACGGCGCTGCCGCAGCGATCAGCATAAGAGGAATATAAGCGTGCTTGGCCTTTAAGCCTATGCATGCTGCAAACTCGTATATCGCGGTTGCCGCAAGCACACAAGCAAGTATCGGCAATGCGACAGTGTGTGCAAAGCACAAAACAGGCACGAATACTGCGGTCATGACCGCACCTGTGATTATTCTCGTTTTCAAGACAATATATCCCCCTTACGGCTGTTATTTGCCATAGCGCCTTGAGCGCCCGGCATAATCGTCAAAAGCCTTTATCAACTCGTTTCTGTCAAAATCGGGCCAATAAAGATCACTGAAATAATACTCTGAATACGCCGACTGCCACAGCAAAAAGTTTGATATGCGCTTTTCGCCGCTCGTGCGTATGATAAGATCCGGGTCGGGCATCCCTGCAGTATAAAGCTGCGAGGCGATGTCATCCTCGGTGACACAGGTCCTGCCCTCTGCCAAAAGTTTGTTGACGGCGTTTGTTATCTCTGCTCTGCCTCCGTACGAAAGGCAAATGCCGATTGTGATGCCGCTGTTGCCGTCGAGCGTCTTGACGCTCTCGGACAGCATATCCTGTGTCTTTTGGTCGAACCTGCCGATATCGCCATATATGCGCAGTCTCGCATTGCGCTTCATAAGCTTTGGCACATAGACGGGTATCGCGGTATTCATGATCTTGATTATGCCCGAGACCTCTTCGGCAGAGCGATTCCAGTTTTCGGTCGAAAAAGCATAGACTGTCAAAAATCTGACGCCCAATTCGTCGCACGCCTCGACGGTTTTGACGAACGTGTCAAAGCCTGCCTTATGACCCATGGTGCGCGGCAAGCCACGCTCTTTTGCCCAACGGCCGTTGCCGTCCATAATGACGGCAACGCTGCTGGGATATGACTTTGTAATGTCGGTCATATTTCGAGTATCTCTTTGTCCTTTTTGGCTATGCAAGCCTCGACCTCTTTGATATAGCGATCTGTGAGATCCTGAACCTGCTTTTCAGCCTTCTTTTGATCGTCCTCGGTGAGAACGCCGTCTTTTTTGAGCTTTTTGATCTCTTCGTTTGCGTCACGGCGGATGTTGCGCATTGCAACCTTAGCCTCTTCGCCAAGCTTAGCGGTCTTTTTGGTGAGCTCGATACGGCGCTCCTCGGTGAGCGGCGGGAAGGTGAGTCTGAGCTGCTTGCCATCGTTTACAGGGTTGATGCCGAGGTCGGATGCCTGGATAGCCTTTTCGATCTCTCTGAGCATCTTGGTCTCCCAGGGAGCGATGACCAGCGTGCGTGCATCCTGCGTTTTGATCTGCGCCACACTTTCGATCGGCGACGGTGTGCCGTAATAGTCGACGCGAATGCGCTCGAGCAATTTTGCGCTTGCTCTGCCGACTCTGATGGCATCAAACTCGTTGATCAGCACCGAGATGGTCTTTTTCATTCTCTCTTCATAGGGTTTAAGGTCAAAATTCATGGTATTGCCTCCTGCTTTTTATGCTTTAAATTTTATTTTTATTTTTTATTTTGTAATGACTGTGCCCTTGGCTTTGCCGCAGACTGCGTCTCTGATGCTGTCTGCCGAATCGAGCGCGAACAGGACGGTATAAAGCCCTGTGTCACGTGCGATAGCCGCTGCGGACATATCTATTGCCGCCAGGTTGTCGGCGATGATGCGTGAATATGTGAGAGTGTCGTATTTTTTTGCATCGGGATTGGTTCTGGGGTCTTTGTCATAAACACCGTCGATGTTCTTTGCCGAAAGCACCGCATCACATTTGAGCTCTGCGGCACGCAGCATCATGCCCGAATCGGTCGAGAAGAAAGGATATCCGACACCGCCCGAAACTATGACGACATTGCCTTTTTCAAGCAGATCGATAGCGTCATACTGCGAATAGGGCTTGCATACCTGCGAAATGTTGAACGCCGACATGACGGTGCAGCCGACGCCTGCCGCCAAAAGATAATCCTGCATGGCGAGCGAATTGATGACTGTCGAAAGCATACCCATCTGGTCGGCTCTGACTCTGTCTATCTGCAAGCCGCCCTGACGTGCTCCGCGCCAGATATTGCCGCCGCCGATGACCATTGCGATCTGAACGCCGCTCTTAACGCATTCTGCGATAACGCCTGCAATCTCCTCTAAAAATTTGCCGTTTAATATGCCGTTTTCACCTGCGAGTGCCTCGCCCGAAAGCTTGAGCAGCACTCTTTTGTAGCACGGTTCCATAGTTGTTGACCTCTCTTTGTTTGAATTGTTTTTTATTCTGTTTGCTGTTTGATGAATGAGCCGAGCTGACTGTCGATCTGCTCTGTCAAGCCGACCCTGTATGCGTTGATGTCTGACAGTCCGTCGCCGCCATCCATGATATCGATGCCGAAATATTCGGTCGCTTTTTTGTCGTCGCCTCTTTTTTCCGCTCCGCAGATGCCGAATACAGCGGCGGCAATAGCCTTTTCGTCGGCATCTATGCCGACTATCAGCCTCTCGCAGCAATTGGTATCGGGCAGGCCGTCATAATATGCCGTATAAGCCACGCCCTCTACATCTATTGAGCAGCAAATAGCAAAATAGCCGTCGTATTCTTTTGTGTCGCACTGCGAGGTAATAAGCCCGTCAAGTGTGCGGAACGACGTGCCCGCAAGCATCATATCAAGCTCAAAATTGCCGCCGACACTCTCCGAATGCACAAATCTCATGACCGAAACGTCAAACGTCGTCTCAGCCCCGTATTGCTTTGAGATATCCGAAACAAGCTCTATCGCACTGTTGACACTGCTTTTAAACTTTCTTTCTTCGCCGTCGGACAAAACATAGTCGTTCTGCGACATCAGTATGACCACCGCCAGATATCTGCCGCCAAGCTTTTTTGCAGAGCCGACATTCATTTTTTCGCTCTTTGGCGAAATATATTGGCGCTCTGAATAAAGCGTACCGCCGAGCCTTATGCCATCGTCTGTCCGCACGAGAGGCAGTGTAATATCTCCGACCGTCACACTATCGTCGCCTATGACAAAATTGCCGTAAGCAATGTCACGATCGTCGATATAATGATAATAGCAATATGTTCTGCCGTCGTCACCCTCTATGACGGCGTTCCTGCCGTATTCGGGAAGCTCGAGATAATGCTCGATAACGCCGCAGGTGCTGTCATAGGTCGACTCGAGCAAGGCGCTTATCGCAGCAAAATCGGCATATTCGCCTGTGACCTCGACATAATCGGATGTCGTTTCGCCGCCTGTGAGGTATCCGCCTGCGAATATCATATGCACGAGCTTGTCGTTGAGCAGCAATCTTGCGATCTCGGCTCGGCTGTATTGCTCATCCGGCTCATCGCTCGGCTCTTGCCCGGTGCTTTCACTGCTCTGCTCGGGCGAAGTGTCATCAGACGGCTGCTGCACATCACCATTATAGCACGCAGAAAGGCACAAGACAAGCACAAGCAGCGACAGCAAAAGCCTAATTTTTAAAATTGATCGCCGTTCTGACAATGTCGTTGTCCTCCTCGCCTATCGCCTTGCAGATGAGCGCAGGATTGAGCACCGCATCCGGTGCGGCAGAAACACGCACCTTCAGCAAAACTCCGCCGCCATCTTTTTCAAGGCATTCAAAGCAAAATATCTTGTCTGTGATATCGACCTCGACATCGCCCTTTTTGCCCGATTTTATCGTGACGAGCCTGCCCTGCATAAGCTTTGAAATCTCGTCTGCACTGCGGTCTGTGTGCAAAGTAATATCATAATCGGCGCTGACAACGTCGCTTATCTTGTTGGTCGGATAAAAGCAGCCCGTGATCTCGATGCCTCTCGGCAACGCCCTGCTTAATGCCGAAACGACCTCACCTGTCGGAATTTCTGCATTTACGCCAAAATCGACGACCTCGCAGACACTCTCCTGATACATCGAAAGCGGTATGGCAAACGCTATCTTGGGATGCGGATTAAAGCCCTCGCTGTAGGTTATATCAAGTCCCGAGCGCACCAATGCACGTGTGAACGCGCGCTGAAGGTCGAGATGCGAGATATAGCGCATTACGCCTGTCTTTTTAAAGGTTATTCTTATCTTCATTTCTTGCAATGCACCTCACATTCAAACGCACCGCAGCCCGAGCATTTCGTGCGGCAGTCGGGTGTAGTCGTGCCTGCTTCGGAAAGATGCTTTTCACAAAGCAAGAAGCGCTTTGTTACGCCTATGTCCAAAAAGTCCCACGGCAATATCTCGTCCTCGCTGCGCCTGCGAGTAGCGTAAAAGTCGGGATCTATGCCTGTCGAGGCGAATATATCAAGCCAGTTTTCATAGCTGAAATACTCATCCCAGCTATCAAAGCGCTGACCTCGCCTTACCGCCTCTGCGATCGCCCTGCCAAGCCTGCGGTCGCCGCGTGAAAACACCCCCTCAAGCCTCGAAACGCGCGACTCGTGGTATTTATAGTTTATACGGCGTGACTTAATGCAGTCTTTAAGCAGCAATTGCTTGCGCTGCAGCTCCTCGAGCGAGTCCTGCGGCTCCCACTGGAACGGCGTAAACGGCTTAGGCACAAAGCAGCTGACCGAAACAGTTATCTCTGGTGCTCTGCCTGTGCGCTTTTTTGAATTATAAAGGTCGAGTATCCTGTGTGCAAGGCCTGCTATACCCTCAATATCCTCGTCTGTCTCGCCGGGCAAGCCGTTCATGAAATAAAGCTTTAAAGAGTTTCTGCCGCCGTCAAACGCCTTGGCGCAGCCGTCCATTATCTCCTGCTCGGTGATATTCTTGTTGATGACATCACGCATACGCTGGGTGCCTGCCTCGGGCGCAAAGGTAAGACCTGACTTGCGGACTGACGATACCTTTTTGAGCAATTCGTCATAGAAGGCATCTATACGCATTGACGGCAACGAAAGTCCTATCTTTTTGTCGTCGGTCCAGGTCTTGAGCCTGTCGATAAGCTCGCCAAGGTCTGTATAGTCGCTTATCGAAAGCGACGTGAGCGAGATCTCGCTGTAGCCTGTTTTTTCAAAGCATTCGCGTGCGTTGCAATCGAGCACGTCGGGTGATTTTTGTCTGTAGGGTCTGTATACCATGCCCGCCTGGCAAAAGCGGCAGCCTCTGATGCAGCCTCTGAACACCTCAAGCGTTATTCTGTCGTGCACAGTATCGAGATAAGGCACTATCGCCTCGGTCGGGAATGCGACATTGTCGAGGTCTGTTATTATGCGCTTTTTGACTGTGCGAGGCACGTCGTCGTATTTTGGCTCAAAGCTCTTGATAGTGCCGTCGTCGTTATATGTGACCTCGTAGAGCGACGGAACATAAAAGCCCTCGAGGCGCGATGCCCTGCGCAGGAATTCCGACTTTGAAGCGCCCTCTGACCTGCACTGACGATAAAGCCTTGCAAGCTCGGGCAATGCCTCCTCGCCCTCGCCTATCGAGAAAATGTCAAAAAATTCTGCCACAGGCTCGGGGTTATAGGTGCACGGTCCGCCGCCGAGGATTATCGGCATATCGTCGCCCCTCTCGTCGGCACGCATCGGAATGCCCGCCAATGAAAGCATATTCAAAACGTTGGTATAGCAAAGCTCATATTGCAATGTAAAGGCGACTATGTCAAAATCCTTTAAAGGGTCGCCTGTTTCGAGCGCATAAAGCGGCGTCCCTGTCTCGCGCATGACCTGCTCCATATCGCCCCAGGGGGCAAAGCAGCGCTCGCAAAACACGTTTTCGACCCGGTTCAGGCAATGCGTCAAAATGCGCATTCCGAGGTTTGACATGCCTATCTCATAGGTGTCGGGAAAGCAGAAGCATATCCTCGTATCATAAGTGCCTTCGGGCTTAATAAACTCGCCGTATTCGCCGCCGATATAGCGCCCCGGCTTTTCGACCCTTTTTAGCAGATGTGAATATCTGTCGTACTTCAAAATCTTTGTCCTTTCAAAACTTTTTTAAGAAACTGTCCCGTATAGGACTGCTCGCATTCGGCGACCTGCTCGGGCGTGCCCGACACGACAACTGTGCCGCCTCCGTCTCCGCCCTCGGGACCCATATCTATAATATAATCTGCCGATTTGATAATATCAAGGTTGTGCTCGATAACGACGACCGTATTGCCAAGCTCTACAAGTCGAACCAGAACCTCGCGCAATTTCTCGACGTCGGCAGTATGCAGGCCTGTCGTCGGCTCGTCGAGTATATAAAGCGTTCTGCCTGTATCACGGCGTGAAAGCTCTGTTGCGAGCTTGACCCTCTGCGCCTCGCCGCCGGAAAGCGTCGTTGACGACTGTCCTATGCGGATATATCCGAGTCCGACGTCGTGCAAAAGGTCGAGCCTGCGCCTTATAGGCTCGTAGGTCGAGAAGAACTGCCGTCCCTCGTCGACCGTCATATTCAGAACATCGTATATCGTCTTGCCCTTATAATGCACCTCGAGCGTCTCTCTGTTATAGCGCTTGCCCTTGCAGACATCGCAGGTGACATACACGTCGGGCAAAAAGTGCATTTCTATCAGAATAGTGCCGCCGCCCTGACATGCCTCGCATCTGCCGCCCTTGATATTGAACGAGAACCTGCCCTCTTTATATCCGCGCTCACGCGCCTCGGGGGTAGAGGCAAACACCGCACGTATATCGCTGAACATACCTGTATACGTCGCAGGGTTCGATCTCGGCGTTCTGCCTATCGGCGACTGGTCTATATTGACCACCTTGTCGATATTCTCTATGCCCTGTATCTCGTCACAATCGCCTGCCGTAAGCGAAAGCTTGCCGAGGCTTCTGCCGACATTGCCATAAAGCACAGAATTGATGAGCGACGACTTGCCCGAGCCCGAAACGCCCGTGACACACACGAACGTGCCGAGCGGGATGTCGACGTCGATATTTTTGAGGTTGTTCTGCCTTGCGCCTCTTATGCCGAGGCAAAGACCGTTGCCCTCACGGCGCACTTTGGGCACAGAAATGCACTTCCTGCCCGAGAGATATTCGCCTGTTATCGACTCTTTGCATTTCATAAGCTGCTTTGGCGTGCCCGAAAAGACGACGTTGCCGCCGTTTTCTCCCGCTCCCGGGCCTATGTCGACTATATAATCCGCCGAAAGCATGGTTTCTTCGTCATGCTCAACGACTATCAGCGTGTTGCCGAGATCACGCAGGCGCATCAGAGCGTTGATGAGCAATCTGTTGTCGCGCTGATGAAGTCCTATTGAAGGCTCATCGAGAATATACAGCACGCCGACGAGCGACGAGCCTATCTGAGTTGCGAGCCTTATGCGCTGTGCTTCGCCGCCCGAGAGAGTGCCCGAGCTGCGTCCGAGCGTGAGATAGCCGAGCCCGACGTTGATGAGAAATCCGAGGCGCGAGCGTATCTCTTTTAATATATCCTTTGCTATCTCTGCGTTCTTGCCTGTCAGTGTCAGACTGTCAAAGAACTGAAACAGCTTTGTTATGCTGAGCCTGCACAGCTCATCGATGTTTTTATCAAATACCGTGACGGCGAGTGACTCATCCTTGAGCCTGCGCCCTTTGCAGACAGGGCAGGTCACGGTGTCCATAAACGCCTCATAGTATTCACGGCTCTCATAGCCGACGCCTGTATCATAGCGGCGCTTGATCATATTGACAACGCCCTCAAACCTCGGCTCTCCAACACGGCGCTTGCGGTTCAGGTTGCCGTACATGAGCGTCTTGTATGCTTCGTCGCTGTAATTGCATATCGGTGTATGCGTGTCGAAGCCGTAAAACGCTCCCAGATCGTTGACCTTTGCGCCCAGCCACGAGTCTGCGGCTGCCGATTTAAAGCCGTTGCAGACTATCGCACCGCCGTATATCGACAGCGACCTGTCCGGAATAAGCTTATCGGGCGAAAGCACATAATTGCTGCCGAGTCCGCTGCATTCGGGACAAGCGCCGAACGGTGAGTTGAATGAGAACATTCTCGGCTCGAGCTCGCCGAGCGAAATGCCGTGTGTCTTGCAGGCATAATTCTGTGAGAAGGTTATGACCTGCTCTCCCCCTTCGGGAACATCCGGCAAAAGCACCTTGATTATGCCGTCGGCAAGTGACGAAGCCATCTCGACACTGTCGGCAAGCCTCGTCATAACGCTCTGATCGCCCTGCCTTATGACAAGCCTGTCGACGACTATGTCGATGTCGTGCTGCTTGTTTTTGTCAAGTGTAACGCCCTCTGAAAGCTCATATGTCGTGCCGTCCACGACCACCCTGACAAAGCCCTTTTTCTGTGCGTCGGCAAGCACCTTTTCGTGCATACCCTTTTTGCCGACGACGACAGGCGCCATGATCAGCATTCTCGTTCCATCGGCAAAGCTCATGAGCTCGTTAATTATCTCGTCGACAGTCTGCTGCTGAATCGGTTCGCCGCACACAGGGCAATGAGGAACGCCTATGCGTGCAAAAAGCAATCGCATATAGTCATATATTTCTGTCACCGTGCCGACTGTCGAGCGCGGATTTTTTGATGTTGTCTTTTGGTCTATCGATATTGCAGGCGAAAGTCCCTCGATGGTGTCGACGTCGGGCTTATCCATCTGCCCCAAAAACTGTCTGGCATACGACGAGAGCGACTCAACAAACCGCCTGTGTCCCTCGGCGTATATCGTGTCAAAGGCGAGGCTCGATTTGCCGGAGCCCGACAAGCCCGTGAACACGACAAATTTGTCTCTGGGGATAGTCACATCTATATTTTTAAGGTTATTCTCGCGTGCACCGCGGATAACAAGGTCTGCCATAAATTAAAACGCTTTCCTTTCACTGTATAAGCCTACATAAGTCGCTTGATCCTGTCACGGAGCGCCGCCGCAGTCTCAAAATCGAGCTCCTTTGCGGCACGCTTCATGTCTGCAGTAAGCTTTTCGATCAGGCGCTTTTTGTCTGCGCCATCGGGCTTTTTGTCTGTGACATCGGGGTTGTCCGCAACATATATCTCGAGCGGCGCTCTGATGTCCTTTATAATAGTCTTGGGCACGATGCCGTGCACCCTGTTGTATTCTGCCTGAACCTCACGCCTGCGCTCGGTCTCTGTTATTGCACGCTGCATTGAGCCTGTGATGCGGTCGGCATACATGATGACCTTGCCGTGCGCATTTCGTGCGGCTCTGCCTATGGTCTGCACAAGTGAGGTCTCTGACCTCAGGAAGCCCTCTTTGTCGGCGTCGAGTATGGCGACCAGGCTGACCTCGGGCAGGTCAAGGCCCTCTCTGAGCAGGTTGATGCCGACGAGCACGTCAAACTCGCCTGCTCTGAGTCCGCGAATGATGTCCATGCGCTCTATCGTGTCTATATCAAAATGCATATATCTCGTTTTGACGTCCTTCATTTCGAGATATTCTGTGAGATCCTCTGCCATTTTTTTGGTGAGCGTCGTGACGAGCACACGCTCGCCCGCAGCAATGCGACTGCGCACCTCGCCGAGCAGGTCGTCGATCTGTCCCTGCGCCGAGCGAACCTCGATCTCGGGATCAAGCAATCCCGTAGGTCTGATTATCTGCTCTGCGACCTGCGTTGCTATACCCAGCTCATAAGGCGCAGGCGTAGCACTGACATAGATAGTCTGTCCGCGCTTTGACTCGAACTCGTCAAATTTGAGAGGTCTGTTATCGAATGCGGACGGCAGTCTGAAGCCGTAGTCGATAAGGTTCTTTTTGCGGTTATGATCGCCGCTCGACATGGCTCTGACCTGCGGAACGGTAACGTGGCTCTCGTCGATGAACAGCAGAAAATCGTCGGGGAAATAGTCGAGCAGGCAGAACGGCGCAGAGCCGGGCTGTCTGCCGGACAAAACACGCGAATAATTCTCAACACCCGAGCAGAAGCCTATCTCGCGTATCTGCTCGATGTCAAACAGCGTGCGCTCCTTGATGCGCTGCGCCTCGAGCAGCTTGCCCTCGCTCTCAAAATACGCTATGCGCTCGTCAAGCTCGTCGGTTATCTCTTTGAGCGCCTTTTCACGGCGTTCGGGAGATGTGACATAATGGCTCGCGGCATATATCGTCGCACTGCTCATTCTGCCCTCGACCTCGCCTGTTACCGTGTTGATGGCAGAGATCCTGTCTATCTCGTCGCCGAAAAGCTCGACTCTTATCGCCGTCGAGCCCGAATTTGACGGAAAAATATCTATGCTGTCGCCTCTGACTCTGAAGTTGTCACGCTCAAAGCCTATGTCGCTGCGGTTGTATTGCAGTCCGACGAGCCTCTTGATTATCTCGCTGCGAGGATATATCGCACCCTGTCTCAGCGAAAGCGTGAGATTTGAATATTCCTGCGGGTCACCAAGCGAATAAATGCAGCTTACAGAAGCAACTATAATGACGTCCTTGCGCTCAAAAAGCGCCGACGTTGCGGAATGCCGCAATTTGTCTATCTCGTCGTTGACGGCAGAATCCTTTTCGATATAAATATCCTTGCCCGGAACATAAGCCTCGGGCTGATAATAGTCATAATAAGAAACAAAAAACTCGACCGCATTCTCGGGAAACATCTCTTTAAATTCAGAGCAGAGCTGTGCCGCAAGCGTTTTGTTGTGCGAAAGCACGAGCGTCGGCTTGCCTATCTGCTGGATCACATTAGCCATCGTAAAGGTCTTGCCCGAGCCCGTGACACCCAAAAGCACCTGGTCACGCATACCGCTCTGTATGCCGTCGACGAGCTTTGCAACTGCCTGCGGCTGGTCGCCTGTCATCTCAAACGGACTGTGAAGTTTAAAAAGGCTCATGCTGACACCTCCCATACAATTTTGCAATCGACACCTTGACATACTATTATATCATAAGATGTCGCAAAAATAAATACCAAACTTAAAAAAAGAGCACTCTTGCATACAGCAAAAATGCTCGTTCTCATATCAAATCATTTTTAAACCAGGCGCAAGTCACATTAATTCGGCTTATGCCTGAAATCCTCTGCGCCAGAGGTCATCCTCCGAAGCGATCTGTCGCATCGAATAGTCGAGCTTAAACCGACCGCCGTGCTTGCCGTCCTTGGTATAAACATCCAGCTCGGCGTCGTATTTGCTGAGCATAGGCGCAAGATAATGCAATTTATACATCAGCCTCGGCATCGATATGACGATGAGGTTGATGCTGTATTCGGCAGAATCATACGCCTGACCATAGCATTTTGCGCACATCGAATCGCCGAGATATACACATATTCCGTCCGCCTCGTCGAGGAAGCACTCGAACTGCTCGGGATCTTCGCACAGCATCGGATCGAACGGCAGCTTAAAGCGTATCGTCGCTATCTCGAGCGCAAACATCGAAATAATATCATCGCAATTCCAGACATTCAAAACAGGGCTGCCGTCCTTTGCAGGCACTGTAAAGCCGAACATAAGGCTGTCAGAGCGATAATTGATCATCACAGACGGAGGCTCGCCCTCGCCGTTTTCAAAATTGGCGGCGGCGCGAACTGCAGGCAGCATTATTTCTTTGGGATCATACTCCTCAAGCACCGTGTCGATCTCGAACGCGAGCGCATCTACCGTTTGCATATTCTCTGAAGCTCCCGACTGGCTGGCAAGCGACGAGCAGGCGGTATGAAGCCTATCCTCACCTATCAGCTCGCAAAGATATAGATACGCGCGCATGGGGTTCTCGTCACCGACATAGATCGTGACATTCAGCGACGCTCTGTCACCCTCGGCACGTTCAAAATAGACTCCGGCAGGAGCGACAGATTCGCCCGTCGTGACCCCGATCGGCAAAAAGTGCTGAAAATCCCACGTTTTGCCATACTTGTTGTCGAGCTCGTCGACTATGTATTCTTTGATAAGCGAATCGTTGTCGTCAAAAAGACCTATAAAATAGCAGCCGTATCTGCCATCGGGCGCTTTTGTAAGTACGACCGCAGGCGTAGGCCCGAAGATATGCTCGGCGAACGCTTTTTCAAACTCGGCGGTCGCCTCGTCGGTCTTGCCGAGGTCGATGAGCTGCTCGAGCTCGAGCAGTGCAAAATCCTGCACGAACCAGTCGACGAGCCCGCCGAGATCCGCCGTATTGTCGAGAGCTTTACGGCGCCAAAAGCAACTGCCGTCAAGCAGCATCTCCTCGTGATGCCCCTGCAATGACGTTTCGCTTTCGGTCAAAGCGGTATAGTTTGGGCAGCCGTCGCAATAGCCCTCTATTCTTGCACGCAGGCGCTTGTTGTATTCGAGCATCGGCAAAACCTCGACCTCGCACGGATACACCTCGCCATCGCCCAGGAACACCCTGCTGATGACCATAAATTCGCTGACAAAATACGGCGCAAGGCACTTTCTTTCGGTGCATTCCCAAAGCTCTATCTCAGAGCCGTTATAGAGCGCCAAAAGCTCGTCGACATCGCTTATGCCGTCGGGCAAGAGAAAATAGCGCTCTTGATATAAAAAAGCTTTTTTCATACAGTTAATTATCCTAAATCAGTTATCCTAAATCAATATCAATAATAAATTCGTTGTCGCCTGTGGCGTGATGTATTTTGACCACGCTTGCCGGAACAGACATGCTGCTGTCGGGCCATACTGCTCGATGATGTGTGACAAAATCGCTTGCTGCGCCGTCCTTATAGACCTTGCAGTCATAAATGCGAACATCTTTAAGGTGTATGCCCGAGCCGAGGTTTTTATTTGTCTCGCCTATAAAATCGCTCTCGGGACGGTCGACCCAGTCGATAGCGGCATTCATCAAGAACGCGGTATTAGAGCCGTCCTTTTTAGAACCGCCGAAAGAGAACGTCAGCCTGTCGGCGATGCATTCGTCAACAAGATCGTATGCCGTGAGTGTTGCCATGCCGTCCTCGATCGAGGTGTCGAGCGTCAAACGATAGTTGTGTGTCTGATCAAGCACTCTCGTGCCGGAGAACCACTGTCCCTCAAACTGCTCTGTCGCCGCAGTAGCATAGAACAGCCTCCACCCTTTTGTGCTGTATTCATAAACAAAGCCTGCGTCGCAGCAGTTGATCCACCTGCCGTCCTGATCATAGACATCTGCGCCCAAAAACATATAACCATTGACCCTCGTGCCGTTTTTGCCTGTGCCGACAAAATCGGTTTCCGACAGGTCAAAAGAGAACGATGCCGAATTATAGCCTGTCTTGCCGTAAACGCAGTATGCAGGTCCGTCATTGTCGCCCATTCTCGTGCCCTCTGGCATATCGAGCGTAAGGTTGTCAAAGCTTTCTGTGCCGCCAAATTCGTGCATCTTCAGTTCCCCCTTTGACTCACGGTATGCATAAACGCACATCTCGCGTCCCCAGACATAATTCATTCCGCTGCCTGTAAGCACGACTCTGACATATCTGCCTGTCGCAGTCTTTGGCAGTTCGAGCAGATAGTTATATTCGCCCCATTCGCCATAGCCCTGCGTGCGTATTGCTTCGACTGTGCCAAGCTCAAACCACGCTTTGCCGTCAACCGAAACAGAATAAACTGCCGTCGTCGGTGCGGTAATTCCCCACGCATCGCCACGCAGAGCGATATCAAGGTCTGCAATATCATCGACTGTTTTGCCAAGATCCAAAACCAATTCGCCGCACGAGGTCGACCAGCCCACTCCGACATCCGAATCAAATATGCCGTCTGTCATTGAACGTCCGTCATCGGCATACTGCGAATGCGGCGTGCCGTTTGCGGTATAGGTGCAGGCAAGCGAAATAAGCTTTTTGGGCTTTGCGCGGTCTATATCCTTGCCCTCGGGCATAATTGCGTCCGAAATGTCGCCGGAGCTTATATCATCGGCGCTGCTTTCGGCATTTTCGGAAGAAGCGGAAGAATTATAAAAAACATCAGAAATATCAGAAGCTCCGCCATCGGACGAAGTATTGCCGCTTTCGGTACAAGCGGCAAGCATAAACACGCAGATAAGCAATGTTATAAATAGTTTTTTCATGTCCATCCCCCACTTTGCAAGTAATCATAAAACGCTATGATACAATATAACACATTCGACGAATATTTGCAATAGTCTGCCGCATCATCTTATCATCCGCTTCAATTCGTTTATCGCGTCGCCTATGCCGCCGACCCTGTCGATGAGCCCCATTTTGACCGCTTGAATTCCGTCGATAACGCTGCCGACGTCGGTGGTCATCTGGTCTGTCGAGTTCATAAGTCGCAAAATGTCCTCGCGTGTTGCGTTTGAGTTTCCGACAATAAAGCTGACAATGCGGTCCTGCATACGGCACAGATTCTCGAACGTCTGCGGAACACCTATGACAAGCCCGTTTAGCCTGACGGGATGCAGAGTCATTGTCGCAGTCGGAACGATAAACGACCTTTTTGCAGCCACAGCGAGCGGTATTCCTATCGAATGTCCGCCACCGAGCACGAGCGAGACCGTCGGCTTGCTCATGCCTGCGATAAGCTCGGCTATCGCCAGCCCCGCCTCTACGTCACCGCCTATCGTATTTAGCAGCAGCAACAGTCCGTCGACGTCGGGGCTTTCTTCCACCGCAAAAAGCGTCGGAATGCACTGCTCGTATTTCGTCGCCTTGGTCTGCGGCGACGATGCGAAATGCCCCTCGATCTGCCCTGCGATCACCAAAGCGTGTATTCGCCCGGCAGTCACTCCACGGTCTATATATTCCTCACGAGCACAGTCATAATTGCCCTCAAATTCAGTCGGCATAGCCACCTCCGCAAGCCTTTTTGATATATTCTGTGCCCGAAACGCAATTTTTATCACTTCAATCCGCAAAAAACTATTGCAAAATCCAAAAACCTGTGATATAATAGCCAAGCGCTTTGAGAAAACAATAGCTTTTTATACGGCGTGATCGATCACACAGCGTGATATCGCGGCGCACTGAGCGCACGGAATTTTGCAATGCATATCGCAAGCAACCAATTCCGTTGATCCGGGTGTGGCTTGGCATGCCTCCCGGTTCATCATTAATTTAATAGTCGTTACACTCCAAAACGGAGTTTAACATATACGGAGAGATATCGAAGCGGGGACGTTTGCGAGCGCCGCCGGTGGCGGATGAAGCGAGCAATAAGGAGTGGCAGCGGTCGAAATTTGGCGAGCCTGTTTGGCGAACAACAAATTTCGGGAACCGCAACAGGACATAACGGGGCGCCCCGTTCGATTAATAATTGAATAGTCGTTACGCTCCAAAACGGAGTTTAACATATACGGAGAGATATCGAAGCGGTCATAACGGGGCTGACTCGAAATCAGTTTGTGGGCAACCACACGTGGGTTCGAATCCCACTCTCTCCGGCGTAACTGGACACTCTTTTTGATACAATGTGTATCGAGATTGGTGTCCGGTTTCTTTTTGCAAAGCCCTTGATTTACAGGGCTTTTCGATACCTTACTCAACAGTGTTTCACTTATGGAATTCAGGAGGAAGCCGATATGGAAATCAGTCAGTATTTTAGAAACGGAGATATCAAAGGCGCGATCGCATATATGCGTGAGCATGATGGGTTTGAAGATATTCTTCCTGCTTATACGGCGATTTTTGAAGATTGTGAATACCGTACATACGAAATACCTGACAAGCTCAACGACATTCTGCGTTTGTATCAGATTTATTTCCGCGATACCTTTTATTGTGGACTGCCGGAGAAAAAGGCCGCAGACAAGCTACTGGCCGGACTGCGGGCGCTTTTGAATCTGCCGGATGCCGATGAAGATTGTCTGGAAGCGCAGCTTGAGGCTTTGTTTGAATCGAATGGTTATCATGCACTGTTTGGGAAAACCCAGGGGTATTATGGCCCTTATATCTGGCGGGAAACGGTTCCGACTGCTTATCAGGTAGAACTGCCCAGCGGAACGGCAGAATATACCGTCAATATCCTGAAAGGCTTCGTATTTAGGAGCTGGATGGATTATCTTACCTTCGGCAAGCGCGGTACAGGCGGCTGGGCTTCGCCCGATGGTACGATCAACTGCATCGAGCAAGCGTATGATTTTGAGAGCGAGCGGTTTCTTGTTTCTCTTTTGAAGCACGAGGCACAGCATACGGTGGATATGAAGCAATTTCCGGGCATCACCCCCACCGAGCTGGAATACCGGGCAAAGCTTGTGGAGCTCCATTACTCCGGTGATTTGGGACTGCTGCAAGAGTTTTTGGCAGAAGCGGACGGCAGCAAAACAGATGACAGCCATGCGGTGGCTTCTGCGAGGCTCAAATGCGAGTTTGCCGATACAGAGCAAACGAACCTCTCCTGTATCCATGCACGGGCACTGAAGCTGCTGCATAAAGATACAGAAAAAATGGAAAAGAAATATGTGATTCAAAAAGTATAGAGCGTAACTGCTTCGGCTTTTTCTTTTCTGAAGAAATATTAAAAGATGCACGCCCCTTGAACCTTTACATGAAAGGTCGGTGGGGTGTGCATTTCGTATCAAAACAGGTCGCTTTTTGCAAAAAACGAACAATTCGCTTATACGAGTTGTTCGCCTTTTCCTTTGTATGTATTTGTGATATAATAAAATCAGCACATCAAAACTAATTGAGGAAGTATTTGAAATGGAAGTACACGATATTATTTCGCTCCGCACTTCATTTTTGAGGTGTGAAGTTTTCTTGACAGTTATCGTTTGATATGGTGTAATTTACGCATGCCGACAAAGTACACGCAGGGGAGAACTGTGATTCCATGGTTGAGGCTTGGGATGGTAATACACTTATTTCTCGCCACGACAATGAGGATGGGAATCACAAAAAACGCAAAGCCTAGAGAGAATCGGGGATAATATAAAACAGACGCCTGTTTTTGAAAAGTTGGAATCAATTGCCTATTTCGCTATTGAAAAGTTGAGCATAATGTGCTATAATACGTTTGAAAAGTTCCAAGGAGGATTTCGCAATGCTTTTTCGTAAGATAGAAAAGCTCATTGATGAGCATTTGAGGGCAGATTCCAAAAAGATCCTTTTGATCGACGGTGCGCGCCAAATCGGTAAAACGTATATCATCAGGCACGTGGGCGAGAAACTATTCAAAAATTACATTGAGATCAACATGGTCGAAGACTCTTTGGGAGACCGTCTTTTTGAAAATGTTAAAACGGTAGAGGACTTTTATCTTCAGGTCAGTATGACAAATGGTGAAAAGATGGGCAGTAAAGATGACACATTGATCTTCATCGATGAAATTCAAGCATATCCTCATCTGCTTACCCTGCTCAAATTTTTGTCTCAGGATAATAAATTCACTTACGTCGCCAGTGGTTCTTTACTCGGAGTTTCCCTTTCCCAAACTACTTCCATTCCAATGGGCAGTATCCGCAAAGTCAGAATGTTTCCATTGGATTTTGAAGAATTTCTCTATGCAAACGGAATGAACGAGCTTGTAATTTCTTCTATGAGAAAAAAGTTCGAAAGACTTGAGGCTCTTGATGAGCCTATGCACAGCAAAATAATGGATATGTTCCGCAAGTTTTTACTTGTTGGTGGGCTTCCCGATGCAGTCAATGCATATATCGGCACAAAGAATATCAAAGCGGTTCGTGATGTTCAAAGCGAGGTTCATGATTATTATGCCGTGGATGCATCTAAGTATGACGAAGAAAACAGGTTGAAGATCCGACGGATTTTTGATCTTATTCCCTCTAATATGGAAAACAAAAAGAAGCGTGTTGTAGCTCAAAGCATCGAAAACAAAAAGGGCAAGACGTTTGGTGATTATGCAGACGAATTTGAATATCTGATCAGCGCCGGTATTGCACTCAACGTTCAAGCTATATCCAATCCTACGTTTCCGCTCATCGAATCTTCCGGAAAAAATCTTTTGAAGCTTTATTTGAACGATGTCGGTATTCTTACTGGTATTCTTTACGGAAACAATATACGCGCGGTTTTGGACGATGAAAAGAGCATCAATCTTGGTTCTGTTTACGAAACTGTCGTTGCAAGCGAGCTTATTGCCCACGGACACAAGCTGTTTTATTATGATAATCGCAACCGCGGCGAAGTTGACTATCTTATTGATGATTATGACAGCCTGTCGGCAGTACCGATCGAAGTAAAATCAGGCAAAGACTACACTGTTCACAGCGCACTGAACGCCTTTGTTCAAAACGAGGATTATCATGTCAAAAAAGCATTTGTTGTTTCGAATGAAAGAATGGTCACACAGAAAGGAAAGATAACATATATTCCGATCTATTATATTATGTTCTTTGATGCAAATGGCACAAACAGCAACATAGGCTTTTGAAATCATCACAGTTAATTTAAAAAACAAAATTAGTGACCGCTCGTCCCTTTGACCTTGCGAAAGTCGTGCATTTTGCTCGGAAAGATGGGTAAAGCGGTCACTTTTGGGCTGAAATTTGCAAAAGTCAGGAACGCAAAGAGACGAAGAGAAATGTTCGTCGACCATCCATTGCGGGCACAAAAAAACCCGCACCTCAAACGAAGTGCGGAAAATGCTGATATTCAGTTGCAGTACCTCGTAATAAGCATAATTGTCGTGGTTGGCTTCGGGCGCATTTCAGAACGCACGCCGCACTGTTTCGCCAAACCTGCCTTAGTACAAAAAATGCAACGATCAATTCCGCGATAAAAGCATGGCGCTATACTGCTCGAATGGTGCATCGCCGCTGCATATATTTCTTCATTTTTTCCATAACGAATTTGAGTAGAATTCGTCTGTCCTTTAGTAGGAAAACTATTCTTTTCCACACCCTCTATTATGCACGAGCACCGGATTTTCGCCGACATAATAAGTATGAAAGTCCTCGACCTCAAAGTTATAGATGGATACGGGGCTGTCAAACGTTTCATACCGAACTTCCTGCACAATTGCATATTCACCGTTAAGAAGCTACAATATTTCTCCGGCACGTAGATCAATGGCTTTTGTCCATCCCTTAACGGGAATCCAAAACGTATGACCGGGAGTCGTGACAATTTTTTGTCCGCACCAACTTGCTATCTCGGTGAGCCGCTGTATTCGACAACGATTTTTGAACGTCTGCCGTATATTACCGTTCCTTCAAAGACACCGGTTTCGCTCGCACCGGTCCTAAGGAGCCTTATCTCATTGCTTTGATCATCGTATACGACCACGGTCTTTAAGTCGGCTTGTCCGCCGCCACGTTCGACATATTCGCCTTGATATGTTATATAGTCCTCGTTGTGAATGTCAAGGGCGATGTTAGACAGACCAATCCCCATAACTATGGTTATAAGGAGCGAAACAGCAATACCGATCGAGAAGATCATCTTGAAGCGTGCACTATCCTTCAATGCCCATCTGATAAACAACAGTATCGCAATAATTAAAGCGATCACGACAGCGGTGCTGATGGCTGCATATAATAATACCTGCTCTATGATTGTATCCATATAAATTACCCTCAGTTCTCAATAGTTTGCGCTCTATGCTATTATATCATACCCCCCGAAAGTCAATAATAATCGCTGTATGTAGTATTGCAATTTTTGTTTGGCTTAGTCGCCAAACCGTACGCCGAGGGTGTCAGCAAGCGGGACGCCGAGGGGTGTAGTTCCTTTGGGGTTCAAGTCTCTTCGCCCTATTATGCGGGCGAAGGGACTTGAACCCTTACGCCAAAGGCATCGGTTTCTAAGACCGACTTGTCTACCATTCCAACACGCCCGCGAAATGCGCACATAAGTGCGCTTCTTTTTATATTCTTTATTTATTCTTACGAAACGTAATGAGCTTGCCTGCGAGGTAATTAAGCACGATAACGATGACGTTCGACAGCACTCGCATAAGCAAAAAATATGTTTCATCCTGCCAGATAAGACCTGCGAGATACATTATGCCGACGTCGAGTGCGCCTGTCGCAAGCCTCGAAGGCAAAAACGTGCCTATCTCATACAGCAGTCTACCCTTTTTTGTGCTCTTGCTCTCAAAGACCCAGAGCTTATTGCTGACAAAGGCGAACACGACCGACGGCAGCCAAGCCGCTGCGGTAGCGAGCTCGGATGACATTCCGAGTGCCTTGAACAGCCACGAAGCGACGAGGTTGATGAGTGTCGTCAGCCCGCCGAAAAATATATAAAGAATCTGCTCTTTATATTTGATATAAACCTGTTTTAGCTTTTGCATCAGTCTATGCCCCATTCGCGCTTCATCCAATTATTGCGCTCGCGCAGCCAATCTCTGAGGTACTTGATGCAAGCCTCGTGATTGCCCACAGGTCTGCACTCAAAGTCGCTATCCTTGCGATTGACATTCCACACGCCGTCATAATTGGCATCAAAGCCCTCGCCGAACTCGGAAAGCAGGCAATCGATGCGGTTGTCGCCGAGCTCGTTATCCTGATAAAGATTGACTATCACGGGCTGAAGCTCGGCAAATCTTGCCTTGACCTCATCCTCGAACCAATCTGTTTCAAAAAGGTATTCATACCACAGGTGTCTGCACCACCAGCCGGTATAAGAATTGCCCTGTCTGTCATAATAATAGCGATAGTAGCTTCTGTCTGCGTTGCCTGCCGAGAGGTCAAAATCCCACACAGGGCCGCCAAAAAGTCTGCCGTCCTTGATATAATATCTGGTCGACGAGGTCTGCGCATCGACGTTCTTGAAATACTCGTGCACGATATAATCGTTGACAAACGAGTCGATGTCCATATATTCTGCGATCTTGTCACGCCTGCCGCCCGCAAGCGCACGCTCAAGGCCTATAAAGAACGAGTTAAGCCATGTGCGCTGCTGTGCCGAGGGTGCTTCGGGATCGTTAAAGCCGAAAAGTATGCCGTATCTCGGGGTCTTTATCCATTCGGGGTTGCTATAACCCTCCCAGGGCTCGTATTCGAGCAGAAACTCGTTTTTTGTTATATCGATGTCGACTCTCGACTCGCCTACGCCTATCGACTCGCATATCTGATAGTTGCCGACATACCTGCCGTTCACATAGACCTCGCAGAACGTGGACTGCTGAGTATATGCAAGGCCTGCTTCAGAGGCAAAATCATAAGCCAATTTGTTGCGCAAAAGGCTCTTGTCATACATATTGGCGAGCAGATACCACTTTTTGCACTCGCCCATGCCGAGCACATCGGTCTTTTTCGAGAATTTGATGTTATAGGGCTTCTTGTCACCCGACGAGGTGGAATTGCCGCGCACCTTAATGCTTGCGGCGAGATCCTCAACCGTATCAAACCTGCCTGTGGGGTCGACTATCTTAATAGCGCAGGTGACATATTCATCTTTATTTATCTCGCCCTCGGGAGTAAGATAGACAGTGACGAGCTGATCGCGCCTCAGGGGGTCGGGCTTTTGAATAATGTTGCCCGCTTCATCAGAGGTTTCGCTTGATGTCTCGCTTGATGCCTCGCTTGACGCTTCACTCGAAGTCTCGCTCGAGTTATCGATTTCACTCTCTGCTTCAGACGGTGTCTGTGACTGCGAATCATCACTTGAATCGTCACTTGAGCCATCGCTTGAATCGGCAGGCGTGTCAGACACAACGCTCTCGTCTGCAGACGGCATATCAGAGCTTGAATCGTCATCGGGCATCACGACCGTGCACGAAGCAAGCAAAAATGCAAATATCAAAAGATAAATTACGGCAGCCTGTTTTTTAAGCATGAGCGATCTCCTTTAAACATAATAAACCAACTGTATTTTTATTATATCACACTATTTCAATTCTTGCAAGCATAGCTTATAAGCGTCATAGGCAGGTCGCCCACATACGGCTGCATATGCAAGCCGTCCGCTGCAAACCGCCATATCTGCGTGTGCGGAGCATCGGAATGCCTGAGGCTGATCTTAATGCCGTCAGCGTCGATCTCATAAGCGGCATAAACGTTCATCTTGTCTATGCGATCGTGCTCTTTGAGCTGTGCTATCGCAGGCAGCATATTAAAGCCGAGGAACGAGTTATGCACATACTCGCCGTTGCCGCAGATGATTCTTTGCGTTCCGTGGTCGCATTTGATCTCGGCAATCATTCTCATTCCGTCGGGGCGCAGGGAAATGTGCGAAATATTATATAGATTATCTGCAAGGTCATACTCGTTTGCAGCATCAAGCGGCTTTGTCACAGCAGGAATATAAAGCGTATCAACAAGCTTTGCTGCGGCATCGACATCTCCCCTGCCCGGCTGATAGTCATGCAGGAAGTCATAAATGACATCCATCTCCTGCTGCATATTGACCGCTTCGGCGAGAATGACAAACACGCTTTTGCTTTGCGGCTCGACTATGCAAAGCTGTCCGAAAGCGCCGTCGGCACGGTATCCGCCCCTGCTGTTGAGCCAGAACTGATAGCCATAGCCTGATATCCAGTCGGCAGAGCCGTTGTTTTTATCGACAGAATGAGCCTTGGTCGCAAGGTCGACATAATCACCTGGGATTATTCCCTTGCCCTCCTCAAGCATTGCTATGCCGAATTGCAGAATATCATCTGCGCCGACATGCAAGCCTATGCCGCCAAGGCAAATGCCGTCGGGAGTCTTGTCCCACACAGTAGGCTCGAGCCCGAGCGGCGCAAAAAGTCGCTCGTTTATATATGTGTCGAGAGGAATGCCCGTCCTTTCAGTTACGGCAGCGCCGCACATCAAAGTGCCTGCTGTGCTGTAAACAAACGTAGTGCCGGGCTCGTATTTCATTTCCTGCTCTAAAAACGTCTTGACAGATCTCCTGCTGCTTACCATCCTGTCGAGGTGGCAGCGCTCGTGGCCGCTCTGCATCGAAAGCAGGTCGTGAAGCGTCATTTTTTGCAGTCTTTCGTCGGTGTCGGAAGTGACATATTGACCGAAAATATCGCAAACCCTGTCATTGAGCGATAATTTGCCGTCGCCTATCGCTATGCCGACCGCTGCCGAGGTGAACGCCTTTGACAGTGAATAGACCTGAATGCGCTCGTCTGTCGCATACGGCGCAAAATCTGCGGCGAGCAGCAGCTCGTTTTGCTTATAATATCTTATCGCAAACGGTCTGACGCCGACACGCGCGGCACTGTCTATAAACCGCAAAAAGCCCTCGGCATCTATTCCGCTGCCTCTTAATCTCTGTGTCATATAAAGCCCTCCGTCAGCCGACAAGCTCGGCTGCTCTGTCGGCGCAGGCGGCAGCATCTGCGGTATAGCAGTCTGCGCCTATCGCGCGGCAATAATCCTCGGTGACGGCAGCACCGCCTATCATAACATAGACCTTTTGGTCAAACGAACGCTCTTTGACCAGCTCGACGACCTTTTGCATCTCGCCGACCGTGGTGGTGAGCAGAGCCGAGCAGCAAATGATACGTGCGCCGTACTGCGAAGCCGAATCGACAAATTTCTGTGCGGGGACATCGACACCGAGGTCGACGACCTCAAAGCCCTTGCCCTGCAGCATTATCGAAACAAGCTTTTTGCCTATGTCGTGCCTGTCGCCCTTGACAGTGCCGATGACGGCTGTTCCGCGCTTTGGTGCCGAATTATCCGCAAGATGCGGGCGCAATAATTCGAGCCCCTCGGTCATTGCACGTGCGGCGACGAGCATATTGGGAACATACGCCTCGCCTCGCTTGAATTTTTCGCCGACGTCGTTCATTGCGGCAAGCAGACCCGACTGCAATATTTCGTTTGGAGCGATGCCCTCGGACAAAGCCGCACTGACGGCAGCTTTGACTGCTGCGGCGCGACCTGCCGCTGTATCTGTTCTGATCTGTTCTAAAAGCATAATCTGACCTCGTTTGCAATACTTTAGCTGTTTTGCAGCAGCTGCCTGTTGTATTGCAATGTATAAAGCTGATAGTATCTGCCGTGTAATGCGAGCAGCTGCTGGTGGTTGCCCTGCTCGATTATCTCGCCGTCAGACAAAAGAATGATGTTGTCGGCGTGCTGTATAGTCGAAAGCCTGTGTGCGACTATCAGCAGAGTGCCGATGTTCTTCATTTTTTCGAGCGAATCCTGAATAAGCAATTCTGTCTCGGTGTCTATATTCGCCGTCGCTTCATCCAATATCATGACATTGGGCTTATGAATGATCGTCCGTGCGAACGAGAGCAATTGCCTCTGACCTGCCGAAAAGTTGTTGCCGCGTTCTCTGACAGGCTCGTCAAGCCCTCTCTCTAATTTGTTTATAAACTTGTCGGCGTTGACATATCTGCACGCCTCGTTTATCTCTTCATCGGTTATATCGGTCTCGCGCATTATTATGTTGCTGCGAATATCGCCCGAGAACAAGAACACATCCTGCAGCATCTGTCCGAAGTGCTTGCGCAGGCTTGAGATCTTGATCTTTTTGATATTGATGCCGTCGATAAGTATCTCGCCCTTTTGATAATCATAGTTGCGGCATATCAGCGAAAGTATCGTGCTCTTGCCGGAGCCTGTCGCACCGACAAACGCGACTGTCTGATAAGGCATTACGTGGAACGAAACACCCTTTAATATCCACTCGCCCGGCTCGTACGCAAACCAGACATCACGGAATTCTATCTCGCCCTTGACCTCGTCGAGCTCTATGGCATCGTCACAGTCGACTATCTCGGGCTGCATATCGAGTATCGTAAATATCTTTTCTGCCGAGGCAAACGAACGCTGCAGCATGTCAAACTGCTCGGCGAGCGCCTGTATCGGGCTGAAAAACTTTGATATATACATATAGAACGAAACTACCGTGCTGCCTGTTATCACCTGACCCAAAAACTCGGTCTGCTCGATATAGCCCTTGCTGCCCAGATAAAACAGGCACATAACGCAGCTTATATTGAGCAGGTATACCATAGGCTGGAACACCGCAAAAACAAACATTCTGCCTATCTTTGCATTTTTGAGTTCTTTTGAGCGCACCAGAAAGTCCTGCATCTTTCTGTCCTCACGGTTGAATATCTGCGTGATCTTGATGCCCGAGAGGTTCTCTGAAAGATATGTGTTGATGTCGGTGGTGCAGTCGCTGACCCTGCGGTGAACACGGCGCGAGAACTTGCGGAATATGACCGTAAAAAGCACCAAAAACGGCACAAAGCACAAAACCATCAGCGTCAAAGCATAGTTCAGCATGAGCATAGCGCCGAGCACGCCGAATATCAGCATGATATTCTTGATAAGCGTGACGAGTATGTTGGTGAACATATAGCTTATTGCATTCGGGTCGTTGGTCGTCCTTGTGACGAGCTTGCCGACGGGAATATTGTTGAGCTGGTCGTGGCTGAGGCTTTCGATATGCGTAAAAACGTCAACTCTGATCTGCGACAGTATCTTTTGACCTGTCTTTTGCAGTATCATTGCCTGCAGATATGTGCAAATAAGGCTGATTATGAGAATCGAGGCATAGCCGATTATGACCCTTATAAGCTGGTCAAGCTCAAAATCGGTCTGCACAAGCTCGACTATATAGCCTGTCACGAGCGGTGAAACTATGTCATAGCACACCGAAACAAGCATGATAAAGAAAACAAGCAAAAATTGCTTTTTATAAGGCGCAGCATATGCGAGCAAGCGCTTGATTATAACGCCGTCAGACATTTTGCGGTCGTTATCGTCAGAGAGCATATGCTTTTTGCCTATGAGATACGCTATGACGAATATCAGCGAAAGAGTTCCGATAATAGCGCCTACTATCAATATCGGCATATATTCAGGCATTGTGCTCGCCCCCTTCCTCATCAAGTTTTTGAAGGTCGACCATCTTGCGATAGTCTGCGTTTTGCTCATAGAGCTCGTCGTGAGTGCCGGTTGCGATCAATGCGCCGTCGTCGATAAACAAAATGCGGTCCATCTTTTGAACTGTGCTTATGCGATGCGCTATCAAAATGGTCGTCTTGCCCTTGCGTGTCTCAAACAGGTTTGCAAGTATCGTGCGCTCTGTCTTTGTGTCGACGGCAGAAACGCTGTCGTCGAGAATTAATATAGGCGAGTCCTTCATCAGCGCCCTCGCTATCGAAATGCGCTGCTTTTGACCGCCCGAAACAGTCACTCCGCGTTCGCCGAGCACTGTGTCATAGCCGTTTTTAAAGTCCTTGATATTGCTGTGAACATCGGCGAGCTTTGCAGCCTCGGTTATCGAGACCCTGTCAAAGCCCTCGACGCCGAAGGCGATATTGTTTTCGATCGTGTCGGAAAACAGGAAATTGTCCTGCGGAACATAGGCGCAATTGGCACGCAGAGATCTGATAGAAACGTCGTTGACGTCCTTGCCGTCAATAAACAGCGTGCCGTCCTCGACATTATATGTGCGCAGTATCAGGTCGACGAGCGAGGTCTTGCCCGAGCCCGTCTTGCCGACAACGCCGACACTTTCGCCCGGCTTGATAACAAACGAAACGTTTTTGAGTGCGTCATATTCGCCGTCGGGGTATCTGAAGGTGAGGTTTCTGAATTCTATCTCGCCCTTTACGTCCTCGAGGTCGACGACGCCGTCTTTATCCTTGACATCAGGCTTTGCATCGAGCAATTCTGATATACGCTCAAGCGATGCCTTGCCTCGCGAGGTCATATCGATAAGCTCCGAAACAGCCATAATAGGCCAGACAATGCTGGTGAAATAACCGATAAATTCGACGAGCTGTCCCGAGTTAAAGGATCCGCAATAAACAAGATAGCCGCCATAGCCGAGTATGACGCAGACAACGCTCTCAACAAACAGCGTGACGAGCACACGCATCATTACGCTCGCCTTGGTGTGGTCGATGTTCGCCTTTTCGTTCTCTGTATTGAGCTGCTTAAACGCCATAAGCTCTTTGGCTTCTTTGACGAACGCCTTGATGACGGCGATGCCCGAAAAGCTCTCTTGCGAAAAGTCAGAAAGCTTTGAGAACGCCTCCTGTCGTATATCCCATTTTTTCATCATATATTTGCCGACGAGTGTCGCCGAAGCGAGCAAAAACACCATCGGTATCAGCGAAAGCAATGTCAACAGCCTGTCCATCTGCCACATCTTGACGACCGCAAGTGCGCCCATAAAGACGGCATCAAAGAACATCATTATGCCCCAGCCATAGCAATCCTGCACTGTGTCAAGATCGTTGGTGAAAAGGCTCATAAGGCTGCCGACCTTGTTTACCTGATAATATTCACGGCTGAGCCTGCGAGCATTGTCAAACATCCTGTCACGCAGATCTGTTTCTGCCTTTATGGCAGCGGTAAAAAAGAATGCACGCCACAAAAATCTGCCCAGCACGACGCAGGCGATTATGCCCACCATCGGCATACAGATCTTCGTGATGAGAAAATCAATGTCAAAGGCATATGTAACGCCGTCCAAAATCACCTCGCCGCCATCTATGCCGTTGATGACCAGCCTGTAAAACTTTGGCACCTCAAGCTGCAGCCAGTCGACAAGCACCAGCGACAGCAGACCCAATATGAGCAGATGTGCAAATCTGAAATAATATCTGTTAATGTGTTTTCCGAATATCAAAATGATCACCCGATTTCGAATTTAATTATTATTTAAGTGTTCCAAACCGACATTTCACCGACTTTTCGCCGACTTTTTACCGAAAAAAAGCGGATGAAAAGCCCAAATGTCTCTGTTATAATACATTCAAACGAACAGACGAACATATGTTCGATTTTTGTATTGACAATTGTTTTACGCGGTGATAGAATATCATCGACGATAAAACGAACGGCATCGCGGAAAGGGATGTCGGTTAAGATGAAAACTAATGATTGAGAATTGAGAAAAGAGAGAAAAATGAATTACAGACAATCCGCAACAGACCTGCTAAAACGAAAAAAGCAACTCGAGGCAGCGGTCAAATCGCTTGAGCTGCAGGCTCAAATACTCGAATCAGATGCCGCCTCGTGCAAATCACCCACCTTTTCGCTTGCTCCGACGGCGCAGCACGGCTTTGACAACTGTCAGGACAGATTAGTGGCGATACTGTCAAAGGCGGATGAATGCCAGAAGCGCAAAAGGATAGTTCTGCGCGAGCTCGAAATGATAGAGATAGGCATGAGCGTGCTGAACGATTATCAGCGTGACCTGCTCGATTGCTTTTTTATTGACCGCAAAAGAGGTGCAGCGGACGACCTTTGCGCAAAATACTACAAAGAACGCAGCTGCCTCTATGATGACCGCAAAAAGGCGATCGATGCCTTTACGGTCGCGGTATTCGGTGTGCTTGAGATCTGAAGCGGCGGTATATTAAAACTCGACCTTGACCTTTTTGATGTCTGCGCCGCACGAAACGAGCTTGCCGACCATATCCTCATAGCCGCGCTCGATGTGGTGAATGTCATCTATCCACGTGCCGCCGTTTGTAGCGAGCGCAGCGATGACCATTGCAGCGCCTGCACGCAGATCGGTCGCCCTGACGGTAGCAGGCTTTAACGCTTCAACGCCCGTAATGACTGCCGTCTTGCCCTCGATGTCGATGATCGCACCCATGCGGCGAAGCTCCTCAACATATTTGAACCTGTTCTCCATAACGCTTTCTGTCAGTCTGCTGACGCCGTTTGCTATGCACAAAAGCGCCGAAAACTGAGGATGCATATCTGTGGGGAAGCCGGGGTACGGCAATGTCTTGATGCGTGCGTTCTTTAGCGGCAGATGAGATCTGACCGTGACTGTATCGCCGTGGTCCTCGACCTCGCAGCCCATCTCCTCAAGCTTTGCGGTGATAGTTTCTAGGTGCTTGGGAATGACGTTCTTTAATGTAAGCGTGCCGCCTGTCGCAGCGGCAGCCGCCATATAAGTGCCCGCCTCGATCATATCGGGTATAATAGTATATGTAACGCCGTGGAAGTCCTTTTTGCCTGTTATCTTGATGACCTCTGTGCCTGCACCTCGTATATCTGCGCCGCAGGAGTTTAAAAAGTTGGCGACGTCAACGATGTGCGGCTCACGCGCAGCGTTGTCTATGACAGTCTGACCCTCTGCCGCCACTGCTGCGAGCATGATGTTGATAGTAGCGCCGACAGAAACGACGTCCATATATATCTGTGTGCCCTTGAGTCCGTCGGGTGCGCTGCAGGATATAGCATCGTCATCCTCGCTGACGGTCGCTCCCAATGCTCTGAAGCCCTTGATATGCTGATCGACAGGTCTTTTGCCAAAGTCGCAGCCGCCTGGGCATGCGGCGTGTGCAGTGCCGAAGCGAGCAAGCTCTGCTCCGAGCACATAATATGACGCGCGCATCTTGCCTGCAAGCTCACCCGGAGCAGTGCCTGCCTTGACTGTGCGCGTATCTATCTCCCAGCAGCCCTTGCGCAGGTTGCGAAGCTTTGCGCCCATAGCCTTGAGAATGCCGAGCGCCGTATCTATGTCGCTGATCTCGGGCAGGTTTTCGATAATGCATCTGTCGCCTGCGATAATAGTAGCAAATAAAATAGGCAGTGCGGCGTTCTTCATGCCGCCGACCTCGATAGTTCCCGAAACAGGCTTGCCGCCGTTAATATATAATCTTTCCATAGCCATAGCCTTTCTGCAGTTGTAGCCGTGAATAATCATTAAAAATAAATAACAATATGAAGGCAGATCGAGCGAATGCTCTGATGTGCGTTCTTATACACTATATATCATATCATTTTTTGCGCAAATGTCAATAAGAGATATTATAGTTTATGCAGTCTTTTTTCTCTTGACAAAAGACAAAACTTGCTACATAATGATATGTATGATAATATGCATTCAATTTTGCACCTTAAGGGAGATATATTTTGGCAAACACAAAAAACACACTAAAGATAATACCGCTAGGCGGAGTTGACGGCATCGGCATGAATATGACCGTCTTTGAGTGCGCCGGCGATATGATAATCGTCGACTGCGGCGTTGCGTTCCCCGAAGAGGATATGTACGGCATCGACCTCGTCATACCCGATTTTACCTATGTCAAGAACAATCGCGACAAATTGCGCGGACTGTTTTTGACACACGGACACGAGGACCACATCGGCGCGATCCCCTATCTGCTCAAGGAGCTTGATATGCCTATATACGGCACTGCGCTCACCTTGGGCATTCTCAGCGGCAAATTGCTCGAGCACGGCATCAAGAATGCCAACCTCATTACAGTCACGGCAGGCTCTGATGTCGACGCAGGCTGCTTTAACATCGAATTTATCGGCGTCAACCACTCTATACCCGATGCAACGGCGCTCTGCATAAGCACGCCTGTCGGCAGAGTATTGCACACAGGCGACTTTAAGGTCGATTTTGCGCCTGTATCGCAAAAGCCGATAGACCTTGCACGCATCGCTGCACTCGGTTCAAAGGGCATAAGGCTGCTTTTGTGCGATTCGACCAACGTCGAGAACCCCGGCTACACACCAAGCGAAAGCACCATCACAGACGCCTTTGAGCGCATTTTCACAGTTTGCGACAGGCGCATAATAGTTGCGACGTTCTCGACCAACGTGCACCGCATTCAGCAGATAATCGATGCTGCCGTCAAGCACGAGCGCAAGGTCGCATTCTTTGGCAGATCCATGCTCAACATCATCAAGGCGGCAACCACGCTCGGATATATCGACATACCCGAGGGACTGCTCATCGAGGCAGCCGACCTCAAGCATTATCCGCCCTCAAAGACAGTGCTCGTCACCACGGGCAGCCAGGGCGAGCCGATGAGCGCACTTTATCGCATGGCATTCGGCGAGCATTCTGCCATCAGCATTACCTCAGGCGACCTGGTCATTCTTTCGTCCTCGTCAATACCGGGCAACGAAAAGCTTATAACAAACGTAGTCAACGAGCTGTCAAAGCACGGCGCTGAGGTCATAACCGCCTACAACGAGCCTGTACACGTTTCGGGTCACGCATGCCGTGAGGAGCTCAAGCTGATGCATCACCTTGCACACGCAGACAACTTTATGCCCGTACACGGCGAATACAAGCATCTCGTGGCGCATTCAAGGCTCGCAAAAAGCATGGGAATGTCAGAAAAGAATATAATCATTCCCGAGATAGGCAGAGTTATCGAGCTTTCAAAGCGTGGCGCCATCAAGCTTGGCGGAACTGTCGAGGCAGGCCCTGTCATGGTCGACGGCTATGGCATCGGCGACGTCGGCAACGCAGTGCTCAGAGACCGCAGGCAGCTTTCAGAGGCAGGTCTGCTCGTCGTCAATGCGGCAGTCGATTTTGAATACCGCATACTCGCTTCAAAGCCCGAGATAGTCACAAAGGGCTTTGTATATGTCAAAGAAAACACCGACCTCCTCGACAGCATTTCCGACGAGGCGGCACGCATTATAGAAAAGCATCTGCAAAAAGGAGTCAGCGACCCGACCACGCTCAAAAACAAGGTGCGCGACGAGCTCGGCAGCCTCTTGGGGCAGCGAATGAAGCGCAATCCTGTCATTCTGGTCGTGTTTGCTCACAGCATATATGACTAAAAAGGCGATCATAACAGGCGGCACGCGCGGCATAGGCAGAGCAATGTCGCTGCTGTTTGCAAAAAACGGTTACAGTGTCGTTGCTTTATACAGCTCCAACGAAACGGCAGCAAAAGCGCTCTGCTCTCAAAGCGAGCTTATCTCGTGCGTCAGATGCGATGTTGCGGATATTGATGCGCTTAAGGAGCTTATAGCGGCAAATTCGGACGCCGACGTGCTGATAAACAACGCAGGGCTTTCGCTCATTGCGCCGTTTGACTCTGTCACGCAAAAGCAGGCGCAAAGGCTTTATGCCGTCGACCTTTTCGGTACTGTCGAAGCGACAAGGCTTTTATTGCCGAGTATGCTGCACCGCAAGAGCGGCGTTATTATCAATATTTCGTCGATCTGGGGGCGTGACGGTGCTTCGTGCGAGGTGGATTATTCGACCGCAAAGGCAGGCGTTATCGGCTTTACCAAAGCGCTTGCAAAAGAGGTCGGCCCGAGCGGCATCAGAGTCAACTGCATCTGCCCGGGCATAGTCGACACCGACATGAACGGCGAGCTCTCGTATGACGATGTGATAGCGTTCACCGATTCTGTTCCGCTCGAGCGTATGGCGACTGCCGACGAAATCGCAAAAACGGCATTCTTTTTGGCATCCGACGACGCGTCTTATATAACAGGCGCTGTCATCGACGTCAACGGCGGAATGTGATTAATTCAATTAAGTAATAAAAAAACGGGCTGGCTCAGCCCTTTTTTTGATGGTATTTAAACTTGCTTTAAGCATAAACGCATAAAATAACTTAAAACGCATTATAAGAGGTAATATATGCTCAGACTAAAAAATATCACAAAGGATTATACCGCCGCAGGCGAGACGGTAAAGGCGCTCAAGGGCGTTTCGATCGATTTTCGCAAGAGCGAATTTGTCGCGATACTCGGACCCTCGGGCTGCGGCAAGACCACGATGCTCAACATCATCGGCGGACTCGACAAATACACCGACGGTGACCTCGTGATCGAGGGACGCTCGACCAAGGATTATTCGTCGTCAGACTGGGATGACTATCGCAACCACTCGGTAGGCTTTGTGTTTCAGTCATACAACCTGATACCGCACCAGACGGTATTGCGCAACGTTGAGCTTGCTTTGACGCTCTCGGGCATTCCCGAATCAAAGCGCCGTGCCAAGGTGCTTGATGCGCTCGACAAGGTCGGACTCAAAGAGCAGTGCAACAAAAAGCCCAATCAGCTCTCCGGCGGACAGATGCAGCGTGTCGCTATCGCACGTGCGCTGATAAACGACCCCGAGATCGTGCTTGCCGACGAGCCGACAGGCGCACTCGATTCAGAGACCGGCATTCAGGTCATGGAGCTGCTCAAGGAGGTTTCAAAAGACAGGCTCGTCATAATGGTAACGCACAACGCAGAGCTTGCCGAGCAGTATGCCGACCGCATAATAAGGCTCTCTGACGGCAACATCATTGATGACTCTAACCCCTATGTCGACAAGCAGGAGCAAAAGTCGCAGAAAAAGCGTGGCAAAAAGCCGCATATGTCATTTATGACCGCGCTCGGGCTATCTTTGCAGAACCTGATGACCAAAAAAGCTCGCACACTGCTGACCTCGTTCGCAGGCAGCATCGGCATCATAGGCATAGCGCTCATTCTTTCGATGAGCAACGGCATTCAGTTGTTTATAAACCGAGTGCAGGCAGACACGCTGTCGTCATATCCTCTGCAGATAAATTATGAGAACTTCAATATGTCGGCTCTGCTCGATCAAAGGGATCAGGCCATCACCGAGGACAGGGACGAAAACAAGATATATACCTCGGCGGCGCTTGTCAACATGATCAATGCCATGGCGAGCGGAACGACCTATAACGATCTCGGCGCACTCAAGGAATTTTTAGAGAGCGACGACTGCTATTATACAGACTCGAGAGGCGAAAAGCACAATATTTCAGAATACGTCAGCGGCATAACCTATTCATACGACGCACCTATGCTGATATACAAATCCGACGTTTCTGACGGTGCTGTAAGGCTTGACCCCGAAGAAGTATTCCGCAAGATATACGGCGACCTCTATGACACCATCATGGGCAGCTCTGTGGCAGGTGTTTCCACAGTGACCGGAATGCTGTCTGTTTGGGATCAGCTTATCGATAACGACGAGCTTTTACACTCGCAGTATGACCTTATCGCAGGCAATTGGCCGCAGTCAAAGGACGAGGTCGTGCTGTTCGTCAACAGCCGCAAAGAGCTCGGCGACCTCGTGCAGTATGCAATAGGTCTCAGAGACATGGACGAGATCGACGGAATACTCGACAAGATATACGCAGGCGAAAAGGTCGAGCTCGAGCAGCTTTCGTTCACCTATGACGAGCTGATGAATATGACCTTCAAGCTCATACTGCCCACGGATTATTATCAAAAAGAGGATGGCGTCTGGAAGGACGTTTCGACTGACAGCGACAAGCTTGCCGAAATAGTCGAAAACGGCATGACCATTCGCATCTCGGCGATAGCCATGCCCAATCCCGACGCTGTTGCAACCTCAAACAGCGCATATATAGGCTATACCAAAGCGCTCACCGACTATATCGTTGACGGCATAAACGCCGCTGACATAGTCAAAGAGCAGTTGGCAGACCCCGACACCGACGTTTTCACAGGCAACGAGTTTCCGCCCGACACGATCACGGCAGAATATGTAAAGGAAGTTATAAACAACCTGCCCGAGGATCAGAAGGCAGAAATATTGCCGTATCTCGGAATGCTTTCCGACGAACAGCTCGTTGAAATGTACAAGCAGAGATTTGCATCGACCGCCTCATATCAGGGCAACCTCGACAAGCTCTGCTATGTCAAGGACAAAACCCCCGGCACTGTTTATATCTATCCCATAAGCTTTGAAGCAAAGGATGTCATCTGCGAGATAATCGACGATTACAACGACCGCATGGAGTCGTCGGGCAATTCCGACAAGGTGATAAGATACACCGACACGGTCGGACTGCTGATGTCGTCGATAACAACTATTCTCGACGCAATATCCATCGTGCTCATCGGCTTTGTATCTGTTTCGCTGGTGGTCTCGTCGATAATGATAGGCGTAATAACCTATATCTCGGTGCTTGAACGCACAAAGGAGATCGGCATACTGCGTGCTGTCGGCGCATCCAAAAAGGACATTTCGCGCGTGTTCAACGCCGAAACGCTCATCGTCGGCTTTGTCGCAGGCGCAATGGGCATAGGACTGACATTGCTCGCAACGATACCCATAAATGCGATAATATACGACCTCTCGGGTCTGAATATCGCAGCGAGCCTGCCCGCCGCAGGCGGCATACTGCTGGTGGTGATCAGCATGGTTCTGACGTTCATCGCAGGACTTATCCCCTCATCTATCGCCGCAAAACGTGACCCCGTCACAGCACTCAGAAGCGAATAAATATAAAGGGCGCTAAGCGCCCTTTTAAATTATATAATTATTCTACATTATTCTATGATCATCCGAGCTCAAACTCTGCATAAAGTGCTGTGCCGAGAACTGTTTTTTCGACACAGTATTTGCCTGCGGTGAAATCAAAGTCGTGATCTTTGAGTGAAAAACTCAGCTTTGTTCCGTCGCCTGCAATCAACGCATCTTCGATAACCGAATAATCCGAAGAAAACGGAACCTGCTGCCATACGCCGTTATCGTCATAATACAGCTTATAGCTGCGATCTACCGTAAAAACAGTGTCTTCGGTATTGTGAAACACTATTTCAAACTCAGCTTCTGTAAGCGCAGCACTTGAAGGCTCGACCGATATCGTTATTGTGTCGGTGTTTTGGGCGTACGACCAATCGGGGCTTTCGGTGTCGACCTGCGACCCATCGGCTTTTGAAGCATCAATGCCGTCGCTAATGCTGCCGTTTGCGTTTGTGTCACAGCCGACAAGCGAAAGGCAAAGTATAACGGTAAGTAAGAAAAATAAAATTGTCTTCTTCATTGGCAAGTCCCTTTCAATAAGTTTAATAATGTTTTTTATGTAATCGGCAGCAGCCGTTGTTATGTTTAAAGAGGAATCGCATATCAATGTCTTTCCTCTGTGTACATTATAGCAGATTACAATAGTGTTGCCAACACTGATTTTGACCATATTGACAATTAATTGTGCCATATGCCAGCAATTAATTGGCGGTTTGTACAAATGCCGTAGCCTTTAGTCGGTCAAATACTGTTCTGCAGCCTTAATTCCGTCGACGGCGGCAGAGGTTATGCCACCGGCATAGCCT
Source organism: uncultured Ruminococcus sp. (assembly GCA_964487775.1). Taxonomy (GTDB): domain Bacteria; phylum Bacillota; class Clostridia; order Oscillospirales; family CAG-382; genus Coliplasma. The sequence goes on from CAZASH010000003.1 coordinate 89,420, forward strand.
GCGCCCTCGCCTATCGGATATATGCCGCGCATTTCGCTTTGCATATCATCGCCGCGCATTATCCTTATCGGGCAGGTCGAGCGGCTCTCGATGCCTGTCAGAACCGCTTCGGTATGGTCAAAGCCTGCTATCCTCTTGCCGAAGAACGGCAATGCCGCACGCAACGAACTTGTCATAAACGGCGGCATTATTTCGGCAAGATCTGTCGGTCTTGCGCCTGTCGGGCAGGATGGTGCTACCCTGCCGAAGCCCTCAGAGCACCTGCCGAGCATAAAGTCGCCGACTGTCTGGCAGGGCGCCGTCATATCGCCGCCACCGAGCATAAATGCGCTTCTTTCAAGTCTTTGCTGCAAAGAAATGCCGTCAAACAGTCCGTCACCCACATCCTGCGGAAGCAAAGAAACGAGCAATGCAGAGTTTGAGTTTATCGCATCTCTGGCGTGATAGCTCATGCCGTTGGTGACAAAAGCATCTCTTTCACTTGCGGCAGGCACGACCACACCGCCCGGGCACATACAAAAGGTATACACTCCCCTGCCCTCGTCGGTGTGAAAGCTGAGCTTATAATCTGCGGCAGGCAAGCCGTCTGTGCCGTAATAAGAGTGATACATCGCTCTGTCGATATCCTCCCGCAGGTGCTCGATGCGGACGCCCATCGAGAACGGCTTTTTTTGCATGGGAACGCCTGCAAGATACAGCATTTTAAACGTATCTCTCGCAGAATGTCCGAGCGCAAGAAACGCCGTGTCGGTCGCAATTTCTTCGGCATTGCCGTGGTGCTCTGTCACGATGCCAACCAATTTATTGCCGTCGCTTTTGATACCGACGAGCTTTGTTTCAAAGCGATATTCGCCGCCGAGACTGATTATCTCGTCACGTATCGCCGCCACGACGACACGCAGAACGTCGGTGCCTATATGCGGCTTGTTGGAATAAATAATATCGCCGTCTGCGCCGTGGCTTGCAAATTCACGCATGACAAAGCCGATGCGCGACTGAGGGTCGCCAATGAGCGTGCCGAGCTTGCCGTCAGAGAAGGTTCCCGCTCCGCCCTCGCCAAACTGAATATTGCAGTCGGGATCAAGCTCTTTTGTCTTAAAAAACGTATCGACGGCGCGAACTCTTGCTTCTACCCTGCCGCCACGCTCGATAACTATCGGTCTGCAGCCAGCACGTGCGAGCACGAGCGCACAGAACATTCCAGCAGGGCCCGAGCCGACTACAACAGGTCTTGAAGCATGCTTTTTGATGCACACCGCAGGCGGAGAATACAGAGGCTTTGGTGTGTATATCTCTGCCTTGCCTTTTTTGCATATTTTCGGCTCGCTTACGCCATTCAAAACGGCAGAAACAGTCCATAGGAGGCAGGGAGGTCTGCCACGACGTGCGTCGAGCGACCTCCCTAAAACAGAGATTTTATTGATATTGCCGTCGGATATGCCGAGGTATTCTGCCACGTGATGCGGCAAATCGTGCTCGGTGACAGACGGAGAGGTGCGAAACAAAAGCTTTATCATCAAGCTTATCTCGTCTCGCTTATTTCGCGGCGAAGCCTGTCATAGTCCTCATAAAGCTTGACAGAGTCGGGGTGTCCGCAATAAGCAGTCGTGCCGGGCTGGTTCATGATGCCCATATACTGATAAATAAGCACCTCGTCTACATAAGGCGAGATAGCCTCGAGCTGACGCTTTACACGCTCGATGCTTGCGGGAACGAGTGCGCTGCGATATACGTCGCCCTCGAACTCAAACATCTCCATATCTGCCCAGAATGCGCTTCTGCCTGCCTTGTCGTGTGCCTTGCGCAGTGCCTCGTAATAAGCAGGTGTCTGGTCGGTGGTCGACTTGCGAACGCCGATCTCATCCTGATATGCGACGATGTCGATGTCGAGCGATGCGAGCTGCGAAACATAGGTATCGTCTGCCTTGAGTATATTGGTGCCGTAGGGCGCAATGAGCGTGCGCATACCCGGCTTTAATGTGCGGGCAAACGCGCTGTATCTGTTGACGTATGTCATGAAGTCGGGATGGAAATAAGGATATATGCAGGTCTCGTCGGGATAATACCAGCCATAGAAGCTCTCATACTTGCCATAGCGCTCGCAGAGCATTGTCATAACGTCGAATGCACGCTTTGTGACCTCGGGGTCGACCATGTTGTTCATTGTCTGAGTCCAGACACCATAGAAGCCGACACTGATAAAGACCTTGAGTCCGCGCTTGTCGCACTGCGAAAGCACTGCGTCGAGAGGGTCGTCACAGCCAAAGCCCTCGGCGAACGGATATGCTCCGCCCTTGACATAGCTCTCTGCATATTCTTCATACACCATTGCGGTAGAAAGCAGAACGATATACTTCATACCGATGTCTGCCATCTCGTCGACCTTGGCGCGCCACTGATCGGCTGTAAAGCGGCGGCAGATCGGGTTCCAATACTTGCCCTCGGGGATATTGTGATGCTGAAATTCAAACCATGTGCCTGTAATTGCTTTTATCATATTTAAATACCACCTTTCTTGGTAATATAATACCAAGAAAAGCCGATTTTTTCAATACCCTTTTGTTTTATTATTGCAAAAATCGAATAAAGATGATAGAATAGGCGTGAAAAGGAGTGTGCGGTATGAAAAAGCTTGTTTGCTTTTTAACAGCAATGGTGATTATGTCAACATTATTTACAGTCTGTCCCAATGCGGACGACAAAAACGACGTCGATATCAAGATTATTTCGTTCGGCGACAGCATCACCGCCTCGGGCGTGTGGCAAAAGCAGATAGATCAAAGGCTCGGCACGAGCATTATCAACATGGGTGTCGGCGGCGAAAACTCGTCAGACGGCCTAAAGCGGCTTGACAAGCTGCTCGCGGCAAAGCCAGACATCGCGATAATCATGTTCGGCGCAAACGATTCCGCAATCGACATGGCAAAGGGCATGCCGATCGAAAGCTTCATATCGAATATGCGCAAAATGATCACCTCGTGCCAAGCCGAGGGCATCAAGGTCATCGCCATAATGCAAAGCTATTACGAAGCAGCGCCCTATTACACTCGCCACGATAAGAGCGTTTTTGAGCCTCTCGGCGGAATAGAAGCGTTTATGGACACCTACATCGAAGCGTATCGTGCGCTCGCAACAGAGCTCGGAGTCACGATAGCCGACGTCCGCTCTCTTTGCGATGCATATCAAAACCGCAGCGAGATACTTGCAGACGGCGTGCATCCCAACACAAAGGGCTACGGACTCTATGCCGATGCGGTCTGTGACGCGATAATAAGCCTTTTTAAGGGCGATTGCAACGCTGACGGTGTTGTCAACATCCGTGATTATATGGCTGCAAAAAGGCACGCAAACGGCGATCTGACGCTAGGCAAGACGGCACTTTGCCTTGTCGATGCCGACAAGGACGGTGCGATCACCGCAAGCGATCTTCAAGAGCTCAAGCAGAGCATTCAAACCAAAGGAGAATGAAAATGGACATCACAAAAAGATTTTTAAGCTATGTCGCCTTCGACACGAGGTCGGCAGACGATGCAGGGGTAATTCCCAGCACAAAAAAGCAGTTTGCTTTGGCAAACGCGGTAGCAGAAGAGCTTAAAGGCATAGGGCTTACCGATGTCAGGGTCGACGAGCATTGCTATGTTTATGGCACTCTCGAGGCTAACGTCGAGGGTCAAAAGACCATCGGACTTATCTCGCACCTTGATACCTCGCCGGAAATGAGCGGCGAAAACGTCAAGCCGTCTATCATCGAATATCAGGGCGGCGACATCGTTTTAAATCAAGAGCTCGGCACAATCATGAGCGAGCAGGCGTTCCCCTGCCTCAAGAATTATATCGGCAAGCATCTGATAGTCACCGACGGCACCACGCTTTTGGGCGCCGACGACAAGGCAGGCGTTGCAGAGATAGTTTCTGCGCTTGAATATGTCATCAAAAACGACTTAAAGCACGGCTGCATCAAGGTCGCCTTTACCCCCGACGAGGAGGTAGGCTGCGGTGCAGACCTGTTTGATGTCGAGGGCTTCGGCTGCGACTATGGCTATACCGTCGACGGCGGTGCGGTCGGCGAGATCGAATATGAAAACTTTAACGCCGCATCGGCATATGTCACGATAAACGGCGCATCGATTCATCCCGGTTCCGCAAAAAATAAGATGATCAACGCACTCACCGTCGCTATTGAATTTGACAGGCTCCTGCCCGACTCAGAGCGTCCGCAGCACACCGAGGGCTATGAGGGCTTCTATCACCTGCACGGAATGCAGGGCGGTGTCGAGCGCGCCGAGATGAAATATATCATACGCGACCACGACATGCAGATCTTCTGTGACCGCAAAAACAACATACTGCGCGCAGCAGAGTTCCTGAACGAGCGCTATGGCGAGGGCACTGTCGTTGTCGATATGCGTGATTCTTATTATAACATGAAAGAAAAGATCCTGCCCCATATGTTCATCATCGAAAAGCTTCAAAAGGCAATGCGTGAATGTGATGTCGAGCCGACGATAATGCCCATACGCGGCGGCACAGACGGTGCAAGACTGTCTTATATGGGTCTGCCCTGCCCCAATATGTGCACGGGCGGCGAAAACTTCCACGGCAAATACGAGTTTGTCGCAGTCGAAGCACTCGAAAAATGCCGCGACATCATTGTCAAGCTTGTTACCGATGTTGAGTAATAATTTCAAGGAGGATATATCATGCAGCGAGTATGCGAATTTTTAAAATCGGCAGGGACATATTTCCTTGCGACAGTCGAGAACGACCAGCCGAGAGTAAGGCCGTTCGGCACGGCGCATATTTTTGAGGGCAGGCTTTACATTCAGACCGGCAAGGCCAAGCCTGTTTCAAAGCAAATAATTGCGAACCCGAAAGTGGAAATATCCGCTTTCAAAGACGGCAAATGGCTGAGGATATCTGGCGAGCTGGTCGAGGATGACAGGGTCGAGGCAAAAAAATCGATGCTCGATGCTTATCCCAACCTGAGAGGGATGTATGACGAGAACGACGACAACACCCAGGTGTTTTATTTCAAAAACGCTACCGCCGTGTTCAGCTCGTTCGCTTCCGCCCCCGAAACGATCACATTCTAAATACTGAAACGCATAACAAAAAGGCGTGACTTCAAAGCATCTGAAGTCGCGCCTTTTGTGTTGGTATAATTATTCGCTTATTCGCTGCGGCGTCCGCGGTTGAGGAAGCCGATGAGGTTATCGATCTCATCCTGCTCGGGAGCGGGCTCTGCGGGCTGCTCACTCGACTGCTCGGGAGCTGCCTTCGCTGCGGGCTTGCGTCCGTCAGTCTTTTTGTCATAGTCAAAGCCGGTAGCGATAAGGGTTATGCGCATCTCATCCTCGAGCTGGGGATCGAATGCAGCACCAAAGATGATGTTGCCGTCTGCCTGTGCCTCGTCGGTGATGGTTGCGACTGCGTCGTCGATCTCGTCAAGTCCGATATCGGGCGAAGCGGTGATGTTGACAACGATGCCTCTTGCGCCGCTGATGTTGGTCTCGAGCAGCGGAGAAGACATTGCCATCTTGGCTGCCTGCTCTGCCTTGTCCTTGCCCTTTGCAGCTCCGATGCCCATGTGTGCGAGGCCTGCGTTAGCCATGACTGCGCTGACGTCAGCGAAGTCGAGGTTGATGAGGCCCTCGGTGGTGATGAGCTCGCATATAGACTGAACGCCCTTGCGAAGAACGTCATCTGCCTCCTGGAATGCATTGAGGAAGGTGATCTTTTTGTCGGTGAGCAATTTGAGGCGCTCGTTGGGGATGACGATAAGCGAGTCGACAGTGTCGGCAAGCTTAGCGATGCCACCCTCTGCCTGCTTCATTCTGCGAGGTCCTTCGAAATTGAAGGGCTTGGTGACGATAGCGACAGTAAGTATATCGAGTGATTTAGCGATCTTTGCAACTATGGGAGCTGCGCCTGTGCCAGTGCCGCCGCCCATGCCGGCAGCGATGAACACCATGTCTGCGCCCTTGAGTGCGTCGGTGATCTCTTCGACCGATTCGTCGGCAGCCTTCTCACCGAGTTCGGGATTGCTGCCTGCGCCATGACCCTTGGTGATACGATTGCCTATCGATATCTTTTTGGGTGCGCTTGATTTGACCAATATCTGAGTATCGGTGTTGATGTTAATGAATTCAACATCAGGCATTGTAAAGGAGGAGATCATGCGGTTGACCGCGTTGCCGCCGCCGCCGCCTACACCTACGACCTTAATTATAACCTTGTTGGGATTTTCAAAATCCATTGCCATATTACAGTCCTCCGTTATTCTGCGTCTATTCGATTTTATGATATAATATTTTTCGGAAATATGCAAGTGTTTTTTTTGATTTTAAAGCACTTTTTTTGCCAAAAGAGCCCGATTTTTGCCTATTCGGACCTTTCTTTGATGTTTACAGCCGCTTCTTTGTGGTCTGAGAGGTCTATTGTGCCTGTTTCGTGCGAGTCAAACTGCTGTGCAAGCTCGACGAGAAAGCTGATCTTGATGTCCATATAATCGACTCTGCCGAGGTAGACCTCAAACCTGCCGTCATAGTCGAGATATATTGCAAACCTGTTGCTGACGTCGAAGGAGCGCACCTGCTCGTAAATGCCGTTTGACTGAATGTTGGTCACTATATCGATTATCGCATCGCCCTCACGCTCGTCGCTGAACGTGCAGACACTGCCGACCACACAGCCCGAGATCGCACCCGTATAGACACGCATAAGCCCATTTAGGCGCTCGTCGGACATATTCGTCCTTTCAAGCACCTTGAGTCCCGACGAAAGCAAAAAGCAATCATCGCCGACGACGGTGTACATATAAGGCTCTGCCTCCTGCACGGTTATTATCACACGGCTCGGCAGGACTATTTCGACATCGCATTTTTCGATATAAGGCAATCTGCGCTCTGCCAAAGCGCCATGCTCGCCAAAGGCGATAGGCAAAAGGTTGTCACCGCTCGATATTTCAGCGCTTTGCAGTATCTGCTCTGCCGAATATCGGCTGTTGCCATTGACCTCGATCTTGGTTGCCTTTAAAAACACGAACACAAAGAGCAATGCGAATATCACCGCAAGCGACAGAAACAGCACGCCGTAAAACAGCCACCTGCGCCTGCTGCGGTTTTTGCGTTTTTGCTCGGCGAGCTCGGCGTTGCCATCCTTTTTTACAAATCTTTTTTGTTCCATAGCTCGGCTACCACGTCAGTTCGCTGCCGCCGCAAGAACGGCATCGACGATATCCGAAGCCGCATCGGGCTTTGCAAACTCGCCTATCTTGTTTTGCATACTCTCACGGGCGTTGCTGTCGCCGCAAAGCGTGCGAAGCGCATCGACAAGCTTGTTCGACGGCAATTCATCCTCTGTCAGAAGCACGGCAGCGTTGGCATCAGAAAGCACCTTGGCGTTCTTATACTGATGATTATCTGTGACGTTCGGCGATGGGATCAGCACAGCCGCATTCTGTCTGTAAGCGAGCTCTGCCAGTGTTATAGCGCCTGCGCGGCATATAACGACGTCGGCAGCCTCCATTCTGATAGGCATATCATAGATATAATCAAGTATTTCTATGTTGTCATAGACCGAAAGCCCCTTGCTTTCGGCATCGGCTTTTATCTGCTCATAATAGCGCTTGCCAGCCGCGTGCGTATGCTTTATGCCCGAAGGGCCCGTATAAAGCCGCATAGCCTCGAGCACATATTTGTTGACCATTTCTGCGCCCAGCGAGCCGCCGAACGACAATACATATATCTCGCCATCCTTTATGCCGAGCTTTTTGCGTGCCTCCGCCCTGCCTATCGAGCTGATGCTGATGGGGTTGCCTGTCACTATCATCTTGTGCTTGACAGATTCATCAAAGAACCTTTCGCTCTCTTTAAAGCTGATGCACACCTTGTCGACAAGCTTTGAAAGCTTGCGTGTGGTGACCCCGGGAAACGCATTCTGCTCGTGTATCACCGTGGGAATGCCGAGCGCTGCCGCCGCCTTGAGTGCGGGCCAGCTTGCATAGCCGCCTGTGCCGACGACGACGTCGGGCTTGATGCGCTTTAATATTCTTTTTGCCTCGGCGACAGAGCTTATCGCGCGGTATGCCGCCACAAAATTTGACAGCGACAGCGACCTTTTGAAGCCCTGCACCTTGACAAAATCCATCTTATAGCCTGCACGCGGTATCAGCCTGCTCTCCATGCCCTTTTCTGTGCCTATGAACGAGATCTCGGCAGACTCGTCACGCCTTTTGATCTCGTCGGCTATCGAAATTGCGGGGTTGATGTGTCCGCCCGTGCCGCCACCGCTCAAAACTACCCTCATTCTCTCACTCCCAAATCAGTTTTTTGTTCTGTCGCATACCGTGAGAACGACAGCATAATGCCGCACTCTGCGAGCAGCATACACAGCGACGTGCCGCCATAGCTGAAGAACGGCAGGCTTATGCCCGTGCTGGGTATGGTATTTGTCACGACGGCGATATTTAGCGCCGCCTGCAACGCTATTTGCAATGTTATGCCCATTATTATCATTCGGCTGAAATCGTCGGGCGCTTTTTTTGCGACAACAAAGCCACGCCACACGAGCGCCACAAAGAGCCCTATAACGACTATCGCCATAAAAAATCCGAGCTCCTCGCAAAGTATCGAGAAGATATAGTCATTCTGCGGCTCGGGCAGCCAGCCGTGCTTTTCGTTGCTCTGCGACAGGCCGACGCCCCAAAATCCGCCCGAGGCTATCGCATAAAGCGACTGCGCGGGCTGCCAGCCTGCATCGCCTGTTTCTTCGTCCTTCATATACTTAAAGGGATCGCTCCAGACCTTGATACGCAGCTCTGCGTGTCCCAAAAGGTCCTCGATAAGCGGTGCGAAAAGTATCAATACGACAGCAACGAGCAGCAGTCCGACCAACAAAAGCAAGCCGATCTTGCGCAATTTGCAGCCGCTCAAAAACAGCATCGAAAGGCAGAGCACGGCGATTATAATAGTTGCCGAAAGGTGGCTCTGCAGGACTGTGGCAGCGCAGCACGCGCCGATTATTATGCCGTTGCGCAATACAAACTTGAATGCGCCCGGCTCTGCAAGCCTGTGCGTGTTGTATGCAAATATCAGTATTACCGCAAATTTCAAAAGCTCTGACGGCTGCAGGTTTATAGGTCCGATCTCTATCCAGCGCTTTGCGCCATGCGAAACTATGCCGTAAAGCGGAACGAGATAATTCAGTGCCAGCACGCCGACAAAGAAAAGCCTGGTCCACTTGTATATCAGGTTATAAAGGTTTACACGGGTTATCACAAACATCACGGCCAAACCGAATGCGACAAAACCTATCTGTCGCCTTGCAAAATAATATGAGTCGCCGAACCTCATCTCGGCGTAAGCATAGGATGCCGAAAAGACCATCACCGTGCCTATTGCGACGAGCGACAGTATTATCATTAGCAGAGGACGGTCGACGTTGTATTTATACCACGTTCTGCCCTCTGTGGGTACGAGCGACGCCTCAGAAGGCGCTTTTTGTGTTTTTGCTTTAGCTTTGACCATGATTATTAATGATGATTATTTATGCAAACAGATTGCGTATCATAAAATACGCGGCGGTGCAGGATACAGCGGTAACGATACACCAGGCGGTGACTATCTTGTTTTCGCTCCATCCGCATTTTTCAAAATGATGATGTATCGGCGTCATTCTAAAGATGCGCTTTTTTGTCAGTTTAAATGAGGTGACCTGCATGACGACCGAGAGTCCCTCGATTATCCAGACGAGCGTTATCGGCAAAAGCGCCAGCTCTATCTTGTAATAATATGCAAGTCCGACGATGAGTCCGCCGAGATAAAGCGCACCCGTGTCGCCCATAAATATCTTTGCCGGGTGATGATTGAAGATAAAGAAGCCTATGCAGCCACCGACAGCGGCGCAGATCATTATCATATTGACGCCCGATGCTTCGCCCGCTATAACGAGCACTATGGCGAAGAACACCAGCATAAGCCCCGATACAGAGATATTAAGTCCGTCGATGCCATCGGTGAGGTTCGAGGTGTTGATGAGATATACGATCAGAGGCAAGGATATGCAGTAATACCACATTCCGAGGTCGACATCGATGCTTATAAGATGCACGACAGTTCCTCTGCCGAACACAAGCGCGTCAACGAGCAGGAATGCTATCGCAGATGCAAACTGCAATATCATCTTCTGCATTGCACTAAGTCCCTTGTTGGTCTTTTTAAAGAGCTTGACATAGTCGTCGACAAAGCCGATAAGCGCGCTGACGAACGCCAGCCCGACGACCAGCCAGAGCCTTTTGTCGACTGCATTGCCGCTTATGTCAAAGACGACCGCCGCAATAACGGTTATCAGCAATGTGGGCAGTATGAAGGTCACGCCGCCCATCGTGGGCGTGCCCTCCTTGACCTTATGCCAATTGGGTCCGACCTCGAGTATCTTTTGACCAAGCTTGACTCTGCGCAGCTCGGGAATGAGTATTTTGTTGAACAGCGCAGTTAAGAGCGCCGAGATAGCTAATGCTATCAGTGCAAAAAGACAGTCCATTATATTTCTTCCTTCTATAAAGCCAAAGCAGTTTTTTACTACAAAAGCCTGATTATTTCCCCAAGATTCATGCGGTTGCTCGCCTTAAAAAGCACAGTATCGCCGCACTGCATTATTTCTTTAAGCTTATCTGCGACAGCGGCAAAAGCGCCCTCGTCAAAGCAGAAATGAGTTATGCCTGATTCATTGGCTGCTTTTCTCGACATATCGCCAATGGTTATCAGCACGTCGACGCCGCACTCACGGCATTTTTTGCCGACGTTGATGTGCAATTCCTCTGAATAATTGCCAAGCTCGAGCATATCTCCGAGCACGGCAATATGCCTGCCCTCGCATCTCGACAGCAATTCTATCGCCGCCGCCATGGATTCGGGCGAAGCGTTATAATAATCGGCGATAAAGGTCTGCTCGCCGTGCCTGTATATCTTTTGCCTGTTGCCCTCGGTGACGAACGAAGCAAGTGCGGCTATCGCCTTGTCGATATCGACTCCGACGACGCTTGCCGCCGCAATAGCGTACATCGCATCATAAACATAATGCCTGCCGCTGACAGGCAGATGCACCTCGCGCTCGGTGCCATAGGCAGTTACAGAAAAATTTTCTCCGCTGTCGCAGACAGAAAGCTCTGATGCCTTAAAGCAGCAGCCCGAATTGTCGACCGAGCAGCATATGCGGCGATGATTTTTGTCGATCACGCCGTAGAGCAGAGGCTCATCGCCGTTGAATATCACGCAGCCGCCGTCACGCATATACGAAATTATCTGCAATTTTTCATCTCTTATCGCCTCACGAGTGCCGAACGCCTCGATATGCGAATAGCCTATATTTGTGACTATCGCAACGTCGGGACAGCAGACCTTTGACAGGCGCCACATTTCGTCGGGGCTGCTGATGCCTGCCTCGAGCACTGCGACCTCGTCGTCCGGCGATACCGAAAGCACCGAAAGCGGCAAGCCGATATTGCTGTTGCGGTTGCCGGGGGTCTTGAACACCCTTTTCTCTGCCGAAACCGCAAGCGCCGTCATATCCTTTGTGCCTGTCTTGCCGACACTGCCTGTCACGGCGATGACTGTGACACCGTTTATTACCGTTTGGCGATAATGCTCTGCAAGGCGTTCGAGCGCCGAAAGCGTGTCGTCAACGATAATGCAGCCGGGCATAGCGTATTCTGCGTTGTCTATCAGTGCAAGGCAGCCGTTTTTAAGCATATCGCTGACAAAAGTATGTCCGTCGATCCTTGCGCCCTTGATGGCGACAAACAGTCCGCCATCCTCTATCTCGCGGCTGTCGGTGAAGGCACGCCTGACGCAAAGGGCGCTGTCTGTGCCCTCGCAGACCCTGCCGCCGACCGCCTCGGCGATATCTGTTGCTGAATAATTCATTACTCTATACTCTCTTCGTATCTGAATTCTATTTTTACGACCGTGCCGGGCAGTATCTCGGTGCCTGCCGCGACAGACTGCTTTACGACATAGCAATCGGTGTGGTTATCACCGTATATGCCGTCGATCGTATAGTTTATTCCCAAATTTTTGAGCTTGCTCAATGCCTGCGAATAGGTGTTGTTGGTAAGCGAGGGCATTGTGACAGTCTTTGTTTCGCTGTCGGTGTCTGTATAAAGCACGACAGTCGTGCCCTTTTCATACGAATCGCCGCCCTCTGGCAGTTGCTTTAAAACACGAGTGCCGCTGCCCTTGACGATGCAGTTAAAGCCCTTTGACAAAATTGCGTTCTTTGCCGTCGCTGCGACCTCGCCGCGATAAGATTCAAGCTCGATAAGCGACGTTGACGAATAGTCGGCAGGCATTATGCCGAGGTACGGCAATATCTCTGCCAAAACGTTCGAGGTGCAGGGTGCGGCGATCGCCGAGCCGTATATCTTGCCCATGGTCGGGTCGTCGACCGCAACGATTATTGCGATCTGCGGATCCTCGGCAGGCGCAAAGCTTACGCTCGAGGCGATATAGTCGTCGGTCTGCTCGGTATCACGCTTCTCTGACGTACCTGTCTTTGTAGCGATGTTATAGCCGTTGACGTTTGCGTTTTTGGTCGAATTGTTGAGCGCTTCGAGCACGAGGTCTGCGGTGTTCTGCGATATGACCTGTCTGACGCTGCTGTAATTGAATGTCTTGACGGTTTTGCCCTCGCCGTCGACAACGCTCTTGACAAGATGCGGAGTGACGAGATAGCCGCCGTTTGCGATAGTCGAAACAGCTCTCAGATGCTCGATCATCGTCGTTTTGAACGTCTGTCCGAAAGAATATACAGACAGCTCGACGACGCCGAAATTAGAGCCTGTTGTGCCGTAGTATATTGCCGAGGTCTCGCCCGGCAGGTCGATGCCTGTCTTTTGGGTATAGCCATAGCGCTCGAAATAATTGCTGAATTTTTCTGTGCCTATTTTTTGTCCTATCGTGATAAAGGCAGGGTTGCACGAGTTGACGAGCGCCTGCTTGAAGGTCTGCGTGCCGTGCGGAATTCTCGAGTGGCAATGTATGGGCGTGGCAAGTCCCTCAACCCTGATGCTGCCGCTGCAATTGAATGTATCCTTTGAAGGGTCGATCGAGTTTTCTTCGATAGCGATAGAGCCCGAAATGATCTTGAATGTCGAGCCCGGCTCATAGGTCTGCGTGACGATCGTATTGTTCCACATCAGATTCATGAGCTTTTCTCTATATTTTTCTTTATCCTCATCAGAGCCCTCGAAGGCATCGAGCATGACCTGATATTCTTCGCTGAGCGTGGCATAATCGTTGAGGTCAAACACTGGGTAAAGCGCCATGGCGAGTATCTCGCCCGTGTTGACGTCCATAACAATGCCGCTCGCCTTGCCTGTGGGGTTGTTTTCGAGATATGCCTCCTTGAGGTATTTCTCGAGCACCGACTGTATCGTCCAGTCTATCGTGGTGACGATGCTATAGCCGTCCTCTGCCTCTATGTAGGTCTCGTATTTAAACGGCAGGTTGTTGCCTGCGCTGTCCTTGCCCATGATGGCTCTGCCGTCAGTGCCTGCCAAATAAGAGTCATAATAGCTCTCGAGGCCCATAAGTCCGGTGTTATCTGTACCGACAACGCCGAGCAGGTGGCACGCAAGCGTGCCAAAGGGATAATATCTCTTTGAGCTCTCTTCGAGATAAACGATGCGTGAAAGTCCGTTGTCCTCTATAAACTTGCGCACGCTCGCTTCTTCGCTCTCGCTGATAGAGCGCTTTATCATCTGGTACATGCTCTTGCGGTTCTGGCACTTTTCGACTATCGTCGAAGCGTCGACGCCGAGAATGTCAGAAAGTCCGCTGGCGATTATCAGCACCTGCGAATCGTTTTGAATATCCTTTGGTGAGATAAAAACGTTCTGCACGGTCGCACTGGTCGCAAGCACCTTCATGTTAGTGTCGTATATCTTGCCGCGCTTGGCTTTGATGGTGTATTCGTTGGTGTATTGCTTGATGGCTGCGCTGCGATAGTCGTCGGGGTCGACGAGCATAAGATAAGCAAGCCTTGCCACTAACGCAAGCAACGCCACCATTGCAACGATGGCAAGGCAGCGAGCGCGTGTTATGCGTGTCTGAGGGGTGGTGCGGGAATGAACTGAGGGTCTTGCCACGGGAAATATCCTTTCGAATCAATGCTTTTCGAATCAATGCTTTTGCTGTTATATCAGCAAAACAAAACTCTGCCGCAAAAAAGCATACCGGCAGAGTCTGCATAGTCTCTGCCTTTTTTGATATCGCAACACCGGCAATATCGATGCGGCAGCCTTTTTATTATATAATTGCTTTTCGTGTTTTATGAGTCCGAGCCTGTTATAAAATTGCGGAACACCTCTGCAAAGCCGGAGAAAATGGTGTCTGTTCTGATCTCGCCGCTCTGCTCGGGATATTGCGTGACGTTGGTGTCATCGGCAGGGCGCAGCGAAATGGGGTATTTTTTGGTAGGCTTCTGCATACCGAGAACGGTGGTTGCATATTCTTCTATAAAAGCAAGGTCGACAGACTTCTCAAGCTCTGTCTCGAGCGCCTTTTTTTCGGTCTTGAGCGAGGTGATCTGTGCTTCGAGCTCGCCGACCTCAGAGTTTATCTTCTCAAGCTCGGCATAGTTCATAAGCAAAAACAAAGCAAGCACGACGACAGACGCGACGACAAAGATAGTGAGCGCGGGCGAATGCTCGCTTATGACGCTCTTGCCGTCAAGTATCGTGACCTTGTTGCTTGTGGCACTGCGCTTGATGACGAGTGACGAGCGCGCACCACGGCGTTTTTTGCTTTTAGCGGTCGATTTTGGGGGTGTGCCGACGGTAAACGACTCATTCTGAGCAGTTTCGCGCTGCAAAAGGTCGCTGTTGGTAACTGTTTGCTTTTTATCAGCCATGGTGTTGCCTTTCTTAAATAATCGATGTAATAAATAATTCTCTATAATCTCTCTGCCGCTCTGAGCCTTGCGCTGTGTGAGCGTTTGTTTGCTTTTAATTCTTCGTCAGAGGCGGTGACAGAGCCCTTGAATGCCAGCCTGCCTATCGGCTTTTTGCCGCAGACACAGGGGAAATCCTTTGGGCAGGTGCAGGGATCGACGAACGATGCAAAGGTGTTTTTGACTATCCTGTCCTCAAGGCTGTGGAAGGTGATTATCGCCATCCTGCCGCCCTTCGAGAG
This sequence comes from uncultured Ruminococcus sp., assembly GCA_964487775.1. Taxonomy (GTDB): domain Bacteria; phylum Bacillota; class Clostridia; order Oscillospirales; family CAG-382; genus Coliplasma. The sequence goes on from CAZASH010000003.1 coordinate 104,611, forward strand.
CTTGTCAAACATATTGCATATAGAGCCTGCAAGCGTTTCGAGCTCGCCGTTGACCTCGATGCGTATCGCCTGAAACGTGCGCTTTGCGGGACTGCCGCCCTCGAGGCGATATTTGGCAGGAACAGCATCTGCAACGACAGCCGCAAGCTCAAGCGTCGTGGCTATCGGCTTTGACTGTCTGACAGAGCATATACGCTCTGCTATGCGGCGTGCGTATTTCTCTTCGCCGTAATCGCGCAATATTCTCTCGATATCACGGCAGGAATAGCCGTTGACGACATCAAAGGCGGTCTTTGTATCGCCGACGTCCATGCGCATATCAAGCGGAGCGTCAAAGCGATAAGAAAAGCCTCTTTCGGCAGTATCGAGCTGATGCGAAGAAACGCCAAGGTCAAACAAAACACCATCGACCCTGTCGATGCCCATTTCGCTCAGCCTATCGGCCGCATATATAAAATGACTGTGCACGACGGTCAGCCTCTGATCTGTGACCGCGATGCGTGCGTTGTTTATAGCGTCGGCATCACGGTCAAAGCCTATAACTCTGCCGTCTGCGCCGAGTGAATTCAAAATAAGCTTAGTGTGTCCGCAGCCGCCCAATGTGCAGTCGACATAAATGCCGTCAGGCTTGATGTCAAGCGCAGCGATGGTTTCGGCGGGCAGGACCGGCAAATGCATATAATCCATAACTTTGCCTATTTACTGCTCATCAGCTCGGACATGATGTCGTCGGGGTTGATCGAAGCGAGGTAAGCATCCCACTCGTCCTCGCGCCAGAGCTCGATATGAGTCCTGTTGCCTATAATGACGATCGTCTTGTCAAAGCCTGACTCTTGTCTGAATTTCTGTGCTATCGTGACTCTGCCGTGTGCATCGAGCGATGCCTCTTCTGCCGAGGAATAAAAATAAAGTCCGAGCCTCATCTGCGTGGGCAGATCCTTGGCAGCGATAGCGTCCTCAAAGCTGAGCCATTCTTTCATGGGATAAAGATATACATTATTCTTAAAGCCGCGTGCGATCATAAAGACTTCGCCGAGCGACTCGCGCATTTTGGCAGGGATCGAGATCCTGCCCTTGCCGTCTATCGCCTGTCTGTATTCACCGTAAAGCACGCTCTCGCCCCCGTTCTGACTCATTTTTTCGGGAAAATATACCATCCCATGGAAATTCGTACCATTTTGTACCGTTTTATAGTTTGATTATAACCTCATAAAGCAAAAAAAGCAATACCCTTTTTGGGGTTTTGCTAAAAAATTTTGCGCATTATGGTAACCAAAACGCAGTTTCGGCGTTTTTGACAAGGCAAAACGAACAAGTGTTCGTTTTTCTGCCTATTTTCTGTTTTTCGCACAAACGCTGTCGAACAGCCGCAAAAGCGTTATAAGCGGTCGCATAATGCCGATATGATGTTATGTAAACATTTCGGCGCCTTGCGGGGCATAGCTATAACAAAAGCCACGGGAGGGTGAACCCGTGGCTTTTTGTTGTTTTTGCAAATCGCGATTGGCTTGGTTAAGCTTGGTTAAACCAGAATAACAACTGTGATAAGTATATTATTTCTTAGAAGCCGCGAAGCACTCGCTGCAAAGAACAGGCTTGTCAGACGAGGGATTGAAGGGAACTCTTGCAACACCGCCGCAGCGTGCGCAAGTGGTCTCGAACATCTCTCTGGGAGCTTTAGCAGCATTCTTTTTTGCGTCTCTGCAAGCTTTGCATCTCTGGGGCTCGTTCTGGAATCCCTTTGCTGCATAGAATTCCTGCTCGCCTGCGGTGAATACAAATTCGTTGCCGCACTCTTTGCAGGTCAGGGTCTTGTCTTCGTACATTGTGTTTCTCCTCTTGTTTTGTGGTAAAATATAATTTGCCCGTCGCGGACTTAAACCGCGATCTCTGCCGCCACCCAGCAACAGCGCTTTTTTTAAGCTAACAAGACAGATGGTCAGGATTTTGCTATAAGAGCCTTGAGTTTGGTCCTTATTCTGCGCACAGCATTCTCAACGCTTTTTTGACTCGTTTTGAGGCATAATGCGATGTCTGCATATGTCAGATCAAGCAAAAACAGGTCAAAAACGTTTGATTCATATTCAGAGAGCACGCTCTTAAAGCGTTCGTACAAAAAATCAGTGCTCTCTTTTTGTATTATAATATCCTCTGGAGTAATGCTGTCAGAACCGTCGGACTCCGAAACCGTTTCCTCATACGAGACCAATCTGCCGCTGTCTCTGCCGTCCTTGCGCACGGCAGTGATAATGCTGGTTCTGATACAAACGGAAGCGTAAGTGGAGAATGACGAAGATATGCCGTTGTATGTCCTAACGGCTTTAAGCAGACCGCACAGTCCCTCTTGCAGATAGTCGTCCTTGTCGTGAGGGCTGTGGCTGTATCGGTCGGCGTACAACATAACTACTCGCAAATAGCGCCTGACCAGCTCCTCAAAGGCTGAGTCGTCGCCGCAACGAGCCGCAGCAACGAGCCGAGCGTCGTCGGGGCAGTGTAATTTGTCGGGTGAAACTGTCATAGCACCAACCTATTTCAAAACTTTAACATTTGTATTATACTACACTTTTTGCAAATGTCAAGGCTTTTTGAAAGATTTATACAAAAAAGCGCCTGCAAAACCGCTTTTATTTGGCTCTCGAAGCGATTTCTTTAACTTCGTGCCTCATTTTAGGCATTTTTGCCTTGATATCCTTAGCAAGTGTGATCTGGCAAAGCGCACGATAATAATTGTGCCTGTGCTTTGTCGTTTTAAAATATGTATCGCCCGAGAGATAGTCTGTCAAAAATCTCGCAGCCAGCTCAATGGTGATTATAAACACGGCATCGGCGAGCGTATCGAGCTCGGGCTCTGTTATCATATGTGCGACCTCGGGCAAAAAGCCATCCGCAAACGACCTGAATTTTGTCATATCGAGGCTGACCCTTTGCAGGTCCTCACAGTCCTCGGGAGCAGAGCTTGCAGCAAATCTGACCGCATCGCCAAAGTCGTGACCCATCAGTCCGGGCATGACGGTGTCGAGATCTATAACAGCAACAGGCTCACCTGTCGTCCTGTCAAACATGACGTTGTTGCACTTGGTATCGTTGTGCGTGACACGTGACGGCAATGCACCGCTCGAATGCATTCTGTCAAGCAATGCGGCTTCGTCGGAGTGCATTATAATATAATCATACATCTCCTTGCATTCGCACGCTCTGCCGCAAACGTCATCCTTCATCGCCCTCTCGAGGTCTTTGATACGCTTTGTAGTATTGTGAAAATCGGGTATCGTTATATGCAGTCTGTCGGCAGGAAAGCCGTCAAGCCTTGCCTGAAATCTGCCGAACGCCTTGCCCGTAAAAAACAGCTCCCTGCCCTCTGCCGTATCATATGTGACCGCATCATAAACATATGTCGACACACGCCAGCACCTGCCGCACGCATCATAAAAGCTGTTTTTGCCGTCTCTTGCCGCATAGAATCTGACATACTGGCGCTTGTCGCATTTTTGCGTGCTCTGCTCTCTGTGCGAGCGCATATACTCTGTCACTGCGACTGCGTTTGAAATAAGATCCTCGGGCTGCTTGAAAACGTTGGTGTTTATGCTCTGAAACAGATATTGCCTTTCGCCGTCGGGCGCCTCTGTTTTGACCACATAGGTCTCGTTAATATTGCCGTTTTTGAGTGCCGTATAGTCGGCAAGCCGACCCTTGAGCCCAAATTCGGCGATAAGCTGCTCAAAAAGCTCCTTCACAACTTTCTCCCACTATTGAATAATAGTATATGTTATCAGTAGATGTCAACGAAATAATGGCTGTCCTTGGCGTAATATTCGCCTGCGACCTGCCAGACGGTGCGAGCGTCCATCACGACTGTTTCGCAATCGAATATCCTGCCGACGTGTATCGTGCCCGCAGGCATCAGAGATTGCAGTCTGTCATAGCGCTGGATGGTACGCTCGAAATTGTGGGCACGGCATTTTTGCATATATTTAGTGCCGTCGGCTCTGACCATCTCGTATTCGTAAATATCGCCAAAGAGATAGTCGGGGTTATAAAGCTCTTCGACAGCGTGCATCGAAGTATTGGGCTCTGTGCCACAGCCAAAGAATATTATCTTGCCGCCAAGATCTCGTATCTTGGCAAACGGTGAATGACTGCCGCAGGGCGTATCGTCGAGGTGGTGCTCAGAAACTATCTCCTCTGCCCTTGCACCGACAGCACAGCAGGAATGAGTCGGGCACATGCTGCGCAGCACTCCTCTGTAATTGGTCCTGAAAAATTCAGGTACCGCACCGACACAGGTCGGCGTAGCATTATAGTCAAAATGCCTGTTATCCTTGTTGCAGATGGTGTATGACAGCGCAGGCAGAACGACGGTGCCGTTTATGCCGACAGACATACGCAATGCATCAATGACATATTTCGGTGACATGCCCTTTATGCCGAACGATCTGAGCGAGGTATGTGCGAGCACGCAGTCGCCCTCGTTGACGCCGAGCTTGCCGAGCGCCTTTGCTATAACATTCGAAACCATTTTCCATCCTCCGTTTTTTTATATACATTCGCCTTAAAGGGGTCCGTCGACACGCCCTCAAAGCTAAAAGCAGTGTCCGCAAAGCACGCGGTTATAAGCAGCTCGCCCTCGCTTGAAACAAGCTTGAATGCGAAATGCTCATTCGGCAGGTCTGCAATGACGAGCTCGCCCTGCAAAAGTGCCTTATTTTCACGGCGCAAAAGGTTTATGCGCATAAAATGCTTGCGCAGTGCTCCGTCGGCGTTGTTCCATTTATACGGCAGGCGGCAGAACGGGTCGTGATAGCCCTCCATACCGATCTCGTCGCCGTAATAAATGCACGGAACGCCCGGCGCAAACGCCAAAAGCGTATAGCACAGCTTGAGCGCTTCTATCGCCCATACTCGCCTGTCGTGCGGCAGGCGCATATGTGCAAGGTCGTCGTCTGTGCAATTTGAAGCATCGACATCGCCCAATACGGTAAGTATACGCTCTGTATCGTGTGTGCCTAAAATATTCATCGTGTGGCGCATCTGCTCGGGCGGATAATGCTGCCAGAGCACACGCATGACCCTGCGCAATGACGAAGCATCACGCATCAGACACGCCTCTATTATGCCGTTGCGTATAGGATAATTCATGACCGAGTCGAGCTGCGAGCCGAGAAAATACCGCTTGCGCTCGTCATAGGCGATCTTATTCGAAGCATCCTCCCAGACCTCTCCGAGCACTATCGCATCGGGTCTGCACGACTTGACAGCCTTTGTCAATTCGTCCAGAAAATCTGCCTCGAGCTCGTCGGCAACGTCAAGTCTCCAGCCTGCTATGCCCATCGACATATAATGCGGAACGACCTTATTGCAGATGAAATCTCTGAATTCTCTGCTGCGCTTGACCTTTGGCAGGTTCTTCATCCCCCACCAGCAGTCATAGGTATCGGGATACGAAGAAAAGCTGAACCAATCGTAATACGGCGACTGCTTTGAAACACACGCACCGAAATGCTTTTGGTATCTGTCAAAGTATATGCTGTCATCGCCGACATGGTTAAAAACGCCGTCCAGCATGACAGATATTCCACGCTTTGACGCCTCTGCAACAAAATTTCGAAGCGCCTCATCGCCGCCGAACATTTCGTCGACGTGCATATAATCGCCCGTGTCGTATTTGTGGTTTGAATAAGCCTCAAAGCACGGCGAAAGATATACGCAAGTGACGCCTATTGAAGCGAGATAATCGAGCTTTTCGACTGCGCCTATCAGAGTGCCGCCGAAAAAAGTGTTGTTTTTAAACTCGTGCCTGCCATCGTTGTATTCGGGCACACCGTTATCCCAATCGGCAATCATTATCGCATCGTCACGCTTTTTGCAAGAGCCGCCGCGTGCGAACCTGTCGATAAAGATCTGATAAAACACGCCGCCGTCGAGCCAGTCGGGCGAGGAATATTGCTTTTTGTATGCAGATATCTGCACGTCGCACTCGGGATTTTCGGACAAAGCAAAGCCTGTGCCGTCGTCGGTGACATACACCGTTCTGCCGCCCACCCTCGCAGATATGCGGCAAAACATCAGCATAGGCTCTTCAAACCCGATATCGCACGCAAAGACGTCATAGCCCTCGCATTCGGTGCAGATCTGCTTTAAAAGCGGCATATTGCACACGTCACCCTTGTCGGTATAAATGCGCACAGCGCATTCATCGGCAAAAAGCGACTGCCTCACAAGCAGTTCAAGGCGTGCCGAAGTGCCGGTGCTTTCTTCTGAGCATTCTATTGTAAGATTGCGCGGCAGAACGCCCTGTGCGACTATTCGCACAAGGCAGTCACCGCATTCGCCGTAAACGGTCATAATATCATTCTTCGTTTGTTTTTTAGTTTATTTATATATCTTCGCTCTGCTCGCCGATGATCAGCGGCTTGATGCCCCAGATATTGTCGGCGTATTCTTTTATGCTGCGATCGGCAGAGAAGATGCCTGCACGTGCAATATTGATAAGCGACGATCTGTTCCACGCGTTTCTGTCCTCGTATTTTGCGGCAGCCCTCGCGTGAGCCTCGCAATAATCGTCAAAATCCGCCAGGCACATATACGGATCGGAAACGCCGAACGAGAACAGCAGATAATCTGCTATATCGCTGAACGCTCTGCCGTTGAAGCCGACCTGGAGATGGTCGATCGCCTTTTTAAGCAAGGGGTTGCGGTTGTAATAGCCTGACGAAGCATAGCCCTTGCGCCACAGCTCCTCTACCTCGGGTGCGGTAAGTCCGAATATGAATATATTGTCGTTGCCGACACGCTCGGCTATCTCGACGTTTGCGCCGTCGAGCGTGCCTATCGTAAGTGCGCCGTTGATCATAAACTTCATATTGCTCGTGCCGCTCGCCTCTTTGCCTGCCAGCGAGATCTGCTCGCTTATTTCGGCAGCGGGAATAAGATGCTCTGCCATAGTCACGTTGTAATTCTCGACGAACACGACACGCAGTTTCTCACGCATCCTGGGTCGCTTTTCGATATCGGCGGCGATATAGCAGATGAGGCGAATGACATCCTTTGCGGCATAATATCCGGGCGCAGCCTTTGCGCCGAATATGAAGGTCACGGGGCGCATCGGCAGGTCGGGATTCTCGAGCAGTTGGCAATAGATGCTTATGATGCGCAGAGCGTTCATAAGCTGGCGCTTATACTCGTGCAATCGCTTGACCTGAACGTCATAGACCGAGTCGGGATCTATCAGCACGCCTGTCGTTCTGTGCAGATAATCAGAGAAATCAGCCTTGTTTTGGCGCTTGACCTCGCCGATGCCCGCAAGAACGCCTGCATCGTCCTTGAAATCAAGCAGCTTTTGCAATTGCTCTGCATCTGTCCGATAGCCCGTGCCTATAAGCTCGTCGAGCATAGAGGCGAGCCTTGGATTTGAATAGCAGAGCCAGCGGCGGTATGCGATGCCGTTGGTCACGTTGGTGAACCTGTCGGGGTACATCGCATAGAAATCACGGAACACCGTGTTTTTGAGTATATCCGAATGCAATGCCGAAACGCCGTTGACATGGTGCGAGCCTATTACAGACAGGTTTGCCATGCGCACCTGACCGTTTGCAAGCGGCGACATGCGCGAGATCTTATCCCAATATCCGGGGAACGCCTCCCACGCCTCGCGGCAGAAGCGCTCGTTGATCTCCTTGACTATCTGATATATTCTCGGCAGCTTGATGCGGAAGAGCTCATCATTCCAGCACTCGAGCGCCTCGGGCATAACTGTGTGGTTGGTGTAGGATATAGTGCGTGTGGTGATCTCCCACGCCTTCTCCCAACTGTATTTGTGGTTGTCAAGCAGCATTCGCATAAGCTCGGGAACCGCCAGTGCGGGGTGCGTATCGTTGATATGGATAGCGACCTTGTCTGGCAGGTTATCGAGCGTTTTATAGTTTGACAAATGGTTGTTGATTATATTCTGCAAAGACGCACTGACGAGGAAATACTGCTGCGAAAGTCTGAGCAGCTTGCCCTCGTGATGATTATCTGCGGGATAAAGCACCTTTGATATAGTCTCTGCCATGGTATTTTCTTCAACTGCCTTGAGATACTGTCCCTGCGAAAACAGCTCCATGTTAAAGTTGCGTGAGTCGCGCGCCTTCCAGAGCCTCAGAATATTGACCGCCTCAGAGCCATAGCCCGAAACCATCATATCATAAGGCACTGCCTCGACCTCGGTATAATCCTCGTGCGAGATCTCACAGCAGCCGTCGACCCATTTTTCGGTTATCTTGCCGCCAAATCTGACAGTGACAGCCTTATCCTGCCTCGGAACGAGCCAGCACTCTGCACCCGGCAGCCAGATGTCGGGCAATTCGAGCTGTTCGCCGTCGACCAGCTTTTGCTTAAAAAGACCATAGTCATAGCATATGCTGTAGCCACGTGCGGGATAGCTGCCTGCCGCAAGTGCGTCCATAAAGCATGCGGCGAGCCTGCCGAGACCGCCGTTGCCGAGTCCGGGATCGGGCTCGAGCTCATAGATATCTTCAAGGTCAAAGCCCATTTCGGCGAGGACGGTGCGATAGGTCTCTTCGTCGCCGAGGTTGCAGAGGTTGTTTTTGAGCGAGCGTCCGACCAGAAACTCCATGCAGAGATAGTTGATCTGCTTTTGTCCCTGCTCTTTTATTGCATCCTTAAAGACACGGTTCTTTTGAGCCAGTATGTCACGGACGGCGAGCACCGTCGCCTTATAGACCTGCTCTTTTGTCGCCTCTTCGGCAGAAACGCCGAAATAGCGTGCAAGCTTTTCGTTAATTGCCTTTTTAACAGTTTTCTCAGTCATAAAATACCTTTAAAATCCAAAAAATCTAAAATAAATAACCCAATAGGTTGAAATGTGCCATGCTTTTATTTGCAGAGCGAATCGTAAAGCGCTATATATTGCTTTGCGCTCTTGCCCCAGGTAAAGTCAACGCGCATGACCTTTTGCGACAGCTTGCGCCACGCCTCACGGTCGTGATAAAGCTCCTCGGCACGGCGAACGCTGCACAGCATATCATATGCATTATACGGCGCAAAGGTAAATCCGTTGCCGCCGCCCTGCCAGCCGATGTCGCGGATGCTGTCATAAAGTCCGCCTGTTTCGTGAATGACAGGCACAGAGCCATAGCGAGAGGCTATCATCTGCGACAGTCCGCACGGCTCGCTCAGCGACGGCATCAAAAAGATGTCGGATGCGGCATAGATCTTTTTTGACAGTTCCTTGTTGTATTGCAGCAGGCATTTGACCTTGCCGGGATACCTCGATGCGAGCGACGAAAAGAAGCTCTCAAAATAGGGGTCGCCGGTGCCGAGCACTACAAACTGCACATCGTCAGCCATCATGTCGTCAGCCGCCAAGGTCACAAGGTCAAGTCCCTTGTGGTCGACAAGCCTTGAAATGACTGCTATAAGCGGAGAATCAGACTCGGGCAAGCCGAGCATCCTCTGCAATTCGTGCTTATTCTGTGCCTTGCGCGCGATAGAACGCCACGTGTATTTGACAAACAGCGAATCGTCGTGCGAAGGGTCATAATAATCATAATCGATGCCGTTGAGTATGCCGACGAGCTTGCCCTTGTGCTGCTCGAGCACATGATGCAGCCCATGTGAAAACTGCGGCGAAAGTATCTCTTTGGCATATGTCGGCGAGACCGTCGTGACTGCATCGGCGCAAACTATCGCGCCCTTGAGCAGGTTGAGGTCGCCGTCGTATTCAAGCGTCTTTAATTCCTTGGGGTCGAGCCCAAAGAGGTCGGTGAGCAATTCTTTGCCGTACCTGCCCTGATATTGTATATTGTGTATCGTAAATATCGCCTTTATGTCGGCATAGCCGGGAACGAGTCCATACTGCTTTTTGAGATAGACAACAGACAGTGCGGTCTGCCAGTCGTTGCAATGCAGTATGTCGGGCATAAAGTCGACGAACGGCAATATGTCAAGCACTGCCTTTGAGAAAAACGCAAATCTCTCGGCGTCGTCATACTCGCCATACAAGCGGTCGCGCTTGAAATAATATTCGTTGTCTATGAAATAATATACGACGCCGTCTTTTTCAAGCGTGAATATGCCGCAGTACTGACGTCTCCAGCCGAGCGTGACATAGATATAGCCGAGAAATTCGGCGCTCTCACGATATTCTGCGCTCATTTTTGAATAAAGCGGCATGACAACCCTGACGTCATTGCCTTCGGCGGCTATGACAGACGGCAGTGAGCCGGCGACGTCGCCGAGACCGCCCGAGGCGGCAAACGGCAAGGCTTCGGATGCTGCAAACAGTATTTTTTTCATATGCTTTCCTAATGCTTTCCTTTCTGAAAAAATGGATAAAGCGTCAGACGTGTGCGTCCTTTTCGATATAGAACGGTCTTGTTTCGTGACCCGACAGCACTCTGCCGTCACGAATGACGACGTTCTTGTCGGTTATAACGCAGTTGAGGTTGACATTGCTGCCCGTGAAGGTATCCTGCATAAGAATAGAATTTCTGATAACAGTGCCTCTGCCGACCTTGACGCCACGGAAGAGTATCGAATTTTCGACCACGCCCTCAATGACACAGCCGTCGGCTATCAGCGAGTTTTTGACGCTTGCGCCGTCCCTGTATACCGTCGGCGAGCTGTTGCGGACCTTGGTCAGCACGGGGCGATTTTTGTCGCCGAAAAGTGCCGCACGTGTGTCGGCGTTGAGCAGGTCCATATTACACTGATAATAATCGGACATACTGCCGATAGATGCAAAATAGCCGTCGAATCTGAATATTCTGAAATCCGATTTATTTATGTTGCGCAATACAAAATCCTTGTTGAACGACTCATACGAATGCGAGATCGTTTCGTTGAGCGTGTCAAGCAGGAACCTGCGGCGCATGACCCAGATGTTGAGGTGAGCGTCACCCATACCGTTGCCCTCGATGACGTCGAGTATATCGGTTATCCTGCCGCTGTCGTCAGATCTGACCATGCTCGCCTTGCTGCCGCCGCCAAAATAGCAGCGCTTGACAGCAAGCGTGGCATCGGCGCCCGAAGCGATATGCTCTTCGATCATACGCTCGAGCGGGAAATTGCATATTACATCGCAGTCGGCGAGCACAACATAGTCCTCGCGTGAGCCCATCAGAAAGTTGCGTGTATTCTTGAGTGCGTCGAGGCGGTTGGTATAAAGTCCGTTGCCGTAATTTGCAAACGCGGTTATATACGGGGGCAGTATCTGTATGCCGCCGTTGCGGCGTGCAAGATCCCAGTCCTTGCCCGAGCCGATGTGATCCATGAGCGACTGATAATTTGCGTGTGCGATGACTCCGACGTGCGTTATGCCCGAGTTGACCATGTTTGACAAGGTGAAATCTATCAGCCTGTATCTGCAGCCGAACGGAACAGAAGCCATCGTGCGCAATCTGGTCAGCTCGCTGACATTGCGGTCGTGGATGTTAGAGAAAATAATGCCTACAACGCTCATTTTGCCGTACCTCCGCCTGTCAATTGTTTAAGCTCGGCATCGCCGAAAACAAGATCGTCTGCGACCTCGAGCCCGTCGGGAATGTCAAGTCCGCTGCCGACGAGCGTAATACCCTTGGCTTCGCTTATCGGCTTGCCGATATGAGCGCCCGTGCCGACTGTCGTGCCGCTGTCGAGCAGCGAATAATCTACGGTTGCGCCTGCCTTGACTCTGACATCGTCAAATATGACGCTGTCTCTGACGACTGCATCCGCACAGACGACAACGCCCGGCGAAAGCACAGAATTTATAACAGTGCCGTATATCTCGCAGCCCTCACTGACTATTGAATTTTGAATGACGGCATTAGAGCCCACAAAATGAGGCGGCAATGCCCTGTTGCGCGAAAGTATGCGCCACGAGCGGTCGTTGACCGAGAGCTTGGGGCGCTCGCCGAGCAGATCCATATTCGCCTCCCAGAGCGAAGCGATAGTGCCGACGTCCTTCCAATATCCGTCAAAGCGGTATGCAAACAGCTTTTCGCCTGCCGAAAGCATACGCGGAATGATATTTTTGCCAAAGTCATTCTCGCTTGTTTCGTCTGCCTCATCGGCACGCAGGTATTCAAACAGCTTTTTTGCGCCAAAGACATACACGCCCATAGAAGCGAGCGTCGATTTGGGCGCTTTTGGCTTTTCTTCGAATTCATAAACAGACATATCGTCGTTGACGTTCATGATGCCGAACCTCGATGCCTCGGTAAGCGGCACGTCAAAAACGGCGATGGTGCAGTCTGCTCCGTGCGATGCGTGATAGTCTATCATTGCAGAATAGTCCATCTTATAAATGTGATCGCCGGAAAGCACGAGCACGTATTCGCAATTATAGCGCTCGATAAAGTTGATGTTTTGATAGATAGCGTTGGCGGTGCCCTTATACCAATCGGCTTTTTTGCTCGCCTGATAGGGCGGCAGGCACATAGCGCCTCCCCAGTTGCGGTCGAGGTCCCACGGTTGACCGTTGCCGATGTATTCGTTGAGCACCAGCGGCTGATATTGTGTCAGCACGCCAACGGTGTCAATGCCGGAGTTGATGCAGTTGGATAGCGGAAAGTCGATGATGCGATATTTGCCGCCGAACGGAACCGCAGGCTTTGCCATGCGTTCGGTAAGCAGCCTGAGTCTGCTGCCCTGTCCGCCCGCAAGCAGCATTGCAACGGTCTCTTTGTTCTTTGCCATAAGCTTGCTCCTTTATTATTGTTTTTTGGTTTTTATTTTAGTTCCTTTGGTTTTTTGTTTTTTGATGGCCCTCTCTTGGGTGGGCAATACTTTAAGATCTGCCCCGAGAGCTTTGGCAGGTCGGGCTGAATAAACCAGCCGTTGTCTGTCTCCTTTGCCCTCAGATCCTTGCGCTCGCCGTCAAACGTACCTCCGAAGCACGCATCGTCGGTGCTGAGCAATATGCGGTATCTGCCCTTGCCTGCGACGGGAATGCCATAGCTCTTATAGCTCTTTGCGGCGAAATTGAGCACTATTATAAGCTCGCTGCCGTCAGACGACTTGCGCTTGTAGGCATAAACGTTGTCGCTCGTGCGATCGGCATATATCCACTCAAAGCCCTCCCACGAGCCGTCGATCTCCCACAGCTCCTTGTGGTCGAGATAAAAATGGTTGAGCGTCTTGATAAACTCGCGGAATTTATAGTGTCTGTCATAGCCGAGCATAAACCACTCGAGCGCTATGTTTTCGTTCCACTCAGAGAACGGCGCAAACTCGCAGCCCATAAACAGCAGCTTTTTGCCCGAATGCGTCATCATATAGGTCATGTATGTACGCAGAGTATCAAACTTGCCGCTATAATCGCCGCTGCATTTGTCAAGCAGGCTCTTTTTGCCGTGAACGACCTCATCGTGGCTGATGGGCAAGAGATAATTCTCACTGAAGGCGTATGACATTGCGAAGGTCATGTTGTGGTGGCAGCCCGACCTGAAATAAGGGTCTGACTGAATATAGCTGAGCGTGTCGTTCATCCAGCCCATGTTCCACTTGAGGTTAAAGCCGAGCCCGTGACGCTTGGTCACGTCGGGATAAGCCGTCGACTCTTCGGCAATGAGATATGCATCGGGGCAGCGCTCGTGCACTGCGTGCGAAAGCATTCTGAAAAAGTCGACTGCGTCATAGTTTATGTTAGTGCCGTCGGGGTTTGGATTCCACTCGCCCGGCTGCCTGCCATAGTCAAGATAAAGCATCGAGGCGACAGCGTCGACACGCAAGCCGTCGATATGATATTTTTGCAGCCAGAAAAGCGCAGACGATATCAAAAAGCTGCGAACCTCGCTGCGTCCGAGGTCAAAGCATCTCGTGCCCCAGCCACGGTTCTCCTGCCTGTCCTTGCCCTGATATTCATACAACGGTCCGCCGTCGAACTCATAAAGCCCGTGCTCGTCCTTAGTGAAATGTGCGGGCACCCAGTCGAGGAATACCGCTATGCCGACAGAATGCATCTTGTCGACAAATTTTGCAAACTCCTTTGGCTCGCCGTACCTCGAGGTCGGAGCAAAATAGCCCGTGACCTGATAGCCCCAGCTGCCGTCAAAGGGATATTCTGTTATCGGCATGAGTTCGAGGTGCGTATAGCCTATTTCGGGCAGATAGACAGACAATTCGTCGGCAAGCTCAGACCACGAATATTCAGAGCCGTCCCTGTGTCTGCGCCACGAGCCTGCGTGAAGCTCATATATGTTCATAGGCTTGGGCACTGCCCTGTCGTCCTTGAAATATATGCGGTTGTCCTTTTGTGCTTCGATAAAATCGCCGTCAGTCCACTCGAACGAATCGATGTCGTAAAACCTTGATGCGGTGTGCTCGCGACATTCGGAATAAAACGCATAGGGATCTGCCTTAAAGACCGACCTGCCGTTGCGTGTGACGAGGTATTTATACCTCGAGCCTGTGCGAAACGATGCGTTCTGCAATCTGCACGACCAGACGCCGCAGTCGCTCTTTTGCATACTGATGCCGTCCTGCCAATAGTTAAAATCACCGACCAGCCTGACCGAGTCGGCGTTGGGCGCCCAGACTCTGAATATAAAGCTGTCGCCGTCGCTGTGCGCACCGAAATAATCGGCACAGTCGTATTCAAGACCCTGCCCAAAGAAATATTCACGTTGATTGTCGCAAAGCAGCATAGAGCACCTCATTGTGTAAGGCGAAAAGCCTAAGACTGATATCAGACTGACGATAGACTGATAGTTTATTACAAATACATTATACACCGCAAAGCCGAATAGGTCAATAGCGGTTTTTATCAAGGCGGACAACTTTAATGTGATTTTTTGTCTTTTACCCCTTTACAAAAAATAAAAGCGGTGTTATAATGCTTATGTTTGCAGAAATGCAATCCGCAGCAAGGCGCAGCAGTGGGATACACGCGGGTATCATTTTTCAGCCCGGCATCATCCGCCCACAGCCTCGTCTTAGCGCGAAAATATTAAGAAAGGTGACAAAAACCATGCTCAGCAAAGAAACCAAGGCTCAGCTCATCAAGGATTATGCAATCTGCGAGGGCGACACCGGCTCGCCCGAGGTTCAGATCGCGATACTCACCTATCGCATCAAAGACCTCACCGAGCATCTCAAGGTCAACAAGAATGACAACCATTCGCGCAGAGGTCTGCAGCAGATGGTCGGCAAGCGTAAGAAGTTCCTCAACTATCTTATGAACGTCGACATCACCAGATACAGATCTATCGTCGAGCGTCTCGGCCTGAGAAAGTAATTCCGTATGCGTGGGCGTGGAGGCAATACCTCCACGCCTTAACGGAAACGGTGGGTTTAGCAGTTAAATATATCTCCGAAGCTGTCTTCGGGGCTGTATTTAAGTGTTAAACTTGCCGTGCTCCGTAACCCCCAAAAACAAATTAAACGAAGGAGTAACACAAGTGTTTTTCAAGAATTACCGTGAATTCAAGTATGATCTTGCGGGCAGACCGCTGATCATCGAAACCGGCAAGATGGCTCAGCTCGCAAACGGCTCGTGCCTCGTCCGCTATGGCGAGACCGCTGTTCTGTGCTGCGCGACCGCATCTGCCGCGCCCAGAGACGGCATTGACTTTTTGCCGCTTTCTGTTGATTTTGAAGAGAAATTATACGCCGCAGGCAAGATCCCCGGCAGCTGGAACCGCCGTGAGGGTCGCCCTGGTGAAAAGGCGATACTCGCATCGCGTGTTATCGACCGTCCTATCCGCCCGCTCTTCCCCAAGGATCTCCGCAACGACATCGTTCTGTCGCTGACCGTTATGTCGGTCGACCCCGACTGCTCGCCCGAGATCGCCGCAATGATAGGCGCATCGATCGCTCTTACTATTTCAGATATTCCCTGGAACGGACCTATCGCAGGTGTGTTCATGGGTCTTGTTGACGGCCGCATAGTTGTCAACCCCACCGCCGAGCAGCGTGAGAGAAGCGATCTCGAATTGACTGTTGCAGGCAGCGAAGCCAAGGTCGTTATGATCGAGGCAGGCGCAAAAGAAGTCGATGACGACACCATGTACGAAGCCATCATGAAGGCTCACGAGGTCATCAAGCCACTCTGCCGCTTTATCAGCGACATTCAGGCAGCCATCGGCAAGCCCAAGTTTGATTATCCCTCCTGCGAGATCGACCACGAGCTGTTCGACAAGATCGAGGCAATGGTCCGCGAGGACGTTATGGCAGCACTCGATACCGACGACAAGAAGGTTCGCGACGCCGCATTACAGCCCATATACGCCAAGGTTCACGAGGCGTTTGACGAAGAATATGCCGACAACATCGCTATGATCGACGAATGCATGTACAAGCTGCAAAAGAAGATCGTTCGCCACTGGCTGCTCACCGAGCAGCGTCGTGTTGACGGCAGACGCATGGATCAGATGCGTCCGCTCAACGCCGAGGTCGGACTCTTGCCCAGAACCCACGGCTCGGGCATGTTCACCAGAGGACAGACTCAGGTGCTCACCACCACCACTCTTGCTCCTGTCAGCGAAGCACAGATGCTTGACGGCATAGACGAGCAGGATACAAAGCGCTATATGCACCACTACAATATGCCTTCATACTCGGTCGGCGAGGCAAGAGCTGCACGCTCGCCCGGCAGACGCGAGATAGGTCACGGCGCACTTGCAGAGCGTGCTTTGCTGCCCGTTTTGCCTTCTGTTGAAGAATTCCCCTATGCTATCCGCTGTGTTTCCGAGGTCGTTTCTTCCAACGGCTCGACCAGCCAGGCTTCTGTCTGCGGCTCGACGCTCGCACTGATGGATGCAGGCGTGCCTATTTCCGCACCTGTTGCAGGCATCTCCTGCGGTCTTATCACCGAGGGCGAGAACTGGATGACCATGATAGACATTCAGGGCCTCGAGGACTTCTTTGGCGACATGGACTTCAAGGTCGCAGGCACCAAAAAAGGCATCACCGCAATTCAGATGGACCTCAAGATCGACGGTCTTACCCCCGCAATTATCAAGAACGCTTTAAAGACGACCCACGAGGCACGCAATTATATACTCGACGAGATAATCGCTCCTGTCATCGCAGAGCCCCGTGCAGATGTCTCTAAATATGCACCCAAGATGATCACCATCACAATCGACCCCGACAAGATCAGAGAGGTCATCGGCTCTGGCGGCAAGGTAATTCAGAAGATCTGCGCCGACACCGGTGCCAAGATCGACATCGAGGACGACGGCAGCGTATTCATCGCCGCAGTCGACCGTGAATCGGGCTATAAGGCTCGCAAGATAATCGAAGCCATCGTCAACGATCCCGAGCCCGGTCAGGTATTCATCGGCAAGGTCACACGCATTCTCAACTTCGGCGCGTTCGTCGAGATCGCACCGGGCAAAGAGGGTCTTGTGCACATCTCGCAGCTTGATACCAAGCGTGTCG
The DNA here is from genome assembly GCA_964487775.1 of uncultured Ruminococcus sp. Classification (GTDB taxonomy): domain Bacteria; phylum Bacillota; class Clostridia; order Oscillospirales; family CAG-382; genus Coliplasma. Next base: position 121,975 of record CAZASH010000003.1, read on the forward strand.
GCAAGGTCGAGGACGTCGTCAACATCGGCGACGAGGTCAAGGTCGTTGTCACCGAGATCGACGAGAAGGGTCGCATCAACCTTTCGCGCAAGGACGCACTCAATATAATCGACGACTAACGTTATATCAAAAGCAGGGACTTAGGGCGCTGAAACAGGAAAGCATGCGCCATTACCCTGCTTTTGCATTAACCCCATCATAAAAAGGAGGTCAAAGCATGAAAAAATTAATAGCACCGATAATTTCGGCAGTCATTTCCGCAGCGATGCTTATCATAGTCATACCGCTCGGCATGACACCGTTCGTCACAGGTCAGGTCGTGCTTGCAATAATCACATCGGCTCTGCTTTTGATATCGACATCCTGCAACGGCTGTTCGATAGCGGCAGTATGCGTTTCAACGCCTGTGTTTTTGGTCGAGCTTTGGCTGATGGTGGCGCGTAACTATATAACGCTCTCGGGCGAAACACTGGCGAGTCTCGAATCCCCCATCATGTGGGTTGTGCTGATAATGCATTTCGCCATAGTCGGCTGCTCGATAGCGCAGTGCTCGATAATATACAGATAATATCAAATATAAAACTCGGCTGTTCTCAAAGAATAGCCGAGCTTTTTTGTATTCAGTACATTTTTAAAGCGACCTCAGAACCGACATGAGCGCTTCCTTGGTCATATGGCAAACATCAGTGTAAAGCCTTACGCCAAGGTCCTCGGCACGCATTTTGAAGCAGCGGCCGTATGAGGTTTCGGTGTCGAAATCAGTGGCGAACAGCGCCTTGACAGAATATCTGTCGCCAAAACGCTCTGCGACGGTGTTGAGCTTATAAAGCTCTTCCATGCGGATATTGCCGTTCTTGCATGAAACGAAATAAGGTCTTGCGCCTTTTGTCATCAGCACGTCGATCTCGTTTTCGACCTCGCCGCGGCGTGAATTGCTGTATGCGCCGTCCCAATCTATAATGACGCCTGTGCGCACGTCATCAAACGCCCTGCACTTTTTGGCAGCACAATAGACGATATGCTCGAGCACCGTGCCCGATTTTAACAGACACTGCCTGACATAATCGTTTTTTGGAATGTATTTGCCGTCCTCACGCCTTGATATAAGGCTATTGCGTTCAAGCAATTCTGCCAGCCTTTGAGTGTCACTGCTGTGCTTTTTGCCTCTCAAAACAGCCGCAGCTGTGGTGTTGAAAAGATGCGGAGACTGCTTACAGACACGCCAAAGGCTCTGCAGGTCTTTGGCATACTCTTTGTCTAATTCGGGCAGGATAGCCCTGTCACGCAGCATTCTGCCACCGTAAAGCGCGATATTTTCGGCAACAGTGATACGAGGAAAAGCGTTAACCTGCATCAAGCCGTCGCCGTCGATGTCGTTCACCTCGCGCCTCCTGATGTCGAACCTGTGTACCTTGATGTCGCTGCGCACCGAAATAACCTTGCCGAGCGCCATCAGCATTATATCGTCGCCGCCCGTGACATCAAAGACCGCATCGGGATATTTGTCGGCGACAGCGTTTATCGTTTCGACCGCAGAAGCGAGGTCGTACCCTGCAAGCGAAATTATCTCAAACTGTGTTTTTGCCTTGCGTGTCTTTAAAACAGCGATATAGCGATCTGCAAATCTGCGCATCAGCTCACGATCGACACCGATCAGCAACACACGCTCAGGCGGAGATGCGAGGCATGCGCACATATTTTCTATTGAAGTCTTTTCAAAAAATTCGATATACGTCATAATTTCCTCTTACTCATTGACACGGCGCTGTATTTGGGCTATAATTATATTACTAAAAGTTCTTTGCTTTTACAAGACCTTTTGAGGCAAAATATTATTTTAAGGAGCAAAATATGTCAAGCTTTGAAAATCTGCGTATCGTAGACAACTTTTATCAGACCTCTCTGTTCTTTCCCATGCCGACAGTGGTCATCAGCACGCAGTGCGAGGACGGCACGACAACGCTCGGGCCTTATTCGCTCGTACAGCCCTATTATGTAGCAGGCAAGGATTATTATGCCATGCTTCTCTGCTGCCGCAACTCATCGAATACCGCGCAGAATATACTGCGAAACGGCAAGTGCGCACTTAACTTTGTTTGCGACGATCCCAAGGTGTTCAGCGAATGCGTCAAGCTAAGCTGGCCCGGCGACAAGCCCGAGGACAAGATGCCCGGCTGCAAATTCAAGCTCGAAAAGAGCATGACCGAAGAACAGACAGGCGAACAGCGCCCGATGGTGCTCACCGATGCTATTCAGGTCATCGAGTGCACATGGGTCAGAGAATTGGACAACGCACAAAACGATCAGCCAGGCGAATTGAACGGCTATGAACCGCCCTATCACGATTTCAACGGCATCACATCAAAATTCGGCTGCCACTTTATTTTGAGGATAGACCGCATATTGATGAAAAAGAAATACAGCGACGCTATAATCAACGGCGTAACCGCACGTGACTTCCCTCCCCTGCCTGTCGACTATGGCTATCGCGACAGCAAGAACTTTTGGTATCACCGCAAAAAGCGCCTGAGAGCCGAGCTTTTGCCTATGCGCAAGCAGTCGCTCGATTCTGTTCGCTATGCCGCCGACAGAGCCGACGACAAGATCAAATTCACCGACGATGCACTTATGACGATACAGAACGTACCGAGAGTGTTTTTGTCTGTCGTCCTCAAGGGCTGTGTCGATTGGGCACGTGAAAACGGTGTCGACCTCATCACTGCCGAGCATATGAAGATAATCAACGACAAGCGCTCGAAGGAAAAGAATAAGAAATAATAAAAAAGCGGTATTCGTCTGCGACGAATACCACTTAGCAAAAAATCCTGCAATGGCAGGATTTTTTGCTATCTATTCTCTATTCTCTATTCTCTATTCTCTGTTCTCTATTATGCTTTTCGCCGCGAGTGCTGCGGTCGAGAACGCTATCTGCAGGTTATAGCCGCCTGTATAAGCATCGACGTCGAGTATCTCGCCTGCAAAATAAAGGTTCTTTATAAGCTTCGACTGCATAGTGCCGGGTGCGACCTCTTTTGTGCTGACACCGCCGGAGGTGACTATCGCCTCTTCGATAGGACGCGCGCAAATGATCTTGATAGGCAGGTCCTTGAGCAGCCGGACTATCTTTTTGCGCTCCTCACGAGTAATGGCGTTAACCTTTTTGTGCAAGCCTATGCCTGTCAGCTTTGCAAAAGGCTCGATAAGCTTCTGCGGCAAGAGTCCGCCCAATGCGTTGACAAAGTCCTTATTCTTTTCGGTCTCGAAATCACGCAGTATTCTCGCATCAAGCTGCTGCTCGTCAAGCGCGGGCTTGAGGTCGATGTGCATCTCGACAGGAAATTTCTTTGCAACATGTGCCGATGCCGAAAGAATCACAGGCCCCGACACTCCAAAATGTGTAAACAGCATTTCGCCCTGCTCATAATAAAGCTTTTTGCCGTCCTTATAAAACCCCACGCCGACATTTCTGAGCGAAAGCCCCATGCACGCCTGGCATATCAGGTCTCTTGAAACGAGCGGAACGAGCGACGCCTTTGGCTGCACGATAGTGTGTCCGAGCCTTGAAGCGAGCTCATAGCCCGAGCCGTCGCTGCCTGTCGACGGATAAGATGCGCCGCCTGTTGCCAGCAGAACGCTGTCGCACAGTATTTCACCCTTTGACGTGCGCACTCCGCAGACTGCGCCACCCTCGGCTATAATATCCAGAGCATCGGCATAAGCTATCTCTGCCCCGCCCTGCTTGCAGGCCTTGACAAGGCAATCGACTATATCATATGCGTTGTCGCTGACAGGAAACACTCGCCTGCCACGCTCGACCTTGAGCGGCACTCCGCGCGACTCAAAGAAGTTCATCACTTCAGAGGGCGGCATTGCGGCATAAGAGGCGTAAAGAAACCTCGGATTGGTCGGAATATTATCCATAAACTCGTCGAGCGTGCAATCGTTGGTGACATTGCACCTGCCCTTGCCTGTAATAGCAAGCTTGCGACCGCATTTGCCCCTATGCTCGAGCACGACAGTCCTTATGCCGCTTGACGAAGCGATGGCGGCAGCCATCAAGCCGGATGCGCCGCCGCCTATTATGCAAAGGTCGTATTTTTTATTACTTATCGTCTTTGTCATAGACACCGCAATCTTCCCAAATTTTTTCAAGCTCGCTGAAGGTGTTGGCTATCTGCGGACGTCTGCGCTGACCTATCGCGGCGATGAGTGCGTTGATAACAGCCATGGGCGCAACGAGCGAGTCGACGAACGAGTTTATATCGTTGGCGGCGACCAATGCAATATCCGCAAGGCTCGCGACAGGCGATTGATCGCTGTCGGTGAGTGCGATCACCTTTGCACCGTGCTGCTTTGCAAAATACATTCCGTCGACGGTGCGCTTTGAATATCTCGGGAACGAGATACCAAACACAACGTCACCGCTCTTGACGTGTATCAGCTGCTCAAACATCTCGGTACCCGACATATTCTGCAGCAGCTTTATGTCCTTGAACATGAGGTTGAGATAAAATCCAAAAAACATCGAGAGCGCAGCCGACGATCTGTTGCCGACGATATAAAGCGTGTCGGCAGCAAGAATAGTGTCAACGGCGTTTTCGAAAACGTCCTTGGGCAGTGTTGAAAGCGTCTTTTTGAGCGAATCGATATCAGAATGCAGTGACGAAGCGAGCACGTCGTCGCCGATGCGTTTGTCGGCGACTGCAATGCGCTGAACTGCAGTAAGCTTGTTTTTTACCGCCGCCTTGATGGCAGCCTGCAATTTCGGATATCCGTCAAAGCCGAGCTCGACGGCATATCTGACCATTGTGCTCTCGCTGACGCCGATCTCCTGCGCAAGCCTCGCAGCGGTCATATAGCTCGCCGCAACATAGTTTTGCAGCAGATAATTGCCTATCTTGCGGTGACCCTTCGAGCCGCTGGTTATACTTTGCTCGATGAGCTCGAGCACTCCGGGATTATTCATAATCAGTCACCAAACATTCCGAGATAATATTTCTTTTTGCCGCGGCGAATGACAACAGCCTTGCCCTCGATAGCGGTCTCACGGCTTATGGCAAACTCGCCGTCCTTGACGACAGTGCCGTTGACGCTTATAGCGCCTGCGCTCAAAAACTCGTTTGCCTCGCGCTTGCTCTTGCAGATGCCGCAGCCGACGAGCACGTTGATAAGCTTATCCTCGACGGCGTCGAAGTGCGGCACATTCTTAAATCCGACCATAAGATCAGAAAGCGGAATATTGGCTATATCGCCCGAGAAAAGCTGCTCTGAAACAGTGACAGCACGCTGATAAGCCTCTGCGCCGTGCAGATCGGTGACGATGCACTCGGCGAGCGCCTTTTGTCCGATGCGCAGATGAGGCTCGGCATTGTGACGTGCGACGATGTCCTCGATCTCGGGCTTGGTGAGGAACGTAAGGCGCTTTAAATAGGTCTCGACCATGACGTCCTCGGTGTTGAGCAGGAACTGATAAAGCTCATACGGCGAAGTCTTTGCAGGGTCGAGCCAAACCGCGTTGCCCTCGGTCTTGCCGAATTTTACGCCATGCGAATCGAGCACGAGCGGCATTGTGAAAGCATAAAGCTCTTTGCCTGTCGTTTTGCGCGCGATCTCGATGCCTGTGGTGATATTGCCCCACTGGTCCTGACCTGCGACCTGCATATCGACGCCGTAATGCTCGTTAAGATAGTTAAAGTCTATGCCCTGAATGAGCATATACGAGAATTCAGCATAAGAAATGCCATCCTCTGATTCGAGTCTGTCCTGAATATGCTTTTTAGCGAGCATATAATTAACAGTGATAAATTTGCCATAGTCGCGCAGGAAGTCGATGACATTGATGTCCTTGCACCAGTCATAGTTGTTGACGACAGTCACCCCCGGGAAAAGCTGCATAAGCTGCGCCTTGAGCGAGTCAAAGTTCTTTTGAATGACCTCACGCCTTGAAAGCGCACGCTCTGCGGTCGCCTTGGGGTCGCCGACAAGACCTGTCGCACCGCCAACAAGTATAAACGGAATATGTCCTGCCGCAGCAAGCCTGCGGATAATTATAAACGAGGAATAATGACCCAGATGAAGGCTGTCGCCCGTGGGGTCAGTGCCTATATAAAATTTAAGTCCTCCCTCATTCAGCTTTTGCTCAAGCTCGGGGCTGGAAATGTCCTTGATCAGACCACGCCAGACAAGCTCATCATAAAGTTTCATTATCAGATCTCCTTGCAAATTTTTTATCTTCTAATTATACAATAATTTTTTGCCAATGTCAACCGATAAATCATCATGCAGCGCATTTGCACTAAAAATGCCGTATTATTGCAAATATAGCGTTGACAAGAATTGCAAAAAGTGCTATGCTGAATATGCCAAACTAACTTAACAAACGGTGCGCAATTTGTTTTGCCGCCGCTCACACCTTTTGGCAAATATTTTTAAAAGGAGAAATCAATATGAAAACGCTTAAAAAACTCTTGGCGCTCGCCTTAGTCCTGCAAATGATGCTTTTTGCATTTGCGGGATGTAGCTTCGCAGACAAAGAATCGGTGTTTGAAGCAGGCGATTTCATGTGCCGCGCCAAAAAAGACAGCACGACTTGCGAAATAATTCAATATTCGGGCAAGGATGAGAAGCTTGTTATTCCCGATATTATCGATGGTCATAGTGTGACAAAGCTTGCCCACAATGCGTTTTCGAATTGTGACTTTTTAAAAAGCGTTACAATTCCGGATAGCGTTACCGACATCGACAAGAGCGCTTTTTTTGGCTGCAGCTCGCTGACAGAGTTAAAGGTCGATGAAAACAACAAGGTCTATCATTCCGACGGCAACTGCATTATCAACACTGCCGATAAAGCCCTGGTAATAGGCTGCAGCACGAGCGTTATTCCTGATGATGTTATAAGCATTAGTGATAGTGCGTTTAGCGGCTGCTCGTTTGCAAGCATTTATATTCCGAACAACATTACGACAATCGGTGCCAACGCTTTTTCAAACTGCACATCACTTACAAACATTGACATTCCCAACAGCGTTACGACTATCGGCGATTGTGCATTTGCTTTCTGCAGTTCGTTAACGAGCGTTGATATCCCTGACAGCGTATCGATATTCGGCAGCAGCATATTCTATTGCTGCACCGCTTTGACGAGCGCTGTGGTTCCCGATAAAATGACTGCCATTTACAGCACGTTCTGTGGCTGCTCCTCGCTGACGAGCGTGCAGATTCCTAATACTGTTAAAACCATTGGCCGTGATGCATTTTCAGGCTGCACCGTACTTGCAAGCATTGATATTCCCGACAGTGTTACATCAATCGAAGAGAGCGCTTTTGCAGGCTGCGCATCATTGACGACCATAAAACTCCCCGACAGTATAGCAAAAATCGATCAAAAGGCGTTCTCGAACTGCAACTCACTTGACGAGCTCAAGGTAGAAGAAAGCAACAAAACATACCGTTCAGAAGGCAACTGCATTATAAGGATCTCGGATAATGCTTTGATCATCGGTTGCAAGTCAAGCGTAATTCCCGATGATGTTACCGCCATTGATGCTTTTGCTTTTAACGACTGCAGCGGTTTGTCAAGCATAAGCATTCCCGACACCGTTGCGAGCATCGGCGCATTCGCATTCAGCGATTGCTCTCTGCTGACAAGCATCACTGTTCCGAACAACGTGACGAGCATAGGCGACAGCGCTTTTCGCGCCTGCGAGTCACTGAACGAGATAATGCTTTCAAACAGTCTGACAAGCATAGGAACCGGCGCATTTACCGGATGTTCCAAGCTTAATAAAATAATTATTCCCGATAGCGTTACGAGCATCGGTGAAAACGCTTTTGGCGGCTGTGTGTCGTTGACTGACATTACTCTCCCGGATGGTATTACCAGCATCGGCGCAGGTATGTTCTCGAGCTGCATATCGCTGAAAAGCGTGACGATACCGAGCAGCATGACCTCTATCGCCGAAAAAGCATTTTTCGGGTGTGGTTCGCTCACAGAAATCAATTACACCGGCACGCTCGCTCAGTGGAAAGAGATCGACATAGATGACGAGGCGTTCTTAGATATCGACACAAGCATAACAATACACTGCAAAGACGGTGACAAAGTGCTCGACCACGAATAGTCAGAATACAGCAAAAAGTGCAGTTCATCAAGGAGCTGCACTTTCTTTTTACATCAACTTAAGTATAAGCATAAACGCCGTGAGGATGGCGAGGAAGGCGAAATTAAATGCGGAGAACCGTTTGATATAATATCCGCTTTTGCCGGGGTTATGGCTCACATATTCCCTAAAGGTTATGAGGCTGGCGAGCGACGAAATAAGCGTGCCCACGCCGCCGATATTAACACCGACGAGCAGGTCGGCATAATTGGTCGTGAACTGCGACAGCAGTATCGCCGACGGCACATTGCTGATGAACTGGCACGAAAGAATGCTGAAAAGCAACGTACTCTTTTGCATCAAAAGCATAAACAAATTCTTGACCGCGTCGATTCGCGCCATATTGCCGGCAAAGATAAAGAAGAATACAAACGTCAAAAGCAAGCAATAATCGACAGACAACAGCGCCTTTCTGTCGGCAAAAAGCAATACCGCAGGGATAACTATAAGTCCGATCCAATAAGGTATTCCTCTAAAAACTATCAATATCGAGAGCGCAAACAAGGCAAGATAAAGTGCCGTGCGTTTAGGCTCAAGCTTTGTATCTTCGTGCGGCAATTCGAGCGACTCTGGCTTGACAAAAATGATGCAGCAAGCAGTTATGAGCAATACGGCAAGCAAAAACGGCGGAGCCATTATGGCGACAAACTCGAGGTCGGGGATCTCGAACTTAGAATAAAGATACAAATTCTGCGGATTGCCGAACGGTGTGAGCATTCCGCCGAGATTGGCGGCGATATTCTGCATTATAAACGTGAACGCCATATACTTTTGCTTGCCTGTCGACGACAAAACAAAATATCCGAGCGGCAAAAACGTCAACAGCGCCATATCGTTTGCTATCAGCATCGAGCCTATAAAGGTTATATACGCGAGTGCGGTGACGCTCATGCGGGCGTTCTTAAAGAGTCTGACTACACGACGCGCCAGAATATAAAAGAAGTTGATGTTCCTCAAGGCGCACACAACCGCCAGCACGCAAAACAGGCAGGTGAGCGTTCTGAAGTCAAAATACTCGAGATACATGGCATCAGGAGGAATAATAAACGAGGTTATCACGGCGGCGGCAAGCGCTATGCACATGACGGTATTCATTTTGACAAACGACATAAGCCGCATTCCGAACGGCATCGGCTTGACTGCAATATTCATATCCACAATTCCCGAAAAAGCGTTATTTTTAATACCCAAACGATGTGAAGTATACTCTTAATTACAGCAAAAGTCAACAGCAAAATGCCGAAATAATCCGACAAATGCGCAACAAAAAAGCCGCTTCGAGTGAAACGGCTTTTGTTTGTTTTATAACGCTCCAAAGAGCAAAAGCATCAGAAATCCAAAGAGTGCAAGCAGCAAGAAGCACGGCAGAACTATGACAAGAAATGCCGAAAAGCTCATGGCAAATCTGTCCTTTGCGCCGACATGCTCGTTCTCGAGCATATCTCTGAACTCCTGCTCCTGTTCGGGTGTTGATTTTTTAAGTCGCTTAAAAATCATTGCTGCAAGACCTTATCTGAATTATTGTGCTTCTCTCGAGGATTTGCGCTCTGTTGACGGCATCTCAAAGAGATAGTTGCCGTTTTCGTCGAGCTTGCGCTGCGGGAAGTGGCAGGCTACGAAATGACCCGGCTCGATCTCAGCAAGCTCGGGCGGAACGCGCTTGCACTGCTCGCATGCCATATAGCAACGAGTGTGGAATTTGCATCCTGACGGCGGCTTGATGGGGCTGGGAATGTTGCCCTCGAGCAAAATACGCTCTTTCGAGAGGCTTTCGGGGTCGGTCGTGGGTATCGACGAAAGCAGTGCGACAGTATAAGGATGGCGGGGATCCTCAAATATCTTTGATGCATCTGCAAGCTCGACGACGTTGCCGAGGTACATGACGCAGATCCTGTCAGAAATATATCTGACAACAGAAAGGTCATGCGAGATGAACATATATGTGAGGTTCTCTTTGTCCTTAAGATCCTGCAAAAGGTTGATGATCTGCGACTGTATCGAAACGTCAAGTGCCGAAACACATTCGTCGCAGACGACAAACTTGGGGTGAACCGCAAGCGCACGTGCGATAGAGATACGCTGTCTCTGACCGCCCGAGAACTGGTGCGGATATCTGTAAAGCATATAATCCTGCAGGCCGCACTTGCGCATGACCTCGAGGATATATTCTCTCATTTTGTTAGAGCCGTGGCGATAGAACTTGTGGGTGACAAGGCCCTCTTCAATTATCTGACCAACGGTCATACGGGGGTTAAGCGAAGAATACGGGTCCTGGAAGACTATCTGCAGGTCCTTGCGCAGGTGGCGCATCTCAGAATACTTGAGTCGTGCGAGGTCGATGCCGTCATCGAGCATAGACTCGTAATACATAAACTCTTCGTCATCCTTGAAAGCAGCCTTGCGCTCGTCGATCTTCTTGCCGAGATCGGCGATCTCTGCAAGCTTGGCTTCGCGCTGTGCGATAAACGAGTCACGCTTTGCGATAAGCTTCTGCTTTTTAGCCTCGGTGAGCTTCTTGTGCTCGTCGTCCTCGACCGAATCATCGAGCTGCAGGTCAATGTCCTTGATGTGCTCTGCGAGTGCAGCGGCATCATCCTCAAGCTGTGCCTGCTGATAGAGCAGTGCAGCGCCCGCCTTGGTATCCTTGACGGTAAAGCCACCCAGGATCTTTGCGGTGTGAGCAACTGCGGTCTGATATTCAGCCTCAGCGAGGTTCTTATCCTGCAGGTCAAAGAATGTAGCGTTTTCGCCGAGCGAATCAGCCTTCTCTGCAGCAGCCTTGGCGCGCGCCTCAGCGGCGTGCATCTTGGCGATGTATTTCTCTGCATACTTCAAAGTGTGCAGAACATAATCGGGTGCGAGTTCGGCGCGAGGAACGCCATAATACATTGTCGTGCCCGCGGTCTGTTCGTAAAGCTGCAGGAGGACTCTGCCGAGGGTCGACTTGCCGCAGCCCGACTCGCCGACTATGCCGAGTGTTTCGCCCTCATAAATGTCGATGGTGATCTCCTCATTAGCCTTGACATAGTACTGCTGTTTTTGGAAGATGCTGTTCTTTGCGATAGGGAAATATTTTTTAAGATTCGTGATCGATAAGAGCTTTTTGGTGTTCGGCACTGTTCCTCACCTCCTTTTCGGGATAGAAGCATCTGACGCGCTGTCCGGGCAGGACCTCTACGAGCGGAGGCTCGCCATCGAGGCACTTCTGTGTCGCATATTTGCATCTCGGTGCAAATTTGCAGCCCTTAGGCAGTGCAAGCGGATGCGGCACGACGCCGGGGATCGGCTCAAGCTTGTGCGTGATATTGTCAATACGCGGAATGCTGTTCATCAAGCCCTCAGTATAAGGATGGCTCATCTTGCAGTCGGTGAAGATCACACGTGCAGAAGCCTGCTCGACAACCTGTCCGCAGTACATAACGACGACGTCGTCTGCCATTTCGTTTATAACGCCCAGGTCATGGGTGATGAATATGATCGAGGTGCCGTTCTCTCGCTGCAGGTCGTTCATGAGGCGCAGGATCTGTGCCTGAATAGTAACGTCAAGCGCGGTGGTGGGCTCATCGGCGATCAGAATGCGCGGCTTGCACGCCAGCGCCATAGCGATCATGACTCTCTGTCTCATACCGCCCGAAAGCTGATGCGGATACTGTTTCATAACCGCTTCGGGGTTGGGTATCTGAACATCATAGAGCATCTTGAGGGCGCTCTCGCGAGCCTCCTTCTTCTTCATGCCCTGGTGGACGATAAACGGCTCAGAAAGCTGCTTTTCAACAGAAAAGACAGGGTTGAGCGAGGTCATAGGTTCCTGGAAGATGACCGAGATAGCGTTGCCGCGGATGTGATACATCTCATCCATCGAAAGCTGTGTGAGCTCTTTGCCCTCGAACTTTACGCTGCCCTCGGCGATATAGCCGTTCTCATCGAGCAGTCTCAGAATGCTCATTGCCGAAACGGATTTACCCGAGCCCGACTCACCGACTATGCCGATGGTCTTGCCGGGCTCAAGGCTGTAAGACACGTCGTTGACGGCCTTAACAATGCCCTTGCGGGTCTTGAAATAGGTGTGCAGGTTATTAACTTCAAGCAATGCCATGATATTTTAACCTCCTCACCTTTCGACGCTCGACTTGGGGTCCATAACGTCCCTAAGTGCGTCGCCGATAATGTTGATGCAAATAGTAGTAGTAGCAAGGAACAGCGAGGTATAGATCCACTGCCACGGGAAGTGCTTTATGATCTCGATGTTTCTGACGTTGTTAAGCATGTTGCCCCAGGTGGGCTCGCCCTGTATACCATAACCCAAGTATGACAACGACGATTCGGTAAGCATGCAAGATGCGAAGTCAAGCGTTAATGTAACTATGATGACCGAGATAACGTTGGGCAGTATATGCTTGAACGCTATCTTGGACTCCTTGACGCCCATCGACTTTGCTGCGGTAACATATTCGTTCTCGCGAGCTACGAGCACCTGTCCGCGTATCAGTCTTGCAAGACCTGTCCATGACAGGAAGCCAAGGATACACATTGTAAGGAACATCTTTGTCTGCTGGTCAGGTATCTTCGCCATGAACGATGACAAAATCATCGCAAACGGCAGGAACGGTATCGCCGAGAATATCTCGGTGACACGCATCAGGAGCATATCGACCTTGCCGCCGAAATAGCCGGAGACACAGCCGATGATTATGCCGATGATAGTCGAAATAACAACTGCGACTATGCCGGCGGTAAGTGTGGTTCTCGAACCGATGATTATACGGTGCAGAATGTTCTTGCCGTTACCGTCAGTGCCGAACGCATAGCCCTTGTTGCCCCACTTCTGAACGAGGTTACCGTCCTCGTCGACCGTATATGTCTGGAAGCCCGAGGCAAAGACCTTTGCGGCCTTTTCGACAGTATCGGGAGTGGTGCACTGGTCGAGTACATCCTCGCCCCAAACATGAACGTTTCCGATGTTGGTAACGCCTGCATAATGGCGCACGCCTGCTGAAACGTTGACATAATACTCACCCTCCTCGAGTTCGGGAGGAGCAACAAAAGAGTCTGCCTGATGGTTAAACATCGAGCCGGTATACCAAACACTGTGGTCGGAAAGCGTATAAATCGCGTTATCGTAAGTAGCATCAATAGCAGTGATGGTTGCGTTTCTCTCTTTGAGAAGCTCCTTCAAAGCGATCTTCTTTGCATCACTTGCATAGCTCGTTTTGACCTCAAGATAAGCCTCTGTCTGGCTGACACCCTGAAGTATAGGCTCATAATCAGAGCCATCGGCAGGTGCCTTTCTGACAGCGATTGCCTTTGAGCCGATAAATGCGATGTCCTCGATAAGGACTTTATCAAAAATTGCAAATTCGTTGATCGTTGCAAAATAATCGATATTCTCGCAAGCATTGTTATTGCCCCAGATATACACTGTACCGTCGTTCATAAGGATAGCGGTAACCTGATATCCGCATATAAGCTTTTTAACGTTGGCAATATCAACGCCGTTGTTATAGATGTCCTCAGGGATCAGAACAGCGGAGCTGAAGGGTTCCTCGGGTCTGCCGTACTGGCCGAGGTTTGAGAAGCCCCAGCCATAGATCTTGCCGTCATCGGCGATGGCGATAGCATGGTCATAGCCTGCTGCGGCGAACATTATCTTTGAGTTTTGGACCTCTTCGGGGATATTCGCAAGATCGATATAAGCATCATCGCTCCAAGAAACGGTCGAGCCCCAAACATATACCTTGCCCGCATTCGAAAGACCAACGGTGAAAGGACCGTAGGAGGAAACGCTCTTAATATCATTCTGCAATTCGGCAGGCATATCGAGCATCGAATTGATAGGCGGAATATTCTTTTGGGTCGTTTCGTTATAAGCGTTATAGTACTTGGGAATGAAGAACGGTCCGATATAAGCGAACGCAAACATCAAAACCAGCAATATAAGCGCTGCAACCGCAAGCTTGCGGCGGAAGAAGTTTTTAATTATCTGCTTGCCGGGGCTGACGATAGCCTCGACGTCCGAAACACTCTGCTGACCGTATTTATCGGTTGAAAGTACCTCGTCGGCATAAGTTTTGCTGCCGCCGAAGAACAGACGCTTTAACCAGCCCGCGCGCTTCTGAGGTGCGGAGGAGTTATTCTTTTTATCTTTGCTCATTTTGTAGCCCCTCCTTTACTTATTGACCCTGACACGCGGGTCGACCAAGCCATAAACTATATCAATAATGAGGTTGCCCAGCAGTGCTATGAGAACATAGAAGACCTGCAGGAACATGATAAGGTCACGGTCGCTGGCGTTGAGCGCTTTTATCATCAGCGCACCCATACCGGTAACGCCGAAGGTCTGCTCAATAACGACCGAGCCCGAGAATATACCAAGGAACCAGCCAACGACGAGCGTAACAATAGGAACAAGTGCGTTGCGCCATGCGTGGCTGTAAATGACGACCTTCTCGCGCAAGCCCTTTGCACGAGCGGTTCTGATGCAATCCATCGAGAGTGCCTCAATCATCGAAGCACGGACGTATCTGGTCATGCCGCCCAGAGAGCAGAATGTAGAGACTATCAAAGGCAGAGCCATATATTTCATATACAGATCGAAAGAAGCTCCCTCGCCTGCCCAGCCCTGCGGCGGCAGCCAGTCAAGCTGCACGCAGAATATCCAGATAAACACGAGCGCTATCAGGAACGTTGGCAAGCTATAGCCTATAATGGTAAGTATCTGCATTATCTTATCGCCAATCTTACCGCGCTTGACGGCACAGTGAATGCCCAGAGGGATAGTTATGCCGAGCGCAAGTATAGTAGCGAATATATTCATGATAATGGTGTTCTTCATCGGCGCATTGACAACTTCGATAACAGGCTTTCTGTTATTCGACTCGGAAACGCCGAACTCACCCTGCAGTATGCCGCGGAATTCGCCGCCGTAATACGGAGCAACTCCAACCCAACGGAGGTACTGAACTACCTTGCTGGGATTATCGGTGCCGTACTGCCTTTGATAATTCAAATACGTCTTGTCCCATTCTGCCTGGTACTTATTTCCCAAAGTACTGCGAAGAGGCTTCATTTCAGCGTCGGTCTTGACAAACGCACGGTCGCCCCATGCGGTGTTGTAAAGCCAGAACATAAGAAAAGACAGTATCACGAGAACTATCAGCATGTATGCTATTCTCTTAACAATATACTTTCCCATATCTTTTTATCCTTTGATAGTAGTATTTGCTGCGATTACGCAGACTTTATATATAAAAAAGCAAGTGTCGCTTTATTATTTTCAAAGTTATGTGCGGGGATCAAGAAAGAGTAGCGGTGTAAAAAATGGTCACATAAAGGTTGCAGGAAGGGGCACGAAGCCCCTTCCTGCCTAAAACATCAGTGAATGATGATTATCTGGAACAAAGCTAAATTACTCAGCAATAGTCCAGTCGATCAGTGCGTTTGCGGGACCCCACAGCGGGTTGGTGGGATTCTCTTTTACGCCCTGGATCTTGGTGTTGTAAACGTCGAAGTACTGGTTGGAGTAGAGGGGGATCTCAGGAAGCATAGCATTCCATCTCTGCTCGAAGTACATCCACCAGAGAGCGTACTGCTGATTCTGCTCTTCCAGAGTGCCTTCGCAGTTGTAAACCATTGCCATAGACAGGAAGTCGAGGCCGAGGATATACTTCTTGCCTTCTACTTCGATGTAGGCATTCTTGTCTTCGTCAACCTTGACATCGTTTGCGGTGATGCTGGTGCCGAACTTGTTGTAGAGCGAGTCATAGTCTTCGCCATAGGTCTTGCCATCGAGGTTAATGTAGCCCGATGCGATGGTGCCGTCAGCATAGATGATGTCGGCAGCGTCCATCAGATACCACTGCGAGTAGTCAAGGAACATTTCGTTGTCAACGGTGCAGTTCCAAGAATAATCATAGACTGCAGAGCTGAAGCCGGTAGCGAAGTTGAAGGCACTGTACATAGGAGTGCCGCCGTAGGTAGCTCCGCCGTAATCCTGCTGATAGAGCTCAGCAAGCATTGCAGAGAAGTTGCCGAGAGAGTACTGAACGCTCATGCCGATGCCGGAGATGTTGGAAGAACCAGCAAAGTCGTCCTCGAGCAGGTCGGTGAAATCGTTAGGAGTTGTGCCGAACCAGTTGATTACGAGAGGCATGTAGTAGTCGTCGCCAACCTTAGTGGTGGTCAGAGAGCCATCCTTGGAAGCATAGGTGGTGTCGGCTTCTTTGATCTCGGAAGCAGGAATCTTCTTATAACGGACGCCCGAAGTGTATTCGTTGCCGTCTTTGTCATATACCCAGCCATCAGCCTCAAGAATTGCGATAGCCTTGTTGGTGTCTTTTGCGTAGTCCTGAAGAGTGATCATGGACGAAACAGCCTTGTATGCCCAGAAATCCTTGTAGTAAGGACCGTGAACAACGCCGCCGTAGCCGCCGGTGAACTTCTTAGCGAAGTCGGGACGGTCGAGAGAATAAGCGATAGCCTTGCGAACAGACTCGAACTGGATAGGACCAAAGTCAGATCTGAAGCCGAGTTTGCCGTAGCCTGCGCGGCCATAGTCGACAGAGTCGAACTTGCCTTCGCTATCCTTAACGAGCTGGAGTGCGCTAAGGGTAACGTCGCCGCCGGTAACGCCCATCAGGACGTCAACTTCGCCGGTTCTGAGAGCCTCGATCATGGTCTCAGTAACAACATACTTGTAAACAACAGTGCCGATCGAGGGCTTGGTGCCTTCGTAGTTGCCCTTGTAGTAGGGATTGAGCTTAAGGGTTGCAGTGCTGTTGGTGGTGTCGTAGCTCTCTACATAGTAGGGGCCGGAGTAAGGATATTTGTGGTCTGCGTTGTATGCAGTATCCTTGATGGTGTCAGCAGTAGCGTACTTGCCTTCATCGTTCTTTGCATAGAAAGCTTCGGTAAGGTAGCAGCCTTCGCCGTCATCTTTGATCTCGGCATCGCCGATCCACTTCTTTGCATACTGAGCAGTAACTGCAGCGTATGTGGTGTCATAGTAGTAGGGAAGGTGATCAGAATGAACGGTGAACGAGAACTTGTACTCGCCGAGCATTCTGACGCCGGCGAATGCCTTAGAAGCTTCGTCAACGCCGTCATTGGTGCCGTCGTATGCCTTGAAAGCATCGTAGCCAACGAGGGTCATGCCTGCTCTGTTGGTGGTGCCAGAAGCCTGGTCAGCAACAGGAGACGAGAAAGCAAGAACATATGCGAGATAGTCCTTAGCGGTGACAGCAGAGCCGTCGCTGAACTTGAGGTCGTCATAGATCTCGATCTCAAAGGTCTTGGAGCCATCTTCGTTGACAGTCTCTTTGTGGTCCTTAACAACTGTGGGGTTCCAAACATAGTTGCCGTCTTTGGAAGCAACAACGGTGCCCAGCTCAGTAGTGAGGCTGTTGACGTCATTGTCAGCAGCACCGGGGTTGGAAACGCCGAAAGACGAGTGGTGGAACAGGCCGCCGAGCTCGGTAGAGTTGCCGAGGATTATGGTGCCCTTTCCTGTGGTATCGCCAGGATCGCTTGTATCTCCAGAAGGTGTAGCCGATGCATCAGAGCTGGTGTCACCGCTGTTATCAGCAGCAGGTGTGCACGCAGCAACCATCGTTGCAACCATCAGAAGAGCCAGCAGAAGCGCGAAAATCTTTGTTTTCTTCATTTGCGGATTCCTCCAAATTAAATTATATAGTAACGCAATGCGCTAATATATTTCGAATTAATGCCGTGCCGTGAGGCACATAAAATATTTTCGTCAATTATAGCATAGAAATATGCCGTTGTCAACCATTAATCGGCATCAAATCACTGTTTTTGAGTAATTTTTTGTGATTTTTTATGCTGACGAACTGCGATTTTGCAAGTTTTGAAATCGCAAAATGCAAATACCTCAAAAAACATTGGCATGATTATATCATACTTTCGCTCCAAATGCAATAGGCAGAGCGAATTTTTTTACTATTAAAATCGCACAAAAATTGACCGTGTCAAGCCGTTTATGCGTTCATTTCGTATAGTTATGCACAAAAAGCGCAGAACAGCGAATAAAAATGCAATTCTTTGCACTGCGAACGTATTTTGGACGCATGCATTTTTCGATGCGCCGCAGATCTTGGGGCGTCAAATTTTTGAATGTATGCAATTTCATTTTGATTCCGCCCATCAAAAGCAAAAACCGGCGCTCACGACTTATGCCGTGAACGCCGAAATTGCTATAAGCGATTCTTTTTTGCCGACTCAGCCTCTTTCAAAGCAAGCATAACCGATGCCTTTGCATCCTCAGGCTTGCATCTGACGGGATAGGTGCGTGTTTTTACACAGCCAATAAAGTATTCTATCTCGTTATAATATGCATCGTCGGTCGTGCCGTATTCGGTCACGTCGGGGTTATAGGCCTCTTCGCGGTGAGGATAAACAGTCACGACGCCCCTGTCAAACTCGACAGTCGCAGTCTGCATATCGACACGATAGCCGAATGAAAACGGATAGCCGACATACGCAATATCGTCGGTCGCGCTGATGACCTTGTCGCTATATATATAATTAGTAGAAACAATGTCGTCGGCGCTGTCCTTGAAATACTTGCGTGCGGTGGTGAGCACTCCCTGAGGCTCGCCGAAGCACAGCCTGACAAAATCGGTGTCGTGGATATGCTGATCGAACAGCCCTCCCCCGCCCTTGTCGGCGGTGATTATCCAGTCGTGCCACGACGGATTATTCTCGTGGTCGGCATATCCGCCGCGCCAGAAATATCCGCCCTTGACCTCGCCGAAGGTCTTTTGCTTTATGACCTCCTGCAGATAGACATATTCACGCCAGAAATGTAGGCACTGACCTATCATCAAAAGTCTGCCGTGCTTTTTTGCGGTTTCAAGCATCCTGTCGCACTGCTCGGCGTTAAGCGCCATAGGCTTTTCGCACATGACGTCGCAGCCTGCCTCGAGCGCCTTGCACGAGAGCTCGCAATGCAGGTATGTAGGTGCGACAACGTCGACGATGTCGAGTGTTTCGTACGAAAGCATTTCGTCGATCGATGTATATTTATTAATAGAAGAAAGATCGCGTGCACGCTCTGTTCCCATATTAAAAACGTGCGTCGTCGTGCCGTCAAGGCGTGACTGCTCGACGTCGCATATCGCGGCAAGCTCGATATCGGCGCCGTTTGAGATGAGCTTTTGATACATGTCGACATGGTGCGAGCCCATGCGTCCGATGCCGACGACTCCTATTTTGAGCATATTTCAGTCCTTTACAGCGATGACTGCGCACTCAAAGGGTCTGAGCGTCATCTCGGTGCCCTGCACGCATTGTTCATCATAATTTGAAAGCAATATTTCGCCGCAATCAAACGGCAGCTTTACAGTCTTTTGCTCGGGGCAGAAGGAGCATATCACAGCAGCTTTTCTGTCGCCGTTTCTTGTATAAGCGATAATATCGTCATGCTCGAGCAATATCGGCTGAATATTGCCATAGGTGAAGGTCTGATTGTATTCCTCGCCCTTGCGGAGCGCTATCATGCGCTTATAATAATTAAGAACGCTGTTTTGATCCTTTTGCTCGTCGGCAGCGTTGACGGTGGCATAATCGGGATGCACTCTGATCCACGGCGTGCCTGTGGTAAAGCCGCCGTTGGCACTGCCGTCCCACGGGAACGGAACTCGTGCATTGTCACGGCTGTAACGCTCGACCGCCTTTATCGCCTCGTCCGGCGAAAGTCCGTCGGCAAGTGCGACCTTATAGTGGTTTTTGGTCGATATGTCGTCGACCTGCTCGATAGAATCAAAATGCGTGTTGGTCATGCCGAGCTCCTGACCCTGATAGATAAACGGTATTCCGCGGAGGAAGAAGAACAAAGTGCCCAGCATCTTCTGCGAAGTGATATTTACATAGCGATCGGGCAGGAATTTTGCGCACGCACGGGGATAATCGTGGTTTTCGAAATAGACAGCGCCAAAGCCGACCTTTTCTGTAGCGAGCTGCGACGCAAACATTTTGTCGCGAAGGTTCGATATAGGCCATTCCCAAGGTCTCTTGCAGGTGTGCCAGCCGTGACCGTAGGCATAAAGCTCGCTGTATGTAAAATCAAACAGCGTGTCAAAATATCCGTCCTCGCCGATATATTCGCCGAGCTCCTCATAGGGCACGCCTGCCGCCTCTGCGACAGTCATGCACTCGTGCTTGTCAAACGTGTTTTTGCGCAGCTCTGTCAAAAGCTCACCTATGCCGGGATAATTGCGTGTGGGAGCAAAGCAGCCGACCATGCCGTCGTCGTCATCGGGCGGCAGTGACGAGAGCGTAGGCTCCTTTTTGATATGAGTTATGGCATCTATGCGGAAACCGCCGAGCCCCTTGTCGAGCCAATAGTTGATCATGTCATAAAGCTTTTGGCGCAGCTTGGGATTCTCCCAATTGAGATCGGGCTGTTTTTTTGAGAAAAGATGCAGATACCATCTGTCGCCGCCGACGTTCTCCCATGCAGAGCCGCCGAACATAGAGCGCCAGTTGTTGGGCGGAGCATCGTGGCTCTCTCTGAACCAGAAATAGCCCGCCTCTTCGCTGTCGGGATCGGCAAGTGCTTTTTTAAACCAGGGATGCTCGTCGGAGCAATGGTTGAGCACGAGGTCCATAAGTATTTTTATGCCACGCTTGTTTGCCTCTGAGATAAGCAGATCTATGTCGTCCTTTTTGCCGAATATGGGGTCGACATCATAATAGTCAGAGATGTCATAGCCGCCGTCGTCCATAGGCGAGCGATATACGGGGCAGATCCAGATAATGTCAATGCCGAGGTCCTTGAGATAATCAAGCTTCGAGGTGATGCCGTTTATATCACCGATGCCGTCGCCGTTAGAGTCGCAAAAACTGCGAGGATATATCTGATATGCGATCTTATTTTTCCACCAATTTTTGTTTTTTGTCATAAAGCACACTCCCTTCAAGTGAATTTTATCACGCATCGAGCCAAATTGCAATAAAAACCATAAAAAAATAATGCCAAAAAACTTGCAAAGTGCAGAATTCTATGGTATATTATAAGTTGGTTTCAAGTGTATCGATATTTCAGGTAACATTATTTATTTATAAACTCAGGAGGACAAGTGTTATGGCACTTTCTAAAGAGCAAATCGCAGCTAAGACCGAAGAACTCAAGGCGTTTATCGCCGAGCACAAAGACACCGAGGGCCCTCTCATGCCTGTCATGCAAAAGGCTCAGAATCTCTTTGGCTATCTTTCGTTTGAGACGATGGAGCTCATCGCCGACTCGCTCGGCATTCCCACCAGCGATGTCTATGGCGTTGCAACATTTTACGCACAATTCACCCTCACCCCGACAGGCGATTATGTCATAAGCGTCTGCACGGGCACTGCCTGCTATGTCAAGGGCGCAGGCGCCGTTCTCGACAAGGTCAAGTCGACTCTCAGCATTGAGGCAGGACAGACCACCACAGACGGCAAATTCTCGATCCGCGACACTCGCTGCCTCGGCTGCTGCGGTCTCGCACCCGTCATGATGATCAACGACGACGTTTATGGCAAGGTCACTGCCGACGCCGTCGAGGGCATACTTGCAAAATACTGATACCGAGGCGTTTTTATGACAGTTTCAGAGCTTGTCGTTGAGGCAGGTTTCAGAGTCGTCAATATGCCGTCCCCCGACACAGGCGTCAGCGGCTGCTATGCAGGCGATCTGCTCAGCAACGTTATGGACAAGGCGTCGAAGGGACAGTGCTTTGCCACAGTCATGACCTGCGTCAATGTCGCTGCGATAGCGGCTCTGGTCGATATGCCCTGCGTCATTCTTTGCGAGGGCGCAGAGCCTGACGAGCTTATGCTTTCGTCGGCAGAGGCGAGAGGCTTGAACATAGCCGTTTCGGATATGCCTCTGTATGAGACATGCCTTGCGATCGGCAGGCTGCTTTCAGAATCGGAATAAGCCATGCAGGATATCTCGTTGCATCTGCTCGATGCGGTCAACAATTCCATCATGGCACACAGCAGGCATATTGCCGCCGATATCTTCGAGACGCATTCGGTTATCAAAATGACAGTCTGTGACGACGGATGCGGCATAGAGGCGCAAGCCCTGCCCTTTGTCACCGAAAGAGCATACACAACTCGCGGCGGTGACGGCGGACTCGGGCTTTGGCTGCTGAAGAATACGGCAGAAATGACCGGCGGAGGACTTGACATACGCAGTCGCTGTGTCGACACGCATCCGCATTTTCACGGCACGGTCTTATGTGCGAGCTTTGTCAAAGCGAGCGAATATTGCCCGAGACTCGGCGATATTGCTTCGACGGTGTCTGCGATACTGTCGGGCATCGGCGATGCCGAATTCAGGCTCCGCCACCGATATGACGACAGGCAGGTCTTTATCGACACTGCCGAGATACGACAGGTGATAGGCTCACTGCCGCTGTCAACACCCGCTGTTTTGCAGTGGGCAAAAAACGAGCTTTCAAGCCAGTATACCCTTTTTTACGAATAATAAAAAATAAACTATAACCCGAAAGGATCAATCAAAGCATGAAAACATTGCAGGAACTTGCCGCGATCAAGCAGAAGATGAGCAGAAACATCTCTCTTCGCGAAGGTGAAAACGGCATACGCATCGTTGTCGGCATGGCAACCTGTGGCATCGCTGCAGGCGCAAGAGAGGTCTTGCATGCACTTGTCGAGGCAGTCGCAGAGGACGAGGTCTATAACAAAGCCATCGTTTATCAGTCAGGCTGCATAGGCATGTGCGAGCAGGAGCCTATCGTCGAGGTCATCGAGCCCGGCAAAGAGAAGATCACTTATGTAAAAATGACCCCCGAGAAGGCACGCAGAGTCGTCGCCGAACACATCAAGGGCGGCAAACCCGTCACCGAGTATATGCTCGATGGCACACAAATATAATTTAACGGAGGATATTGCAAAATGATTCGTGCTCATGTATTAGTTTGTGCAGGCACAGGCTGCACCTCCTCCGGCAGCGCCGCCATACGCAAAGCGCTGGCGGAAGAGCTTGAGAAGAAGGGTCTGCAGGACGAAGTCGAGATAGTTCACACCGGTTGCTTCGGTCTCTGCGCACTCGGCCCTATTATGATCATCTATCCCGAAGGCGTGTTTTATTCGTCTGTTACGGCTGACGACGTTCCCGAGATCGTCGAGGAGCATCTGCTCAAAGGCCGCATAGTCGACCGCCTCATTTATCGCGATCACACCATCAAGGACAAGGTCGACCACAAGGCACTTTCGCTGGGCGACACCTCGTTCTATAAGAGCCAGAAGCGTGTTGCTCTGCGCAACTGCGGTGTTATCAACCCTGAAAATATCGAAGAATATATCGCCATGGACGGCTATGCCGCTCTCGGCAAGGTACTCACCGAAATGACCCCTCAGCAGGTCATCGACACCATACTCGCCTCGGGTCTCCGTGGCAGAGGCGGCGGTGGCTTCCCCACCGGTCGCAAGTGGCAGTTCGCTGCTGACCAGACTCTCGAGAACAACCCAAATGCTGACAAAAAGTATGTCGTCTGCAATGCCGACGAGGGCGACCCCGGCGCATTCATGGACAGATCGGTCCTCGAGGGCGACCCCCACGCAGTTCTCGAATCCATGGCTATCGCAGGCTATGCAATCGGTGCTGACCAGGGCTATATCTATGTCCGTGCAGAATATCCTATCGCAGTCGAGCGTCTGCAGATCGCTATCGATCAGGCACACGAATACGGCATGCTGGGCAAGAACATATTCGGCACAGGCTTTGACTTTGACATCTCCTTGCGTCTCGGCGCAGGTGCGTTTGTCTGCGGCGAAGAGACCGCACTGCTCACCTCTATCGAGGGCAACCGCGGCGAGCCCAGACCCCGTCCTCCGTTCCCTGCAGTTAAGGGTCTGTTTGGACATCCCACGATCATCAACAACGTTGAGACCTATGCAAACGTTGCACAGATCATACTCAAGGGCGCAGACTGGTTCGCTTCTATGGGCACCGAAAAGTCCAAGGGCACCAAGATCTTTGCTCTCGGCGGCAAGATCACTCACACAGGCCTCGTTGAGATCCCCATGGGCACTCCCCTGCGCACTATCATCGAGGATATCGGCGGCGGCGTTCCCGGCGGCAAGAAGTTCAAGGCTGTTCAGACCGGTGGTCCTTCGGGCGGCTGCATTCCCGCACACCTGCTCGACACCCCCGTTGACTATGACACTCTCGTCGCAATGGGCTGCATGATGGGCTCCGGCGGCATGATCGTCATGGACGAGGACAACTGCATGGTCGACATCGCAAAGTTCTTCCTCGAATTCATCGTTGACGAATCCTGCGGCAAGTGCACACCCTGCCGTGTCGGTACTCGCAGAATGCTCGAGATACTCACCCGTATCACCGAGGGCAAGGGCGAAGAGGGCGATATCGAACGCCTCGAGGAGCTTGCCAACATGATCAAAACCAACTCGCTCTGCGCGCTCGGTCAGACTGCTCCCAACCCCGTTCTTTCGACGCTCCGCTTCTTCCGTGACGAGTATGAAGCTCACATCAAAGAGAAGCGTTGCCCTGCAGGCAGCTGCAAGGCTTTGGCACAATACGTCATCGACCCCGAAAAGTGCAAGGGCTGCAGCGCATGCTCGCGTAAGTGCCCTGTCGGCGCTATCTCGGGCGAGATCCGCAAGCCGTTCGTCATCGACCAGAGCAAGTGCGTCAAGTGCGGCACCTGCGTTGATGTCTGCAAGTTCGGCGCGATAAGCAAGAAATAAGGAGGAACATATAAATGAAAACTGTAACGCTCACAATTGACGGCATTCAGGTAACCGTTCCCTCCACCTACACCATACTCGATGCCGCGAGAGAAGCTCATGTCAACATTCCCACGCTTTGCTATCTCAAGGACGTCAACGAAATAGGCGCATGCCGCCTGTGCGTTGTCGAGGTCGAGAGAGCCAGAGGCCTGCAGGCTGCATGTGTCTCCCCCGTAGGCGAAGGCATGGTAGTTCACACAAATACACCCGCTCTGCGTGAATCTCGCAGACTTAACCTTGAGCTTTTGCTCTCTAACCACAACCGCGAGTGCACAAGCTGCATCCGCTCGGGAAGCTGCGAATTGCAGAAGCTCTGCCAGGAGTATGGCGTTGATCGCTATGGCTTCGAGGGCTGCAAGACTCACACCGAAGCACCCGACGCAGTTTCGCCCTCTATCGTTCGCGACAACAGCAAGTGCATCAACTGCCGCCGCTGCATCGCAACCTGCAACAAGGTTCAGGGCATTGGCGCTATCGGCATGTCCAAGCGTGGCTTCAAGTCGACTGTCGGCTGCATCTATGGCAAGTCGCTCGCTGAATCCCCCTGCATCAACTGCGGTCAGTGCATACTCGCCTGCCCCGTCGGCGCTCTGCATGAGAAAGAGTCGATCGACGAGGTCTGGGCAGCAATCAAAGACCCTACAAAGCATGTCGTCGTTCAGCCCGCACCCGCAGTGCGTGCTACCATCGGCGAAGAATTCGGTCTGCCCATGGGCACCGCCTGCACCGGCAAGCTTGTTTCTGCGCTCCGCAGACTCGGCTTCGACAAGGTGTTTGACACCGATTTCGCAGCAGACCTTACCATCATGGAAGAAGGCACCGAGCTTATCCACCGTCTCACCGAGGGTGGCGCTCTGCCGATGATCACCTCGTGCTCGCCCGGCTGGGTCAAGTACTGCGAGTCCTTCTATCCCGAATTCATCCCCAACCTCTCGAGCTGCAAGTCTCCTCACGAGATGCTCGGCGCTGTTATAAAGAGCTATTATGCTAAAAAAGCAGGCATCGATCCCAAGGACATCTATGTCGTTTCTGTCATGCCCTGCACAGCAAAGAAGTATGAGGCTAAGCGTGAAGAGCTCTCTGTCGGCGGCCTCGCAGACATCGACGCAGTCCTCACAGTCCGTGAAGCTGCTCGCATGATGAAGGCAGCAGGCATCGACTTTGCACGTCTGCCCGACGAGGACTTTGACTCTGTTCTCGGCGAATCGACCGGCGCAGGCGTCATCTTCGGCGTCACCGGCGGTGTTATGGAGGCTGCTCTCCGTACCGTTTACGAGAAGGTCACAGGCAAGACTCTCGAGAACATCGACTTTGTCGCTGTTCGCGGCATCGAAGGTGTCAAAGAGGCTGAGATCGACCTCGACGGCAAGAAGATCACCGTTGCAGTCGCAAGCGGCACAGGCAACGCAGGCAAGCTGCTTGACGCTGTCAAGAGAGGCGAAAAGGATTATACCTTCATCGAGATCATGGGCTGCCCCGGCGGCTGCGTGACCGGTGGCGGCACACCTATCGTCGACGCTACCACAAAGTGCTATGTTGATCCTCGCGTTGAGCGCGCAAAGGCTATCTACGGCGAAGACGCAGGCAAGGCAAAGCGCAAGTCCCACGAGAATGAAGAGCTCAAGACGCTTTATGCAGAGTTCCTCACCGAGCCGGGCAGCCACCTTGCACACGAATTGCTGCACACCACCTATACTGCACGCAAAAAATATAACTAAAATCATATTTTAACTGCAAAAAGCGGGCGCAGATCCTCTGCGTCCGCTTGACTTTTTTTATAAATGCTATTATAATGTTTTTATATTTATCAAAATCAAAACAGGGAGTGACGATATGGGATACGTATTTATCAGCTATAGCTCAGCCAACAAAGATACCGCCGAAGCTGTGCGTGCAAAGCTTTTGAGCCGCAATATCAAATTGTGGATGGCGCCCTACGATATTCCCGCAGGTCAGCGCTATGCCGCAGTTATCACCAACGCTATTAAAGAATGCGAGTGTCTGTTGCTGTTGCTCTCGGATCAGTCTCAGGCGTCGACCTGGGTCGACAAGGAGCTCGAGCGCGCACTGACCTATCGCAAGCCCGTGTTTCCTATGCGTATCGACAGATGCGAGCTGGCAGGCAGCTTTGAGTTTTATCTCGGCAACCAGCAGATCGTCGATGTTGATTCGATAGAAAACGGCAACGCAGGCTTTGAGAAAATAATCAGCGCACTTACGCCGTATGCTTTTACTGCTGCTGCCGCACCGCAGCCTGCCACGCATACCGAAGCTGTGCAGACCTCGCAGCCCGAAGTAGGCTATGGTGCACTCTTGCATACAGATCTACATACGGGTACGCATACAGAAGCGCATACAGACGAGCAAGCCTCGGGCGGATACGGTGCTGTCCACGGACAGCAGCACGAGCCGGAGCCCTCACACGCCGATGAAGGACCTGCCAAGATAGGCTATGGCGTATTCGTCGGTGAGCATAACGTCACCGACAAGTATGGTCAGATAGTCGCTCACGATGAGGAGCTGCAGCCGCCTGCCGCACAGACTCAGATCGAAACGCCATCCGAGGGTGGATACGGTGCTTTGACAGGCGCTCCGTCAGAGGGCGGATACGGCGCACCGGTGGGTTAATTTTTATATTTTATACATTGACAATCGCTTGTTTTAGTGGTACAATATCCCGCATATAAGACAGCGGTGCATAAATATGCATATTTCACCTGCAAATGGCGCATTTTTTGCAGTGACGTGCATGGCGCACTTTTTGTCAAATCGCCAATCGGCAGGAGGAATCATTATGAAAAACATCAAAAAAGCTTTATCGCTCGTTCTCGCACTTGCAATGCTCGCGGTTTCGTGCTTTGCATTTGCCGCTTGCTCTGACAACACGAGCAAAAAGTATACCATCGGCATCTGCCAGCTCACGCAGCACGCAGCGCTTGACGCCGCAACGCAGGGCTTTATTGACGCTGTCATCGCCGAGCTTGGCGAAGAGAACGTCGATATCGATTTGCAGAACGCTTCGGGCGACACCAACGTTTGCACGACTATAATCACCAAATTCGTCAACAAAAATGTCGACCTCATACTCGCTAACGCTACGCCTGCACTTCAGGCTGCGTACAGCGCTACTGTTTCAAACCCCATTCCCGTGCTCGGCACTTCGATCACCGAATACAGCGTTGCTCTCGACCTCGACAACTTCAACGGCACTGTCGGCAGCAATGTTTCGGGCACTTCCGACCTTGCACCGCTCGATCAGCAGGCAGACATGATACTCGAGGTATGCCCCAACGTCAAGTCGGTCGGCATAATCTATTGCTCGGGCGAAGCAAACTCTAAATATCAGGTCGAAAAGGTCACCGAATATCTCACAAAAAAGAACGTTGCCGTCAAGGCATACCCTTTCTCTGACTCTAACGACATCATCGCAATAACCAACGCCGCAGCAGCAGAATGCGACGCAATTTATATTCCCACCGACAACACCGCCGCTTCGTGCGCAGAGACCATCGGCAATGTCGTTCGTGAAAAGAAGGTACCCGTCTTTGCAGGTGAAGAGAACACCGCCAAGGCTTGCGGCATCGCATCGCTTTCGATAAGCTATTACGACCTCGGCGTGCAGACAGGCAAAATGGCTGCAAAGATCCTGAAGGGCGAGGCAAAGATCTCCGAAATGCCCATCGAATACGCTCCCGCAACCAAAAAATACAATGCCGAAATGGCTGAATTTCTCGGCATAACCATTCCCGAGGGCTACACCGCGATCGAGTGATCGTTATATTATAAAAGCATTATTCTTAAATTAAAAGGGAAACTGGCATGGAACAACTCTTAGGCTCGCTGCCCGGAGCGATATCTCAAGGTCTCATCTGGGGTATAATGGCGATAGGATTATACATTACATATAAAATACTTGCTATCTCAGATCTGACAGTTGACGGAACGATCATTTTGGGCGAAGCCGTATGTGCTGTTCTCATCACGTCCGGCGTCAATCCGTGGGTCGCTATGCTCTGCGCAACTGCCGCAGGTGCGTTGGCAGGACTTGTCACAGGTCTTTTGCACACGGTTTTGGATATTCCCGCGATACTTTCGGGCATACTGACACAGATGATGCTGTGGTCGATATACCTCAAGGTGACAGATGGTCAGGCAAACGTAAGCCTCAACCCGAGGAAGTATCAGCTCGTGCTCACCACAGGC
Organism: uncultured Ruminococcus sp.; assembly: GCA_964487775.1. Taxonomy (GTDB): domain Bacteria; phylum Bacillota; class Clostridia; order Oscillospirales; family CAG-382; genus Coliplasma. Next base: position 151,113 of record CAZASH010000003.1, read on the forward strand.
GACTCGCCGAACGTCATTCTGACGCTGCTTGCTATATTGGCAGTCATAATCGGCATACTTTATTGGTTCTTTGGCACAGAGCTCGGCTGCTCGATCAGAGCAACAGGCTGCAACAACAATATGGCACGTGCTCAGGGCATCAATACCGAGTTTAACAAGGTGCTGGGACTCGTCATTTCAAACGCCATCGTCGCTTTGTCGGGCTCGTTGCTCGCTCAGTATCAGAGCGCTGCCGACATCAACGCAGGCAAGGGCGCAATAGTCATCGGACTTGCCGCCATCGTCATCGGCGATGTTGTCATGCAAAAGGTGGCACGCAATTTTGCCGTCAGACTCTGCGGTGTTCTGGTGGGCGGCGTGATATATTATATGATCTATCAGATCATAGTCTTTATAGGTATAGATACCGACCTGCTCAAGATGCTTTCGGCAGTCGTCGTCGTGATATTCCTCGGCGTACCCAACCTGCGCGCAAAGTATTTCAGCGGCATTCATGCAAAGACCAAAAAGAAGGCGGGTGAAAATAATGCTTGAGATATGCGGAATTTCCAAGACCTTTCACCCGGGCACTATAAACGAGAAAAAAGCACTGCAGAACCTTTCTCTCACGCTCGAGGACGGTGATTTTGTCACTGTCATCGGCGGCAACGGTGCCGGAAAAAGCACACTTATGAACGCTATTTGCGGCGTTTGGAGGCTCGACAGCGGCAAGATAATCATTGACGGCAAGGACGTCACTTCTATGCCCGAGCACAGACGTGCAAAATACCTCGGCAGAGTATTCCAGGACCCGATGATGGGCACTGCCGCAGATATGGAGATCAAAGAGAACCTCGCGCTCGCCAAGCGCCGTGGCAAAAGCCGTGGGCTCAGATGGGGCATCACAAGCGCCGAAAAAGCAGAGTTTCGTGATATGCTCGCGTCGCTCGATCTGGGGCTTGAGGATCGCATGAGCAGCAAGGTCGGACTGCTTTCGGGCGGTCAGAGGCAGGCTGTCACATTGCTGATGGCTTCGCTTTCAAAGCCGAAATTGCTGTTGCTCGACGAGCACACCGCAGCACTCGACCCCAAAACCGCCGAAAAGGTGCTCGAAATTACCGACAGGATAGTATACGAGAACCAACTCACAACGCTCATGATTACGCACAACATGCGTGACGCCATCAATCACGGCAACAGGCTGATCATGCTGCATCAGGGCAGGATCATTCTCGACATCAAGGGCGAAGAAAAAAAGAGCCTCACCGTCGAGCAATTGCTCGAGCTGTTCTCGAATGCGAGCGGCAAGGAATTTGTCAGCGACAGAGCGGTGCTCAATTAGATAACATCAAAAAGAACCTTTCGCTTTGGTTGAAAGGTTCTTTTTATGCTTTTAAAAATCAGAATTCTATCTGCATTCCGTCGTAGGAAACGAGGAATCCGTTTTCTGCTGCGACAGGCACGAGCTCGTCGTATATCAGCTTGCCGTTGTGCGAAAAATGGTTGATGACGTTGACCGTCTTGTCGTCAACGACGCCTATTTCTCTAAGCCTTTCTCTGACGACAGGGCATGAATCAAGCCCCAGATGTCCGCCGCCACTCGGCAGTGCGCCATAGGTGCAGTCATAGCTGACAAGGTCGGCTCTTATGTGGTTCGCTGCGAGATAATCATAGACCTCATCAAACAAAAGTCCGGTGTCGTGCAGATACAAAAGCGTGCTCTTGCCGTCGGTGACGATATAGACATACGCATCCTGAGGCTGCGCATGGTTTGCCTTCATAGCGGTGACTGTATAATCGCCGAGCAATGTGGGCTTGTATGCCTCTATGAGATGCATATGCGTGCCGTCAACGGCTGCTTCGTCATAATCGGTCTTGCGTATCATCCTTTCGTACTTCGCAACGACATCCTTGCTGCCGTATATGTCGACAACATCCGACGTGCGGTTGTGGCAATAATAGTCGGGATGCCTGAAATGCATATCAAGCGGCTCGAAATGGTCGAGGTGTGCGTGAGTGACGATTATGTTTTTTATTGCCGAAAGGTCAAAGCCGTGCAAAAGCTCGTGCATATAGGTGTCGCCGGGATAATCTATCAGCATATCGTCATTGATAAGCGCCTGCGAGCGTGTGCGAATATTTTTGCCGCCTGCCTTGCGTGCTCTGACACAGTGGTCGCAATTGCAATAAACGGCGGGCCAGCCCTCTGCTGCGGCTGTTCCGAGATAGGTAAGCTTCATAAAAATGCGTCCTTCCTGTAGTTGGTGCCTTTATTATACTAAAAAAACGCAAAAAACGCAAGGATTTTAGAAAAAAACTATTGCAAAACACGAAAATGTGTGCTATACTTCTCCTGTTGACTACGAAAGTGAGGTAATATGCAAAATGAAGGAAGGCTTACATCCCGAATACAAGCAGACAGTTGTCAAGTGTGCTTGCGGCGAAGAGTATGTTACTATGTCTACCAAAGACAATATAAAGGTTGATATCTGTTCAAAATGCCATCCGTTTTTCACCGGCAAACAGAAGCTTGTCGACGTTGGCGGTCGTGTTGATAAATTCAAAAAGAGATTTAACCTTCAGTAATTTATTCTACAGAAGCGGCGGTGCCTTTGCACCGCCGATTTCTTTTGCCTCATCGCACGCGAAAAGAGAGGTGTAGATATGACCGAACAAACACAAAATCAAAATATTTCATACGCCGTGCTGGTCACGGTCACGGCAGAACGCACTCAGGCAGAGTGCGACAGATCGCTCGACGAGCTCGAAAGACTGCTCGATACCGCAGGCGGTGTCGCAGTGGCAAGAGTTATACAGCCGCGTACATCGCCGGACAAGGCGACCTTTATAGGCAGCGGCAAGGTCGAGGAACTGCACGAGTTTATACGCTCAGACGAGCGCATAGACCTTTGCGTATTCGATGACGAGCTGACACCGTCGCAGATATCCAATCTCGGCAAGGCGCTCGGCATAAGAGTCATCGACCGAACTATGCTGATACTTGACATTTTCGCTTTGCACGCCGCAACAGGCGAGGGCAAATTACAGGTCGAGATCGCCTGCCTGCGCTATACTGCGCCAAGGCTCAGCGGCCACGGCAAGGATATGTCGAGGCTCGGCGGCGGCATCGGCACGAGAGGCCCCGGCGAAAGCAAGCTCGAGATAGACCGCAGGCGGCTCAGAGCGCGCATTGCGCTTTTGCAGCAGCAGATAGCAGAGCTCGAGAAGAACCGCTCTGTCAGGCGTGCCGCAAGAGAAAGGTCAGAATTGCCTTCCGCTGCCATTATAGGCTATACCAACGCAGGCAAGTCGACGCTCATCAATTATCTGACAGGTGCAGGCATACTCGCTGAGGACAAGCTGTTTGCGACGCTTGATCCTACAACGAGGGTTATGAAATTGCCCGACGGCAACGACATTCTGCTGACCGACACGGTCGGATTTATCGACAGATTGCCAACACACCTTGTCAAGGCGTTCAAGTCGACGCTCGAGGAGTTAGTTTATGCCGATATATTGATAATGCTGACAGATTTCAGCGAGCCTGAGTCAGAGCGAGCACGCAAGCGTGCCGTTACACAGCAGATGATAGCAGACCTCGGAGCAGGCGACAAGCCGCTCATCGAGGTGTATAACAAAAGCGATTGCAGGATCGACGAGGGCTATTTGCCTGTCGATGCGGTATGCATAAGCGCAAGGACAGGCGAGGGCGTCGAGAACCTTTTGGCAAGGCTACAAGCCCTGGTCGCAGAGGGCAAAAAGATCGCAAAATATTTCTTTGCGCATTCAGACGGCGCAAAAGCCGCCGATATGTATAGATTAGCCCGTGTCATCGAGTGCGAATACACCGACGAGGGAAAGATCATCACCGCCGAATGCGACGAACGCGCACGCGGAATGTTTAAAAAATACATCGTTGAATAGACGATAATAAAAACACCCCTGATGGATGTACGGATCTATCAGGGGTGTTTGCTATTCTGATGTATTCAAATGGTTGTAGTACCACCGAATCGGGTTTTCGGAAATGTATTGTGCGATCTCGTCATAATCCTCTTGACGCCTTATTATGTGCTCATAAAATGATGTTTGAAATAATTTGCCGGCAAAGTCATCTCGGCGGGAGCAAGCCCCCGCCCTACATTGTGCCGCATCATTTACACCTTCGTCATCTCGGCGGGAGCAAGCCCCCGCCCTACATTGTGCCGTATTATTTACATCCGTCATATATTCCGCCTCGTCATCATGCAATATCATAATGACATGTATATGATCGGGCATAATTACATATCGGTCGATTGCGAGGTGGCAATAGCGATCTTCCAACAACAATAATTGTTGTTCCGCGATCGCACCAAACAAGGTGTATTGCACATCAACCCTTTCGGCGGGAGCAAGCCCCCGCCCTACGGCAATGTGTGACAACAGGCGTTGCCGATCTTGTGTGCATATCGTTATAAAATACAAACCCGCAGCGCTATAATCATATTCGTCAAGGCGTGGATGCTTTCGCTTTGGCAGATTATTTTCTCCGGCAATTCCATTCATGCGTTTTTATTGCCTTTATTCATTTTCACCCGAAGACACTCATTTTTTTGCCTGTTGCGAGGGTTATGGTGTCGGAATTATCGGGCGTTTCGGTCAGAACGGTGATGTTTCCGTTGCGGGATGCAGGTATCGGGTGCACCGTCAATGCTTCGATGACGTCAGACAAAACGGCGTTCGCCGTAGGCAGGCTGCCTGCTCCCCTGCCGTAAAGCACGACCTCGTCGGCGGTTTCGCCGAGTATGCTGACAGCGTTATAGGACCCTCCGACAGAAGCGAATATATGCTCCTTGTGCACCAGCATCGGGCTGACAGAAAGCACTATTCCGTCATCCCTGCGCTCCGCCATCGCTATAAGCTTGACGGCATAGCCGAGCGCATCGGCTGCCGCAAGATCGTCGCACGACACCTCTGTGATGCCCTCGACGTGCGATATTTGGTCGTAGCTTATAAATCTGTCCCATGCGATGCCGCCCAGAATGCATATCTTGCGAGCCGCATCGTGTCCGCAAATATCCGCAGTGGGATCGGCCTCCGCAAATCCGAGCCTCTGTGCCATGGCGAGAGCCTCGTCGAACGGCAATTTGCTCTCTGCCATCTTGGTGAGAATGAAATTCGTCGTGCCGTTGAGAATGCCTGCAACGCGCCTTATATCGCCCCATGCAAGGCAATTCCGCAGGGTATGCACGCACGGAATGCCGCCGCCTGCCGATGCCTCATAGAGGTACGAAGCGTTATTCTTGCGTGCCTCTGCCTCAAGCTCCTCGCCGTATCTTTCAACGCACTCTTTGTTTGAAGTGACAACGCTCTTGCCTGCGCGAAGCGCCTTTAAAGTGAATTCATACGCCGGATGCAGTCCGCCCATAGCCTCGACGACGACCTCTGTTTCGGGGTCGGAGATCACCTTGTCGATGTCAGATGTAACTCTGTCGGCAAGCGGATGTCCGTCAAACGTGCGCCTGTCAAGAATATGTGCTATCTCTATGCCGCCGTCGTCGCCAAGGCGGCTTTTGATCTGCTTTGAATTTATATTTATGGCATCAAACACGCCACCACCGACAGTGCCGAAGCCGAGAATTGCTATTTTGCGCATAATTATCCTCACAAAAATAATTTTTATATATTCTACCATATCAAGACGCTGTTTGCAAGTCAAACCTTAAGCACATATACTGCTAAAAAAGAGGTGTATTATGTTTGTTATATTTGTTTTGACTTCGGTCACCTATGCGATGAAGGGACAGGAATTATTAAAAAAGCACAGCATAGATGCAAGACTTACGAGGCAGGCGGCAATAAAGGCAGTCAAGGGCTGCGGCTATGGGCTCAAGGTCGATGCGGCGGCGGAGGGCACGGCGCAGAGGATACTCGAGGGCGCCGAAATAAAAATACTTGGCAAGGTGATGGTGCGCGAATGATATATTATGACAACGCAGCGACAGGGTTTCCAAAGCACCCTGCCTGCAAAAAGGCTATTTGCGATGCGCTGATCACGTGTGCCAACAGCGGCCGCAGTGTATACGAGGCGGCTGACGAGGCAGCGAGAGTGCTGTTTCTGGCACGCAGCAGGCTTGCCGAATTATTCGGTGCAAAGCCCGAAAACGTCGTCCTGACACAAAACGCCACCCACGCCCTCAACCTCGCCATCAAGGGCGCTTCGAGGCGAAATAGAGAGATAATCATCAGCAATCTTGAGCACAACGCAGTTATCAGACCGTCGTTTGCGGCGTTCGGCAGCGTCAAGACCTTTGGGGTCGACCTGCACGATGACAAAAAGACTTTAAAGAGCTTTGCTTCGGCGCTCTCAAATCGCACCTCGCTCGTCTGCTTTACCTATGCTTCGAACGTCTGCGGCAAAGTACTGCCTGTCAAAGAGCTGGCAAAGATAGCCAAATCGAGAGGCTTGACAGTGATAATCGATGCTTCGCAGGCGGCAGGACATTTCAAGATAGACCTTGCCGAGCTCGGTGCAGATATTTTGTGCCTGCCCTGCCACAAGGGACTTTATGCTCCGACAGGCACAGGTGCGCTGATAGCGGCAGACGGTGTTTCGATCGCTCCGCTCATTGAGGGCGGCACAGGCACTGCCTCGAGAGAAAAAACCATGCCAAAGTTCCTGCCCGAGCGACTCGAGGCAGGCACGATGAACATATGCGGTGCTGCGGCAATAGCCGCTGCCTGCGACAATTTTGTTTATCCCACAAACGAAAACGAAATATTCCGCTATCTTTTGCATTCGCTCAAAGACACAGGCGCAGTGCTATACGGCGCACCCGAAAGAGACGACGAAAGCTATCTGCCGCTTATTGCATTCAATATGCCCCGCTTTCCGCCCGAACGGCTTGCCGAATTATTGGCGATGCACGGCGTTTGCGTCAGAGCGGGACTTCACTGCGCACCGACGGCGCACACGGCGCTCGGCACAGGCAAAAGCGGCTGTGTCAGGCTGAGCATCGGCAGGTACAACACTATGGACGAAGCACACGAATTTATGCAAATACTGCGCTCTGTCGCAAGCGATAAATCTTGACACGAGCAAGGGTTTATGGTATGCTTTAAAAATAAGCTTTGATTTGTTTTTTATGTTCAGGGCAATCATCCAAAGGGAAGTTTTATCATGGAAAATGCAACACGTTTAATAGCCGAGCGTCTGCACATGGCGCGCACAAATGCCGACAAGACCGCTGCCGAAATGGCTGCTGCAGCAGGCGTTACCGAGCAGGAATACTTAAGGCTCGAGCAGGGCGACAGCGACTATTCGTTTACCTTTTTATACAAGTGTGCGACCGCACTCGGCATGGACATTGCCGAGCTCGTCAGCGGCGAAGACCCCAAGCTGAGGTTTTACAACATTAACCGCAAGGGCGACGGTATGCCCATCAAGCGCCGCGCAGGCTTTAATTACCGCCACATCGCACCGATGCTCAAAAACCGTGCGGCAGAGCCGTTTATCGTCACGGCAAAATACGATATTTCAGAGCAGGAGCAGCCCATACGCTGCTCGACACACAAGGGTCAGGAATTTGACTATATCATCAGCGGTCAGCTCAAAATAAGGCTCGGCGACCACACCGAGGTTTTAAGCGAGGGCGACAGCGTTTATTATGACTCGTCACATCCTCACGGAATGATCGCCGTCGGCGGCACAGACTGCGTTTTTATGGCGATAGTATTCAAGTCGGCAGGCGAATCCGAGCTCGACATCGAGCCTGTCGCCATCGACGAGCAGCAGGCGATAGTCAGAGAAAGAGAAAGCGTATATGACGATCTGATCTATCACGATTTCTGCACCGAGACCAAGGATGCCGAGGGCAGGCTCGTGGGCTTTGATATTACCCCTCCCGCAGACTTCAACTTTGCCTTTGATGTCGTCGACAGGCTCGCTGTCAAATGCGGCAGCAAGACCGCTATGGTCTGGGTCGATGACGACATGACCGAAAAGCGCTTTACGTTCCGTGACATATCTCGTGAATCCTCAAAGGCGGCAAGCTTCTTTAAAGACCTTGGCATAAAGAAAGGCGACAGAGTCATGCTGGTGCTCAAGCGCAGGTATCAATTCTGGTTCGCAATGCTCGGTCTGCACAAGCTCGGCGCAATAGCTATTCCCGCGACAGATCAGCTCGTACAAAAGGATTTTGAATACCGCTTCAACGCCGCAGGAGTTTCGGCGATAGTCTGCACCTATGACGGCGAATCGTCATCCGAGGCTGCAAAGGCGGCGGCAAACTGCGACACGATGAAATATCTCATCATAGCAGGCGGCAAAAAGGATGGCTTCATCAGCTTTGACGACGGCATAGCAAACGCCTCTGAGGCATTCGAGCGCAAGGATACCTCAAAGGATGATCCCCTGCTCATGTTCTTTACCTCGGGCACGACAGGCTACCCCAAGATCGCACTTCACAAGGCGACCTATCCTCTCGGACACATCATCACGGCTCGCTATTGGCAGCACGTCGACCCCAACGGTCTGCATCTCACCACGTCGGACACAGGCTGGGGCAAGGCGCTCTGGGGCAAGCTCTATGGTCAATGGCTGTGCGAGAGTGCGATATTCGTATACAACTACGAGCGCTTCAGCGCCGCAAAAATGCTGCCGATGTTTGCAAAATACGGCATAACCACCTTCTGCGCTCCTCCGACGATATACAGATTTTTGATAAAAGAGGACCTCTCGCAATTCGATTTTTCATCGCTCAAGCACGCAGCCACGGCAGGCGAAGCGTTGAACCCCGAGGTGCTCGTCAGATTTTATGAGGCGACAGGGCTTACAATAACCGAGGGCTTCGGTCAGACCGAAACGACCATGACCATAGGCAACCTCTATGGCGAGCCTATCAAGCCGGGCTCGATGGGTAAGCCCTCGCCTGCTTACAACGTAATGCTGCTTCGCGAGGACGGCTCTGAATGCGCTGTCGGCGAAACAGGCGAGATAGCGATAGATGCATCAAAAGACCCGTGCGGGCTCTTTGATTGCTATTACAGGTCGCCCGAGCAGACGAACGCCGTCAAGCACGACGGAATATATCGCACAGGCGACACCGCTTGGTGCGACGAGGACGGTTATTATTGGTTCGTCGGACGTGCCGACGATGTCATCAAGTCATCCGGCTATCGCATAGGACCTTTTGAGATCGAAAGTGTCATTATGGAGCTGCCTTATGTGCTTGAGTGCGCCGTAATAGGCGTTCCTGACGACGTTCGCGGACAGGTCGTCAAGGCGTTTATAGTGCTCACAAAAGGCAAAACAGGCGACGATGCGACTGTCAAGGAGATACAAGACTATGTCAAGTCGCACACCGCGCCCTATAAATATCCGCGCAGGGTCTGCTTTGTTGAAAGCCTGCCAAAGACCATCAGCGGCAAGATCATTCGCACTGCGCTCAAGAATATGTAATCGCAAAAGAGGAAACGATAAGTGAAAACCCTATTTTCAAAATTCGTAACTGTCTTTGCGCTGCTGCTCGCATTCTGCACCCTGCTGCTTGTGCTGGTCACTATCTCGTCGCTCACCGACTCGAACATCGACAGGCACTATCAAATGGTTCGTCAGACAGCAGAAGCGGTCAGCCTGCTTTCTGAAGCGTCAAATTACAGGACTGTCGCCGACGATGCGCTCAAAGAGCGGTTTTACAACTCGGTAGATCGCATATGCGCCAACACGCCCTGCAATGTCTGCATAGCGGACAAGGACGGCTTGATATTATTCTCGACGCTTTCGTCAGAAATGTGCGGCAAGACTATTCCGTCTGATTATTTCACATATGTATATTCAGATGAATTCATGCGTGATGCCGACGATCCGGGCGAGCTGCTCGGCACAAAAAGCCTTTATATATGCAGATACATCACAGGCAGTGATGCGGTACTGCTCGTGTTTGACACGACTGTCGAGGGCTCCGAGCTCGACGAGCGCATGGTCAGCTCGCTCATCATTACCTCGCTTTGGGTATTGGTGCTCGCAACGACGATATTATATTTCGTAACAGAGCGTGCAACATATGAGATACGCGAGATAGCGCAGGTGTCAGAGGAGTTTGCAAACGGCAATTTCACGTCGCGAGTGACTATCCCCGACAACGCAGAGGTCGCACGTGTGGCGACGGCGTTCAACAAGATGGCAGACTCGCTTGAGGCGCTCGAAACGATGCGCTCGTCGTTCCTTGCCAATGTCAGCCACGATCTGCGCACTCCGATGACTATCATCGCAGGATATGTCAATAATATGCTTGACGGCTCTATTCCGCCCGAAAAGCACGAGTATTACCTCGAGATAATACTCGGCGAAATACAGCGGCTTTCGAGGCTCGTCAGCACACTTTTGGACATCTCAAAGCTCGAGGCAGGCACAGGCGCTTTGCGCAGGTCTGATTTCTGCCTTTCAGAGACGGCGCGGCTCGTGCTCATTTCGTGCGAGGAGCGCATAGAGCAAAAGAAGCTCGACATCATTTTTGACAACGACGTCGACGTTTATGTCAACGCAGATCAGGATGCGATACACAAATGCCTGTTTAACCTGCTTGACAACGCGATAAAATTTGCGCCCGAGCGCGGCTTTATCAGGATCTCGATCTCTGAAACAAATGTCGCAGGAGCACGCAAGGCACGCTTTGCGATATGCAACAACGGTGAATGCGTGCCGCCCGACGAGCTTTCGCACATATTCGACCGCTTTTATAAGAGCGACAGATCCCGCAACCTCGACAAAACAGGCACGGGACTCGGACTTTATATCGTCCGCACGACTGTTGTCGCTCACGGCGAGGACATCGTTTGCACGTCCTCGCAGGAGGCAGGCACAGAATTTGTTTTCACGTTGCCTGCGATCGACTCGCCAAAAAGATCGCACGGCGAGCAAAATATTGATATAGATATTTGATTCTTTAAGCGTTTTTTAAGAGAAACGATTTATAGTTGTTTCAGAAACATAGAAAGGAATGATGACTATGTCAGAGCAAGATAACAATTTCGGCAATCAGTCCGAGCAGGGTCAGTATCAAGCACCCGAAACGCCGCAGCAGAATGCAGCGCCGACAGAAAATCAGATACCCAGACCACAGTACAACCAATATAACCAATACAGCCAATATCAAGCACCTCAAAGCCAGCAGCAATACAGACCGCAATACGGTCAGTATGGCGCACAGGGACAGGGCTATAACTATCAGTGGCAGGGCGGGCAGAAGCCACCCAAAAAGAACGGTGGCTTAAAAGCCTTCGCCATCGCCGCGACCGCCTGTCTGCTGGTCGTGCTGATACTCGTCACTGCGGTGCTTTATAACAGCGACAACAGCGACGACACGTCGTCTGTTCCGTCCGCATCGGGCACTGCCTCAAGCGACGGTGCGATCAGCACACCCGACAAGGATGATGTGAGCTATACCGAGTTTATCTCGCAGGGCGGCATAGTGCAATTGCCTGCGTCGGAATACAGCGAGATATACGAGAAATGCTCGAAATCCTGCGTTTCTGTCATCACCAACAGTGCGCTCGGCAGCGGCTTTGTCATCGACACAGACGGTCACATCATGACCAACCACCATGTCATCGAGGGCGCAAAGACCATCAAGGTCAGATTCTATAACGGCGACGAATACAGCGCCGAGCTCATAGGCAGCGACGATGCAAGCGACGTCGCAGTGCTCAAGATAGATGCAAGCGACCTCGTCCCCATCGAGATAGGCAATTCGGATGCAGTCAAGGTCGGCGATTCTGTTTCGGCGATAGGCACTCCTTATGACCTTTCGTTGGCAGGAACAATGACCCCCGGCATAATCAGCGGCATAGCACGTGATGTCGACGTAACCAACGATTACGGCACAGTAGTCAAGACCATGACGCTTTTGCAGACCAGCACTCCTATCAACCCGGGCAACTCGGGCGGACCGCTGATCAATATGGCAGGTCAGGTCATCGGCATAACCACCTTGAAGCTGATGGACGAATATGAAGGTCTCGGCTTCGCTATCCCCATCAACAGCGCAGTCACTATTGCCAACATCATTCTCACGCACGGCGAAGTGACTAACAGACCCGACAACGACATCGTTACCGTCACCCCCAAGCTCAACATCACGATAATCAATTCAGAATACGCTGTCGAAGCAGGCTATTTCACAACCACTCCGCCCGAGGGCGTAATGGTCGTTGAGATCTCACGCAGATCGGCTATATATCAGGCAGGTCTCGAGCTTTATGATGTCATTTATGACTTCAACGGCACAGAGATCAAGACCAAAGAAGACCTCGCCGCCGCACTCAAAAAATACAGTGCAGGCACAGAAGTGACCGTCAAGGCATACAGATCAGACCGCCGCGGCGAAAACTGGCAGACAGTCGAGATCTCGTTCAAGCTTGAATCGGCAAGCTGAGCACTAAAAAGCCATACTAAAAAAGCGCCTCGATGGCGCTTTTTTGATTGGAATTATTTGCCTTTTTTGATCATCGGCAATGTGACGATGGCGAGCAGTGTTCCGACTATTCCGACGGCTGCCCAGATGACTGTGACAGAATGCCAGCCTATGTGGTCTGATATTTCAGAGATTCCATAAGTCGAGATCGCCGCACCGACATACGATGCGAAGTTAAGCAGTCCCGAATAGAACGCCACTCCCCCGCTCTTGCCAAACCGTGCAGGAACGGCGGCGGTGAGCATACAGTTTGTGCCGTGCATACAACCGACGACTATCGCCGGCAAAAGCACAGCGGCGAAGCGTGACGAATCAAAGACATACGGCAGAACGCACAGCGCTATGGCGGCTATGCCAAATTCGACAGCAACGCAAAGCATCTCGTTTTTAAACCGCTTGCCGTAAAGCCTTGCGGTCAATTCATAGCAGACAACGCTGAATATGGGCAATACGACGCTCGACAATATCGAGCTGCTGCTCGAAAGCTCAAAGGTATCCATTATATAAACAGGCAGCCATGTGGTTATACCGTCGCGCAGCATTCCCATAGCGACTATGCACAGCATAATTACGGCGATAGAGGCGGGCATCCTTGGCACGGCAAGCTTTTTGCCGACAGGCTTCGGCACAGACTCTGCCTCGAGCCTGACATTGCGCATCGAGATAAACCATATCACTGCGGCAAGTATGCCTATCGTAAACGAAATATAAAACACCGTCTGCCAGTTGAAATATTTTATCACCACAGGCGAAAGCAGATAAAGCAGCATAGTAGCAAGGCTGCTGCCAAAGAACACGTGCGCGCACGACCTCATATATCTGTCGCCCAAAAGCCTTATCATTATTCTTGCCATCGGAGGCCACAAAAGCGCCTGACAAAAGCCGTTTATGCACCACAGCACGCAAAGCAACGCTCCGCTCGTCACGAACGGCACAAAAAGGTTTATCGTCGCCGAAACAAACAGTCCGACGCCCATCAGCATAACAGGGTTGACCCTGTCGCCAAGCCAGCCGCTGACTATCTGACCTGCGCCGTAGACTATAAACAGCCCTATCGTGCAGGCGGTCAATTCCTGCTTTGTAAACGCCTCTGCGGCTATCATCTCGGCAAGGCAGACGGTCACGCCCTGCCTCGTCATATATCCCGCAAAATAGACCGCCGCACACAGCAGGGTCAATTTTGTTCCGCTCATCTGCTTCATCGCTTGACTCCGTTCAAATCATCAAATCGTATCTCTAAAAATAGTAACGTTACATTATAACATACAAATATGAACAAGCTGTTATTGACACAAAATTGTTTTTGTGCGATAATAAGCGTGAGGTGATAATATGAGCAGGTTTATCGATATTTCGGATGGTGGCATAGAGTGCCGCATTTTGACCTATGGCGCTGCGCTGGTTTCGTTTAAAAAGCACGGCTTTGACTGCGTGCTCGGATATGAAGATGCAGAGGGCTATAAAAACGGCGACTGCTATTTCGGAGCGGTGATCGGCAGGGTCTGCAACAGGACAAGAGATGCCGCTGTCACTGTCGCAGGCAGGCGATATGACATATCAAAAAACGACGGCGCAAACAGCCTTCACGGTGGCTTTGTCGGGTTCGACAAGCGAGAATGGACGATAAAAAGCGTAGCTTCCTCGCACGTGGCTCTGACGCTTTATTCCGAGGACGGCGACGAGGGCTATCCCGCAGATGTCAACGCCTTAGCGGAATATTATATTTCAGACGGCGTTCTGCATCTGCATCTGCACGCCGAAGCAAGCAGCCCGACACCGATATGCATGACGGGGCACAGCTATTTTAATCTCGGCGGCTGCGACGTGCGCCAATACAGCTATATGATAAGCTCTGATACCTACTGCGCACACGACACGCACGGAATATCCTCGCTGCCGACCCCCGTCGACGGCACAGAGTTTGATTTCAGGCAATTTCGCAAGCCGACCTGCGACTGCGACAACCATTTTATTTTCCGCAAGGACAGCGCTTTTGCCGTTGCCGAAAGCGACATCGCAAGCCTTAGAATGACGACCGATATGCCGGGAATGCAATTCTATGACGGCAACTCGATAACCGAGGGAATGCCGCTCAAGCACGGCGAGGCATCAAAAAAATATTGCGGCTTTTGCTTTGAACCGCAATATGCGCCCTCATTCGCATCAGACGGCGTTATACTCTGCACACCGCAAAAGCCGTTTGACTCGCATATTTCATATAGGCTTGACTTAAAATAGCATAAGCAAAGACCGCCCGAGGCAAGCAGCCACGCTGCTTTTCACCTCGGACGGTCTGTTTTAATTATGCTTTGATTTTTCTAAATCATCTATTAAATTGTTTTTATGCGGCATCGGATTGCAATTTTGCTTTTCTTTTCTTTATTGATTGAATAAAAATCATTACAGCAGATGCAACAGCAGGCACTATCGACGCCAAAATGCACACCAAAGCAAGCACGGCAATTCCGGAATCAACCAGCCCAAAGTATAAAACAGCCGCAAACGCAGCATAAGATATCACATTGGCAATCGCCGAAACAATGACAGTCGCTTTGCCGAGTGATGTGCCGTTGCCGACATTGAATGACAACAGCAGCATAGCAGAACTAAACATACCTATGAGCAGGCACCCAAGCATATCGGCACCAAAATCACGAGCCCTGACAGTTAATTGCAACATTTCTTCTGCGATAGTACGGTTGTTATTATACGACCACGCAAAAAACACAAGCCCTGCAAACAGTGCAGTCCACAGCAAGCAGTTTACAATACTCAAAACAAGCTTTTTCTTTTTGCCTTTCATCATTATATTGCTTCTGATCGCCTGAATGATCAGCATAACAAGCGAAGCAAAGGCAATTGCCATCGATATATAGAAGGCTATTTGCGCAATTTCAAGCATGCTTTTTTGAGCATTGAACAGAACACACAAATACATTGCCGGCGAAACATAAGCCATCGCATTGGCTATTATCGAAACAATAGCCGTTGCTTTGCCAAATGCCGTGCCATCATACGCTTTGAGTGAAAACAGCAACAGGATCGCACTAAACATTCCAATAGCTGCGCGCGGAATCATCAGATTCAAAAACATCTGCATTACTACAACGCCAAAATTATCGTAAGGCTGTGGTAAATATAATAAATCTAACAGACACAACAACCAATATATTGAAATCAGCCCCCATAGCAAACAGTTTATTCCGGGCGCGATAAGCTTTTTGTTTCTAGATTTCATCATAGTTTTGTTCCAAGCCTTTCTTTAATTATTGTATGTTCCCGAAAAAGGAACGGTAAATGTTGCAGTCGTAACAAACGGTTTGGGCTGAACAGTGTGGTTCAACTCGTCCCAGTGATCGAAAAGACAAGCACGAGAGATAAAGTAATTCGTATAAAATGTTTCTTCACAGTTAGTATCCTTTCATAAATCGTCGTTATTTTGTGTGAGTCGAAAAAGGCGCATAAGTCGTCCCTACGGCGACCTATGCGCTTAAAAAATAAACAGCAATCTATGATTTGTAATTAACCTGCACGACATGATAAGCACCTCTTTTGATGATACACCGCCTATGCTCTGTATGCAGTATATCACTTCTAAAGCGCTTTGTCAATAGAATGCCTGTTTTTTTTGAATTTTTTGCTATGATTTTAGTTATTTACAGAAGAATTATCGAGCAGCTCCTTTGCTCGCTCGAAATACTGTCGACGCATACTTTCGGGCGAAACGATGTGCATATCCCTGCCGAACTGAAATATCCAGCCCCAGAAGGTCGGCGAGACCTGCACTCTGACTGTTGCAACGCAGGTTTCGCTGTTGATGCGAGACATTCTGACCTTTTCGCCGAATTTGTCATAGATAGAGCCTATAAGATGGTTTTTAAACCCGAGCTTGACTGTCGTCGGCTCACCGCCGTACATCTTGAACGCTTCGTTGGTAAAAATGCCGAGCGCATCGCGCTGCGCCAACGCTTCACTGCCCACAGGCTCATCGAGCATCGTGACAGAATCCATCCTGTCGACACGATAATTTGCCGTTTTGCCGTGCTTTGCGCTGTATGCGACGAGATAATAATTATCCTCGTGGAATACCAGACCGACAGGCTCGACAATATATGCTCCGCCGTCCTTGCGGTAGTTCTTTTTGCCGTGCTCATCGAGGTCAAAATATCTGAATGAGGCTTTTTTCTTTTGATAAAGCGCATCCTCGAGAGAGTCGACACTGTAATATATCAACTCGTTGCTGTGTTTGCGCGTGTTGAACGAGATCATATTCCTGCTGAATATGCTCGCCCTGTGGCTGCCGCCGAGCTCTGCGATCTTTTTGATAAGCTCGTCGGTCTTTTTTTCGGTAATAAAGCTCGACGCTTGGACAGCATCAATCAATATCTTTAATTCAGGCACAGAAAACGACCTGTCAAGGACATAATAGCCCTTTTCTTTGCCGACACGCCGTGACAGGACCTCATAGCCCTGTTCGTTGAGCACATCGATATCCTTGGCAAGCGTGCGCCGCTCGCACGAGATACCCATTGCCTCGAGCCTGTCGATTATGTCGGCAGTCGTCAGCGGATTCTCTTCATCTGTCTCTTGACAAAGCAGCTCATAAAGCTTGAGCAATTTGATCTTTTGGCAATTGTCCTGCATAAAAACACCTCACAAATTTTTAAGGCGAATATACCGAGCGGCGAGAGAGAGCACTTACAAAACAAAAAAATCAAAAAAGGATGGTGAAAAAGTGGGAAAAAGAAAGGTCAGGAGGTAAACCCAAGAAAAGAAAATAATACAACAACAGCAGAGGCAATGCCGCTCGGTCGCATATCGCCGTTGTACTAAGTCAGGCACGGTCGGGACTAACTCGCCCTGCCGACGTGTTTATTATACAACAGCGCAATGCCTTTTGCAACCTTTGAACAGAGCTTATTGGCATTTTGTCGCTTTTTTGTGACAGCAAACTACTTTTTCTGTATTCTGACAAGCACCTGTATTATGTGCTTATCCCAATAATTCCACGAATGCGTGCCGCTGTCGCTGACAGACTCATACTTGATGCCGAGCGCATCGAGGTGCGCCTTGAACGAAATATTGTCGTCGAGGCAGAGCTCGTCCTCTGTTCCGCAGGGGATATAAAGCTGTGGCAGGTCTTTATCCTTTGCACGCTCCGCAACGGCAAAAAGGTCGTTTTGGCTGCCCTCAAACTCTTTTTCATCGCCGCAGGCTGCCTTGACCGTGCCATGCGTAGAAATGCGCTTTTTGAGGTCAAACGACGCAGAAAGAGCGCCGCAGAACGAATAGCGCTCGGGATATGTGAGCGCCGCCTTCATAGCACCATAGCCGCCCATCGAAAGCCCTGCGATATAATTATCCTCACGCTCTGACGACAACTGCGGAAAATATGCGTGCATGAGCCTCGGCAATTCGTCGGTGATATAAGTAAAAAACTTGCCGAAAGCGCCGTCGATATACCAGCTTGTATAGCCCGACGGCATTATTACGCACAGCTTTTCTGTGCCGAGATAGCGTTCGAGCGACGTGCGGCGAGTCCACGCCGTGCAGTCGTCAGAAAATCCGTGCAGCAGATAGAGCACAGGGACTTTTTCGCCCTCCTTAAGTCCGTCGGGCATCAATACGACGCACTCGGTCATCTTCATAAGTGAAAGCGAATAAAAATGCATGTTTATATATGCCATGATATTTCCTCTCGGTCTTTATTTATTGGGGGTATTTATATCTCCCTCGCAGCTCTGTCGATCTGCCGCGCTGGATGATGCTGTTGGGGCAAAGGTTTATACAGGCAAAGCAGCCTGTGCAATACGGCTTGACCCACGCAGGCTTGCCGTCACGCATGATAATGGCGTGCGCAGGGCAGGCTTTGGCGCATTTGCCGCAGCCTGTGCAATCGCCCTTGAGATAAAAGCGCTTTGTCTTACACGCATAATAGCGATAAGCGGGCTTTAGCATATTTGCAAGAGCGCTGTACCAAACAGAAGCGCTTTGCCTGTTTGATTTTTTGTCTGCTATTGCGCTAAGTGCCGTTTGGATATCCTCATCGGCTTTGGCGAGCATTTCGGCACAATCCTTTGGCGGATCGTAAAGCATCACAAAATTATCCGGCATCGTGATATTAAAAATCGCATCCGCCTGTCTGCCCAACGCTTTTTCGGCGATATTGGCGGCAGAGCCGGCATCGCCGCCACAGGTGGTGATGATATAAACATACGGCGATGCCGACGCATCGATGCTTTTCAAAGCGTCGAGCATAACAGTCGGAACACCGTAAAAATGCACAGGGAACATTATGCCGAGCGGCTCTTTGACCTCGGACGGCAGGTCGTCAAAGCCCACTCTGACTATTTTGTCGCCTAATAAATCGCAAGCGGCGCGGGCAACGTGCATGGTGTTGCCCGTGCCGCTGAAGCACAGTATCATACATCAGCCCGCCGCTTTTACGCCGTTGTAAGAGCGTGTGATGATGTCGCCATAGAATATTTCGCCGTCCTCATAGCGGACATACGGCATCGCCAAAATGTTTTTTGATGCCTTGCTTTTGAGCCCGTCGAACGTGACGGTATAAACAAAGGTCTGATATTTTTCAAAGCCCTGATATTTGACATATCCGGATTTCTCAATCTTTTCTGCCACGAGCTTGACTGCCTTTGAACTCTTGACTATGTTAGAAGCGGTAGCGCTCTTGCTGCCAAGGTCGCTCTCGAAAATGACATACATGCCTATCTCGCTGACCTTTTTGCCATCGACCTTGACGAATTTAGTGCCGAATTTGAGGCTGTCTCCGTCGCTGTTATACTTGGCGCCTATCGCAGTGACAGGATCGACCGCAAGCGTTGAAACGGCATAGCTGCCGAGTCCGACGAGATAATCAAGGTTTTTGTCTGCGGCGTTGTTATCCGCATCGTCGTGTCTGACATAAAAAACTATGTCGCCCTCGACATTAGCTTTGACCTTAAAGCCTATCTCGACCTGCAGGCCGCCGTCGGATATGGCGCTCTTGCCCTTGATGTCGGTTATTGCTATGTTATAAAAGCCCTCTGTTTCGTCGAGCGAGTTGAGAATATCCCAGCCCGTCGGCTTGACGATAAACGCCTCCATCTCTTCGTTCATAGTGTCCTCGTTGGTCTTGACTATCGGCTCGACCTTTGTCTTGTCATAAAAAAGCTTGAAATCAAGCAGGTCAACAGGTGTCTTGACATCAGAAATGCCGACCGTGACCTTGATCTCTTTGCCGGGCTTATATTTTGAATCGACGCCCACAACGAGCTTATATTGCGGATCTGACGTTTTATCGCCAAGCAGCGAGCTGTAGTCTGCGCCCGAAACGTTCAGCCCTATGACGCACGCCGACAAAAGCATGACGGCGACCAGTGCGAATATAACCGATTTTTTCATTTTTATACCTCCGAATGATCTATCTCAAAGTTATCTTAAAAAGCGATCCCAAAGCACAAAGCTTATGCCGAGCTTTTATGACTTGATAATACCATTTTTGACGGCGATTGTCAACAATTATAAAGTCGAAGGCGCAAAAAATGCCGACGGGAAATTATCCCGTCGGCAAAACGCTTATTGTGCTTATTTGGAATCTCTTGCGAGGACCTTCTTGAGTTTGACGAATCTGGGCAGACCGTCCTCTTTCTTGACGTCGACGTCGCCCTGAATGAGCGGCAGTGCATAGTCGATATAGAGCTGGTTGAGGCCGTCCTTGGTCTCGTTGAACCATTCTGCGGGAACCTTCTTTTCGGTATTAGCGACAACAGAGAGGTCCATAAGTGCGATGTTGCACATATATCTGCCGTCGAGATAAGAGCGCTCAAAGCCGACCATCTTGTCGGTGATGCCCTGAGTTGCAAACTCAACAGCGGCTCTGCCTGCCGAGAAGGACTCCTCGACGTCGGTAGCCGATGCGCAGTGTGCAGCGCAGCGCTGAAGCAGTGAAAGCTCTATGCCACGGGTCTTTGCGCCGGTCTCTTTTCTGAGATAAGCGGCGAGGAACGAAGCGAGTCCGCCGAGCTGGCTGTGGCCGAAGCTGTCCTTGCTCTGAGCGAGGTCTGCGCCGTACTCTGAAATATATCTGCCGTCTTTATCCTTGATGCCTTCGCTGACTGCAACGATGCACTTTTTGGTTCTGCCATAGATCTCTTTGACCTTTGCGGTGAACTCGTCGAGGTCAAAAACATTCTCGGGGCAATAGATGAGGTCGGGTCCGCAGCCCTTATAGGAAGCGAGTGCTGCAGCGGCGGTGAGCCAGCCTGCGTTACGTCCCATGATCTCAACGACGGTGATCTGACCGGCGTCATAAACGCGAGCGTCGTGATAGATCTCCATCATAGAGGTTGCGATATACTTTGCAGCCGATGCATAGCCGGGGCAGTGGTCGGTTGCTGCGAGGTCGTTGTCGATGGTCTTGGGGATGCCCATTACACGGCACTCATAGCCCTTTTTGAGCATATACTTGCTGATCTTGTTGCAAGTATCCATCGAGTCGTTGCCGCCGTTGTAGAAGAAGTATCTGATGTTGTATTTTTTGAATATCTTGAGTATCTGCTGATAATCAGTCTCATCCTCGTCGGCGTCGACAAGCTTATAGCGGCAGGAGCCGAGAGCCGATGACGGGGTCTGCTTCATCAGTGCGAGGTTTTCGGGGTCCTCTGCGCCCATGTCGATGAGGTTGTCATGGATAACGCCGAGAATGCCGTTAAGTGAACCATAGACCTTTGTGATGTTTTCGTTTTCGAGAGCGGTCTTGATGCAACCGTAAGCAGATGCATTGATGACCGAGGTAGGGCCGCCGGACTGACCGATGACCGCTGCGCCTTTAAGAGTGCTCATTTTTGATATGTCCTTTCGTTTTCATTATTAATCAATTTATCTTATCACATTATCGTCGCAAAATCAACTGTTTTTTACGATTCAAACTGGCTGTTATACAGTTTGTGATAGAATCCGCCGTTTTTAAGCAGCTCCTCGTGCCTGCCCTGCTCGATTATATTGCCGTCCTTCATGACGAGTATCACATCAGACTCGCGAATGGTCGAGAGCCTGTGAGCGACGATGAACGACGTTCTGCCCTGCATGAGCCTTGCAAACGCATTCTGTATCTTCATTTCGGTTCGCGTGTCTATCGACGAGGTTGCCTCGTCAAGTATCAGCATAGGCGGCAATCTGAGCATTATTCTTGATATGCACAAAAGCTGCTTTTGTCCCTGCGACAATCCATAGTCGTCGCTTATGACAGTGTCATAGCCCTTTGGCAATCGCCTGATGAACGAATCGGCGTGCGATGCCTTTGCCGCCGCAATTATCTCTTCGTCGGTGGCGTCGGGCTTTGCCATAGCGATATTTTCACGAACTGTGGCTGTGAGCAGCCATGTCTCCTGCAGCACCATGCCGTATGACTGCCTGAGCGAGGCTCGTGTGACATCTCTTATATCCTTGCCGTCGACAGAAATACTGCCGCCGTCGACATCATAAAACCTCATCAGCAGGTTGATGAGCGTAGTCTTGCCGCAGCCTGTCGGACCGACTATCGCAACTCGCTGACCGGGCTTGACCGACAGTGAAATGTCGGTGAGCAGCCTGCGTGACTTGTCATATGAAAAGCTGACGTTGTCGAGACCGACCTCGCCGTCTGCCTCGGGCAATATCAATTCGCCGTCCTTGGGTTCATCAGGCTCATCGATAAGCTCGATGACCCTCGTGGCGCACGCAATGGCGTTCTGGAACTCGGTTATGACGCCCGAGATCTCGTTAAACGGCTTTGCAAACTTGCCTGCATACTGCAAAAGCACCGATAGACTGCCGACGCTGAACGCCGCTGCCGTTCCTGCAGTAGCGATGCAGGTAAATCCGCCGCAAAGCACGACCGCTGCATAAACGACCGCATTGACAAATCGTGTGCTGGGGTTGGTCAGCGACGAGAAGAATATCGCTTTTAACGAATTTTCTGAAAGCTTTTCGTTTGTCCTGTCGAATATTCTTATTGCCTCGTCCTCATAGCCGAACGCCTTGACAGTGCGAATGCCGCCGATATACTCGTCGATGACAGCCGTCTGCTCGCCGCGTGACTCTGACTGCGCCTTAAAAAATCCGTATGTGCGTGACGAAATATATTTTGCCACCAAAAACGACATGGGTGTCAGAACGACGACGACTGCCGCAATGGTAGGGCTGAGCACGAACATAACGACGAGCGTGCCGATTATAGTCGCTACGCCGCTGAAAAGGTTTGAAAATCCGAGCAGCAAGCCGTCCGAAAGTGTCTCGACGTCGGCAATGACTCTGCTGACCGTTTCGCCCGAAGGATGCGTGTCGAGATACGACAAGGGTAATCTGTGCAGCTTGTCAAATGCATCGCGCATGACGTCACGCATTACGCCAAAGGCTATGCGGTTGTTGAGCGAGCCGGATATCCACTGAAACAGCGATGCCGCTCCTGCGCACACAAGCCCTCTCACGAACAGCTGCATCATATATTCGAGGTCGACCTCGCCGACGCCGACCATCAGGTCTATCATATCGCCTATGACCATAGGAACATAAAGCGTAAACATAACCGTCAGCGCCGCACAAATTATCGAAAAAACGACCGAAATGCGATAGGGCTTTATATATCTGAGTATCTTTTTGAGTGACTTGCCCTTCATTGCGCGCCCTCCTTCTTGAACTGCGAATCGTATATCTCGCGATACACCTCGCAAGAGTCAAGCAAAGCATCGTGAGTGCCGATGCCGACCGCCCTGCCGTCGTCGAGCACGATTATCTTATCGCAGTGAGCGACCGACGAGGTGCGCTGCGAAACGATAAACACAGTCGTTTTGAAATCAAGCTCTCTGAGCGCCTTTCTGAGCGCCGCATCTGTGGCAAAGTCGAGCGCCGAAGCGCTGTCGTCGAGTATCAACACCTCAGGCTGACCGACGAGCGCACGTGCTATCGTGAGCCTTTGGCGCTGACCGCCGGACAGGTTTCTGCCGTCCTGCTCGATCTCGGCGTCGAGTCCGCCCTTGGCTTCTGCAACGTCGAGTGCCTGCGCCGCCTTGAGCGCCTTATACAATGCTTTGTCGTCCGCCTCTCTGCCAAAGCAGAGGTTCTCTCGCATAGTGCCTCTGAAAAGCTTTGCTTTTTGCGGAACGATGCCGATCCTGCCTCTTAATTCAGCCGCATCAAGACCTCTGACATCCTCGCCGTCAATATAAACACTGCCCTCTGTTGCGAGATAAAATCTCGGTATCAGATTGACGAGCGAGCTCTTGCCCGAGCCCGTGCCGCCGATGATTCCGATGCTTTCGCCGGGCATCGCCTTAAACGATATGTCGGCAAGCGAATTTTCGCCTGCGCCTCCATAGCAAATAGAAACGTTTTTAAACTCGACCTTTGCGCTTCTGTCGCCCTCGGGCAATCCCTTTGTAACCTCTTCGCCCGTGGGAATATCGAGAAGGTCTGCGACCCTGTCGGCACAAGCGACCGACTTGGTTATATTGATTATCAGGTCTGCCAGCTTTATCAGCTCGACAAGTATCTGCGACATATAGTTATAAAGTGCAATGACCTGTCCCTGCGTGAGTGCGCCCGAATCAACGCCCTTGCCACCGCTGACTATCAGCACGAGCGTGGCAAAATTGATCAGCACGAGCGTCACGGGATTGAGCAGCGCCGAGATCCTGCCGACCAATTTTTGCAGTCCGAGCAAGACCTTGCTCTCGCCGTCAAAGCGGGATTCCTCTGCCTTTTCTCTGCCGAAGGCTCTTATGACCCTCGCACCTGCAAGGTTCTCTTTGGTGGTGAGCAAAACTCCGTCGAGCGCGTGCTGCACCTTTTTGTAGAGCGGAATGCACGAAAGCATTATGCCGAACACGACGACTGCGAGCACAGGTATCGCGACGGCGAATATCAGCGCAGACTGAACATCGATGGTGAACGCCATGACCATAGCGCCGAACACCACGAACGGTGAGCGCAGCAGCAGTCTAAGCGCAAGGTTCAAGCCTGTCTGTATCTGATTTATATCGCCTGTCATGCGGGTTATGAGCGTAGCAGAGCCGAGCTTATCGAGCGTACGATAGTCAAAGCCCTGTATATGCTCAAACACCGAATGTCTGAGCTTTGAAGCAAACCCGACAGATGCCTTTGCCGAATAATACTGCGCCAAAACGGTACAGCCGAGCCCCAAAAGCCCGAGCAATACCATCAAAAGCGCCATTTTTAATATATAGCCTTTATCCGCCGCAGGAATGCCGATGTCGATTATTTGGCTGACGACCAGCGGAACGAGCAATTCCAAAGACGCCTCGAGCAATTTAAGCAACGGGCCGAGGCATATCTCTTTTTTATAGCCCTTAAGGTATTTTGCAAGTCTTTTCATCGTCTTATAAGGCCTTTATTTCTGTGAAAGGTCGAGCAGTGCCGCACCGATAAGTCCTGCCTCATCGGCGAGTGCCGAGGTCTCGAGCCTGCACGGAGTATCGCCTATCAGCTTGCGAAGCGGCGCAAGCAATGTGTCGCCCTCTTTGCTGACTCCGCCTCCAATGACCAGCAGCTGGGGTCTGAATGCCTCTAAAATGTTGATTATGCCGACAGAAAGCATCTCGATATATTCATCGAAAATATCCATTGCGACCCTGTCGCCGCGCTTCAAAGCGATAAACAGGGTCCTGCCGTCGATCTTGCCGCCGTTTTCGTTGACCGCTTCGGCAAGCAGACCGTAAGGAACAGCCATTACCTCCTGCGCAACACGCTGCGAAAGTGCCTTGGTCGATGCGACAGTCTCCCAGCAGCCGACTCTGCCGCAGGGGCAGCGCTTGCCGTGGATATCGATGACCTGATGTCCGAGCTCGCCTGCGTGGTTCTCCTGACCGTGCAGTATCTTGCCGTCAATAATTATTCCGCCGCCGATGCCTGTGCCGAGCGTGACCATGACCATATCGTCAAGTCCTTTGCCGTGACCCTCACAAAATTCGCCCCATGCGGCGCAGTTTGCATCGTTGTCGAGATAGGTCTTTATGCCGTATCTTTTCTCGAGCAGTGCTTTAAAGCAGGTGTTTCTGACAGGCAGATTGCCTGCGCTGACTGCTGTGCCGGTGGCGACATCTGTCCTGCCCGGAACGCCGATGCCTATCGACGAGATCTCGCTTTTGCTTATGCCGCTTTCGGCAAAAAGCCTG
This sequence comes from uncultured Ruminococcus sp., assembly GCA_964487775.1. Taxonomy (GTDB): domain Bacteria; phylum Bacillota; class Clostridia; order Oscillospirales; family CAG-382; genus Coliplasma. The sequence goes on from CAZASH010000003.1 coordinate 176,716, forward strand.
TCAAGCGTCGCAAAAACAGTGTCAATAAGCGCCTGCTCGCTTCTCAAGCCTGCCGTAGCAGAGCGCTGCTTAAAGCTGACGGCAGCGCCGTCAACCAGTGCGGCGGTCATAGAAGTGCCGCCTATATCAATGCCAATCCTCATTTTGTGTGTTTATCCTCTGTATTTTCTGACTATCGCCTGCATAGCGCCGATCTTGTGCTCCATGTCGCTAACAAGCTTTATCTGTGTGCGTGCACGGTCGAGGTTCTGACCCTCGTAATGCAGCGAGAAATATTTGTCGCCGTCGATGTGGTCTGCCAAAAAGCGCATTCCGCATTCGAGCGTCATCATTATTGCGCCTATCGGCAGCATATCGAGCTCGAGCTCTGTGAGCGACGAGCCCGCCTCTGAAATAAAGCCGTCGACGTATTCTTCAAAAAGATCGAGCGACATAGATACCTTCGACAGGTCCTTTTCATCCTCTGCGGCGGTCGAAGCACCGAATCTGATGCTGTCGCCGAAATCATAAAGCACCGAGCCGGGCATGACGGTATCGAGATCGATGACGCAGATGCCCTCGTGCGTGTCGTTGTCTATCATGACGTTGTTGAGCTTGGTGTCGTTGTGGGTAACTCGCATTGGCAATTCGCCGCTGCCGAGCTTTGAAACTATCCTGCTGCAAAAATCCCTGCGTGCATAAAAGAAACCGACCTCGCCCATGCACTCTGAAAGTCTGCCCGAGGCGTTCGCCTTGACAGATGCCTCGAGGTCACGCATACGCTTTGGCGTGTTGTGGAACATCGGTATAGTCTCGTGCAGGCGCTCTGCAGGGAAATCGCTGAGCAATGTCTGAAACCTGCCGAAGGCCCTTGCCGAGCTCTTGAAAAGTCCCTTTATCTCTGCAGAATTATAGCACGTAGCGTTTGAAATGCATATGTACATTCTATAAAACGCGCCGTCGTTTTCAAACAGATAGCCGCCGTTTTTGAGAGGGACGAGCGTCATTGCCTCGCGCTCTCTGTCGCCGCCACGTGCAAGAACAGTCTTGCCGAGGTGCTCTGTTACAGCGAGAATATTCTCGGTGAGAGCATACGGATCTTTAAAAATGCCGGTGTTTATCTTTTGCAGAATATAATCGGTGCCCATATCGCACGAGATCTTGTGCGTCTCGTTGATATGACCCATGGTTATTTTTTGAATGTCTGTTATATTGCCCTTTATCTCAAAGGCAGCCGCGATCGCTTTTAATTCCATAATGCTTCGGGGTATGCTCCTTCCTTTTGTAATGCCTTGATGGCGTCGACGACAATCGCTCTGTCCTCACGGTATGTCACGCCGAACCATTTTGCGTTTGTTTTTAAAACCTTGACTGTCGCACCGTTATCCATCTGCTCTCTGACGGCAGAGGGTAGATAATATTCGCATTTCGAGAGGTCGGCACGGTTTGCGTTCAAAAACGCCTGAAAGCCGCTTTGCAGATGGTCTGCAAAATCATGCGAAAAGCCCCAGCAGTTCATAGACACAACAGTGTCGCCGCTGATGGGATGTATATCGCCGTCGTCTGTCCACGCCGCACCGTCGTCGGTTTTGATTATCTTGGTGCGCTCTGTAATGTCTGTCAAAAAGCCATTGCCGTCAATATTGCATATGCCACGAGCGACAGAGCCGTTCTCTGTCAACGTGTTTTTGAGCACAAAGCCCGCCATGCAATAGCGCATTTTTTCGTCGCTCTGCTTTAAGTGCTGTGCTATCAATGCAAACGATTCTGCACCATAAAAATCATCGGCGTTTATGGCGGCAAACTGCCCGTCTATATGCTCCTTCGCCGAAAGCACTGCGTGCGCCGTGCCCCAGGGCTTGAGCCTGCCGTCGGGAACGGCAAAGCCGTTTGGCAGGCTGTCAACGCTTTGGAAAGCATATTCGACGGCGATCTGACCCTCGATGCGCCTGCCTACGGTGTCTCTGAAAAGCTCATAATTTTCTTTTTTAATGACAAAAACGACCTTTTCAAAGCCTGCCTTTATGGCATCGTATATCGAAAAGTCGATGATAAACTCACCGTTTTTGCCTATCGGATCGAGCTGCTTGAGCCCTCCGTATCTGCTGCCCATGCCGGCAGCCATGACTACCAATGTCATTTTGTTTCTCCTCTGCCTATAAGATAACTGATCGGCGTCACGCCTGTTTCACGCTTGAATACAGTGTGAAAATAGTTGATGCTCGAAAATCCAAGCGCAAACGCAACCTCTTTGATGCTTTCGCCATCCTGCAACATCTCGATGGCACGGCGTATCTTGAGCTTGTTGAAATATTTCATAATGCCGATGTCGCAATAGCGCGCGAACTTCTTTTTAAGCGTGCTCTCGCTCATATTGAGCTTTTTTGCCAGCTCGCTTAAGGTGATGTTGTATGCGACGTTTTCACGCATGACCTTGACGATCCTGCCAAATTCACCGTCAGGCACGAGCGCCTCCGCAGCATCACGCACGCAAAGCGACAGCAAAAAGCTCTCGAGTGCGTTCTTTGCGACGTTTGATTTAACACCGTCTGTGCCCGAGATCACCTCGGCAACCTTGCGCTCTATTTCAATAAATTCATTTATCTGCTTTTGTGTGAGCTTAAACTGCCTGTTTTCGAAAGCCTGCATCGCTTCGCCGTGCGCAGCAAACGAAATAATCACGACTCTGTGCTCGCCTTCGTCTGCCCAGATCCTGTGGAACTCCATAGGCTTGTGAAACAGAATATCGCCGGACGACAAAGCATATATGCGACCGTCGGCGGCAGCATTGGCTTGCCCCTCGACGACACAGACAGCCTCCCAGAAATCGTGCATCTCACCGGTGAAATAGAACCCTGCGGGATGCACCGCATCAAACGCCGTTATTGCAGCATCAACGCTCAAAACAGTTTCGAATGGTTTTAATTCGTACACTTTTTTACCTCTCTTATAAAAATACCTAAAATCATAATAATAGTGACCCTTAGCGCATTTTAATTTAAAATTGGCTATACTATAATTGTATCATAAGCGATATAAAAAGTAAAGAGGTACAACAGAAAATGGCAAAAAAAGTAAAGGCTTGTCTTATTGGGCTCGGCGCTCGCGGCGAGTTTATGCTCAAAAACGTTTTTGTATTGATGATAAAGCAGGATATGCTCGACATTGTCTCGGTCTGCGACACCTATGACGACAGAATGCAGATGGCTGCGGATGTTATCGAGGAGGCTTCGGGCAAGCGTCCTGTTTGCAGCAGCGATTATAAGACCGCGCTTGCTGTAGGCGTCGACTGCTGCATGATACTTTCTGCGTGGGAATCACACGTCGAGATCGCACTCTATTGCATGGAGCGTGGCATCAAGGTCGGCACAGAGGTCGGCGGCGCCTACAACATCGGAGACTGCTTTAGGCTCGTCGATGCTTATGAGCGCACAGGCATTCAGTGCATGATGCTCGAGAACTGCTGCTATGGCAGACGTGAGCTCATGGTCCTCAACATGGTCAAAAAGGGCTTTTTGGGACGTGTCGTCCATTGCTCGGGCGGATATATGCACGACCTCAGATATGAGATCGCCGACGGCAAAGAGAACCGCCATTACAGACTGCGCAATTATCTCAACCGCTGCTGCGAAAACTACCCCACCCACGAGCTCGGCCCTATCATGAGCGTGCTTGACATCAACCACGGCAACAGGCTGATGACCCTGACCTCGGTCGCATCCTGCTCGGCAGGTATGCATGAATATCTCACGGCAAAGGGCTCGTATCTCGCAGACCGCCATTTCAACCAGGGCGATATAGTCACCACCACCATCAAGTGCGCAGGCGGCGAAACGATAGTCCTCACACTCGACACCACATTGCCCAGAGTCTATTCCCGCGGGTTCACGGTCAGAGGAACAAAGGGTATGTATAACCAGGATGCCGACTATGTATACGTCGACGGCAAGCCCGAGGACCCCATCACCACTCTCGCAGGCAACGCAAAGGAATACGAGGACGAATTTGAGCATCCCATCTGGCAGGAATATCGCAAGAACCCCATCGGCGGTCACGACGGCATGGACTGGCTCGTATACAACGCATTCCTCGATTATGTTGCAAACGACAGCTATCCCCCCATCGACACCTATGACACCGCAACGATGATGAGCATCTCGCTGCTTTCAGAGCAATCGATCGCCACAGGCGGAATGCCGCAGGCAATACCCGACTTTACGTCAGGCAAATGGCTCATCCGCACCGAGACCCCCGTCGTCAGCACAAATCCGTATACACTCAGATAGCATACACAAGGCGCTTTGGCAGTTTCAAAGCGCCTTATTTTTGTGCATAAGCAAAAAAATGCAAAAAAGCTATTGACAAATCGCTCTGCGTATGCTTTAATGTAAACAATGTTTACTTAAAGGACACAGCAATGCGTACCCCAAACCAACAAACCAAAACCAAATTCATACTCGCTGCGATAGAAGAGATGAAGCGACACGGCATATCCGACTTTTCGGTCAGGCGTGTGGCAGAGCTTTGCGGCACATCGCCTGCTGCGCCATACAGACATTTCGGCGACAAAAACGGGCTCATCATCGCCGTATTCGAGTTTGTAAACGAGAGCTGGCGTGAGCGGCTTTCAGAGGTCATTGCGAGCCTCGACAGCGACGACCCGAGATTGCAGTTGACAGAGATAACTATGGCGTATATCAGATTTATGTGCGATCATCCCGATTACCAGACTATTCTCACAATCAACGACAGCTCGATGTCGCCCGAGCAATTAAAGGTCAAGGCAGGCATAACCACCGCCACGCAGGAGATAATAACCAGATATTGCGAGTCGGTCGGCATGAGTGAGGACGACCGTGCGCGCAAGACCTATGTCGTCAGGTCGCTGATGTTCGGTGCGGCGCTGATGATCAACTCGGGCTATATGCCATATGACGAAACCACCCTCGGTTATGCTCGCAGCTGCGTAGCTCGCGAGTTTGACCTCGAATAAATTCTATTTTTATTATAAGAGAGGCTAATATGCTCAACAAGACAAACTATGAACCGCAGAAAATTGATTCTATACGTCATATGATGCAGCTCGCTGTCGAGCAGGCAGGCGACAAGGTCGCATATATGTGGCGCAGCAACGACGGCAGTGACAACAGCGTCACCTTCGCCGAATTTTATGACACCACTGAAAACCTCGGTGCTATGCTCACCAAGCTCGGCTATGGCAGTGCACATATCGCTTGCCTCGGCGAAAACAGCTATGACTGGATCTGCGTCTATCTGACAGTGCTCAAGTCGGCAGGCGTTTTTGTGCCTATCGACAAGGAATTGCCCACCTCGGGCAAGCTTCACGTCCTCACCGACGGCGAAGCCGAGGTGCTGTTCTTCAGCAGCAAGTACGAAAAATGGGTGCGTGAAAATATGGCGTCACTCCCCGGCATCTCGCTTTTCGTCTGCTTTGGCGCAGAAGAGGATGACGGCAATATCCTTTCATACAAAAAGATGATAAATGACGGCGCTTCTATTGACAAGACCGACTATGACGCATTAAAGAGCGACTATGACGACCTCAAGCTGCTGGTCTATACCTCCGGCACGACAGGCATCGCAAAAGGCGTTATGCTCACCGAGCACAACCTTTGTGCGCTTATTTACAACGGACTCAAGGTCAGCCAGATATACGAGCGCGGACTTTCTGTCCTGCCCTATCACCACACCTACGAGGCGGTCTGCGATATACTCGTTTCGATACACTATCATTCGACGCTCTGCATCAACCGCTCGCTGCGTGACATAGTCAAGGATCTGCAATACTATAAGCCACAGTATGTCTATCTTGTGCCCGCTATCGCCGAGTTTATGTATGCAAGCATTCTCAACGGCATAAAAGAGCAGGGCAAAGAAGAAAAGCTCAAAAAAGGCATCAAGCTCTCAAACAACCTGCTCACCATCGGCATCGACGTAAGGCGCAAGCTGTTTAAGGACCTGCACGCAATATTCGGCGGCAACCTCATCAAGATAGTCTGCGGCGGCGCACCTATCAGACCCGAGATGGGCAGATTCTTTGCCAGCATCGGCATCTATCTCACAGGCGGCTATGGCATAACCGAGTGCTCGCCGCTCGTTTCGGTCAACCACGAGCGCACCATCAATCACGACACCGCAGGTCACCGTGTGCCCTGCATCGACTGGCGCATCGAGGATCCCGATGCCGACGGCATCGGCGAGATCTGCGTCAAGGGCGAAACTGTCATGAAGGGCTATTATAAGCAGCCCGAAAAGACTGCCGAGGCTATCGTCGACGGCTGGTTCCACACGGGCGACTATGGCTATATCACCCCCGACGATCAGGTCGTCATTACAGGCCGCAAAAAGAACATCATAGTGCTTTCAAACGGCAAGAATATCTATCCCGAGGAGATCGAGAATTATATCCAGAATCTGCCCGAGGTCAAAGAGGTCGTCGTCAGAGGCATCAAGAACGACAAGGGCAACGAAACCGGACTTATGGCAGAGGTCTGCCTCGCCGACAAGGTCGAGATAAGCGAAGGCGAGCTTCTGCGCATAATCCAGAAGGCACTTTCGGAATTGCCCTCGTATAAGGTCGTCAAGCAGGTCGTCATCCGTGACACTCCGTTTGAAAAGACCTCGACAAACAAGATCAAGAGATAAAAGCGAAAATACAGCAAAAAGCTCCTGCGCGATGCAAAACGCGGGAGCTTTTTCTGTTTTGCCTAAGCCCTTTTCGGCAAAGGCGCTGTATAGCTAAAAGCTGTTATTTGCCTGAGCGCATAGCGTTCTCGGCGTTCTCGATCATCTTCTTGACCATGTGGCCGCCGACCGAACCTGCCTGCTTTGCAGTCAGATCGCCGTTGTAGCCCTGCTTAAGATTGACGCCGACCTCGGTCGCAGCTTCCATCTTAAACTTCTCGAGAGCAGCCTTTGCTTCGGGAACAAGACCCTTGTTTGCCATAAGATTTTGATTTCTCCTTTTCGTTTTTGAGGCGTTTTGTTTCCTCGCTCATATTTTGCACAAAGATGCAAAAAATATAGCTGGCAATTTTTGTAAGTAGCAAGAAAAGCGACATCGCACAAATACATTGACATTTCCCTTAATTTGTGATATATTTTAAGGGAAACAGAACGGAGGTAAGGGCATGAGAGATTTTAACTACTCCAAAATACGAGATCAAAAGTGGGATTCGGAGATACTTTCTCTGATCGCCGCAATATATAAAGAAGCCGGAAAACAAGAGTTGTATCTGAAAAGGCGACCAGATGAGCTTGAAAAGCTCGTAGAGATCGCAAAGATACAAAGCACCGAAAGCTCCAATGCAATCGAAGGTATCGTTACCACAAACGCGAGAGTTCGGCAGCTGGTCGAGAAAAAAACGACTCCTCGAAACCGTGACGAGCAGGAGATAGCAGGTTACCGTGATGTATTGAATATTATTCACGAAAGCTTTGATGCGATACCCATCACGCAAAACTATATCTTGCAGCTTCACAAGATTCTTTATAACCACATGAACAACCCGATGGCGGGTAAAACAAAGAGCGTACAAAACTATATCAATGCAACCTATCCTGACGGTCGCACAGAAACATTGTTTACGCCTCTTGATCCCTTTGAAACACCGAGGGCTTTAGACAAGATCTGCGGTGAATTTAACCGTGTTATCGGAAACAACGAGGTCGAGCCGCTGATCGCCATTCCTGTTTTCATTCACGATTTCCTCTGCATCCACCCGTTCAACGACGGAAACGGCAGAATGAGCAGATTGCTCACAACGCTTCTGCTTTATCGCAGCGGATTTTATGTCGGCAAATATATTTCACTTGAAGCGAAGATCGCAAAAAACAAAGATCTTTATTACGATGCACTCGGACAGTCACAGCACGGCTGGCATGAGTGTGGCGAGGATAATGTGCCATTCATCAAATACCTGCTTGGCACGATTCTTGCGGCATATCGGGATTTTGAGGATCGCTTCTCAATCGTTGAATTGAAACGATCCGCACTTGACACGGTTCGCCTTGCGACAAAGCAAAAAATCGGACGATTTTCAAAGCAGGATATCCGAGAGCTTTGCCCGTCGCTGAGCTTAAGCTCGGTCGAGGGAGCTCTCCGCAAGCTCGTTGCGGATGGAGAGCTTGCTCGTGAGGGCAACGGAAAGAGCATCAGGTATTACAGGCTGAATTAGTGCAGACAATCATTTTAAAGCCGCTGTTTTATATACGTCGGCAACAAATTCTATCTTTCTAAAAAAAGTGCAAAAAAGTGCTTGACAAAAGGGTATGTTATGTGTTATTATAATCCTCGCAAACCGCAATGGCCTTTTAGTCAAGTGGCTAAGACGTCGCCCTCTCACGGCGAAGGCAGGGGTTCGACTCCCCTAAAGGTCAATCAAACACAACCGCTGCAGCTGTTGGCTACAGCGGTTTTTTGTTTACATCGATATATTTGTACAAAAATCATATTGCAAACACGATGCTTCGGTAGTATAATATAAAATAGAGTTATATTTTTTCGGAGGCTTTTAAATGGTTCCGTATTACGATCTTAAAGCAGTTAAATTCGGCGGCAGCTCTTTGGCTTCTGCCGAGCAGATAATAAAATGTGCAAATATAATCAAGAGCGACAGGGCAAGGCGCTTTATCATTCCGTCTGCGCCCGGCAAGCGTTTTGACGGCGACGAAAAGATAACCGACCTTTTGATAAAATGCCACAGGCTTGCCGTTCAGAAAAATGACATCTCAGAGATCTTTGAGCGCATCGCAGGCAGATACCGTGAGATAATCAAGGGGCTCGGGCTGGCGCTTGACATAGAAGATGAGCTTAAAGCTGTCAAAGCCGACATAGAGGGCGGTGCAACGCTTGATTATGCCGCAAGCCGCGGCGAGTATCTGTGCGGACTTGTGCTTTCAAGCTTTTTGGGATTCACCTTTGTCGACCCGAAGGGGCTTATCATATTTGACGAAAACGGCGTTTTTCTCGCAAAAGAGACCAACACCCTGCTTTCGGCAAGGCTCTCGGAGCTTGACAACGCAGTCGTACCGGGCTTTTACGGCAGCACAGAATCTGGCGAGATAAAAACCTTCAGCCGAGGCGGCAGCGACATCACAGGTGCGATAGTCGCACGCGCGATAGATGCAGACCTTTATGAAAACTGGACAGATGTCTCGGGCTTTTTGATGTGCGACCCGCATATCGTCAAGGATCCGAGGCCCATCAAGAGCGTCACCTATCGTGAATTGCGTGAGCTGTCATACATGGGCGCAACAGTATTGCATGAGGATTCTGTTTTCCCTGTCAAATTGGCAGGCATTCCCATAAACATACGCAACACAAACTCGCCGCAGGACCCGGGCACTATGATAGTTCCGTCGGCAGGTCCGTCTATTCCGCGTGACACCATCACAGGCATTGCGGGCAAAAAGCATCTCGCAGTCATACGCATCGAAAAGGACCGTATGAATCAGGAGATCGGCTTCGGTGCAAAGGTGCTTTCGGTATTTTCTGACCGTGGGCTGTCGTTCGAGCACCTGCCGTCTGGCATCGACACCATGTGCGTCGTCATATCCGAGGACGAGGTCGAGGGCAAGGAGCGCGAGGTCATGACTGCCATAACCAAGGCGGTCAATCCCGACAGCATCGTTATGGAAAAAGGGCTTGCGCTGGTCGCTGTCGTCGGCAGAGGCATGATCAATGCGCCCGGCACGGCATCACGCATATTCACCGCCATAGCAAAAGAAAATATCAACATACGCATGATAGACCAGGGCTCGAGCGAGCTGAACATAATCATAGGCGTTGACCAGGAGGAGTTCGAGGTCGCAGTGCGTGCTATATATAAGGAATTTTTTGCATGAGTGACAGCTATATCACACTCGCCTCGGCAGCGTCAAGCTCGTTCGTCGAGCGCAGAAGCGAGTTTATCGGCAACGTCATGCCGATAAGGGACGAGCAAGAGGCGCTGAAATTCATATCCGAGATAAAATCAAAATATTCTGATGCGCGCCACAACGTCTGGGCGTATATTCTCAGAGACAACAACATATCACGCTTCAGTGATGACGGCGAGCCTCACGGCACGGCAGGCCTGCCTGTGCTCGATGTATTGCGCAAGAGCGGCATAACAGATGCGGCGGTCGTCGTCACCAGATATTTCGGCGGCATTCTGCTCGGTGCAGGCGGTCTCGTGCGTGCTTATACAAAGGCGGCTTCTGATGCAGTCGCCGCAGCAGGCTGCAAAACCGTGCGCGATCTGTGCCGCATGAATGTCATTCTCAGCTATCAGGATAACTCAAAATGCGAGCAATTATTCTCGTCGGTCGAGTGCCGAATGACAGACAAGCAGTTTGCAGACAACGTCACCACCACCCTGCTTATAAAGCCATGCGACATTCCCACTTTGCAAAAAAGGCTGACTGACGCAACGTCGGGCAGGGCAATATTTGAAATTTTAGGCAATGAATATGGCGTGATATGACCAACATGCACAAAAAAGTGACAAAAAGCACTTGCAAACAAGCACGGATTGTTGTATAATACTATATAATGAAGTCCAAGGAGGGGTATAGCTTTATGAATAACAAAAAGACAAAGACCACGGTGTTTAATGCTGCCGATGTCGCAAGCCTCGAGATGCATGCAAATATGCTCGAGGTCTATCACTCTTTGCTCGAAAAGGGCTATAACCCTATCAATCAGATCGTCGGATATATTCTGACCGAAGACCCGACGTATATCACCAACCACAAAAACGCGCGTGTCACCATCAGCAAGGTCGACCGTGACAAGCTTTTGGCAGAGATGCTCAAAGAGTATCTGCAGATCGACAAATAAGCTTTTTTAGCAATTCTGTGGTTAATATTTATCAGGAAAGGATCTATTATGGCAGAAATAAAGACATTGACATATCGCGGCAAGCCGCTCGTCAGACAGGGCAACTTTTTGTTTTACGGCTTCCCCGATGACAAGGCAATATTATTCATGAGCATTCTCGAGAGCAAAAAGGTCGGTGACGTCAGCATCGCCACCAGAGTTCTGGTGCAAATACAGTCGACCGACGAGTCACTCAGCTATAACCAAAAGATCATCAAGCAGGTCGAAAAGCAAAACTTCTTTGACGCCTTTGAGATCGGCTCTATCTGGCTCGAGAGAGAATTGAGCAAAAAATAAATATATTCACATTTTTTACAGACACAGGGCTTTGCCGCCTGCATAATGCAGGCGTGGCATTTGTGGGGGAAGTTCGGTGCAAGCCCGACGCAACCGCCATTACCGTAACAGTCGGAATACCCACCCTTTTGTCTGCGGCAAGCCTTGCAGCGTAAGCTGCAACATTTTTGGGCATGAAGAGTGCAGCCGCTTAGTCATTACGCCGCCTTGAGGGTTTTGGGGCCGACGCTTTTTTGCTGCGGCACTCCCCCCAATGCAGCCACGGCTTGGCAGTCTGCGCTTTTTGTTATCTCGTTTTGAGCATGACAAAAGGCGCTTTTTAATTTATAATTCGATTCATAAAAAACAAGGAGCAAAAAACATGAAAAAGAACATTTCGGTCATTTCGATCATTACGGCAGTCATGCTGCTTGCGGCAATGCTTTCACTCTCGCTGACGGTCAGCGCAGAGTCTGACAGCATTTCGGTAACAGTCACGATATCAAATGCAGGCGAGCTTGTGCTCACCGCAACACCTGTCACTGTGACTGACGCTGACGGCGACGGCAAGCTTACTGTCAACGATGCACTGCTTTGCGCTCATATCGCGCATTATAAGGACGGCGCAAGCGGCTATAAGTCAGAGGACTCAGGCTTTGGTCTGTCGCTTGCAACACTTTGGGGCGTCAGCAACGGCGGCTCTTATGGCTATTATCTCAACGACACGTCCTGCATGTCGCTTGCCGACGTTGTCAAGCAGGGCGACTCGCTTTATGCCTTCAGCTATAAGGACCTCACCTCCTGGTCTGATATGTACGCTTATTTTGAGTCCGAAAAGACCGCAGACGGCGTCACTTTGACGCTCAAGGCAGCAGGCTATGACGAAAACTGGGCACCTGTAACGCTCAGCATTTCCGGCGCAGTCATCACCGTTGACGGCAAAGAGACCGAATATGTCACAGACGCAGACGGCAAGGTAACCGTTCCGTTCAGCACAGAAAACGGCAGACATATCATCAGCGCAGTTTCGGCTGACAAAACCATCACTCCTCCTGTATACGCCTATACCGTCGGCGCCACCGGCGACAACGGCATAGCTTTGGCAGCGATCCTCGCACTCGTCGCCCTTTCTGCCGTATTCGCTATGGCAAAGGCGATCAAACACGCAAGCAGAGTATGAAGCATTCAAAAGCTCTCATAGCTCTTGCAGTATTATTAATAGCAGTCCTTATCATGCCCTTTGCCGCCTCGGCAGAGGGCACGATCTTTGACGGCGTCAAGGGCGACAGGACGATTGACGAATGGTTTGAGTCCGATGTCGTTCCTAACGCAGGCAAGGGTGCCGAATGGTATATTTTCGCACTCAAAATGGCGGATGTCGAAATAAACGGCGAGGCATATCTCGCTCGCCTTGACGATTATTTAAAGGACAACACTTTAGGCGCAGTCGCTTATCAGCGCTGTGCGCTCGCCTCGCTCGCTCTGGGCAGAGAGGACAGCAGCACAGTCGACAGCACGCTAGGCAAGGGCGGCATAATGAGCTATGTTTTTGCGCTGCATTTGCTGAACAACGGAGCTTCGTCGGCAGAGCACACGGCGGACTCTGTCATACAAAAGCTGATAGAAATGCAAAACGAGGACGGTGGCTGGTCACTCAGCGGTAAAAGCTCGGATGTCGACGTTACGGCGATGACATTGCAGGCATTGGCGGTCCACAGGGACGATATAGGCGAAAGCATCGACAAAGCGCTTGATTTTCTCGCCACCGCAAGATGCGACGACGGCGGCTTTGCAAGCTATGGAACAGAGAATTGCGAGAGCGTTTCGATGGTGGTGCTTGCGCTCGCTGCGCTCGGCATTGACGATGATATGCGCTTTGACAATATCGACGAGGTCATAGAACGTTATGCGATCGACGGTGGATACAGCCACGCTGTGGGAGACTCCAAAAACAGCATCGCCACTGTTCAGGCATTATGTGCAAAGGCGGCACGTATATGCAGGCAGAACGGCTCTAAACCGTTTGTTTTTGAGACTGAGACAAACAATGACGAAAGCAAAAATGACGAAAGCTCTGCGACAAGCTCCGACATTTCGGAAGCCATAGAATCCTCTGAAGCATCCGAAATTCAAGAAGCATCCGAAATTCCCGAAGTATCTGATGATACGAATATTTCAGAGCCTCCCGAAGCTGAAGGTAAAATGACCTTCAAGCAGATCCTGTGCATAGTTATCGGTGGCATCGCACTTTTGGCAATAATAGTCCTGCTGATAAAAAAGAGATATAAAAACGCACTCGCCGTGCTCGCTGTCGCAATACTGCTGCTTTTTGCCGTTTTGATGTTGAATATCGAAACACCGGACGAGCATTTCAAGACAGAATCAAGGCAATATCAGCATTATGCGACATTCGCGATATACTGCGATGCGATAACCAAAGAGCCTGTGCCTTATGGCGGCGTCGTGATAGGCGAATGCCTCATCGGCTTTGACGACGGCGAATCTGTCTCTGATATATTAAAGCGTGCCGCAAAGCAAAACGGCATCACCGTCGACGGAGCAGAATATATACGCACGATAGGTACGCTGTCAGAAATGCAATATGGCCCGCTCTCGGGCTGGCTGTATTCTGTCAATGGCGAATATCCCGCCGTCCCCTGCACCGAATATTTCCCCGCAGATGACGACGTGATAATCTGGCGCTATACCGTCGGCGAAACGCTCGATTGACCTTGACACGGCAATAAAAGAACAAGAGCGCCCACAACTTTCGGACGCTCTTGATTTTTTGTCTTGACAAAATAGCCTCTCGGCGTTATAATCACTCTTGCAGATAAACGCCTGCATAGTTAAATGGATATAATAAACCCCTCCTAAG
>CAZASH010000004.1:0-167630 GCA_964487775.1 uncultured Ruminococcus sp.
TTAAGACAAGAAGATAAGCACATAAAAAATCCCGGGCAGGTCATCGACCTGCCCGATTTTTTTAAGTCAAATTTGGTATGCAACACAATATGTAGGGGAAGTAACCCCTTGAGTCACAATATAATGACAATATGGTGTAAACGGTCGAAAATATATTAATTTTTTTAGCAAAACCCCTTGCAATCAGCGCAGAAATGTGATATAGTGTATTCGTAGAAAACAAGGCGATACAAGGCTTTGTCGGCACTTTTGCATATAAATGCGCACTCTTGAATATTGTCTCAAAAAACTATTGACAATTTTCGGGGGGGGGGGGTGTATAATTATAACACCCACAGCAAAACTGCAATATGAGTGCAAATATTTCCTGTTCGCTATGCCGATTTTTTCTGCGAAAGTACTTGCATAATCCGATACAATGTGATATATTACAGTCGTGCAAAATGTTATCTGTTCATCAAGCTTTTTGACCGCTTGACATTTTTTATCAGATAATTTTATCACGTGCTAAAAACATTTCAAGCCTCGGAGGTGCGACGTGCTATCACCCGAAGTCCACAAAAAACAGAAATTCGCCCTGATGGAGGCGACTGTCAAATCAATTGCCGACAACGGCTTGACCAACACGACCTCGCGTGTCATCGGCAGCCTGAGCGGCGTCAATCAGGTCTACATATACAACTATTTTGAAAATATGGAGGATCTGATCACCAAAACCTTTGACTTTGCCGATCAGGATTTTCTCAACTTTTTGCTTGACAACTTTGATGTCATGTACCTCGAGGACGTCGACTATCAGACCCGCTGCCGTATGCTGTTTGACAGATGCTGGCGGCATATACTTGCATATCCCGACTGGCTCAGGTTTTATGTCAGATACTACTATTCGCAGCAGTTCATCAACAACTCCTATGCCGATCATATAGAGCGCTATAAAGTGCTTGCCGACAAGGTTGCGCCCGCGTGTCACCCCGAAGCCAACATCGATACGGTCGTGCACCACATCATCGACACCCTGCTCGGACAGGCACGCAAGCTGGTTCTGTGCCCGCAGGACGAACAGCGCGCCGCCGACGACACATTCTGGCTCATCTTCAGCGTTTTGAAGTGCGGCAAGGGCATCTAATATTCGAGAGGAACATTTAATATAATGAAATCAACCGTCAAAAAGGTCTGGAACATAGTCACCACCGTTCTTGTCGTGCTCGTCGTGCTTGTCGCGATAGCACTCGTCGGAGTGCGAGTGGTGGGCTTGCAGACCTACGCAGTCGTTTCGGGCTCGATGGAGGACTCATATCCCACAGGCTCGCTTATCTATGTCAAGAGCGTCGATTATAAAGAGCTCAAGGTCGGCGACCCCATCACGTTCATGCTTGATGAAGATACCGTTGCGACCCACCGCATCATCGAGATCATCCCCGATGACGAGGACCCCGAGGTGCTGCGTTTCCGCACCAAGGGCGACAACAACCAGATCGAGGACGGCACGCCCGTGCATTACAAAAACATCATCGGCATGCCTGTTTTCTGCATCCCCAAGCTCGGCTATTTTGCGCACTATATCCAGAACCCGCCCGGTATGTACCTTGCCATCGGCGGCGCAGCGATATTGCTGATACTTGTCTTTTTGCCCGACCTTTTTAAGGACGACAAAGCCAAGGCGCAGCCCGAGCAAAAATCAGACGCCGACACCACCGCAGACCCCGCCGACGATAAAGACGGCGAATAATCACGATGTCATCGCCGCAAGGCTGGCATATATCGCACACCAAATATTATAGGAGGACAAATTCTTATGAAAACCAAAAGCAAAGCACTCTTGCTTGCACTTTGCGCAGTCTTGCTCGTAGTCGCATCAGTGCTCACGACCCTCGCATTCTTAACCGCTACCGACAAAGTTGATAACGTCTTCACCGTCGGCAGCGTAACACTCGGCGATAACCTTCAAAACGGCATTGATGAGGCAAAGGTCAACGAAAACGGCCAGCCGCTTAAAAAAGATCCTCAAACAAGCAAAGACGAGGTTGTTGCGGACAAGAAGGACGCAGACCGTGTTCAAGCAAACACCTACAAGCTTCAGCCCGGCAAGACCTATGTCAAGGACCCTACCATCCACGTAGCAAGCACCAGTGATCCCTGCTTCCTCTTTGTTAAAATTGAGAACGGTCTTGTTCAGACCATCAATGGCGAGCCTGTTGACATAGAAGCAGCTTCGGCAGAAGGCGGCTATCAGACGATCAAAGACCAGATGTCGGCACTCGGCTGGAAGCAGGTCACCGACGCCACTATAGTTGACGGCATTTATGCTTATGTCGGCACTGCTGCCGGCGCAACACTTCCGCTTCAGGTTGCAGGCGGCGAAGACAAGACCGTATTCAACGAGTTCAAGGTTGACGGCGATGTTGATGGTGCGATTCTTGATCAGTTCAAAGACAAAAAGATCACCGTTACCGTTTACGCTGTTCAGGCATCGGGCTTTGAAGGTCAGACCGCAAGCCAGATAATCACCGCCGCATTCCCTCAGCTTCTTGTGGCTGAAGAGCCCGACGAAACCAGCCCGGAAGTCACTATACTCAGCTGATTGATTTTTTAGAAAGGCTTAAATAATATGAAAAACAAAAACAAGGCACTCCTGCTCGCACTCTGTGCGGCACTGCTCGTTGCTGCTACGGTGCTCACGACCATCGCCTGGCTGACGTCGACCGGCACTGTCACCAACACCTTCACCGTCGGCAAGGTTGAAATTGAACTCTGGGAAGCTATGACCGACAGCCTCGGCGAGTACTATTTGATAACCTCGGGTGATAGTACAACATCGTTTGAAGCAGATGGAGATCGTAATTTTTATGATGCTACCAAGGTCAAGGGAAACACATACACCCTTCGCCCCGGACACACATACAAAAAAGACGTGTACATCGAACTTAAGGATGGCTCTGAGCCCTGCTATCTCTTTGTCAAGGTTGAGAACGGATTTGCCGGCAGCGAAACCGATGTAGTCGGGGCCTCAATAGAAGAGCAAATGTATGCGAATGGCTGGCTCCCTGTCGAAGGACATAAAGATGTTTGGGCGCTGCACTTTGAGATGGATCCTCCTGCCGTTATCCCTACTACAAAGGATGCCTTCATTAATGCATATAAATCTGACAATGTAAGGCTGAAATTTGAGTACAAGCAAGGAGCAACCTTTGGTAACACAGTGGCCGTGTTTGACAGTTTAACTCTCAGCGGCAGTGCTGATGTTGGAGCCTTAAAGGACAAAACGATCACGATCACCGCATATGCAGTTCAGGCAGACGGCTTTGATGCACAGGATACTTCCTATAATGCCGTGGGAGCGCCTGTCTATACAGACACTATGACAGACAAGGAAGTATGGGAAACCGCATTCCCCACTGAGGCGGGAGTAACCGAAGTAACCGATGAAACTACTAACCCCACTCCCGCTCCCACAACATGATAATGTAGAAAGGAAAACAGATAATGAAAACCAGAACAAAAGCATTATTGATAGTTCTCTGCGCAGCACTGCTCGTTGCAGTCACCGCATTGACCACCATCGCTTGGCTGACTTCAACACCCGACTCAGTCGTCAACAAATTCACGTTCACTAACAGTGATAAGGTCACGATCACCCTCGACGAGGCAAAGGTCGACGCATATGGCAATCTTGTGTATGTTCAAGGTGAAGGTGGCGAACAGAAACTTGCAGACCGTGTAACATCAAACACCTACAAGCTTCTCCCCGGTCACGAGTATGTTAAAGACCCTACTATCCATGTAGCCACTGACTCCATCGAGTGCTTCCTTTTTGTCACTGTTGACAACGCTATCGCTGATATCGAAGCTGCAACCACTATCGCTGACCAGATGGCTGCTAAAAACTGGGTAAAGGTCGATGGCTACACCAATGTTTATGCACTTGCTACGACAGTTAAGCAAGACGACGGCACCACCAAAACACAGTTGATAAAAAAATCTAAAGGTGAGGACGCTGTCGTTTTCGAGAACTTCACGATCAAAGGCGAAGAAACCGCTGACACGCTTGCTGCTTATGACGAAAAGACTGTCACTGTCATAGCATACGCAGTTCAGGCTGAAGGCTTTGAAGGCATGGACCCCAAAACTGCTTGGCAAACCGCATTCCCCGGCAAAGGAACTGCTGAAACTACACCCGAAACCACACCTGATCCTGCTGAATAATATCATTTAATATTTCGAAAGGAAAAACACCATGACCAAAAAGACACTGATAGCCATCACGGCTGTCGTCCTCGTGCTCTTCTGCACCGTCGGCGCAACCCTCGCATGGCTCGTCGCAACAACCGGCGAAGTTAAGAATACGTTCACCTATGGTAATATTAATATTACGCTTGCCGAGACAACAACTTTTTATAAAATGATTCCCGGCGGCACTATCTCGAAAGACCCTAAAGTTACCGTCAAAGCTAACTCCGAAGCATGCTGGCTTTTCGTTAAGGTAACCGAGTCTGATAACTTCGATACCTTTATGACATATGCGATCGCCGATGGCTGGACACAGCTTACAGATGACAGGACTCCTGCTGTGCCTGTTTCCGGCGTTTACTATCGCAAAGTTGCTGCAAGCACAACCGATACAGCTTATTCTGTTCTTAAGGACGACCAAGTAAAAGTAGAAAGTAGTGTTACTAAGTCTCAGTTTGATAATCTCACTGAAACTACTAAACCCACTCTCACTTTCAAGGCTTATGCCATCCAGCAGGAAGGCTTCACGACCGCATATGCTGCTTGGACGGAAGCAAGCAAATAATCTCCCCCTAACACATATTTTCTGAAAGGAAAACCACCATGAATAAAAAGAAGATACTTACACTGGCTGCGGCAATCATCGTTGTTGTTATGGCAGTCTCCAGCGTGACTCTCGCATATCTTAGCGATACCGATAATAAAGACAACGTCTTTACCGTCGGCAACGTAACCATCGACCTCATCGAGCAGCAGCGCAGCGGCGATGTTGACGATGAAGGCGTTCCCGTGCTCGAGGACTTTGAGCAGAGCAAAAAGCTTCTGCCTATCGTCGGTTCTGCTCAGGGCGAAAAGGATGCCCTCGGCATGCCCACCGCAAAGAACTATGTTGACAAGATGGTCACCATCAAGAACACCGGTTCTGAAAAGGCTTATATCCGCGCATACTTCGCAATCCCCTCGGCACTCGATGACGGCTATGAGACCTTCAACGCAGGCAAGAACATCCTCCACTTCAACTTCGGCAAAGAAGTCGTTGACGGCGTTGTCAAAGACACCGACGATTATGCTTGGAGCTGGAAGCACACCAATGCTGCCGGCCAAACAAAGTGGAACTATTTCGAAACTGTTATAGACAGCATCAAATACAATGTTTATTATGCTGACTATTATATGCCTCTCGCAGCAGGTGCAACCACCGAGCGCCTTATCAACGGCGTTTATCTCGATTCTTCGTTCGACTATGTAGATATGAGCGATACAAGCGAGGATAGCTATTATGCAGCTTTCGGCGACGAGATCGAACTCGACGACGCTTGGAGCTGGAGCAATGTAAAGTGCCCTGTTTTTGCAGTCGCAGTTCAGGCAGAGGGCTTTGCTTCTGCTAATGAAGCAGTTACCGCAGCTTTCGGCGCACAATACAATCCTTTTGGTGCAACTGCCACCAACTGGCAGTAATTTGCCTAATCACTTCATTCAACGGTAAAGCAAAATGAACAAGCAAAAAATAATCACCCTGGCGACTGCTGTTATCGTTGTGATCATGGCAGTCACCGGTGCGACCCTCGCATATTTCAAAGACACCGATCGTGTGAGCAACACGTTCACCGTCGGCAGTGTCGAGATCGACCTTATCGAGCAGGAACGCCGCTTTGATCAAGACGGCGAAGTCTCGCTCGGCGATTTCACACAAAACAAACCACTTTATCCCGTCGTCGGCGATGTCGATGATGACACCATCGAGACCGAGTATGCAATGCCCGACCCCGACAAGGTCAGCAACTATGTTGACAAGATGGTTTCGGTCAAAAATACCGGCTCGGCTGACGCATACGTCCGCGCGTATATCGCCATTCCCGCAGTGCTTGACAGCGATGATGATGCTTTTAACAATTTCGGCCCGGGCTACGGCGCACTCAGATTTAGCCTCTACAATCCCCTTAAGGCTGACACCAATTGGGAGCGTCAGCAAGAAAACGGCGATATCAAACGCTTTAACACCACCATCGACGGCATAGCCTACAATGTCTATTACGCCGATTACACCGAGATACTCGCACCCGGCGAAACCACCACTCGCTTTTTCGATGGCTTGTATCTCGACAAAGACTTCGACATCGATCGTGTCGAAACAGTTGACCCCGAAACAGGCAAAACCGTGACCTCGTATGAATGCCGTGTCGGCGGCTCGGTGCTCGAGGGCGCAGAGCAGTTCGTCACCGCTGACGGACTCAAGGTCACCTGCCCTGTTTTTGCGGTCGCAGTCCAGTCAAAGGGCTTCACCGGCGCTTCGCAGGCAATTACCGCCGCTTTCGGCGATCAGTATAACCCCTGGGGCGGCGCAGTCACCAACTGGCACTGATAAATTTAGCTTTCTCCCCACACACAAACAAATAAATTATTACAGGAGAATTCAAACATGAAAAGAAAAATTATCGCAGCATGTCTCATCGCTTGCATGGTTCTCGTTGCAGTTACTAGCGCAACCTTGGCATACTTCACCGACAAAGACGCGTTGAAGAACGAGTTCACAATCGGCGATATAGCTATCGACCTTTGGGAGATAGTCGACTATACACCTCAGGAAGATAGCGATGGTCAGCCCATCGACCCCGCTCCTGTCTATGTTGGCAAGGGCACCGATAAGGCTGAAGCCTCTAAGTATGAGTACACCAACCTCCTTCCCTCCGACGAGATCACCAAAGAAGTTCACATCGAAAATACTTCTGATGTCAACGCCGCTTATGTCCGTGTTACTGTTGTTATCAACAACATCGACAAGATCAACGTCGCTATCGACGAATATTATGAACCTAAGGGCAAGGACGCTGAATTTATTCAGAATGTCTATGACGATGTATTCCCCGGCTGGGGCATCAACTACAGCAAGCGTGCCGAGTATCCCGGCGGTAGCCGTATGTGGATGACTACTCGTCAGGGTCTCCTTTGCAACATCGACACCATCGCTAACCATGGCAACTACTACAGAATCGACTGCGCAAACAAGTTCATGACCGATGCTGAAAGAGAGGCCGAGAACGGCGATGGCATCTTCCAGTATGGTTGGGGCGATCCTATGGATGATCTTTATTATCAGGATGCTGTTCCCGACGCTAACACTCGTGCATACGTATTCTATGTCGCGCTCGATGCGGGTGAGGAATATACCATCTTCGACGGCCTCAAGGTTCCTGCTTACTTCGACGAAGAACAGGCTGCTATGTTCGACGGTCTCAAGATCGACGTTTATGCTGACGCTATCCAGGCTACCGGTTTCAACGGCGACTGGGAGGCTGCTTTCGATGCTCTCAACGAGGCTCTTCCCATCGGCCACTGGAACACTAATTAAGTTATTTTAGTTTCCCTAAAGCAATATTTCCCTCAACTCTCCCCAGTGTGGGGGGGGGGTACTATCGGGATATATGGTCTGCGTATGCAGACCGTATATGAGCGCATGACGCGTCGTGCACCCATATATAGTCTGCATACAACAATGCTTCAAAACCCCAATCGAAAGGACGGAGTGTTTTTATGAAGAAAAAAATAATTGCAATTGCTTTGATTGTCATATGTGCGTCGCTGGCGGCATATGGCACATTGTCGTATTTTACATACGATGAAACTGCAACCAACGTGATAACAGCCGGCAATATCAAGATCGAATTGCAGGAGCTGTCACGACAGCCCGACGGCACGCTCGTTCAGTTTGAGAACATTTCTGATGCGATGCCTGCGACCGATTATTCCAAGATCGCACAGGTCAAAAATTCGGGCAAGGGCACAGCATGGCTCAAGGTCACTGTCGCCAAGTCGATCACGCTCGCAGAGGGCGTCGAGGGCGAACCCGACGTCAGCCTGCTCGGACTTGATATAAACACCGAATTTTGGACAGAGCAGGACGGCTATTATTATTATACAAAGCCGCTGCAGCCCGGTGCAACCACCGAGCCGCTGTTTACCACGGTCTCGTTCTCTGCTGATATGAGCAACATCTATCAGCATTCGAGCTGCGAGATCACCATCACCGCATATGCAGTTCAGGCAGCCAACAACGGCAAGACAGTTTTTGAAGCCGCAGGCTGGGAACCGCAGGAGTAAGAGGGCATAGACTATGAAAAAAATCAGAGTTTCAAATTTTCATAAAGTGTTGGCGCTGCTGCTCGCATTCGCCACTCTTTTGCCTGTCGTCTTCGCCAGCAATATAATTCCGTTTGCGGATAACGGCGAAACCAATAAATCCGAAACGTCGCCCGCATCGCACATCGGCGCAACGGCGACTTTCGTTCCCGATTCGCTCAAGTTCTTCACCGAGGGTCGCCTCGGCTTTGACACATTGCCGACCGATACCTTCTCGATGAACAAAAGCGATTTCAACGAGACGGTCGTCATCGCCGATTATATGCTTATCATCGACGAAGAAGAAGGAAAGACCGGCTATTATAAGGTCGCACCGCTGCCCGGCGAATCGTTCCCCGAGAATCATTATGCATCCTATTGCTGGGTACACGAGAACGATCTGCATGTCGAGTGTGAGGAGGGCGTCAACGTCATTCTCGGCTCTGACGGCAAGCCGTCGAGCGACGATGAGCCTTTCAAGATCGAGTGGAGCGACAACAGCTTCAGAGCATATTATACCGCTGCATCTACCCTGCAGGGCGACAACGTGCACTATCAGTGGCAGATCCGCTATGACATCGCGGGCGATAAGTGGGCGAACATCTCCGGCGCGAGCGACCCCCACATTAAGGTCACCTATGGCATCATGAAGTCGCTGCTTGACGAATATAACCGTGTCACACTGCGCTGCATCTCTACCGACGGCACCAAGCAGAATGTCAGCGGCAATATTTCGGTTGAGCTTACGCAGTCCGCTTTGGATGAATTGCATAACACCGCATCTCATTCTGATACGATGGCTGCATCCGAGCAGAGCCTCTTCACGCTCCGCACTCTTGACCTTGGCGAGACCCTCGGCAACGACGTTATGCCGCTGGAAGAGGGCGACGTTAAGCAGACCTATAATATAGTTATCAACTATGTGTTTGAGAATAACGAGATCGTTTCTGACCCCTACACTGCAAACCTTGCAGAGGGCTCGTCCTTCTCTGCAACCGTAACTTTCCCCACGGTTCAGGGCTATCTGCCTTATGTTGGCGAGAGCCAGCAGGACAGCATCGAGCTGAATTATACAAGCGTCAGCGAAGATGTCACTATCAACGTTGTTTATAAACCCACCAATGTTGATTATACCGTTATCCACTATCAGCAGAATGTTGATAACGATCAGTATACCGTTGTCGAAACCGAGACTAAGCAGGGCTTGACAGGTTCGCAGGTCCCCGAGGTGTATAAAACCTATGAGGGCTTCTATAACCTTATTTATGAAAGACCCGCTATCGCAGCCGACGGCAGCACCCTCATCGAGATCTATTATGATAGATACTATTATCTGATGAATTTCGATATGGACGGCGGCTATGGCACCGACCCTGTCTATGCACGCTATGGCGCGACGATCGGCACGATAGGCGCACCTACTAAGGCGGGATATACCTTCCAGGGCTGGTCTGAAACAAAGGGCGGCACCGATGTCGCAACGATCCCCAAGACCATGCCGGCAGCTAATAGCGAATATCACGCTATCTGGAAAGTTGACGATACCGCCAAGGTAACCGTCGTTTTCTGGGGCGAAAACGCCGACGATGAACAGTATAGCTATCTTTCTGTTTTCACTAAAGAGATTTATCTCAAGCCGGGCAGGGAGTTCACATATTCCGAAGGCGAAATGATGGTATGCGACAAAGAAGTGCATACTCATACGGATGCATGCCTTGACTGTGATAAGACAGAGCATACACATTCCGCAGTCGGCGGCTCATGCTATACACTGACTTGTATAATTGATAGCCATACACATGGCACTGGCTGCTATGCGGGAGTTGGAGATGCATATACCGGAAATGGTTATTCTATGCCAAATAATCCGCAAAAAGGTCAGGTTTATCATTCTGATGGCTTCCTTTGGGTTAGCGCGTATACCATTATTTACATAGATGGAAAGTGGTATAATTACACTGGCTCGACCGCTTCGGGCTCGATAGCACCTACCACCTGCGGCAAGACAGAGAGCACTCACACCCATGGCAATGACTGCTACGCATTGACCTGCACCACAGAAGAGCACACTCATGAACAGAAGTGCTATTCCTGTGGCAAAGAACAGCATACGCATAACAGCGATTGCTATATGCTGGGCGTAGGTTTGGATTCCACGCTGTGGAAGTTCGTCAAGTCCGACACCGTCACCGTTGCAGCCGATGGCTCGACTGTTGTCAATGTCTATTATGACAGAACCGAGTTTACGCTTACCTTTAGGGACGGCAATCAAACTGTAAAAACTTTGACCGAAAAGTGGGGTGCTGATATTTCTGAGCACTGGCCGGTTGTTGGTACAAACGGAACCACTTATAATAATGGTGAAAGATGGTCACCTTCGGGTAGTTCAACTTATAGAGAAGTGCTTGTTTATCTCAGCATTATGCCAGCAGAAAGCTTCACGCTTACTGTTTCTAGGGTGGATTATGACACATATTACATGCACTACATGGTAGAAGCTTTGCCTGGTGAAACAGGAACAACTGTATATAACGGCACTACTTATGTTGAACGCTTTAACGTTACCGCAAACTACAATTATGTTACCAGAGCTGAGGACTTCTTTGATTTGGATGGCTTTACACAGAAAGAGTCTAATCCTTCATTTGCTGGTAACGGTAGAATTGATCTCAGTAATGGTGGCGACGTGTATTTCTACTACACCCGTAACTCATACAAGCTGACATTTAACGATGGCTATTCTGACATCAAGACTGAAAGCGTAAAGTATGAGGCTGCGCTTGGTGGTTATGCATTTGAACCTACTCCGCCCTCGGCGTATGAGCCCGGCTCGGTCGTGTTCGGCGGCTGGTATCAGAACCCGCAGTGCACCGGCGAAGAATATAAGTTGGATGAGCATAAGATGCCCGCCAACGACATAATTCTTTATGCTAAGTGGGTTCCGGTCAACCACAATGTCAAATTCTATTTGACTGTGGATGCCGAGAAAAATGGCAGCATTTATCATCCTAAGGATGTCGATCAAGACGCTCAATTTACCGTTCCTCATGGCGATAACATTGCGAAAGAGTATGTTAGGAGCAACTTGACAAAAGAAGCAATGAACAAAGCAAAACCCAATGGCGAGTATGTGTTCGTCATGTGGTATTACTATGAGGATGGTGTCAAGAAACCGTTCGACCCGACAACGCAGATCCGCAAGGATCTGACACTCTACGGCGAGTGGTCCTCTAACACCTTGAAGCAATATACTGTTCAGTATGTTCTCAAGGATGACCACAGCGTCAAGGTCGCAGACGACCTGACAGGCGCAGGCCTTGCAGGTACGACCAAGACCTTTGATGCCAAGGGCGGCACTGATCTCTATGCGGCATATAAAGAGGGCTATTTCCCCACTGTTCAGTCGCAGTCGCTGCTGCTGGATATCGAAAGCGATAGCCTCGTTATCACCTTTGAGTATGTGCCCATGCCTGCCGTGCCCTATACCGTCAAGTATGTCGAAAAGGACACAGGCAAGTCTTTGGCATACGACAAGGTGGTCAGCGACAACCGCAAGGCAGTCGTTACAGAGACCTTCGTGCCCATAAGCGGCTATATGCCCGACGCATATCAAAAGCGTCTGATCGTCACCGCTGACGGCGAGAATATTCTCTACTTCTACTATACAAAAGATGATGTGCACTCACTGTACATCATAAAGCACTATACGCAAAACACCGATGGCACGACCTGGACGGAATATGCTTCGTCTACGGCTCAAGGCGATATCGGCACAAGATACACCGCTTCGCCGATGACTATCCCCGGCTATACGTATAAAGAGACCAAATATGTCGTTAACGGCACTGAGGTCACCGATGTTACCGCCGAGGGCGCAAAGCTTACGGCAAACGGCCTCGAGATCAACCTCTATTATGTTCGCAATGAGTACCCCTATCAGGTGAGATACCTTGAGCAGGGCACCGGCGAGGAGCTTCACGCTCCCGAGAACGGCACCGGCAAGTATGGTCAGGTCATTTCAGAGTCTGCGATAGATATCGAAGGCTATGACAAGGTCGACCCGACCTCTGCAACGCTCAATATCCGCATTGACGAGGGCGAGGGCGCACCTAAGCTCAACATCATAACCTTCTATTACAAAGAAAAAGAGGTTACGATAAACTATGTCGCAGTCGGACCTGCCGGCGCGACCGGTTTCGGCTCTGTCAGCCCCACTACCGAGACTGTAAAGGTTACAAGCGGTACGGCGCAGGGCTCGACCGCTAACCCGGGCGACGGCTTTAAGTTCGTCGGCTGGTATAAGGATGAGGCTTGCACGCAGCAGATTTCGACTGATGCTCATTACACGCCTGCAAAGGTCGACGGCAAGAACGTCGCCGCAAAGTATTATGCTAAGTTTGAGTATGATGTCACTTCGCTGACGATCAAGAAAGAGCTTGCAACCGACACTACCGCCGAAAATGGCACAAAGTTCATCTTTGATGTCAAGCTTGGCGATACACTTGTTACAACCGTCACGATTGAAGCAGACAAATCGGTCACTATCAACGGCCTCAAGGTCGGCGAGACCTACACCGTAACCGAACGTGGCGATTGGGCATGGAGATATACGGTAACATGCGATAAGGTAGACGGCAAGATAACGCTTGCCGCAAGTGACAACACGATAACCTTTACCAACACAAAGACTAAAGACAAGTGGCTTGATAAAGATTCTTCGTGTGTCAACAGCTTCAAGAACAAGACGGACACTCCGGCAATCAACTAAAGGAGGGATATGTTAATGAAAAACTTAAATGATAATCAGCAGCATAGCACTCCCAGCCGCTACCGCAAGCAGCGCAGAAAGCAGGAGCGCAGAGTTTCGGCTCTCGCGCTCGTCTGCATCATCTGCTGCCTGGTATCCGGCCTTACACTCGCATACCTCGTAACTTCCACCGATGCTCTTGTGAACATCTTCGGCACGGCAAGCTTTGATACGAGCATAACCGAGTCTTTCGGTAATGATACCAGCGGCGTATTGACTAAAGAGGACGTCCGGATCACAAACACCGGCGAAGTCGACGCATATGTCCGCGCGACAGTCGTTGTCACATGGGTCAATGATGCAGATCAAGTTTATCCCACGATTCCTGCCGAAGGCACTGATTACACGATCGTATGGACAACAGAAGATACTTATTGGAAACAAGGCGACGACGGCTATTGGTACTACACCAAGCCGCTTGCACCCGGTGCAGAAACCGCTGTCCTGTTCACCGACTGCAGGCCTGTTGAAGGCAAAACGCCCGAAGGCTATTATCTTACTGTCGAGATACTTTCGCAGTCGATACAGGCAGAGCCTGCAGGTGCAGTCATTGAAGCATGGGGCGTGACTGTTTCGAATGATACAATTGTATTTGAGGAGGCCGGCAATGAATAAGATCATCAAAAAGCTTTTTATCCTCATATCGGTGCTTTCGCTTGCGCTCTGCTGTGTCGTTTCGGCATCGGCAGCAGGCACTGTCACCTATGACGGCACGGCAAAGGATTTTATCTTTGCGCCCGGCAGTGAGCATTCGCCCACAGATCTCTTCTCTGATTTCAAGGACGTTATGCCCGGTGACAAGCTCACGCAGACCGTCACCATCAACAACAGCATCGACAAGAATGTCAAGATCGACATTTATATGCGCTCGCTCGGCGCACAGCAGGGCTCAGAAGCGTTTTTGTCGCAGCTTACGCTCGAGGTTGCTTACTCGGGCAAGCCCGAAATGGCAAAAATGTTCTCTGCTCCCGCAGATCAGACCGCACAGCTCACCGATTGGGTGCTGCTCGGCACGGTCTATTCGGGCGGCGTGATCGATCTCGACGTGTCGCTCAACGTTCCTATTGAGCTCGGCAACGATTTTCAGGATGCGATAGGCTATCTCGACTGGCAGTTTAAGGTCGAAGAAAAGCCTGTTGAGCCCGACGATCCTCTGCCCCCGACGGGCGATGTTTCGCTCGTTCCGCTCTATATCATGCTGATGATTTTGAGCGCCGCAGTTATCGTGCTCTTTATTGTCAAAAAGCGCAGGAACGCAACTGCTGAATAAAAAAATTCGAGGGTCATACAGACCCTCGTTTTTTTATGTGATTTTGTTATTTGTCAAGCATTTCTGCGGCGTTTTTGAGCTGCTTGATTATCTCGATGTGCTGCGGGCAAGCGCTCTCGCACTGGCCGCAGGCGATGCAATCCGATGCCTTGCCGCTGCCGCCGTTTATCACCGCACCGTAATAAAGGTGCGGACGTGCGTGCTCGCCATAGATCTTGAGCATGTTGTAAGGCTTGAATATTTCGGGGATGTCGATGTTCATCGGGCAGCCCTTGGTGCAATAGCGGCAGGAAGTGCACGGAACTGTCTCGACATCGAACAGCGATCTTTTGACCTCTTCGATGGCTTTTTGCTCTGCCTCGTCAAGCGGAACGAAATTGTCGAAGGTCTTTATGTTGTCTGCGAGCTGCTCGTGCGTGTTCATGCCCGAAAGCACCATCATTACGCCGTCGAGCGCACCGACGAAGCGCATTGCATACGACGCCTGCGAGCGGTCAGCACCGAGTGCCGCAAGCTTTGTGGCAGAGCGCTCGGGCAGGTTTGCGAGGTATCCGCCTCTGACAGGCTCCATGACAATGATCTTTTTGCCGTGCCTGCGCGCGACCTCGTAGTTTTGCGATGCGAATATTGCGGCGGTGTCGTCCCAGTCGATGTAGTTGAGCTGCAGCTGCACAAAATCGACCTCGGGGTGCTTGGTCAGCAGCTCTTCGAGCAGGACGGGGTCGCCGTGGAACGAAAAGCCATAGTTGATTATCTTGCCCTCTGCCTTCATCCTGTTGCAGAATTGCCAGCAGTCATAGTCGTCATAGTCCTTTATGCGCGAGGGCTGCAGGCTGTGAAGCAGGTAATAGTCAAAATATTCTACGCCGCAGCGTTCTAACTGTTCTTTAAACATCTGCTCGGGAGAGAATGTCTCGCTCAGCAGCCAGCCTGCCAGCTTTGTGGCGACAGTGTATTGCTTGCGGTCATAGCGGCTCGATACCGCCGCTTTGAAGGCTTCTTCAGAGCCGGGATAGCAGTATGCCGTGTCAAAATAGGTGAAGCCCGAATCGATAAATTCGTCGACGAGCGCTTTGACGGCTTCGATGTCGATCTTGCCATCCTTTTGCGGCAGGCGCATCAATCCAAAGCCGAGTTTTTTTGTTGGTTGCATAGCGTGTTCCTCCTTTTGTTTGACTAATTATAGCAGAAACGCCGCCGTTTTGCAATAGATGCTATTGCATGTTGCGGCAAAATCGGTTATAATATTTGCGTTGGAGGTTTTTTATCATGATAGAAATCAGCAAAAAGGCTATTGAATATATGTCGTCGGCAAAGCCCGTGGCGGAACTGCGTGAGTTTAGTTTGCGTGCCGCCGAGGAGGGCGCTGTGCTCTTAAAAAACGAGCACGACGCTTTGCCGTTCGATGAAAGCACAAAAATTGCGCTCTTTGGCAGGATGCAGCACTGCTATCTCAAGGGTGGCACAGGCTCCGGCAACAACAATTGCGGCAGGGTAGCGAGCGTTTGCTATGCGCTCACCACAATGGGCGCCGACGTCGACAGGGTCATAAGCGGAATATATGAGCTTTTCGCCACCGAAAACCCTTATGACAACGGCACGGGCTGGCATCATCCGCACAGCCAAAAGGAGCTTGTCGTTTCAGAAGCTGTTGTCGTCGAGGCTGCCAAGCGCTGCGATGCGGCAGTCTATATCATCTCGAGAACGGCAGGCGAGGACAAGGATCAGGCGGCAGAAAAGGGCAGCTATTATTTCAGCGACGATGAAATGCAGATGCTGAAACTTTTGCGTGCGCATTTCGGCAGGGTAGTTTTGCTTTTGAACACCTGCGGAGTGGTCGAGCTGACCGAAGCTGAGAAATATTGCGATGCTATTCTTTGCCTCTGGCAGGCAGGCATGGACGGCGGTACTGCCGCTGCGGCTCTGCTGATGGGCTGGGCTTCGCCCTCGGGACGCTTGCCCGATACGTTCGCAAGGACGCTTGACGGATATCCTGCATACAACTACGGCAGTGACACCGATGTTTTTTATTCAGAGGACAGGTATGTCGGTTATAGATATTTCTCGACCTTTGCGCCGGAAAGGGTGCTTTATCCTTTCGGTCACGGCTTGTCTTATACAGAGTTTCAGACCACGTTTGCTTCGGCGGAGCATTCGGAATCAGGCATAACACTGCATTTTGATGTCAAAAACGTCGGAAAACGTGCAGGCAAAGAGGTAGTGCAGGTCTATCTGTCTTATCTCGGTGAGCACGATATGCCGCACCGCATATTGGCAGGCTTCGCAAAGACCGAAATATTGCAGCCTGGCAAGAGCAAAGAGATAAATGTATTCGTCGATTATAGAAATATAACGCTTTATGATGATATAAACGGCGGCTATTATCTGCCAAAGGGCATTTATGCGCTGTCGGTCGGCGATTCGCTGTCGGGCGACGAGGTTTATAGATTCGAGTATGACGGAATGTTCATCAAGGATGAGCCCTGCTGCCTGCAGGAAAAACCATTTGACAGGCTGACAACAAAGGGCTTTGCACCTGCTCCCATTACATCGAATGGGCGCACGAAATGCGAGATCCCAAAAGAAATGCCGCATATCGAAAAGCATTTTACATTGACAGACGTGCATGAGGGCGTATGCACTGTCGATCAGTTTGTCGCTTCGCTCAGCGACACCGAGCTTGCTTGCCTTACACGCGGCGAGGGAATGAGCAGCCCCAAGGGAACGCCCGGCTCGGCATCTGTGTTCGGCGGCATAACCGAGGCACTGTTTGACAGGGATATTCCCATTGTCAACACGACCGACGGCCCTGCGGGCGTAAGGCTTTCGAGCAACGTCGTCGCAACGGCTCTGCCAAGCGGAACGACGCTTGCCGCAACCTTTAACTGCGAGCTCGTCAAGCAGTTGTATGAATTTGAGGGCTATGAGGTCATAGCATACGACTGTGATGTTTTGCTTGCTCCGGGTGTCAACATCCACCGCAGCCCGCTCTGCGGCAGGAATTTTGAGTATTATTCAGAGGACCCTCTGCTCGCAGGACTTATGGCTTCTGCCGCTTGCATCGGTCTTGATAAGGCAGGCGCAAAAGCGGTCGTCAAGCATTATATGGCTAACAGCCAGGAGCATTGCAGATACACATCAAGCTCGGTCATCAGCGAGCGTGCCATCAGAGAAATATATGCAAGACCTTTCGAGATCGCAGTCAGAGAAGGCAAGGCAAGCGCAATAATGACCTCTTACAACCGCATCGGTGGCAGGTGGGCGGCTTCGAACGAGCCTATGGCGGTGCTTTTGCGTGACAGATTCGGCTTCGACGGGCTCGTCATGACAGACTGGTGGGCGAAGCTCGGCGGCTGCGAGGACCCCGAGAATGTAACCGACTTCCGCAGCCTGATTAAGGCGCAGAACGATATTTATATGGTTCTGCCGGATGCGCTCACGCATGACGATAATATAATGCAGTCGCTTTCTGACGGCTCGTTGACACGCGGCGAATTGCAGCGCTCGGCAAAGCACATCATTTCGTTTGTGCTTGAAACGATGGCGTTCGCAAAGCAGGTCAAATACGGCAAGCAAAAGACCGACGACATAAGGCGCATAGCCGAGACGGCAGAGCCGTTTGCGGTCATCGACATAGTCGACGGCAGGGCAGAATATGTTTCTGACAGCGCTGTCAAGGCGGTCGCCGAGATAACATTCGACTGCAACGCCAAGGGACTTGAGCAGGTCACGGCGGCACTGTTCTTGAACACCAAGGGCGCAGGCGTTTTTGCTATTCCTGCAGGAGTTTCTAAAGAGTATTGTACGCTTTCGCTCATCTGCGGCAAGAGCGAGATAGTCGTAGACGCTTCGTCGCCTGCGGCAAAAGCCTTGCAGATAAAGCTTTATAAGCAATAAAAAAGAAGAGGGGAGGACGCTTTAAAAAGCATCCTCCCTTATATCATTCTTCAAGTGGAGCTATCACCCACGGTAAAAGGCGCGCATCAAACCGCTCTGCAAGCGTGACGAGCTCGTCGGTCAAGGCGTTGATGTCAGAGATGTTAAAGTGACCTGCGGTCGTCGCCTCTGCAATATTTTCGCCGTCGCCACATTCAAATTTGAGTGAGCAGTCGGCGGCAAGCAGCTCGTCGGCTTTGCTTTGGTCGCCGTCAAAGTATATGGCAAAACTAAGTTTGAATTGCGCTTCGGGCTGTGCCTCGAGCCCGGGAGCGAAAAGCGCATTGAAGGCTCTGAAAAGCGCCTTTTCGTCAGGCAAAAGGCTTTTGTATACCTCATAGTTCTCGTCACTTTTTATGAGCGTTTCTGTGATCTCGCCGTCGATCAACGAGGCGATATGCGCTTTTAGCTTTTCTGCGGCTTTTTCGTCGCTGCAATAGGATATGTAGGTGACTGTCGGGTCGTATTTTGTGGCACGCAGGCCGACATAGGTCATTTCCTTTTGCCGACAGAACGAAGCGATGTCAGACGCTTTGTTTATGATATAGCGCTTTTCGGCACCGGGCAGTGACGAGTCGACCTTGACAGTCACGGCGCAGACAACAGGCTTGTCGGGCTTTATGAGGCGGATAGGAACAGATATATCGCTGCCGTGGTCGTAAGCAGGCAATTTGAATTTTGTTCTGTTTATATGCCGTACAAGCAAGAATGTCAAGAA
Organism: uncultured Ruminococcus sp.; assembly: GCA_964487775.1. GTDB lineage: Bacteria > Bacillota > Clostridia > Oscillospirales > CAG-382 > Coliplasma. The sequence goes on from CAZASH010000004.1 coordinate 19,075, forward strand.
CGCAAACACAAACAAGACGGAAACAAGCAATATTATCGCAGTGAATATCGAGGTGTCGGCAAGTGCTTCTATGCGGTCGCCGCACATAACGATCACTGCCGCAAGCGCCATTCCGCAAAGCCCCGACAGAACGCCTCTGATATATCCGAGGCTGACTATGCCGATTCCACCGAACAGAAGGAGAAACGAAAGCAAAAGTGCATTCGGCTCCATTTCGTCCGAAAACACGAAATCGATCAAAACCGCTGCGCCGAATATCGCGGCAGTAAGTCCGACGAACATTCGCAGTGCGCGCAATTTGGGCGGCACGCGCTTTATTGAATAGCGAGGGCTTGTGAAGATAGGCCAGTATTCATAATAGGCATCGCCTATCGGTGAGGTGAGCCCGATGATCTCAGGCGTGTTATTGTCGTGCTCCGCCGCAGATTCCTGCCTCGGCAATATTCTGTCGGCTATCTTAAGGTCAAGCTTGACTGTGAGGAGCAGAATATTGATAGAAAAAATGCTTGCAAACATTATCGCCGAGTTGAGCCAGGCCTCGGTGCAGCCTGATAATATCGGTATGCACGCCAAAAAGACGAACAGCGCGAGTATTAATATATCGACGGTCGCCCTGATCAAAAATCGCAGCAGCACAGTCTTTTTGTTGTTCATAATAGTTGCCAAAATCCTTTTTGTGTGATATTATCTAATCGATAGGAGGTGCATTTATGAAATACATCGTCAAATGCATAGAGGTCGGCATAATGCCGACAAACTGCTATATAGTCAAAAAGCCTGATTCACGCGATGCGCTCGTGATAGATCCGGGCGATGACGAGGGCTTGATACGTGACGCCTTGCACAGGTGCGACGCATCGATGCGTGGCATTTTGCTGACACACGGTCATTTCGACCATATACTCGCAGTCGGTGCGCTCAGACAGGTGGGCAAGCCTGTGCTGATACACGAGCTTGACGCTCACAGCCTGACAGAGCGTGATATGTTTTCGTCGCTCGTTCGCAACGATCCGCGTCCGTTCGAGAGCGCAGAATGCATGATAAGCGACGAGGGATTTTATGATTTTTGCGGATTTGAGTTTAAAATAATGCACACGCCGGGTCATACCGACGGCAGCGTGTGCTATATCTTCGATGATATTATGTTCAGCGGCGATACGCTGTTTAAAGACTCTGTCGGCACGCTCGATTACGGCGGCGACAGAATAAAGATGCAGAGCACGCTCAGAAGGCTTGCTTCGCTTGAAAGAGATTATACGATATTCCCGGGGCATGGCGAAATGACATCGCTTGCGAGAGAAAAGCAATATAACCCATATCTTTCAAGGCTTGTCAATCAGGATCAAATATAAGCTCTATCTTTGCGCCGTCATGAGGAATGACAGCGTGCGGAGCGGCATCGGCATCTGCCTCGGGGTATGGGACTGACGGCGAAAAATGTGTCAGCCACAAGCGCCTTACGCCGCCAGCTTTGACGCAGAGCTCGTCTGCCTCTGAGAACATCATGTGCCGTGTTTCGAGCGCCTTGGGCAATTTGTCCGTCTCGCCGTACATGCCCTCGCAGATAAACAGGTCTGCGTTTGCCGCATGAGCGACTATCGAGTCGCAAGGACGTGTGTCGGTGGTATAGACAAACTTGATTCCGCGCCTTTCGGGCCCCAAAACCATATCCTGCGTGTATAAAGCGCCGTCAAACTCGACGGTGCTTTGTTTTTGCAATAATCCCCACGCACGGATAGGTATCCCTGCCGCCTTGGCACGCTCGGGGTCGAACCTGCCGGGGCGCTTGAGCACTGCCGAATAGCCATAGCAGGGCACTGTGTGCTTGACCGAGAATGCGGTTATTTCAAGCCCATAGAGCGAAAATACCTGCTCTGATGCAGATAATTCTATGACTTCGAGCTCAAACGGCAGGTGGGGTGCGACGGTGCAGAGACCACGCACCGCATAGCCGATGTTCTTTGGTCCTATTATCGTGAGCTTGTCTGTCTTGCCCTCGTTGCCCATCGAAAGCAAAAGCCCGGGCAAGCCGCTTATATGGTCTGCGTGCAGGTGGGTTATCAGCAGTACTTTGATCGGACAGAGTGCGCAGCCTGCTTCTTTAAGTGCTATCTGAGTGCCCTCGCCGCAGTCTATGAGAAACGAACTGCCGCCGTATCTGAAATATGCGGTAGTCAGCCATCTGTTTTTTAACGGTATAGTGCCGCCTGTGCCGGCGAGACAAACATCAAACATATATACACCCTTTTTATTTTATCATTTCGAGCAGCAAAGGCAATGCACCCTCAAAATCAACGCCGTATCTCGGCTCTGTGCCCGCTTGTTTGGTGCGGCGTATCGCCTCTGCAGTGTAAAGCACTGCGCAGTTGACCGCATCGCCAAGGCTCTTGCCTGCAAGATATGCGGCGAGGAACGCCGAGCCGAATACATCGCCTGTGCCGTGGAAATAGCCGTCGAAGTGCTCTGTGACCTTTTCGCCTCTGTCGCCGTCTTTTGTGCAGTACATAGCGCCGATAAGTCCTTCTTTGGGAGTTGCGCCTGTGAGCACGGTGGCTTTTGGGCCAAGGCTCGTAAGCTCGCTTGCAACCTCAAACCACGCTTCTTTGCAGAAATCCTCGCGATATTCCTTGCCCAGCATCAGCGATGCTTCGGTTATGTTGGGAATAACTATGTCGGCCTTTTTGCAAAGCTCGAGCATACCCTTGACAAAATCCATGTCAAAGCCCTTGTAAAGCACGCCGTTGTCTGCCATGACAGGGTCGACCAGCCTTATAGCGCTGTCAAACGTGTCAAAAAGCCTTGAAACTATCTCAAGCTGTTTGAATGAGCCGAGATAGCCGGTGTATATAGCATCGACGTGCAGGTCAAGGCTCTTCCAGTGGTCGATTATAGGGTCGAGATCGTCAGTGAGATCTCTGAAGGTATAGCCCGTAAAGCCGCCTGTGTGCGTCGAAAGCACTGCCGTGGGCAGCACGCTGCATTCTATGCCGCACGCCGAAAGTATGGGCAGTGCGACCGTAAGCGAGCACTTGCCGACACACGAAATATCATGCACGGCGATAACTCTTTTTTGCATATAAAACACCTCGATTATAGATCATGCCATATTGGCGAGCATTTCTTTTGTGACCTCGCCTATCATTTTTTTGCCTGCGAGGTATCTGTCTATCTCGTCACAGACGTGCTTGCCTATTTTATAAAGTCCGTTCTTTGCAAGTCCCGCAAGGTGCGGACTCATTATGCAGTTTGGCAACTCACGCAGGCAGTCGTCCTCTGCGGGCGGCTCGGGATCACGAACGTCGAGGCAAGCGTACTTGAGGTTGCCTGCCTTCATATGGTCATAAAGTGCCTTTTCGTCAATGAGCGTGCCACGTGCGGTGTTGATGAGCACTGCATCGGGCTTCATCATAGCCAGAGTTTCTGCGCAGAACATATGATAGGTCGAGTCTATCGAGGGAGCGTGTACAGAAACAACGTCGCTTATTTTAAGCAGCTCTTCGAACGAAACGAGTGTTGCGCCAAGTGCTTCGACAGCCTCTTTTGATGCAAACGGATCATAAACGACCTTTTTGACATCGAACGGAGCGAGCAATTCGCAATAGTGTCTGCCTGCCCAGCCGAAGCCGACTATGCCGACAGTGAGGTCATAAAGCTCTCTGATGTTCTCTTTGCCCTCCTGCCAGCCGCCTGCGTGCAGCGAGGTGTTGAGATTGAAAAGGTTTTTGCACGCTGCGATCGTAAATCCGAGCGCAGTTTCGCTGACACCCATCGAAAGGCAGCACGCCGACGAGGTAACTCTGACGCCCTTCTGCCACAGCTCGTCGCTGACGATAGGCTTAACGCTGCCTGCCGCGTGGCATACAAGCTTGAGGTCGGGGCATACTGCGAGAATGTCGCTGTCGATAGGCTCGTTGCCCCACGAGGTGATAAGCACATCAGCGCCCTTTGCGGCGGCGATGACCTGTTCCTTTGTCGAGCCCTCGCCAATGACCAGCTCACCGTAGGTCGACAGGCGGTCTATGGTCTTTTGGTCGATGACTATAGAATAAGAATCTTTGTGCATGATAATTGCGGTCTTCATTTTCTGTTTTTACCTCTCAAAAATTGCGGCATAGCCGTTGGTTTCAAATATTTTGCCTGAATTGCCAAGGAATTCGTCACCTGCGATAAATGCGCCGCCTGTGGCATCACTCCATTCAAGCGACGGCGGCAAGAGCTTTTGCATATCGCGCCAGTTTTTGTAATTCTGGTCGCCGTTGACCTCGACTGCGCCGACAGTCATGCCGGGCAATGCGTCAAGATATGATGCAAAAATGCGGTTGAGCATGGCGAGCAGGGGATTGACCGTGAGGTCTGCCGTCAGATAGCCTATGCCTGCGCTGTGTGCGATATGCGCCATCTCAAACGAGACAGACAAGGTCTTTGCCGCAGGCTTGAATGCGACGGCTCTGTAGCCTTGCTGAATGCGCGTTTTGAGATCCTCAGCGGAATGTGCCGACTCGTCAGCACCGACTGCCGCAGGAATGTCCGAAACGTCCGTGTTGTTGCCCTCGGCGAAGGGCTCTTCTATCAGCTCGGTGCATTCGAGTGCCCCGAACCTGTCTATCGCATCAAAGAACCGAGCAAGGCGCTCTTTTGTGTCATACCTGCCGTTGGCATCGAAATAATATCTTATCCTGCCGCTTTTGGTCATATCGGTTCGGTATTGCGAAGCGATGGCGTGTATCTCTTTTACACGCTCGATATCCCACTCGAGCATAGATTGCATGTCGTTCTCGGAGCCGTTTTCGCCTGAAATATGCCTGCCGAGCTTGATCTTTAAAAGCGACGCACCGTCCGACAGCAATTTGCGTATGCCGTCGTTGTCGACGGAATAGTTGACGAGCGGAATGCACGACAGCCTGCTGTGGCGGCATTTAAAGGTATCTTTGTGCTGTGAAGGGATTATATCATAAAAATCTTTTGCGCCCGAATTTCGTGCATACAGTGACCACAGAGCGAGGTCTATGCCAACGAGCGAGTTGAGCACAAAGGTCTTTGCGGTCTTAAAGCCGCAGACCGCCTCGGCATAGGGCATTAAAGCGTCTGCTAGATAGCTTGTGACCTCGTATGGTGCTTCAAAGCCTGTGCCCTCTATCATTTTGCTGGCGCGCTCTGTCACCAAAAGCATCTTGGCGTTGCCGCCGGCTTCGGTCGAGCCCGAAAAAACTCTTGCATCAGACCACAAAACGCTCTGCACCGATGGGCAGACCGCAGTGCCGACGTCAGAATCTATCTTGACCACGGGCTGCCAGAGCTCTGACAGATAACCGCCCTTAAAGCCAAACGGAGCCAAAAGCGGCTCTCTTATAAAATCGAGTGAGCATTTTTTTATATTGATCATATGATCACATTTCTTTCTCCAGGACCGCAAGGGCGGGGGCGGGTATGTATTCGCTGACGTCCTTGCCATACTTCATCAGCTCTCTGACGAATGTCGAGCTTATAAACCTGTGCTCGTTTTTTGCCGGCAGGATGACCGTCTCCTCGACGCCGAGCACCGAATTGATGTCATAAAGGTCTTTTTCGCCGTCGTACTCACTGCCGCAGCGTGCTCCACGCACGATGACACCGCCACCGATGCTGGCGACATAGTCTGCGGTAAGTCCGTTCCATTCCTCGACCCTGATCTTTTTGTTGTCTGCAAAGCAGGCACGTATCGCTTCGGCACGCAGTCCGCGCGAAAAATGATATTTTTTGCCGCTGTTGACGGCGACGAGCACCACGACATCACCAAAAAGTCTGTATGCTCTCTCGATCAGGTCGACGTGACCGATTGTTATGGGATCAAAGCTCCCTGCTACGATAGCAGTCATTTTTTAAAAATACCTCGTGAGTTTAATATTTTCAGTTGCCTCGGCGCAGTATGCACACATGTGCCACGCCATAGCGATAAAGCTTTTGCTGCCAGCCGTCCTTGGGCTCGGGAACATGGTCGGCGGAAGTCTCGATGACCACGATGCAGTCGTCGGCGAGCATTTCGGCACGCTCGAGCGCATCAAATGCTTTTTCTGCCATGTCGCTGTCGTATGGCGGATCGAGGAACACGAGCTCGAACCTTTGCTTGCCTGCCGCACCTCTGATGTATTCTTTATAGTCATAGCAGGCGATGCGAGTGCGCTCCATAAGCTTTGCACGCATTGCGTTCTGCTTGATGATCTCGCATGCAGCACGTGAAGCGTCGATCATGACCGCACTTTCTGCACCTCTCGAGAGGGCTTCGAGCGACAATTGTCCGCTGCCTGCAAACAGATCGAGCACCTTGCGGTCGTGCAGATCAAACTGTATTGCCGAAAAAATGCCTTCCTTGGCTTTTTCGCCTGTCGGACGTGTCTCTTCACCCGGCAGTGTATCGAGTTTTGTGCCTCTTGCGATGCCTGTAATTATTCTCATGTTTTCTCCTTTGCGGAATGTAAAAAGTCATAGACCGCTTTTGCCGTCTCGGGATTGATGCCCTTGACACACGCGATCTCATCTGTGCTTGCGTTCTTGAGCGCTTCGAGCGTGCCGAAATGCAAAAGCAACGCATTCGCCTTTGCTTCTCCGACACCCTTGACTGATGTAAGGCTGCTCTGCTTGACCTTTTTGCGGCGGCGTGCATCCATGCGCTCGAGCGCATATCGGTGGACCTCCTCCTGTATCTTATAAAAGAATACAAACAGATCCTGCCGCCTGATTAGCCCTATCTCGCTCATGCCGTCGGTAAGCGTGCGTGTCTTGTGATGCTCGTCCTTTATCATGCCGAAAACAGGAATATCGATGCCACGCTCCGCCAATATTTCTCGACAGACCAGCACCTGCTGTTCTGCGCCGTCCATCAGTATAAGATCGGGATATTCCCAGCCGTTTTCGTCGCTCGAGTGATCAAATCGCCTGCCGAGCGCTTCACGCAGCATCGAGCAGTCGTCGTTTATCTCACCCGAAATATTGAACGACCTGTATTTGCGCTTTGCGAACCTGCCCTTTTCGAGCACTATCATGCCGCACGAGGCGAGCTCTGTGCCGCTGTTTGATATGTCATATGATTCTATTCTGTCGGGCAAGGTCTCTAAATGCAGAAATTCTGCGACCTCGGCGAGTGCGCCTGTGCGCTTTGCCTCTACCGCACGTGAATGCAAAAGCAATTCACGAGCGTTGCGCTCTGCCGTCTCGACAAGGCTCTTTTTGATACCTCTTTGAGGAACGGCGATGTTGACCTGCGAGCTTGTTATCTCTGCAAAGCAGTCGCAAAGCAATTTCTTTTCGTCATCGTCGATGTCAAAGCCCAAAAATATATTCGGCGGAACAAAGCCGCGCCGTGTGTAAAACTGCGCCAAAAAGCCGATGAGCGCCTGCTCGTCGATTATCTCGTCTGCGCCGAACTCAAAATTCTGCCTGTCGACTATCGCACCGTGCCTGATGAAAAGCACTGTCAATTCTGCGCCAAGGTCGTCGGCATAATAGCCCACGGCGTCGCAATCGAGGTCGATGTCGGCAACTATCTGCTGCTTGTCGCCAAGCCGCTTGACCGCCTTTATCATATCACGGTATCTGGCGGCGAGCTCAAAATTGAGGTGGTCGCTCGCCTTCAGCATACGTGCTTCCAATGCTTTTGTCAAAAAAGCAAAATCACCGCGCAGGAAGTGCACGACAGACGATATCGTCTCGGCATAATCCTTTTCGCTGACAGCGCCCCTGCGACATACGCCGATGCAGCGCCCTATCTGATAATTGAGGCAGGGGCGTCCCTTGCCTATATCCTTGGGAAACTCTTTGCCGCAGGTGGGCAAGCCAAATGCGGCGTTTGCACTCTCGATAATGCCTTTTGCGACAGATGCCGATGAATAAGGGCCGAAATATCTGCCGCCGTTCGTCCGTCGCCACGCTATCGAAAGCGACGGATAGCACTCGTCAGAGATACGAATGTATGGATAGCCTCCGCCGTCCTTGAGCTTGATGTTGTATCTCGGCGAAAACTGCTTGATAAATTTATCCTCCTGCAGCAGCGCCTCAAGCTCTGTTGCAGTTAAATAGACCTCAAAATCGTCGACTGCGGCGACCATTCTTGCCGTCTTTCCACGGTGATGCGACGACGGCGCAAAATAGCTTGACACTCTGTTTTTGAGCGCACGCGACTTGCCGACATATATGATTTTGCCCGATTTGCTGTGCATGAGATACACGCCGGGCGAGAGCGGCAAAAGCTTTGCCTTTTCCCACAGCTCTTGACGGGTCATCTAAAAAACCTCCGTTGGCATCTTTGGGGTCTATAAAGACCGCCCCGAACACCTTTATAGGCACGGGGCGACTTGAAAGCTGATATGACGAGATGATCAGAGATAGAAACCGTTCTCGATCTGATCTGCGAGTTTGTTGATGGCTGCTTGTTCGTCGTCACCTTCTGCGATGAGCGTGATGGTGTCGCCCTTGACAATGCCGAGTGCGAGCACAGAAAGCAGGCTCTTGGCGTTGGCAGTGCTGGTGCCGTCGCCGCTGACCACCTTGATGCGGCTGCTGAACTCATTGGCAGTGCGAATAAAGTGGGATGCGGGCTTTGCACAAAGACCTACCTCTATATTAACAGTTATCTCTTTGCTGGTCATAGTATCTCCTCCAAAAGCGATATGAATGCTCATATCAATTATATCACAAATTAAGTTTTTTACAAGAGCGGCGGTTTGTATACTTCGACAAAATACCGCACCGAACATAAAATACAGTTGTTGATTTTAATCAAGCAGGCTTATCTCGTTGATGCAGATCTCATATTCCGAGAACCCGTCACGCACGACATACCTGCAACCTGCGGCGAGCAGGTGCTTGCCGTCAAGATAATAGCCGTCTTCTCTGACCTCGGCAACCGCCGTCGCAGTGCCAGAGATCGTTATATAGTTGGGGTCGGCAGGTGACGCCGTATCCTTGTCTATCTTGGTTATTACGCCAAATTGCGTAAGCTCGTCGGCGAGGTATATCGCCGTCACGTCAGGCAAGGTCTCGGCACACGAAAACCTCACGGGAACTGACGAAAATGAATAGCTGACTGTCGCCGTTTCGGTCTTGTCGAATGCGGCGATTATATCCTGTCTGAATATCAGCGTGACGAGCATAGCGGCTGCAAGCAGTATTATAGCTATGTCAAGCATATTAAAATGCGGTCTGTTCTTCATCACGCATCATCTCCAATCTCGCTCCACGATACGACTATCGCCACAAGCTCGGTGCTCTTTGAATGCAATTTGATCTCGCTGCCTATCAAGAGCGGCTTGCCCTCGCAATAAAGTGCATCGGGACGCCTCTCTGCACCTATCAAAACCGAGGCGTTAAAGGTCGAAGCCATAGTGCCCGTGTATATGCTGCTGCCGAAAAGCTTTGCAGTGCCGAACGTCGTGCCGTCCTCAAAATAAAGCGTCGTGCCGTTCGAAACACGCATTGCGTTGCCGTCGGAATCTTTGATTATAACGTCTACACGATATTGCTGCAGCTGCGCACCGCCCGAGCGATCGACAAGCTTGACCGCACCGAAGGCGACACCTGCTATTATGAGCAGAATGATAAAAATGTCGACTATCGGCACCGATATCTGTCTGCGTGGCTTGTTATTGATTTTCATCGTCGATAGCCGTCCTTTCAAGCATTTTTTCACACGAAACGAATGTGCCGAGCGTCATCCAAAACAGCATCTGCACGCCCAGCAGTCCGCTTGGCGAAACAAACAGCGCCGCAACCGGCAATACAAACGCCACGGTTGCATAGCCGCACATCGAATATCTCAGCGAGCTTTGTCGTGATATGCGCAGTGATGACGGTATTGAGAGCGTCAGAATGACCAGTATGGCGGCAAATCCGAGCGCACCCGCAAGTCCGCTTTCTGCAGTTATCGCTCCAAATGCGCTGCCCTTCTGCAGCGTGTGCTTGCTGAATATCTCGCCGAGCGTATATATAAGCGGCAAAGCGAATGCCGAGGTTATCAGCACAGTCAGCCGCCTTCTGAACGCAACAAGTATAAACAGCGCCGTGAACGCCGCCGCGTACACCCATATACTGCTGTCGAATATCAAGACGAGGCACGCTATCGAAAGCGCAAACGAAACAAAGCCATAAACCCTGTCGCGCTTGTCGCTGTTGCCGAGCATACACGTGAGTGTGAGCGGTATAGCACACGCAAAATATATGCCGAGCGCATCAGGCGAATAAGTGGGCGGTATGTCAAAAACTATCCTGCCGCTGAAAAACGGCAATGACAGCAGATAGCGTATCAATTCAATAGCTGCTGCGACCGATATGCCAAGCGATATGCACGAGATATACCTCGAGTGCAGGTCGCTCGATCTCAACAGGTTGCGTGCCGTGAAATAGCTGATTATCGCAAAGACCTGTTCGCTGCCGCCTGAGCCGAGCATCAGCAAAATCGCTCTGTATACAAAATATAATATGACAAATATGTCGATGGCGGACAGCTTGATGGTTCGCTTGCCCATCAGCACCTTGATGAGGTAGCCTGTCGCAGTGACCAGCATCAGCGCACCCAACGTGCCGCTGTCTACCAGCGGAATAAGCACTGCGCAAAGCAGCATCCCTGCCTCGGGATTGCATATCAGGAACAAAAATACGCACAGCCACGCCAAAAACAGCATTATGCGCGTCATCGGCACGAACACCGATATCGCCGCAAGTATTATATCGAGCAGCAAAACGAGAAATATGTCGCTTGAGCCTCTGTCGCCACGACGTAATTTCTGCATTTCAAAGCCGAGTCTGCCCTGGAATATCGCTCTGAAGAACGAGCTGCCCTCAAACACCGACGCAAGCTTGCGCCGTGACAATATCAAAGGCAGGCTGAATACGACCATCAGTGCGCACAGCATCAGATCTGCCGCGCCCGAAGCGACCGACAAAAAGCCAAGTTTTTCAAAAACAGTCACTCCGCCGCCGAGCAAGCCGAGAAAGAAGAGAAAGAAACCAAAGGTATGCAGCGGCTTGCGCAGCAAAAGGTCTATTGCCTTTCTTAGCGCATTGATAGCTGCACTGCGCTCGAGAAGCCTCGAAAAAAAGCTCTTGGCAGGTCGCAAAACTCTGCCATAGACATCGGTTTTGTTAACCATTCCGGCAAAGAGACCCGAGCCGAGTGCGCGGTCGACCGAGCCGGGCGTGTCAAGCGCCCGACATATTGCCGATCTCTCAGCGCCCTCGGATATCTTTGCCGAAAGCAGCGAGAATGCGTATACTATCAGGCTGCCGTGCCTGTTTTCATTGTTATCGCTGCTGTAACTCATAATCAAAAGATCCTCATTGCTCGAGCAGATCGGGGCGCTTGCGTTTTGTGCGCTCTATGCTCTGCTCGCGTTTCCACGCCGCCTGCAGTGCCGCGTTGCCGTTGATGAGCACCTCGGGCACGCAAAGCCCTTCAAATTCGCGTGGGCGTGTGTATTGCGGATATTCAAGCAAGCCGTCGGAGAGGCTCTCGTCTTCATAGCATTTTGAAGAGGGGAGCACCCCGGGAACGAGCCTCGAAACACAGTCGACCACTGTTGCGGCAGGCAATTCGCCGCCTGTCAGCACATAGTCGCCTATGCTTATTTCTTCGTCGATCTCGAGCTCTATTATGCGCTCGTCGATGCCCTCATAATGACCGCACAGCAGCACGAGGTTGTCATACTGCGACAGACGCACCGCCGTTTTTTGATCAAACAGTGCGCCCTGCGGTGACATATAGACGACCCTGACCGAGCCGACAAGACGCGACTTGACGTCACGTATGCAGTCGACGACAGGCTGACAAGCCATCACCATGCCAAAGCCACCGCCATACGGCGTGTCGTCGACCCTGCGATGCTTGTCAAGCGAATAATCGCGTATATCAGTGCAGTTGACGCTGATATGTCCGTTTTTTATTCCTCTGCCTATGATGCTCGCGTCAAATATCGGACGCAGAGCATCGGGAAACAACGTCAGCACCTCAAAATTCATCACTTTGCCTCCACGGCGAGGTCGCCGTAATTGCGCAGAAAAACGCCTTTTTCGGGTGATGCCGATGCAATAAACTCGTCGACATTAGGCACATAATATTCCTTGCTGCCGCCTGTTATCCTATAATAATAGCTGCTTGCGCCCTCGTCGACGGCAGAAACCCTGCCGAGCTCCTCGCCGCTGTCGGCGTCAAACACAGGACACCCGACGATGTCATCAAAAAAGAATACACCCTCGGGAAGCTGAATATCGTTCCTGTCAAAATAGACAGTGCGGCCTGTGAGAGAAGCCGCAAGAGTGCGGTCCTCATAGCCGATAAATGTAACGGTCGAAACGCTGAGGCGATACTCTTTGACCTTGAGCGGACGCTTGCCCTCGTCGTCGAGGTAAAGCGTGCCGACATCCTCTAAGAATTCAAGAGAATCGCACCAGCAATCAAACCTGATCTCGCCTTTTATGCCGCGCGGCGAATTGAGCCTGCCGGCCTCGAGATATCTGCGCATCAGACTATCTCGACGATGACGCGCTTGTTCTCACGAACAGCAGCCGCCTTCATGACCGTGCGAATGCTCTTGGCGATCTTGCCGCCGCGACCGATTACCTTGCCCATATCGCTTTTAGCGACAGACAGCTCAAGCATAACGGTCGAACCGCTGACCTTTTCGGTAACAGCGACCTCGTCGGGCTTGTCAACTATCGCCTTGGCGATGTCGATAAGGATCTGTTTCATTGATAATTCCTCACTCAGATAATGCCGTTCTTTTTAAGCAGAGCTTTGACGGTCTCGGTGGGCTGTGCACCGTTGCCGATCCAGGTCTTGACCTTCTCTGCGTCTACCGAAAAATCAGCAGGATCCTTCATCGGGTTGTAATAACCGATCTCCTCGATGAATCTGCCGTCGCGGGGGAAACGAGAGTCTGCAACAACGATGCGATAGAAGGGAGCTTTCTTTGCGCCCATTCTTCTGAGTCTGATTTTAACTGCCATGATATTTTCCTTTCAAGAAAAAAGTTTGTTTTATTTTATTCGTTTGAATAACTGTGTCAGAAGGGCAACCCCGTGCCCTTAAAGCCCTTGCCTCTGCGCTTGCCGCCACGCATCATAGACTTCATCATCTGCTTCATCTGATCGTATTGCTTGAGCAGGCGGTTGATCTCCTCGACCGTAGTGCCGCTGCCTGCCGCAATGCGGCGCTTGCGTGATGAGCCGAGAATGTCTGGCTTTGCGCGTTCCCTGGGCGTCATCGAAAGAATGATAGCTTCGATGTGTGCGAGCGCCTTCTCGTCGACCTTGGCGTCCTTGAGTGCGCCCGGCTTGATGCCCGGCATCATGCCCATGAGCGAATCGAGGCTGCCCATGTTCTTGATCTGCCTGAGCTGATCAAGAAAATCGTCGAGCGTAAAGCTCTGCTCGCGTAATTTGCGCTCCATCTCGGCTGCCTGCTTTTGGTCGATGGCCTGCTCTGCCTTTTCGATAAGTGTCAGAACGTCGCCCATGCCGAGAATGCGGCTTGCTATGCGGTCGGGATAGAACGGCTCGATGGCATCCAGCTTTTCGCCGACGCCGATGAATTTGATAGGCTTGCCGGTGATATATTTGATCGAGAGCGCCGCACCGCCGCGTGTGTCGCCGTCCATCTTGGTGAGGATAACACCCGTGATGTCGAGCGTGTCGTTGAAGGTTTGAGCGACATTGACTGCGTCCTGGCCGGTCATCGAGTCGACGACCAGCAATATATCATCAGGCTCGACTGCCGATTTGATGTTGACGAGCTCTGTCATAAGCTGCTCGTCGATGTGCAATCTGCCCGCGGTATCGATTATAACGAGGTCGTGATCGTATTTTGCGGCGTATGTGATAGCCTGCTTTGCGGTCTCGACAGGGTTTTGAGTGCCGCGTTCGAAAACAGGAACGCCGACCTGCTCTGCCACGACCTGCAATTGCTTGATCGCAGCGGGGCGGTATATGTCACAGGCGACCAGCAGCGGGCTCTTGCCCTGCTTTTTGTACATACGAGCAAGCTTTGCCGCGTGTGTTGTCTTGCCTGCGCCCTGCAAGCCGCACATAAGCACGACCGTAGGCGGCTTTGACGAAATATTGAGCTTTGCCGTGCCGCCGCCCATGATGGCGATAAGCTCTTCGTTGACTATTTTAACTATCTGTTGAGCGGGCAAAAGGCTCTCGAGCACCTCTGTGCCGACAGCACGCTCGCTGACCTTGGCGACGAACGCCTTGACGACCTTAAAGTTGACGTCGGCTTCAAGCAGCGCAAGCTTGATCTCGCGCATACCCTCTTTGATGTCGGCTTCTGTGAGCTTGCCCTTGCTGCGGAATTTTTTGAAAGCCGCAGATAATTTTTCAGAAAGACCTGAAAGCATCGCCATTAGGCATAATCTCCTTTATAAAATCACAGCGCAATTATCTGCTCGGCGATCGCCTTGACGTCGGCGTCGTTTGTGGTGCTGATGATCTTGCTCGCAAGCTCTGAAATATGCTTGCTTTTTTGCACCAGCCCGAGCACAGACTCGATGTGAGACAGCTCTGCCTCGCCTCGCCTGATGGCGTCGTGTGCGCCCTGACGACTTATGCCGAGGCTCTCGGCGATCTCTGAAAGCGAGAGATCGTCGCAATAATAAAGCTCTATGCAGTCTCGGCAGGACTGCGTCAGCAGACCGCCATATGTGTCAAAAAGCGTTATGATCTCATCGCGTTTTTGGCTCAAATCGCACACCGCCTTGCCTGTAAAGTAAATTGCTTTACACATTATAACCGCAACTAATGCATTTGTCAATGGTTTTTTGCACTTTTTTTGCCGTGCACCCTTGTTAATTTCAATTCTTTAGTGTATAATGCTGTTTGACAGGAGGTGTTTTGCTTGTCAAAAAAACAATTAAAGCTTTTTGCGGTTATCGTGGCGGCTTCGCTTGCGGCGTGCGCCCTGCTTTCGGCTGCCGCATATTATATAGCGATCAGCGTTAACGCGCCTATCGAATACAAAGACTTCGAGGGCATCGACGTGCAGTACGAAGACAACGTCTTTACCATCACTGTCGACTCAAAGGCGGGCGGCTTGTTTTGCAGCTCGTTCAAGACCTCGGTCGACGATGACGGCAAGATGTATCTGACCATATACGGCGTACCCACGGCGTCTGAGAACTCGACCTTCACCGCCTCGTTCACAGTGCCCGACGGTGTCAAGGAGATCAGATATAAATATAAGCACGAAGAAACCAAATTGCGCACGATAGTTTATAATACGGAGGACTAAAATTAATGCTCAAAAAGATCTTTGCCGCTCTGACGGTGCTCGTTATGCTTTTCGCGCTCTGCGCCTGCAGCAACAATGTCGTTGACGACACAAGCGTTCCCGACGGCTGCCTTTTGTTCAAAAACGATGCGGCAGATTATACCTTTATCTATAACGAGGATTGGACTGTCGACTATCAGACAGGCATATCCTCGCTTCAAAAGAATACTGCCAACAGCAGCGTAGCCGCAACCTATGCGCGCATATCCGTCATGGCGTTTGACGGCGGCGATTGCGAGAGCGTAAGAGAATATTGGGAGGCTTATAAATCAGAGATCAAAGCCAACTATGGCTCGTTTGCGGTCGACGAAGACAGCAAAGAGACCGACGACAGCGGCAAGACCACCGAGGGCATCGAGATCAAGCTTGACGATGCGGCAGCGCTCAGGGTCAAATACACCGCCGACCTCAACCGCTCTGAAGATACCTCGGCAGAGAAGATCGCTTATACCTTTGAGCAGGTCATATGCCTGCGCAACGGCAGTATGTATATAATCACCTTCTCGGCTCGCGGCGAGGACTATGACACCTGTCTTGCAGGCTTTGAGCAGGTCATAAGCTCGTTTGAATTTAAAAAAGATCTCATCAGCAATCTTTTTTAAAAAAACGCTTGACAATCGCATCTGTTGATGATATAATACCATTCGCCGACAGCAGTCGGCGTGTTCGGAGGGTTAGCTCAGTTGGGAGAGCATCTGCCTTACAAGCAGGGGGTCACAGGTTCGAGCCCTGTACTCTCCATTTCAGGCATTTAGCAAAGCAGTCTGCAAGCGCAGGCTGTTTTTGTTTTATAAAGCAATCAAAAACAACAAAAAGACCGTCCGAAAAGCGATTTTTCGGACGGTCAGCTTTTTATGCGTTTTTGCCTGCGTTGTATGCCTCGAGCATCGCCGATGACGATCTGATCTCGCCTTTTTCATAAGCACCCATGCCGTATATAACGCCTTTTTCGACTGCTCCCTCGATACAGTCGGCGTATCCTCTAAAGCATTGCAATGTGGTTTCTGCGGCGGCATTCTCACCGTCGGCAGCGGTGACGATATAATAAAGCTCTTTGTTTTTGACCTCGAGCCATCTTGCGACTGTGCGGTCGATGACTGCCTTGAGCTGTGCATCGATGGAATAGAAATATACCGGGCTCGCAAGAACTATCACATCGGCATCGATCATCCTTTGCAAAACCTCTGCCATGTCGTCTTTTATCGCACAGACACCTGTTTCGCGGCAGGCGTAGCACGCACGGCAATAGCCAATGCTTTTTTCTGCAACACGAATTTTTTCGACCTCGTTTCCTGCCTCAAGAGCGCCCCTCATAAACTCATCGCAGAGTATATCCGAATTGCCGTTTTTGCGCGGACTGCCCGAAAGTATCAATATTTTTTTCATTGTGCTTACCACTCCTTTTTTTCTTTTGTGTGATCGTCGTTGTGCTTGCGCTGCTCTACCATCTTGACGAACCACTCGACCATCTGCGGATCTGTGTGGCTGAAGAACGACGAAGCACCCTTGTCGAGCGTTTGTATCTTTTGCATATCGTCGCTTTGGAGTTCAAAGTCAAAGACACTGAAATTCTCGCGCATTCTTTCTATATGCGTTGATTTTGGAATAACGACTATGCCTCGCTGAATATGCCAGCGCAATATTACCTGCGCTGCCGTCTTGCCGTATTTTTTGCCTATTTCGGTCAGGAGAGGCTCATCAAACATACCGTTTCTGCCCTCGCCAAACGGAGCCCACGCCTCGGGGGTAACGCCGTATTTTCTGTTCCACTCGATGGCGGCGGTCTGCTGGTGGTGAGGATGTATCTCTATCTGGTTGACAGCGGGGACGGTGCGCGCAAAGCTTGCAAGGTCGACCATGCGGTCGGGTGCGAAGTTGGATATGCCGATGGCTTTTATCCTGCCCTCTGCCATAAGATCCTCGAGCGCGCGGTATGCGCCGTAAACATCTGCAAACGGTTGGTGCAAAAGGCACAGGTCGATATAATCTGTCTTTAGCTTTTCGAGCGACTGCATGACAGAGGCACGGCATTCGTCATAGCCGTAGTGCTCTATCCAGACCTTTGTGGTCAGGAATATTTCGCTGCGCTCTATTCCGCTTTTGGCTATGGCATTGCCGACCTCTGGCTCGTTGAAATAGCTTTGTGCGGTATCGATGAGCCGATAGCCCACATCCAGCGCATCGAGAACGCATCTCTCGCACTCGCCCTTTGAGACCTGATAAACCCCATAACCCAGCATGGGCATTTTTGTGCCGTTATTTAATGTGATATAAAGCATTTGTTTACATCTCCCTGTTGAAAAATTTGGTTTTTGGGTTTATAACCATAGATGTATTATACAACCAAGATGATAGGGCATGTCAAGTACTTTTTTAATATTTTAGGGGGGAATTGTTATGTGGATTATAGCTGCGGTGCTTTCGGCACTGTTTGCGGGACTGACCTCGGTGCTTGCCAAATGCGGCATCAAAAAGACAGACTCGGACCTCGCAACTGCTTTGCGCACGATAGTTGTATTGCTGTTTGCGTGGATAATGGTGTTTGTCGTCGGATCATACGACGGGATAACCGCCATACAGCCTCGTTCGCTTTTGTTTTTGGTGCTGTCGGGGCTTGCGACGGGAGCATCGTGGATATGCTATTTCAAGGCACTTTCTAAGGGCGATGTCAACAAGGTCGTGCCGATCGACAAATCGAGCACTGTTTTGACGGTTTTGCTTGCGATAATATGCTTTGACGAAACAAGCAACCTCGTTATAAAGCTTATTGCGACGGTGATACTCGCGGTCGGCATTTATATGATGGTCGAAAAAAAGCAGTCGGACGGCAAGAAAAGCCGTGGCTGGATGATATATGCATTTCTGTCGGCGATATTCGCCGCGCTCACGTCGATACTCGCCAAGGTGGGCATCACTGGCGTTGAATCAAACCTCGGCACTGCAATACGCACGTTTGTCGTGCTCGTTATGGCGTGGCTCATCGTGCTTGTCAAGGGCAAGCAGACGCAGATAAAGCATATCGACAGGCGAGAATTGCTGTTTATAATACTTTCCGGCGTCGCAACAGGCGCATCGTGGCTGTGCTATTATTATGCCATACAAAACGGCGACGTCACGGTCGTTGTCCCGATAGACAAGCTGAGCATAGTCGTGACTGTGCTGTTCTCGTATGTCGTGTTTAAAGAGAAGCTGTCTAAAAAATCCTTTGCAGGACTTTGCCTCATGGTCGCAGGCACACTGCTTATGGCATTCTTTAAGTGATATGCAGACAAAAATCGCAAAATCAATTTTTTGTCAGCCTTAGAACTAACAGTTTTCTGAAATACATTCTGAACGAATAACAAAGAAAATGCAGCAGACCATCCTGGCCGTACTGCATTTTTTATATATTTGCTCTCGATATGAGCTCGTGTTTTGACTTGCATTTTTAAAAACATGCAATTGAATCCGCGACGGTAAGCGTATGCATGAAATCAGAGCCTTTTGGTGATCTCCGCTCTTTGCGCTTCGTAATCTTCTTTGGTAATAATTTCAAGATTGAGCTTATAATTTAAAAGCCGAAGCTCAGATTCAGGATCGATTTTGTTGGTATCATTTTTCCTTTTACGCCATGCAATTCCGACAGGCGGAATTTTGTTTCCCGCAACAACAAAATTTAAAGCAACATAAAGTGCTATGCGAGCTAACATGTAAGTGCCGTTTTCGAGTAAAAAAGAAATATGAGGATCTAAATAGTGCAGAAATATTAGATAGCGTAAAAAATCTATAAGCGCGACGACTGTCATAATTGCAGTCAAAAGCGCCTTATTCTTTAGCCACTTAAGAGTAAAAACTGCGGCTACCATTAATGTCACGAAAACAATAAATGGTCCAACAAAACGACACGCAATATAATAGAAATCAAACAAATAAAACAACCCGTTGAAATGTATGATGAACAAGATGGCTTCTAAAAGCGATTCGCATGCAATCAAGGCAAAAATGATCGAAACGATGATGCTTGCCTTGCGTTTTTTATAAAAAACGAAAACATAGACGACGAGCAAAACGCATGGGATGATGCCAATCAGCTGCTGAAATGTATAGATACTTACACTTCGTAAATCGTATACAAAGCGAACTAACCTAAGCACAAGTGCGAGTATCGACAAAACTTTAATTGCAGTGCAATACTTTAATGGCTGACCTTTTTCTTGCATTATGTATTTATCCCTTTCATTATATTTGACATCGCTTGCTGGTATTCTTCTTCAGTTATAAGATCACGAGAACGAAGCTTGTTTATCTTATCGATTCTATCCGAGTCGATCTTTATACAGTGCCTCATACCACTCGTGCTGTCAACGAGTTCACCAAAGGCATAAATAAGGCAACTGCTTATCCAGCTAATAATTGGTACAACAATAGCGGCAATAACCGAAATCCACCAGTATGGCGCCAAATAGCTGTCAGATATTAGAACAATAAAAGCGACTGCAGCGGAGCACCAAGCTATACCAATACTTATCCAACACGCCCACTTTGCAAAGTTTTTGAGTTTTTCGCCAATATCATCGAAATTGAATATTCTGGAGATGATATTGTCTTCCTTTCTATACTTTTTATTAACCCTTTTGGGTTAATTATTTTCCCTCAAAAGAGGTAAAATCAATAAAAACCTTCAGGAGTTTCGGCAATGAATGCTGGCGAGGCAACAAGACTGCGAATTAAAGAGCTGTGCTGCGAAAAGAATATCACCGTCAACAAGCTTTCTACGATCTGCGGCATAACGCAATCGACGCTCAACAACATAATCAGCGGCAGAAACAACAGCACCACAATATCCACCATCAAAAAGATCTGCGACGGGCTCGACATTTCGATACAGGAGTTTTTTAATTCCGAGCTGTTTTCGAATTTAGAGCAGGAGATCAAATAAAAAAGCATAAAAACAAGAGCCTTGCGCGATGCAAGGCTCTTGATTTTTTGAAAACGGGTTTACAGGTCCTCTTCTTTGTGAGATCTGAAGCCCTCGCCGAGCACGGTGCTTGCCGACGAGATGATCATAAAGGCTCTTTCGTCCTCGTCTCTGACTATCTCGCGCACCTTGGGCAGGCTCTGCTTGTGGACGGCGGTCAGCAATACCTGCTTGCCGATGCCGCTGTATGCGCCCTTGCCGTCGAGCAGGGTGATGCCGCAATCGATGTCGTTCAGCAAACGCTCTGAAATCTTGCGATCGTTGGTCGAAATGATAAACACGAGCGCTGCGCCGTCGCTGCCGTAAAGCACGAGGTCGAGCAGCGTGGACTGTATCAAAACGACGAGTCCTGCATAAAATGCGACCCTCAGATCGCCGAAAACTATGCCGGATGCCGCAACAACTACCGCATCGATCATCAAAAAGAACGTGCCTGTCTTGATATACTTATACTTGAGGCGCAGGAACTTTATAACAATATCTGTGCCGCCTGTGGTCGCTCCGTTTCTGAAAGCGAGTCCGATGCCGACAGACATCAGCGCCGCACCAACGGCAGCGTTGATAAACATATCGCCCTCGATGAGCGCTTTGCCTGCTGTAAATGCGGTCAGCACCTTGTCAAAAACAGCGATCATGCCGAGCATATACAGCGTTCGTATCGCCAATTTTTTGCCAAGCTTAAAAAAGGCGAGCAGCAAAAGCGGCGTGTTGAGCAAAAGTATCAAAATACCTGTGCTGAGCATTCCGCCGGTAACATGGCTGATTATGACAGATATACCCGATATGCCGCCGGGGGCAAGCTTGTTCGGGTCTAAAAACAGCGTTATGCCGCACGAATATATCGCTGCGCCGACAGTCAGCAGCAGATATGCTTTAACAGATTGCAAGACGGATTTTTTTGTCATAAATTGGCACCTCAAGCCGACACAAAAGAATTTGCCGGACATTGTCCGGCAAATCTCAAAAAGCTATAAAAGCAATTATTTAATGGTGACAGTAGCGCCAGCCTCTTCAAGAGCGGTCTTGAGCGACTCAGCTTCTTCCTTGGAGACACCGGTCTTAACAGCCTTAGGAGCGCTCATTACGAGATCCTTAGCTTCGCCGAGCGAAAGGCCAACTGCGTCCTTGACAGCCTTGATGACCTTGAGCTTCTTAGCTTCGTCATAAGAAGTGAGCTCAACGTCGAACTCGGTCTTCTCTTCTGCTGCGGGAGCAGCTTCGCCTGCGCCAGCGCCTGCGCCGCCTGCGACGACTGCAACAACGCCGAATTTGTCCTCGAGAGCCTTTACGAGCTCTGCGAGTTCGAGTATTTTAAGTTCGCTGATGGCATCAACGATGCCCTGAATTTTTTCGTTCATTTTAATTCCTCCGATTTAAATAACTTTATGCCTCTTCGGCGTTTGCTGCGGGCTCGCCATTCTGCTCGATAATAGCGCGCAGAGCGAGAACCAACTTGAAGTAGGGTGCCTGAACAGAACCCATGAGTTTGCCGATGAGCTGCTCTTTGCTGGGTGTAGCAGCGAGCGCCTCGACAGCCTTTTTGTCAACGACTTCGCCGTCAACAAAGCCTGCTTTAACAGTAAATTTGTCGTTCTTTG
Organism: uncultured Ruminococcus sp.; assembly: GCA_964487775.1. Classification (GTDB taxonomy): domain Bacteria; phylum Bacillota; class Clostridia; order Oscillospirales; family CAG-382; genus Coliplasma. The sequence goes on from CAZASH010000004.1 coordinate 40,922, forward strand.
AAGCAAATTCGCAAAGTATCTTTGCAGCGATAACAGCGTCATCATGGCTGATGGCGATAGCAGTCATGCCCTCGAGCTCGGGTTTAAGAGCTTCGAAGCCGACTTTGTCGCAAGCCTTGCTGATAAGAGTATTTTTGATGACCGAATACTGTACGCCTGCCTCACGGAGCTTTTTGCGCAGTGCGGTGTCGTCTGCAACGGTTATGCCCTGATAGTTGACCAGGACGCCGGCAGCGGCGGTCTGCATGCTCTCAGCAAGCTCGGCAACGATCTTTTGCTTTTGTTCAAGGATTGTTGCGTTTGCCAAAATAGGACCTCCTTTAGCTTATTGACATCAGAGCATTTAAAAAGCTCCCGTGCCGCAATAGGCCGGGAGCGTGTTGACACAATTATATATAATAAGTAGTCAAACATCCTCGGCGGGCGGCGAAAAGCCATTAAACATAAATGCCTGCTGTCTTTGGAAAATTATCACCGACAGCGATGATACCACAGATATCACCGCTTGTCAAGTGTTTTTTTAAAATATTTTTAGCCCGAGATCTTAGATGCGTTGATCTTGATGCCGGGGCCCATGGTCGATGCGATAACGCAGGACTTGATATACTGGCCCTTTGCTGCTGCGGGCTTAGCCTTGATGATAGCAGCGAGCAGAGTGTCGAAGTTCTCCTGCAGCTTTTCAGCACCGAACGAGATCTTGCCGATAGGGCAGTGAATGATGTTGGTCTTGTCGAGACGATACTCGATCTTACCTGCTTTAGCCTCGGTAACAGCACGTGCAACGTCGGGAGTGACGGTGCCGGCCTTGGGGTTAGGCATTAAGCCCTTAGGGCCGAGCACGCGGCCGAGCTTGCCGATAACACCCATCATGTCGGGCGAAGCGATAACTATATCAAAATCAAACCAGTTCTCCTGCTGGATCTTTGCCACGAGATCCTCAGCACCGACATAATCAGAGCCGGCGTCGAGGGCGGCTTTAGCCTTGTCACCCTTGGCGAAAACGAGCGTGCGAACCTTTTTGCCTGTGCCGTTGGGCAGAACGACTGCGCCTCTGACCTGTTGGTCTGCGTGGCGGCTGTCGACGCCGAGACGGACGTGGACTTCTACGGTCTCGTCGAATTTGGCTTTTGACATCGAGCAAGCGAGAGCGAGAGCCTCGTTGCTGTCATAGATCTTGGATTTTTCGATAGATGCAATTGCGTTGCGGTAATTCTTGCCTCTTTTCATCTTAAACGCCCTCCTTAATCAACAACTGTAACGCCCATCGAGCGTGCAGTGCCGGCTATCATGCTCATTGCGGTCTCAATGCTTGCTGCGTTGAGGTCGGGCATTTTGGTCTCGGCGATCTTTCTGATCTGCTCTTGGGTGATAGTAGCGACTTTGTTCTTGTTGGGCTCGCCCGATGCGCGATCGATGCCGCAAGCCTTTTTGATCAGGACTGCTGCGGGCGGAGTCTTTGTGATGAAAGTAAAGGTGTGGTCGGCGTAAACAGTGATGACGACGGGGATGATAAGTCCGATGTCGTTCTTGGTACGCTCGTTAAAATCCTTGGTGAACAGAGGGATAGCAACACCATACTGACCGAGGGCAGGGCCTACGGGAGGCTGCGGAGTTGCTTTGCCTGCAGGAAGCTGCAGCTTGATATAACCTAAAACTTTTTTTGCCATTGTAAAATACACCTCCATGTGGTAAATATTCGGGGGATCTGTCCCCCTCCCACTTATTAAGCCCCATATCGCGGGGCAGCGTGTCCGCGCCGCAGTCGGCAAACAAAGCGGTGCGGGGATCTGAAATCAGGGCTTATTGCTCTATGGGCAGGACCTGTGTGACGTCGAGATCGACGCTGGTCTCTCTGCCGAACATCGATGCAACGACAGTGACCTTGGTCTTGTCCTCTGAAATGCTCTCGACCACTCCGATAAATCCGTTGAGCGGACCGTCGCATATTCTGACGCTGTCGCCAACGCCGAATTTGATCTCAATGACCTTGACTTCAACACCGAGAGCTTCGACTTCTGCCTCGCTCAGCGGCACGGGTTTTGATCCGGGGCCTACGAAGCCCGTGACACCCGTTGAATTTCGTATGATGTGCCATGTCATATCGTTCATGACCATCTTGACGAAAACATAGCTGGGATAAATTTTGCGTTCGATTTCCTTTGTGCCCTTTTCGGTCGTCTCGGTGACGATCTCGGTAGGAATCTTGACCGAGAGTATCAGGTCGCCGAGACCGCGGTTTTCAACGATCTTCTCGATGTTTGATGCGACCTTGTTTTCATATCCGGTATAGGTGTGTACCACATACCAATATGGCAACTTTTCATTTGGTAAACTCATGTTAACCCTACCTCAAAAAGCAAAACTTAAATGTTGACGAGCAGGTTGATAAGCGAGCTGAATGCCCAGTCGAGCAGGCCGAGAACGGCTGCAGCGGCGATGAGGACTACCAGCACGAGTGCTGTCTGCTTGAGCAGGTCCTTGGGTCCAAGCCAGGTTATCTTTTTGAATTCGCTCTTATAATCGCGCAGGAATTTGCTGATGCGCTGTCCAAACGGATTGTCTACCTTGACACAGATGATGCAGACGACCACGAAGATCAGGCACAGACCGAGGAAGACGAAGAGTCCCCAGGGGGTCTTGCTGCCGGTCGAAGCGGTATCGGTGCTCGAGGTGTCGGAAGTAGTTGCGCTCGTTGTGGACGAGACATCTGATGTGTCTGACTCATCGGCTTTTGAAGCGTCCTCAGAAGCGTCCTTTGAAGCATCCTCGGATGCGTCCTCAGAAGCGTCGTCAGAGGTCTCGGCTTCGCTGACGACCGATTCGGTCGAAGCGTTGTCGACACTCTCTTGCGAAGCCTCTTCGGCAAAAGCACCAAAGCAGCAGAGCGACAGCACCACGATCAGAGCCAGCAGAGAAGCCACTAATCTTTTTGTCATGATGGCCTCCTTATTTGCTCTCTTTGTGCAGCGTGTGCTTGCGGCAGAATCTGCAATACTTTTTGATCTCGAGTCTGTCAGGGTCGTTCTTTTTGTTTTTGGTGGTGTCATAGTTGCGCTGTTTGCACTCGGTGCAAACGAAAGTGATCTTGACTCTCATTTTACGGTACCTCCATTTTTGTTACCTCCCTCCGAGTTTGAAGGCAGGAATGCTGCAAAAGCGTTATGGCGGAGGAAATCGAGTGCCGCCTTTTGCTCACAACAAAAAAACCCCAAACACAGAGGTAAAGTTATTATAACAGTCATAAATGCTTTTGTCAAGCACTTTTTCGAAAAATATGCTAAAAAAGCAGAGAAAGATCCTCGCCGCATCTTCACGGCGAGGATCCTCGAGCCTCTTGAAGTTTGTTGGCATTCAAGAGGATCTGTGAAATTATATTTTCTGCTTGCTTATGCCAAAGACACGGTTGTCGAGCCAATCTATCGACATGTCAAACCACTTTGCGACGTCGGGCAGGATATATGCGCGGTCGGTATCCCAATCGGGTGCGGACTGCCAGTCTGAAAGTGCGAGTCCGTGTCTGCCGTGGGGGAATATGTGCAATTCATAAGGTATCTTTTTGTCGGCGAGTGCCTTTGCGATGAGCAGCGAATTCTGTGCGGGCACTGCATCGTCGGACATGGTCGTCCAGATGAACATGGGAGGGCAGGACTCGGTCACACGGTTTTCGAGCGAGGCATCAAATATCGCCTTTTCGTCGACATCCTTGCCAAGCAGGGCATCAAATGAGCCCCTGTGCGCATATACTCCGCCGGTGACGACGGGATAGCAGAGCACTGCGGCGTTGACCTTGATAGAAGCGCTGTCTGCTTTGAGCGCATCGCAAAGCCACTGCTCGGTGTAAGAGGTGGCGATGAAGCCTGCGAGGTGTCCGCCTGCCGAAAAGCCTATGACGGCTATGCGATCCTCGTCGTTGTTGTGCTCGACAGCGTGGTCACGCGCATATTTGACTGCGGCGGCCGCATCGAGCAGGGGATTGTTGCGCTCACATCTGCCCGAGCCTACGGTATAATTGCAGACATATGCGTTATAGCCCTTTGAATAATAGGAAACCGCAATGCATTCTGCCTCTCTGCGTGACGTAAATTCATAGCCGCCGCCGGGAAATACCACCATAACAGGTCTTTTGCGCTTTGTTATCTCAGAATAAGGCTCGTGGATATAGCACTCTATCGTGACCTCGTCCGAATATTTATGACACGGGCTCTGATAGAGCTTTTCAGTCTTGACTGTCATCTTTGGTTTTGCTCCTTTTTGTTTTGATAATGCTGTATATTATCGCCGCCACGATAGCCGCAGAGGCGGGATAAAGCACAAAATCTCCGATATACGAATAAACCGTGCGCTGCGACAGCAATTGTGCCTTGCCGACGATACATTCAAAGGTCTGTATGCCGCCCCTGTTTACAACGTTGCCTTTTTCGTCGATTATCGCTGAAACGCCGGTGTTGCCTGCCTGGACAAAATACCTGCCGCATTCGATGGCACGCAGCTTGGCGTGTCTGTAATGCTGTGAAACACCCGGCGAGACCTTAAACCAACTGTCGTTGGTGACAATAGTCATTATTTCTGCGCCCTCACGCACTTCGTCGAGCGAGAGAGAGGGGAATATCGAGTCAAAGCACACGAGCGTGCCGACATCTGCGTTCGTGCATTCGAGCACCACAGCGCTCTCGCCCGCCTTGAGTGTCGAGCCCGACAGATTCATGCTCTTTAAAAACGGCATGACAGTCTCGAGCAGGTCGCCGTAGGGTATGTATTCGCCAAACGGCACGGGATGCCGCTTGTCATAAGGGCCGCTTATATCGCCGTCTGCGTTTATTGCCACGACACTGTTTGTCTTTGCGTCCTCGCTCTTGATCATGACACCTGCGACTATCGAAATATTCTCCTCGGAGGCGAACCTTTTATAAAGCTTACCGAGCGAATTGCTGCTTGTAAAGGACAAGGGAATGGCACTCTCGGGCATGACGACTATATCGGCACCGAGGCTTGCGGCATCTCTGACAAGGCCTGTATAGCGCTCTGTGATCTCGGTCAGCATGTCCTCCTGCCATTTTTCTTCCATTTTGACATTGCCCTGAACTGCGGCGACAGTGAGCTCGCCGTTTGACACAGGCTCTGAAAAATACATTGCAGTGCCTAATGCAAGGTTTAAAAGCATGATCGATGCGCCCGAAACGGCAAACGCCTTTTTTCTGTCGACTATGGCGTATGCTATCATCGAGCAGCCGCCTATTATTACATAAGTAATAAAATATCCACCGAATACCCCTGAGGTCTGCAGCATTGGCAAAAATCCCGTCTGCGACAGTGCCACCGTTCCCCACGGAAAAGCGAGCGTGCCTGATGCAATGACCAATTCCGCCAACATCCAGACACAGGGCAATATGCAGCACGCAAGCGCTTTGCTCTTGATAGGCTTCAAGAGCAGCATAACGGCAGAATGCAGCGCCGAGTGATAAAGCGGTATCAGGATGCACGCCGCTATAATAATAAATATCGCCTGACCCTTGGTAAAGTTGAATGATTCAAACGGGTAAAGCGACGATAAAAAGCTGTAGAGCACAAGATAAAATCCAAAAAAGAATGCTATGCAGTGACGGTAAAGGCGCTTTATTCTGCCGCCTGTAAAAAGCACGGCAAAAAAGCCTGTGAGCGCAAGATATGTGCAGGCAAAAAACTGCTCGGCAAGATAAGGCACCGAGTATAGCACTCCGAGGGCAAAGCAGGCGATGACAGAAACGCCTCGCCTTGCCATTATTTTGTTTATCTTTTGTTCTATCATAATTCTGAAAGCATTTTTTTGACCGCATCTGTCGCATATTCAAATGCGGCAAACGGGGTGTCAAAGTTGTGCTTGTGCTTGATGCTGTCTGCGGCAAGTGAGCCAAGACCGACAAAATCTGTCAGATGTGGCTCGATTGTAAGTATCATTTCGCCGTCAAACAGCCTGTCAAGTGTCGAAAGCACGTTTTTGATGTCGGCTCTGCCCTCGCCCGGGGGAACTATGCAGCCGGGTTCGTCGCAGTCCTTGATATGGCAGTAGGTGATATAATCAGCCAGCAATTCGGGGGCGTGTCTGCCGTCGACGCCGCAATATGCAAAATTGCCCGGGTCGAGCACGGCACGAAGTTTGCCGCCGAAATGCTTCAGCATATCCAATTCTCTCTCGGGTGTTTCGCCGTATATGTCCTTTTCGTTCTCGTGGCAAAGCACAAATCCGCGCTTTTCGGCAAGCGTAACAAGGCGTGAGACTCTGTCGAATGCGCATTTCTTAAATTCTGCGTCTGTCATGCCGTCTGCGGGATAGAACGAAAACATACGAATGCGGTTGCAGGACAGCGCTTCGCCTATGTCCATTATGCGCTCTGCGAGCGCCATGTGCGCATCCATATCGTCATCGCATTTTATCTTGCCCAGCGGACTGCCGAGCGCCGAAAGCTTTATGCCGTGCGCATCAAGCTTTGCTTTAACGCTCATTAACTCGCTGTTGTCAAGCATTGTAAAGCTCTTGCCGTCGACACCGCGCAATTCGAGCATATTAATGCCAAGCCTGTCAAGCGCCTCGAGCTGCTCGTCAAAATCAGGGCTTATTTCATCGGCGAACGCCGAGAGTATAAATTTTGCCATATCCAAGCCTCTTTAATAATAATGAATAAAATCAGTCTGTTTCTTTGATCTCTGCCTCTATGCCCATGACCTTGCCGCCTTCGAAATAGCCGGTATAGGATTTGCCCGAGGCGAATGTATATTTGCCCTTTGCGCCGTGAACATACGTGCCGTCGGCGTTGGTGACAAAATTGCCATCGGCGTCAAGCGTGCGAGTGTCTATAAGACCGCTGACAAAATTGCCGTCATATCTCTCGCCGTCGCTCCAGACATAAGAGCCCTCGCCGTGACGCATATCGTTGCTGAAAAACCCGCGATATATGTCGCCGTTTGCATAATGCAGCGTGCCTTGTCCGCTCTTGACGTCGTCGGCAAAATAGCCCTCGTATTTTGCATAAGTGCCGTCGGATTTTGCTGCCCAGGTATAAACGCCGTAGCCGCTCTTGACGCCCGAGATAAAGCTGCCCTCATAGGTGCTGCCGTCGGCATAGGTCATCACGCCTGTGCCCTCGTACTTGTTGTCCTTGAACGTGCCCTGATAAACGTCGCCGCCTGCATATGTGAATACGCCGGTGCCGCTTATCTTGTCGTTTGAAAAATATCCGACATAAACGTCGCCTGTTGCGGCGTATTGCATCGTGCCATAGCCGTGGCGGCACAGACCCTTTATCTCGCCGATATATTTATCGCCGTTCGAAAAGACTATCGTGCCTGCCTCGTAATCGAGCACTCCTGTTTCTCCCGAGGGATAGTTGATAGTGCCCTTGACCGCCTGACCGTCGACCGCTCTGCCTATAAACCTCATGCCCTCGTCGTCGGTTATCAATGCATAGCCGAGCGCAGAGAGCGCAACGAAAAGCACTATCACGCAGACGAGCGCGGCAGCGGCGATATAGATTATCGGTCTGACAATTTTGTTCATAGCGTTTTATCTCCCGGTATTTACGTCTTCCAAAAGACTGCCCAAAGCGTTCTCAAACACGGGCACGAGCGCGGTTGCGAGCGCTGCGACCACAGCGATGGCAACCAGCATCAGTACGGTTTTGAGAATGAGGTGCTGCTCTTTTGCATAGAACGCCTTTGCCGCTTCCTTGCGCTCGGGAACTATATAATATCTGCCCTCGGGCGTCAAGGCAACAGTCTTGCCAAACATACCGCTCTTGCCGATCGACTGCTCGACCGCACGGCTTGGCGGACAGGCGAGCCTCGATGCATCTATGGCGTTGGCTTCGCCGACCGCATCTATCTCAAGCAACGCACTGACAAATCCGCTGAATGTCTTCTGCGTTATTGCAGAATAAATCGTTCCGACCGCAAAGGCTGCGGCGATGACCCAAATTATTGAAGTAGGATTCATTAAAAACACCTCTTAATAGACCGCTTGTGGAAAACTGAAAATGGCTGATAATTATAAAATTACAGACGAATTATTTGCGGCAGACGATCTTTTCTTGTCCGCCCATATAAGGACGCAGTGCGACGGGAATATTGACCGAGCCGTCTGCATTCAGATTGTTCTCAAGGAACGCAATGAGCATACGCGGAGGCGCAACCACCGTGTTGTTGAGCGTGTTTGCGAGATAGTTGCCGTCCTCGCCTCTGACACGTATCTTGAGTCGTCTTGCCTGAGCATCACCGAGGTTCGAGCAAGAGCAGACCTCAAAATACTTTTGCTGTCTGGGGCTCCACGCCTCTATGTCGCAGGACTTGACCTTGAGGTCGGCAAGGTCGCCCGAGCAGCACTCGAGCTGACGAACGGGAATGTCGAGCGATCTGAAAAGCTCAACGCTCATGCGCCACATCTTTTCATACCAATCCATAGCATCCTCGGGCTTGCAGATGACGATCATCTCCTGCTTTTCAAACTGATGTATGCGATAAACGCCGCGCTCCTCTATGCCGTGCGCACCCTTCTCTTTTCTGAAGCAGGGCGAATAGCTGGTGAGCGTGATGGGCAGTTGATCTTCAGAAATAACTCTGTCGATAAATCTGCCTATCATAGAGTGCTCGCTTGTGCCTATGAGATAGAGGTCCTCGCCCTCGATCTTGTACATCATAGCGTCCATTTCTGCGAACGACATGACGCCTGCCGCAACCTCGCTGCGGATCATGAACGGGGGAACACAATAAGTAAAGCCCTTGTTGATCATAAAATCACGAGCATACGAAAGTATTGAGCTGTGCAGTCTTGCTATGTCGCCCGTGAGATAATAAAAGCCGTTGCCTGCAACTCTGCGTGCGGAATCGAGATCGATGCCGTCGAGCGACTCCATTATATCTGTGTGATAGGGGATATCGAAATCGGGTGTAACAGGCTCGCCGAAGCGTGCGACCTCGACGTTCTCAGAGTCGTCCTTGCCGATGGGCACAGACGGATCAATGATGTTGGGCAAGGTCATGAGAATTGCGGTGATGCGCTCAGGCAGTTCTTTCTCAAGCGATGCAAGCTCGTCAAGCCTTGCGTTGATCTCTTTGACGCGGTTCTTGCACTCCTCTGCCTCGTCCTTTTTGCCTGCCGCCATGAGTGCGCCTATCTGCTTTGAAACACGGTTCTTTTCGGCTCTTAAGTCGTTGCCCTCCTGCTCGGCGGCGCGCTTGCGCTCGTCAAGCTCGATGACCTCGTCAACCAGCGGCAATTTTTGATCCTGGAATTTATTGCGAATGTTCTGTTTAACTACCTCGGGATTTGCTCTGACAAATTTGATATCAAGCATGATTGATTACCTCTTTATATAATAGAATAAATTATTTACTGGTTGTCGGCTTCAAAAAAGCCGTCGCCGCATATTGATTTGATCAGCGTTTCGAGATCGTCTGTGCCCGAATAAGCAAGCGAGATAACTCCGCTGCCGTCGGATTTGCGCTTTATCGAAACATGTCTGCCGAGCGTGTCACCTGCTCGGCTCTCGAGCCTGCGATAATATGATGCCGTGACTGGCGACTGTGCAGGCGCTCTGACGACTGTCTTTGCCGACTGCATTATCTTGACGAGCTGCTCTGTCTGTCTGACAGACAAATGCTCTTTGATGACCCTCTCGGCGGTCGAAATAATATCATTTTCCGAAAGCGTATCGCAAAGCGGCACCAAGGTGCGCGCGTGTCCGTAGCTGAGCGAGCCGTCAGAAACATAGTCTCTGACCTTCTGCGGCAATTTGAGTATGCGCAGAATATTTGCGACTGCGGCACGTGATTTGCCGACACGCTCTGCCGCCTGCTCCTGTGTGAGCCCATAGGTCTGCATGAGCGATCTATAGCCCTCTGCCTCTTCGATGGGGTTGAGGTTCTCACGCTGCAGGTTCTCTATCAAAGAGATCTCGGCTGCCGTCTTTTCGTCGACGTCCTTTATCACGCAAGGGACCTCGATGAGCCCCGCCATTCTTGCCGCACGCCAGCGCCTCTCGCCTGCGATTATCTCATAAAAGCCGCCTGCGACAGGTCTGACCGCTATCGGCTGAACTATGCCGTGCAGGGCGATCGATTCGCTCAGCTCACGCAAAGCCTCCTGATCAAACTCCTTGCGTGCCTGCAACGGATTAGGCTCTATGTCGGCGAGCTTCAGCATCATTACACCGCCCGATGAGGTCTCAACGGCGTTATCATAGAGCAAAGCATCGAGACCTCTGCCCAAGCCTTTTTTTGCACTCATTTTGCACCTCCGCAGCGTTTGTCTATCTCTCTTGCAGCCATGGCGAACGCCAAGGCACCCTTTGAATTGCGGTCGTATTCGATGACCGGCAGACCGTAGCTCGGCGACTCACTTATTCTGACATTGCGAGGTATGGGCGTTGAGATCAGCTTGTCCTTGAAATGATGCTTGATCTCCTCCATGACCTGCAGTGAAAGGTTGAGCCTGCCGTCATACATGTTGATGAGCACTCCGACGAGCGCAAGCGACGGATTATAAAGCTTGTTTATCTGCTTGAGTGTCTGAGTGAGCTGCGAAAGCCCCTCGAGCGAAAAATATTCGCACAGCACGGGAATGACCACGCCGTCCGAAGCGACGAGCGCGTTGACGGTCAATAAGCCGAGAGAGGGGGGACAGTCGATGATTATATAATCAAACTGATCTCTGATCGCCTCTAATGCGTCTCTCAGCCTGTATTCGCGCCTGTCCTGATCGACCAGCTCGAGCTCTGCACCGACCAGCATCATGCCCGACGGTATCAGATATAAATTATTGACTTTTGTTTTTGCGGCAGCGTTCATAGCGTCCGACCTGCCTATGAGCACGTCATAGACGGTGTCTCCGCCGCATCTTTTGCTTATGCCGAGCCCCGACGTAAGGTTGCCCTGCGGATCGCTGTCGACACACAGCACTTTTTTGCCGCCTCTTGCAAGACAAGCGGCTATATTCAAGGCGCAGGATGTCTTGCCCACGCCGCCTTTTTGATTGGCAAAGGTGATGATTTTTATCATTCGACGACACTTCCCCTGTTTAATATTGCTATTATAACAAAAAATTATTTGTATGTCAACCGAAACATATCGCCTTGACAAGCCGTAAAAGCAATTGTATAATATAACATATAGGTTAATTAATTCTTTAATTGTGGAGGCTTTTATGTTCAGAAGGATCGTTGCACTGCTGCTCGCCATGACGTTTTTGACGTCAGCCGTTTTGCTTGTCACCGCAGGCTCGCAGGATAAGCCTGTCATCGGCGGCGTATATCTGCTCGATGCAAGAGATGCCGACAGCGCCGAAATAAATGGCACAGCGCTTGAATTTGCAAAGCCGTCAGATACAGACATAACCGTCACCATAGTGTGCAGCGGCATAGATTATCAAAACAACGTCGTCATGCTCGGCGGCAAGAATATAGGCGTGCTTTCTAACGGCGAGAATGTTTTTGCGTTGAATGCATCAGAGCTTGGCACAGACAGCGAATTGCTCGTTGTTCTATACCCCGGCTCTCCCTCGTCTGTTCCCGAAGCGGCAGAGAAGGTCTATGGCACATATAATATCGACGATATGGTCGTCACGTCTGTCACGGTCAAGGTCGGACATTCCGATGCGGTATCGCCGAGCGGAGTGAACAAATATATGCCCATAGTCGGCTCGGCAGGCACCACCACGGTGCAGAGCGCATATTCCGCCTCGATAGCTGTCGGCGACGGCTGGAACGCCTCGACAAATCAGGGCGGCAGCACTCCCGACGTGCCTATAAAGTTGGGATATACATTCAAAGACACCAATTTTAAGACCAATGCTTTTTTGATCGATACCACAAAGCTTGCCGACGGCGAATATGACGTCGTTATGAAAAAGGGCGGCAAGACAGCCTATACCGTTCCTGTTGTCGTCGACAATACCGCACCCTCGATAACCATCGCCTGTGCCGAGGGCGTGATAAGCTATACGGCGATAGACAGATCAAAATGCACCGCAAAGGCCTGGATAGACGGCGAAGCGGTCTATCGCACGAGCTATGAATTTGAGTCGCTAACAGTCGGTGAGCATTGCCTTTATGTCGTCGCGACAGACTCGTGCGGCAATTGTGCTTCAAAGACATATCTTTTCACTGTCACTCACGAAGAACCTGCGCAGGATACATACTATTGCAGAGGTGACAGCGCCACAAAGATCAACGCATACGGCAACAGATTGGGCGAGATTGGCATGAGCGGACTGCGCAGCGACAGCGAGGTGCTGATACCGCTCACCGGCACAGTCACCGAATCTGTCGGCAATTCGGTGCCTTATCAGTCATTTGTCATCGAAACAGGCGACAGCGAGCAGGCGATAGTCACTTATACGGGCGAAGTATCGGGCGCTTCGATGATAGAGCTCTCGGTCTATGACCGTACAGAGCAAAAGTGGGTTGCGATAGGCTATGCCGCAAGTGGCGTAGAAAGCTCGTTTATAGTCGACACCAAAAACCGCACCGAAAACGGACTTTTGCGTGTCAGAGCTATGCCGTATCTCGTCGGCAACGGATCTGATACGGTGGCTTGGATATCCGACACGCAATATATGGCCTCGTTCGAGGACTTGAACTACCTCTATGAGGGCGCAATGAATTATTGCAAAGAGCAATATCAAAACAACAACCTGTCATATGTTCTGCACACCGGTGACCTCGTCGACAACACGATATACGGTGACGATTTGGCACACAAGGAGTTTGCCTTTGCCTCGCATATGCAGCAGATACTCGACGATGCGGGCGTTCCCAACGGTGTCGTCAGCGGCAACCACGACGTCTGCCATAAGGATGCGGATTATAAATACTATTCAAAATATTTCGGCGCAGAAAGATATCTGGGCACTCCCTGGTACGGCGGACAGATCAAAAACAACACGTCGCATTATGACCTCGTGACTGTCGGCGGCTATGATTTTATCTTTTTGTTCCTCGGCTGCTATGACGAAGCAGGCGACGACGTGATAGCCTGGGCTGATGCGGTGCTCAAAAAATACAGCGACCGCAACGCAGTCATCTGCACTCACGAATACCTGCTCTGGTCGGGACATTTCAGCGGCAGCAGAGCGCCTGTCATTTGGGATAAGCTCGTCGTTCCAAACGAAAATGTCAAGATGGTACTGTGCGGCCACAACGAGGGCGTTTGCAATCAGTGGCGCAAGGTCGAGGGTACAGACAGAATGGTCTATGAGATGCTCGCCGATTATCAGTTTGCAGAGCTTGGCAACGATGTTCAGCACGTCGTCAACAACTGCACCTGCGACGGCGAGGGATTTATAAGGCTGCTGTCGTTTGACAGCGACGGAATGATGAATGTCGTCACATATTCTCCTGCTCTCAATGACTATGATTATTATGCATCGTATCTCGACTCGTTCAGTGTCAAGCTCGAGCTGATACAGCCTAAAAGGTCTATCAAGACCACCGACATCAGAGTCGGTGTCAATATCACAGAAACGCAGACCTCTGACGGCAATGCCGACGTTAATATAGTCGTCAACGAGGATGGCTCTGTCAGGTCGGCAAGATACACCTCAAAAGAGAAATTTGAATACCCCACAGAGCCCGACGACAGAGATTATTCTCCCATCGAGGTGATAAGCCGCGGAGAGGGCTATCAGGGCTATAAAGGTGTCGCGCCGACGCTCAGATTTGGTATTTCGGGCGATTATTCACAGCTTGAATACCTCACAAAGCTCGACTTGGTGCCAAAAACCTTGTCAAGATCGTCAGGTAGCGCCGATTATCTCTTGACAAAATCCGATCATGGTATTAATATAACATATAGTGCAGATTCGTTGTCGTGGACGACCTTGCGTGGCAACGTCTCGACGGCAGGCACTGACTTAAGCAAATACAGCAGGCTTTATTTCTCGGTGACACCGAGCAGTATGTCGGCAAAATGGAATATGCTGATCTACATCGACGGCAAAGAGATCGGTCTGTCGCAGGTGCTTTATGAGAATTTCGGCTTTGATACGTCGAATGTTCCCAGCGATATCACGGGCGCATGGTCGGGTTATATCGACCTTTCGGACTATCTCAAGAGCACATCGCGCATAACCGCCGTTGCGTTTGTCGCCGCATCAGAGAAATATGACTATTCGTTTGATTATCTCTTCTTGGCATCTGCCGACGAGAGTGACGAGCTTACCTGCGTTGTCGACAGCGACCGCATTTTTACCGTCACAGGCAAAAAGGGTGACAAATTCACGACCGACACGATTCCGTATCGACCCGGCTATGTCTTTAAGGGCTGGTTCGCAGATGCAGAGTGTACAACCGTGGCATCGCTCTCGTCTGTCGGCACTGTCTATGCGGGCTATGACGAGGCGGAGGTGAGGCTTGTCAATGCTTATTATTCAGACGAGGTCACGCTCGTGGGCGAGACAAAGATCTCGAGCGCAGTCGGCTCTGAATTATATGCGACCGTCGCCGTGCTGTTTGTGCTGGCGGTCATCGCAGTGGCTGTGCTGCTTGGCAAAAAAATAAAAAATAAAAATAAAAATCTATATCAAGAGGAAAATTCACAATGACAAACACAGTTAAAAAGTTTATCTTTGCGGCATTGGTCGTCATAATGGTCGTGTCGATGCTTCCCGCAGTTTCGGCTGCAAGCTCGGCGAGCCTCAGAGTGACCGATACCGTGCTCGACGGCGAGACCTTCACCTTTAAAGTTACCGTCGACGACATCAGCGACCCCAAGGGCGTTGCAGGCTTCCAGTTCAATGTTATTTATGACAAGAACGTTTTTGAGTTCGTTTCTGCAAAGCAGACAGTTCCTTCGACTTGGAACACCGGCGATTCCAACGCTTATGAAGACCTTTCGATACTCATCGAAAAGGGCAACTATCTTTGCGCACACACTTCGATAGCACCGGGCAAGGGCGCAAAATCGGGTGAGCTTTATACCGAATTCACCTTCAAGGTCAAGGGCGCAGCAGACGGCAAGACTATCAAGCTTACCGAGATCTCGATCGTAAGCGATGACCTCGTTGAGATCTATAAGGGCAGCGACATCTCGTTCAAGGCTGTCACCACAGCTAATCCCGACGTCAGCAACGAGCCCTCCGATGCTCCCTCTGATGACCCCTCGAGCTCCGACGAGAGCAGCGAGCCCGACGCTTCCACACCCGACGAGAGCGACGAGCCCTCTGACGAACCCTCAAATGAAGATGAGAGCAGCGAGCCCGACGCATCCGCAGAACCTGACACTTCTGCACCCGACGAGAGCAAAGAGCCTGTTTCGGGCGATGCTTCGAGCGAAGAGTCCTCAAAGGGCGAAGATGTCAAGGATGAGGGTGGTTTCCCCTGGTGGATAATCGTTGTCGTCGCAGTCATCGCTGTCGGCGTTGCAGTGTTCTTTATCATCAAGCGCAGGAAATAAGATAAAAACATCGATCCTTAATGCTTTGTGTCAGTCGCGAGATTGACACAAAGCAATCTTTGTGATAAGCAGTCGTTTTGGCAGCAAGGGTCGATTTTGACAGTTAAGAGGAGCATATTATGGCAAAATACGATGTCGCCGTCATTGGCGCAGGCACCGCAGGCATTTATGCCGCATACGAGCTTATAAAATTAAAGCCCGAGCTCAATATCGTCGTGCTCGAGAGCGGACGCGATATTTACAGCAGGGGCTGTCCCATAGTTGCAGGCAAGGTCAAGACCTGCATCGGCTGCAAGCCGTGCGCTATAATGTCAGGCTTTGGCGGTGCAGGTGCATTCTCTGACGGCAAATATAATTTCACAACCGAATTCGGCGGCTGGCTCGGCGACTATATCGGCAAGCAGGAGCTTATGCAGCTCATCGATTATGTTGACGATGTCAACGTTTCGTTCGGCGCTACCACCGAGGTTTTTTCGACAGATACGCCCGAGGCACGAGCACTCGAAACAAAAGCGCTCGGCTTTGACCTGCACCTTTTGCAGGCAAAATGCAAGCATCTCGGCACAGAACGCAACAGGCAGATCCTGGCGAATATATACGAATTCCTCCGCAATAAGGTCGAATTCAGATTTCTTACGCCTGTCGAGAGCATAGATGTCGCAGACGGCGGCTATCTGCTCACGCTCAAGAATGGCGGCGACGTGCAGTGCAAGGTTTGTATCGCCGCACCCGGCAGATCGGGCTGCGCATGGTTCACAGGCATTGCAAAGCATCTCGGATTGCCCACGGTCAACAATCAGGTCGACCTCGGCGTCAGAGTCGAATTGCCTGCCAAGGTCTTTGAGCATATTACCGATGTCGTTTATGAATCAAAGCTTATATACCGCAGCAACCTTTATGGCGATAACGTGCGCACGTTCTGCATGAATCCGCACGGACAGGTCGTTGCCGAGAATGTCGACGGACTTATAACCGTCAACGGACACAGCTATGCCGACCCCGCACTTCAGAGCGAGAACACCAACTTCGCTCTGCTCGTTTCGAATAGATTTACAGAGCCCTTCAACTCGCCCAACGACTATGGTCACCATATCGCATCGCTGTCGAATATGCTTGGCGGCGGCGTTCTGGTGCAGCGCTTCGGCGATCTTGTTCGCGGTATGCGCACCAACGAGCACAGGCTCAGCCACTCGACCACACGCCCTACGCTCGCTGCAACCCCCGGCGACCTCTCGCTGGTATTGCCCAAGCGCCATATGGATAATATCATCGATATGATCTATGCGCTTGATAAGCTTGCACCCGGCACTGCGAACTATGACACATTGCTTTACGGCGTAGAGGTCAAGTTCTATTCGGCGCGTGTCGAGCTTGACGATAAGCTCGAAACCAGACTGCCCGGACTGTATGCTATCGGCGACGGCGCAGGCATCACCCGCGGACTTGCACAGGCAGGCGCCTCGGGCATCAAGGCAGCAAGAGCAGCCGCAACCAGACTTTAAGGCATAACTAATATGATCAAAAAAGGCTTTGCACATCATGTGCAGAGCCTTTTTAAGTTGCTTCATCTTATGCTATATGTTTTTTGAATGTGACGCTTTACGGCGAAATAGTCGGCAGGCTGAGCGCCGCTCGTGCTCAGTATCTGCGATGCGAGCAAAGCGTTTTGCTCAAGCGTTTGAGTGCCGAGATAGGCTCGCTGTATCATGATGGCGTCGGCAACGGTTATCCTGCCGTCGCAGTTGACATCGCCCTTGACGATCACTGTCGCCGAGGTGATAAGCTGACCGTTATACCAAAGCTCGGCGGTCATTCCGGTTGCGACAAGTGCATCGTCGGCTATGCGTGAGCCGCCCGAGGTGATATGTATATCGCCGCCCATATAGTCGCTGATGCTTTTTGCGGCGGTATCGGCAGGGATTCCGACTATAAAGCCGTCCTTTAAAGCCGTTTTTGCATCCTTGAAAGTAAATTCGGGCGTTTTTCCGACAGTCAGCGATTTTGAATCGCCGACGCCCGTAAGCAGTCTGAGGTCTGCGGCATAGGCGGTGCATTCGGCATACGGCACAGAAAAGCTCGCGGATGCATCGGCATTTCCGATGACCTTGAACGGTATACTGACAACTATGCTCTGTCCTATCGGCAGGCAGTCGGCAGAGGCTGTTCCGCCGTTCGGAGCAACGAGCCTTATGCGGTATCTGCCGTCTGCTTCGTGTCGGCAGAGCTGCTGCCAGCCTGCGGGTGCCGAAACGATGAACGAATCCATCGCATCGTCGGTGTTGTCTGTAAGCGTTGCCTGCAGTGACGAAGCGGAATACTCGAGCAATAACTCAAACGCCGCAATTCCGTCGGCGGCTGTCTTGTTGGTGATAGTGAGCGTCATGGCGGTGCTTGTGCCGCTGAGCGCCTCGGCACATTCGATTGTGGTATAAAACTCGCTCTGCTTTGCCAGCGCCGCAAATTTATATTCGCTGCCCTCGGCAGCTATCTGCTTTAAGTCGGTGTCGAACACAAGCAGCGACGACTGCGCTATCTTGAACATGCAGATGCCCTCTGAAATTATCCTGAAGGGTATCTTGACCACCAGATCAGAGGTGTCTGTGATGGCTGTTTCATTCTTGCTGTCGACCTTGGTGCAGAAGGCGAGGAAATAAACGCCGTCGCCTCTGTATTCGCAAAGCTGCTCAAACGACTTTGTGTTGGTGGTCATGAATGAATCCATGTTAGTGCCGCTCGTCGTGATGACAGGTTCGAGTATGCTTGTGTCAAACGACAGCTCGCACTGAAAGCCCGAAACAGACTTTGGCAGGGCATTTATCTCGAGCGTGAGATAGACCGTCGAGCCGACCGATGCGCCCTCGGGCGCAGACATTTTGAGGCTGAATGCGCTGTTTGCCGCCGCAGGAATTATTGCCGCGAGCATGATAAGGCAGATAAGCAGCGCTGTTATTTTATATTTCGTCAAGTTCCGAAACGATCTTGTAGATAACACTTTTTGATACCTTTCTGTCGCGTGCGACCTGCTTGCAGGCGTCCATTTTTGACAATCCCATGCTGAGATAATATTTTACGTGCGTCGGGATGTCGGTTTCGTTCCAATCATTCTCGTCCTTTTTTGCGCCCTCTACGATGATGATGAATTCACCCTTCAAAAACGCTTCGCCGCGTGACAGCACGTCGGATTCGAGGCTTGAGAGCGTAGTGCGCAAAAAGCACTCGTTGAGCTTGGTCAGCTCTTTTGCGAGCACGCATTTGCGGTCAGAGAGTGCGCCGTGCAATTGCTGTATGACCTTGATAAGGTCATGAGGCGCTGCATAAAAGATCATGGTGCGCGTTTCTGCTTTGATCTCGTCGAGGTATTCCTGCACGCCTTTTTCGGGCAAAAAGCCCTCAAAGCAAAAGCGCCTCGATTCAAGACCCGATGCAGAAAGTGCGGTTATGGCGGCACACGGGCCGGGCAGCGGAACGACGGTTATATCACGTTCTGCACACGCCTTGACCAGCTTTTCGCCGGGGTCGCTGACCGCAGGAGTGCCTGCGTCTGTGATGAGTGCGCAGGTCTCGCCGGATAAAATGCGTTCGGCGATCATGTCGATCTTGTGCCTGTCGGTGTGCTCGTGATAAGAGACCAGCGGCTTTTTGATGCCGAGCAGCATCAGCAGCTTGCCACCTACGCGCGTGTCCTCGGCTGCGACGAAATCGCATTCGCCAAGCGTTTTAATTGCCCGTGGCGAAACGTCATTCATGTTGCCGATAGGGGTAGGAACGATATATAATATGCCGTTTTGCAATTTGTTTTGTTCTTGCTCTGTGTTCATAAAAATCAATCCTTGGCTTCAAACCAGTTTTTGCCTGTGCCGCAGTCGGATATCAGCGGAACAGAAAGCTTTAAAGCGTTTTGCATACAGTCGACCAATATTTTTTTTGCTTCATCGGCCTCGTTTGTCGGGGCTTCGACTATCAATTCGTCGTGTATCTGCAATATGAGCCTTGCCTTAAGCCCTCTGCTTGCGAGCTCACGCTCGACACTTATCATCGCAAGCTTGATTATATCGGCAGAGGTGCCCTGTATCGGCGTGTTTTTTGCCACTCGCTCGCCAAAGGCGACGAGCTGCTTTTTGCTCACCGAAAGCTCGGGGATATATCTGCGCCGTCCGAGCATGGTGGTGACATAGCCGTCCTTCTTTGCCTGCTCGACGGTAGTGTCCAAAAACGCCTTTACACCGGGATACCTTGCAAAATATCCCTCGATGTATCTTGCCGCTTCACGCTTTGAAACACCGAGATCTCGCGAAAGCGAATAATCGCCCATGCCGTATATTATGCCGAAGTTGACAGTCTTTGCTCTGCTGCGCATCTCGGATGTGACGAGCGCCCTGTCGACGCCGAACACCTGCGAAGCGGTTATGCTGTGAACGTCGTCACCGTTTATAAATGCGTTTCTAAGTGTTTCGTCACCAGACAGGTGAGCGAGCACACGCAATTCTATCTGCGAATAGTCGGCATCTATCAGCACGCAGCCGTCGGCGGCTCTGAAAAATCGCCTCAGCTCTTTGCCGAGCTCTGTCCTGACAGGAATATTCTGCAGGTTTGGCTCTGCCGACGAAAGCCTGCCTGTCAGCGTCATGGTCTGCTTGAATGTAGTGTGTATCCTGCCGTCGTCAGATCTTATCGCAAGCAGCCCGTCGCAATAGGTTGACTTGAGCTTTGCGAGCTTGCGGTAGTATAATATCATGTCGACGATAGGGTGCAGGAAGCGCAATTCCTCGAGCACCTCTGCACTTGTTGAATATCCGCTCTTTGTCTTTTTGCCGTGAGGCAGCATAAGCTCTTCAAACAGCACGTTGCCGAGCTGCTTTGGCGAGTTGATGTTAAAGGTGTGACCTGCCGCATCGTATATCGCCGCTTCTGCGTGCAATAATTCCGCACCTAATTTTTCAGAGTAAGCGGCCAAGCCGTCACGGTCGAGCAAAAAGCCTGTTTTTTCCATCTCAAACAGAGTTTTTGCAAGCGGCATTTCGAGCTCTTCGTAAAGCCGCTTCGAATCCTCGGTCTGCTTTGCGAGCAATGCCTCTTTGAGAGGAGCGAACAGCGAAACATCGGTGAACGATGTCTGTATGCCGAGATACGACAGCGAAAGTTTGCTGAATTCAACGCCGTTGTCTGACGGCGAAATGACATATGCGAGCAAAGAAAGATCGACTACGTTGCAGGTGGGATAAATATTTATTTCGTCAAGCGAATGCAGAGTGTCCTTGAAGCTGAAAACGCATATTTCGCCGCTCTCAAATACAGAATTATCGAGCGAGTGAATGTCGCAGCACAGCACCTCGTCACCGGATGCAAATATGCATTTGCCGTCCGAGATGTCAAGGCACGCCTGCCTGCTTTGTATCGCCTGCTTCAGCCTGTCTGCGCCGCACTCCGTGGGCTCGGGCGCGGTGTGCGTTTTGGCAGGCGGCTCACCCAGAGAATCAAGCATACGCTTGAATTCAAGGCGGGTGTAAAGCTCTCTCAGCTTGCTGTCGTCATAGCCTTTGTAGGTGTATTGCTCTAAATCATCGTTTATCGGTGCGTCAAGTCGTATCTCTGCAAGATAGCGTGAGATATATGCAAGCTCTCTGCCTGCCTCAAGCTTTTGCCTGAGTGCACCCTTGGTATCTTCGATATGCTCATAAACGCCGTCGAGAGTGCCGAACTGCGAAATAAGCTTTTCAGCGCTTTTTTCGCCTATGCCGGGAACACCGGGAATGTTGTCTGAGGCGTCGCCCATGAGCGATTTGACCTCGATGAGCTGGCGCGGAGTCATTCCGATATGCTCTGAAGCTATGCGCTCGGGAGTCATTATTTTGGTTTCGTTGTTGGAAAGAAGTCTGACCGTGGTCGTTTCGCTGACCAGCTGCAGACTGTCTCGGTCGCCTGTGACGATATAGCATTCTATGCCGTTTCGCGCGCAGATCGCCGAAAAAGTGCCGATCACGTCGTCGGCTTCAAAGCCCTCGCATTCGGCGATCGTGAGCCCCAATGCCGCCGCTAACTGCTTTGCATACGGCAGTTGCTGTGCGAGCTCGTCGGGCATACCCTTGCGGTTCGCCTTGTATTCACCATAGTATTTGTGCCTGAATGTCTTTGTCTTGAGATCAAACGTCATGCACGCAATGTCCGGCTTGACCTCTGACAGCTCGTGAGTAACGATGTTTGTAAAGCCATAGCAGGCGTTGGTGGGCAGACCGTCCGCAGTCGACAGCGGACGCACGCCGTAGTACGCACGATTCAATATGCTGTTGCCGTCAAAAACTATGGCTCTCATTTTTTTACCTCGGTGAAATCAAATTATGCTCTGTCATTATCAATCATATCACAAGCCGAGCGCTATTGTCAAGGGCGTATCGGGGCGAGGAGAGAGCGAAAGGCGATATTTCAATTTACATAAACACATCGGTAACGCATATCGCACGGAATGACCTTTGCGCCGCCATGCTTATCAAGCATGACGCCGAGGATGTTACCAAACGGGACACGCGCGTACCGCGCTTATTGCTTGCGGCACAGCCGCTGCGCACCATTTTGCTAAAAACAACTCACCGAGTTGTTTTCTTAACGCAAAATGCCCCCTTGGGGTTAGGCCGTCTGAGACAAGAAAACACACGATTTTTAGCGGATCTTTCGCGCGGCAGCTGCCCAAAAAGCCTCGGCGGTACGGTCAAGTATCACCTTCGCCTTTTTGGTTGCTGCCACACAAAATCTCTCGCCAAAAACCGCTTCGCGCCATCGGCGTATTTTTTCTTATCTCAGACGGCCTTTCAAGTTCCTGCCAAATATATATAAAAAAGACCACACACGGTGGTCTTTTTTATATGCGGCTGATGGGACCCGCGCGTACCGCGCTTATTGCTTGCGGCACAGCCGCTGCGCACCATTTTGCTAAAAACAACTCACCGAGTTGTTTTCTTAACGCAAAACGCCCCCTTGTGGTTCAAGTCCCCACACATATAAAAAACGACCACCCAAATGGTGGTCGATTTTTTATGCGGCTGATGGGACTTGAACCCATACGGTTGCCCACACGCCCCTCAAACGTGCGCGTCTGCCAGTTCCGCCACAGCCGCAGATATGTCTGCTCTCGCGAGCGCAAGATATATTATACTCATATTCTGCGATTTGTCAAGTACTTTTTTGCAAAAAATATAAAGATGCAAAAGTTTAGCGATTTGTCAGATATCCTCAAAAAATACGTCGTCGTATGCGACAGGCGGGGGAGGTACTATCTTGAGCAGATCGGCTTTAAAATCGCCGCAGCAGCCGCGCGCCTTGACCAGTCCGCGCTTTTTGCAATAGCACGCGTCGGTATTGCCCATAGCGGTCGAATGCTCGCAGTTGGCGCAGATGCGTTCGATCTTTTCTTTCTTCATTGCATTCACCTCGTTCGAAACGATTATATATTGCTTTCATCGTTTTGTCAAGCAAAAAACTCACAGAGCGCCATCAAAGCGCCCATAAGCGCAGCCGACATGAGCCTCACCGCCAAAAACGGCTTTGCCGACAATCTGCTTTCCAATATCGACTTGACCTGCGCCGCCACGCACAGTCCGCCGAAGCCGCATATTATCGCAGTGGCTTTAAGGTCGCCGTTTGCCGCAGCGACACCCGACGAAAACTCAAATATTCCCTTTAATATCGCCATTATTCCTTCAGGTAAATATACATTGCGTTGCAGCAGCGCCATCGGCAGGCTAAAGAATATTATCATTCCGCAGACATTAATGCAGTTTATGCACGCATTTTTTATTGCGGCAACGACACTTTTTTTGCTTTCGTTTGAATATCCGCACTCGAATGGGGCAAAGCAAAACACCGCAAGCGATACCGCTATCTGCGACACAAGCATTGTTATCGCCGCTGCGTTGCTTTTCGTCGTTTCTGCAACAAAGCCCATCATAAATGATGCCGAGACCGAGCCCGAGCAGGCGCAAAACATTTCTGCGCCCTTTTTGTCGAGTGCGCCGGTGTCATAAAGCCTTTTTGCCGTCACAGCGCCGTTTGGAGATCCGCACAGCATACAGATAACAAGCAGAATGACCGTTCGCATTTTTCCGCTTATAAATTTCGGCAAAGGCATATCTGCCACGAGCGACGATATGACCATGCCCAAGAACACCTGCGGTATTATCGTCCTGCCGCAAAACAGCAGGCTGTCATAAACAGACACGCTTATTTCGGACGGCACCAAAATGCACAGCAAAAGCATGGCGAGCGCAAACGCCGCATACAGTGCCCTGCCTATCTTTATCCTCATAAAATCACCGCTCTAAGTATATTATTATCCGAGGTGATTTATTAATGACAGGCAAGACCTATATCGAAATGCGAGGCAGGAACGAGCTTTTTTGTCA
Organism: uncultured Ruminococcus sp.; assembly: GCA_964487775.1. Taxonomy (GTDB): domain Bacteria; phylum Bacillota; class Clostridia; order Oscillospirales; family CAG-382; genus Coliplasma. Next base: position 64,732 of record CAZASH010000004.1, read on the forward strand.
GGGCGCCGCCGAGCTCGTGACCTACACCGAAACGCTCGTCGTGATGTCGACAGTTTCGGGCAGGATAGCCATCAGCGGCACAGGGCTCAGGCTCTGCTATATGTCGGATGACAGAATAGTCATTTCGGGCGAGATAGAGGGATTTAAATATGAATAGCTTAAACGACATATGTCAGAGGATCCTGGGCTATTATGAGGTGCTTATTCCCGATGAATATAAGGCAATGCCGCTCACGAGGCTTTCGGCGATAGGCGTGTATTATTTTGATGCAGTGCCCACAGACAGCGGAATAAAGCTCAAGATCTCTATATTCAGCATGGCACGAGCCCTGGCGGCATCACGTGAGCATGGCTTTGAAGTGACAGTGACGGCAGGTGTCGGATTGCCGTTTCTGGCACACAGATACAGGCATCGCTTCGGCGTATATGTCGGCGCGGCGATCTTTTGCCTTATGCTGCTTGCATCGCAGCTTTTTGTCTGGCAGATCGAGGTCGAGGGCAACAAAAGGCTTTCGGACAGCGAGATAATGCATATCGCCGAGCATGCAGGAGTGTATGTCGGCGCATTCATACCCGACATCAGAGTTTTTACGAGCGAAGCGAAAATGCTTTTATCAGAGCAGGAGCTGTCGTCGGTATCGATAAACATCGACGGCACGCATATTACCATTGACCTGATAGAGCGTGTACATGCACCCGAAATATACGATTTCGATCAGATATGCGACATCGTCGCCTCCGAGGACGGCGTCATCACGAGAGTTGAGGCGGCAAGGGGTGCGCCGATTGTCAATGTCGGCGACAGGGTCACCAGGGGACAGACACTGATAAGCGGCGACGTCGTGACAAACGAGGGCTATCAATATTATTGCCGCGCCTTCGGCAATGTCTATGCCGAGACCGAGCATGATTTTGTCGGCAGGGTATACACAGAGCTCACCTGCAAGCGCTATACGGGCAGGACGCAGCACAAAAGCTCGCTGTCGTTTATTGGGCACGAAATATTTGGGCAAAACGGAGAATGCGATTTTGAATACGCCGACTGTCGCAGTGTCAGCAGAGAAATAAAGCTTTTTGGTATGTCGACGGCCGTCATGGTCACAGACCTTTATTACAGCGAATTTGAATACTCAAGCTTTGCCATCGACAGCCAATCGGCAAAAAACAGGTGTCTTTTGCTTTTAAAGCAGCATATCGACGAGCTCGACGGCGAAGTCAAGAGCAGATATTATGAGATAAATAAAACAGGTGATGCGTACACGATCAATGCACACATCACCGTTATTAAAAATATTGCGCTTACAAAACGTCAGTCTATTATTCCGCCCTCGAGCCCGTCTGCGAGAGAAAGCAACGAAAGCACATAGATCTGGAACGCCTTTGCCATGTCACTGCGCTTCATCCGCTCGTCACGCTGATGAGCACCGCCGACATCAGAATCGCTGTATTGCTCGGGCAATACCGCACCGAAGGCGACGCAGTTTTTGAGCTCACGTGCATAAGTTCCGCCGCCCATGGTGTAGGGCTTGCACTCTTTGTCGAGCACGAACGAGCAGGCATCGCAAAGTGAAATGATCTTTTGGTCGTCGGCAGAGAACCTATAGCCCTTGTTTATGCCGAAGCTGACTATATCGGAACCGTATTGCGCCAGGCTGTGCCTGATGACATCCTGCATACCGTCCTCGTTGACACCGGGGATAGCACGGATGTTGAAAACAAGCTTCCCCTCACCGTTTTCGACTCTTATCATGCTGGCAACGCAGGTAAGATAGCCAAAATCGGCATCGGTGTGCGCTATGCCGAGTATCTCGCCGAGATAGCTGTGGCACGCCTTTGAAACAAGCTCGAGCGACTTGCAGCCGTATCCGTTTGCGATGAGATAATCAGCCAGCACGCCAATGGCATTTATGCCTGTTTCGGGCATGGCGGCGTGTGCGCCTCTGCCGAGTGCGGTTATAACAAAGCCGCCGTCTGCTTTTTTGACTGTGATGCCGTCGGCATCGTGCAGCTCACGGTCTGTCTTGACGAACGCTTCTGCCGAGTCGGGCACTGCGTTGCTGACTATGCCGCCTGTTATATAGGCTATGTCGCTGTTGATGCCGCCGAGTGATACCTGCAGTCCGACGATGTTCTTTTCGCCGATGCTGACAGGAAATTCAGAGTCGGGAGTGAACGAGAACCAGGGCGCTTTTGCCACGCTTGAATAATAAACGAGGTCGCTCGAGCCGACTTCTTCGTCACTGCCTGCGATCATCTTGAGCGCAAAAGGCAATTCGATGCCGCTCTCCTTGAAATAACGCAGCACATAAAGGCCTATCAAAAACGGCCCTTTGTCGTCCTCTGTGCCTCTGCCTATATATCTGTCGCCGTCTATCGTAAGCTGATAGGGGGGATATGTCCAGCCGCCGCCGCAGGGAACAACATCAAGGTGTGCGACTATGCCGACGTCACGCTCGGCATCACCGTGGGTGATAGTGCCGCAGTGATATTCATAGTTGTGTGTGGCAAAGCCATAGCGCTCGCCCAGCTTTAGCGCTGCCTCGAGTGCTTCGGCAGCCTTTTTGCCATACGGATATATACCGTCAGCTTCGCCTGCGACGCTGTCGATGGCGATGAGAGAAGCGAGATCGGCTTCGAACTGCTCTCTTATGTCGGGACGATCAAAATATTCAAGTGCGTTTTTGATGATAGAATGCTTATCCATTGTTTTCTCCGTCGTTGTTTATAGTGCTTTGTATGTCCGAGAGACCCGCTTCGATGCCTGCGATAGCCCTCTCGAGACCGCCCGAGATCTCTCTCTGGCGGCGTTCGAACGCTTCTGCCGCACGTTCGATTGCGGCGCAGCGCTCACGTGTATCGGAAATGATGTGCGTTGCTTCTGCCTCGGCATCTGCCTTTGCCTTTGCTGTGATGCTGTCGGCACGGCTTTCGGCTTCTGAAACAATATCATTTGCCTTTTGCTTTGCGGCGTCGACTATTGCAGCCGCACGCTCGTCGGCGACGTGCATTTTTTCGCCCAATTGAGCGCAGAGCGACGCATATTTGCCGTCCGCCTCTGCTATGCGCGCTTCAAGCGAGCGCCTTGTATCACAGTGCGCGGATCTCTCTGATGCGAGCAGATCCTCAAGCTCTTTGATGCGTGAACGCAATTCACGTGCAACATCGCCGCACTCCTTGATCTTCTGCTCGCTGTCTGCGACAAGACCGACAATAAACTCGTCGACCTCTTTGGTATCATAGCCCTTAAAGCGTTTGTTGAAATATGCAACTGCCATCAGCATTTCCCCCAGCTAATAGTTATTCTGTGCGGCAAGAGCTTTGCCAGCACGCGGTATAGCTTGAATAAAAATTTGTTTGTATAACTGTGTCTGCCCTTGCGTGCGTATCTGACCGATTTCATCGCAACCTCTGTCGCATTGCAGCGAGGCAATGTGTCGAATTGCTTGGATGCGCCCTTGCTTATGCCTGCGACGGGCAAAAATTCTGTCTCCATAGGTCCGGGACATACCGCAAAAACATTGATGCCTCTGCCTTTTAATTCATAGCGCAGACCGTCGGTGAATGACGAAACGAATGCCTTTGTCGACGAATATACAGTCATGCGGGGATTGGGCTGGAACGAGGCTATCGAAGAAACATTGATAATCGTCGAGCCCTTTTGCATATATTTAAGCGTCATGGCTGTGACAGCCGTCAGTCCTCCGCAGTTTAATGCTATCATCTGCTTTTGCTGCAGCATATCAAGCTCTGCGACGTCGCCGAGCCTGCCGAAGCCTGCGTTGTTGATGAGCAGTGCAACGTTCGGCTTGCGCTCTGCCATGATCTTTTGCAGAGAAACGAGCGCATCGTCGTCTGTCAGGTCACAGCTTATAGGCACGACCGTCTTGCCGTGCTCCGACCTTAAAGACTGCAATCTGTCGAGCCTGCGCGCAATGACCCATATCTCGCTTATATCGTCGCAGGTGCTGTCGACGGCCTTAAAGAATTCAATGCCAAGCCCGGCAGAAGCGCCGGTGATGATGGCTGTCTTTTTGTTATCGTTCATATCACTCATATATGTATGACCTCGAATTTTTCCGATTTATTTCTTCGACCTTATTCGTTGCTATTTATATTATTTTACCACAAAAGCCCAAATAATCAAGAGCAAATAGCATAAAAATACAGAGAGGAGGGCACAAAAATGCTTTTGGAAGTGCGAGATATGCTCTGGGGAACGCTCGGAACAGTCCTTTTGATAGCGGCAGGACTTTATTTTACCGTCAAAACCCGCTTTGTTCAGCTTGACCTTTTCGGCAATCTAAAGGGCATAGCATCAGTGATGCGCAAAAAGAGCGGCTTTGCCTCTGCCGCCACAGCCCTTGGCGGCACTATCGGCGCAGGAAGCGTCATGGGAATATCGATAGGGCTCGCCGCAGGCGGAGCAGGCAGTGTATTCTGGATGTGGGTGAGCGGATTTTTTGGCATGGCGCTAAGGTATGCAGAAACAAAATATGCTTTTTCAGACCGAGTCAGGACAAAAAACGGATATATCGGCGGTGCTATGGTCAGCCTCAAAAGGCTGGGCAGCAAGTCAAGTGCAACGGTTTTTTGTGTTGCTGCAATATTTGTTTCTCTCGGAACAGGCAATATGACGCAGGTCGGCTCTGTGGCTTCGTCGCTCGAATCACTCGGCGTCGACAGATACATATGCGGCTTGGCTGCGGCGCTGATATTCGGCATAGTCGTGCTTGCGGGCAAAAGAGCGATACTTGCGGCAAATTCGGTGCTCGTGCCGTTGTGCTGTGCCGCTTATCTTTTGAGCCTTTTGCCTGTGCTGACAGGAAATATAAGCCGCTTGGGCGATGTGCTTGGTGAGATATTCAGATCTGCGTTCGGAATAGATGCGATGACAGGCGGATTTACCGCATATGCGTTTTCACGTGCTTTGCGTGAGGGAATATCACGCGGAGTTTTTTCAAACGAAAGCGGAATGGGCTCTGCTCCGCTTGCCTACTGCGCATCCGATGCGGCAGATGCCGAGGCGCAGTCGAGGCTCGGCATAGCCGAAATATTCACCGATACCTTTATTATTTCGACTTTCACTGCCCTGTGCCTGCTGTGCGGAGGGTTTGAGAGCACCTGTGAAATGATGCTCTGCTGCTATGGCAGGGCAGGCGAAACGGCATTTGCCGTGATGCTTTGCGTGTTTGCGCTTGCCTCGATGCTCTGCTGGCATTATTACGCCTATGTCTGCATAGATTTTATACCGCACGGCGACTGGTTTATCAGAATATATCCGTGGCTGTCGGTGATTGCGGCGTTTTTGGGAGCGGTCATTCCGCAGTCGACCGTCTGGGCGATCGCCGACATATTTAACCTTTTGATGGTATTGCCCAACCTTTATATGCTGTTTTTGAAAGTGAGGAAAGTCAATGGCGATAGATCGGATATCAGAAGTCTTTAATACTCTTGGGGCCTCGCCCTCGGGCCTTACATCGGCAGAGGCAAGGTCAAGGCTTGTGACAAACGGCAAAAACTGCCTCAAAAAGCAAAAGAGGCAGAGCTTTTTAAAGCGCTTTTTTGCCGCCATGAATGACAAGCTGATAATAATATTGCTGCTTGCCGCGCTGATAAGCTTTGTCTGCGATCTCGTTTCGGGCGGCCTGTCTGCCGATGCGCCTATTATTTTGGCGATAGTATTGCTCAATACGTTTATTGCCGTCATTCAGGAGAGTCGTGCCGAAAAGGCGATAGATGCATTAAGGTCGCTTTCCGCCGAGCGATGCACGGTTATAAGGGACGGCAGAGAGCAGTCTGTCGACAGCACAGATATAGTCGTCGGCGATATAGTCGTGATACATAAGGGCGAGCGAGTGCCTGCGGATATGCGCATATTCGAGCAGTCTGGCCTGATGGCGGACGAATCTATGCTCACGGGCGAGTCTGTGCCGGTTTCAAAGACGGCTGACGACCTGCCTGCAACAGAGCACCCTGCCGAAATGCACAATATGCTGTTTTCGTCAACGCTCGTCACGGCGGGTCACGGCAGGGCGGTGGTCACCAATGTCGGAATGAATACGTTAGTCGGCTCTGTCGCCGAGATGCTTTCTTCAAAGCCACCCGAGCAAACACCGTTGCAGAGGCGACTTGCGGGGATCGGCAATATGCTGGGCAATTTTGCGCTTGCGATATGCGCGATTATTTTCATTATATCTATTATAAGAGGTCTGCCGCCTGCCGAAATGTTTGTCACGGGCGTCGGACTCGCTGTTGCGGCGATACCCGAGGGACTGCCTGCGATAGTTACGGTGGTGCTTTCGACAGGTGTCAAGACCATGGCGGCACAAAAAGCGGTCGTCAGGCGGCTCACCGCAGTCGAAACACTCGGCTCTGCCACAGTTATTTGTTCAGACAAGACAGGCACGCTTACGATGAACAAAATGACAGTCACAAGCACCTATGGCGACGAGGGTATGATAAAGAAGATCATCGCCGCCTGCCCCGGTGCGACAGGCGGAACAGAGGAAGCACTGCTCGCATACTGCGGCTTTCGTGACACGAGTGCTCCTTTATGCGAACTGCCGTTTGATTCAGAAGCGAAATTTACTGCGGCGGTGCGCAGGACACACGGAAAATACGTGCTGTATGTCAGAGGTGCGCCCGAAAAAATCCTGCAAAGGTGCAGTGACGGCGAAGAATATATGCTTTTGGCATCAAAAATGGCTTCCGAGGGCTCGAGAGTCGTCGCCTTTGGATATTGCGAAAGCGAAAAAATGCCCAATATGCTTTCGTCACCGCTTGTCGCTGCAGGCGTTGTGGGTATGAGCGACCCTCCCAGAGAGGGCGTAAGCGATGCGGTCGAGCTTTGTCGCAGAGCAGGCGTGCGGACTGTCATGATCACAGGCGACCACAAGGACACCGCACTTTCCGTCGCAAAGCAGATAGGCATATATATGCAGGGCGACAGCGTACATACGGAAAACGAATTGTCGCCTCTGTCCGGCGAGGCGTTTGCTGCCGAGGTGGCACGCACGACCGTCTTTGCACGCACCACGCCCGCCTTTAAATTGCGCATAGTCGAGGCTCTGCAATCGAGAGGCGAAACTGTCGCCATGACAGGTGACGGCGTCAACGATGCTCCTGCGCTCAGAAAAGCCGATATAGGCTGTGCCATGGGGCTTTCGGGCACAGACGTGGCAAAGGAGGCAGCCGACCTCGTTCTGACCGACGACGATTTTGGCACTATCGCCGCCGCAGTAAGAGAGGGCAGGGGACTGCTGGCGAACATAAAGCGCTCGGTGCATTTTCTGCTTTCGTGCAACATCGGCGAATTGCTGTGCGTTTTTGCTTCGCTCGTGATAGGTATGCCGCCGCCGCTTGGCGCTGTTCAATTGCTGTGGATAAACCTCGTGACAGATTCTCTGCCTGCGATAGCGCTCGGACTTGAGAGCACAGATCCCGACGTGATGAAGCAGAAGCCGATAAGGCGTGACGCGCCTCTTTTCGGCGGCAGATGCATTTTTGAGATGTGCGCCGAGGGCTCGCTCATCGGGTTTGTGTCACTGCTTGCGATGCTTTTCGGCTCTCGCACCTCGCCCGAGGTAGGCAAGACGATGTGCTTTGCCGTCATGTCGATATCAGAGCTGCTGCATTGCTTTGATATGCGCACACGGAAGGCGGCGATAAAAGCGCATCTGCCAAAAAATCCTTTTATATTCCCTGCGTTTTTGATATGCCTTTGTATGCAGCTGTCTGTAATGCTTATCCCGAGCCTGCGAGTGCTGTTTGGCTGCGCCGAGCTCGACCTTATGCAATGGCTGGCGGTGCTTGCACTGTCGGCGGTCATATTGCCTGTGTGCGAAATTTACAAATTGTTAACCAAAAACAAGGACTGATGCGTTATAATGAGTGACGAAGAACAATCAAAACAGGAGCATTTATAACCATGCCGGTAAAATATTCAAGCTATTCACGCATATGCATCAACTGTGCCGCCGACAACGGACAAAAGCTCGCGCCCATAGGCAGAGTCACCTACAAGGACGGCTATTTGCGCCTTCTGTGGTGCAACAGTGGCTTTAAATTCGCGTTCAGGGGCAGCCACATCAATATCGCACTGGGCGAGATGAAATACGAGGATCCCGTCTATATCAAGATCACGGTCGACAATACGGTCTATAAGTTTGCCGTTTCGACAGGCAGAGAGCGCCTTATGATTGAGGGACTGCACGACGGCGTGCATTATGTGCTCGTCGAGCGCATAACCGAGGGTCTTGTGCCTGTGCTCTTTAAGAGCGTCACGCTTTACGGCGCAAAGATCGTCGTCCGCCCGAGCAGGGTGTCGGCGACAAAGCGCATCGAGTTTTTGGGCGATTCGCTCACCTGCGGCTATGGCGTGCTCGCAGAGTCCACCGTTGCCGAGTACAACACCTATGAAGAGGACAGCACACGCACTGCCGCTTATATGGCAGGAGCTACGTTCAAGGCAGATATACGCACGATATGCCTGTCGGGCAAGGGCATGGTCTGCAATTGCAACGGCGACCGCTCTGACCATCGCGCGTGCAACTTCTTTAAATATGATGATTTTGACGGCACTATGCATGATTTCAGCACCTGGCAGCCGGGTCTGCTCGTCATAAACATCGGCACCAACGACGCCTGGGGCGCCGCCACAGAGGAGGAGTACATCGACGAGATGCGCAAGTTTGCACATTTCGTGCGTGAGGTCTATCCCGACACCAAGGTGCTTTGGCTTTGCGGTATGCTCGGTGCGCAGTATTATAACGAGCCGCTCTGCAATCTCATCAAAGAGCTCGGCGGCGAGAAGGAGGGCTATTATATGCTCAAATTCGACCCCATCGAGAACCACGACGGCGAGAGAGGCGGCGGAGGTCACCCCAACCTCAGAGCGCAGACGAGGTTTTCCAAGGCGCTTATCAGACAGATCCACAGCATAATGAATTGGCCCATCAAGGGCAACAAGGACGAGGTCTGCGATGATCTCGACGACGATACCGACGCAGAATAATGCATTTTATGCGAGGGCTTCACGCGTGAAGCTCTCGTTTTGCTTTGGCGTTAATTATAATTGGCAAAAAAAGTTTGTCATTTTCAGGTTGACAACTGCGCCTGTATGCATTAAAATACTATATGTATAAGTTTAAGCTATTCAACCGATCAATTGTCCTACGGAGGTGCTTTGATGCGCAGGATTATTTCTGTTTTTGCAGCGCTTTTGCTGATAATGTCGATCTATGCCGATCTTGCGCATATTTATGCAGCAGAGCAGGAGGTCGTTTTTAATTTTTCCGATGCCGTTTCATATGGCGGAACAGCCGCCGACGACGGCGAGCGTATCTATTATGCCGACCCCGACAATAATAATGCACTTACCGTGAGGCTGTACGGCAGCAGGTTTTCGGCGGTGATATGTCAGATGCCTGCTTCGAGCATCAATATTTCGGGCGGCAGGATATATTTTATCTCCGACGGCGGAATATGGGCGTGCTGCACCGACGGCTCGGGATTGTCAAAGCTTTATTCCGACGACGGCTTGTCCTGCCTGTATGTCGACGGCAATTATGCATATTTCCTCAGAGGCACGGCTGTATACAGACTGCGCGGCAGAGATGCGGTCAAGCTTTTCGAGGACGAGCGCATCAGGGCGTTTAAGCCTGTAACCAGCTGTTGCATCGAGTGGTACGCCGACGATCCCGATTATTATGTCGAGGATTGCGGCGGCGCAAGCACCGATTCTGAATATCTCAAATACCGCTATGATATATCCGAGGGCGTAAGCAAGCTTGTTAAAGAAGAGATAACCGAGACCACGACAGATTATTCCGGCCCGTATGTCACTGTCGGCAACGCAACATTGCCGCTTGCAGAGCATATGCCGGGTACATATTTCAGCAAAAACGGACAGGCTTGTACCTGTCATTCAAGACCCGACTGCGTCAGCAATCCGCCCGAATGCAACTGCATGAGATTTTATCCGACAGGCGATGCCGATACCTGCGAGATAGATCTGCTGGGCTGCCAGTGCTTTGGCTTTTCAAGACTCGTGTTTTATAAGTGCTTTGGCTTTATCGACCACGATACGGTCAACCCGGGCATGAGTTACAGTGTCGGCAGCATCGCAAGAGGCTCGGTCACTGCAAGCACTGTCAAGGAGCTGCTGATGAAATGCAAGCCCGGCGCGCACGTCAGGCTTTCGTTCGGACACTCGTTCTCGATACTTCAGATGGACGACGACGGAATAACCATCTATCATGGCAACGCAGGCGGCGACGGAGTTATCGCCTCGCCCTGCATAGTTTCAACAAGATATATGACCTGGCAGGCGCTCGCTTCCTGGGCTGCCGCAGGCATAGCGTATGTGCGTATGCCGACCGATTATCCGGGCTACGAAACGATTTCCGAGCCCAAGCTTCCCGGCTGGTATGTCACCGACAACCTTTTGAACATCCGCAGCGGAGCGGGCACCGAGTTTGACAAGACAGGCAAGCAGTATGCCTCGGGCACAGTGGTCTATGTCGACGAGGTCGTCGACAACGGCGCAAAGAGCGAGAATAATTGGGGCAAGACCGACCTCGGCTGGCTCTGCCTCGACTATTGCACGTTCATAACAGACGGCACCTTGTCGCTTGCTGCCGACAGTGGCTTTAAGCAGACAAAGGACGGCTATGTCTTTTCTGACGATGCTTCGACGGTCGGCGCGCTTATCAAGGCAGCCAAGGGCTCTTATTTCTCTGTCCGTTCGGCGGACGGCACAAAGCTCGGCAATGACGAAGCACTGCCGACGGGAGCGGTGCTCACGATAGAATACGGCACAAAAACGCTCTATCAATTTCCTGTTGTGCTGATGGGCGACATCAATTGCAACGCCCGTGTCGATATAGGCGATTATCTGATGCTTAAGCGCACATATTACGGCTCTTTGAAGCTTGACGGCGCAGCACTCGTCGCCGCCGACCTTACACAAAACGGCGAGGTTGGCGCTGATGACTGGGCTCTGATGAAACGCCGATTCTCATAGCCCGCTTCCGATGGTAACATAATGCGTTCCGAACACAGGTTTTTGCAAAAAAAGATAGGCTAAAATACACAAATTTTTGTATACCCACTTTACAACGGCATCAAAATGTGGTATAAATAGTCAAGCGTGTATGCATATCATACTCAAATAAAAAAAGGAGATTATTCAAATGAAAAAACTGATTGCTTTAATGCTTACAGTTCTTATGGCTCTCTCGGTTTGCGTGTTCACCACGGCTGCTGCCGAGCCTAAGATCACCGCTACCGTTACCGATGGCTCTGTCGAGATCCCTGCTGATCTTTCAAAGCTTATCGACGGTAATGACGGCATGGCTGCAACCGCTTTCAGTGATGCAAGCCTGCTCGCTTTTAAGAACACCGGCTTCGCTCACACCGAGGGCGTTGACGCTGCTGTCTCCGCTACTGTTGAGTTCGTTTATGACCTCGGCGAAGTTAAGTCGCTCAAGGGTCTCTTTATGAACTTCTTCAAAGACACCAACAGCATGGTTGCTGTTCCTTCCGTTCACTTCTATGTTTCTGTTGACGGCAAAGATTATTACCACTTCAACGGTGGCAACGCAGTTGCTGCAAAGGCAGACGCTGCCGAGACCGCAACCGCAAGCCTCGCCAGCGACGCTACCAGAGCTGTTGTCAGCGTCCGCTACATCAAGGCTGTTGCAACCTTCAAGAACGGCTGGTTCTTCGCTTCCGAGCTCGGCTATGTTGCTGAAGATGGCGGCGTTGATCCCGCAGGTCCTTATGACTACAACGAGGGCACTACCGTTAACACCGGCATCGGCATCATCACCGCTGCGGGCGAATACAAGCTCAACACTCTCGAAGAAGGCCTCAAGTTCAAGAATGCACACATTCTCGTAGCTGAGAAGGACACCGCTACCGATGCTTACAAGGTAATCTTCAACCACACCAACGCTTGGCCCGACGGTCACGTCGATGCTGACAAGAATGAGCTCGTCGTCAAACTTACCGAAGGCCAGATCCTTGTTGTCACCAACACCGGCGGCACAGTCGCAAGCGACGCATTCGCTATTCCTAAGTTCATTCAGCGCGGCCTCACTATCGGCGATTATGTCGTACTTGATACCGATGCTAAAAAGATTTCTTTCTATCCCTCGACTCACAAGTTCGCTTCTGATGAGCCCGAAGTTCCCGAAGTTAAGGGCACTATCGCATATTCTTATCACTATGCAGGCGGCGCTTCTGTTATAATCACCAGCGACCTCGGCGCAACTGTCGGCGAAGTTTGCCAGAAGAGCGCAAAGGGCGAAGTCAAGAACCATGGCTATTGGGATTTCGCAACCTGCGAATGGGATGACGCTGCTAAGGCTTATGTCGTTACCGACATCTCGCTTGGCGGCGACGGCGTTGATCACACCGATTATCCCATCACCGATAAGGGCTTTGTCCTCGGCGCACACAGCGACGAGACCTCGCTTAAACCCTTTATCCGCAGCCTCAAGGTTGGCGACAAGGTCTACACCAACGTCAACATTGACAACCTCACCTATGATCAGGCTCTCACCGACGCTTATGTCAGCAACAAGGCGTTCGAAGGCAGCCACGTATTTGATCCGTATGCTAAGCTTCTCGGCACTCCTCACGTCGATCCCGCTTACACTCTCGTAGTCGGCGGCCCTGAGGATGGCTACAAAGCAGGCGAAAAGATCACTGTCACCGTTTCTCTTAAGGACGTCACCGACAAGCTCAGCCTGTTCGATTTCAAGCTTTTCTATGATGCAACCAAGGTTACTCCCGTTGTCAAGAACAACGCTGAGACCAGCAACAAAGAGATGGAAGCATTCATCGTTGCTCCTACCACCTGGGAGATCATCAACTCGCTCGACGAGACCACCGGCTGCTATAACATCGCTATCTCTGATGTTGCAGGCAAGACTCCCATCGGCAATGACGAGCTCGAAATCAAGATCGAGTTCACTGTCAACGCTGATACTGAAGGCGACATTCTCTTCTACATCCGTCACGATTTCGAAGACAACAACGCTGCATTCAACGACCTGAGCGAAACCGCAGGCAACGGCAGCTATGTCCTCGTCAGCCCCTATGTTGAGCCCGTAGTACCCCCCACAGGCGACCTCGGCATGTTCGCAATCGTCGTTCTTGCTATCGTTGCTCTGTTCGGCTCTGCTATCGTTATCAAGTCCAGAAAGTAATTTCTGTGCCTTTGATCTCGGCATCTGAATAAAAGACCTCCCCTTTGGTTTTAAAAAGCCGAAGGGGAGTTTTTTGCTGTTTGATTTGATATGTTTGATCAGAGCATTTTTATTGTCTCGATCAATGCGCAGCTGCTGATAGCCAAAACGACGATGACAACGACCCGCCATAATACCGTGACGAGCCTGTTTGTTTTGACACTGTCGCGGCGCACCATATTCAGCGAAAAGATCGCAAATTCAAAGCCGCAGAATGTCGGGTTTGCCATAAGCACTATGCCGTTGCTTAATGTCGTGCAAGTAACCACGTTGCCGAACTCTGTGGGGGCGATCGGTGTGGCGGGACCCCGTATCCGGAACGAAACAGAAAACAACAAGACGAGAAACCAGATGATATAAAGACATATTCCGTGGATAGTCATCTTGCCCTTATAGGCATCTTCGATGTCACGGCGTGTGTCGAAATCCGACTGACCTATCAATATTTTCTGCCATTTTTGTTCTTGACCTCGATATGCCGCTTTAGCAGCAGGTATGAAAGATAGGTTGAATTCAGCCTCGGAGCAGCAGCTCACCTATGATGATAAAGCAGACAACTATGTAATACAACATTTTGCGCCCCACCTGAATGAGTTTGTCTTTCAATGTATATTCTACCATTTCCGAAAAAAGCAATATCAAAACCAAAACGGCAGAGCAAGTGATATTTACTTTTGCCCTTTGTTATGCTATGATGATTATATGAAAGCATTCGGTAGGAGGACAGAGAGAACAGAAATGAAGATCTATGACATTTCGCAGGAGGTATTCGGCTGCGAGGTATATCTGGGCGACCCGGCGCCAAAGCAGAGTGTTCTGTTTTCGACAGAAAAGGGTGATGAATACAATCTGACGGCGTTCAGCATGTGCGCACACAACGGCACGCATTTGGATGCTCCGCGGCATTTTATCGGCGACGGCAGGGCTATCGACGAGGTGAGCCTGCATTCGTTTGTCGGATCGGCGTATGTTGCGGAAATTGCGGGCGAAGTAACAGCAGACGATGCGAGGAATATCATCAAAAAAGCATCATCGTCAGATCTCGAGTCTGCAAAGCGCATACTGATCAAGGGCGACGCCGTGGTGTCGCTTGATGCGGCAAGAGTATTTGCCGATGCAAAAATATTGCTGCTCGGCAACGAGTCGCAGACTGTCGGCCCGATCGATGCCCCTATGCAGGTGCATCTCGAGCTGCTCGGCGCAGGTGTAGTGCTGCTTGAGGGAATACGGCTTGCCGATGTGGGCGAGGGAACTTATTTTTTGAGCGCCGCACCGCTTAAGCTGGGTGGCTCTGACGGTGCGCCCTGCAGAGCAATATTGATATCCGAATAATTGGCAGCTCAAAATGCGCCGAAAGCGTGCCATAAAAAACAAAATCGCATTAAATTCCCTATACCACTTGACAAGACGACGATTTATTGGTAAAATGCATTGATAATAAAAAGCAAAGGAGTTATAACCATGCCACTTGTCACAACTACAGAAATGTTCCGCAAGGCATACGAGGGCGGCTATGCCATCGGTGCTTTCAATGTTAACAATATGGAGATCATCCAGGGTATCACCGAGGCTGCAAAAGAAGAGAATGCACCTCTGATCCTGCAGGTCTCTAAGGGTGCGCGTGCTTATGCAAACCACACCTATCTCGTAAAGCTCGTTGAGGCTGCTGTTATCGAGTGCCCCAACATTCCCATCGCTCTGCACCTTGACCACGGTCCCGACTTTGAGACCTGCAAGTCCTGCATCGACGGCGGCTTTACCTCTGTCATGATCGACGGCTCTTCGCTTGATTTCGACGCTAACGTCGAGGTCACCAAAAAGGTCGTTGAGTATGCTCACGCTCACGGCGTTGTCGTCGAGGGCGAGCTCGGCACTCTCGCAGGTGTCGAGGATGACGTCGTAGTCGAGGACGGCATGTCCAGCTACACCAACCCCGATCAGGTTCAGGAGTTCGTAGAAAGAACAGGCGTTGATTCGCTTGCTATCGCTATCGGCACCAGCCACGGCGCATACAAATTCAAGCCCGGCCAGAAGCCCCAGCTCCGCTTCGACATTCTCCAAGAGGTCGAGCGCCGTCTGCCCGGCTTCCCCATCGTTCTGCACGGTGCTTCGAGCGTTATCCCCGAGTATGTTGACATGATCAACGCTAACGGCGGCAAGATGCCCGACGCTATCGGCATTCCCGAGCCTATGCTTCGTCAGGCAGCTTCGATGGCAGTCTGCAAGATCAACATTGACTCTGACCTCCGTCTCGCAATGACCGGCACTATCCGTCAGTATTTCAACGAGCATCCCGATCATTTCGACCCCAGACAGTACCTCAAGCCCGCAAGAGCAAACATCAAAGAGCTCGTTCGCCACAAGCTCGTCGACGTTCTCGGCTGCGCAGGCAGAGCATAAGTCAAAGCATAAGTTAATAGACTTACAGCAAAGAGCTGTCACACGCGGTGTTTCCTCGCATGTGGCAGCTCGTTTTTTATTTGCTTTGGCTTTAATGGACGATATTATTTAAAAAAATCGATGTTTTTTCGCTTGTGCTATTGACATTTGCGCTTGCATACAGTATAATAAATCAACTGCTTAGCAGAATTACGCAGCATGACAAGAGAGGTGAATTTGTATAATGGACGACGGGCCTGCTTTATGCGACTGTAGACGCCTTTTATACATCTTATAATTTTTAAGCATAGACCCGATTTTCGATGGCGGGGAGCTATGCTTTTTGTCGTTATATTGCACTTTTCTAATTTATTTACGGAGGACTTATGTTATCAGAAAGTTTAAAGGCGGTGTTGCTTTTAGTGGTGCTCATATTCCTGAACGCCACGTTTGCCGCCGCCGAAATCGCCGTTATATCAGTTAGCGGCGCAAAATTGCAGGCGCTTGCCGATGATGGCAGCAAAAAGGCCAAAAAGCTCGTCAAGCTCACGGCGCAGCCTGCTAAATTCCTTGCGACTATCCAGGTCGCTATCACAATGGCAGGCTTATTGCAGAGCGCATTTGCCGCCGACACCTTTGCAGGACCTGTCGTTGAAATGCTCGTTCAGGCGGGCGTAACGATAGATCCCGAATTGCTAAAAACAATCACCATCGTAATCATCACACTTGTTCTTGCGTATTTCAACCTTGTATTCGGTGAGCTTGTTCCCAAGCGTGTCGCTATGAAGCGTGCCGAAAAAATGGCACTCGGCATGTCGGGTATGCTGTATGGCGTTTCTGTCATATTTGCACCGCTTGTATGGCTGCTTACCAGCTCGACCAACTGCGTTTTGCGCATCATGGGCATCAACCCCAACGAGCCCGACGACGCTGTCACTGAGGATGAGATCAAGCTCATGCTCTCTGAGGGTCAAAAGCAGGGCGTTATTCAAGAAGAGCAGAACGAAATGATACTCAACATATTTGAGTTCAACGATATAACACTTGACGAGGTCTGCAACCATCGCCGCAATATAATCGCACTCGACCTCGAGGATGACGACGAAACGTGGGAGCGCACGATAATGGATAATCCTCATTCGTTCTATCCCATTTACGACGGCAGAGAGGACAACATCACGCTCATTCTCGACTCGCGCTATTATTTCAGACTTGACGACAAATCGCGTGCCAACGTGCTCGCTCACGCAGTCAAAGAGCCCTTCTTTGTTCCTGAAACGATGAAGGCAAACGCACTCTTTAGAGTTATGAAAGAGAACCACGAGTATTTTGCGGTCGTTATCGACGAATACGGCGGATTCCTCGGCATAGTTTCTTTGCGTGACCTTATCGAAACGCTCGTCGGCGATCTTAAAGAAAAAGAAGATGCTGTCGAGGACGACCCCGAACTGCTCGAGCAGCTTGAGGACGGCACCTGGACCATAGGCGGCGGCGCTGCCATAACAGATGTTTCCGAGGCACTTCATATCGAACTGCCCGACGAGGACTGCACCACCTTCGGCGGCTATATCTGCAGCATAATCAATCGCTTGCCCGACGATGGCGAAACGTTCGAATGCGAGACCGACGACCTCGAGATAGAGGTCAAGGAGGTCAGAGACCGCACGATATTGTTGACTAACGTCAAGGTCAAAGAGCGTCCCGACGATGACGGCGATGACAAGGACGAGGACGACGACTGAAATTGATCGCTGAAATCAATTGCTGAAAATAGGTCTCAAAGCACTTGACAGAACAGTCAAAAGGCGTTATAATTACATAACAACAAAATAGCAAGCTAAGGGAGTAGCCCTGCCGCTTTTTGCGGCATCGCAGAGGTCGTCATCACGGCGTGCATTCGGCACACTCGGCATCTGCGGCTTGATATCAACTGTTTTTACGGTTAATGTATAAGCACGGCAAGACTTTTGCACATAATATGTGTGCATGGGTCTTGCCGTTTTATTTTTAAAGAAAGAGGTTGAATTAATGACAGAATTCTATTCTATGTCCGAGCAGCAGGTGCTCGAACAGCTAAAGACAGACCGCAATGGACTGCATAGCAACGAAGCGGCTGAAAGGCTCGCAAAAAACGGAGCAAACAAGCTCGCCGAGCCGCCTAAGCGCACTATATGGCAGATGCTTTTTGACAGCATCAAAGCGCCTATGACGCTCGTTCTGCTTGCGGCAGCGGTCATATCGCTGGTGGTTTCGTTGCTTTCGGGCGGCGGCTTTGATTTTGATGTTATAGTCATTCTGGCGGTCGTGGTCTTAAACTCGGTGATCGAGGTAGTGCAGGAGACTAACGCCGACAAGGCGCTCGAGGCACTCAAGGAAATGACAAGATCCAAATGCCGCGTCGTCAGAGACGGCAAGGATATTATAATAGATAACCAGGATTTGGTCGTCGGTGACATCATCAGGCTTGAAGCAGGCGACGCTATTCCCGCCGATGCGAGAATAATCGAGTGTGCGGCGTTCAAGACAGAGGAGTCTGCTCTGACAGGTGAATCATTGCCTGTGCAAAAGACTCATGCTGCGATCGAGACAAGCGGCGCAGCGGTTCCTTTGGGAGACCGCAAAAACATGGTCTATATGGGCTCAACCTGCGTTTACGGCAGGGCGCTCGCCGTCGTTGCAGCGACAGGTATGCAGACCGAGATGGGCAAGATCGCCAAGGTGCTTTCGCAGGCAGAGCAGGAGGAGACCCCCTTGCAGCTCAAGCTCGCACAGCTTTCTCGTATACTCACTATCGCGGTGCTTGCGATCTGCGTGTTTATATTCGGCTTTAACTGTATTTCCGGCATGATCGGAGGCGGCGAAATATTGAAGATAGCGGCAGATTCTCTGCTCATAGCGGTTTCGCTCGCTGTTGCGGCTATCCCCGAGGGACTTTCGGCAGTCGTAACGATATTGCTTTCGATAGGCGTTTCACGCATGGCAAAGCAGAATGCAGTCGTCAGAAGGCTCTCTGCCGTCGAAACTCTCGGCTGCACGCAGATAATCTGCTCTGACAAGACAGGCACGCTTACGCAAAACAAAATGACTGTCGTCGACAGCTCTGCCGCATCGGTCAAACTGCTTTCTGCGGCTATGGCGCTTTGCAGCGATGCCACTGTTGACGAAAAGGGCGAGGTGACAGGCGAGCCTACCGAGGCGGCGCTCGTTACATTCGCTTATAAAAACGACGTTAAAAAGTATGAGATAGAGCGCGATATGCCGCGCGTTGCCGAAGCTCCGTTCGATTCGGAGCGCAAGATGATGTCTACGTTCCACAGCTTTGAGGGCAGGGTAATGCAGTACACCAAGGGTGCGCCCGACGAATTGCTCAGCCGTTGCACAAGATTGCAGACAGAGTCCGGCAGCGTTGAGCTTACCGACGAACTGCGCAAAAAGATACTTGGTGTCAATGGCGAAATGGCAGACAGAGCGCTCAGAGTTCTGGGTGCGGCATTCAAGACCTATGACAGCGTGCCCGAGTTTGACAGCCCCTCGCAGATCGAGTGCGATATGACCTTCATAGGACTTTGCGGAATGATCGACCCGATCAGACCCGAGGTCAAGGCGGCAGTCGCAGATTGTCGCAGCGCAGGCATACGTCCTGTTATGATAACAGGCGATCACGCCGCAACCGCTGCCGCAATAGGCATCGAGCTTGGAATAATCACCGATCGCAGCCAGGCTATCACGGGCGCAGAGCTCGACAAGATGTCTGACGAATATCTCGACGAGCATATCGGCGACTATTCTGTTTATGCACGTGTTCAGCCCGAGCACAAGGTGCGCATAGTTTCTGCTTGGAAAAAGGCGGGTAAGGTCGTCGCCATGACAGGTGACGGCGTCAACGACGCACCGTCGATCAAGACCGCCGATATAGGCATCGGCATGGGCATCACAGGCACTGACGTTACAAAGGGCGCTGCCGATATGATATTGGCTGACGACAACTTTGCCACCATAGTTTCTGCCGTGCAGGAGGGCCGCAGGATATACGACAATATCCGCAAGGCGATACAGTTCCTTTTGTCCTCAAACCTCTCTGAGGTCATTTCGATATTCATCACCACGGTATGCGGACTGACGATATTCCAGCCTCTGCATATTCTTTGGATCAACCTTATAACCGACAGCCTGCCTGCGCTTGCGCTCGGCATGGAGGAGGCAGAAATCGATATAATGTCGCTCAAGCCCCGTGAAAAGAGCGAGGGAATTTTTGCAGGACACGTCGGCATAGCAACAGCCTTTGAGGGCGTTTGCATATCGGCGCTTACGCTCGCCGCATTCTTTATCGGCAGAGCATATGACCTTGAAGCAGGCTCTCTGCAGACGCTTACAGGCACTACAATGGCGTTTATGACAATGTCGCTCTGCGAATGCATTCACGCATTCAACTTAAGATCTATGCGTCATTCGGCATTCAAGATGAAAAAGCAGAATAAATGGCTGTGGCTTTCTGCCGCCGCTTCACTCGTGCTGACCATGGCGGTCATACTCATAGCGCCTGTCCGTGACCTTTTCGGCTTTGTTCTGCCCGACCTTGAGCATCTGCTCATCTCGCTCGGCTTGGCACTCTTGATATTGCCGCTTGTTGAGGTATCTAAGCTTATAATAGGAAAGAAGTGAGCCCGCGCTCACTTCTTTTTCTTTGGTCTTTCTTATAAAGTCAATATTGGATTCTGAAATAGTCGAGGTATTTTTTGAACTTATCCTGTGCGGCAAGGCAGGTATCTGTCAGAAATCCGCGCTCTCGTGTCCATTCGGACAATCCGCGGTAGTAGAACATCTTGAGCTTTTCGTCGATGATGAATGGAACGATATTGTTACGCAAGCACTCCTTGAAAAGAATCAATCTGCCAACACGACCGTTTCCGTTCTGGAAAGGGTGGATACATTCAAAGCGGTAATGGAAATCAAGGATCTCCTCAAACGTCTTTTCCTTGTCCGCATTATAGTTCGCGATCAAGGATTTCATTTCGGCAGCAACGTCTTCGGGAAGTGTCGTATCTCTGCCGTCAACTTCGTTGGGAAGCTTTTTATAATCGCCAACCACTCTCTCCGCAGTATATCAAGCAAGGTTTCGGGTGCAGCATCACTGCGGATCTTGCGAATCGGCTTTTCCGCACCTTCTGGGATCATCCAGATCTTGCCCACGAGAACCGCACCGGCCACACGTCCTTCGGCACAGTAATTGCGGACACTACGTTCCGAGATATTCCACTTTTTTGCCGTATGGAGATGCATATGCACGCTTGTGCGTGATGCCATACGCCTGCGGCTTGGATAAAAAGAAAACATCCGAACTGAAAAGCTCGGATGTTATCTTTTTGGTGACCCATAGCAGATTCGAACTGCTGTTACCGCCGTGAAAGGGCGGTGTCTTAACCACTTGACCAATGGGCCTTATAATAGCGGAAGTGGGACTTGAACCTACGACCTGCCGGGTATGAACCGGATGCTCTAGCCAACTGAGCTATTCCGCCATGATGCCGCCTGCTTTTGGACAGCGAACTGATTATATCAGCATTAGAGCGATTTGTCAAGCCTTTTTTTGAAAAAATCGTACTTTGATATTATTGCAATTTATTGCGATGCATAGTATAATATAATTCGGAGGGTATTATGAGCTTTTTATTGCATGACAAACACATAAAATACTATACCTGCGAGGCTTTTGACAGCTATGGCATCAAGCATATGTTCACCACTCGCATAGGCGGAGTGAGCAAGCCACCGTTCGATTCGCTCAATTTTGCCGAGGGCTCGGGCGATATGCGTGACACCAATGAAAACGTCGTGGCAAATTATCAGCTTGCCGCAGCAGAGCTTGGCTTTAACGCCTCTGACGTTTGCCGTGCATATCAGGCACATACCGCAAACGTGATGATCTGCGATGAAGATTCGCGTGGGATGGGCATAACCTTTCCACGCCCCGAAAACGGCATTGATGCGCTTGTCACAAACAAAAAAGGTGTCGTTTTGTCTGTCAGGACAGCCGATTGCGTTCCTGTGTTGCTTTGCGACCCTGTTTCGGGTGTCATTGCGGCGGTGCATTCGGGCTGGCGCGGAACGTGTCAAAGTATCTCTCGTGCCACAATAGAGGCGATGCAGTCGCTCGGTGCATCGACAGACAGGATAATCGCTGCGATAGGCCCTCACGCAGGCGTCTGCTGCTATGAGGTCGGCGACGAGCTTTGCAGCCATTTTGATGCCGACTGCTTTGAAAAAAATGGCGGCAGGCTTTATCTTGATCTTACAAAGGCAAATAAAAAAGTGCTTTTATCCTCGGGGATAAAAGAATGCAACATATCAGACAGCGGTCTTTGCACCGTGTGTGACGAACGTCATTTCTTTTCGCACAGGCGTGACGGAGTCAACCGCGGCGTAATGGCGGCATTTATAGTTCTTTAAAACAGCACAGAGGGGTGGAAGAATAAACGTGAAAAATATTCCTATCATGCATATGGCGGATGTGCATCTTGATTCGCCGTTTTCAATGCGCTCACCGTCGCAGGCAGAGCGCTGGCGCACAGAGCTTCGCGGCGCGTTTTCGTCGGCGGTGCTTTTTGCACGCTCAAACAACATAAGCATAGTTTTGATAAGCGGTGACCTGTTTGACAGCGAGTATGTCACGCCCGACACTCGCGACTGGCTTATCGACGTCTTTAAAAATGCGCCCGAGTGTATGTTTTATATTGCGCCGGGCAACCACGATCCGCTCACCGCAGGCTCGATATACAAGACGTCTGCTTTCCCAAAGAATGTTTTTATTTTCGGCAAGGACGGTGAGAAAGCAGAACTGCCCGAGCTCGGCGTGAATATATACGGCAGAGCGTTTGACTCGCGCAGCATGATCTCGAGCCCTGTCGCAGGCTTTAACAACCTGCCGTCCGACCGCATAAACATACTTGTTTGCCACGGCGACGTCGGCACTCCCGTGTCTGAATACGGACCTGTCGGCAAAAAGGAGATCGCAGAATCGGGCTTCGATTATATTGCCTTCGGACATATACACAAGGGCAGTGGACTGCAAAAGGAGGGCGGCACTTATTGGTGCTATCCCGGCTGTCTTATGGGCAGAGGCTTTGACGAAACAGGTGCAAAGGGCGTTATGGTCGGCTTTGTCGGCAAGGGCGAGGCTGATATGCGTATGTGTCCGATGGCAAGGCGCAGGTTCGAGGAGCGCACTGTCGAAATAACCGCAGCTATGTCAAAGACCGAGGCGCTCGAGCATATCCGCAACGAATTGCGCGCATTGCCCGCAGAGGCAGAGCTGAGGCTTACGCTTTGCGGTGAGGTCGGCGACGGCGTTATGATAAACGCTTCCGAAATAAGCGAGAATTGCACGCTTATCGACCGCACAGTACCGCGCACGGATTATACCGCACTTGAAGCAAGCGGAACATTAAAGGGCGCTTTTTATACCCGAATGAAAGAGCGGCTCGACGAATGCGAGGTCGGCAGCGAGCAATACGACCTTGTGCTGTACGCAATGAAGCTCGGGCTTGCCGCTTTGTCGAACCGCAATATCGAAATGCCGTCGGGAGGTGACAAATAAATAATGAAAAAGCTTACACTTGATAAGATATACATCACGTCGTTTGGCAAGCTCGATCACGTCATGGTCACGCCGCAAAGCGGCATAGGACTTATGGCGCTGCCAAACGAGAGCGGCAAGACTACGTTCGCCATGTTTATAAAATTTATATTCTATGGCTTTGTCGGCACACGCAGCAGGACTGTCGCCGACAACGAGCGCACGCTTTATATGCCGTGGAACGGCTCAAACGCCGAGGGCGCGATAGAGCTTACCTACGGTGACGAAAAATATCGCATCGACAGGTCTGTCAATCCGCAGGGCAAAGAAAAATTATCTGTAATTGACCTTTCGACACGCAAGCAGGTATTTGCAGACAGAGTTCCCGGCGAGGTTTTCTTTGGCGTGGGCGAAGAGCTGTTTGCAAAAACAGTGTTCTTTAAGCAATTGGTCATGCCCACCAACGGAGATAAGGCGCTGGCAGAGAGCCTGCGCAACATAGTCGTTTCTGCCGACGAGCGCGACAGCGCCGACAACGCGGCAAGCAGGCTTGCAAAGATGCAGGGCGAGCTTACAAACCGCCAGCACCACGGCAGGATACACGATGCCGAAGCAGAGGCGGCAAAATATTCAGAGGAGTTTACGGTGGCAGAGAGCGCCGCAGAGCGCTTGAGCGAGTTAAACGCTTCGATCGCTTCAAACACCGAAAAGATTGACAACGCAGAGCGTGAGCTTGCAAAGCTTGAAAAAGAATTAGAGGCGATAGAAAGCTTTGAAGCCCTGCAGACGCTTTTGCGCCTCAAGGCATATCAAGAGGAGCTTGATGCAGCCGAAAAGGAATATAATGACGCAAGGATGGGCTTTGACAGCGATGCTTTTGCTGCCATAGGCGGTGCAGGCGTGTTTATGAGCAGGCACGGCGATTATATTACCGCAAGCAGAGAGGCAGAGGCGGCAGGCAAAAGATATGCTGCGGCAGAGGCAGAGAGCAAAGCTGCGGCAGACAGAGTTCCAAAGGGCATCGACGGAGCTTCTGCCGATGATATAGGCAAGCACAAAAAGCATTTTGGCGTTTTTTGGGCGTTGGCTTTGCTTGTGCTTTTGGGTGCTGCAGCGTGCTTTATAGCAAGCCTGACGATCCCCGCTGTCATCGCACTGGTCGTTTCGGCATTGCTGCTCGTGCTCGCTTTCAGGAGCAGAAATTATACTGCTCGACTTGCAAAGCAGTGCGGCTGTGAAACCGCCGACGAATTGCTTAGATTATTGTCCGAGAAGCCGTCGCTTGTGCGTGAGGCGGCAAACGCTGCCTCTGAGCGTGACAAGGCGCTCGAGCAAAAGGAAAACGCCGAGAGGGCGCTTGCCGAAGCAAAGCAGGCGCTTGACGAAACTATTAAATGCGTCGTCAGCGACAGCAGCGACGAGGAATATAACGATAAGATCAACAGCATAATCGAGGAGGCGAGCCGCATTTCGCAGCTTAAGACCCGCTTTGAAGCCGCAGAAAGGACACTTGCCGCCGCAACAGAGGGCATCGATGCTGTCGAGCTGGGCGAAAAAGCAAAGCGCTATAACGGCAAAAGACCCGAGCGCGATCGCAAAACAGTCGAGCAAGGCATCAGGTTCTATACTTCTCAAAAGGCAGAGCTTGAAATTAAGAACGGCAAGCTCGAGCACGAAAAGAGCATCTTGATAGTCAAGCACGGCGATGCCGCAGTCATCAAGGGCAAGCTCGATGCGGCGAATGCGAGAGTGTTGGAGCTCAAGCGCTTTAACAGCGCACTGCTCATCGCCTCTGAAGTGCTCAAGGAGACAGGCGAATATATCAAATCGTCGGTCTCGCCCCGCATTTCGGCTGCCGCAAGCGAATATTTCGCAAGGCTTACAGACCAAAAATATCAGTCCTTAAAGACGGATACCGACCTCGCACTGACCTTCGGCGACGAATTTGAGTCGCACAGCAGCGAATTTCTTTCTGCTGGCACACGTGAGTGCGCCTATATTGCACTGCGCCTTGCACTGGTCGATGCGATGTATCCCGACGTGTCTGTTCCGCTGATATTTGATGATGCGTTTGTCTGCATCGACGACGACAGATTGCCGCACATGATGCAATTGCTCGGCGAGCTTTCTGCCGACAGACAGATCACAATTATTTCGTGCTCCGACCGCGAAAAGCGTGCGCTCGATTCCGCTTCACTCCCCTATACAGAGCAGGAGCTCGAGCAATGCTGACCTATGACACGCCGATATCTGCGCTCAAGGGTGTCGGCGAAGCAAAGATAGAGCTGTTCTCGGCGGCAGGCTATAACACAGCCCGCGACCTGCTGACGCTTTATCCGCGCGCATATCAGTTCAGGGGCGATGTCGCACCTATCTCGTCAGTCGAAACAGGCGACGTCACCTCGGTCATTGCTGTCATCGAGGCAAATGCGGTCGAAAAGCGCTCGGCAAAGGGCATCAAGCTCGTCACAGCCAACGCATACGATCAAAGCGGCTCGCTTGAGATAGTTTATTTCAATATGCCCTGGATGGCAAAAACGCTCGTCAAGGGGCGCAGAATGCGCTTCTATGGCAAGGTCACGCGCACGCTTTACGGCGCAAAAATGACTAACCCCGTCGCCGAGCCTGTATTTGACGGAGCGAATATATCTGATATTGTTCCCGTATATCCGCTTTCGGGCAAGCTGACGCAGAATATGATATATGGCTGCGTAAAGCAGATACTGCCGCTTTGCGACAATATCGAGGATATTTTGCATCCCGATATAATAACGCAGTATAAGCTTATGCACAAGGGCGAGGCAGTCAGAGAATTGCATATGCCCACAAGCAAAGAGCGGCTTTACAACGCACGCCGAACCCTGGCATTCGAGGAATTGCTGGTGTTTCAGTTGGCTTTGCGTCGTATGAAGGACGGCGTAGCCGCCGTTCCCGCACGGCCCTTGACCTTCAAGGGCAGCGGCATACGAAGGTTCTTTGATGCACTGCCCTACACGCTTACAGGCGCACAGCAGCGTGCAGTCAAGGATGTTCTCGGCGATATGTGCCTTGATACACCGATGATGCGGCTTTTGCAGGGCGATGTCGGCAGCGGCAAGACTGTCGTTGCGGCGGCTGCGATATATTTTGCGGTCAAAAACGGCGGACAGGCGGCGATGATGGCGCCGACCGAGATACTCGCTTCGCAGCACTACGCCACGCTTTGCAAACAGCTTTCGCCTTTTGGCATCAGGGTGGCACTTTTGCTCGGCTCTACCAAGGCGGCAGAAAAGACAAGAATAAAAAAAGAACTCGCAGACGGCGAGATAGATGTTATAGTCGGCACTCATTCGCTCATTCAGGGCGATGTGGTATTTGATGACCTCGTGCTTGCCGTTACAGACGAGCAGCACCGATTTGGCGTAATGCAGCGTGCTACGCTCGTCGGCAAGAGCGCCGAGCCGTTTCAGGCACATACGCTCGTCATGTCGGCGACACCTATACCGCGCACACTGTCGCTGATACTCTATGGCGACCTCGATGTTTCTGTGATAAACGAGATGCCGCCGGGCAGGCAGCCGATAACCACCTATGCATATAATTCTTCAAAGCGCAGAGACGCATATGACCTGATCGCAGGCGAGATAGCCGACGGACATCAGGCTTATATAATCTGTCCTCTCGTCGAGGAGGGCGATGACGACGGCAAGCGTGCGGCAGAGACATATGCTTCATCGCTTGCAGGCACTGCACTGTCGGATATAAGCGTCACAACCGTGCACGGCAGGCTCTCACCCAAAGAAAAAGAAGCACGAATGCAGGAGTTTGCATCGGGCAAGGTCAAGATACTCATCTCGACCACTGTCGTCGAGGTCGGTGTCGACGTTCCGAATGCGACAGTAATAATGATAGAGAACGCCGAGTGCTTTGGACTCTCGCAATTGCACCAATTGCGCGGCAGAGTGGGGCGCGGCAATTCGCAGAGCTATTGTCTTTTGATGTGCGACAAGGATGGCGGAACAGCCTCACAGCGTATGCGCATCATGTGCGACACCACAGACGGCTTTAAGATAGCCGAGGCCGACCTCGAACAGCGTGGACCGGGCGATTTCTTTGGCGAAAGACAGAGCGGCGAAATATCGTTTGATTTTGCAGGTGCTTCTGATGCCGAGCTCATAAGCGTTACGGCAAGCCTTGCAAGGTCTATTCCCGACGGATATCTGACCTATGCGCTTGAAAGTGAGATCGACGGATTTTTTAAAAAGACTAAGGGCAACAGGATGTTCAACTGATGTATATAGGCAACAATTATTATAAGCACGGGCTGTTTCTTGCGCCGCTTGCAGGCATTGGCGACCACGCATTCAGAAGCCTGTGCGCAGAATACGGCGCCGAGGGGGTCTGCTCTGAGCTGATCTCTTCAAAGGCTGTGTATTATAACGACAAAAAAACACGCGCCATATCGACGCTTTACGACGACGAGCGGCCTGCCGCATTGCAGATATTCGGCAGTGATCCCGAAATAATGGCGATAGCAGCCGAAAAGCTTATGGAGTTCGCTCCTTCGTATATAGATATCAACATGGGCTGTCCGATGCCAAAGCTTGCAAAAAACGGCGACGGCAGCGCATTAATGCGAGATCCAAAGCTTTGTATGCGCATTGTTGAAAAGGTCAAAAGTGCGGTCGATGTGCCTGTTACGGTCAAGATACGTGCAGGCTATGACAGGGCGCATATCAACGCACCCGAGGTGGCTGCTGCTTGCGAGGCAGGCGGTGCGAGCGCTGTTTTTGTGCACGGCAGGACTCGTGAGCAGATGTATTCGGGCTATGCCGACAGAGCGGTCATCAAGGCGGTCAAGCAGAGTGTAAAGATCCCTGTTATCGGCAACGGCGATATTCTTTGCGGCAAAGATGCAATCGATATGCTGACAGAAACAGGTGTCGACGGCATAATGATAGGCAGGGGCGCTTTCGGTTCGCCTTGGGTGTTTGCCGAGGTTAAGGCGTTCTTGGAGGGCAAGGAATATATCGAGCCGACGGCAGAGCAAAAGCACGATGCGATAATGCGTCAGACAGATATGGTTATCGCCGACAAAGGACTTGCGGCACTGCCCGAGATGCGCAAGCACCTCGTGCGCTATGCGAGATTTTTTGCAGGCTCTGCGCTTCTCAGAGCACGAATCAATTCCGTGACAGACAGAGACGGCATTTTTGAGATAGTATCCGCAATGTTTTAATAAAAAAATTTTTTATGGCTATTGAAATCACAAAAGCGTTGATGTATAATCTCAACATCAAAAACGGAGGCTGACATATTATGGAGATAAACAACAAGTATCTTGACGAGCTTTTTGCACGTGTTTCTGCACGAAACGCAGGCGAAAAAGAATTTTTGCAGGCGGTCAAGGAGGTGTTCACCACACTCGTTCCCGTGGTTGAAAAGCGCCCCGACCTTGTCAAAAGCGGCGTTATCGAGCGCATCGTCGAGCCCGAGCGCTTTATTCAGTTCAGAGTGGCATGGCTCGATGACAACGGCGACGTGCAGGTCAACCGTGGCTATCGTGTGCAGTTCAACAGCGCAATCGGTCCTTATAAGGGCGGACTCAGATTTCATCCGTCGGTCAGCGCGTCTGTTATAAAGTTTCTGGGCTTTGAGCAGATATTCAAAAACTCGCTGACAGGCCTGCCTATGGGCGGCGGCAAGGGCGGCTCGGATTTTGACCCCAAGGGCAAGTCTGATGCCGAGGTAATGAGGTTCTGCCAGGCGTTCATGACAGAATTGCAGAAGTATATAGGCCCGAATGAGGACGTTCCCGCAGGAGATATCGGCGTAGGTCCCAGAGAGATAGGCTATCTCTTTGGACAGTACAAGCGCATCACCGCAGATTTTTCGGGCGTGCTTACAGGCAAGGGACTCACCTATGGCGGCTCGCTCGTCCGCAAGCAAGCAACAGGCTATGGACTCTGCTATTTTGTAAACAATATGCTCGCATCGCGCGACGATACGTTTGAGGGCAAGACCGTTGTCATTTCAGGCTCGGGCAACGTTGCCATCTATGCGTGCGAAAAAGCAACCGCACTCGGTGCAAAGGTCGTCGCAATGAGCGATTCCAACGGCTTTGTCTATGATCCCGACGGCATCAAGCTCGATGTTGTCAAGGAGATAAAAGAAATAAGGCGCGGCAGGATCAAAGAATACATCGATGCCGTTCCCACAGCGGTATATACCGAGGGCTGCCGTGGCATCTGGGGTGTCAAATGTGACATCGCATTGCCCTGCGCTACGCAGAACGAGATAGATATCGACGACGCCAAAAAGCTCATCGAGGGCGGCACACGCTACGTCGCCGAGGGCGCAAATATGCCGTCGACCATCGAAGCGATCAACGCATTCCTCGACGCAGGCGTTTATTTCGGACCTGCCAAGGCTGCAAATGCAGGTGGCGTCGCTACCTCGGGTCTTGAAATGAGCCAGAACAGCTTGAGGCTTTCCTGGACGGCAGAGGAGGTCGACAGCCGACTTGAGCAGATCATGAAGTCGATCTATCAGAGCGCTGTCGCCGCCGCAAAGGAATACGCCACCGAGGATAACCTCGTCGCAGGTGCGAATATCGCAGGCTTCCTCAAGGTTGCCGATGCCATGATCGCACAGGGCGTGCTGTAATATAAATAATAATCAAAAAAAGAGCCTTGGTGGCTCTTTTTTGATCGTCAGTCCTCGACCGTTTCTGCCGAAAGTGCGGTGTATCCGGCATCGGTGATCGCCTTTTTGACCGCTTCGAGGTCGAGCGGCTCTGGCGAGGTTATGGTCGTCAAGCCCTTTTTGGATGACGAAACGACCTTTTTGACCTTAAAGCTGTTGCGAATGGCGTCGTTGACGTGCGCTTCGCACATGCCGCACATCATGCCATCGACCTTGACTGTTGTTTTATACATAATATCACCTCACAATAATAGTTAGTCATTGCTAACCAAACTGATCATATCACATATACGGCTGTTTGTCAAGCAGGGGCGGTGTTTTTTCTTGACAGTATTAATGACATATAGTATAATTTATGTACAACCTAAGGCGCTTTGAAGCAGCAAAAAGGAGGAAACAAAAATGTATCGAGAGCTTATTGCAAATGCAGCCAAAAATATTGAATATTCGACATTGCAGCCGCCTTGCCCCGAGAGCGAGATCGCAAAAGCAGAGACGTATATGGGGCATCGCTTTCCTCACGAGCTCAGGGCGCTTTTGAAAGAGACAAACGGCGACAGGTTCCTGCTGCTTTCTGTCGACGAGATGGTCGAGCGTGTCAGGATAAACCGTGAAATACTTGCCGAAAATCTCGACGAGGATGTCTACGCCGAGATAGAGAGCTTTGTTTTCTTTGCCACCAACGGCATCGGCGATTATTATTGCTATAAAGCTTCGGCAAACGGCACTATCGACGAGAACACCATATATATCTGGGAGCACGAAACCTTTGAATATCATAAGGTCGCCGATAGCCTCGCCGAGCTTATCACAAAATACTATAACGACGAGGTCTGACGCTTCGGCCGGGGCGTCGGTGCTTACAGCACTAATGCATATAAAAAAGGGGAAGTAAAAGGGAGATATGACATAATGGCAATGAATTTTAATGCAAAAGATGCAAAGCAAATGATAGAGAGGCACAAAAAGCTGCTCTCTGACCTTAACTATGTCTCGCAAAAGTATTCGGACATCTGCCACGATATAAACAATTATGCAAGCGATCCGACTGTTATGGCGGCAATCAACCGTGCAATTTTGGCTGATTGTCAGCACCCGACCGGCACTATGCAAAGAAACATAGGCATAGACCGTTTGCTCCTGAGTCTTTATAAATACCAAAAAATGCAGCCGATTATCGCAACTGCAGAGGAATACAGACGCCATACGACAGATGGCATAAAGCAGAAAATGGATACACTTTCGCCGGGTGTAGGTGGTATCTCATGGCTTTTCCGCAGCAAGCGCGCAAAAGAGGATATTGCAAAAGCATATCAAGAGCTTTCAGATCTTCTTCACGGGAGCTATGGTCAGACGATTTCGTATTTGATGAACGATCTCGGCGTCATCATTAATATTTCTGTCGATGAAGCATGGGAAATATACAACGCTGCACCATATCTTTTCAGGCAGACTTTAGAGGAGGCTTGCCCGAGTGCTTTTTCGGCATCGAGAAGCAACCCGTTTCAAGATCGCTTGTCTAAGCTTGACGAGCTCGACAGAAAGGTTGCGAGCTGTCAGGGCTCATTAGATCAGGAAAGGGGCAGCGTTAAAGCTGCTGCAGAAAAAATGCTGGCATCAAACGCCATGCAAATATTGCAGGAGGTGCCGGTTGAAGAGGTCAATCGCGACAGAGCAGGCTATCGTGTTAAGGCATTGCGCGATGCCGGCATCACGACGATGGCAGATGTTTTTGCTTGCTCGACTTATCAGCTCGCCGCGATAAACGGTATCAGCGAGAACGCTGCAATATCTTTAAAGCGAATGGCAAAGGGCTTTTTGGAAGAAGCACGTGATGGCGTAAAGCTCAAGCTTAGCGCCGATGATCGCAGCAAGCCGGCGACTGAACTCGTCAAAGCAATTTATAATTACAGAGCAAAGAGCGAAAGCCGAGAACAATTAAACAGAATTGTTGCAGAGCGAAGCAATGCTTTGCAAAACGCAAGGAATGCTTTATCATCCGTTGGCAATGGCGTTCAGTGGCTTTTTTATTCTGACGACGAGCGCACCAATATCCGAAATGCATATTCCGAGGCGAATAATGCCATTGACGGCGAATATGCATGGTCTGTCAAGCGTTTGTCTGAAAAGATCACACAGAATAAGTCCTTGGCAACCGCTGCCGTAGCGTGGAATGATTTTAAAGCACATAACATCGAGTATATATCAGTGCTCGAGGATATTGTTCCGGGTGCGCTCGGCAATGATGACAGCCTTTATGGCCTGCCTGAGGATTTGGCAAGAGAAATTCAAGAGGAAATACTGTTTCCCGATGGATTGCTTTGTACGCTGAGGCGTTACCAAGAGTGGGGCGTAAAGTATATTCTTCATCAAAAAAAGGTCTTGCTCGGCGACGAAATGGGTCTCGGCAAAACCGTGCAGGCTATTGCAACGATGGTTTCGCTCCGCAACACGGGCGCAACGCATTTTATGGTCGTTTGTCCTGCAAGCGTTGTTACAAACTGGTGCCGTGAAGTATCCAAACACAGCCGACTGCGTGCTACAAAGGTGCACGGTTCCGGCAGGGCACAGGCACTTAAAGCGTGGGTCAAGACCGGTGGTGTTGCCGTAACCACCTACGAAACGACTGCCTATATCAAGGATGACAGCATAGAAAAGCTTGATCTGCTGATAGTTGACGAGGCGCATTACATCAAAAATCCCGAGGCTCGGCGCAGCATAAATGTGAGGCGGCTTTGCGCTAAGTCAGAAAGATTGCTGTTTATGACGGGTACAGCACTGGAAAATAAGGTTGAAGAAATGGTCTCTTTGATCGAAATACTGCAGCCGAGCATTGCGGCAGCCGTACAAAGCATGACTTTTATGCCAAACGCTCCGCAGTTTCGCAAGCGTGTGGCGCCTGTGTACTATCGACGCAAACGCGAGAACGTATTGACAGAATTGCCCGACCTCATCGAAATCAAAGAGTGGTGCACGCTTAATTCGGATGAAAAAGAGATATACGAGCAAAATGTCTTATCCAAAAGCTTTGCTGCGGCGCGCAGGCTGTCGTGGAATGCCAATGACATCAAAAAGTCCTGCAAAGCGACAAGACTGCTCGAAATCATCGAGGAGGCTCAGGACGATGATCGCAAGGTGTTGGTTTTTTCGTTCTTTTTGGATACGATACGCACGATTGCAGACCTGCTCGGCACTCGTTGCTATGGCCCTATCAACGGTTCTGTGCCTCCGCCTCGGCGGCAGGAAATCATCGATGCGTTTGATAAAGCCCCTGCGGGCTCTGTTCTGCTGGCACAGATCCAATCGGGCGGCACCGGCTTAAACATTCAATCGGCAAGCGTGGTCGTTATTTGCGAGCCGCAATTAAAGCCGTCGATTGAAAATCAGGCTATTTCAAGAGCCTACCGAATGGGACAGGCAAGAAATGTGTTGGTATATCGTCTGCTTTGCGCCGATACGATCGACGAAAAGATTACAAAGCTGCTCGAAGATAAACAGGCGGTTTTCAATGCATTTGCAGATAAATCTGTTGCGGCAGAGCAAAGCGAGGCTTGCGATGCCGAGGTCGACGAAAAGAGCTTGGGTCAGTTGATACAGGAGGAGATCGATCGCATCAACGCTGAAAAGGGAAATTCACCAAAGGCTGAATTGACTGAGGATGATGGTTGACATAATCACGACAATGCTATAACGGCGAGGTCTGACGTTTACGGCGGATCGAGAGAAAGGGGGGGAGGAGCATGTCGGCATACAGCGAGCTTATCAAGAATTTTGAAAAGATCAGAATGTATATGCGTGATTTTTATGTTTACGGCTTCAAAAGCCGTGACGAATATCAGGCAAAGAGCGCGCGCTCATATGACGACGAGCGGCGCCGCATAGAGAGCTGGCTTGGCGAGCACACAGGCTTTATCCGCACGCCCGAAGGCAAAAATGTTTTTATCTCCATCGACAGCCGAACCATCGGGCACAATCCTCTCTACAACGCCTTAAAGGCAAAAAGCTTTACAGACGGCGATATAACCTTGCATTTCATTATTTTTGACATACTGCACGAGCCTTCTGTGCGCATGACGCTTGGTGAGATACAGAACGAGATCGACACAAAATATCTTTGCGGCTTCAAGAGCCCAATGCTTTTTGACGAGTCGACCTTGCGCAAAAAGCTCAAGGAATATTGCGAGGCAGGCATCGTCGTTTCAGAGAAGGAGGGGCGCAGGGTATATTACCGCAGGGCAGAAAGCATCGATATTTCAGAGCTTTCTGACGTTCTGCATTATTTTTCAGAGGTCGCACCGTGCGGAGCGGTCGGATCGTTTTTGCTTGACAAAGCAAAGCCTCAAAGAGAAGTGCTTGCATTCAAGCACCATTACATAACCTCTGCGATAGACAGCGATGTTCTCTGCGATATATTCATCGCCATGCGTGAAAAGCGTATGCTGTCGGCATTAAACCTGAGCCGTCGCAGCGACACGCCAAGGCACATAAACGTCATTCCGCTGCGTGTGTTTATCAGCGTGCAGAGTGGCAGACAGCATCTGCTGGCATACCAGCCGCGTGACAACACGTTTTGCTCATACCGCATCGATTATCTTTCGGAGGTTAGTGTCGGCGAGATCGCACCTGAATTTGATGAGCTCAGAAAAACGCTCTGCGATATGCAGGGCAATATGTGGGGCGTCAACATCAAGCGCCGAGGGCGTATGCCAAAGGAGCCCGAGCACATCGAGTTCACAGTCAAAGTGGGCAAAAACGAGCAATATATCGTCAGCCGCTTAGAACGTGAAAAGCGTGTCGGCAGGGTCGAGAGGCTTTCTGATGGCGTTTATCGCTTTTCTGCCGATGTCTATGACTCAAACGAGATGCTGCCCTGGATAAGGACGTTTATCGGCAGGATCATTTCTGTGCGCTTTTCAAACAGTGCGGTAGAGCATCGCTTTAAAAAGGATATAGAGGCGATGTATAAGCTTTACGGCATCAAAAAGGGGGTGCGCAAATGATATTCAGCGAACTTTATTCCGCATATTACAATGCGGTAGCAGATATTATAGCAGCCGTCATTGATGGCGAAAGGTCAGAAAAAGAATTGCAGAGCGCAGTAACAAAGCGTGCCTTCGGCGAGAGCGTTTTGACTATACTGCCCTCGCTCAAAAGCGAAAAATGGCAGGTAATGCGTTCTGATCTGACTACGCCCATCGAGCACAAGCCGACAATGCCGCCGACACTGCTGCAAAAGCGCTGGCTCAAGGCGATATCGCTCGACCCTCGCATAAGGCTTTTCGGTGTCGAGATACAAGGACTTGACGACGTCGATCCGCTTTTTACAGCCGAGGATTATTGCGTATATGACAAATACACTGACGGCGATCCTTATGACGACGAGGGCTATATCAGCCGCTTCAGGCTCATATTGCAGGCGTTGCACGAAGGAACGTGGCTAAAGCTTCACATGGTCACAGGCAAAGGACAGATAATGCATATCCTCTGCCGCCCGATAAAGCTTGAATATTCAGAAAAGGACGATAAATTCAGGCTCATCACCGCAGGCGATCGCCGTGTCACGACTGTAAACCTCGCCAGAATCACCGAATGCGAGCTTTTTTCGGCAGTCGAAACGGCAACGGCAGAGGCAAACGACGTCAAATACGACACTATAACCGCCGTCATAACAGACGAAAGAAACACGCTCGAACGCTTTATGCTGCATTTTGCGCATTTTGAAAAGCGTGCGGAAAAGATCGACGAAAAGCATTATATCGTCAAGATAAAATATGTCGCCGACGATATGGCGGAAATGGTCATCAGAATGCTTTCGTTCGGCGCTCTGGTCGAGGTTCTCGGCTCTGACAGGTTTAAAGAGGCGTTTTTAGAAAAACTTAAAATGCAGTTTGGCTGCGGACTCTGAGAGTTCGCAGCTTTTTTTCCGTGAAAAAGCATATGTGTGATGCTACAATATACTCGCAAGGTCGCCCGAGAGCGTGTTTGATTCGTTCAGGTGCACGAGGACATTCCAGAGTGTATGCCAAAAGGCGTGCTTGCGTTATGAGCTGGTTTGCTCTATGACGTGGGTTCGACTCCCACCGTGCGCCATAGGCGCACGCCTTGGATTGGGTTTTCGGTCCAGAGGGACCACATTAAAACGGCATAGACCTTTTCAAGTCATGCGAGAACGTTTTATTAAGCACAAAAAACGCCGCTGTTTGGCAGTGAAGGCAGAATATGCTGCTTGTCGGCACTTTTTGCCTTTGACTGCAAGTGCATATCACGCCTTGCCTGAAAGCAGATACCGCGTTATTCCGAGCATTGCCAAAAGCCTTGCGCTTTCCGCACTGCAAGTAATGCGCTCAAGCCTTCAGCCGCCTGATAAGCATAAACGGCGACGGACGAATTATTTACCTTTTTGGAGGATTACATAGCATGAAAACAATCATTATCAACGAAAAACAAAAGGGCCTGCTCTTTAAGAACGGCAGATATTGCGGCTTGCTCGGCGCAGGCAAATATCATATTTTCGGCGGCAAAGAGATCGAGATCTGCGAACTTGACGACATTCTCGTCTCTGAGAAGTGCGCACTCGAAACGCTGCTTCAGGATAAAGATATCGCATCTCAGGTCACCGTCGTAGAGATCGGCGATCAGCAGCGTGCCCTGCACTATGTCGACGGAAAGTTTGACGGCATTATGCCCAAGGGCAAATACGCATTCTGGTCGATCTTTAAGAAGCACGAGTTTCAGCTCGTCGATATGTCGACGCCTGTCGTCGATGAATCTGTGCCCGAATATATCTTTTCAAAGATCTCTACGGCCTATTACGAGAGGGTAGAGGTGGCAGAGTATGAAAAGGCAATGATTTATTTCAACCAAAAGCTCGAGCGCATACTCGATGCAGGTGTGTATTATTTCTGGAAATCACCCGTTAAGTTCGATGTCAGCATTGTCGATATGCGTCTGACTCAGATGGATGTCACAGGGCAGGAGATCTTGACGGCAGACAAGATATCCTTGCGCATAAACTTTGTGTGCAACTATCATGTCACCGACTGTGTCAGAATATTCACCGAGGTCGACAACTATCAAGAGCAGCTTCACGTGGCAGCTCAGCTCGCATTGCGTGAATATGTCGGCAGATACAGGCTCGACGAGATACTCGAAAACAAAGACAAAATGTCAGAGTATGTCTTTGACAGGCTCAAGGCTAAAGAAAAGGAACTGTTTGTCGAGATCTCCGACGCAGGTGTCAAGGATATAATACTGCCTGGCGAGATACGCAATATCATGAATACCGTGCTTGTTGCCGAGATGGGCGCAAAGGCGAATGTCATCACTCGCCGAGAGGAGGTCGCTTCGACCAGATCGCTGCTCAATACCGCAAAGCTTATGGATGAAAACCAGACGCTTTACAGGCTCAAGGAGCTTGAGTATATCGAGCGCATCTGTGCGAATGTCGGCAACATCTCGCTTGACGGCAACGGCAATATGCTTGCTCAGCTTACGCAATTGCTTTGCGACAAGCACTAAGCCGAGCACGACACGCAAAATAAAATCGAGGCGATGCTGCTCGCCTCGATTTTTTGTTTTTGATACGCTTATTTCGCAAGCGTCATTTCTCCGTTTGTAAATACAAAATTGCGCATTCCTTTGCCGCTGACCTTGTCGGCAGGTATAGCCGCTTCGATGCGCTGTATATCCTCTTGCGAAAGCTCTGTTTTGAGCGCATCTATTGCGCTTTGCAGATGCTCGGGGCTGGTAGTGCCTATGAGGCTCTGTATATTATCGTATTTTGCAAGCGACCAGGCAATGGCGAGCTGCGAAAGCGAAACGCCTTTTTCGTCGGCGATAGCCTTGACCGCCTTGATAAGCGGCAGGTTCTTATCTCTGTGCTCGGGCGAAAGCATTCCGCGTGCGAAGCGTGGGTTGCCTGCGGCATCAAGAACGTTGTCGGTGAGCAGTCCGTGACCGATAGTGCCGAACGCAAGCACTTTTACGCCCAATTCTTTTGCAGTTGCGATAAGCTCTTTTTCAATATCTCTTTCGATCAGAGAATAAGACATCTCGACCGTGTGGATAGGGTGTACCTTGCAGGCGCGGCGCAAGGTCTCGGCATCGACCATCGAAAGTCCGATGTGACGGACATAGCCTGCCTCGACCAGCCTCGACATTTCGCCGACGACCTCCTCGACAGGTATCTCTGTGTCCTGACGTGCGGGCTGATAGAGGTCGACATAGTCAAGTCCGAGCCGTGCAAGCGAATATGCGAGATGCCCCTTGATGTTGAACGGCTTGACATCAAGACCGTATATTCCGCCACCGGGCAACGGCAGCACGCCGAATTTCACCGACAGAAAATAGCTGTCCCTCGGCACACCGCGCATTGCTTCGCCGACGATCATTTCGCTTTCGCCGGTGGTATAAAACTCGCCCGTGTTAAAAAGCGTTATGCCGCTGTCGAGCGCTGCGTGTATGGTTTTTATTGAGCTTTCGCGGTTTCGGCGCATCGACATGCCCATGCAGCCGAGTCCAAGTCTGCTTATATCAGTCATGATGGTTCTCCTTTTGCTTATTATTATCTTCTACATTCAGAAGCTCGCACTTCTTAACTACAAGAACGTATGGTTCATAGATAAAGACCACGTTTCCGATGATCTCTGCCACCTGTCCCTCACGCACCTGCTCGTAAACATCGGTGGTGGGAAAAACTATCAGCGCATAGCATCTTGAGCCGTCTGCATCTGTCATTTCAAAGCTGGGTGCGCCAAACGAATCGGCGCCGACCTTGGATACGATCCCACGAAGGCGTATTCGTTTTTCATAGTATTTGGCGAAAGCGTTTTCATAATCGCTCAGAAGCTCGTCATAGAGCCTGATGGGGTCAAAGGGCGCATCGCCGTAAAGCTCCATATCTGTGGTTTCAAGCCGTTTTACACGTTCGCGGAGCTTCTGGAGCTCTTCTCCCTCGGGACGAACGTGAGGTGGTAATTTGTTAAGTCTTGCCATTATGTCCTCCTTTTATGCTCTGAATAATCTTTCTGCATTTTTATATGCAATGAGTTCTTTTTCGTTTTGTGCTATCGGCGCGTTCTCGATAAAGGGCAATGCGCCGTCGTTTAATATAAACGGATAATCGACCGAGTGAATTATCCTGTCTGCGCCGAGCACGTCGATGCAGAATTTTAATTGCGGATAGTCAAATATTCCGCTTGGGGTGACATATACGTTTTCTCTGAAGGTCTCGGTTATCGTGCGCTCGAGCCTTGTCACCGACTGCGGCAGGGCCTGATCGAGTCTGGAAAGAAAGAACGGAACTATCTCGCCCCAATGACCTGCAATTACCTGCAATTTGGGAAATCTTTCAAACACGCCAGACAATATCAGGCGAAGCACTTGTATGCCTGCCTCGTTGTGCCAGCCCCAGCCATAAAGCGAGAGCCTTGCGCTGAGCCTGTCGCCGAGCCCGTCATAATAGCACTTCTGCACGTTCGCCATAGGCGCGGCAGGGTGTATGTAGATAGGTGCGTTGAGGCTTTCGGCTGCCTCGAGTATCTGCCAAAACGACTTGTCGTCAAGAAACGCATCTTTGCCGGACGCACGTCCCGCAAGCACGACGCCTTGAAACCCGAGCTTTGTGATGGCTCTGTCGAGCTCTTTTACCGAAGCGGCGGTGTTTTTCCACGGCAGGACGGCAAAAGCGCCAAAGCGGTCGGGGTATTTTCTCACTATCTCTGCAAGCTCGTCGTTTGCGTAAGCTACAACGCTTGCTTCTTTTTTGGGCAAGAGCTGCGTGCAGACAGGGGCTGAGAGTATCTGCTTTGTGATGCCGTGCCTGTCCATATTTTCGAGGCGCTTTTGAATATTGCCATAAAGCTCGGCATCGGGGTAATAAGGCAATTCGGGCGATGAAGCCGCCAGCGTGCGAATGGCGTCCTTTGACGGATGCAGCGCCAGTGCCTTGCCAAGCGTTTTTAACGGAATATGCTCTTCTATCGTGATGATCTTCATAATATCTGTTCTCCGCCGATGATGATCTGTCTGATTTTTTTGATCGCGGCAATATCCTTGTCGGGTCTGCCGTCGATCAGAATGAGGTCTGCTTTTTTGCCTGCTCTTATATAGCCGAGCTCGCCGTTGCCAAACACATCGGCTACCTTGCCTGTGGCACTTGCAAGCGCCTCCACAGGAGTGAGCCCTGCAGAGCAAAGCCTTTCGAGCTCGCAAGGCATAGAACTGCCGTGCTGAACGGCAGGCGCAAAATTGCCGATATTGGCGTCTGTTGCTGCGAGTATGGTCACATGGCATTCGTGAAGCGTTCTGACGGCCTGCTCTGCGTTTTTATAATGGCTCGGCTTATAGCCGTTTCTTGCGCTGTCGGCGAAAGCCTGCATCATTATGAGCGTGGGAGCGACGGCTATGCCCCGCTCGGCTATCTCGCACGCAAGCTCACGCGGCAATTCCTCTTTCATAGGGACATGCAGCAGTATATCTGCATCGCAATCGATAGCCATTTTCTGCGCCTTGACCGTTGTGGCATGAACGGCGACCTTGACGCCGTATTCGTGTGCGGCTTCGCAAATGCT
The DNA here is from genome assembly GCA_964487775.1 of uncultured Ruminococcus sp. Lineage (GTDB taxonomy): Bacteria > Bacillota > Clostridia > Oscillospirales > CAG-382 > Coliplasma. Next base: position 105,192 of record CAZASH010000004.1, read on the forward strand.
TTTAAGCACCGCCTTTGGCATCAGATTCGGCTCGAACAAAAGCACCTTGATATATTTTGCGCCGTCGTCGATTGCACTCTTGACATAGCTTCTTCCGTTTAATGTGCCCATGGTCATGCCTGCCGACGAAATGATCGTGAATGGTTTTGCTTCTTCGATAAGCGTGGCAGGTGCAGAAACATCGCAGGTGGCGGTTATTCCGTACTTTTGCATCTCTTTGACCTGCTCGGTGCAGGTCATATGCGTGTGCGCATCTATCAGCCCGGGCATCAAGAGGCAGTCGGAATTTGCGCTTTCTGCGCTCGTGACTGATGTAATAACGCCGTCACTTATCGTGACACATGCGTTTTCTATTATTTTTTCGCCGTCAAAAAGCGGATAATTAAGTGTCATAGTGCTCATTTTTGCACCGAAACAAGCTCGCTGAATTTCATGACGGTGCCGAATAGATTGCTCATAACGAGATAGTTAGAGCGCACAACGACCTTGTCGCCGACAGATACCCTGGCATAGTGATCGTCGTTCGGGAAAATAACGAGCGCATATGTCGTGCCGTCTTTGCTGTCCGACAGCTCGATCGACGGCTTGCTGTGAATGTCGGGGCCGACCTTTTTTGCAATGCCGACGACCTCAAAGCGCTTGTCGACATATTTTGCATAAAAGCTTTCGGCATCGGCGGCAAACTCGTCGCAGAGCGTTTTGACATCAAACGGTGCTGTCTGCTCGAGCAGCGGCATCGCCGAGGTCTCGATCTTGTGTGTCTTTAGCGCCGACGGATGCGCCGGGCTGAATTTGAGGTTGTCGTTGTTCATTGCTTTGTCTCCTTGCTGTGTATTATCTTTTTTAATATGGTTGCCAATTGTGCGCACTCATCGTCGGTAAGTGCGACCGTCATCTGCTTTTCGATCGTTTCGGTGAGCGAAATAAGCAGTGGCATCATTTCGAGTGCTGTATCTGTCAGCCAAAGCAGCTTGCTGCGCCTGTCATCGGGGTTTTCGACCCTTTTAACCAGCCCTTTTTTCTCTAAATTGTTTATGATCCCCGTGACAGTCGGGTTGGTCATGCCAAAGGCGTTCTCGAGATCTGTTTGCCTGATGTGCTTTTGCTGCTTGTGATATAAAAACATCAGCGTTCTGAATTGCGTGCTTGTCAGCTCATACGGAGCGAGCAGGATGTTGGTGTCCTTTTCGGCGAGCAGAGCAGTCTTTTTTATGAGCATTGAAATTTTTTCGTTTGCCATTTCAAACCTCTTTTAGATAGTTTCCTATGTATTATACCATATAGCCTTGCTTATTGCAATAAAAAAGACTCGTGAATCGAGCCTTTTTTGATGATTAATTTGCTTTTGCTTCGCAATAGATGCAGCGATATACGTTGTGCTCTCTGTCGGTGAGCCTGAAGATGTTGTCAAGCTCCTGCTCGCACGAGGTTATGCACCTGGGGTTTTTGCATTTGATGACATTGGTGAGCGTTTCGGGCAGGCACATCGACTTTTTTTCGACCAAAACACCGTTTTTGATGATGTTGACAGTCGCCTGGGGATCGACATAGCCGATGACATCGAGGTTGAGCTCGATATCGGCATCGATCTTGATGATGTCTTTTTTTGTGGTCTTTTTGCTGCTTGCGTTCTTGATTATGGCAACAGAGGCGTCAAGCTCGTCGAGCCTCAAGAGCTCATAAAGCTTCATAGCTCTGCCTGCGGTTATGTGGTCGATGACGACGCCGTTTTGAATCGAGTCTATCTTCATATCGTTCCGGCCTCCTTGAGCAGTTTGAGTATCAGCGCCATGCGCATATATTTGCCGTTCAGAACCTGCTTGAAATAGCACGCACGCGGATCGTTGTCGACTGCGACGCTGATCTCGTTGACGCGCGGCAGGGGATGCAGAATTGCGAGGTCGCTTTTGGCGGTCTGCAATTTGTCGGGCGTGAGGATATAGCTGTCCTTGAGGCGCAGATAATCCTCTTCGTTAAAGAAGCGCTCGCGCTGGACTCTGGTCATATACAGTATGTCGAGCTCGGGCATTGCCGATTCGAGGTCTGCGGTCTCGCAATAATCTATGCCGTTTTTGATTATCACGTCGTTTTTGACATAGTCGGGCAATTTTAATTCGTCGGGTGAAATGAGCACGAACTTGATGCCCTGATATCTGCTCATGGCATTTATGAGCGAGTGGACTGTCCTGCCGAACTTGAGGTCGCCGCAAAAGCCGACCACGAGGTCGTTCAGTCTGCCCTTTTCACGCTTGATGGTCAAAAGGTCGGCGAGCGTCTGGGTGGGGTGGCAGTGTCCGCCGTCACCTGCGTTGATGACGGGAACGGTGGCGTTGTTTGCCGCAACGAGCGCAGCGCCCTCCTTGGGATGCCTCATTGCTATGATGTCGGCATAGCAGCTTATGACCTTGGCAGTGTCGGCAACGCTCTCGCCCTTTGCTGCCGAAGAGCTCTTTGCCTCAGAAAAACCGATGACATTGCCGCCAAGCTCATACATTGCCGCCTCAAAGCTCAGTCTCGTTCTCGTCGACGGCTCAAAAAACAGCGTAGCCAATTTTTTGCCGTTGCAGGCGTGCGAATATTTATCGGGCTGCGCAATGATGTCGAGTGCCGTGTCGATCAGCCTATCGAGCTCTTCGACCGACAGATCTAAAATGTCGATAACACTTTTCATATTAAAACTATCCTTTAAAGCTGTCATTTAAAGCGAAATATGCTAAATACGCCGATTTAGTCCTTTGCGCCGTTGATTTTGAGATAATTTCTTATTCTTTCGACGTTCTCTTTGTTCTCGGGCTTTTCTTCGAGATACTCGATGATGTCATAAACGTCGACGACAGAATAGACAGGGAAGCCGAATTCGTCAGCGACCTCTGACATAGCAGACTTTTCGGTCTGACCTTTTTCTTTGCGGTCGACCATGACAAAGCAGGCAGCGACTTTTGTTCCCTCGAGCTTTGAAAGTATTGACATGCTTTCTCTGATGGCAGTGCCTGCGGTGATGACGTCCTCGACTATGACGATCTCGTCGCCGCTCTGAGGCTTGTAGCCGACAAACACACCGCCCTCGCCGTGATCCTTCTCTTCCTTGCGGTTAAAGAAGAAGGGAACGTCAAGATCATTTTTTGAAAGTGCGCACGCAACAGAGACTGCGATGGGAATTCCCTTGTATGCGGGGCCGTAGAGCACTGTGCGCTTTTTGCCGATCTTTTCAAAATAAGCCTTGGCATAAAACTCGCCGAGCTTTGATATCTGGTCGCCTGTCTTTATGTCGCCTGCGTTGATGAAATAGGGTATCTTTCTGCCGCTTTTTGCAGTGAAATCGCCGAATTTCAATACGCCTGCGCTCTCTAAGAACTGTATAAACTCTCTCTTATAGCTTTCCATTGTCGTTTACTCCTTGAATTATAATGTTGATCAGTCAACAAATTCTCTGACGCAGCGCTCGTATGCGGCGACAGGGTCGGCGGCTGCTGTGATAGGCCTGCCGACGACAATATAGTCAGAGCCTATCTCTTTTGCCTGAGCAGGTGTCATGACGCGCTTTTGGTCGCCCTTGTCACCGTCGGCAAAGCGAACACCGGGCGTGACAGTCAAAAATCCATTTCCGCACGCCTCGTGTACCTTGCCTGCCTCGAGCGGCGAGCATACGACACCGTCAAGCCCTGCTTTTTTGGCGTTGCGGGCATAATGCATAACGACCTCGTCGATGGGCTCTTTTATGAGCAGATCGGTCTCCATGCTCTCCTGGCTGGTCGAGGTGAGCTGAGTGACTGCTATGAGCAGAGGTCTTGTGCCGTCGGGACGTGTGAGACCCTCGAGCGCCGCCTCCATCATGGCGATAGTGCCGCCTGCGTGCAGGTTGCAGATGTCAACGTCGAGATTCGAAAGCACCGCCATCGACTTTTTGACAGTGTTGGGAATGTCGTGAAGCTTGAGATCGAGGAAGATCTTGTGTCCACGCTTTTTGAGCTCTCTTACTATCGAGGGACCCTCGGCATAATAAAGCTCCATGCCTATCTTGACAAAAGGCTTTTTGCCTGTAAACTTGTCCAAAAATTCAAATGTCTGCTGTGCGCTCGCGAAATCGCAAGCGACTATCACGTCTTTGCCCATTATTTAACTCCTCCTATTATCGAGCGTATATTGTCTATTTTGTATTTATCCAAAGTGTCGGGAAGTGCGTTTATGATGTCATAGCACGCAAAAGGATCAATGAGGTTTGCCGCACCGATCTCGACTGCCGTAGCACCTGCAAGCATCATTTCGATGACGTCCTCTGCCGAAGAAACGCCGCCCATGCCGATGACCGGTATTTTGACCGCGTGTGCCACCTGATAGACCATCCTCACTGCGACAGGGAAGATGGCAGGGCCCGAAAAGCCGCCCATTTTGTTTGCGATGACAGGCTTGCGTGTCTTGAGATCAATGCGCATTCCGAGCATCGTGTTTATCAGGCTTATGCCGTCAGCGCCCGCTGCCTCGCAAGCCTTTGCTATCGCAACGATGTCTGTGACATTCGGCGAAAGCTTGACGATGACAGGCTTTGTCGTGACCGCCTTGACTGCTCTGACTACCTCTGCGGCAGCGCTCGGATCTGTGCCGAAGCTCATTCCGCCGCCGTGAACATTTGGACAGGACACGTTGACCTCGAGCCAGCCGACCTGCTCCTGCCTGTCGAGCAATTCGCAGGTGTAGGCATAGTCGTCGACCGAAAAGCCGCTGACGTTCGCCATCACTTTTTTGTTAAAGCATTTTGCGAGCTTAGGCAATTCCTCGCTTATGACCTTTTCAACACCGGGATTTTGTAGACCGACGGCGTTAATCATGCCCGAGGTACACTCGGCGATGCGGGGCGTCGGGTTGCCGAAGCGTGCATCCTTTGTCGTGCCCTTGAATGAAAAAGTGCCAAGGCAGTTGATGTCGTAAAGCTCTGCAAATTCATAGCCAAAGCCGAACGTTCCCGAGGCGGGTATAACAGGATTGTCGAGCTCTATTCCGCAGAGGTCAACGCTTAATCTTCCCATAATATCTCCTCCTTTTTCATGACGGGCCCGTCCTTGCATATGCGCTTGTAGCCTGCTATCGTTTTGCAGCTGCAGCCCATGCAAGCGCCAAAGCCGCAGCCCATTCTTTCTTCAAAGCTCATCTGACCGCTTGTGACGGTGTTTTTGTATACTGCCTTGAGCATGGGCTCCGGGCCGCAGGTATAGAAATAACTGTAGTCAGCGGGGAATGCATCTGTGACAAACCCCTTTTTGCCGTGAGTGCCGTCGACTGTCGTGACTGTTACGTCACAGCCGAGAGCTATGAATTCGTCCTCATAAAACACCTCGCCTGCGGTGTTGAAGCCGAGCACGACAGAAACCTGTCTGCCGTTTGCGACAAGCTTTTTTGCGAGCATATAAAGCGGTGGAACACCCACGCCGCCACCAAGCAGCAGAGGTCTTTCGCCCGAGAGCGAAAGGTCATAGCCGTTGCCGAGCCCTGTCAGCACGTCGAGGCTTTCGCCGACGCACATTTTTGACATCTGCTCTGTGCCCTTGCCGACGACTTTATAGATGATCGTCAGCGTTTCGCCCTCTTTGTCGCAGACCGAGATAGGACGGCGCAAAAACAGTCCCTCGAGCTTGATGTTTAAAAACTGACCGCATTCGGTAACGCCGCTCGTGTCGCCGACAAGCTTCATTCGGTATACGCTGTCGGTGAGCGGCATATTTTCTGCTATCGTTAAGATGACCTGCTTCATCGCACGCTCCTTTTTATGAATCTATTGTCGATATCGTGAGCGTGGTTTCTTCGAGAACATCTAAAAGCACTCTGACGGTATCGAGCGATGTGAATATCGTGACGTTGTTTTCGGTTGCGAGGCGGCGTATCTGCAAGCCGTCACTTTCTTGAACATCAGCGCCGATGTCGCGCGTGTTGATGACATAGGCGATGTGACCCTGCCTGATGGCATCGGGGATCTCTTCGCTGCCGCTGCTTATCTTTTGCAGAACGTGGGTGCGTATGCCGTTCTTTTTGAGGAATGCGGCAGTGCCCGAGGTCGCCTGAATGTTGAAGCCGAGGTTATAAAAGCGGCGTATCAGCGGCAGAGCCTCGCTCTTGTCCTTATCAGACACCGTGACAAACACAGTGCCATAGTTCTGCAGGTGCGTGCCCGACGCCTGCAAAGCCTTATAAAGCGCACGATTGAGCTTGTTGTCATAGCCTATCGCCTCGCCTGTCGATTTCATCTCGGGTGAGAGGTATGCGTCAAGGCCTTTGATCTTGTTGAACGAGAACACGGGAACCTTGACATAGTATCTCTTCTTTTCGTCGGGATAGAGGCAGAATATGCCTTGCTCCTTGAGCGACTTGCCCAGTATGACCTCTGTTGCGATGTCGGCAAGCGAATAGCCTGTTGCCTTTGAGAGGAACGGCACTGTTCTCGACGAGCGAGGATTGACCTCGATTATATAAACGTCTTCGTTTTGGTCGACGATAAACTGTATGTTATAAAGTCCGACGATGCCAATGCCGAGTCCGAGGCTCTTGGCATAGCTTAATATAGTGCCCTTGACCTTGTCTGAAATGCTGAAGGTGGGATAAACGCTGATCGAGTCGCCCGAATGTATGCCTGTGCGCTCGACAAGCTCCATTATGCCGGGCACGAACACGTCTCTGCCGTCGCAGATAGCGTCGACCTCGACCTCTTTGCCCTGAATGTATTTGTCGACGAGCACCGGCTTGTCGGCATCGATCTCGACCGCTGTCTTGAGATAGTGGCGCAGCTGCTTTTCGTTTGCGACTATCTGCATAGCACGGCCGCCCAGAACAAAGCTGGGGCGAACGAGCACGGGATAGCCTATCTCTGCTGCAGCGGCAACGCCGTCCTCTATCTTGGTGACCGCTTTGCCGGTGGGCTGAGGAATGCCAAGCTCCAAGAGTATCTTTTCAAAGCTGTCGCGGTTTTCCGCACGCTCGATAGCATCGCAGTCTGTGCCGATTATCTTGACACCGCGCTCCATCAGAGGCTGCGCAAGATTGATGGCGGTCTGTCCGCCGAGCGAAGCGATGACGCCCTCGGGCTTTTCAAAATCGATTATAGCCATAACGTCCTCGGGCGTGAGAGGCTCAAAATAAAGCTTGTCGCCCGTGGTATAGTCTGTCGAAACTGTTTCGGGGTTGTTGTTGATGATTATCGCCTCATAGCCTGCACGCTTGATGGTCTGCACGGCGTGGACTGTCGAATAGTCAAATTCAACGCCCTGACCGATGCGTATCGGACCTGCGCCCAAAACGATTATCTTCTTTTTGTCGGTGAGTCTTGACTCGTTCTCGCCTGTGTAGGATGAATAGAGATATGCGATATATTTGCCTGTATGCAGTGTGTCGACCATCTTGAAAACAGGCGTTATGCCGCTTGCCTTGCGCATAGCGTATATTTCGGTCTCTTTGACGCCCCAGACATTTGCGATGTATTCATCCGAAAAGCCTGTCTTTTTTGCCTCGGCAAGCACCTCGGTGCTTCTTTCGGTCTGCAATCTCTTTTCGAGCGTGACGATGTTTTTGAAGGACTCGATAAAGAGGGGAGTGATCTTGGTGACCTCGTGCAGCTTTTCGACCGTCGTACCGCGGCGCAGCAGCTCGAAAACGCCATAAATGTTGTCATCCTGGAAGTCAGAAAGATATTCATAAAGCTCGTCGTCGGTGTATGAGTCGAATTTCGCCTTGTGGAAATGGCAGAGTCCTATCTCGAGCGAGCGCACGGATTTGAGCAGGCATTCCTCGAGCGTAGAGCCTATGCCCATGACCTCGCCTGTCGCTTTCATCTGCGTGCCGAGCTTGTTGGGCGCATCTGCGAACTTGTCGAACGGGAACCTCGGGAATTTTGCGACGATATAGTCAAGCCTCGGCTCGATGGCTGCCGTGCCGCCTGCGACCGGAATATCCTCGAGCGCCATGCCGAGTGCGATCTTTGCGGTGACACGTGCGATGGGATATCCGCTCGCCTTTGATGCGAGTGCCGACGAGCGTGAAACACGCGGGTTGACCTCGATGAGATAATATTCGCTGCTGTATGGGTTGAGCGCAAACTGAACGTTGCAGCCGCCCTCTATCTTTAACTCGCGAATGATCTTGATTGCGCTGTCGCAGAGCATCTTGCGGTCGTGCTCACTTAAAGAAAGTATCGGAGCGACGACTGCCGAGTCGCCTGTGTGCACGCCGACAGGGTCGATGTTCTCCATTCCGCAGATGGTTATGGCGGTGTCGTTGCTGTCACGCATTACCTCAAATTCTATCTCTTTATAGCCCTTGACACTCTTTTCGATAAGCACCTGATGCACGGGCGAGAGCTTGAAGGCGTTGAGACCTATCTCGACAAGCTCGTTTTCGTTATAAGCAAAGCCGCCGCCTGTGCCGCCGAGCGTGAATGCAGGACGCAGAACGACAGGATAGCCTATCTCGAGCGCCGCCTTTTTTGCCTCGTCGATATTGTAGGTAATCTCTGAAGGAATGACCGGCTCGCCTATTGATTGACACATTTCTTTAAACAGCTCTCTGTCCTCCGCACGCTCGATGCTCTCGCTGGACGTGCCGAGAAGCTCGACCTCGCACTCCTTGAGAATGCCCTTTTTCTCGAGCTGCATAGCAAGATTAAGACCTGTCTGTCCGCCTATGCCCGGAACTATTGCGTCGGGGCGCTCATAGCGCAGTATCTTTGCGATATATTCCAGAGTCAGAGGCTCCATATAGACCTTGTCTGCGATAGAGGTGTCGGTCATTATGGTTGCGGGATTTGAGTTGCAGAGTATGACCTCATACCCCTCTTCCTTGAGTGCAAGGCACGCCTGAGTGCCCGCATAGTCAAACTCAGCCGCCTGACCGATAACGATGGGTCCCGAACCTATGATCAAGACCTTTTTGATGTCTGTTCTCTTTGCCATACTTATTCCTTCCTGATATGTTTATGTGATGTGTTTATGTGTTTGCAGTTAAATAGCTTTTGTATAGACCGTCCTGCCGCCGCAGACCGTCATAAGGCACTCGCCGTAAACCTTTTTGCCGGCAAACGGCATAGACCTGCCTTTTGAAATGAATGCGTCGGGGTCGATGGTTTGTTCTTCATCGAGCGTCCAGACCGTATAGTCACCGCTCGTGAGAGGGATGCCAAAGCGTGTGCGAGGATTTATCGCCATAAGCTCTATTAGCTTTTCGAGCGAAATGACATTCTTTTTTACAAGCTCGGTGTAAAGAAGCTGGAACGCCGTCTCTATGCCGACTATGCCGAAAAGGCTCTTTGCAAGTCCTTTTGCTTTTTCTTCGCTGCTGTGCGGAGCGTGGTCGGTGGCGATCATGTCTATCGTGCCGTCCTTTATGCCCTCTATCAGCGCAAGCCTGTCTTCATGCGAGCGAAGGGGAGGATTCATTTTAAAATCGCCGCTCTCCTGCAGGTCGTTTTCGTCAAGCAGCAGGTAGTGCGGAGCGGTCTCACAGGTAATATCGAGTCCCTCAGCTTTTGCCTGCCTTATAAGCTCGACGCTCTCTTTGCACGAAATATGGCAGACGTGATAGCTGCAGCCTGTCTCTCTGACAAGCCTTATGTCACGCTCTATCGGCAGCCACTCGCTTTTTGAGCATATGCCCTTGTGTCCGTGCGAGGCGGCATAGCAGCCGTCGTGAATATATCCGCCGTAAAGCAGCGAATTATCCTCGCAGTGCGCAACTATCATCTTGCCGAGCGCTTTTGCCTGCAGCATAGCCTCACGCATAAGCGCCTCTGACTGCACTCCCTTGCCGTCGTCAGAAAACGCAATGACGTTTTTTGACAGCCCCTGCAGGTCAGACAGTGCTTCGCCACGCTGACCGACCGTGATTGCGCCGTAGGGATAAACATTTATCACGGCATCACGCTTTATCAGCATGAGCTGCTTTTCGAGGCTTTCGACACTGTCGGGAACAGGGTCGAGGTTTGGCATCGTGCATACGGCGGTATAGCCGCCATGTGCCGCTGCACGCGAGCCCGAATATATCGTTTCTTTATAAGAAAAACCCGGCTCACGAAAATGCACATGCACATCGCAAAAGCCGGGAAAAACAAAATAATTATTTTGTGCGATATGAGAAAAAGCCGATAAAGCCGCCGCGTCTATCGAAGGGGCGAAGCCTTTAAAGGAGTCGGATTTGAAAATATATGCTTTGCTGCAGTTTTCCATTTTGAACCGTCCTTTCGATCATCAGAATAATATAATAATATATACCTTGTCAGGGCAACTCACTCTGATATATGTTATCATAACAGGGCGCACTTGTCAACTTGATAAAGAGCAATTTTTGTGCGATCTTGGGTGCTTTTTTTCGTCTTTTTGCCTAATCGGATCGATAAACGCACTTTCGCTTATTGACAAACAGTCGTTTTGTGTTATAATGTAAACGAATGGTTTCATCATACAGGATTATAAGGGGGATAGTATGCGCGTTCGCAATCAACAGCAGTTTCAGCTTCGCAAGCAGGAGCTGATGCAAAAATGCTTTGAATGCCTTGCCGACAACGGACTCGGCAGTGTCGGCGTCCGTGGTCTTGCAAAGCATTGCGGCTGCAATGTTTCGGTCTTTTATAACTATTTTGAGGACCTTGACGATCTTATCGTGCAGTCCACAGAATATTGCATGAGCAGGGTCGAGGATGATTTTATGGCGATAGCGCCGATTGATCCCGACGACATAGAGCGCTTCATCGACGAGATACCCTATTGGACGGCGGCAAAGCACGGCAAGAAATATCGCCTGATGTATCAGATCTATACGCACCCGAAATACAGAGAATACGGCAAAAGCTTTTTTGAGGGTGTCGACAGACGATATACAGAATACGCCAAAACGCTCGAGTCAAGGCTCAACATGCCGTATGACGTGATAACATCGTTTATTTTTATTCTGATAAGAGCCAGCGTACACTATGCGCTCTTTGAGGATGAATATTATCTGCAGGCACAATTAAAGGTCTTAAGGCAGAGCATTTCTCATTTTAATATAAACAAACAAAATGTTTCGGGAGGAACGGCATTATGAAAAAACATACGGCAAAGCATCTGATCGTTTTATGCGTGTGTTTCTGCATCCTGCTTGCGCTGGGCATATTCTCGGCGAGCAGGGTCGAGGCGGCAACTGTTGACTATGGCTTCAGCGTCAACGGTCAACAGATAACCTCTGCACATCTCAGTGGCAAGGGCTATTCTTATGATGCGGCTTCAAACACGCTGACGCTTAACAAGGATTTTTCACTTGCTATCACCTACAGCGCAGATAACAGCGTGCGCAGTGACTGGCGTGGCACGACGAACAGAAAGTACGTGCCCTGCATCGATCTTAAGGAGCTCAGAAACATCGACATCGTGCTTGACGGTGTTGTTCGCATTGCTGACTCCGGATCGCAGTATGTTTATAAAGACGGCGATATATCCTATCATACCTATGGTATATACGGTGAGGATTGCAACATTACGTTCAAATCCGGCGGCAGCGGCAGAGGTATGTTGATCATCGATACCACCGATACGGCTATATACTGCCACGGTATGGATGCCGACGGCATTGATATGTCGCTTACGAGCTTTGGAACTTCTGCGATCTATTCGACAAACGGTGTGGCATTCCTCAACGGCACCAAAGCGACCGTCACCACCGAATCTCTCGGCAGCATTTATCAGACGTGGAGCAACGGCAGCCAAAGCCAGAATGTCAGCAACGGCACTTTCCGTTTCGACTCGATAGCGACGATCTATGCAAGGTCTCCGTCCTGGCAGGGCAATGCTATCCTGGTAATGAGCGGCTCAACGCTTGACGTTTATGCCGGTATCGTAGACGTCATTGACGTCAGAAACGACTTTAGAGACGAGAGCGCCAACACGTCGATGAAGGACGACTTTGCCAGAGTGCCATATGGTGACACCTGGGCAACCACCTCCTCGATTGACCAGCGACTTTATTGCGGCATCTGGGCAAATGAGAGCACAGTGTATGTCGATCAGGCGACCTTGAATGTTCATACAAACTCTTATACGAGCAGAATAAGAAACGCTCTCGGTACTTACTCGAGGGGATACCTCTGGCGCACAGTCGGTGTCAACTCGTTCGGAGTTTTTGCCTGCAACGCCAACATAAACGTTGAGATGCTCGGCGAGGATGATATTCTCGCCGTCGGCGACGACGTTCACGCCTTCTATGAGGTGTCCTACAACACGTTGTATGGCGATAAAATACAGAATTACGACAAAGGCGTCACCAGCTTCGATATGTACGGTGTGACCAATATTTCGTCGCTCATCGAGCAGAGATATTCCAAGGATGCGACAACTCACGCCAGGTTTGCGAACGATAGCTGCATGTGGTACGCCTTCGACTGGGAGAATACCTCCAAATTCCGCGAGCACGGCAACCAGACAAGCGACAGTATCATAAAGCCGCACGCTTCGCACTGGGCAGGCGAGGTCTATTCGATCAAGTATGAATACACCACATTGCCCGAATCGGGCTTGTGCCTCTACAGGAGCATAGATTCTTATTATAAGGATTCTACTGTTTATCTGCGCAAAAACGGCACCGATTATCAATATTCAAAATACTATGACTTCAGAGATGCCACCACTCTGAGCGGCAAGCTTTTTGATGCCGAGGCTCTTGGCTGGGACAAGGACATCGAGGTCATCTCGGGCGACTTTGAGATCAAGCTTTCAAGGGCTGCCGATATGACGCTGAACGTCAGAGATGGCGCGACCGCAAAGCTTATGCTTGACGGCGGCATCGAAGCGCCTTATACAGGCACATACCGCATCAATACCGCAGGCAATGTGACTATCGAGGGCGATTATTATGCCAACGAGATGTATTTTGACGGCTTGAACTATGATACCTCGGACATCGAGGGCGTTCACGGCGATGTTCTCAAAGCAGGCGGCAGTGTCACCATAAGCAGCGGCACGATAGCAAGCGCCACGCCGACGTATGTAAACGGCTTGGGCTTTGCCGTCACCTTGAGCATGAACGGCGGCAACATCAACCTGATAAATGACAGAGACGACTATTATTTCAATGGTCATTCAGCCGAGAAATACACAGTCAGCCTCGGCGATTATGCTTCGATCTTTGACTGGCACAAGCTGACCCACAGCTCTGTGCTCAGCACGACGGGCATTTATCCCATCGACGGCAAGCTGTATTATTATAAAAATCTTGATTTTTCGGGTGTCGTATTTAACACCAACCCCATCACCTTCCACCATTTCACCTGGTATGACGAGTCTTTGGGCTATGACACCTATTATTTCCCTCAGGCAGCAGAGGATGGCTATACCGTCTATCGCCTGCAGGAGCACGATATATATCAAAAAGCAAGCAACGCACAGCACTATATCAACGACGGCACAAAGAATTACACCTTTGATTCGTTCGTATATTACAAGGCATATTATATGCCCGGCAATAACCCCTTCCTGCTTGACGAAGATAACCTGACCGTCACCGAGATCGGCGGCACCAGAAGCAGGACCGCACCCGACAGCGCTACTGTTGTCTGGGGACGTTATGACAGCACAGGCGCATTCTCGCAGCTTAACGAGAGCGGCAGCAAGGCTTTGTCGCTGACGATGGATATCAGCTATAGCATGAATGATTACAGCGGCTATTTCTGCACCGTCACCGATGCCGAAGGCAACGAGCATACGCTTAATTATGAGATCAACGTCATAAGATTCGGCACTCCCAATGATCAGTATGTCGGCAGCGGCGAGACCGCAAACTTCTCGTGCAGCTATGAAGCTGTCGGCGACTGGACGAATGGCTTCACCTGGAAGTGGGAGTACCGCGTGAACGATTCGGCAGAATGGCAGACACTTTCGGGCAGCTCGGGCAATTCCTGCACGTTCACTGCGTTCTATAACTCTGCGGACAGCAACTCGCACGGCTATCAGTTCCGCCTTGTCGGCACTATGACCTACATAGCAGCCATAGGCAGTGGCGGAATAAGCACGGTCTATGAGCTCTGCTCCGAGCCCGCAACACTCTATATGGGGGCAAAGGTCGTCGAGAGCCCCGCAACTGCCGAGGTACAGATCAACGACCCTCACGATACATTTATCATCACAGTCAAATATCAGCGTGCAAGAGAAGCGGTATTCCAAAAGCTGGTCGGCGATGCTTATCAGAATGCCGAAGGCGTCACGATGACCACCTCGACAGCAGATGACGGCGTTGTCACGCTGAACCTGATATTCGCAAAATCATATTATTCCGATGCCGACGGCAATTGGGACAGCACCAAGCTCGACGGCACATATCGCCTCTGGCTCAAGGGATGCCAGGTCGAGGGCAAGACAGAATATTACAACGACGCATACGCTGAGATCAGTGCAAGCGTAGCGCCGGCACCTGTTTTTACAGGCACCAAGGATAGCCTCGTCGCCGTCCCTGGTGAAAACATCTATTATACAGTCGGCTTTGAGAACCTTGACGACTCTGACCCCGTCTGGTGGGAGTACAGCCTTGACGGCGGCAAGACATGGGTCAAGCTGACCGAAACCGACGACACCAAGCCGCTTTATATTTATGTATTCCGCGGCATAACCATCTCAAGCACCACAGGCACATCTCAAAGATTCGGTGCAAACTCGACTATCTATTTCAATCCCGCCACTCTCGTTCAGGACGGCATGCTCGTCCGCTGCGTGATGCAGGATGAATGCGGCATTTATTACAGCGATGCTGCGGCAAGCACAAAGCTGACCGTCATCGGTTTCCCGTCGTTTGATAAGCAGCCAAAGGATCAGCTTTTAAACGAAACCAAGCATACGACCGCCGAGATCTTTTATACGCTTTCGGGCGAGATCCCGAGTGACGTTACAGTCACCAGTCAGTGGCAAAAGTATGTCGGCAGCACGTGGACAAATATCACTACGAATGACCTTTATGAATGCGGCGATCAAAAGCTGACCTTCAAGGACATAAGCGCACTTGATAACAGGGCGCAGTATCGTTGCAAGCTCTCACTTGCCAAGGACGGCGTGACTCGCGATATAACGACAGACGCTGCAACCGTCTGTGTTGCGCACCTCCCCGAATTTACGGGCGCACCGACAGCAAATGCGACCGAATATTGGGCAGGCGACGAGTTCAAGCTCAGCGCTTCGTGGGATGCCCCCAAATCATCCGCAGAATGGCAGGTCTGCAAGGACGGCACTAACTGGGTAGAATATGTCAGCCCTGTAGTCCATCCTGTTGATAGTTGGAGCACCGACGCTACCGACTCGTGGTTCAAGATAAACAGCATTACTGCCGAAATGGATGGCTGGCAATTCAGAATGAGCGTTGAATATTCTGCAGGCACGCTCGAGCTTGGCTATGAGACCTGCACCGCATATTCCGACGTTTATACACTGCATGTCTACTCCGGCAACTGCGACATCGAGAGCGATATTCAAAAGGCTGTCGACAAGGGTTATACCACGATCAAGCTTGTTGATAACATCACGCTCAGCAAGACCTGGGTCATCGATAGGGATATGACCCTCGACCTCAACGGTCATATCCTGCAGGGCGACGGAACAGAATACAACCTTATCAAGGTTACAAACAACGCAACACTTACTATCATAGACAGCGATCCCAACGCAGACGCAAGCTATGGCGGCGCGGCGGTTCCCTTCAAGGGCGGCTCTATCCGCAACTCGGGCGACACCGCACTGCTCGTTGACACGGGCACGATCCTGTTTAATGCAGGCACCATATATCAGTGCCTGGGCGCACAATCGTCAATTGCAGCAGCGTTTGATGTGAGAGCAAGCGATGATTATGAAAGCCGCCTTGTCATAGACGGCGGTCAGATCATAGATTGCGGCAGCAATGCTCAATCCGCGATCATGGCGGTTGCCACTGTTAAAAAAGATGCTTATGCAATATTCAAGAGCGGCAAGATCGATAGCTGCAAGGGCGGTGCAATTGGCACACTTGGCGGCATCATAGAGATGTCCGGCGGCACTATCAGCAATTGCGGCAACGGAGCGATTGCAGGCTTGTTCGCCGAAAGAGTGACTGTCACCGGTGGCTTGATCGAAAACTGCCGTGTCTCCAATAACGGTGGCGCTATAGCGGTCAGCAGCAGTATAGTAGAGGTCTCTAATGTTACCATCAACGGCTGCACCGCATCAGGCACCGACGGCAAATACGGCATGGGCGGCGCGATCTATGTTCAAGCGTCAGATAACTGCACATTCGGCTATGGCATTGTCATCAAGAATTGCCAGGCAAAAACAGGTGGTGCTATTTATGTTGAAAAATTTGAGCTTTGGCCTGCTTCAGATGTGGCATTCAAAGACATTCAAATATCCGGATGTTCTGCAGCAGACGACGTGATAGTTCATGTCGACACTGCCATCTATGCCGACGGCGGCAAGATCGAGGGCAAGGTTGTTGCAAACGGCGGCATCAAAAAGACAGATCCCACGCATGCGGACACGACAGAGTTCTTTGGCGATGTCATAAGCGGCGGCGCAGACAGCGAGCCTATCACCGCAGGTATGTATTATGCAGGCGTGACAGGCATCAGCGAAGATGATACCATCGTTACAGTTACCTTCAAGAACGGCGGCGAGACACACGCTGTGCTCGTTATGCAAAAGGGCACTGTCGCTGTTCCTGCCGAAACACCCAAGGATTTCCGCACGTTCATCGGCTGGTACAACGGCGATATGCTCTATCTCTTTGACAAAGCAGTCGATGAGGACATCGTGCTCGAAGCAAGATGGGCGGTCGACACCACTTCGGTCGACGACCTGACAGAATATCTCGAGCAGCTCGAGCAAGAGCTCAGAGAGGCACTCGAGGGCAAGGCAGATGCCGAGGAGATCCAAAAGGCTGTTGACGACCTTGAAAAGGCTATCGAAGAGCTCAAGGCAGCCAAGGACGATTATAAGGACGCCGACAAGGCACTCGAGGATAAACTGCTTGACGCCATCGAAAATGCTCAGAATGCCGCAATAGAGGCGGCACAAAAGCTCGTCGAAGAGGCTCAAAAGGAATTGCGGGATGCTATCGATCAAAAGGCAGATGCCGACACGGTCAACGCCGAGCTCGAAAAGCTCAAAGCGGCTATCGCAATTCTCGAGAGCGCAAAGGATAATTACAAAGACGCAGATAAAGAGCTCGAGGCGAAATTGACTGCGGCTATCGAGGCGGCTCAAAAGGCTGCTGTCGAGGCGGCACAAAAGCTCGTCGAAGAGGCTCAAAAGGAACTTCAGGAGGCTATCGACAAAAAAGCCGATGCCGATGCAGTCAATGCCGAGCTCGAAAAGCTTAAAAAGGCTATCGAGGCGCTCGAGGCAATCAAGGATGATTATAAGCTTGCCGACAAGGCACTTGAGGATAAATTGACTGCGGCTATCGAGGCGGCTCAGAAGGCGGCTGTCGAGGCGGCACAAAAGTTCGTTGAGGATGCTACCAAGGCGCTTCAGGATGCAATCGACCAAAAGGCAGATGCCGACACGGTCAATGCCGAGCTCGAAAAGCTCAAAAAGGCTATCGCAGCGCTTGAGGCAGTCAAGGATGACTATAAGGCAGCCGATAAGCAGCTCGAGGATAAGCTTGATTCCGCTATCGAGGCGGCTCAAAAGGCAGCACTCGAGGCAGCGCAAAAGTATGTTGATGACGCTGCCAAGGAACTCGAGGACGCAATCGACAAAAAGGCAGATGCCGATACAGTCAATGCCGAACTCGAAAAGCTTAAAAATGCCATCGCGGCTCTCGAGGCAGCCAAGGATAACTTTAAGAGCGACGACAAGCAGCTCGAGGATAAGCTCGATAAGGCTATCGACAAGGCAAAGGATTCTGCGGTCGACGCTGCCAAAAAGCTCGTCGATGACGCTACCAATGAGCTCCGTGACGCCATCACAAACGGCGACAAGAGCCTTGAAGAGCAGATCAAAAAGATGAACCAGACTCTTGAGACTGTCAGAACCACACTTGAGTATACAAGCGAGACCGACAAGCTGGAGCTGCAAAACAAGATCAAAGAGGCAGAGAGCGCATTGATCGCCGCTATCGAAGAGCTTGACGATCGCCTTACTGCGGCAGAGGATAAACTCGACCGCATCGAGGCCGAAATGCAGGAAAAGCACGATTCGCTCATCCTCATCATCGTCATCGCAATCGTCGCATTCGCGGCAGTCGACGTCGCAATCATCGCGGCTTGGCTCACCTGGAAACGCAAAAAGAACCTCTAAACCATAACTAAAAAGCAGCTGCGATCCGATCGTAGCTGCTTTTTTATAGTCATTTTATCCTTTCAAAAAGTAAAGGCTGTGGGGGCGAATTTTGCAAAAACGCAAATCCCCCCCACAAATGCGATTTTTCTCCGTGAACATACAATTATCGCCAAAATAAATCGGGCGCTCGCCAAGCGAGCGCCCTTGCTTTTTGTTGCTTGCTCTTTTGCCCAAAACACCTCCACCCCGTGTCATGAAGTAACAAACTTCAATATACACGGCGGCGATGTCGCGACAACATTAACTACTGTATGATACTACATCAAGGCGCGATTGTCAATAGATTTTGTCTATTCATGACACATTTTGAGCCGGAAAAAAGTGGAGTGAACGCTCTGCGATTTGTCGAAAAACCGTTTTTGCGATAGCGCGATATCCAAAAGAATATGTATACTAAATGAAAAAATGCTATTTATCGTCAATTTATGGTCAAAAAAGGAGAAATAACATGGCAAGACGAGGAGAAAGTATCTTCAAACGCAAGGACGGTCGTTGGGAAGCGCGCGTCATTGAATATCGCGGCGATGGGCAGCGGTTTTATCGTTCGCTTTACGGCAAGACATACGGCGAGGTGAAAGGCAAAAAAGAGAGATACATCGCTTTTTCACATTCTATTGCGTTGGGTGAAGCGAAAAAATCGCCAATATTTTCAGAGCAGGCAGAGCATTGGCTTGCATCCGTCAAAAGCTCGGTGAAAGAGTCGACCTACACGCGCTATTATCGTACTGTGCACAGCTATTTACTGCCGCTACTTGGCAAATACGCCGTCGGTCGCATCGACATTACGATCGTCAATCGATTAAAAGAAGCGTTGCTTATTGGCGGCGGCAAAAGAAAAAACGGACTTAGCGAGAAAACAGTAACAGACATTTTGTCGGTGCTGAAGTTGATAATTAACCACGCCGCCGCAGAGGGTTTTGAAGTGATTAATACTTCGCTGATACGCGATCCAAAGCAAAAAAAGAAGAATATGCAGATAATTCCGCAGGAACAGTCAAAGCGACTTGAAGAAATATTGCTTGCATCAAACGATCCTCTTTCGCTCGGCATTCTTTTGGCACTGCACACAGGCATTCGAAACGGCGAGCTGTGCGGTCTTAAATGGGGCGACGTTTGCTTTTTAACCGGCACGCTGCATATAAGGCGCATAGTAGAGCGCATTTCAGATCTTGATCCTCTGCATAAAGCAAAAACCAAGCTGATAATCGGTGAACCAAAGACTGCAAGCTCAAGGCGCGAGATTTCGCTGCCGACCGCGCTTTGCGCATATCTCAAACAAAGATGCGGAAACGCCGATGAATACATACTGACAGGCACAAGCAAGCCGTCCGAGCCGCACACGCTCTATGTGCGCTATTCGAGATTTTTGCGCCGAAACGGATTTGACAGCTACACCTTCCACGCACTGAGACACACCTTTGCCACTCGCGGCATCGAATCGGGCTTTGATACAAAATCGCTATCCGAAATACTCGGGCATTCCGATGTAACAACGACGCTCAAGTGCTATGTTCACCCCTCGCTTGAGCAAAAAAGACGGCAGATGGAGGCCCTTTTCGACGGCAAAATTCGTGGTCAAAAATATGGTAACTGATATTCGAAAAGCCTTTGCAGACCATGCAAAACACGGCATGAAGTACTGAAGTTTGTTACTTCATGACACGGGGCGTTTGAGGGTGTGTTTTTTTCGGAAAGGAGCGGTCTTGAATGTTTGAGCTGTTTGAGCACAACATGGCGGCATATGATTCTGCTGTGGCTATGCTCCGCGAGACAGGCAAGGCGGCGATAATACATCCCACAGGCACAGGCAAGTCGTTTGTCGCTTTCAAGCTTTGCTATGACAACCCCGACAAGATCGTTTGCTGGCTCTCTCCGTCTGAATATATCTTTAACACTCAGCTCGAAAATCTGGCGAAAGTTTCAGACGGTCGGCAGCCCGACAACATACGCTTTTTCACATATGCGCGGCTTATGAGCATATCCGATAAGGAGCTTGGCGAGATTTGCCCCGACTATATCGTGCTTGATGAATTTCATCGTGCAGGCGCTGAATTTTGGGGTGCAGGCGTTAAAAGGCTGATCGAGCGTTACAGCGATGCTCCGCTTCTCGGGCTTTCGGCAACCGGCATTCGCTATCTTGACAATCAGCGCAATATGGCGGACGAGCTTTTTGACGGCAATGTCGCATCAGAAATGACGCTCGGCGAGGCGATAGCGCGCGGCATTCTTGCCGCACCCAAATATGTGCTGTCGGTCTTTTCTTATCAAAAGGATCTCGAAAAATACAAGCGCAGGGTCAGAGCGGCAAAAAGTAAAGCTGTCCGTGACGAAGCGGCAAAATATCTCGAGGCGCTTAGGCGTGCGCTCGCAAAGGCTGACGGACTTGACGAAATATTTGACCGCCATATGACAGACAGAAACGGCAAATATATCGTTTTTTGCGCCAACTTTGCGCATCTTCGCGAGATGATCACTCTGGCGAAAGGCTGGTTTGTCAAGGTCGACAGCGAACCGCATATTTATACGGCTTATTCCAATGACCCTCGTACAAAAAGCGAATTTGAGGCTTTCAAAAGCGATTGCAGCGACCATCTTAAGTTGCTCTTTTGTATCGATATGCTCAACGAGGGTGTACATGTTGACGATATTTCCGGTGTCGTGCTTTTGCGTCCGACTGTGTCTCCGATCGTATATAAGCAGCAGATCGGGCGTGCGCTTGCCGCAGGCAGGGGAGGCACTCCGATTATTTTTGACATAGTGCTGAATATTGAAAGCCTATACAGCATTGGCGCGATCGAAGAAGAAATGCAGGTTGCGACTGCATATTATCGTTCCTTGGGACTCGGTGACGAGATAGTCAGCGAGCATTTCAAGGTCATCGACGAGGTCAAGGACTGCATTGAGCTATTCGAAAAACTCAATGAAACGCTTTCTGCATCCTGGGATTTGATGTATGAGAAGGCAAAGGAATATTTCGAGCTCAACAAAAACCTCGAGGTTCCTCGCCGCTATAAGACCGCCGAGGGCTATTCGCTGGGCAATTGGCTGCTCACTCAGCGCCGAGTTCGCACAGGCGAGCAATTGGGCAGGCTGACATACGAGCAGATAAACAAGCTTGATGCGATCGGCATGGTCTGGTGCACATATCGCGATCTTTCGTGGGAGCGGAATTATGCGGCGGCAAAGACTTATTTTGATACCTACGGCAATTTGAATATCGCCGTTAGCTATAAAACACCAAACGGATTGCAGCTCGGCGCGTGGATCGCCAGGCTTCGCAGCTATCGCAAGAGCAATATTCAGCGGAATTATCTGACTGATGAGCGCATTTGCGCACTCGATGCGATCGGCATGGTCTGGGATGTTCCCGATTATCTTTGGCAGCGTTATTACGGCGCTTGCCTTGATTTCTATCAAAAAAACGGGCATCTTGATGTTCCGCTTGATGAAGTCACCGATGGTGGCATCAAGCTCGGCGTTTGGATAAACAGCATACGCAGCGCACACAGCCGCACTGAAGGCTCGTGCGGAATGTCGTCAGAGCAGATTGAAGCGCTCGATGCGCTCGGTATGCTTTGGGACAAAAAGAATGACCGCCTTTGGCAAAAGGGCTATCGGGCGGCGCTTGAGTACCGCGGCGAACACGGCGATCTGAATGTTCCGACATCATACAGGACCTCTGACGGCTATCGCCTCGGTGCGTGGATAGCCGATCAGCGCGAGAACAAAAAAATGCCCGCTCGGCGCAGGCAAATGCTTTGCGATATCGGCATGATATGGCAAAAACCGGATTCGTGGGAGGTTCGCTATGCGCTCGCCGAGGAGTATTACAACAAGCACGGAGATCTGAATATTCCGCCGGAATATAAGCCGAACGGTATTTGGCTTGCCAAATGGCTCAGCGAGCAGCGACAGATATATGCAGGCAAGCGTGGCGAAAAAAGATTGACCGACGAGCAGATAAAGCGTCTCGAGGACCTTGGCATCTGCTGGAACGCTTCTGCCGATATCAGAAATCTTACCGCTTGGGAGGCGCGCTTTGCCGAGGCAGAACGCTATTTCAGCGAGCACGGCGATCTCGATGTTCCGCCTTCGTATGTCGGCTCGGACGGCAAAAGGCTC
The DNA here is from genome assembly GCA_964487775.1 of uncultured Ruminococcus sp. Taxonomy (GTDB): domain Bacteria; phylum Bacillota; class Clostridia; order Oscillospirales; family CAG-382; genus Coliplasma. The sequence goes on from CAZASH010000004.1 coordinate 127,610, forward strand.
GGCTCGTGGCTCAAGGTGCAGCGAAAGAACTTTCGTGATGGCAACCTGTCCGATGAGCAGATAAAAAGGCTTTCGGCAGTCGGAATGGTCTGGGAGTTTGGCGACCCGTGGGAGAATGGATTTCGGCACGCCGAGGCTTATTATCATCAGCAGGGCGATCTGAATGTGCCGTCAAAATATGTTTGCGACGACGGGTTCGCACTCGGCACTTGGCTTAATAATCAGCGCACTAAATATAACCACCCGTCTCGCCATCGCACATTGACCGAGCAGCAGATCACTCGCCTCGATACGCTCGGTATGCGCTGGCACCATGGGTGAGTGGTTAGGCTATATCAGCAAAACTGGCAAGGAGCTTTTGAAATTCGCGTGTATAAGCATTTTATAAAACGACTTTTAGATATCATTCTGTCCGCCGTGGCTATCGTCCTGCTGGCGATCCCTATGCTGATAGTAGCTGTCGCTATCAAGATCGACGACCCAGGTCCTGTGCTTTTCAAGCAAAAGCGATTTGGCAAGAGCAAGGACGGAAAGCCTGCATATTTTATGATCTGGAAGTTCCGCAGCATGAAGATGTCTACTCCGCATGACATGCCGACGCATCTGCTTGCTGATCCTGATCAGTACATAACTCGTGTCGGGCGATTCACTCGCAAAACGAGTATCGACGAATTGCCGCAGATATTTCAGGTTTTTGTTGGCAAGCTTTCGTGCGTGGGCCCCAGACCTGCGCTCTGGAATCAGACAGACCTTTGGGAGGAACGCGAAAAATACGGTGCAAACGACATAAAGCCCGGAATCACCGGCTGGGCACAGATCAACGGCCGTGATATACTTTCGATCTCCGAAAAGGCAAGATACGATGGCGAATACGCCGCTGCTTTGGCTCGCGGACACGGTTTCAGAATGGATTGCAAGTGCTTTTGGGGAACGATCGGCATCGTCCTCAGACGTGACGGCATCGTCGAGGGCAATAACAAGGCAAAAGAGGGGCAAGAAGTCGCAAGGTGAAAAGAATACTTATCACAGGCGCGGGCAGCTATATCGGTACTTCGTTTGAAAAATATATAAATCAGAATTTCCCCGACGATTATTCGGTCGATACAGTCGATATGACCGATTCGGCTTGGCGGCAAAAGAGCTTTGCAGGCTATGACACTGTGTTTCATGTCGCGGGGATAGCGCATTCCGACAACGGCAATTGCAAGGGCAAAGAAAGCTTGTACTATGCTGTTAATACCGACCTTGCGATCGAGACCGCAAAAAAGGCAAAAGCCGACGGAGTGGGGCAGTTTGTTTTCATGAGCAGCGCCATCGTGTATGGCGACAGTGCCCCGATAGGAAGATCAAAGGTGATCACCCGCGACACTCCCGTTTCACCTGCAAATTGCTATGGCGACAGTAAGGTTAGGGCCGAGAACGGCATTCTGCCGCTTGAGGACGGCGGTTTTAAGGTCGTGATATTGCGCCCGCCTATGATATACGGCAAAGGCAGCAAGGGCAATTATCCTAAGCTTGCGGCTATCGCACAAAAAACGCCGATATTTCCGCTTGTCGAAAATCAGCGCTCTATGCTGTATATCGAGAATCTTTGCGAGTTTGTCAGGCTCATGATCGAAAACGACGAGAGCGGCATATTCTTTCCGCAAAATAAAGAGTATAGCAATACGAGCGAGCTTGTCAAAATGATCGCCGAAGCGCATGGCAAGAGGGTCCGAGTGATCAAAGGCTTCGCCTGGGCACTTAAACTGCTTAGCCACTTCGCACCCGCTGTCAATAAGGCGTTTGGAAGCCTATCATTTGATATGCGAATGAGCGGCTATAAGACGGAGTATAGAACATTTGCGCTAAAAGACTCGATCAACAGAACAAAATTATGAAAAAGCATATTTTGATCGTATCGCAATATTTTTATCCCGAGCAATTTCGCATAAACGATATTGCCGCTGAATGGGTCAAGCGCGGACACAGGGTCACTGTTCTTACAGGGATACCAAATTATCCCGAGGGCAAGTTTTATCCCGGATACGGTTGGCACAAGAAAAGAAAAGAGACGTGGAACGGTGTCGAGATCATACGAATTCCGCTGCTTGCAAGAGGCGGCAATTCGATCGGCTTGGCGCTCAATTATGCTTCGTTCGTTTTTTCGGGATTTATATGGAAATGCTTTGCAAGGGTGAAAGCAGACATCGTTTTCACTTTTGAAGTGTCGCCTATGACGCAGGCGTTGATCGGCGTTTGGTATTCAAAAAAGCACAAAATACCTCACTATCTTTATGTGCAGGATCTGTGGCCCGAGGCGGTCGAGACTGCCGCAGGCATTCACAACAGGTGCATCATAGCTCCTGTAACGAGAATGGTCGAATATATTTATAAGCATTGCGACAAGATATTTGCCACATCGCCAAGCTTCGTCACCGAAATACAAAAGCGGCTGTCAGACGGCAAGGATAAGGTTTGCTTTTGGCCGCAGTACGCCGAGGATCTCTATAGCCCGACAACGGTAAAATCAGAGCTCATACCGCAGGACGGCGTTTTGAATATCACGTTTACAGGAAATATAGGCACTTCGCAGGGGCTGGAGATACTTCCGCAAGCTGCAGCACTCTTAAAAGAAAAAGGCATAAGGGTGCGTTTCAATGTTGTCGGCGAAGGCCGCGGCAAAAAGAACCTGCTGCAGCAGATCGATTTGCTCGGAGTTGGTGAGTTCTTTAATATAGTCGGACGGCAGCCCGCTGATGAGATCCCGAGCATATTGTCTGCGAGTGACGCTGCATTTGTTTCTTTTTCAGATGATCGATTGTTCTCGATGACAATACCTGCAAAGCTTCAGTCGTATATGGCGTGCGGCTGTCCCATCATCGCTTCGGCGGATGGAGAAACAAAAAGGGTCATAACAGAAAGTCGATGCGGTATCGTCGCAAATATGGGCTCGGCAGAAAGCTTGTGCGACGCCGTTATGACGTTTTTGCAGCTCGATCGGCATAGCAAAAAATCAATGTCGGATAATGCGATCAGCTATTATAAAGAGCATTTCGATAAGCAAAAGTTGATGCGGATAATGGAAAGCGAGTATTTGGAAACAAAGGACAAATGAAAGTATTCATGATCAACTCTGTGTGCGGCATACGCAGCACAGGCAGAATATGCACGGACCTGGCAGAAACGTTGATCGATAACGGTCATCAGTGCGAGATCGCATACGGCAGAGAGACTGTGCCCGAAAAATACAGTGACATTTCGTATCGCATCGGCAGCGAGTGCGGGGTTAGGATGCACGCGCTGGCGTCGCGAATATTTGATTGTTCCGGATTTTGCAGCAAAAAACCTACCGAAAAGCTGATCTGCGAGATCGAAAGATTTAAGCCCGATGTCATTCATCTGCACAACTTGCATGGCTATTATCTCGACATAGAGACACTGTTTGAATACTTGGCATCGGCAGATATTCCGGTCGTCTGGACGCTTCACGATTGCTGGGCATTCACTGGGCATTGCGCGTATTTTGCTGCTGCAAAGTGTGAACGCTGGAGGGACGGTTGCCATAACTGCCCGCAGAAAAGCACTTATCCTGCAAGCTTCGTGCTTGATCGATCAAAATACAATTATGAACGAAAGAAACGTTTCTTCACGAGCGTCAGCAATATGACGCTCGTCACGCCCTCTGATTGGCTCGCAGGACTGGTGCGTGATTCTTATCTGGCTAAATATCCGGTCCAGGTCATACGCAACGGAATTGACCTGTCCGTGTTTAAGCCTACTGACAGTGATTTTAGGGAAAAACATGGAATTGGCGATAAAAAGATGATATTGGGGGTCGCTTCTGTTTGGAGCGAGCGAAAAGGACTGAATGATTTTATCGCGCTTTCCAAACTTGTCGATAAGCAGACCTGCATCGTGCTGGTTGGCGTCAACAAAAAGCAACAGGGAATGCTTCCCGAAAATATAATCGGCATAGAACGAACTAACAACGTCCGTGAATTGGCAGAGATATATACCGCAGCGGATGTGTTTGTGAATCCAACATATGAGGACAATTATCCTACAGTTAATTTGGAAGCGCAGGCTTGCGGCACGCCGGTTATTACTTACAGAACTGGTGGTAGCGTTGAAAGTGTTTGCGAAGATTCCGTTGTGGAACAGGGAAACATAGAACAATTGAATAAGGCTTTATTCGGAAACATATGCATTAAATCAGACCTTGTTTTAGATATGCGTTGTCAAACAAAAGATTACTTGCACTTATTCAATAATATTGTATTGAATTGAAGACTGGATGTGCGTAATGGTTTTGGCGTATGTGTATGTAGCCTTTCTTTTGGCGTTTGGCATTGTTTGCCTGATGATGCAAAGGTTGGGCGTTGGAATTTTTAATATGGTTTGGGCAGTTGTGATTTTCATATGCAGAGGTCAGCTTTTCCAAGCGAATTTTGCGCAAACATTGTTTTTGCTGACAATAATGATTGTCATGGTTAACGTAGGTGCTTTTATTGGTGGAGCGAATATAAGGTTTTCTTTTCCACTTAAAAAAACAACGGAAGATAGAACTGTGTTCTACCCTAAAGTGATCACATCACTATTGGTAATAGCAACAATTATCTTCATATATTATGCAATCTTGACTTTTGTGAAATTTGGACTGAACCTTGAACTCATACGTGGCTCAAATAATTCTGACAGTACTGAAAGAGTATTTTCAAGCGTTTTTGATACAATTATGTTTTATGGTATTGGAATGCCAATCGTTTATGTTAGCGGTTTGGTATGTGCGTATAATTTCAGCCAAGGCATTCATACACCTAAGAATATCTATTGGCTTCTTGCGGTTAGTTCGATACTCTATGTTGTCACGGCGGGTGGCAGATCGCTGTTTTTGCGAGTGGCACTTTTCTTTGCTGCAGCCATGCTTTGGCGGTTAAAAACAGCAAGAGGAATTACGTTGAAATGGTTAAAGTACTTGCTGTTCGGGATTGTGGCGCTATTAATTATTATGGAAATTGTAACTTCAGCGCGAAACAGCACGAATATATCTTTTTTTAATCAAGCACTGGCATATATACGAGGCTCTGTTTCGCACATGCAGTATCAGTTAGAACTAATGCCAAATGACGATTATTATTATGGGTATGTTACTTATGGTGGTTTCTTTTATTATCCTGCAAAGTTGTTGTCGGAGTTTTTTGGCGGAAGAATAATTACCTCAAATGAAATAATGGCATTTTTGCAAACATATAAATATATTCAAGTCGGCGAAAGAATTACATATTTTAACGCACTTGTTCCGAATGCGTTTTATTACTATTACGATAGCGGTTACGCGGGCGTTATTGTTTTTTCTGCGATTTTAGGTTTTTCGTTATCAAGAGGCGAATTGGCACACAAATGGCCATCATTTGGCAAATTTGTCATTTGGGCAACTGCGATATACGCCATTATATATTCTCCAATGGATGCTGTGCTGTGGGCATTTAGGTATCCTACGGCGCTAATATATTGCTTTGCACTTCGAAATATTATTTACAGGAGAACAGGCGAATGACAAACTCTCTAATCAGTGTAATAGTACCGATTTATAATGTTGAGCCATTTTTGCCGCGTTGCATTGATTCAATCATAAACCAAACATATAGAGATTTGGAGATTATTTTAGTTGATGATGGCAGTCCTGATAATTGCGGTACTATTTGTGATGATTATGCTAAAAAGGATTCGCGTATTATTGTCATACATCAAAAAAACGCAGGACAAGGCGCGGCTCGAAATGCAGGATTAAGCATAGCGCGAGGAACATATATTGGATTTGTTGACAGTGATGATTGGATCGCGCCAAGTATGTATGAAACTCTTGCCGATAACTTAATTAAAGAAAAAGCAGACATTGCTGTTTGCGGCAGATATCTAGAATATGAATCAGGTGAAGCAGTATCTGCGTTTTGCTTTCAAGGAGTCCGGGTATTCGACAGTCATGAAGCTTCAAGGTGTTTTTTGCTGAGTGAAGGCATTGATGCTGCTGTATGGGATAAGCTGTACACTAAAAAACTTTGGTGCTACACGAGATTCCCTAGCGAATACGTGTCCGAGGACGTTCCGATCATCTCGCAGATGCTGGTAAGAGCTGATCGAGTCGTGCACTGCGGTGTGCCTTTGTATTATTACCTCCAACGGGGTGGTAGTTCATCGCATAGTGCGTTCAACGCTAAAAGCGCGGGCTTATATTACTATTCAAAAGAAGCGAACGTTTTGTTGACGAGACAGTTTCCAGAATTAAATGACGAAGGAAACTATTATTATTTTAAAGGTTTGTTAGTGTATACGTATTTATACACTAAAAGCGGCACGAAAAACGCCACGGGAGAAGAGGCGCTTCAAGAATTGCAAAGAAACATATACAGCATTTGTAAAAATAAGCATCTGAAATGTAAATATAAAGTATTCGCGATAAGTAGTTGCTTGGGCTTAAGAAAACTTATGGTTCGGATAAGTGATTACTTTAAAATAAACGATAAGAGGCGTGGGAATAACGCATGAATGATTTGCAGGTTAAAATATTTGATATATTAAGATGCTTTGTTGATATTTGCGACAATTTGCATATTCCTTATTATTTGGTTTGCGGTACTGCTTTGGGCGCGGCAAAATACCAAGGGTTCATTCCTTGGGACGACGATGTGGATGTAGGGCTGCTGCGATCAGATTATGTGCGCTTTTTGGAGGAGGCACCACAGTATCTGCCAGAGCATTACTTTTTGCAAAACTATCACACGGACCCGTTTTTTCCGCAGCCATTTAGTAAGTTGCGGGATTCAAATACTACATTTATCGAAAAGAATAAAGCACATTTACCGATAAATCACGGTGTATATATCGATATATTTCCTATAGATGCCTATCCTTCCATGGAAAGAGAACAACAAAAATTGGAATTGAAAAAGAGATGGCTTTCGTGGCAATGGGGGTGTGCTTTGAATGGAAAGCGCAGTTTTGTGTCGTCAATACACTGTACTTTTTTTCGCATAATAGGTTGTCAAAAGCGAACAAGTAGCATACTTGAACGATACGAGCGTATTATTTCCGCATGGCCCACAGAGACGGCTGCGATTTGGTGCAATCACGGCAATTGGCAGGGCAAGCTTGAGTACGCCCCGCGCGAGCAATACGGTGACGGAATCATTGCCAAATTCGAGGGGCTGGATGTCCGCATTCCCGAGAGATACGACGAGTATCTGACGCAAAAATACGGCGATTGGCGCGCCGACCTGCCCGAGGACCAAAAGTTCGGGCATCATTTTGCCGAGGTCATCGACCTGGAAAGACCCTACACCGACTATGTCGAGCACCTCAAAAACGGCAAAATACGCATCAAACGCCCAGAATAAAACCAAAATATTTTCACCAAACGGTGACGATATAAAAAACAAAAAGGAAGGAAACCAAACATGAAGAAAACGTTTTTTCGAGTTCTTGCTGTTGTACTGTTGGTAAGTATGCTGATTGCAACCTTGCCCATCGGTGTGTTGGCGGCAACCATCACATTTGATACCGGCACAGACCACTACAACATCGTCGTGTCGCAGAAGGAATACGCAATTGCTCCGGGTGTTACCGAGCAGGCAATAATCCTCAACGACGCAACGGGCGAAAACAGAAACAGAATTCATGTAATGCAGGTTGATCCCACCAACCAGTATGCAACTGTCATGGCAAGCTACCGTAACCAGGACGGCAATACTTGGGGAACGCAGGTGCTTACCGAGCAGGCAGCTTCTGCTGAAGAGAAGTTTGGCGTTAACGTCGTTGGCGGCATCAACTGCAACCTCCGCTTCAGCAGCAACGAGCCGGTTGGCATGCTGGTGATTAACGGAGTCAAATACCACGAAGAACTGACTGACTATGGCTATCTCGTATTGACCAAAGACGGCAAGTATGAGATCCGTGAAGGCAATGTTCCTCTGGATGGAACCGAACAGCAGGCTGTGACTGCCAACATGGGTTGGCTCGTCAGAAACAGCGCTGCGGTTCAAAACGTCAATGACCATGATCCCGCAGGTCGCGCACCGCGCACTGCCATGGGTCTTAAAGCCGACGGAACGCTTGTGCTCGTCGTTAACGACGGACGTAACGCTCCTGCATATGTCGGTATGACAATGGGCGAGCTCGCTCAGACTATGCTCGACCTTGGTTGTGTGGTTGCTGTTAACTGCGATGGCGGCGGCACTTCTACTTATATTTCAAAACGCGAGGGCGAAGAGACCTATCAGGTTAGAAACAACCCCTCTGATGGCTCGGAACGTCCCACTTTGGGCGCACTGCTTGTCTTGTCTACGGCAACCCCCAGCGGTGTGTTCGACCATGCGTCTGTCACGCCAAATGGCGATCTGTATACAACCGGTGCAAAAGTGTTGCTCACAGCGACCGGTATCGATTCTTCGGGCAATGCGGCAGATGCTATCCCCGAAAACGCAACCTGGAGAATGGCCTCCGGCTATGAAACCATGGGCGAGATTTCTAACGAAACTATCTCCGGAAACAGCGCTTCGGCTTTGTTTACTCCCAACGGAGCTTTGGGTGATGCCGTTGCGGAATTGGTTGTCGACGGCAATGTTGTTGGCACTGCTAAATTCTCGATCGTAGAGCCTGACACCGTTTCTTTCGGCTCAAGCTCGGCATCGCTTGATTTTGGTGAATCCAGCAATCTCGGTCTTGTCGTTATGAAGGACGGCAAAAATGTTGTGTATGGCGACGAGGATTTCGAGTGGACTGTTACCAGCATGACTTCTGGTGTCACAAGCGAAGTGTTTGGCAGCGTAGCTGCAAATATCTTCACTGCCGGTCAAGGAAACGGCACTATGCTCGGCACAGTATCTGTGTCGTATAAGACTTTGTCTGCACAGATCCTGGTGGAGATCGGCAAAGCGCCGTTTGTTTCGTTTGATTTTGAGGCGGATGAAGACGGCAACGTCATGAAGGCTGCTCATTATGACTGGGGAACCAAAAAAGAGGGTCATACCGGATACACGCCTACCGCAACGACAATTCCTCTTTACGATTCCACACGTTGGACTAATGGCAACAAGCCTTATCGTTATATTACATCCGAGAGTTATCCTATAGTTTTCGGTGGCAACTATCATAATCAGTCGAGTGCATCGGTCATTACCGCCTCTGACGTATTTAACGCCGATGGCTATAGTTTCTATCTGTGGCCAAATGGCGCTATAAGCAAATACGCAGTCGGCAGTGTTCGCATGGTCAACGAGGCACAGGGCGGCAAAGTTCGTTTTGGCGAATACGCTATGGAAGTCAATTATGACTATGCATCGTACGACGGAACACAAAACGCAAACTTTTATGTTCGTTATAGTGGCGATCCCTTGCAGATTCCCGGCTCTCCTAAGCAGATTGGCATGTGGGTCTATGCAGATGAAAAATCTCAAGGCTTTGGAATCTACACGGATATCGGATATTGGAACGGTACAAATTATGCTCTTGTAAATTGCAAACTGACTCCCGATGGCGATTCGAATAGCAATGCAATCAACTGGACCGGTTGGAAATACGTTTATGCTGATATTCCTGATTCGGCATTAAAGAGCATTACCGATGAGCATCCTTTGATCATATATCCCGGCATGGGCGTGTTCTGGATCTCTTATCAGCCCTCGAGTTCGCTTTCGACCGGTAGATATAATGGCACGATTTATGTCGATAACATCAGATTTGTCTATGGCAGCGACAGCGATGACCTTGTAAACCCTGAGATCACAAGCATCACGGCGAACGGCGTTGAACTCAGCACCGACCCCACAAAGCCCACAGTTCTCGATAGTAAGACTGCGGAAATATGGGCATATTTCAACGACCCCGAGAGCGCTAACCGTGCAGGAATCAACGCGACTGCAACGCAGTTTCTTATAGACGGATTTGCTGTACAGAGCGATGGCGGCGACCTTTCTGCCCGCACCGAGCAGGAGCTTGCAAACGGATTGCATTCGGTGCAAGTCACCGTTTATGACAAATTCCAGAATGCAACAACCGAAACACGTTATTTCCGCATAGAGGATTCCTCATTGCAGACTGCGACAGTTGTCCTGGTTGGCGATGAGACTATATCCATGGGCGGTAAGTATAACCTTTATGTCATGAGCGTGGGTCAGGTTGATAAATTCTCTATGGATATTCTTCAGCTCAATTCCGACTTTGGCGCGCCGACTATTACGTTTGCCGACGGTTGGACTCAAAGCGAAGCAGAATGGTCAGAGACAGGCTTTAAGCTTGCAAAGATCGATATATCCGCAGAGTATACTGCCGAGGGAGCAGTGCCCGAAAATGCTGTTCTTGCGACAATAACATTTGAGATACCCGGAACGATCGACCCTGAGATCGATTTCTTCACTTATTACATAACCCGTGTTGAGGCAAGACCTGAGTGGAATGCAGATGCAACGCATACCGCTGCTCAGCCAAAGGTCAAATTGACCGTTGACGCAAACTGCACCATCATATCGGAGGTGGCTATCTCCGGATTCAACACAGTTCTGACGGTTCGTGATAAAGCAGGCAAGCCTATTGCAGGTGCAAGCGTTTATATTATAACCGGTGGACAGGCTGATACATTTGTCGGACAGACCGATGCCAACGGACAGCTTGTTTTGACTAAGACTGCCAGCACTAATGCAGGCGTTTCTCTTGATGTTCAGGTCAAAAACGGCGATTATGTTTCGTATAAGCATACGATCAAGATCGTTGAAGCTACCGGAAACGCAGACGGAACACCGAGCGCAGTAAAGCTGACTGCTGTCGGAGATCTGTCATGTTCTTTCAATATCAGTTGGATGTCAAATCCTGCTGTCGCACTCAAGAACGCTGTGATCGAATATGTTGAAGCAGCTTTGTATGAAAGCGGCGAATATACATTCACAAGGATTGAGGGCGCAAGCGCACTTAATGCATTTTATACCAGCAATACCGCAGGCATTATCAATACTGTTTCTGTTAGCGGATTAAAGCCCGGAACAGAGTATTGCTATCGAATCGGTGACGGTGAGGACGGTCATTGGTCGGAAATCGCCGGGTTCAAAACCAGTGTCGATGATGACACAACCAAATTTATCGTTGTCGGCGATACTCAGATGTCGGGTAACGATACGGAAGATGCAGACGCTATTAATCTTTTGGATAAAATCGGTACAAACGCATCGGACATCGATTTTGGCATTCAGACCGGCGACTATGTCGACAACGGCGGCAACTCTATTATGTGGAGTCAGATAAATGCTGTTTTCAGCAAAGCCTTTGCCGGCACAAGCTTTATACATACTATGGGCAACCATGAGTATTACGGTGATGCGGCAGGCGATGCAGCGAGCATGTTCTTTGCTTTGCAGAACAGAGACTATTATTCTGTGCAGCAGGGCGATGTATATGTTGCAAGCATAAGCCTTAACGCCGATCTCGAAGAGGCTTTGGCGTGGCTTGTTAGTGACGCTAAGAGCAGCGACGCCGCTTGGAAGGTGCTGACTATTCATCAGCCGGCGTATTATACTAACCCCAACGGCGGCAGTGCACGTTATCACGAACTTATACCTGCTGCAGCCGAGGCTGCGGGCATTAGATTTGTGTTCTCGGGACACGATCATTCGTATGCTCGTACACAGCCTATGATCAATGGCACAGTTGATGAGAACGGCGTCGTATATTTCATCTGCGGCGACCTCGGTGAAAAGAGCCGTGACGTAAACTATGCTGCAGTGAATGATCCCGAATTTAACTTCGCAAAGATCGACCAGAGCTATAGCGCGCTCTATCTTGAATGCGAGGCTAATTGGGAATACATCACTGTGACTGCTTATAGTGTTGCAGCCGATGGCACAAAGACGGTTGTCGATCAGTATACTGCTCATAATCATGTTTGCAGCGAGCACGAATACGTTAAGCGCGCAAACGGCAAGATGGGCTGTAAAAACTGCACCTATAAGGGCAATTTCGCGGAATTTAGCGGTCTGTTTTTCGACGAGAAAACGGGCAAGTATTATTATGCTATGCTCGGAACTTTGGTGTCGGGATGGAAAATGATCGGAGTTGATTATTATTATTTTGACACCATTTCATACGCAGCAGTAAACGGCGAAAGAACATTTATGTTGGATAAACCGGTTACTTATGTGTTTGAAAACAACGGACGTCTGTCTTCTGGAGTTTGGCACAATCGACGTTATTATTATGGCCCTGGTTTCTATTGGATAGGCTGGGAGGTAATTGATGACGAAACATATTATTTCGAAAACGGTTATTGTAAAACTGGAAAAGGCTTTGTAATCGCATCACATAGTACGATTGCTCAATGGTATGATTTTGGCGAAACAGGTGCACTTGTGGAAATGATTACAGACACAGGACTGTTTTGGATTAATGAGAATTTGTACTATTTGATAAACGGTCAATCTCAGTGCGGCATGTACTGCATTGATGGCGATTTCTATTATTTCGTCACCAGTGGTCGCGCTGCCGTAACAAACGGATCATACTATTGCTGGAACACACTTGACAGTGGTATAACTGCTGGCACTTATGAATTCGGCGCAGACGGCAAGATGATAAATCCTCCTGCTGTGGATGCGGATGGTAAGCTGCTGAATGGCATAGTGACCGAAGAGGGCACAATGTACTACTATGTAAACGGCGTAAAGAATTACGCAGGATTGATCAAGATCGACGGAGACTATTACTATGTAAATAGCTCGTTTAAAGTAGTAACAGGCAGATACAATGTTTGGAAGACAAACGACCTGCTGCCTCAGGCAGTTTATGAATTCGGCACAGACGGCAAGATGATAAATCCTCCTGCTGTGGATGCGGATGGTAAGCTGCTGAATGGCATAGTGACCGAAGAGGGCACAATGTACTACTATGTAAACGGCGTAAAGAATTACGCAGGATTGATCAAGATCGACGGAGACTATTACTATGTAAATAGCTCGTTTAAAGTAGTAACAGGCAGATACTATGTTTGGAAAACAAACGGTCTTTTGCCTCAGAAATACTATACTTTTGACGTTGACGGCAAGATGATATTAGATTAATTAATCGAGTTCTCAGGAGGCACTCAGTGCCTCCTGAGTTAAAATGGTGTGGGTTTATGGCAAGTAATAAACACGATAATAATCGAGTTATTAATAATGCGGCGTGGATCATTGGGGTTAAAGTCGTACAGTCTATTGTTGCGCTTGCCATCACTATGCTATCAGCAAGATATTTGGGTCCAAATAACTACGGGCTCATTAATTACGCCTCGTCGCTTATAGCGTTTGTTTTGCCGTTGGCGCAATTGGGGCTAAGGAACGTTTTGGTGGATCAGATCATTTCGCATCCCGAGCGTGAAGGAAAGACAGTGGGAACAGCGCTTGTAATGAGCATGTTTTCGAGCCTGTTTTGCATCGTCGGATGTGTGACGTTTGTGTCTGTTGTCAACGCAGGTGAAGAGGACACCTTGATAGTGTGTGCGCTTTACAGCATTTCGCTTTTCTTCCAGATGTCCGAGATGATCGAATATTGGTATCAGGCAAAACTGCTTTCAAAATACACGTCGCTCGTTTCTCTCGCAGCATATGTGATCGTGGCAGTTTATAGGGTCTTTTTGCTCATAACACAAAAGAGCATATATTGGTTTGCGGTTACAAATGCGCTTGACTTTCTTTTGATCTCGATAGCGTTGCTTGTTTTGTATCGAAAACTCGGCAACGACAAGCTGTCGTTTTCGTTCGACCTCGCAAAAGAGCTGTTTTCTACGAGCAAGTATTATATCGTATCCGGCATGATGGTGACTATATTCGGACAAACCGACAAGATCATGCTGAAGCTTATGATCGATGATGCGGCAACGGGCTATTATTCAACCGCCGCGACCTGCGCAGCTATGTCGGGCTTTGTGTTCTCTGCAGTCATAGATTCTATGCGACCGCTTATTTTGGAGAGCAAAAGGACAGATGAAGGCAAATTCCGGCGAAATATGTCGAGGCTTTATTCCGTTATTATATATATGGGATTAATTCAGAGCGTGCTGTTTACCCTGCTGGCAAAGCCGATAGTTTTGTTGCTTTACGGTGAAGCCTACAGTGCAGCGATCCCTGTGCTGAGGATCGTCACGTGGTATTCTGCTTTTTCGTATATGGGTTCTGTGCGTAACATCTGGATATTGGCAGAGGGCAAGCAGAAGCATCTTTGGAAGATCAATTTATCTGGTGCGGTGCTGAATGTCATCGGAAATTATGTTCTTATTCCTCGGCTTGGAGCATCCGGCGCGGCAATAGCGTTTGTGGCAACGCAGTTTTTTACCAATTTCGTTTTGTGCCTTATTATGCAACCGATAAGACCGACCGCAAAATTGATACTCAAGGCGATGAACCCGAAATTGATTCTTGAAATGATACCACACAAGGAGAAACATAATGACGAACAGCTTATTCACAAATAAAGCATTACTCATCACAGGGGGAACGGGGTCGTTCGGGAACGCGGTATTGAACCGTTTTTTGCGGACTGACATCGGTGAGATCCGCATATTCTCGAGAGACGAGAAAAAGCAGGATGACATGCGCCACGAGTTTCAGGTAAAGATGCCTGACGTGGCGGAAAAGATCAAGTTTTACATCGGCGATGTTCGTGACCTGCAGTCGGTCAAGAATGCGATGCACGGCGTGGACTATGTGTTCCATGCGGCAGCCTTAAAGCAGGTCCCGTCCTGCGAGTTCTTCCCGATCGAGGCGGTCAAGACGAATGTGCTGGGCACGGAGAATGTGCTGACGGCAGCCGTTGAAGCCGGCGTCAAGACAGCCGTTTGTCTTTCGACAGACAAGGCGGCTTATCCCGTCAACGCCATGGGTACATCCAAGGCGATGATGGAGAAGGTAGCGGTCGCAAAGTCGAGGACCACCACGACGACAAAGATCTGCTGCACCAGATACGGCAACGTAATGTGCTCACGCGGCAGCGTCATTCCGCTTTGGATCGACCAGATAAGACGCGGCGACCCGATCACGCTTACCGAGCCGTCCATGACGAGATTCATCATGTCGCTTGACGAAGCGGTCGACCTCGTGCTGTTTGCATTCGAGCATGGCGAATCCGGAGATATTCTTGTCAAAAAGGCTTCCGCCTGCACGATCAAAACTCAGGCAGAGGCGGTCTGCGAGCTGTTCGGCGGTGACAAGAATAACATCAAGGTCATCGGCATTCGCCATGGCGAAAAAATGTATGAAACACTTTTGACCAACGAGGAGTGCGACCACGCCATCGACATGGGCAAGTTTTATCGTGTGCCCTGCGACGAGCGCGGACTCAATTATGACCAATATTTCAGTCAGGGCGATATCGAGAGAAACACCTTGACCGAATGCAACTCGAACAACGTTAAGCTTTTGACTGTCGAAGAAACCAAAGCCAAGATCGCCAGCCTCGCCTACATACAGGACGAGCTCGCCAAGATGGGGCGCTGAGATGAATATTCTCGTTACAGGAGCAAACGGCTTTGTCGGCAAAAACCTGGTCTGTGCGCTCAAGAATCTGAGAGACGGCAAGGATAGAACAAGACCTGCGCTTGCGACAAAGGAAATATTCGAGTACGACATAGATACAGATCCTTGCCTGCTCGATGAATATTGCCGAAAAGCAGACTTCGTTTTCAATCTGGCGGGCGTCAATAGACCGCAGAATGCGGATGAATTCATGGTGGGAAACCATGACTTCGTCGGCACGCTTCTTTCTGCGCTCGAAAAGCATAAAAACACATGCCCAGTCATGCTTTCGTCGTCGGTACAGGCGACGTGTATCGGCCGCTATGACGGCGATTACGGCAGAAGCAAGAAGGCGGGGGAGGAGCTTTTGTTCTCGTATGGCGAAAGAACAGGCGCAAAAATATTGGTCTATAGGTTCCCGAACCTTTTTGGCAAGTGGTGCAGACCGAATTACAACAGCGCAGTCGCAACATTCTGCCATAATATAGCAAATGACCTGCCTGTCACTGTCAGCGATAGAAGCATTGCGCTTGAGCTGCTGTATATCGACGACTTGGTGTCAGAAATGCTCGATGCTTTGGAGGGCAACGAGCACCACTGCGAGTTCGACGGAATAAATGCAGTGCCGACTGACGGCGGCAGATATTGCGCCGTTCCGACGACGCACAGGGCGACGCTGGGTGAGATAGTCGACCTCCTGCAGGTGTTTAATTCTCAGCCTCAGACTATCGTTATGCCCGAGATTGCGGACGGTTCGTTTGCCAAAAAGCTTTATTCTACTTATCTCAGCTACCTGCCAAAGCAAAAGATCGCCTTTTCGCTCAAAACGAATGAGGATGCCAGAGGCACGTTTACAGAGCTTTTGAAGACGGAAAAGTGCGGACAGCTTTCTGTCAATATCTCAAAGCCCGGCATAACCAAGGGTCAGCACTGGCATAACAGCAAATGGGAGCTCTTTATTGTCGTTTCGGGCCACGGACTTATTCAGATGAGGAAGATAGGCACAAACGAGGTGCTTAGCTTCGAGGTTTCGGGCGACAGGATCGAGGCAGTGCATATGCTGCCGGGCTACACGCACAACATCATCAACCTGTCTGAAACCGAAAACCTCGTGACAGTGATGTGGGCGAACGAGCAGTTCGACCCGGCACATCCGGATACATATTTTGAGGCGGTGGAATAATGGGTGAAATAACAAAGGACAATACAATGCAGATCAAGCTTGATTACAGCGACATAAGATTCAGGGACGACGGCAGGTTGAAACTGCTCATAATCGTCGGCACACGCCCCGAGATAATAAGGCTTTCTGCGGTCATAACCAAATGCCGCAGGTATTTTGACGTCGTGCTTGCGCATACGGGGCAGAATTATGATTATAACCTCAACGGCGTTTTCTTTAAGGATCTCAAGCTCGGCGCCCCCGAGGTGTATATGAACGCCGTCGGCGACGACCTCGGCGCGACAGTCGGCAATATAATAAACTGCTCGTATAAGCTTATGCACGAGATAAAGCCCGATGCGCTGCTTATACTCGGCGACACCAATTCGTGCCTTTCGGCGATCTCGGCAAAGCGTTTGCATATCCCTATCTTTCATATGGAAGCAGGCAACCGCTGCAAGGACGAGTGCCTGCCCGAGGAGACAAACAGGCGAATAGTGGATATTATTTCGGATGTCAACCTCGCGTACAGCGAGCACGCCAGAAGATATCTGCACGAGTGCGGACTGCCAAAGGAGCGGACGTACGTCACGGGCTCGCCTATGGCAGAGGTATTGCACCAAAACCTTGGCGAGATCGAGCAGAGCGACGTACTGCAACGGCTGGGGCTTGAGAGAAAGAAATATATATTGCTTTCGGCACACAGAGAAGAGAACATAGACACAAAAAAGAATTTCGACAGCCTCTTTACGGCAATAAACAGGCTTGCCGAAAAGTATGATATGCCTATACTTTATTCCTGCCACCCTCGCAGCAAAAAGAGACTCGAGTCGAGCGGCTTTGTACTTGATCGGCGAGTGGTGATGCATGAACCGCTCGGGTTCCACGATTATAACAACCTGCAGATGAACGCCTTTTGCGTCGTCTCGGATAGCGGAACATTGCCCGAGGAAAGCAGCTTTTATACGAGCATAGGCAAGCCGTTCCCCGCGGTGTGTATAAGAACATCCACCGAGCGCCCCGAGGCGCTGGATAAGGCGTGCTTCGTGCTTGCGGGAATCGACGAAAGAAGCCTCGTTCAGGCTGTCGAGACCGCAGTCCAAATGACTTTAAGCGGCGACGACGGAACGCCTGTGCCGGCGTACACCGACGAAAATGTTTCGACTAAGGTCGTCAAGCTCATACAGTCTTATACTGGCATAGTCAATAAAACCGTCTGGCGAAAATATTGAGAAATAAATACTTTAAAAAGCTGCCGCCGAGAGGAAAAAATCCTCTCGGCGGTTTTTGTTATGCGAATTATATGTTTTGCCAAAATTGGTAAAAAAATGTCGACATATGAAAATGCTCGAGTTATACTAAAAGCAAGGAAAAGTCAAAAAGCGGTAAATAATAAAATTATAAAGGCACAGGAGAACGATATGGAGCATCTGAATTATTTAAAGATCTATCCCGAGGGGATAAGCACAAACGGAAGGCCGAAGGTGTATTTCACCTGCCATCCGCAGGATTTCAGGTATTTTAGCGAGATATGCGAGAGCATACGCAAGAATCACGACTGCGTTATCTGCTACACCGAGGACATGACAAGGCCATTGCCCGAGGAATACCGCGCGACCGACCTTGGCGCGATGAACCTTTTTGTCATGCCTGTCACGTTTCGCCTGCTGACCGAGCCGAGCCGTGCTATGGACAGCGATTTTGCCTTCGCCGATGAAAACAATATTCCCGTCCTGCCACTGATGATGGAGGACGGCATCGGGGATTTGTACACAAAGAAATTCGGCAAGCGGCAGTATCTCAGCCTCTACAGCCACGACTCAACGGCAATTAGTTATCGTGATATACTCGACGAAGACTTGTTCTCAACATACTTGTTGTTAATGCTGCATGAAAAAGCAGACGCCGACAATGCCGAAATCATTGACACGGAATACTTAGATGCGCTGACATCGCTTCACAAATTTGCGGCATCATATGGCCGCTTGGGCGAATATGAAAAAGCACTTGAATTGAGCGAGAGTGCATATTCATTGTGTGTCAAAGCTCTTGGCGAGGAACATCCGGATACGCTGACAACTCTTAACAGCCTTGCGTTATCATACGGCAACTTGGGCGAATATGAAAAAGCACTTGAATTGAGCGAGAGAGCATATTCATTGCGTGCCAAAGTTCTTGGCGAAGAGCATCCAGATACGCTGACATCGCTTTACAACCTTGCAGCTGCATATAATGATCTCGGCAATTATAAAAAAGCAGTCGAGCTTTACGAAAAAGCATATGCATTGTATGTCGAAGTCTTCGGCGAGGAGGATCTTTATACATTGGCAACTCTTTACAGCCTTGCGTTATCATACGGCAACTTGGGCGAATATGAAAAAGCACTTGAATTGAATGAGAGAGCATATTCATTGCGTGTTTATGTTCTTGGCGAGGAACATCCGCATACGCTTGCATCGCTCAACAGCCTTGCGTTATCATATGGCAACTTGGGCGAATATGAAAAAGCACTTGAATTGAGCGAGAGAGCATATTCATTGCGTGCCAAAGTTCTTGGCGAAGAGCATCCAGATACGCTGACATCGCTTTACAACCTTGCAGCTGCATATAATGATCTCGGCAATTATAAAAAAGCAGTCGAGCTTTACGAAAAAGCATATGCATTGTATGTCGAAGTCTTCGGCGAGGAGGATCTTTATACATTGGCAACTCTTTACAGCCTTGCGTTATCATACGGCAACTTGGGCGAATATGAAAAAGCACTTGAATTGAATGAGAGAGCATATTCATTGCGTGTTTATGTTCTTGGCGAGGAACATCCGCATACGCTTGCATCGCTCAACAGCCTTGCGCACTTATATTATAATCTTGGCAACTACGAAAAAGCGATTAAACTATTTGCAAAAATGTACACAGTGAGTGTTAATGCGTTTGGCGAAGAACACCAATGTACACGGGCTGCGCGATATGGCTTATCGCAAGCAATATATGGTTTTGGTGATGAGAAACGGGCGCTTGAAGTTCTTGAGGAATATTATAAAGGGCAGCTACAAGGCGAAGGCGAAGACGACGAATAGACATTTTCGCAGCTCACAGCGAAAACGCCAAACAATTAAGTAACAGCAAATAAGGCTACCGCCGAGAGGAAAAGATCCTCTCGGCGGTTTTTCTCACAATGGATTTATCGTTGGATATAATATGATTAATAGCGCAGCGATAATATGCGTCGCAGTTTTTGCCTGCGAGAATTTTCTGCATTTAAAACAGACTTGCGGGGGCAAAAATGTATAAAAAACAATAAAGCAGGATACTTTATTGTTGCATAAAAATAAATAATAGCCAACATAGCATTGCTTTTTTTGAAATTGTACCACAATTTACCCCATCTGTCAAGAAGTTGTGGTACATAAATGCAACTAATTTACCGATTTTGTCACAAAAATATCTGTTTTACAACCAATCGCAGTCGCTTGCTAAGTCATATAAACATAAATGTTTTGTATTAGAATTACAGAAAAAACATTCGGAGGAAAGCAAAATGCCAAGAAGAGGCGAAAACATTACAAAAAGAAAAGACGGTCGTTGGGAGGCTCGCGCCATTAAAGGCTATGACTGCAATGGCAGGGCAAAATATGAATATATTTACGGCAGATCATATTCAGAGGTCAAAGAGAAGAAAATAGCATTTTTGAGTCATTTAGGCGAGAAAAAACATCAAAATGGAAAAATTTTGCTCAATTCTGTTTTGTCAGAATTTCTTTTATATCATCAAAACAAATCGAAAGAGTCGACCGTTTCACAATACAAAAGAATAATCGATCTGCATATAAGGCCGCAATTAGGCGAACTGAAATTGCAAGATATAACACCATTTCAAATTGAGTCTTATACGCACTATAAATTAAATCACGGATGTATCGGCAGCGATAAAGGGCTGTCGCCCAAAACCGTCAGAGACATATTAACCGTTTTAAAATCCGCGCTTCTTTATGCAGAGGAGCGCGGTTACTATAGTTGCAACACAAAATTCTCTTTGCCTCGCAAAGAAAAGAATAAGATTGATGTGCTGTCAAAAGATGAGGAACGTATGTTGTGGGACCATCTTACAAGCAATTTTGAGCAAGCGCAGCTTGGCGTTTTACTCGCACTGTGTTCCGGCATGAGAATTGGTGAAATATGTGCTTTGCGCTGGAACGATATTGATATCGAAAATCGATTAATAATGGTTCGCCACACATTACAGCGTATATCTGATATTAGCGGAAAACAAAAGACTAAATTAATTATCGGGACGCCAAAGTCAAATGCAAGTGAACGAGAAATTCCTATTATGAATATATTGTTGCCCTATATAGAACGATGCAAGCCAGCCGTTTCTCAAGAATGCTATGTCCTGTCGGGCAATACCAGACCGATAGAGCCGAGCAATTATTATGCAAAGTATCAGCGCTGGCTGAAAGAAATCGGCCTTGCACAGCATTCGTTCCATACCTTGAGGCACACTTTTGCCACGCGTTGCATAGAGAGTGGGGGCGATGCAAAATCCATTTCCGAGATACTGGGACACTCAGATGTAAGGATCACACTTTCGTTATATGTCCATCCTTCGCTTGAGCAAAAGCGCCAGTGTATAAACAACATGGAAAAGTCTGGTTTTTCAGTCACAATAGCAGTCTGAGCGCTTAGTTTTATAATAAACACCATGGTTTTGTGCCGTAAACAATAAAGTATCCTGCTTTATTGATGCGAAGCGTCAAAAGTTTTCGTTTTTGACGTTGCTTAATTTCTTATGAATAGCAGAAACCAAAAGCTAAATACTATTAATAAGGGATAAGTGAATGTGGTCAAGTTAATTACTTACACTTGTTTATGCCGAATTTGTTAATTCGGGATCCGTATTGTTGGTTATGGACAGAAAACAGCGATTTGTGTAGTAATAACACAATATATAAAGCAAAAAATGGAGGTATTATGATTATGGAAGAGAGCATTTTGTTATTCAAATGCAGCCAGGCACAACAACTGTACGGAGTTAGAGTTCAAAGAATGGAAGATGGAGATTGGTGGAGAACGTGGGCGTTCAAAGTCAAATCGCAGAGTGCCCCAAGCGAGGAGTATGGAAAGACACCAGTTCAGAGCAACCTTTATGCTACAGCAGAATATCCGGGGTGCCCCTACTGCGGAACCAGCACTCTTGTTAAGTGTGGCGCCTGTCAGAAGTTTTGCTGTTATCACGGAGAGACAAGTTTGGTATGCCCGTGGTGTGGCAACAAAATAGAAAACATCGTTACAGCTACTGAAAAGTTCAATCTTACCGGCTATGAGTTTTAAAATATGTCATAGTCATCGCTTCAAAGAAAAAGGGACTCTGAAAGGGATGCTTTGATGATAAGAAATAACTTGCGAACGTACTTATTTACATAAGGAATGAATATGGTAAATGATTTTGCACCACCCAGAGAAACTCAGAACGTTATTGCTTGATTCGACACCAGGGGAAGAAGCAGACACATAAATTCTTGAATGCGTTTCACAATGCTGAAATAGAGAAACTTGCAAATAACAATGCAAATGCTTCGCCCGATCTGTTAATTCAAAGAATTTGCAATTGCGTTGACCCGCCCCGAATTGCCGGGGTTGTTATTGAGAATCTTGTGCCAAACTGTGACGATGAAGAGCTCGTCAAAAGTATTCGAAGGAGATAGTTGTGAAAAAAATATTTAGTGAAATTGCGGCTATTGATCAAAGCTTATTAGATCTCCAGAACACGCTCGCAAAGATCAATTCCGACAAGCGCCAATATGAGTCAGATATAGCCTCCAGAAAGCAGTTGGCAGAGCAAACATACTCTCGGGAAGTTGAACGGATACAAAAGCAAAGAACGCTTGTCGAGTCTGAACGCGCGCGATTAATGGCAGATTGTGCAGAAAGAAGGCTAGAGGCAGAGCGCGATTTTCGAGCGGAATACGCCGAACGGGCAAGGGAGATAATCAATAACTGCTCGTTAATAAAGCGCAGAAACGAACAAATAATCGCTTGGATCGAACATGCTATTGCAGAAATGCCGCCACGCATTGTTAAGAGGGTGGTAGCGGGTCCGACGATAAATCCGGCTTTGTCGAGCAAAGACGAGCTTGAGAATATATACAACAAAATATTCGACAGTTCGTTTCACGCCAAAACAAGCCGAGCCTTTCACAAAGATGGCTATTCGCCCAAGACAAAAATGATTGAAAGCTTTGTAAAAAAGGCGATTGCATATAAACTGTATTTAGAGAGCGAAATTAAAGGTTTGGCCGCCGGTAAAGAAACGCGCGAACAAAATGCGTTTCAGATTGCGCGAAATCAGATGTATCGCGAACATAAGCAGATCGGGATGCAGGAAAGCAATATCGAGAAAACAGCAAGGCAAAGATTCAGCGTTCTGGATCAGCAGGTGACAAATGCGCGTGAGGCAAGAAATGCGGCATTGCAAAGCATTGAACAGACACGGATTCAATATGAAAGAGATCTTGATGCTCGTCGCAACAATTTTGTTGCCAAACGCAACAGCGTTATCGGTTCTCAGTTGATTGTTCAGTTTACAGACAGAATCAGAAATGCGCTTGTAGGAACGGGCGTATCAAAAACAGACTGGACAGCATATGACCCAAAGAAAAAGCACACAGAATATTGGATCGGCAATTTGTTGTATCCTATAAAAACAACCGAGCCGCAATTGCTATCAGCGCTTCAGGCAAAGAATCCACAGGTTTTTAAGGGCGGGTCGTTTGCTGTTCCGTTGATACTGCGTGTCGGCGAACCATCAAAGTTTTTTGTGCATTATCAGCAATTCGACAGGAATGCCGTGTGCGAATTCGTTCAGTACATTATTTTGCAAAGGCTGAGATGCGCCGAGGTTGGAAACATCGAGCTTTATCTTGCAGAGCCGGATAAAAGCGGTCGGATATTGGGACCTCTTTCTGCAAAAATAGAAGATAACGTTGACATAGGTATATACAACATCAACTCCAGGGATGCCATTCACAAGACGCTGAAGTCGATTGCTGACAGCATTGACGGCATCAACGGATTACTTGGAAGCTATAATAACATCTACGAGTACAATCTTAAATGCAAGCCTCACATAAAAGAGCGCTGCCTTGTTCTTGTTGACGTTGTCGGTGTGATTGAAAAAGAGGATTGGGAGCTATTAAAGGTTATTTGGAATAATAGTGCCCGGTGTGGCGTGACGATAATATTTTTATCAGCTTATTCGGCAGAAAGCTTGTCGGCTCAGCATCCTCACATGAACATTGATTTCGGCTTCTTT
The DNA here is from genome assembly GCA_964487775.1 of uncultured Ruminococcus sp. Classification (GTDB taxonomy): domain Bacteria; phylum Bacillota; class Clostridia; order Oscillospirales; family CAG-382; genus Coliplasma. The sequence continues at coordinate 151,593 of CAZASH010000004.1, forward strand.
AATTCAAACGATTCTTATTTAATAAAATGCGTCAACAATAGTTGCTCTCTAAAGAGTGGGCAGAGTTTGTACGGCTTTATGCCGAGCAAAATAGCAGATCATCACAGATCTTTTGTTGCGTTATATCGAAATGCTGCTAAGAGCTTTTTAACGGTTGACAATCGTTTTTCTGTTTTTTTGATTCTACAAAAGCTTATCAATACAAAACATATAAAGCAGGTGAATCAAAAGAAAAAATTGAATTGCCGGTCATGCTGAGAAACTATCCCGGTGGCGGCATATTCAATCTTGTGATGGATTCGTCTTCGCCCAAGACACACACATTGGTGACAGGCGGAATCGGCACAGGCAAAACCACGTTTTTGCATATGATTATTTCTGCTATCGTGATGAAATATCATCCCGACGATGTTGAAATATGGCTGGTGGATTATGCACGTTCATCGTTTGCCGAATATGCAATGAATCGTCCTAAACACATTAGGTTAGTCGGCCTGGAAAAGACGAAATCATTCACTTATTCTTTCTTAGATTATGTTGATGACTTTTTCAACAAACGCTCTCTGCTGTTCAAAAGAGAAGGAATAAATACTCTCGAAGAATACAGAGCAGCACACGGAGACTTGAGTATGCCGCATGTCGTGTTGATAGTCGATGAGTTCCATTATATGACGCAGCACGCTAACGACGATTTTAAATACAAGAAAATACTTGAGAATATTCTTCGTGACTATCGAAAATATGGTTTGTCGTGTGTCTTCAGCGACCAGTCCAGTCATACAGGTCTGACTGATGTTGGAGAAAAGCAAATTGCTAACCGTTTTACGATGAAGCAGCACAGCGTTCAAGATATGATAGATACGCTTGGCATCGCAAAGAGTAACTACAGCGACAGCATGATCCATCAAATGGAGCAAACCGCCAAGGGCGAGCTTTGGGGAGTGACGGACAGCGGCAACTCGAGACCTGATGCGAAGGTCGAGTTTTTCAAAGCGATATATGTTACAGAAGCAGAACGAAAGCAGCTGATAGCAACTTCGCTTCGCCGCAAGGAAATTGTTAAATGCGACACCAAAGTGTTAATTGTTGATGGTGAAGATCGAAAGCCGGCAGCAGTCAGCGAAATAATTTCCGCGCTTTCTAACTTTAGAAAGACCGCGGCATTAGATCCTGTGTTTTGCGTTGGTGTACCGACAGGCATAGAGCCTTATTACTGCTTCAGTCTTGAGCAACGCTCTAATAACAATATTTTGGTTGCGGGACGCAGCAACAAGATCGCTTGCGATGTTTTGTCTGGATTGCTTTTGTCTGCAGCAATAATGAAGAAAAATAAAATTCTTATTTTTGCAGACCCAAGAGAAAAAAGTCTCCCTGATGTTGTTTCGGTTGCCAAACGCGTCGGTTTTGCAAGCAGAATCGAGGTATGCACGGAGTACGAGGCGATGTGCTCCAAGATAAAGGCATATAGCGATCGTGTGAAAAACAGAGTGCTTATTTCGGATCCTACATTGATAATGTGGATGGGCATGCTTGACATCTTCGACGAACTTTCGGGTTATGACGATTACGAAGATCAAAGTCGGCAGCAGACAGGCACTGAACAAGATGGCTTTGAACTAAGCAGCGCCGAGGCTTCGGCAGCTATTGTCGATAAAGAACTCATGGCAATTGCGGCGCAGCTTGGTGGTGGAGTAGGTGACGTGATGCAAAGATTGCCGCAAGCCCCCGGAAAACCCGCATCAGCGTCGCAAACCAAGAAATCCTGCATTTATAATGCGATTTCTGACATTAATACCATTTTTGCTCGAGGCAGCAACTTCTGCTTGCACAGCATAGTTGTGCTCGAGAATTCAAGCGACCGTAAGCATTTGAAAGGCTTTAAGACAGAGTACTTTCTCCACAAGATCGCATACAAGATGTCAAGGGACGATTCCTGGGATTTCGGCTTCGGCAGCGACGCTTGCGATATAGAGAGCGACGAAGTGGCACTTTACACCAATGGCATCGATAAATGCACATTCAGGCCGTTTTTATTCAAATGAAAAAAATTATCATGGAGGTAATTTATGAGTAATATGACAGAAATGGATTTGCAGGCGCTCAAAAGATATGCGTACAGTTTAGAGTCCTCCAAATCAAATATTAGCAGGTACTGCTCGGATCTAGTGTCGGGAATCGACAGCTGCTCTAATTATATGCAGGACGAGAATTCTCGAAAAGCATTAAAAAAGGGGCGGCAGGTCGCTGTTGATATCATGACTTGCATAAGTGCGGTAGATCGTATTTTGGAAATGGTATATCGCATTATCCGTGAAATGGAATCGTCGCACGACTTCGAAGTATTATAAGCAAGGAGATATGACAGATGTATATTAATGTTAATCCTGAAAAGCTTCAGACATTTGCGGAATATGTTTCTAATTTTTCCAAGAATATCAATCGTGAGTGCATAGAGATAAGTACCGCGACTACAAGATTGGCTCAGTCAATGAGCGATGAGGATGTTGAGGATATTCGTCAGATGACCTCTGAGGTAGTTAGGATATTGAACGATTCCGAACCTGCACTCAAAGATCTTCAGCAAAAGGTTGAGCTTTATGCAGAGTTTGTTATCAGATTATGTTAAGCGCCTTTTTCATGTTCAAATCTCACTCCCACATCGTTTTTGGACTCTAAACCCCTGCGAAAATTCGCCTCTCGCAGAGTTATCCCATCAAAGAAAACAATTTTAATTCTACTTTTCGCACTAATTGTAGCACAAAAGGATGGGAATTGCAAGAGTTTTCTACAAAAAAGTGCGGAATTGTGTCTTGTAAGTTTCGATAAAGAAAAAATCAAATCGACATTATGCACTTTTTGCTCTCTTTTTCCGTCAAACAAGCCGTCATTTTTCTTGATAGAATATTGCGTGAGAACAGTTCGGCGTATACGAACAGCAATTTTATTGTTAAGGAGCAATTAATCATGGCAAGACGAGGCGAAAACATTTATAAGCGAAAGGACGGCCGCTGGGAAGGTCGCTATGCCAGGGGCTGCGACTGTAACGGCAAAGCGATATTTGGATATGTCTATGCAAAAACCTATCGCGAGGTCAGAGAAAAGCTGACCGCCGCAAAGAATAACGCTGCCACGCCTGTTTGCAGCAAAAAGAATTTCAGCACTTTCTGCGACGAGTGGCTCACGCTGTCACGAAACAGGGTCAAGGAATCGACCTATGTCAAATATCACAGCACTGTCAACTTGCACATAAAGCCCTTGCTGGGCGAGCATCCGCCGCAAAGGCTTAATACGGTGATGATAGAGGAGTTTTCAAACACGCTTTTGAGAAATGGATTGTCGGCAAAAACGGTGTGTGACATTCTGGTCGTTTTAAAATCGGTGCTCAAATATTGCCGCAGGCAGATGGGCGCGGCATTCCCCGAGATCGAGGTTATTTATCCCAAGGAGCGCAAAAAGGATATGCGCGTGCTGACGATAGCCGAGCAGCAAAGGCTGATCGAATTTTTGGCTTGCGATATGGACGAGGCGAAATTCGGCGTTTTGCTTGCCTTGCTTACGGGAATGCGCATCGGCGAGATCTGTGCCCTGAAATGGGGCGATATTAATATAAATGGAGGAACTATCCATTTGCTTCGACCATGCAGCGCTTGCAGGTGCTGGATGACACCGCAAACGCAAGGACAAAGATCAATGTCGGCGATGCTAAAAGTATGGCGTCCGAAAGAATTATTCCGATGAACGACTCTATCAAAGCGCTGTGCGAAAAAATGCTCGTTTCTGACGGCGAGGCGTATGTTTTGACAGGCGAAAGCGCACGCTTTCTCGAGCCGAGGACTGTGCAATACCGACTCGCAAAATATACCGCCGCCTGCGGCATTACGGGCGTGCATTTTCATACTTTGCGGCATACCTTCGCCACGAGATGCGTCGAGGTGGGCTTTGAGATAAAATCGCTGAGCGAGATACTCGGACACGCCAGCGCAAAGGTCACGCTCGATCGCTATGTGCATTCCTCGCTCGAGCTTAAACGCGCAAATATGGATAAGCTCGCCGCCGTCGATCTGAATTATAAGCCGTCAAAATAAGCCGTCAGAATCGGCGAAAAGCCTTTGAGTACATACACTTTTGCATTGTTTGTTGCATAGGGGATAACTCTGCGAAAATGTGAACTTATTTTTGGCGTGCGCTATGATATTATAACAAAAAATGGGATGACCGATCGGGCCATCCCTTGTTTTTTGCGGTGTATTTCTTTTTTTGGAATACATAGTAATATCCCTTTTGAAAAATATGATTATTTTGCGTTTGGCGGATCAAATGACGCGATGCCGAACGGTGCAGTACCGTTCGGCATACGTTTTAGATTACATCATTATTTTCTTTCTGCGCATGACGATTATTGCAGCGCTGACGAACAGCAATATGAACCACAGCGCCATATGGCTGTTGTCGCCCGTGGGCGGCAGGGGCAATTTTTCAATGACGGTGTCGTCAAGTGTGATCTCGTTCGAGCAGCCCTCGTCGCCGAAATACTTGCCGCAGCCCTCGCAATACCAATACTCGATATTGCCTTCGTCCTCGGTCGTTGCTTCTTTTGCGGGAACATGTATCAGTGAGGTATGGTTGTCGCTGTCGACATCGCCGTGCTCCTGATCGCAATGCTCGCATTTCGCCTTATCAATGCAGGTAGCAGTGCCGCCGGAGTGCTTGCAGATATACTCGCATTCCTCGCAGGTGCCGTCTTTCCACTCGTGTTCCTCTGAAGAAACGACTATTGCATCGCAGCAGTCCCATTTTTGCTCGTGATGAGTATTGGTGCGAGTCCAAACTTTTGTGCCTGTGTGGTTTGCCGAATCGACCTCGCCGTATTTCTCGCCGCAGTGCTCGCAGGTGGCTTTCTCTTTGCAGGTAGCAGTGCCGCCGGAGTGCTTGCAGATATACTCGCATTCCTCGCAGGTGCCGTCTTTCCACTCGTGTTCCTCTGAAGAAACGACTATTGCATCGCAGCAGTCCCATTTTTGCTCGTGATGAGTATTGGTGCGAGTCCAAACTTTTGTGCCTGTGTGGTTTGCCGAATCGACCTCGCCGTATTTCTCACCGCAGTGCTCGCAGGTTGCTTTCTCTTTGCAGGTAGCAGTGCCGCCCTCGTGGCTGCTGTAGACAGTCACGGTTATCGGCGCCGAAACGTTGCCCGCCGCGTCGGTGGCAACGATAGTCTGGTCGCCATCTGCGGGATTAAGCGTGAATTTGCCGTCTGTAAGCGTAACAGGCACGCCATTGACCGTGACACTCTCGACGCCCTCGTTGTCAGAAACAGTGACGATTTGCGCCCCGCAATAGATCTTGCCGTTTGTGATGCCCGAAATAGTGGGCGCTTGCGTATCGGTATAATCTGCCGTCAAAGTTATGCTCATGACTTCGTCGTCATCGACAAGGTCCTTGTATAACGTTCGTGAATCTATCGCAGTGTCACCAAACACCCAGCCCTTAAAGCTGTATCCGTCCTTTGATGTGATTTCGCTGCCGAGCACTTTGTCATTCCATTTGACAGTCTTGCTTGCGACAGGCGTACCGCCGCGGACATCAAACGAAACCGTATAGCTTTTATCCTCAAAGCCTGCATAAAGCTTTGTGTGCTTTGTGATGGTTTCGCTTGTGAAATCAAATTTATTGGTCAGTTCTTTCTCTTTATACCAGCCGCTTGTCAAGGTTTTGCCGTCGACCTTGGAATCGGCAGGCTCGACTGCCTTGCTGCCGCTTGCGACGACCTCCCAGGCATAAACCTGGTCGCCGTTCATAAACTCGACGAGCTTGTCACCAAGGCAATTGTCGATTCCGTAATACAAGTTGCTGTAAAAAATCGTCGCGCCGCCATTTGTGGAATTGTTTTTGATGACAGTATAATCGTTGCTACCACCACTAATAAAAGCACCGCTTCTTTTATCGTTTTCAGATCTGCAGTTGATAACAGTGCCGCCGTTGGCATAGAATATGCTTTCGCCATAGGAGTTTCTGTTTGGGGGTAAAACAGCCACGCCACCACCCATGCGTCCATAGCAGTTCTTGATGGTTCCTCCGTTCATGGTGAATATGCCGCGGGTGCAAACGCCTGCGCCGTGGCCATTACGTGTCTCACACTCACTGATCTCGCCGCCGTTCATAGTGAAATGAAAGTGCCGCGGGAGTATACACCGCCGCCATCACCGGGCAGAACAATGCAATCACGAATCGCGCCGCCATTCATAGTGAAATAAGCGCCTTCGTCTACATGAACGCCGCCACCCTGATTGCGTGTGCAGCATTGATAGATCGTACCGCCGTTCATCACAAACTGGCCAAAAACCTGAATGCAGCCGCCGAGCTGCTGAGCGCTGTAGTTTGCTGACGTTTTGCCGTTTGTAATAATGCCGCCTGCGGGCATGGTGGTATCTGTGTGCGTCGCAGTGGGGCGGCTGTCATTGAGTGTCAGCTTGCCTAAGCTATAGATGAAGATCGTGCGCTTTGCCTCGGTGGTTTCATACCTGAGCACATGACCGTTAAGATCGAGCGTGACATCAGCAGTGTTGATCGTGATGGCATCAGACAGTGTCACATCCTCGTTTAAATAATATTTGCCGCTTGCTTGAATATTTGTGGTCGATGCAGTCAGCACCTTCCATTCCTCGGGACTTTCTTCCCATGGGAGCTTGTCCTCTGCATTGACACTTATCGGCAGCAACGCAAGAACTATGCACAGCACGAGCGTCAAGCATATGATTCGCTTTTTCATAATGGATCTCCTCACTTTTTTGGTCGTCGCGGTGAAAAACGCCGCGTTTGGGTTGACAAAGCAGCCTTATGTTGCTTTGCGCGTATGGAATCGTGCTTTGAATATATTTTAACATTTGTTACAATAATATTATACCATATCTCGCTCTCGATTGCAATACCCTTTGGTAATAAATCGTATATATTTGCGCATAAATCCTGCTTTGCAAGATGGGGCAGAACGCCGAGGATATTGCAGGCAATGCAAAAAGAAAGGACGCCGTCTTGGCGTCCTTTGATGTATGGAGGCTAAGGGACTCGAACCCATGACAACCCGCACGTCAAGCGGGTACTCTACCAGCTGAGCTAAACCTCCGTATTAAATATATCGCTAACCGTTGTCAGCGAAGGGTATTATATCACATCGAATCTGATTTTGCAATACCTTTTTGCAAAAAAAACACAAATTAATTTTGCCTCGCAGCCATTCGGGATAAAACCGTGAGGTTTTATCCCGAACAGCCTTTGCTTTTATGCCTTGCAGAGGCGCTTGATATATTTCTTTTCCTTCGGCGAGACCTTGCCGTCGATAGCTGCGACACACAGGCAGAGCGTGACAACATCCTCTTTGATCTCGTCGTCGAGCATATCGAGCAGAGAAAGCATCTCGCTGTTATACTCGATCAGCATCTTTCTGCCCTCGCTGTCCTTGCGGAATGATTCCTTGACAGAGTGAAAGTCAAAATCGTCTCCGAACGCCTTGACGAGCGAGGGGTATATAAGCAGATATTCCCTCTCGTTGACCTTGCCGTCGGCGGCGACAGAGCCGACGATAAACCCTGCGAGCGCCGTTATCGGGTCTATGCCGGGTATCGACAGCTCGTGCAATGTTGCCATGACCTTGACTGATTTTTCGGCGAGCAGCAGACCTTTTTCGACGGTGCTGAGCTCTTCATAAGCATCGCATAGCTTTTTGAATTCAAACATTTCTTTTACTCCTTTTATTTTAAAGCGGCAGATCCTTTTTGACAAATCTGATCGAGCCGACAATATATCCTATCACGCCGAGAACAGCGAGAATGCAGAATTTGATGACGAATGCCTCTGTGCCGTCGATTATCGAAATGACATCAAACAGCGAGATTATCGTTGCATAGTTGAAGTTGTTGAGTGCGTCGAGCCTTACGACAGACGGAATTACAGGGCTGCCGAAGAGTCCGAGCATTGCGGCGACGAGTGCAAAAATGCTCAGTCCGCCGCCGATAGCCATCGAGCGCTTGCTGCGGTCGAACACGCAAGAGGTGAGGAAGCAGAGCCCCGACAATGCAAACAGCACCAAAAACGCACCGAGATTGAGCAATAGCAGGTTTGCATATGTCAACTGTATCTCTTCATCCACCATCGAAAGGCATACGCAGCCTGTCGCAGTGGTCAAGCCGAACATTGCCAGCAGCGAGCCTATAAGATAGACAGCCTGCGTAAACACAACAGTGCTGCGTTTGGTCGAGGTAGAAAGCACATAAGCCATCGAGCCGCTGTCGACCTGTCCTGCGATAAGGTTGTTTGAAGCCATTATCATATATATTATAGGCAGCAGCAGTCCTGCAAGCTTATAGAATATCGAGCCGACTATCAGCGTATAAAGATCCGCTTTGCCTATCTCCTCGAGCGCATCCGAAACCTCACTTGGCAGTGTGGACAAAAAGCTGACGGCTATTTCTGACGAAAGTGATTCTTTTTTGTCTGCGACGGCTGCAAGATAGTCTGCCTCTGTTTTATAATCGCTCTCGCTTATTTCAGAGAGCTCGTATTCGAGCCTGCCGCGATAGGTGACTATTGCTGTTTCGGACATACGCTTTATCGAGCTGTAGGTATATCCAAAGGAATCGTATTTCTCTTTTGTCACGCCGTATGACGACAGCGCCTCCATCAGCGAATCGACGTTTTCGTCCTTTGACATATTGCCTGCTATAAACACGGCTGCTCCACGCTCGGCTCTGTCGAATATATAATCATTTCTGTCGTCCGAAGCGAGATAATTATCTATGTCACCTGCGCTGATATGCGCTATCAGCGACATAAAGTCATAGTCGTCAGGTATTTCTTCGCCGTATTCCTGATAAAAATCATCGAAAGTGTGGTTGGGGTTGAGCACATACATTACGCTGCCGAGCATTTCGAGCTCTTCGTCAGAGTCTTTTTCAAAGCCCTTTTCGAGCGCCTTTGCCGAAATGCTGTCCTGCAGGCGCTCGCAGGCGTCGGCGTATGCGATTGCTATTGCGTTCTCCTGCGTCGCGGGCGAATTAGCCTGCCATTCTGCCAGAGCCGCAAGATAAAGCTCTGCCGAGGCATAGCCGCTGCTTTGCGGCATCGCTTCGAGCCATTCCTGAACGGCAGAGGCAAAAGACTTGCCGACCTCTGTGCTCATCTCGGGCATTGCGGACTGCCACGCACCGACAGCGGCGGAATATATCGCCGAGTCATCAAAATCCGACTGCTTTGGCATATTGCCGCACCAAATGAGGTATGATAATGTATCGGCGGCGTTTTCTGCAAACAGCTTGTCAAATTCCGCCAAGCCGTCGCAGGCGTTTGAATAATAGCTCAGTGCACGCTTTTGCAATTGCGCGTCGACCTCTTTGGTGATTATCGTGTCCTGTATCGAGTTTTTGACCTCGCCTATATTGCCGCTGCCCGAAATGAGCATAACGCAGGCGAGCATAAAGCATACGGCAAATGTGATTATCGCCCACATCATGCCGTTCGCCTTGCAGGATTGTTTAAATAAAGCCTTGCTGAACATTTTTTGTTATCCCTTTCTTGTGTTATCAAACAAAATGTCTTTAAAATGCATTTCTAACGTATAAGGCAATTCTGATATGAACTTGACGTTTTTGCCTTTGAGCACCATCAGCAATTCTGCCGTCCTGTCAGAATCTATACGCACCGTCGCCTGATTGTATTGCGGCTGCAGACGTGTGATGTCGTTTCGCCCGTCAATAAAGCTTTGATAATCTGCCGCATTATAAAACTCTATCTTAAAGTCCTTTGTCTTGCGGTGATGAATGGCATTCATGTTGCAAATGTCGATTATCCTGCCGTCGCTGATGAGGCACGCCTTGTCGCAGGTAGTCTCTAATTCCTCAAAGCTGTGGCTGCTCATAAAGATCGTTTTGCCTTTTTGGTGCTGCTCTTTTATGATGTTCAGGAATTCAAGCCGCATCAGAGGGTCAAGACCTGTGGTCGGCTCGTCGAGAATGATTATCTCGGGGTCTGCCATGAGCGCCGCAACGAGTGCGGTCTTTTGCTTCATGCCCTTGCTCATTCGCTTGAGGTTGGCTCCGGGGTCAAGCTGCAGGCGCTCGATGAGCTCGTTGGCGTATGACATATCGTGCAAGCCTAAAAAATCTGCCTGACATTTTAAAAAGTCGATGCCTGTCTTGAGATCGGGAAATGCTATTTCGCCCGGCACATAGCCTATTTTTTTGACTATCTCGCTCGAATGCTCCCACGAACCGAGTCCCTCGACTGTCACCTGCCCCGAGGTCGGCTTGATAAAGCCCATAATGTGCCTTATCGTGGTGGTCTTGCCGCTGCCGTTGGTGCCGACATAGCCGACCATTTCGCCCTTTGATATTGAAAGGTGCAGGTCAAATATTCCTCTGCCCGAGCCATAGTCCTTTGTGAGGTCATAAATTTCGATGACATTCATTTCAGCGCACCTCCAAAATCTCTGTCTTCTTTATAGAACTTCATAAAATAATCCTCGAGCGTTTCACGGCGGTTGCTGAATGAGCTAATCTCGAGCGACGAAAGCAATGCTATGAGCAGGTTGAGGTCGATATCCTCGACCGAGATATACACGCTTTTTTTGCCCTCGCCTATCAAAATGAGCGACTTGATGCCGTCCTTGCGCCTGTCAAACTCTGCTTTTGCCTTTTCTGACGCAAAGTCGATGTTATAGTATTTGTGCGAAGCGTGCTTGAGATCGTCGGCGATAAATTCGGACACTATCCTGCCGTCCTTGATTATTGCAATGCGGTCGCAGGTCGAATCTATCTCAGAGAAAATGTGGCTCGAAAGCAATATCGTCCTGCCGCGCTTCTTTTCGGTGTGAATGAGATCGATAAATCTTTGCTGCATGACAGGGTCAAGGCCGCTGGTCGGTTCGTCAAGTATCAGCACCTCGGGGTCTGACATAAACGCCGACACCACGGCGAGCTTGCGCTTGACACCGAGGCTCATGCGCTTTGTGTCGCCTGCAAGGCTTGCGTCGCTGAGCTCAAACAGCTCAAGCATCTCGCCGAGCCTTTCGGCATTGTGAATGCCTTGCATATCCTGCCTCATTCTGATAAATTCGTAGCCGGTCAGACCTGCGGGCAGTGCTATTTCGCCGGGGATATAGCCGACGCTTTTGAGCACCTTGTCGTATTTTTCGAAGGTGTCAAACCCAAATATGCGGGTCGTGCCCGAATTCGGCTTTGAAAATCCCATCAAATGGCGTATGGTGGTCGATTTTCCCGCTCCGTTAGGACCGAGAAAGCCAAACACCTCGCCTTTGTCAACATAAATGCTGACATCAAACACGCCTCTGCCCGAGCCATAGTCCTTTGTGAGCTCGTTGACCTCGATGACGTGCTGTGAGTTTTGAGTGGTCAAATTAAATGCTCCTTTCCTTGTGCTTTTTTAACACTGTTGACATTTGAACTGTGTTGTATTATAATGCCCAAGGTGCAAAAAAAGAAGAACACGTTTTGTGTGCACTGTTTAAATTTTGACAGTGTATAAAAATGTGTTCATTTATGCGATATTCAGGTGGGGGAGGCTATGCCTATGAAGGTTCAAAATCTCAATAATGCGTCAAAAAAGACCTGTCGGCAGATCAAAAAGGTCTTTGCCGAGATGCTGTCTGAAAAAAAGCAGCTTGGCAATATCAGTGTCAGCGAGCTCTGCAAGCGTGCCGAGATCAGCCGAGGCGCGTTTTATTCGCATTATGATGACATTTACAGCGTGGCAGAGGAATATGAAAACGAGCTGATAGATGCGTTTTTTAACAACTCGCTGCTTTTGGGTTCGCGTGATATAATGCAGTTCATCGACTGGTTTTTTGAGTTTATACGTGAGAACAACGAGAATTATAGGCTTTTGTGCAGGTCAAACGATTTTTTGTTTGCTGCCAAAAAGCTGACGCAGATAGTTTCAAACAAACTGCTCGAGCTGTGCCACACCGACAGCCGCATAAAAGACCTCGATTATATCGAGCTCGATATTCAGACCTTTATCGAGGGCATACTGTGCCAATATGTCAAGTATTGCCGCGGATATTCCGCAAAGACGCTCGACGACCTTTATCAATACACAAAATACTGGGTCGCAGGATTTATCGAGCGCAGGTCAAAGCAATAATATAAAAACAAAAAAAGCAAGCGAAATGCTTGCTTTGCAAAAAATATATGCCGGAAGCGGGGGTCGAACCCGCACGGTATCGCTACCACTAGATTTTGAGTCTAGCACGTCTGCCAATTCCATCATTCCGGCTTGCAAGACATATTGTATCACATTGTTTTCTGTTTTTCAAGATGTTTTTTTGCAATAAATAAAAAACTGTTGTTTCTTTGCTTTTCGACACGCTTTGACATATGCCGTGTGATAATATATATCTTAAATCAACAGACCGAAAGGATCTTATTTAAAATGAAACCAAAGACTAAAATATTGATTTTTGCCGTCATATCGGCGATTTTGCTGCTTTTGCCGTTCTGCACATCCGCTTCGGAGGCAGACCCTCTCATATCCTTGTCATATCTCACCGAGATATTTGCACCGCAATTAAAAGCCGAGATAGCCGCAGAAACAGACGAAATGATCGCCGAAGCGATAGCAAATGCGATCGCTTCGACCACTTCGGAATATGAGTTCTGCACGCTTTATGAGGGGCAGCGCATTTTCCTGGCGTTCGACGGCGAAATGATATTCAGAGGCGGCGAAGCGCATTTTATATCGGCAGACCCCACTTCCGGCCTGACAGACCTCACGTCGGGCGAAATGATATATTCTGGTGCGCCGCTGTCGGCAGGCCATATTTATGTCAGCGCCGAGGAGGATGCGAGCGCATATATTCTTATTACCGGCGAAAAAGCCGCCGTTATGCTGAGAGGCGAAAATGAGATACGCTAAGCTTTTGATATGCATTCTGTGCGCTGTGGCGATCACGTTGGCAAGCACAGTGTTTAAGATAGAGGGCGGCTCTGAACAGCTCGTCAGAGTTGCCATCGCCGCGCCCGAGCTTTCGAGCGGAGCAAAAAGCGCTTTGTTTGAGTCGAGCGGCGACATGACAGTCGTTCTAAGCGGTTTGCGTTTCAAATGCAGACGGCTTAAAATAACCTCGGGCAGTGCACTTTCGCTTGAGGCATATGATCAAAGCGGCACTTTGACAACCACAAAAAAGGCGTCTGCTGCGATAATCGAGGGCAGGCTGACGCTTGACGGAATAGCCTATGACGGCTATTTTGAGGTGTCTTTGCTTGGCGGACAGATAAAGATAGTCAACATCCTGCCGCTTGAGGACTATGTCAAGGGCGTAATGCCTTATGAGATAGGCAGCAATCAGCACGACGAGATAACAAAGGCATCTTCGATAATGATACGCACTGTCGCACTGCACAAAAAGCATTCGGAATACGGCTTTGACGTCTGCGCTACAAGCTGCTGTCAGAATTATAAGGGCCACAAAATATCCGATGAGCGCCTCGACCGCATCGCCGAGAGCACAAAGGGAATTGTTTTGACCTATGAGGGAGAGCCTATTTCCTGCGCATATTGTAACAGCAACGGCGGTGCGAGCTGCCCTTCGTCAGATGCGTGGGGCGGCAGTCCTGTGCCTTATCTTTCGAGCGTGGTGCTCGACGAGGGCGAATTTGCCGACGTGTGGCAGGTCACCATGACTGCGCACGAGATAAACGAGCGTGCAGCGGCAAAGGGTGCGAAAGGCGCTATAACAGATATAAGCCTCGAAAGATCCGAAGCAGGCTTTGTCAAGCGAGTTGTTCTGACCGACACGACCGGCAAGCAGATCATAGTCGAGGATACGTCAAAGGTGCGCAAGCTCTTTGGGCTAAAGAGCGCAAGGTTTGATATTTCTTATTATCTTTCGGGCGACATTCTGACCTCTGACGGCTTGAAAGATACTGCGGTCAGCGTGATAACCTCTGACGGCGTAGTCGAGATAGACACGATACACCTGCCTGCCGAGGGCGAGAGCGAATACACCGTCAACGTGGTTTTTGACGGCAGTGGGCACGGACATTGCGTCGGATTTTCGCTGGCAGGCGCAAAGATGCTGGTCAGAAGGGGCTATAAATATGAGGCGATCGCTACGTTTTATTTCCCGGGGGCAGAGCTTTCGCGCATATAATTTTAAAATAACGATCTAAAACCGATTTTGGTTATTGCTATTTACAATAATTGGTTGTATAATATTTCTGTGGTCAAACACAAAAACTAACTCTCGGAGGTACCGTTTTGGATGGCAAAAGGCATAGCTGGCACGGCATATTGCCGACGGCGTTTTTGGCATTCGGCGTTCTGTCGGCGCTGATACGCATGCTGCTGATAACAAATTTCAAGATCCTGCCCAATGAGCTCGATCAGTCATATTATTATCTCAAGTTCGGCGGAGCGAATGCGCTGTTTGTCGCCCTTGTGGCTATACTTTGCACAGCAGCACTGCTTGCGGCAGCAAACGTCAAAAAGAGATGCAAGGTGCAGACGGCATATCTCACTCGCATTGCAAAGATCTCGTCGCTCGCTTGCGGCATCGCAATATTGCCCTGCACGGCGCTGTATCTGATAAATTTAACAGAGCCGGGCGCACTGTTTGTCGTTTTTGCGATACTGTTTGCATTGCTTTCTGCGGCACGTATGATTTTGCCGGCGATAGGCAAGATCAAGATGCGCACCGAAATATGCGCATACCTCGGTATGTCAGTCACCGCCTTTTATGCCGTGCGCATACTCTGCGACTTTGTCACGCAGACCGCATCGCCGCTCGATATGTCCGGTGCATATCATTTTTTAATGCTGATAGTGATGATGTTCTTTTGGCTGCAGGAAACACGTGCTTCGCTCGGCAAGCCGCAAAAGCAGATGTATTTAACATTCGGCTTTTTGTCCTTGACGCTCGCCCCGATATATGCCATGCCGACACTCGTGCTCAGGCTGACAAGCGGGCTCGGCACTGTTTCGCAGGCGTGCATATCAGTGCTCGAAATAATTATGTGCGTTTATATTCACGCAAGGCTTTCGCGTGCGATTGGCGACGAATACGAGGCTTGACAACATAATATAATAAGCAAATAGAGGAGGCATGTTATGCGAGGCTATTTGCTTTTATTTTTGCTCATTTACATTTTTTTGCTGATAACGCCGTTTGCGGCAAGGTTTTTTTGTTAACGCTGAATATAAGCCGTCCTTTTTGTGCAAAATAGTTTCAAACAAGGAGGATGACAGTATTATGAACGATGAAAAAAACAGCAAGCACAGGCAGAATGTAAACATCTACATCTGCATCGCCGCCGCCATTTGTGCGGTGACGGTCATAGCGTTGGCGGCGGTGGGCTCTTCATTCAGCATGGACGACATCAGTATGCCGGATATAAGCTTTGAGCTTCCCGATGTATCGGCGATCATTTCCGACGACCCTTCATCGAATGTAAGCGACAGACCCACGGGCGGCGATGTTCCGAATATCCCCGGCGGAACGACAGAGCCCGATAATACGCTGACCTATCCTGTTGTCGGCGGCGGTATCGCCAAGGAATACAGCATGGATATGCTCGTCCTGTCGCAGACTATGCGCGACTGGCGCACGCATTCTGGCGTCGATATTACAGGCAAAATAGGGGATGGAGTGTTTTGCATTGCCGACGGCGAGGTCAAAAAGGTCTATAAGGACGACCTCTATGGCAATACGGTCATAATAGACCACGGAGAATACACGAGCGTTTATATGAACCTTGGCGAAAATATCCCCGACAGCGTCAAGGCAGGCGCAGTGCTTGCTTCGGGCGCAAAGATAGGTGAGATAGGCAACTCGGCAGGCTGCGAAGCGGCCGACGCTCCGCATCTGCATTTTGAGCTTATCAAGGACCAAACGCACGTCGACCCTCATGTAATGCTCGACCAAATCGAATAGACCGCATACGCAAATATGTCACGAGATCCCACGCACTAAAAATGCGCGGGATTTTTGCTATTCCGGCAACAACTTGGCAACAAGTCCGTGGTATAGTG
>CAZASH010000005.1:0-95397 GCA_964487775.1 uncultured Ruminococcus sp.
AACGGGGGCTGACGCTGGAACAGCTTGCGGAGCAGACCGGGCTTTCCAAGTCCGCTCTCGGCAAATATGAGGCAGACGATTTCAAGGACATCAGCCCGTTCAGCATTGTCACGCTGGCGAAGCTCTATGGTGTGTCCACGGACTATCTGCTGGGCATGACAGAAACAAAAAATCACCCAGATACAGAGCTGGACGCTCTGCATCTGAGTGACGATGCCATAGAAGTATTACAGGCGGGAAAATTCAATCACCGTCTGCTTTCTGAAATGCTTTGCCACAAGGATTTCCAGCGCATGATGCTGGACGCTGAGATTTACGTTGACAGGATCGCGGATATGCGGATCAACGATATGAACGCCATGCTGGAAGCGGTACGGAAGATGGCCCTGATGAAGCAGGACGGACAGGACGATCTTTCCACCCGGACGTTGAAGCTGGCCCAGGTGCGGGAGGATGACTATTTCGGACATGTACTTGCAGACGATCTAAAGGCGATCCTCCGTGACATTCGGGAGGAACACAGCAACGACACCACAACGGCAGACACGCCATCCATCGCGGAGGAAGTTCAAGGTCAGTTACAGGATGCCATGAACTATGAGGGCAGCGACGCCGAGAAACAGGCAAGGATATTCCTTACGACATTCGGTATTGATTACGATGCCATTACCAAGGAGCAGTTCATCAATCTCATTGAAGTATTAAAGCTGTCCAAACACATGAAAAGCCCAACTAACCAGCGTGGCAAGGCGAGGCCATACCAGCCGCATGGAAAAGGAAAACGGAAACGCAAATAAGCAGAAAAACACGCCATACTCAGCTTTTGAAGCTGAATATGGCGTGTTTTTTCGTTGACCAATCCTGTCTGACAGATGCTCATTTCGTGTTATTTGGCTAACACTGTTTTATGAACACCTGCCATTTGACGGGATGGAGCTTTTTTGACGATTGTTTTTTAAACCTTCAATATTCCCAGCGCTTCGAGCACCGAAAAGCCGAGAATGAGCACTATGCATATAGGCGCCAAGTATTTTATCACGACGGTAAAAAGCTTTTTTGCCTTGAATGTGTTGCCGTTTGTCTCTGCTTCCCGAATGAGCGTCTCGGGCTTTAAGAAATATCCGATGAATATGCAGGTGACGAGCGCCACCAGCGGCATAAGCACGCTGTTGCTGATGAAATCAAAAAAGTCGAGGAACGACATTCCGATGATGGTGATGTCGGCGAGCACTCCATAGCCGAGCGCAGACGGTATGCCCAGCAGCAGCGATATTCCGATGACGATGAGGCACGAAACAGTGCGATTGAGATGCGTCTTGTCCATGATTATCGAGACAATCGTCTCCATCAGCGAGATCGACGAGGTGAGCGCGGCAAAGAATACAAGCACAAAAAAGATTATGCCGACGACAGTGCCGCCTGCCATGTTCTCAAACACCTGTGGCAGTGTTACAAACATCAGTCCTGCGCCCTTGCCAAGCTGTGCGGGGTCGCCGCCCGAGAAAGAGAACACCGCAGGAATGACCATCAGGCCTGCAATGAACGCAATGCCTGTGTCAAATATGCCGATGCTGCGTGCCGATGTCTCGACGTTGACATCCTTTTTCATATAAGAGCCGTAGGTTATCATTATGCCCATCGCGAGCGACATCGAATAGAATAATTGTCCCATCGCGGCGAGCACCGTGGTTATCGAGAAATGCGAGAAATCCGGCTTGACATAGTATATCAGTCCGTCGATAGCGCCCGGCTGGCAAAGCGTGTAGCCTGCGATGCAAACGATCATAACCGCCAGCGCAGGCATCATGAACTTGCTGACCTTTTCGATGCCGTTCTCAACGCCCAGCAGAACGACGACTGCGGTCAACGCAAGATAGATCAAAAAATATCCGAGTGGCTCGGGGCTGCCTATGAAGCTTTCGAAATAGGTGCTCTCTGCGGCAGCGGCAGCGTTGCCCGAAACAAACGTCACAAAAAACTTGACGACCCAGCCGCCTATGACACAATAATAAGGCAGTATCACGACAGGGACGAGCGAGCACATTATGCCGACGAACGAAAATCGCTTGTCAAGGCTCTTGAAAGCGCCGATCGCACTGAGTCCGGTCTTTCTGCCGAGCAGTATCTCGGCGGACGCAAGAACAAAACCGAGCGTCACTGCAAGAATAAGATATACGAGTAGGAAGATGCCTCCGCCATACTTTGCTGCAAGATACGGAAAACGCCAGATGTTGCCGAGACCGACAGCAGATCCTGCAGCCGCAAGGATAAAGCCGACCTTGCCTGAAAACGTGCTGCGCTTCTCGGTGGTAGAATGTTTGCTCATGCTAAACCTCCTCAGTAAAAAATGTTATGAGCAAGTGTAACACAAACTGAAGCAAATTGCAAGAAAAATTTTCGCAAAATCCGCACTTTCCGCATTTTTATGCGTACTTTTCGCATCAAACCACCGCAAATTGAGAGAAACAAAATAAAAAATTGCAAAATCAATCCCGACATAACCGCGCTTTGCGCGCAGTTAAGTAGTCGCTGAAGCGACAGTGAAGTTATGCCTTCGGCATAGTGAAGCAGCGCTTTCAGCGCCGTGAAGTTCGGCTTCGCCGAGATGTGGAAGTTTTTGCTGTCGCAAAAACAAATAATTTAGAACGCTTTCAGTTGCTTGATATAGTAATTGAGGGCGCTCTTTTTTGTGCCGACCTATAGTAAAATCATCGCCCAACGCCATGTAGAATACCAACCGCCGAGGCACAGTTTCTTGCTTCTGTATGTGTAAAGAGTTTTGCCGCTCCTACCCCAACCGAAAAGCTGGTTTTTAGCTCGCGCTCTGTAGGATACCAACCGCTGCGGCTATGCCGCTTGCCTCTGCATGTGTAAAGGGAGGCAAGAACTTAGCCACAGCGAATGGTGTTCTACACGGCTTGGGATATATTTTCGGCTATTGGGAGCGCTATATAAATTGTTTTTGCGACAGCAAAAACTTCCGCATCTCGGCGAAGCCGAACTTCACGGCGCTGAAAGCGCTGCTTCACTGTGCCGAAGGCATAGCTTCACTGTCGCTACAGCGACAACTTCACTCAAAAAAGTGGGTCATCGAGACCCACTTTTTGTTATCCCATTGTGTTGTACTTGTCTATTGTTTCGTTCATCGCGGTTTCGGCTTTTGTCTTGACGCTGTCGAGCTGGCTCGATAACGTATTGTTGCCGCTGCGGATGATGCTTGCCCAGACCTGAATGATATCGCCCCAGTTATAGATGGTGCCGATGTCATAAAGTCTGTTGCTGACGACCATGTCAAGCATTCTTTCGTCCTCTTCGTCGGGCATTGCCTGCGACTTGAGGGTGGTTTCGTAGTATGCGTGCGAAACTGATTCGCCTGCCGAATATCTGCTGTAATAGCCGAGTGCCTCGAGCGCACATGCGGTCGCCTCGAGTGTAGCGCCCTTGTTGTTGAACGACGGGATCGCCATCACCTCGGTCTGGTATACGTTGATGCCGGAATAATAGTTCTCTTGCTCCACGGTGTATTTGGGCATAGGCAGAACGCCGAAGTTGACCTTTTTTTCTGCGGTATCGCTCTTGATGTCGGAGATCGACTGAACGACCGAGGTCTTAAAGAGTCCTCTGCCCGAGATGAACATATTTGCGATGCCTTCCCACGATTCGGGAACCTTGTCGACGAGTATCGTTGCGCCGGTGTCGGTGCAGATCTCAAATACCTTGCCGAAAGCGTCGACTGCTGTTCTCTCACCTATCGAGATCTCAAAATTGCCTTTGCCGATCTTGCGTGCCGTGGTCGAGCCGCTGCCGAGCACGATCATCTCGGTGGAATATCCGTCGCTGAGCAGACCGTAGGTGCAGTTGACAGTGCCGAGCTTGCCGTTTTCGTCAGGCTGCGTTACTGCCTTTGCCATGGTATAGAGCGCATCGTATATCCACTTGCCGTCGTCGACAAGCTGATAGAGGTCGCCGAACTGCGCCTTGATCTCCTGATTCTGCTCATAGATGTCCTTGTTATAGAGTATGCAATAGCAATACTCGTCGTCGGTGACCATGCAGTCGCCCGCGACAAAATAGATGTCGTCGGTGACGGCCAGGGTTTCGATGGCGTTCTGATCCCACCACTCGTTCTCAAGGTGCAGAACGTCGTTGAGCGGCAGGAAATAGTTTTCGGTAGCATAGGGCAGCATGGTGCAGACCGTGTTGCTGACCAGCTCGAACGGCATGTCACTGCCCGAGGCGCTCTTCATAGCGAGCTCAAGCTCGGTTTGCGGAGTGGTCGAGGGCACGACCTCAAATTTGATGCCGTATTTCTCTTCAATAATATCATTACGCGCAGCGACAGCATCGCTTATCTGACCGAAGCTGGAGTCTTCGTCAGGCACGAACTGCAATTCGCCGTAAGTGTGCCTCTCCTGCGCGACGCACAGAATGCGTATGGTGGTGTCGTATTTTTTTGCCTCGAACGGGAACTTGGGGTTGCCGTCGTCAGAGACTTCAGAGCTCTCTGTGCTGCCGTCGTCTGCCGAAGGCGTTTCGGAAGTCGTATCCTGCGGCGTGCACGCTGCGATAGAAACGAGCATCGCGAGACAGAGCAATAAAACCAATAGCTTTTTTGTCATAGATGATTCCTCCTGTTTTTATAATATTGATTATACACAAACTTCGCCTGCAATGCAACAGCGAAATTGTATAAAAATGCATTAATATTATTGATAACCGGGCAAAACACACGCCTTTGGCACGACAAACGTCAATATCGCTCCTTTTGCGCGGTCTCGCCGAGCAGATAATCTATGCTCGTGTTGTAAAATCTGGCGAGCTTGATCAGTATCTGCGTCGGAATATCGTTCTCGCCTGTTTCGTATTTTGAATATCCCGTCTGCGACATGCCCAGCATCTTTGCGACCTGCGTCTGCGTCAGATCTCTGTCTTCTCTTAAGTCTCTTATTCTTTGATACATGCCCCGAGGCTCCTTTCGTGTATGTATTGCATCAAAAAATATTATAGAAAACAATGATTTAAGTATTGACTTTTAACCTGTTTCAGGTTATAATTTGTACATCGAGCTCGAATTATAAAAGAAAAATACAAAAAAGGGGAAAACATATGCAAAATAGTATAAGTAAAACAACTATCAGAATCTCGGGACCTAAATTTTTGACCGACATGCAGTATAAAGCCTTGGGCTATAGGACAAACGGCTATAAAAGCGTGCAGGAGGTTGAATGGGAACAGGATTCAAATTCGGTGATCGGCAAATCCCCCAGAACAAAATGGGTCAGATATGCAACGTATTCCAGACATGTCTGCTATCCGACTAATTTTCTGCTTGGACTGACTGCGGCGCTTATGACTGCCGTGCGTTTTGTCAGGACAATCGTTAAATACATAGTTCCTCTGGCAATACTTATTATGTTTATCTCGGAAGAGGCAATGGATGCTTGCGGTGCGGTAATTGGCATATATATTATTACTTGGATCGCAACTATTGCGCTTATGATCATCGCAAAGGTTATTCGTGCCGCTTTCAGGATCGACGAACGCATGGACGAAATATGCAGAGACAATGGCTGGATGCTGTGGTCTGAATATAACAACTATTAATAGCAGCAGAAATACGCATAATGAATATGGGCAAAAAGCCGAGTCAATTGCAATAATTGATTCGGCATTTTTGTTTAACCCCCGCAAAAGGTGCAAATAATTGCTCTGAAAACATACCAAAAGGTGCAAGTAATTGTTTGAAAGGGGTTATTATCCTGATTATGTCATGCAATTGCGATGTTCTAAATTCCGGCTTTCACAGAATCGAGTGGCTTGCTCTGTGCGGAATAGCAACTTAAAAGCTGCCTGCATACACTGCTTATGAGAGCGGAGGCTCTCGTGCATTAACTGAAAAAGGAGCTTTTATATATGAATGAGCAGAACGGCATGAGCATGGACGAAGCGATGTTTCCGCAAAATATTTCGCTCGCCATGGCTTATGTGCCGATGCAACGGTTTGAAAAAATATACGACGACGACAGGGCGCTGACGCGCGGAACGATATTTGAGGCGCTCGACCTGCCGTTTAAGGGAGGCAAGCAATGACTGACAAGCAAAGGGCTATGCTTTTGGTGCAGCAGACCTGCTTTGCCGTCGATGAGGCGGTGCTGTTTTTGGATACGCATCCAGGCGACAAAAAAGCGATGGAATATTTCAGACGCGCACAGCAGAGGCGTGACACGGCGGTTGCGGATTATGAAAAAAGATATGGGCCGCTTACCGCAGCGGCAACAAAAAGCGCCGAATGGAACTGGATAGACAATCCGTGGCCGTGGCAGATAGAAACGGAGGCTTGAATTATGTGGACATACGACAGAAAATTGCAGTATCCGGTCAGAATAGCTACCCCCAACCCCATGCTCGCAAAGATAATCCTCACGCAGCTTGGTGGTCCCGACGGAGAATTGGGCGCGGCGATGCGCTATCTTTCACAGAGATACACGATGCCCTACAACGAGGTCGTCGGAATACTCACCGACATAGGCTCTGAGGAGCTGGGTCATATGGAGATGATCTCGGCGATATTCCACCAGCTCACGCGAAATATGACGATCGAGCAGATCAAGGATGGCGGCTTTGCCCCTTATTTCGTCGATCACACGGCAGGAGTTTATCCCGAATCGGCAGGCGGCGTACCGTTCTCGGCGCTCACGTTCCAAAGCACGGGCGATGCCATTGCCGACGTCAGCGAGGATATGGCTGCCGAGCAAAAGGCACGCCTCACATACGACAACATATTGCGCCTGGTCGACGATCCCGACGTGCGCGACCCGATCAAATTCCTGCGTGAGCGCGAGATAGTGCACTATCAGCGCTTCGGTGAGAGCCTGAGGATCATTCAGGATAACCTCGACTATAAGAATTTCTATGCCTATAACCCCGAATTTGACAGAAGATGATTGAATTTCTCTGCGGTTGGTGGTAGAATATTCCGCAAAGGAAGTGAAAGATATGACAGGCAGATTTGCGCCAAGTCCCAGCGGCAGAATGCACCTCGGCAACGCTTTTTCGGCGCTGATGTCGTGGCTGTATGTTCGCAAAAACGGCGGAACGATGGTCATGCGCATCGAGGATCTTGACAAGATACGCTGCAAAAAAGAATATTGCGATCTCGTCAAGGAGGATCTTGCCTGGCTCGGGCTCGACTGGGATCTTGAAGTGCCTATGCAAAGCACCAGAGGCGAGGCTTATGAAGCAGCGCTCGCACGGCTCGGTTCGCTCGGCGTGCTGTTTGATTGCGCCTGCTCGAGAGCCGACCTCGGCGCTTCGTCCGCCCCGCACGCTTCTGACGGGCACGTGATCTACAGTGGGCGCTGCCGTGACCTGCCCGACGAGCAAAAGCGCATTATCGCCTCAAACCCGCATTCTGTGAGAGTAAAAGTCCCGCAAAGGATAATAACGTTCTGCGACAGGATATACGGCGAGTATTCGCAGGATCTTGCGAAAGAATGCGGCGATTTTGTATTAAAAAAAGCTGACGGCATGTATGCCTATCAGCTCGCCGTCGTCGTCGACGACATTTTTTGCGGCGTCGACACGGTCGTTCGCGGCTGCGACCTCATATCGTCAACTCCGCGGCAGATATATTTATATGAGCTTTTAAACGAAACGCCGCCCGAATACTGCCATATTCCGATGCTTGTCGACTCGTCGGGGCGCAAGCTCTCAAAGCGTGACAGAGATTGCGACTTCGGCTATCTCAGGCAGAGCCTTTCGCCGCAGCGGGTCGTCGGCAGGCTGGCATTTATGTCGGGGCTTATCGACAGAGATGAGCCGGTTTCGGCAGGGGAATTATTGCAGATATTCGATATAGAGCGAATAAAAAAGCAAAATATCGCACTTTAGCGCTGTATAGCGCCCAAAAAAGTGTTGACTTTTGCCCGCAAGCGTATTATCAAGCGTATTATAATATAAACAGAAATAAGGCATACCGAATAGATGGTTTGCCTTAAAGTTTGGTTATAAAGAATTAACCGCGACTCTTGGGCGAGGGGCGGTTATTTCTTTTTCATGACCGATATTACAAGCGTTATAACCGAAATTATAACGACAGAATTTTCAATGCCCAAAGGTGGGCGTATTTGGTGTAAATAGCGCAAAAAGTGCCTCTCAAACGAGAGGCTTTTTTGTATGATTGTATATTGACACAGAGGGGCAAAAAAGATAAAATGTTAGCAAACGAACAAATAAGAGGAGGTGTCTGCCATAGAGCTAAAGGCGAGGCATGTCGGGCTTGAGATCAGGTCGCTCTCGATAGTGATCAAGCGTCACATCGACGCGCGATGCCTCACTATATCCGACTCGCATCTCACAGGCATTCAGGGCATGGTGCTCGGATACATCTGCCGCAACCATGACCGCGGCAACGAGGTGTATCAGCGCGATCTCGAAGCAAGATTTGATTTCAGGCGCAGCACAGCCACCAAAATACTGCAACTGCTTGAAAAAAGCGGATATATCATCCGCGAGGTCTCGAGCAGCGATGCGCGGCTCAAGCGCATAATACTCACGCCAAAGGCGATAGAATTCGGCAACCGCATGAAAAGCGAGATCGATTCTGTCGAACAGGGCATAGACTCTCTGCTCACCGACGACGAGCGAGAGGTCTTTTTTACGCTGTCCAACAAGATCAGGGCGGCGCTAATAGATAACGACGGAGGTAACCTATGATAAAAAAACTTGCAAAATTTTCAAAGGGCTATGTCAAAGAAAGCATTCTTGCGCCTATATTTATAGGCGGCGAGGTGTTTATGGAGGTGCTGATACCCGTCTTTGTCGCAAAGATAGTCAACACGCTCAACTCGGCGAATCCCTCGTTTGACATTGTCTGGCACAACGCCATTTATCTGGTGCTGTGCTGCCTGGTTTCCTTGCTTTTCGGCTGTCTTGCAGGCAGATTTTCGGCTGTCGCAAGCTGCGGATTTGCCAGAAACCTCAGACACGCTCTGTTTGACAGAGTTCAAAGCTTTTCATTTAAGTCGATCGACAAATTCTCGACCGCTTCGATAGTAACGAGGCTCACGACCGACGTCAGCAACCTGCAGAACGCATACGGTATGCTGATACGCATCGCCTTCAGAGCGCCGCTCATGCTGATATTCAGCCTGATAGCAGCGGTTTCTGTCAACGGCGAGCTCGCCGTGGTGTTCTTTGTCGCGATCCCCGTGCTGGCTGTCGCGATAGGCTTTATTGTCACCAAGGCGTACCCCGTGTTCAGAAAAGTATTCAAGACCTATGACAGCTTGAACGAGGTGGTCCAGGAGAACCTTGCAGGCATAAGGGTCGTAAAATCCTATGTCCGTGAGGACTTTGAAAACCAGAAGTTCGGCAAGGTCTCGAAGCTTATATACGACCTGTTTATCAAGGCCGAAAAGATCGTTTCGTACAACGGACCTGTCATGAACGGCTGTATATACGGCATGATGGTGGTTGTTTCGTGGCTCGGCGCGCAGATAATAATTGGCGACATCGGCGTTGATGGCGGAATGCAGGTCGGCGACCTTTCGCAGCTCATCACCTATGGCATTCAGATGCTTTCGTCGCTCATGATGGTTTCGATGGTGCTCGTGCAGCTTGTTATGTCCAAGGCGAGCGGCGACAGATGCGTTGAAATACTCGAAGAGCAGAATGACATTACAGACCCCGCAGAGCCTGTTTATGAGATCAAGAACGGCGACATCGACTTTAACGATGTTTGCTTCAGATATTCCGATACCGCCGAAAAGAACACGCTCGACCACATCAACCTGCACATCAAGAGCGGCATGACGGTCGGCATTCTTGGTGGCACTGGTTCGGCAAAATCGAGCCTTGTGCAGCTTATTCCCAGACTTTACGACGTCAGCGAGGGCTCGCTCGAGCTGGGCGGTGTCGACGTCAGAAGCTACAACGTCACGGCACTGCGTGATTCTGTTGCGATGGTCCTGCAAAAGAACGAGCTCTTTAGCGGAACTGTTGCCGAAAACCTGCGCTGGGGCAACGAGAACGCCACCGACGAGGAGCTTGTCGAGGCGTGCAAGCGTGCGCAGGCACACGATTTCGTTTCGGCGATGCCTGACGGCTATAACACGTTTATAGAGCGAGGCGGCACCAACGTTTCGGGCGGACAAAAGCAGAGGCTGTGCATTGCGCGTGCCCTGCTCGGCAAGCCCAAGGTGCTGATACTTGACGACTCGACCTCTGCCGTAGATACGCAGACCGACGCTTTCATCAGAGAGGGACTGAGGACATACCTGCCCGAAGCAACAAAGATAATCATAGCGCAGCGTGTTTCGTCGGTTGAAGAGTCTGATATGATAGTCGTGCTCGACGACGGACACATAGCCGACTGCGGCACTCACGATGAGCTGCTCGAGAGATGCGAAATATACCGTGAGGTATATCAGCAGCAGACGAAAGGAGGCAAATAATGGGACCCAGAGGACCGAGAACAATGGGCAGGACGAGCGACAAAAAGCTCGACGTCAAGACGTTTATACGACTGCTCGGATATTTTAAAAACTATATTCCCCATCTGATAGGCGTTCTGATATGCATAGTCACTCAGGCACTGATAACAGTCAGATCGGCAAACTATATCGGCACTATAATCGATAAATATCTCAATCCCGTTATCGACGCCTTCAAGGCAGACAACACCGTCAATACCGCAGAGCTGTTCGACAGGCAGGGACTTTTGGAGTTCGTGCTCACGATGGCGGCGCTTTATGTGATCACCATACTCGCATCATTTATTTATCAGCGAATAATGATGGTGGTTTCGCAGGGCATATTAAAGGACATACGTGACAGTATGTTTGCAAAGATGCAGACACTGCCCATAAAGTTCTTTGACACCAACTCGCACGGCGATATAATGTCGATCTACACCAACGACACCGACACATTGCGCCAGATGATCTCGCAGACACTGCCGCAGATGTTCTCGGCGTGCATAACCATCGTCAGCGTGTTTGTTTCGATGCTTCAAAACAACCTTATCATGTCGGCATTCACTGTCGTTATGGTTTCTGTAATACTGACGATAACACGCAAGATAACCTTCAAATCCGCAGGCTATTTTGTAGACCAGCAGCGTGCGCTCGGCGACGTCAACGGCTATATCGAAGAGATGATCGGCGGACAAAAGGTCGTCAAGGTGTTTAACTATGAGGACAAGGCACGCGCAGAATTTGACAAGCGCAACGACTATCTTTGCGACTGCGCCACCAAGGGCAACAAGCTGATGAACTGCCTCGGCCCGATCAACAACAACCTTGCGCATCTCGAATACGCTTTGCTTGCGGTGGTCGGCAGCGTTATCGCATTGTTCGTCGAAAACAACGCGCTTATGCTTTCGGTCGGCGGACTTGTCACGTTCCTTGCGCTCTTTAAAAACTTCCAGCAGCCTATCAACAACATAATGCAGCAGTTCAACACTCTCATTATGGCTATGGCAGGCGCATCACGTATATTCGGATTGCTCGATCAAGAGCCCGAAGTCGACGACGGCGACGTTACGCTCGTCAATTGCGAGATCGATACCGACGGCAATATAACCGAGTGCGAGCATCGCACAGGCAAATGGGCGTGGAAGTGTCCGCAGGAGGACGGCTCTGTAAAGTATGTCAAAATGTGCGGCGACGTCAGATTCTATGAGGTCGACTTTGGCTATGAGCCGGACAAGACCGTTTTGCACGACATAACGCTTTATGCCAAGCCGGGACAAAAGGTCGCTTTCGTCGGCGCAACAGGCGCAGGCAAGACGACTATAACCAACCTCATCAACAGATTTTATGATATCGCCGACGGCAAGATAAAATACGACGGCATCAATATCAACCATATCAAAAAAGCAGACCTTCGCCGCTCGCTCGGCGTGGTGCTGCAGGACGTCAACCTGTTTACAGGCACGGTCATGGAGAATATCAGATACGGACGCCTCGACGCTACCGACGAGGAGTGCAAGGCTGCCGCAAGGCTTGCGGGCGCAGACGGATTTATCAATATGCTGCCCAAGGGCTATGATACCGTGCTCGAGGGCGACGGCAGCGGACTTTCGCAGGGACAGCGCCAGCTTATCGCTATCGCAAGGGCCGCAGTAATGGATCCGCCCGTAATGATACTCGACGAGGCGACCAGCTCGATAGATACACGCACCGAGTCGATAGTGCAAAAGGGTATGGACAGCCTCATGGAGGGCAGAACCGTCTTTGTCATCGCGCATAGACTTTCAACGGTGCGCGACAGCAAGGCGATAATGGTGCTCGACCACGGCGTGATAATCGAACGTGGAACGCACGAGCAGCTTATCGAGCAGCAGGGACAGTATTATAAGCTTTATACCGGCGCATTTGAGCTGGAGTAATAAAAAAGTGGGTCTCGATGACCCACTTTTTCACTTCTTTTCAAGTTCGTCGACGGTGGCTTCGCTATCGACGGTGCAGGTGCCTGTATATTCCACCCGATGTATGCGGCAGCCCTTGCCGATGATGACATCTGCGCCGCGCACTATATCTGCCTGAGTATAGCTGATGTCTATCTTGTCGCCCTCGATGAGCTCGGTCCTGAGTCCTTCGTCCTCGCCCTTATGGACCTCTATCAGTCCCCAAAGTATTTTGACTGTGTGGCAGTCGCTGTTGACCTTGAGCTCGGTGCAGCCGATCGAGCCTATCTTGGCGCTGCCGCCGATGGTTATGCTTTCGGCATTAAGCAGCCCTTTGACCTCGAGCTTGCCGGAGGTGCTGACAGTGTCTGCCTCTATGCTGTCTGTCGAAACAGAGCCTGAGACTTTGGCAGTGCCGCACTTGAGTGCGCCGAATTTTGCCGAGCCCGAGACCCTGAGCTCGGTGCACGACAGATCCTTGCATTTGAACGCGCCCGAAATGCGTGCTTCTGCCCTGCAGTCGATATTGCCCTCTGATTTTGTCGAGCCCGAAACATGTATGCTTTCGCACGAAATATCGCCGCTTATTTTGCACGAGCCCGAAACTCGAACATTGCCATATTCTCCGCCGACCATGCAGCCTGCGCCTGCGATCTTATAATCTTCCATTTTTATTACTCCTTGTTTTCGATTGAATTTTCAAATAAAATAGCGGCGTTGCCCTTGCCGTCGTCGATAAACACCTGCTTGACGTCGTCGAGTGCAAACACCTTTTCGCCGTAAGCGGTAGTCACAACGAGCTTTTGCCTGCGCTTGCCGCTCAATTCTGCCGCAAGGTCTGCCAGCGACGAATCCTCACGCCCCATGATCAGATCGATGCGCTCGCATATCATCGCGCGGTTAAAGAATGTCTCCTGCCCTGCCGGTGTCGAGCGCCTTATGAACCAATCCTCGGGGATGAGCCCCATGCGCTTCCACCTATACAGCGCACCATAGGATATACTGTATTTTTCGAGCAGCTCACGTTTTGAAATAAGGTCTTCCAAATCATCACCTCCTGTTTTTGTGCCGTGCATCGTAACAATGTTATCTTGCAGGAGTATAATAGCATAACATTGTTATGTTGTCAATAGGCTTTTTGATTTTTTTGCAGAAAAAAGCGGGAATGCATTTTTCCTGCATTCCCGCCATGTTTTGATCGGATCATCAATATGCGCTGTAATCGTCGGTGAAGCCGAGCTGATCGAAATAGAAATATGAGCCTGTGTGTGTTTCGGATGTGAAATCCCAATAGAAATAAACGCCGACTATCTCGCCCTCGAGAGGCATATTGCCGCCTGTTCCATATCTATAACCGAAATCCGAAACAGGTATAGCAAACAGACCCTTATAGCCCTTGACAGACGAGCTCTGCTGTGCGCCGAAGCAGCCGTCGTCGCCGTGAGTCATGGTGGTCCATTCCTCTGCGCCGTCTGCACGGTAATAGATATATTGATCTGCCCTGCTGTCGTTCTCGTCGGTATCATAGAGAGTGCCGTCCGATTTGATCACGCCAAAGCACGCCTTGCGGAAATCAACATCTGTGAAATCGGCATAGAGTATCAGATAGTCGCTTGCGCTTATCGTGCCTGAGCCAAAGATATAAAGTCCCTGGTTTTTTATCGTGTCGGTGGTGATGCCGAGCGCCGCAGAGCCGTTATAGCCCTTGCCGTCGACTATCCTTGCCGAGCTGCCTGCCTTGCCGCTTGCATTCCAGTCGCCGCAATACCACGCGCCGTCCGACTTGCCGCCGTAGACCACGCTACCTGATGCCTCCTTAAGTCCTTCGCCCTCGAAATCGGCAAAGCCGTTTGCGTCAGTAAGCGGCTTGCTCGCAGCACTGCCGCTCGATGCCTCGGTGGTGAATCTGACCTCGATGGCTTCGCCCTTGACGCCAAAGGCATCGACGGGAGTTATCATTGCGGTGTATTCTGTGCCGGGCTTGAGGTTGATGAGGTCGAACGTAACAGTTTCGGGCATAGGCTCGAAATAATATTCGCTGAAATAGCCTGTCTTTTGAGTGCCGCATTCGACAAAATAGCCATAGACGCAGTTGTCGTCCTTTGCCTGCGGAACAGTCAAGGTCGCCTTTGATTTAGTTATGCCCGTGACAGTGACCGCTGCGCCGTCCTCGAACCGAGGCGCCATGTTTGCGGCGAGTCGCTTTGCGCCGTATTCAAAGGTATCCTTGTCAAAAGGATCGGGAATATAATATTCGAGGTATTCGTCAGAGCCGGGAACCTTAAAGAAGTCGTTTGTGAGGATGTTGTAGGGTCTTGCGAGAATATCGCCCTTTTCGCCGACCTCGACGATCCAATACTGAGCGGCGTTCTCTTTGCCGGGCACGAGAGTGCCGACTGTCATGCCTGTGGTCATCTCAAAATAATTGAGCGTGCCTGTGCCGACAAGAGTATAGTCTGTCTGCACGAATGAGGTGGGGTTGTTGATAGGCGCATGAGAATGCCCAGAGAAGTTGACTGTCTGGCAGTATTTTTTGTATACCGCATCAAGCTTTTCCGAAGCGTTTGCATACCATTCGGTGCTGACATAGACAGTGTCCTTGATGTGGTGGTGCTGGAACGTAAAGATGGGCTTGCCGCTTTTTGCGGCGGTCGCCATCTCGGTTTCGAGCCACGCGATCTGCTCGTCGGTGTATTCGTTGTCGGCTCTCGTAGACAGTCCGATAAAGTGATAGCCGCCTATCTCGATATGCTTATCGAGGCTTTCGTCAACGTTTGCGATGTAGGTATCCTGACCGCCCTGATAGTATTCGTGGTTGCCCATGACTGTCAAAAGCGTCGTGCCCTCTTTGATGACGGAATTAATCGCATCGTTAAAGAGCTTGAACTCCTGCGCGGTGCCGTTGTCGGTGAGGTCACCTGCCATTATTACTGCGTCGAGGCTTTTGTAGGTGCTTGCTTCTGAATAAGCGTATGCCGTCTCAAGCATCCTTTTGAGTCTGTCGGCTTGCGTTGTTTCATAGATATTTACGTGAGAGTCTGATGCTGCGATAAATCTGAACGCAGGCACAAAATCCTCGCGCTTGTTTTGGGCTTCGGTGTTGCTTGCGGTGGGTGTGACGCTCGGGGTGTCTGAAGTATTGTTGTTCATGGGTGCGCAGGCTGTAAGCAGAAACAGCGCTGCAAGAAAAACGATCGCTGCTTTTTTCATACTATGCCTTCTCCTTTGTTATTTTTCCTCAATGTGGTTGGTATGTCTATTTTAACATAAAACAGCCGAAAGTCAAGCCCGCTTTTGTGCAATATGCAAATAGCCCGGAATTTTTATAAAGCTTTTTGCTTTTTTATCTATTGTCAAGCAACGGGCATTGTAGTATAATGCAGGTAACACAAGGGTTTTTGAGACCATAAAGGGGGAAAGTATAAATTGACCGAAAGACCGTTTGCCGCCATAACCGTTACCGCAAAGGCAGAGGCGTCGCTGCGAAAAGGGCATCCGTGGGTGTTTGACACGGAATTGCTCACAGACTGCTCGGGCGAGGAATATAAAAACGGCGAGATCGTCGATGTTTATTCGCAAAAGCACAAATGGCTCGGCAGCGGATTTTATAACGGCAATTCAAAGATAAAGATAAGGCTCATCAGCCGCAACACCAACGACAGGTTTGATGACGATTTCTGGCGCCGCCGTGTTGAATATGCAATAGACTATCGTGCCGTCGTCATGGGCGACGATCTGAAATGCTCACGGCTTATATTCGGCGAAGCGGATATGTTCCCCGGCATGACGGCAGATCTTTATGGCGACATTCTGGTCTGCGAGGTGCTTTGCCTCGGACTGTCGCTTATAAAGGACAAAATATTCATGTTCATAAGCGAAGCCTTGAAAAAGCACGGCATAACGCTTCGCACGATATACGAGCGCTCTGACTCGCCCCTCTGCGCCAAAGAGGGCATAACGCCGTTCTGCGGCTTTGCAAAGGGCTATCCCGAGGTGGACGGCACTGCCGAGATAGTCGAGAACGGCATCAGATACCGTGTCGATTTTGCAGCGGGTCAAAAGACGGGCTATTTTCTCGATCAAAAGCTCAACCGCAAATGCGTTGCGGGGATCTCAAAGGGGCTTAACGTGCTCGACTGCTGCACCCATACAGGCGCTTTTGCATTGAATGCGGCATTCGGCGGAGCAAAGCACGTCACCGCCGTTGACATTTCAGAGCACGCACTCGAGTCGGCAAGAACAAATGCAAAGCTGAATAAGCTCGACGACCGCATAGATTTTGTCAAGGCAGATGTTTTTGATCTCTTGACCGAGCTTGCGGCAAAGAAGCAGCATCCGTACGACCTGATAGTGCTCGATCCGCCTGCGTTCACCAAGAGCGGCAGGACAGTCAAGGCGGCGTTCGGAGGCTATAAAGAGATTAATTCGCTCGCAATGCGAATATTGCCCAGAGGTGGATATCTCGCCACCTGCTCGTGCTCGCATTTTATGACATCGGAATTGTTTGAAAAAATGCTTTCTGAGGCGGCGGCAGAGGCCGACGTCAGACTGAGACAGATAGAGATAAGGCGACAGGCTCCCGATCATCCGATACTGTGGGGAGTGCCCGAAACAGAATATCTCAAGTTTTATATATTCCAGGTCGTTTGACCTTTATTACAGGGGAGAAGATATGACACTCGACAAATTACCTGTCGGCAAAAGCGGCGTCATCGACACCGTCGGAGGAGAGGGCGCACTGCGCTGCCGCCTGCTCGACATGGGACTTATTCCACGCACCACCATAACGGTGCATAAGGTCGCGCCGCTCGGCGACCCGATCGAGCTGTTTTTGAGAGGCTACAGTCTCACCATACGCCGTGACGATGCGGCGCTTATCGAGATCACGCCGACGGAGGAACAGAAATGCTGACGTTTGCGCTCGCCGGCAATCAGAATTGCGGCAAAACAACACTTTTTAACTGCCTCACAGGCTCTAATCAGCATGTGGGCAATTTTCCCGGCGTGACGGTCGAACGCAAGTCGGGCATGATCAGGAACGTCAAGGACTGCGAGATAGTCGACCTGCCTGGCATTTATTCGATCAGACCCTACAGCGGCGAAGAGATAGTCACTCGTGACTTTTTGCTGTCGGGTGACGTCGACGGCATAATCAACATAGTCGATGCGACGAGCATAGAGCGCAACCTCTATCTGACGCTGCAATTGCTCGAGCTCGGCTTGCCCATGGTGCTCGCTCTGAATATGATGGACGAGGTCAGAGGCAACGGCGGCTCGATAGATGCAAAGGCGCTGTCCGAAAGGCTCGGCATACCCGTCGTGCCTATAAGCGCTTCAAAAAACGAGGGCGTCGGCGAGCTGGTCGAGCGTGCGCTCGAGGTTGCAAAAAGCAAGACAGTGCCCACCAGACACGACTTTTGCCCCGACGGTGCGGTACACCGCTGCATTCACGCCGTTTCGCATATAGTCGAGGACCACGCAGCAAGATTGGGTGTGCCGTCGAGGTTCGCCGCAACAAAGCTTATCGAGAATGACCCCGACATCACGCAAAGGCTCGATCTTTCGCAGAACGAGCTTGAGCTGATCGAGCACAGCGTGCTTGAGATGGAGACCGAGGGCGGGCTCGACCGCAATGCCGCAATCGCTTCTATGCGCTATGATTTCATCGAGGCGGTATGCAAAACGGCGGTCGTCAAATGCAAAGAGAGCAAGGAGCGCCGCCGCAGCATAAGGATCGACAGCGTTCTCACAGATAAATATCTCGCACTGCCTATATTCTTCGGCATAATGTTTTTGGTGTTTTATCTCACCTTCGGCATAGTCGGCGAATGGCTTTCGGGCCTGCTCGAAATGGGCATCGATGCGCTCAAGGTCGCAGTCGACACGGCGCTCACGAGCTATGGCATCAACCCTGTCGTACACAGCCTTGTCATCGACGGAATATTTGAGGGTGTCGGCAGTGTGCTGTCGTTTTTGCCCTTCATCGTCGTTTTGTTCTTCTTTTTGTCGATACTCGAGGACACCGGCTATATGGCGCGCGTCGCCTTCGTCATGGACAGACTGCTGCGCAGGATCGGACTTTCGGGACGCAGCTTTGTGCCTATGCTGATAGGCTTTGGCTGCTCTGTGCCTGCGATACTTTCGGCACGCACATTATCGTCCGAGCGTGACAGAAAAATGACCGTGCTGCTCATTCCGTTTATGAGCTGCTCGGCAAAGATACCTATTTATGCATTGCTTTCGGCGGCGTTCTTCCCCGAGCACGCAGCAGTGTGCATGATAACGCTTTATATCGGCGGAATGCTGATGGGCGTTCTCGTCGCTCTGGTATTCAAGCACACGCTGTTCAAGGGCAAGCCTGTGCCGTTCGTGATGGAATTGCCCAATTACAGATTACCCTCCCCACGCTCGGTGGCATTGCTTCTGTGGGAAAAGACAAAGGATTTTATCACCAAGGCTTTCACCGTGATATTCCTCGCCACTGTTATAATCTGGTTTTTGCAGACCTTCGACCTCAGGCTCAATCCCGTCGACCCTGCCGATGCGGATAATTCGATGCTCGCTCAGCTCGGAATGCTGATAGCGCCGATATTCAAGCCGCTCGGGCTCGACGACTGGCGCATAGTCACGTCGCTCATTTCGGGTGTCACGGCAAAAGAAGCAGTCGTTTCTACACTCGGTGTGCTCACTGGCACTTCGGGAGATGCTTTGGCGGTAATGCTGCGCTCTATGATCTCCGCTCCTGCGGCGTGTGCGTTTATGACGTTCACTCTGCTTTATACACCCTGCTTTGCCGCCATCGCCACTGTCAAGCGTGAGCTGAATTCCGGCGTCAAGGCACTGCTCGTCGCATTGTTCCAGTGCGCCATAGCGTGGGTCATGGCATTTGCGGTATTCAATATCGCTTCGGCGGTGATGCTATGAAGCCTGCCGACATTATTATAATCGCGATCGTCGCTGCGCTTTGTGCATTTTGCTTATGGCGTGTTTTGAAAAAGCCCACCTGCTGCGGCGACTGCGAGAAATGCAAAAACAAGCAAAAGCATCACAAATAAACGAAATCCGGTGGAAATTCTCTCCACCGGATTTTTGGTTATATTTATGGGAATTAATAAGCGACCGCCCAGAGCACCTTGTGCTTTGCGGGCTTGCCGCAGCAAACGCATTTGCCGTCCACGTCGTCAGAGATTATGCAGCGTGAGCCGACGCCTGTCTTATCCTTGACGGCGCTCTCGCACTCCTCGTCACCGCACCAGTCGGCTCTGATAAATCCGTCGCCGTGCTCGGCACGTACATCGATGATCTGCTGCAGGGTCTCGCAATCGAACGTGCGACGCGATCTGTTGTCAAGCGCCTTTTGATACATGATGTCGTGTGCCTGCTGCAGCTTTTGACCGACAGTCTCGACTATGCCGTCGAGCGAAACAGTCTCTTTGCTGCCGTCGGCACGTGTTGCGATAACGCAAACGCCCTGCTCGAGATCACGAGGACCGACCTCTATACGCAGAGGCACACCCTTCATCTCGTATTCGCTGAACTTCCAGCCTGCCGACTGGTCGCTGTCGTCGAGCTTGACTCTGTATTGCTTTGAGAGCGCCTCTTTGAGCTCGGCGCATTTCTCGAGCACGCCCGGCTTGTGGAATGCGATAGGAATAATGACCACCTGTATCGGTGCGATGGCAGGCGGCAGAACGAGTCCGTTGTCATCGCCGTGAGTCATGATTATGCCGCCGATAAGCCTTGTCGAAACGCCCCACGAGGTCTGATAGGGATAATTCTTTTTGTTGTCTCTGCCTGTAAACTGAATGCCGAAGGCTCTTGCAAAGCCGTCGCCAAAGAAATGGCTGGTGCCTGCCTGCAGTGCCTTGCCGTCGTGCATAAGCGCTTCGATGGCATAGGTGTCGACTGCGCCGGCAAACTTGTCGCTCTCGGTCTTGCGACCCTTGACGACAGGCATAGCAAGCGATTTTTCGCAGAATTCGGCATAGATGTCGAGCATCTGCCTGGTCTCAAGCTCTGCCTCTTCTCTGGTCTCGTGAATAGTATGACCCTCCTGCCACAAAAATTCACGGCTGCGCAGGAACGGACGTGTTGTCTTCTCCCATCTTACGACGCTGACCCACTGATTGTATTTCTTGGGGAGGTCACGATAAGAATGAACTATATTTGCATAATGCTCGCAAAAGAGCGTCTCGGACGTCGGGCGAACGCAGAGCCTGTCCTCAAGCACCTCGCTGCCGCCCATGGTGACCCATGCCACCTCGGGAGCAAAGCCCTTGACGTGATCCTTTTCTTTTTGCAGCAGCGACTCGGGGATGAACATGGGCATACAGACATTCTCGTGACCTGTCGCCTTGAACATTCCGTCGAGAATATGCTGTATATTCTCCCAGATCGCATAGCCGTAGGGTCTGATGACCATGCAGCCCTTTATGCTCGTGTATTCGATGAGCTCTGCCTTTTTAACTATGTCGGTATACCATTTAGCAAAATCCTCGTCCATCGACGTGATCTGCTCAACCAGCTTTTTGTCAGCCATTGCCAAATTCCTCCGTAAACATCAATAAAAAATAAAAATTGCCAAAAGTGAACCACGGTATTGCAAAAATCGCAGAAACCGTGTATAATATGCTGATGTAGAAGTATAACACTATTTTTGCATCAAGTCAAGCATTACCCAAGATTAATTTAATTACCATTATTCCACGGAGGTCTTTTAAATGAAAAAGTTTAAAAAGCTGATCGCGCTCATGCTTACCGCGGTCTGCCTGCTCACGCTCGCAGTTCAGTTTGCGGTCGCAGAGGAGGAGTCGACTACACCCACTCCTGCCGAGACCTACAGCATCACTGTTGTATGCGGCGAGGGCGGCAAGGCGTTTATTGACGGCTATACGCCTGTCGATGGCGTTTATACCATACCCAAGGGCACGCCTGTTGTCATCAAGGCTGTGTCCGACACCGACAAGTCGATCGAGCATTTCAAGGTCGGCGGCGTAAGTATGCCCGGTGTCAGCGGCAGAACGAGCTATGAATATTCCGATTCGGACATGACCGACCGCACCTATGAGGTCAAATTCAAGGACGACACCTCGGTCGGCAGAGATATTACATTCTCCGGCACCGGCTTTACCTATAAGGTCAACGGCGGCGACGTCGCAAGAGCCAACCTCGGCACTACCGCACGCATCACTGTCACGGCAGACGAGGGTATGCGCATAGGCGCTATCAAGTTCAACGGCTCTCAGATAGACATCACCGACGGCACAGAGTTTAACATCGTTGTCGGCGAGACCAACAGCATCGAGGTCGAGACCACTGCTCTCGGCGAGCAGCAGCCGATCAACATCACCGTCAAGGGCGAAGGCACCGTCACACCCGACACAGGTGTTTATTATCCCTTGAGCGAGGTAGTATTGCAGTTTTCACCTGCAAAGGACTATGTCCTTAAGTCGGTCACCGTCAACGGCAAGGACCGCACCGCCGACGTCAGGGACGGCAAGCTCACGGTCATCACAGGCGAGACCGCAATGGAGGTCGTTGCAGAGTTTGCTCCCGGCGTGCTTATTACCTTCAATGTAATCGGCTCCGGCACAGTCACGCCCGGCACAGGACTTTATCCCGTCAACAGCGAGGTCAAGTTCACATTCACCCCCACAAACAAAAAGAACGACGCTTGGCTTTTCAAGTCGCTCGTGTTTGGCGTAGATGATCTCACCGAGCAGGTCGTGGATAACACCATCACACTCAAGATCGGCGAAGAAGAAGCTATATACGACGTTGAATTCGGCGAAGCGATAACCGTCACTCCCAACATTTCGAGCGGCGGCAAGCTGCTGGTCAACGGCGCCGAGATCGACAGCGCCACTCTTTATCTCAAGGGCACAGACCTCGAGATAACCGTAGCACCTGCGCTCGGCTATGCGCTTGACACTTTGCGCATCGACGGAGCACTCAAAACGCTCAGCGCAGAGGGCAAATACACCATCGCGGCAGTATCCGCCGACGTTCGCATAGCGGTCAAATTCAAGGTCACGCAGACCGACCTGCCTGTGTTCACCGTTTCGGCAACGGCAGGCGAGCACGGCACTATCACACCTGCAGGCGACAACGATGCACTCTCGGGCGAGAGCATCAGATTCACCTTCACGCCCGACAGCGGATATATCGTAGACACTGTCACTGTCAACGGCGCAGCCGTCAACATCAGCGGCAATTCTTATACCTTGACAGGCATAACCGCAAACACCAACATACACGTCACCTTTAAAAAGCAGGATACGAGCACAGAACCGTCGGATGACGCAATAACCGTCACCGACATCGACTGGAGCCGAGACACGATATACGTCAACCTTTCGCAAAAGACCAAGGTCGAGAAGGCTGTCTTTGACAAGCTCGCCACCTCGGGCAAGGCTTGCGTGTTCTATAACGACAGGATCAAGATCATGCTGCCTGCCAACATGGCTACTACTGTCGCTTCCGGCAAAGAGGTTGTTGACCTCG
The DNA here is from genome assembly GCA_964487775.1 of uncultured Ruminococcus sp. Lineage (GTDB taxonomy): Bacteria > Bacillota > Clostridia > Oscillospirales > CAG-382 > Coliplasma. Next base: position 22,913 of record CAZASH010000005.1, read on the forward strand.
ACGTCGAGATCGACGGCACGGGCGACGGCTTTGATACTATAATAGACTATATTTCCGGCACTGTCGGCAACATCGACTATGCGGCACTCAAAATGAGCGGCGACGTCGCATGGCCCGACGGCACGACGCTTTCATACAACATGGGCGCTTCGTATGCGGGCAAGTCGCTTGAGTACCTCGTGCTCAAGAACGACAAGCTCGCATCGCCCACCAAGCCCGACGGCTCGGCAGCAGGCAACCGTGCAACAGTCGACAACGAGGGCTGGATCTGCGTTTATTATTTCAATGATCAGTATGTCACCTTCTGCGAGAGCCTCGAAACGAGATACACCATCATTTCGAGTGCATCCGACGGCGGCAGCATAAGCCCCGCAGGCAACAAGTCTGTCACCACCGGCACTTCTGCGACCTACAGCATAGTCGCATCCGACGGCTATCTCATCAAGAGCATACTCATCGACGGCGCCGCTGTCGAGGGAGTGCAGGGCGAAGCGGTCTACACCTACACCTTTGAGCACGTAACCGCCGACCACACCATCGAAGCACAGTTCGAAAAGGATTCTGCAGGCACCGAAAATAAGGGCGACAGCCCGAGCTCCGGCGTTATTGTTGCGATAATCATCATAATTCTGGCGGTCGTCGCAGCAGGCGTTCTGTTCTTCATCCGTTGGAAGCAGGAGAAATATTGATGAGCAAAGCAGATAAGCGCAAGCTCGTCTGGCTGCTTTCTGCAGCGGCACTGCTTGTCGCTACGATAATCGTGCTGATGGTCATCAGCAACAGCCTCAGCTCGCCGACATTGCCCGACGGCTTGCCGGAGTTCCCCGGCGAGTGCAAAGAGGTGGTCGAGAGCCCGTATGGCGGCGTCACGGCTTATTTCGAAAACGTTTCTGCCGAGGCGTTCGACGACTTTATCGACCAAAACCCCGAATATGTGGATTTTTCACATAAGTATGATAGCTTTACCGTTGCGATAGCGTATGATACCCAAAAGAACATCTTGACGGTAACGGTGATAGAATGAAAAAATGCGGCTTGCCATCAGGCAAGCCGCGGTTTTTATAGTGGATAGTGGATAGTTGGCAGCGACTGTTTCACTGAAAAAGCAGACCGACGAGGGTCTGCTTTTTGTTCAGTCTTCAAGTTTTTTAAGCTCTGCGTCGGTGTCGTCTCTGACCTTGATCATGCCGACGACCTTGAGGTCCTTTTTGGTGAATGTTTTGATGTCGTTCTGCTGATTATTCATCCTGACCTTGATATTGCCGGTGAGGAAGTTGCTCTCGACGACGACGCCACGTCCCTGCGGTGTCTCGACGATGCTGTCGACCTTGGGAAAATTTGCGTACTCCATCTCATACACGGCGTTCTCGTATCTGAGGCAGCACATCAGTCTGCCGCAGGTGCCCGAGATCTTGGCTGACGAAAGCGAAAGGTTCTGCTCCTTCGCCATCTTGATAGAGACCTGTGCGAAGTCCTGCAGGAATGTCTTGCAGCAGAACGGTCTGCCGCACACACCGAGACCGCCATAGAGCCTTGCTTCGTCTCTGACACCGATCTGTCGCAGCTCTATGCGGGTGCGGAATATCGAGGCGAGGTCCTTGACCAGCTCTCTGAAGTCGACTCTGCCGTCGGCGGTGAAATAGAATATGAGCTTGGTGTTGTCGAACGTGTATTCAACGTCGACGAGCTGCATCTCGAGGTCGTTTTCTTTGACCTTTTTTTCGAATATAGGCGCCGCCTCTGCCTCGAGCCTGCGGTTGCGCTCGTCGTGTGCGATGTCGTCGTCGGTCGCTTTGCGAATGACAGGCTTGAGCGGCAGCACGAGCTCGCTGTCGGGAACGCTGCGGTTGGTGATCGCAACAGTCGCAAATTCGGTGCCTCTGACCGTCTCGACTATTGCGCAGTCGCCGTCGTGAAAATCAATGCCGCAGGGTGCGAAATAATATATCTTGTTTGCGTGCCTGAACCTGACGCCGACTATCTCGGTAGAGGGGTGCTCGGGCTCCTGCGCCTCGGCAGCCTCGGGGTGCTCTGAAAACAATATCTCTTCGATGAGCGCCTCGTTGACCGCCGACTCCTGCTGAGGTGCGGCGGCGTTGTTGGCGTTAGGATTGTTATTATTGCTGTTATTGTTGTTCTTTTTGCGTGGTCTGTAGTATCTCTTGTTGTTGTTCTTCATTTTTTAAGCTCCCATAATCTGATTGCCAGCGCCGCAAACAGCGATGACAGATTTGCATTTGCTTCTGCCGCGCCCTTGGCGGCAAAGACTGCATCGGCCATTCCGCAGATGGCTTTTTTGCCCATGAATGTGGCGAGCTCTGCGCTCGAGCCCTGCATTTTGAGCATATCGGTCAATTCGGCATAAAGCGCCGAAAGGTATAAAACAGCCTTGTCACGTGTCTGCTTTTCGGTCATGAACACAAAAAAGTCAAACCGCCTGCTGCCTCCCGACAGCATTTGCAGTGTTTTTTGCGCTCTGTCCTTTGCTGCGGTGCTCGCCTTGTCTGTTTTGGCAGGCGGCTCGTCGGTGAGTGTGATCAGCCGGCAGCGTGACCTGACAGTCGGCAGCATTGCCTCTTTTTTTGCCGTAGAAAGCAGTATTCTGACATACGGTGGCGGCTCTTCGAGCAGCTTGAGCAGTGCGTTCTGCGCATCCCATCGCATTTTTTCACAGCATTTGAATATAAAAATGCGGCTCGTGCCCTCGCTCGGCGGTACGTGAGAAAGCGTGATGACGTTTCTGACCGCCTCCATATTGGCGGGCTTGTCATCGCCGCCGCAGATAAGCACGTCGGGATGACTGTCAGCCGACAGCTTGCGGCAGTCGGGACATATGCCGCACGGCTTTTTATCGCCGCTGCACATAAGCACCGAACGTGCGTATGACAAAAAGTCATCGGCAAACGCCGTCGACGCAGATTCTATTATATATGAATGAAACAGCGTTCCACTGCAAAGTGCGTCCAAAAACCGACTTTTTTCCTGTTCACATCTCATCTGCATAACCTCACACAAATACATCATATCACAAACCTCTGTTATTTGCAAAGCTTTTTTGATAAAAAACGCGAAAAAACAGGTGACAAACCGCAATGTATGTGATATAATAACATATCTTATTGTATGTTAAGATACACGCAGAATAATTTTGAATGGTAAGTATTATGCAAAATACAGATAAACTCTCGTCCGACGGCGTTTTTGTCGGACGCAATGCCGTCACCGAACTGCTCAAAAGCGGCAAGGCAGACAAGATATTGATGCAGAACGGCGACGATGACGGCCCACTAAAGATAATATTGGCGCTCGCCTCGCAAAAGGGCATTCCTGTCGTCAGATGCGACAGGCGCAAGCTCGACGGGCTTGCAGACGGCGTGCCTCATCAGGGTGTGGCAGCTTATGCTGCCGAAACAGAATACAAGTCTGTCGAGGATATATTGCAGATAGCCGCCGACAGGGGCGAAAAGCCTTTTGTGGTCATCTGCGATTCGGTCGAGGATCCGCACAACCTCGGTGCGATAATCCGTACCGCAGAGTGCGCAGGCGTTCACGGTGTCATTATACCCAAGCGCCGCGGAGTTTCGGTCAACAGCACTGTCGCAAAGGCATCGGCAGGTGCGCTGTTTCATATGGCGATAGCAAAAGTGCCCAACCTCGCTTCGGCAGTCGACACATTAAAGCAGAACGGTGTCTGGGTGTTCGCTCTCGAGGCCGACGGCGAGTGCTGCTATGACACAGACCTCGATTGCGGCTGTGCCCTGATACTGGGCGGCGAGAACAACGGCGTTTCGGCGCTTTTGCGCAAAAAAGCCGACTATGTCGTTTCGATACCGATGTTCGGCAGGATAAACTCGCTCAACGTTTCGGCGGCAGGTGCGATAATGATGTTCGAAGCGGCAAAGCAGAGGCATAACAAAAAGCATTGATTTCAGATTATTAAGATTACGATAAGGGTTTGGGAGCAAAATGTCGATAGAAGAAGGAAAGAAAAAAAGAAATATCAACGACATATTGAGCGCGGCGACCGCCGAGAACGACGCCTTGCGCACAGATATTGCGTCAAAGACCTATGAGCACACGATCGTTTCGCTGGCGACGTCGGGCGACCAAAAGCCGCTTGTCGACAACAGCGACACGCAGATAGCCGATCGCATTCCGAAAACTCGTGCAGAGGCAGAGGCTGACCGCATAGTCAGCGCTTATTCAGACCGAGTTCCAAAGGCGGAGCTGTCCGGCACTGCCGAATTGCAGGGACTTTTAAACACTACCGCCGAGCGCAGCCTTTTGCCCGACGAGCCTGCAATATCTTCTTCTCGCAAGCCGAGCAGGCTCGGCAATATGATAGAGGATGCCAAGATGCGCACCGCAGGCATAGATGTCACTCCGCACACAGAGCATGCTCGGAGCGCAGCGGACAGATTTACCGACCCTGTCGGACACGTGCATCCGAGATCTCCCGTGCAGGAGTCTATGTTTGACCTCGACGGCGAGCAGCCGCCCGAGGCGCTTACCACCGAGATAGAAACAGTCAAATTTGACGAGGATTATGAGGCGCTTTCTTCAAAAATAGAGAGCGGCGAGATAGAATTTGCACCCGAGCAGGAGGACGACGCTCAGACAGTTATGGCTGACGAGCCCGACGACCTCGTCGCAGTCGGCGAGGAGCATCACGGCGACGGGCACGACGAGCATTCAGAGGCGAGGTCCGCCGCATTCGGAATGATGGACGACAAGTCCGAGGGCGACGACGATTTTGATGCCGCACTCGGCAGGATGAGCGATGCAAGGCGCAAAAAACAGAAAAAGCAAAAAACAAAGCCCAAGGAGTTTGAATACACCTCGCGCGACCAGAACAACGACGTTCACGCGATGCTTTATAAGGCGGTCAGGAAGTCCGGCTTCAAGACTCTCGCCTGCCTGATATTCACGGTGATAATACTCGTGCTCGAGCTCGCTTCGGCTGACAGCAGCACCTTGCCTGCGTTTTTAAAGCAGGGCAGGTACGGCAATCTTTATATACTCATCGACCTGCAGCTTATGCTGTTTACCGCGCTTGTCATGTTTGACAGCTTAAAGAACGGTGCAAAGGGACTTTTGGCGATGAAGCCGAACACCGACAGCCTTATAGTCGTTTCTGTTGCGGTCACGGCGATATATTCGATAGTGCTTTTGGTGGTCGATCCGATGTCAGAGTCGCTCAGGCTCTATTCATTGCCTGCGGCAACGGCGTGCCTTTGCCGTGCTTTTACGGAATATCTCTGCTGCCGCAAGGATTATCACTGCTTTAGAGTCATCGCCAAAAAGCACCGCAAGTACGCAGCGCTCGAGCTGAAGGGGGTTTCGCCCGAGGCGGCAGAATTTGCAAGGTATCTTTCGCACGATTCCGATATTTATACAGTAAAGAACACGGATTTCTGTGACGGAATGTTCCGCCGCATACGCACACGCACCAAGAGCGAGCAGGTGCTCGGATTTATTATCCCGGTCATACTGATCATGGCTCTCGTGCTGTTCGGCATACTTGCGTGGCTCGGCAAGCCGATGCTCGACGCTTATGCCGCCGCAACGCTCGTGGTGCTCATTTCGACACCGCTCACCGCATTTTTTATGGTGACATTGCCTGTCGTGCGCATAAACCGCATAGGCAGACGTACCTCGTCGGCCTTCGTCGGCAATTCTGTCGCAGAGGAGTATGCCGATGCAGGCGTGCTCTCGTTTGCCGATACGGAGGTATATCCCTCAAAGAACATAAGAGTGGTCAGCGTCAAGGCCTATGGCAATTTCAGGCTTGACAATATCATTCCGAGCCTCGCGTCGGCGTTCAGCCTTATAGGCGGACCTCTCGCATCGGTGCTTGCCAACATGGTCGACGGCGATGTTTCTGCGCCTGCCGATTCAAGGCTCACCGAGTCTGCCGCCGACGGCATCTGTATGTCGATAGCAGGCAAGTCGATGTATATCGGCAAGCACAGCTATATGCGCCGCAACGGCATTGATGCGCCGCTTGACAACGGCGATACGGCTTATGAAAAAAAGAACGGCACTGTCATGTTCGTCGCAGTCGACGGCAGACTCGCCGCAAAGGTCTACCTTATTTATACATTGAGCGAACGCTTTAATTCGCTTTTGCAGGATATGTACAGAGCAGGTCTTTGCCTTGGCGTAAAGACGCTCGACCCCAACATAACCGACGAGATGCTCAAGCGCGACATCAGATTCAAGCGCTGCCCGATCACCGTCATTAAATGCTCGCAATTCGGCGAGTCGACCGACTGCCTTGACAGGGTCGACAGTGGCATAGTCACAAACGGTTCGCTGCACACATTCCTCAAAATGTTTGTGCTCTGCGACAAGGCAAGGCACGCCATTCGCAGCAACGTGGTCATCACGATGGCGGATATTTTGCTGTCAACTGCGGCGGTATGTTTCTTTGCGTTGACAGGCTCGGTGTTCGATCTGACCTCGATCTATGCGCTTTTGTTCCAGCTCGTTTGGCTGTTGCCGGTCTGGATACTGTCACTTTTGCTGTAAAATTACCTAAAAAAGCCGATTTCGGACGCAAAAAATGTAAATATTGTTGAATTGGCTCTTGATAATTTGGAGCAAATAAACTATAATAGTACCAAAGGCACATTTTTATGGCATAAAATTTTGGAGGACAACTATCGTGGCAAAAATTACTTCGGCAAAAATCAGAAACATAGCTTTAGTCGGACACGGCGGTGATGGTAAGACCTCTCTCGCAGAGGCGATGCTTTATCTCGCAAAGGCTACCGACAGACTCGGCAAGACTGCTGACGGCAACACCGTCTGCGACTACGATACAGAAGAGAAGTCGAGAGGCATCTCTATCTCTACTGCATTGGCAAATTATATTTGGAACGATACAAAGATCAACATCATTGACGCTCCCGGCTCGTTTGACTTTGTCGGCGAAGCGCTCGAGGCTATCAGCGTAGCAGGCACTGCACTGCTCGTCGTTGACGGCAAGGGCGGCCACAAGGTCGGCACCGAGCTTTCGTGGGATAACGCAGCAGGCATCCCCAAGGCATTCTTTGTCAACAAGATGGATGACGAGAATGCAAACTTTGACAAGACGCTTGAGGGTATGCGTGATACCTTCGGCACCAGCGTCTGCCCTGTGTTCGTTCCTTTCGGCAACGGACCCGACGCTATATATGTCAACCTTCTGACCGATGAGGCATTCAAGTTTGACAAGGCAGGCAACGCTATCAAGACAGAATTGCCCGCACAGTATGCTGAGCACGTCGAGGAGCTTACGCTCGAGCTCGACCAGGCTCTCGCAGAGACCAGCGAAGAATTGATGGAGAAGGTACTGTTCGAAGAGCAGCCCCTTACCCAGCAGGAGCGCCATGACGCACTCAACGCAGGCCTTGTTTCCGGCGCTATCTCGCCTGTATTCGCAGGCTCTGCCGTCACGCTCGCAGGCGTAAGAGTGCTTATGGACACTATCTCGGCTTCGTTCAGCTCGCCCATCGATCGCAAGATGCGCAAGGTCGAGCAGGATGGCAAGATAACCGAGGTCGAGGCCTCGAACGACGGCGCACCCTCTGTTTTCGTATTCAAGACGCTCATCGACCAGTTCGGCAAGCGCACCTATTTCCAGGTCAGATCCGGCGTCCTCAAAAAGGATACCGTGCTCACCAACCTCACCAACGGCCAGGCTGAGAAATTCAGCCGCCTCACCACCTGCGTCGGCGCTAAGGACACCGATACCGACGAGATGGTCTATGGTGATATCGGCGTTACGGTCAAGCTCGTCGCTACCAACACCTGCGACACTCTGACCGCCGACCCCGCATTCAAGACCCCGTACCAGCGCATCAAGTTCCCTGTTCCTTATTTCTGCCAGGCTATCGCGCCCAAGGCAAGAGGCGACGAGGACAAGATCTCGTCGGGCATCTCAAAGCTGCTCGAAGAGGACTATACTCTTAAATATGTCAACAACAGCGAGACAAAGCAGATGTGCCTCTATGGACTTTCCGACGCACACCTTGCAGTCATCGTTTCAAAGCTGCGCAACCGTTTTGGCGTTTCTGTCGACCTGACTGCCGCCAAGATCCCTTATCGTGAAACCATCAAAAAGACTGTTCAGGTCGAAGGCAAGCATAAGAAGCAGACCGGCGGCCACGGTCAGTACGGTCACGTTCGCATCACGTTCTCGCACGGCGAAAACGAAGCACTCGAGTTCACCGAGTCTGTCGTCGGCGGCACAGTGCCCAAGAACTTCTTCCCCGCAGTCGAAAAGGGCTTGCAGGAGGCTATCCAGAAGGGCACGCTCGCAGGCTATCCCGTTATTTATCTCAAAGCCGACCTTTATGACGGCTCTTATCACGACGTCGACTCGTCCGAAATGTCGTTCAAGCTCGCTGCACACCTCGCCTTCAAAGAAGGTATGAAGCAGGGCGGCGCAGTATTGCTCGAGCCTATCGGCGAGCTCAAGGTCCTCATCCCCGATGATTATATGGGCGATATTATGGGCGACCTCAACAAGCACCGCGGCAGAATAATGAACACGGCACAGGCCGACCGCAAGGGCTATACCATCGTCGAGGCAGAATGCCCGATGGCAGAGATGTCGATGTACGCCATCCAGCTCCGCGCAATGACGCAGGGCAGGGGCAGCTATACATTTGAATTTGTGCGCTATGAGGAGGCTCCCTCCGATGTGGCTGCCAAGGTCATTGCCGAGGCAAAGAAGGATCAGACCGAAGACGACTGATAACGCATTAATTTTTCAACTTTTTCCTAAAAGCGAGGTAACAACATGAAATCCACCACAAAAGGCAAAGCTTTGACCGCGGCACTGCTCGCGCTCGTCACTCTTTGTGCAGTAATTCTTTCCGCCTGCGACACAGGCTCGGGCGACAGCGACTTTCTCGCATCGATTCCCGACCTTGGCGAGAGCGTCGACACATCTGTTTCTGATGATTCGAGCGACGAGTCGACCCCCGAGGGCTATACCGCAAAGCCCAAGGTCGGCACTATCGTCAACGTTTCTCCCAGCGAAGTCGTTATAGCAGGCACCTGCGAAGACGGCGCAGTCATCAACATCAAGGGCGGCAAAGAAGAGATCACTGTCGCATCCAAGGACGGCTATTTTATAACCACCACGGTGCTCACAGGCACTTCTCAGACGCTGCTCGAGATAACCGCAAAGGTCGAAGGCAAAGAAGAGAGCGAGATACTCTCGGCAGTCGCATATTATTCTGCGATATCCGAGCCTCGTGCCGATGGCATGAGCGTTGCAGTCGGCAAGGACTCGCACCTCTATTTTGACAAGATGATCGAGAACTATACCGGTGCTAACCTGCTCACACAGACAGAGCTCAGACAGTTCAAGACATTTGTCAACAGCAAGGTCTCGGCTTGCGTGTCGAGAGCAAACGGCGGCGACTTTGACCTTATCTATGTGCTTATCCCCGACGTTACCTCTATATACGACGAATATCTTGACGACGATATCAAGCGCGAAACTCACCAGACCCGCTATGAGCAGATCAGTGCGGCACTGGCAGAGACCGAGGCTGTTGTCATAGATATGTACGATGTCTTTATGGCAGCCAAGGAGAATGGCGAATATCCTATCTACCGCACCACTGACAGCCATCTGACAGAGTACGGCGCATACCTCGTAAATGTCGAGATATGCAAGGTCATGGCAAAGCGCTTCCCTGCTGCGGCAGCACATCCGCTCGAAGAGTATGAGATCACCACCAAGAACGTCATCGGCGGCGACCTGGTGTCTTACCTCGGCATCAGCAAGAATATAACCAACGAGGATGTTCCCGTGCTCAAGCCCAAGTATGACATAAGCATCGGCAACGGTGAAAGCAAGGGCTTTGATACCACCAAGATTTCCGACCTCAAGATATACACCTCGTCGACCGACTATTCGATCAACGAAGGCAAGGATGCGGGCGCTGTTCTTGCGAGAACCTATTTCCGCACCGAGAACACCGAGCTTCCCTGCGCACTCGTATATCGTGACGATTCTGCGGCAACACTCACACCGTTCCTGGCAGAGCGCCTCTGCAACTCCATGTTTGCACTTTCGGGCGACTTCACCATCAACCTGACCGACGCAGGCCGTCATAACGGCGAGGGCAGATCGCTGGTCGACTATGTCATAGTCACCGTTGGCGAATCCAACCTCAACAAAATACTCGGCTGATAAACGCCGTAAATAATTATTGACATGAATAACAGATTTACCGCAACGTTGACCGCAGTTCTTGCGGTCGTCATGGTCGCGGTGTTGATATTCTGTCTTGTGGAATGCGGCAGTATGCCGAATGATACAGAGAGTATGACCCCGAGTAACTCCGGGGTCGTTTCTTTGGGTCCGCAGGATAGCACCGACCCCGACCATAGCTCGAACGGCGACGGCAGCACGCCCGACACGCCTTCTGTTCCTTCGAATTCGACAGATTCAACAGAATCTTCAGAAGAGCCGAAGCCTGTCGATCAGCGTATGCATTTGCTTGCCTGCCCTGACAACATCATTCACGCTTCGGTTTATTATGATGCTGTCAACGTCGCAGCAAAAAAGAACAACACCACGCCGGTCTATAAGCCCCTCGACGAGATAGAATACGATTTCAGCGAGATATATAAAAATGTCGCCGATCATATCGCAAAAGCCGACCTTGCATATATCAATGTCGAAACCATGATGGGCGGCGACGAGCTCGGCATATCGAGCTATCCGACGTTCAACACCCCCGAGGCGTGCGGACATACGCTCATAGACCTCGGCTTTGACGTGTTTAATATCGCGCATAACCATATGCTCGACGCAGGCATCAAGGGTCTGCAGGGCTGCAATCGCTTTTTCACCGAAAAGGGTAAGACAGTGCTCGGCTATTATGCGAATGCTGCAGCCACAAACAATATTACCGTCACCGAAACCAACGGCATCAGGATAGCGTGGCTCACCTATACCTATGGCACTAACGGCTTGACAAAGCCTGCGAGCGCCGACGAATATATTCCGTATTTCGACGAGCAGCTCATACGAGCGCAGGTCGCTGCCGCAAGAGAGGTGTCTGACCTCATCATCGTTTCGGCACACTGGGGCGACGAGAACGCCGATTATCTCGACAGATACCAAAAGCAATACAGCAAGCTGTTTTTGGAGCTCGATATAGACATCGTGCTCGGAATGCACTCGCACAACATTCAGCCCATGCGCTGGGAGACCAACGCTTCGGGCGGCAGAACGCTGATGATCTATTCGCTCGGAAATTTCATCTCGGGTATGCAGGATCACACCAACATGCTCGGCGGAATGCTTGACCTCGAGATAGTCAAATCGGCAGAAACAGGCGAGATAACCTTAGAGAACATTATTTTTACGCCTGTCGTGACCTATTACACCTCGGGCAAGCGTGTCGGCAGCTATCTCGGCGACACAGGCCAGCGCAACTATTGCATCTATCCTCTTTGCGACTTCACCGAGGATCTCTTGAACAGCCACGGCATCAAGGAGCTGAAGTCGGTCTATAAGCTCGTCGGCGGCGAGTGGAGCATAGAATGCCTTTATAAGACCGTTCAGAAGTATATCGACCCCGAGTTCCTCGAGGAGAAATACAGAGCGAGCGGCGATTGACCAAAAAAATTTCGGGGACGCACCCAAAGTGTGTTCCCGATAGTTTTGATGATTATATTATTTGATGATAATTTGATCGGAGTAGAGCATGGCAAAGTTATATTTCAAATACGGCGCTATGGGTTCGAGCAAGTCGGCACAGGCGCTGATAACCAAATTTAATTATGAAGAGCGCGGAATGCGTGTCTGGCTTATCAAGCCGTCAACAGACGACCGTGACGGCAGAGCGACCGTCCGCTCGCGCATAGGTCTTGATTGCGAGGCGTTTGTCATAACGCCCGAAACCGACATCAGGGCTTGCTTTATCAGGCAGGAATGCCGTGACGTCATCATCGCCGACGAGTGCCAGTTTTTTACACCTCGGCAGATAGATGAGCTCAGGCAGATAGTCGACGAAATGAGCGTGCCCGTGCTCTGCTTTGGACTGCGCACCGACTTTTTGACGCATCTTTTTCCCGGCTCGGCAAGGCTGTTTGAGGTCGCCGATTCGATAACCGAGATCAAGACGATATGCGCCTGCGGTCGCAAGGCGACAGTCAACGCGCGCATAGATCAAAACGGCAACATCGTCACCGAGGGCGATCAGGTGCTCATCGGCGGCAACGATGCGTATGTGGCTATGTGCCATTCCTGCTGGAAGCAGAAAATAAAAAGACAGTACCAAGGCTGAATAATTATTATAATTAATAATGAAGTGAGTTCGAAAGGCTGTCTGAGATAAGAAAACACACGCCGACAAAGAGCGCATTTCGCCCAGCGCTTTGTTGCAGAACCTTGCCATCCGCGTGGGATGGCGTCAGTCCTGCGCCTCGTGCTGAACAAAATGCCGCCCTTTGTGGTGCGTGGCAGTTTTTAGCGAGAGATTTTGTGTGGCAGCAACCAAAAAGGCGAAGGCGATACTTGACCGTACCGCCGAGGCTTTTTGGGCAGTTGTCGCACGAAAGATCCGCTAAAAACCGTATGTTTTCTTATCTCAGCCAGCCTTGGCCTTCCTCACTATAAACAAAACCAAAGGGAGTGTTATAATTGAATAACAAAACAAGATTTATCGCCGAAGCGGCAGTCATCGCCGCGCTTTATACTGTGCTGACAGTCTGCCTTGCGCCTGTTTCATCGGGCGTGATACAGGTCAGAATTTCAGAGGCAATGACCATACTGCCGTGCTTTACGCCTGCTGCGATCCCGGGATTATTTTTGGGCTGCCTTATATCGGGCTTTTTGACAGGCCTGCCGCTCGATGCGATAGTCGGAAGCCTCGCAACGCTTGCCGCTGCGATGCTTACATATCTTTTGTCAAGGGTCATAAAAAGCAGGAGGCTGGTTTGGCTTTGTGCACTGCCGCCTGTGCTTTGCAACGCCATTGCGATACCGTTTGTGCTGAAGTATGTCTATCTGTACGAGGGTGCGCTGTGGTATTTTGTGCTGACAGTCGGTGCAGGCGAGATAATTTCGGCAGGCATACTCGGTATGCTGCTGTATAAGGCGCTGACGCCTTTCTTTAAAAAATAAAAAATGTTGAGGATCTCGGATTATGCAAATCGGCAGATCCTCTTTTTTAAAATAATTGCTCAAGGCATCAAAGGTTTTTGTTTTTTCATTCGTTTTATAGGTAGAAGGGTAAAGGAGGGGGGCAACAGCCATGAACGATATCGAGTTTGAACGCATATACGACATGTTCGCCGACGACGTTTGGCGTGTCTGCGTCTGCTATTTTGGCAGTTGTGTTGCCGATTCGGAGGACGCTTCGCAGACCACCTTCGTTAAGCTATTGACAAATCCGCCAGGCACCGACGATATGCAGCATATCAAGGCGTGGCTAATTGTGACCGCAGGCAACGTGTGCAAGGATATGCTGCGCTCAAGACACAGGCGCAATATTCCGCTTGATTCGCTTGCCGAGATCGGTTATACCGATGCTGCACACGACGACAGCGTTTTGAGAGCCGTGCTGAAATTGCCTGCAAAGGTCAAGACCGCCGTTTATCTGCATTATTATGAGGGAATGAGCGGCGAGGAGATCGCCGAGCTGTGCGGTGTCAAAGCAAAAATTGCAGATGGTTTCGGCGTTTTACGGCGAGTTGGCAAAGAATAACCCCGAGATACATCAGAATTTCTTTGGGCTGTATGACACATTTTCGATAGAGCTGTTTTTAAAATGTGCCGAAACAGGCGAAAAAAACGTCATGCTCTCGCCTCTGTCGGTGCTTACCGCACTCAGCATGGTCATGAACGGCGCAGACGGCAATACAAAGGCCGCTGTTGAAAAGCAGATCGGCATGACTGCGGCAGAGCTCGGCAGGTCGATCACCGCATATGCAAGGTCGCTTTATCAGTCAGAGGATTGCACTGTCACGAGCGTGTGCTCGATGTGGATAAGAGACGAGTATAAAGGCAATATTCGTGACTCGTTTTGCGATGCGCTCGAGGATATATATGATTCCGAAATAATGCTTGCGCCGTTTGATTCAGCGACAGTCGACTCGATCAACGCCTGGTGCAGCAAAAACACGGGCGGCAGGCTTAAAAAGCTCATAAGCGACATACCCGACGACACCGTTTTGCTGCTTGCGAATGCGCTCGTGTTTGAGGCAGAATGGCAGGAGCTGCAGAAAGCGCCCGTAAAACGCATATTTAATGGCCTCGGCGGCACAAAAGAGGTCGATATGCTGCTTGATAGTGTGCTTTACGACGAGGACTGCACAGGCTTTTTGAAGGACTATAAGGGCGGCAGATATGCTTTTGTCGCACTGCTTCCCAATGACGAGAACGAGAATATTTATTCCTTCGCCGCCTCGCTCGCAACAGGCAGATGGCGTTATCTGTTTGACACTGCGTTCGAAGCGAGCGCACATATATCGTTGCCGTGCTTCAGCGCAGATTACAGCGACACAGACCTGCAGGAGAAATTAAACGAAATAGGCTATTCTGCCCTGACAGATCTGAAAGCCGATTTTATGGGCATACTCAAAAGCCCGTTTGACGGCAGCTTTCGCCTCGGCAATGTAACGCACAGCGTTCACCTCGATGTAACACCGTTCGGCACGGTTGCCGCAGGTGCAACTGTTGCGGCGATGCCGGGTGACAGCTTTCCGCAGTATCGCATAGACCTCACAAGACCGTTTGTTTATGCGATAGTCGATAAAACGACAGGCAGTATGCTGTTTGTCGGCGTTATCACCGATATCGGATAGTATTATTAAATGAGAAGAGAGATCAAAGCGATCTCTCTTCTTTGCGCTATCAGGCGTTTATTGCGGCGACCTGCTTTATCGGCTTTGTCGCTATGCTTATGCCGCAGGCGGCGCACAGTCGGCAGCAGTCGTATATATCGCTGCGGCAAAAGCCCATCTGAGATACGCGCCTTTCGCCTGCGACGTATATGACCGCCTTTGTCAGTGTGGTTTGCTGCGAAAGCCTGCCCTCTGTGATAAGCGGAATAAGCGCATTCGTCAGCTCGTGATGCTCTGCGCCTGCGTTTTTAAATTCTATCACGCACGCAGGATGGCGCATAATAAACTCGGGCAGTATGCCCTTTTGTCTGTCGTCACCAAGCAGCAAAGCAAGAGAATATGCGCCCGAATATTCTGCAAGGTCGATCGAAAGCAGATTTTTTTGTGAGCCGAACAGCACATCCGCCGTCCTTTCGGCAAGCATTTTATCACCGTCGCCGTAGACAGCCGCCGCAAAGACCGCTTTTTTGCCGTCCTTGATCGAGTCTGCCAAAGCCGCCAAAGCGTTTTCGTCAAGGCAGAGACTTTCTTTGATGGTATTTATCGCACTCTCTATAGCCTGCTCGTCGCAGAGCAGTATTTTGCGCGGAACTCCCGTCATGCTTTCTGCGGCATCTGCGACCGCATCTGCAGTGACTATGCTCTCGTGCCTTTTTGCCGTTCTCGCCGCCGCCTCGTCCATCAGATCTATTGCCTTGTCGGGCAGGCACCTGCCGCCGATGAAGGCTGCCGAGATGTCGACACACGCCGAAAGTGCGTCTTTTTCAAAGCAAACACCGTGAAACGCCTCGTATTTATTTTTTATGCCGCAAAGTATCTCAAGACATTCGTCACTCGACGGCTCGCACACCTCGACAGGCTGAAACCTGCGCTCGAGCGCACTGTCGCGCATAATGAATTTTTTATATTCGTCGTCGGTCGTCGCACCTATAACTCTTATCTCGCCTCGTGCAAGCGGCGGCTTTAGAATATTCGACGCATCTATCGCACCCTCTGCCGCACCCGCGCCGACTATCGTGTGCAATTCGTCAATGAAAAGTATGACGTCGGGCGAGCCCGATGCCTCAGAAAGTATCTTGCACAGCCTTTCTTCAAACTCGCCTCTGTATTTTGTCCCTGCGACGACAGACGCCATGTCGAGCTCCATTATTCGGCAGTCCTTTAAAGCATCGGGAATATTCCCCGAGGCGATACGCATAGCTATCGATTCTGCTATTGCGGTCTTGCCGACACCTGCCCTGCCCACCAGACACGGATTGTTTTTTGTGCGCCTGAGCAGAATGCTTATCACTCGCTCTGATTCTTTTTCACGGCCGACAACAGGGTCGATAAGCCCCATTCGGGCGTTTTTTGTAAGATCACGTGCGTATTTTTCGAGTGTCGGAGTGCTTATCGGCTGCTTTTGCAATTTCGCCTGCTCTGAAATATTGGCGTTTTTGTCTGCCTGTGCGCCATAGCCCATGCTCAGCAAAAGCTTTAACGCCACGCAGTCGGCACCAAGCACGCTTTCAAGCAGCGAAGCGCAGTCTATAAGCGAGCTCGGCTTTGCGCCTGTGGCTGAATATATGACGTTCTTGCAGGTCGGCGTCATATCGTCACCCGTGAGCTCTGTTTTTGCGCCTATACCGACGAGCTCGATTATTTTTTGCCTGACTGCTGCCGCAGTGATGCCACACGCAAAAAGCCTGTCGGCGCAGGCGGGCGACTCTGACAGCAGCCCCAGCAAAAGATGCTCTGTGCCTATATACGAATGTCCCATTTCACCTGCTGCGTGTGATGCCGCGGCGATGGCGCGCTTTGCGTCGCCTGCAAATTTCTTTGCCATACAGTCCACCTCTCAAAGATATTTTTTTATAATTATAGTTAGCCTGTTGATTTTTGCAAAAGAATAATGTAAAATATAACTGTCACAGTGTAAGGTGCTATTTCAAAAAGGAGGTACAAGCCCTTGGATGAGCAGAGCAAAACAACCAAAAAGCGCAAAAAGCATAGCAGAATGGCCGAGACGTTCGTCACCGTCGCCATAACCATGCTCGTTCTGATCATAATAATAACGGCGCTTGCCGCAGGCGTTATATATATGATATACGACAGCGCATCTGACAGCTCGGGGCTTTACAGCCTGAGGCTCGTCAAAAACGGCAAGACTGCGGTCACTGTTTCGTCCTCCTCGGCGAACAGAGTATATGGGCTTTATGTTCCGTATAGTGCGGTAGCCTGTATCGCCGACATCAGCATAGCCGGCGACGATCAAAAGATCAACCTCGTCTGTCTGCCCTCGCAAAGCATGATAGCCTGCACGGATAATTCGACGCAGATATATGTCAACGGCTCGTCGGCAAGGCTTTCGGCACCTGTTATATTTACAGAAACAGATATTTTATTGCCTGTCGAGCTGTTTCAGAATTTTGTGTTCGGCATAGATGTGACCTTTGACGAAGGTACACACGTCTGCAAGCTTTCACGTGACGACGACAACGGAGATATAAGGCTCAAGATGTCGCCTGTTTCAGAGATGCAAAAGACCTATTTCCCCGAGAGCTATAAAAAATATGAGTAATGCATAATATGCTTTTTGCACTTCGGCTGTTAACAAAGCAAAACGCCACACAACGATGCTTGACGTGCAAAACAGGTTTTATGCAAAAGCATACATAATAAACGGCAATCAGGGCTATAATATCGACAAACAACGCTTTTTTAAGGAGTTTATCACTATTATGAGAAATAACAAAAACATTAGCATCGCAAAATGCATATCGATAATGCTTTTGCTTTTTATGCTGATCTCGTGCGTTCTCACGTCCTGCGACCCGAGCGACGGCGATACCAGCGGCAGCGCAGCATCAAACGGTGCTATATCGAATGACGCTTCGCAAAACGCAGGCACGTCATCTGATGCTTCGGACGCTTCTGACGTTTCGGACACATCAGACAATTCCGAAGCCCCCGAGGCTTCTGACACATCGGATGAAGCAGGCGGAAATTCTGTTTACGCCGAGCAAAAGGGAGGGTATAAATTGAAGGTAAAAAAGCTTTCGAGCAACCAATATCGCTTTACGTCACATATTTTCGACGACCGCAAGGTCGCACTCACGCTTGATAAACGCGCGTGGGGCACTTACATATTAGGCTCGTGGACGCTTTCGACCGCAGGTGGCAACGTCAACTTCACAGGCGGCTCGACTGATATGGAGTATGTCTATCGTGCATCCGACAAGCCGTCGGGCGGCTATGTCTGGTCTGGCGGCAACCACGGCAACGAGACCCTCGTCTCGCTCGAGTTTTATGACGGTGAAACCTTGCTCGACCTTGATTCGGGCAAAGAGTTTGAGGTAGAAACCTTGACCGTCGTGCAAAAAACTCATCTGCACCTCGGCAACCCCGATGATTATTATGCCGCCGTGACACGCAATTATACGATAACGGCAGAGCAGATCAGGCTCGACTGCGAGTATGACCACGTCAAGGATGTCTATTGGTATCTCTCGTACACCTGTATGATGCCGATAAGTAAGGCCTACGGCACGCACGCAGATTATTATGAGAACGGCAAGCTTATCTATCAGTGCGAAACAGGCGAGACCTGCGAGAAGGAATACGCCTCAGACACGTTCTATGAGGGCTATGGCGCCGACTGCGTCGTGCTCTACGGCAACAAGAATCCGAGATACAAGATACAGGTCAGAGTGCTCACCCCCGAGACTGCAACAGACAACTTCAGCAACACACGCAAGACAATGTTCTGGGATATGAATAAAACCCACAACAAGCTTTATTTCAGCAAATACGAAGAAAATACGCCGACATTGGTTGCGGCAGGCACTAAATATACCACCTCGTGCTCGTGGCTTTTGATAGATGACGAGGCATAAGAAAGGGGAATGATGATGAAAAACAAGGCGATCAAGCTTTTTTCATTGCTTTTGGCGGTCATAATGCTCGCTTCGGCGCTCGCTGTTTCGGCAGAGCAGGAGAAATTATCAAACATAGCGCTCGACTGCCCTTATACATACGATCCGCAGCCGTATCAGGATAAGGCAAATTCCAACGGCTATGTCAATGTTGACGGCAAAGAGCTCACCGACGGCGCTACAAACGACGGTGGCGACGCAGGCAGCACCATTTGGGTCGGCTGGAACTCGGGCGCACCGATAACGATAGTCCTTGACCTTTTAGAGGTCAACAGCGGCATAGTGAGAATTGCGGCGTATGTCGAGGAGATGACCTCCTGGGGCATCAGCTATCCCCAGCGTATAACCTTCTCTGCCTCAGAGGACGGCAAGAATTATACCAAATTGGGCGACGGCAAAAGAGTTGCGGTCGAGGGAAACCGCATTTCGCAGATAAGATACACCGACAAAGACGGCTTTTCGGCAAGATATATCAAGATCGAGATATACCGTGCAGGCGGCTTTGCGTTCTGCTCTGAGATCGAGGTGTGTGTCGGTACTGTTGGCGACGACGATGATGATACAAGCGCAGAAGATACGATGGGCTTTAACGACTCTGACTATGGTGATCCGCTTGACAAAAAGGCTACCTCTACAGGCAAGAGCCCCGATTTTAATTCACTGCGCACCATGTACAACTCGGGCGAATACATAGAGACCTCGGGTGGCACTCAGTATGTCCGCGGCGTAAGACCCGACACCTCGGTCAGCGCGTTTCTTGCTACGATGGGGCACGCCGACTGCAGGCTGACCGACAAAAACGGCAAGCAAAAGACCTCCGGCAATGTCGTCAGCGGCGATATAGTTACGCTCGGCAAGCAAAAGGCGGTCGTCATCATTGACGGCGACATCAACTGCGACGGCGGTGTCGACGTTTGCGATTATATCGCAAGCAGGAGAACAGACAAAAAGACCTATACGCCAACAGATATAGGCAAAAAATCTGCCGCAAGCCACAGCAGCATCAAGCAGCATCTGCAGGGCGCAAAGAGCCTTTATCAAAAATATGACGATCCCGACAGAAGCGAGACCTATCCCATGACTGTCAAGCAGACCACGACCTCGAATGTCGATATAACCTGCAAGGGCACCTCGGTCGGCACGCTTTCTATCTCGCTCTACAAGACCGCATGGGGCACCTGGAACCTCGGAATGTGGAAGGTCGACGGCACTCGTGTCGCAGGCGGCTATACCGACTGGGAGTATGTTTACAGGGCAGGCACATCGGCATCGAGCATGCCGTTCTCGGGCGGCAACCACGGCGACGAGGATCTGCAGAGCATAGAATTCTTCGATGCCTCGACAGGCGAAAAGCTGAACCTCGCCGTCGGCAAGAGCTTTGATACCAACGGCGTCAAGGTGGTCGAAAAGACCATCATCCGCATAGCAGGCACACAGACACAGTATCTTTCTGTTACCAGAACATATTATTTCATAGGCGAGCGTATAACGCTCGAGTGCGAATGCGAGGTCTTGAGAGACACCTATTTCGGCTTGACGTATTCCTGTATGTTCGCAGTGCCCAAGACGCAGGGCAGGTTCATCACGTTCCACAAGACCGACGGCAGCGACGTTTCGTTCACCTCGCTCAAGGTTGGCTATGCCGATTATTCGGGCGTGATGTACGGCTGCACCAACGCTACGTCAGCCACCATCAGCGGCTATTCGGGCAAGAAGGTGGCATTTGATGTCGAGGTATTCGGCGTCGACGCACACCACAATTTCACCAGCAAGGCAAAAACTGAATTCTGGGATATGAACGCAAACGAAAACAAGCTTTATTTCTCGATATTCAACGAGTCGGGCGTCAAGGTCACCAAGGGCGCACGCTGGTCAACAAAAGCATCATGGACGATAAAAAAGCAGGTCGGCTGACCTGCTTTTTATTAATTGCTCTGCGGCTGTAGTTCTTTATAGGTCCTTATTATAAACACGATTGCGATGGCGAACGTGAGCATGTCTGCCACGGGAAACGACCACAAAAGCCCGTCAAGCCCCATAAATATCGGCATAATTATCGGCAGTGCTACGCCAAAAACTATTTCTCGCGTGAGCGAAACGACAGTCGAAGCCATCGCCTTTCCGAGCGCCTGCAGGAATATGAACGTGCCCTTGTTGACTGTCGCAAGCACCATCATGCAGAGGTATATTCTAAAGCACTTCACTACAAAGTCGGAATAATACGCACTTTCACCTGCCGCACCGAAAAGTTCTGCTATCTGCAACGGCAGGCATTCGACCACCAAAAGCGCTATTGCGCCGACGACTGCCTCTGAAACAAGCAGGTATGTAAAAAGCTGCTTTGTCCTGTCTTTTCTGCCTGCGCCGATGTTATAGCCGACTATCGGAATGCAGCCTGCGGCGATTCCTATTGCGACAGATATCGCTATCTGAAAGAATTTCATCACTATTCCGAGCGCCGCCAGAGGTATCTGCGCATATTGCTCAAGACCGAATACCGGGTCGAGCGCGCCGTATTTTGTGCAGGTGCTTTGCACTGCCGCCATAGAAATAACCAGCGAGACCTGCGCAAGCAGGCTTGTCAGTCCGAGCGACAAAAAGCGCTTTGTTACTCTGCCGCAGGGCACAAAGCTTGAGCGTTGCAATTTCAGTGCCTTCATACGGCAGATGTATATTGCCGAAAGCGCTGCGGTTATGATCTGACCTATCACGGTGGCGATCGCCGCACCTGCCATTCCCAGATGCAGTGTATAGATGAATATCGGGTCGAGTATCACGTTTGCTATTGCGCCCGAAAGCGTTGCGATCATGGCGAATTTGGGGCTGCCGTCACTGCGTATTATCGGGTTCATCGCCTGACCGAACATATAAAACGGTATGCCTAATGTTATCCAAAACAAATATTCTTTAGCCAGCACATATGTCTCGTTGTTGACTCTGCCGCCGAAAACAGTCAAAAGCTGCTCGTCAAACAGCAGATAAGCTGCTGTCAGCACAATGCTGCTTATCAGGCAGAGCACTATTGCGTTGCCGACGCTGCGGTGAGCGTCGTCCTTTGCGCCTTTGCCGAGAGAAATGCTGACAAACGCACAGCAGCCGTCGCCTATCATGACGGCGATGCCGAGCGCAAGCACCGTCATCGGAAACACCACGGTGTTCGCCGCGTTGCCGTATGACGCCAGATAGTCGGCATTGGCTATAAATATCTGGTCGACGATGTTATAAAGCGCACCGACCAGCAGCGAGACGACACAGGGCAACGCATATTTTCGTACGAGCGTGCCAATCCTCTCGTTCTCTAAAAATTGGTTGGTTTTTTTCATATATTGCTCCCTTCAAAACAAAAAATGCGTGCAGTCTCTGCCGGAATTACGCCAGAGGCTACACGCTTTAAAATGATTGTACCACCTTAAAAGAATAATTTCAAAGGCATTTTTGCACAAAACTTGCATCTAAAATCCGCCAAAGTGCCTCGATGTTGCCCTGCCTGATATAAAAATAAGACTTTTTGCCAAAAAAGCCTTGACAATCAGAGCATTATCAATTAAAATGATAGAAGAAATATTATGATTTACCGATATGCATATACGCACGGTAAAAAGGAGGATATATATGATTTCTGCCGGTGAATTCAGGAACGGCGTTACCTTTGAGATGGAAGGCGCTGTTATGCAGATCATCGAGTTCCAGCACGTCAAGCCCGGCAAGGGCGCGGCATTCGTCCGCACCAAGCTGCGCAACGTTATTACCGGAGCCGTGGTCGACCAGACCTTCAACCCCACCGCAAAGTTCCCCACCGCTGTTGTCGAGCGCAAAGACATGCAGTACAGCTACAACGACGGCGAGCTCTATTATTTTATGGACCTCGAGACTTATGACCAGGTCCCCCTCAACGCAGACGTTCTGCCTGATTCCTTTAAGTTTGTCAAAGAAGAGATGATGTGCCGCCTTGTTTCTTACAAGGGCAAGGTCTTTGCAGTTGAGCCCCCCACATTCGTTGAACTGCTCGTCACAAAGAGCGAGCCCGGCGTTCGCGGCAACACCGCAACTAACGCTACCAAGCCTGCTACCGTCGAGACCGGCGCAGAGGTCAAGGTTCCCATGTTCATCAACGAGGGCGACATCATCCGCATCGACACCCGCACGGGCGAATATCTCGAGAGAGTCTGACGCTGTTTTTTCAGCAGAAAGGTATCTATTATGAATATTACCGAAAAAGCCGCTTATATCAAAGGCCTTATGGACGGCATGAAGCTCGATCAGAATGCTGACGAGACCAAGCTTTTCAAAGCTATCGCCGATATGCTTGAGGACATCGCTCTCACTGTTGCCGACATCGATGACGAGGTTGCAAACCTTGGCGAATATATCGAAGAGATCGACGAGTGCCTCGGCGACGTTGAGGACGACCTCTATGGCGAGTGCGACGAGTGCGACGGCGAATGCGACGATTGCGACGATGAAGATTGCGATTGCTGCGGCGACTGCCTCGAGCTCGAGTGCCCCGAGTGCGGCGAAACTATTTATATCGACCACGAGGATCTCGACGAGATCATCGAGGACGAGGCTCATGTTGTCGTTTGCCCCTCCTGCAACAAGCAGTTTGAGCTTTCGATCGACTATGAGGATGACGACGATTGTGATTGCGGCTGCGGCTGCCACGACGGCGAATAATAAGCACACGGCAAACCACACGGCAGAGTCACCTCTGCCGTTGTTTTTTAAGAGGTGAAAAATGCAAAAGCTGCTGGTCATAAACGGCCCCAACCTGAATATGCTCGGCATCAGAGAGCCCGAGATATACGGCAGGCAGGATTATAATGCGCTCTGCCGATTTATCACCGAGAGCGCAAAGGCAAGGCTCTTTGAAGCAGAGCTGTTTCAGTCGAACCACGAGGGCGACATCATAGATAAAATACAGTCGGCATACGGCACTTTTGACGGCATTGTGATAAACCCCGGCGGTTTTTCGCACACCTCGATAGCCATCGCCGATGCTATACGTGCGGTCGGAATACCGACTGTCGAGGTGCATCTGAGCGACATTTATTCGCGCGAGCCATACCGACGTGTCACCGTTACGGGCGATGCCTGCCAAAAAATAATTTGCGGCAGAGGCTTTGACGGCTATGCCGACGCGATGGACATCATCAAGGAGATATTATGCAGAGAATAGCAAAATTTGAGCGAGTGACAGGCTATGACACCGCAAAGCTGCCTGTCAGAGCGACGTCGGGCAGCGCAGGCTATGACTTCTTTTTAAACGAGGATATAGCGCTCGAACCGCACGAGCAGACGGTCATAGACACAGGAATAAGGGCACGCATCGACGACGGCTGGTTTTTGATGCTCTGCCCACGCTCGGGGCTCGGCTTTAAATATGCCGTCAGGCTCGCCAACACTGTCGGAATAATCGACAGCGACTATTATTTCAGCGACAACGAGGGTCACATCCGTGTCAAGCTCATCAACGGCGACAAGCCGATAGCGCTTTCAAAGGGCACGGCGTTTGCACAGGGCATATTCGTTCCGTTCGGGATAACCGTCGACGACCAAAGCACCACGATCAGAAACGGCGGACTGGGAAGCACGGACGGGCGCAAATAATCAGTTAAGTTGTCGCTGTAGCGACAGTGAAGTTATGCCTTCGGCATAGTGAAGCAGCGCTTTCAGCGCCGTGAAAAGTGATATTCAGCTAAAGCCGAGTGGTAAGTGATATTGCGCCTCACGGCGCAGTGATATTCACTTCGTGAGATAAGGGAAGTTTTTGCAAGCAAAAACAATTTATATAACGCACTCAATGGCGAAAACTCGTGCCAACGCTCTGTAGAACACCATTCGCTGTGGTTCAGTCCTTGCCTCCCTTGTGTAAAGGGAGGTGGATTTTGCGAGCTTTTTTAAAAGCGAGTCAAAAGACGGAAGGATTGTAGGCAACTTCAGTTGCCGTAGAGCCGCAAGCGAAGCGCTTCACGCAGTTAAGTTGTCGCTGTAGCGACAACTTAACTGCTAACTGCGCCGCAAGGCACAGCGTTGCTTAATTTCGTCAAAGCCAAAAAAGAGACCTTGCTGCGGCAAGATCTCTTTTTGATTATTAAATATTCGATATGCGAGTTATTTGACAAGCTCTGCTGTGTCGGTAGCGATAGCGAGCTCTTCGTCGGTGGGGATAACGAGCACCTTTACACGGCTATTCTTGCCGGTGATGTCGATGATTGTCTGATCCTTGTGCTGTCTGACGGTCTTATTCTTTTCGTCGTCGATCTCGACACCGAAGAACGACATATCGGCGGTGATCTCACGTCTGAGATCCTCGTCATTTTCGCCGATGCCTGCGGTAAAGACTATGCAGTCGAGGCCGTTCATAGCGGCGGTATAAGAGCCGATATATTTTTTGACCTCATAAGCGAGCACGTCGAGTGCGTTGCGTGCGTTCTCGTCGCCGTTCTCTGCGGCAGCACGAACGTCACGCAGGTCCTTGTGACCTGTCAGACCATAGAAGCCGCATTCGTTGTTCATCCAGTCGCTGACGTTCTCGGGCTTGATGCCTGCGTATTCCATAACAAACGGAACGACCGCAGGGTCGATAGAGCCGCATCTCGAGCCCATGATGACGCCCTCAAGCGGAGTAAGACCCATCGAGGTATCGATGCACTTGCCGCCGTCGACTGCGGTTATCGAAGAGCCGTTGCCGAGATGGCAGGTGACGATCTTTGCCTTGGGGTTGCCGAGATATTCGATCGCCTTTTGCGAAACATATCTGTGCGAAGTGCCGTGTGCACCGTAGCGGCGGATAGAATATTTCTCTGCGATGGTGCGGTCGATAGGATAGGTGTATGCCTTTTTGGGCATGGTCTGGTGGAACGAGGTGTCCATGACCAGAACCTGCGGAACATCGGGCAGTATCTTGGTGCAGCCCTCGATGCACTGGATGTGACCCTTGGTGTGGAGGGGTGCGAAATTGACACACTTGCGCAATGTAGCCATGACTTCGCCGTCAGCGCCGTCGATGAGACAGCTCTTGGTGAGCCACGGGCCGCCGGAGACTATGCGGTGACCGATAGCGCCGATCTCTGACATATCCTTGATAACGCCGTACTGAGGATCGGTGAGGTATTTGATAACTATAGCTGCAGCCGCTGCGTGGTCGGGCAGGTCGACGGGCAATTGCTTGACCGATGCCTTGTCACCGATGAGCTTTGAATGTGTAAAAAGTCCGTCAGTGCCTATGCGTTCGCAAAGGCCTTTTGCGAGGACCGACTTTTGATCCATATCAAAAAGCTGATATTTGAGCGATGAGCTGCCTGCATTTACTACGAGTATATACATTTTTCTCTCCTTGACATTTTATTTTCATTGTATTATACTATAAATAATCAGAAAATGCAAGGAGTTTTTATGCCGTCGGTCGCTGTAATAACAGAATACAATCCGTTTCATTTCGGACACCTTTATCAGCTTACCGAGCTTAAAAAGCATTTTGACACAGTGGTGTGCATAATGTCGGGCTTTGCGGTGCAAAGAGGCGGCGTTGCCATTGCCGACAAATACACACGTGCAAAAGCAGCGGTCGATTGCGGAGCGTCGCTCGTGCTCGAATTGCCGTTTCCATACTCCTGCGCATCGGCACGCGATTTTGCTGCGGCAGGTGTCGACATCGCATCACGCATATGCGTGGACAAGCTCGCCTTTGGCGCAGAGGACGACATACAGCCGCTGATCGAGGTCGGCAGACTGCGTGAAAAGGGCATATTGCAGCAAAAAACAGAGCATTATCTTTCGTCGGGTGTCAGGTCATACCCTTTGGCGCTTTGCGAGGCGGTCAGAGAATGTGTCGGCGACGAGGCAGCCGAAATGCTTAAAAAGCCCAACAACATCCTCGCCTCCGAATATATCTATTACGCAGGCAGATGCGGCCTTGATATTTATCCCATCAGGCGTGATATGTCATATAAAAGCGCCACCGAGCTTCGCTCGCTTGGCAAAAATATGCTTTGCAATTTGCCTCCAAAGAGTGCGCAGGCCTTTGAATGCGGCTCGTCGCTCGATGAAAAGAGCTTTGACGTTTTTGTGCTTTCAAGGCTTTATGACAAGCTTGGCCGTGTCGGCAGGGACGATGTCTATTCTGCCACCGACGATGCGCTTTACAGGCTGAGGGCGCATATAGCAGAGCACAATTCTGTCGAATCGCTCGCACGGTGTTGCGCCGACGGCAGTCATACCGCTGCGTATTACAGGCGCTTGATATGCTCGATAGCGTTCGGCATTACTCCGCAAATGATGAAAAGTCAGATAAACGAAACTCTTTTGCTTGCCGCCGACGATGACGGCAGACGCCATTTGAACATAATAAACAAAGCAAATAAAATATCTGCCATAACCAGGCCCTCGGCGGCAGCCGACCAAGGCTTGATAAAAGCGCTTCAGGCAGAGAGCGCCGTTTCGCGCATATGTATGCGTCCGCCCTTCGACCCATTTAAGTCGAGACCCTATATAGGATAGGAGAGTTTTACCATGAATGTCAAGCACCTGTTTATCATCAACCCCGTTGCAGGCAAAAAGGATCGCACAGAGGTCATTTCTGCGGCGATCAAGCGTGTCCTGCCCGACGAAGCGAGCCGAGAGATCAGAGTTACGACCTGCCCCGGCGACGCTACCGAAATAGCCAGAGAATATATTCTCGGTGCGGCAGACGACGATTTTGTCAGAGTTTATGCATGTGGCGGCGACGGAACGCTGTCTGAGGTGGTGCTCGGCATATACCGCGCAGGGCGCTCGAATTGTGCGCTCGGCGTTATTCCCATAGGCTCGGGCAACGATTTTATCAAATATTATGACGAGATCCCTGCCGAAAAGTTCAGGTCGCTTGCCGACATGGTCGCAGGCAGGACAGAAGAAATCGACCTTTTGCGTGTCGCCGATTGCGAGGGCGGCAACGAAAGAGTCAGCATCAACATAGTTTCTGCGGGCTTTGATGCCGCAGCCGCTAAGGGAATGGTGTCATACAAGCGCCTGCCGATGGTGAACGGCTCGACGGCCTACAACCTTTCTCTCTGCAAATGCCTCGTCAACGAGCGCAAGCATGTCTATCACGTCGTTGCCGACGGTGAGGACCTCGAGGACCCCAAGCAGGGCTACCTCTTTGTCATTGCGGCGAACGGCAGATATTATGGCGGCGGCTTTAAGGCTGCGCCGATCAGCAATATACAGGATGGTTTCCTCGATCTCATCAGGATCTGCTCTGTTTCTATAAGCAAATTTATCGGGCTGGTCGGCAAGTTCAGACAGGGCGAGCATATCGAAAAGCTCAAGGAATACACCTCGCATTCTCTTTGCAAGCATATCAGGATCGAGGCGGAAGATCCCGTCGAGGTCAACATCGACGGCGAGATCTGCGAGATGAAAAACCCCGAGATCAGCATAGTTCCGAGGGCGGTCAAGCTTATTTTGCCTGCATAAAACGGCAAATAAAGCGCAAAATTTAAAAATAGCTATTGCAAAACGCAAACTTGTATGCTATAATGCTCTGTAAAAATATCGTGCGGTCCTCTGCGGCTCGGCATGAACGTGCGAATAAATAAGGAGGAGCTTATGAATACAAACGCGATTCTCAAAGCTTTTACAGACGAGCAAGTGAAGAAAGAGACCCCCAAGTTCAACGTCGGCGACAGCGTCAAGGTTTACCAGCGCATCGTTGAGGGCACCCGCGAAAGAACACAGATCTTCGAGGGCACCGTCATCGCCAAAAAGAACGGCGGCATCTCTGAGACCTTTACCGTGCGCCGTGTTTCGTTCGGCGTCGGCACCGAAAAGACTTTCCCGCTGCACAGCCCCAACGTTCAGAACGTTGTTGTGACTCGCCGCGGCAAGGTTCGCAGAGCAAAACTTTATTATCTGCGTTCCAGAGTCGGCAAGGCTGCCAAGGTCAAAGAACAAATATAATTTCTTCGCTAATAGCGGCAAAAAGTGTCTGTATAAAACCAGACACTTTTGTTCTAATATGACTTTTTAAGAGGCGCATCATGCAGGACAATCAGCAAAACATCAACGAAAATATCAATAACGACGACGGCGGCCTCGGCGCTCTCGACGGCTTTTATATCGAGGGCACAGAGCAGGCAGAGGGCACAGCACCCGCAGATGCCGATAAAATTGCCGAAAGTGCAGATAATACCGAAGGTGCAGAAGGTGCCGAAAGCACCGAAATTATCGAAATTATCGAAAATACCGATAATACCGAAAGCACCGAAACTACCCCGAGCACCGAAAATACAGATGCTTCAGAGAGCGTCACGAGTGCAAAAAAGCCAAAAAAGCAAAAGGGCGCACTCGAGGTGTTTGAATATGTCGAGACCTTCGCCTATGCCGTGGCGGTCATGGTACTGCTGTTTATGTTCGTTTTCAGATATGTCACGGTCGACGGCACGTCGATGCGTGACACCCTGCAGCACGAGGATAAGCTCATCATCAGCAACCTGTTTTATACCCCTGCGACAGGCGATATAGTCGTTATCAACAGGACAGAGAATGCGCAGCCGCTCATCAAGCGTGTTATCGCTACGGGTGGACAGACTGTCAGAATCGATTTTGAAAATTGGCAGGTCTGGGTCGACGGCATATTGCTCGACGAGGACTATGTCACCTTGCGCTCTGAGATGCCTATGCACTCTTATCCTTTTGTCGAGAAATACACCAATTCCGACGGCATATGTGAGTTTGTCGTCGACGACGGCTGCATATTTGCGATGGGCGACAACCGCAACAATTCGCTCGACAGCCGCAAATACGGATTTTTTGAATATCACGAGATAGTCGGCAGGGTGGTCATCAGGCTGGCTCCTCGGTTTGGCACGGTGGAATAATGGAGCATATAGTTTGGTATCCGGGGCATATGGCAAAGGCAAAGCGCCTGATCGCCGAGACCTTGCCGCAGATAGATGCGGTCATAGAGCTGGCGGACGCAAGAGTGCCTGTCTCGAGCCGCAACCCCGATTTTGATAAGCTTTTTTCAGGCAAGCCAAGGCTGCTTTTGCTGACAAAGTCGTCGCTTGCCGATGCAGGCGCAACAAAGCGCTTTGCTTCGTCGCTCGGTGCGATAGCCATAGACTGCAAGACAGGCAGCGGAATGCAGAGCATAGCGCCCGCAATAAGACAGCTTATGGCAGAACGGCTTGAGCGCAACGCCATAAAGGGCGTTACACGTGACATCAGAGTGATGGTCGCAGGCATAACAAATGTCGGCAAGTCGACGTTTATCAACACCTTTTCGGGCACAAAAAAGGCAAAGGCAGAGGATAGACCGGGTGTCACACGCTCCAACACGTGGATACCCACCGACAAGGGCGTCGTCATGATGGACACCCCGGGTCTGCTTTGGCACAAGTTTGACGACCGTTCTGTCGCCGTCAAGCTCGCCTGCCTCGGCTCTATCAGAGATGACATCCTCGACCAGCTCGAGCTGGCGATAGAATTGCTCGCAATGCTCAGGGTCAAATATCCCGAATTGCTCATTGAGAGATACAAGATAGGCAATATCGACGAGGACGAGGATAACTATGATCTTTTCTGCCGCATAGCCAAAAAGCGCGGCTTTATCCGCAGCAGGGCAGAGGTGGACGAAGAACGCACTGCCGCAGTCCTGCTCGACGAATTCAGAGGCGGCAGGATAGGCAGAATAACGCTCGACTGAGCGTGAGATAATATACAATTATAATCGAATAGAGAGGAGCTGTTTTGAGTCATGATCGACTGGACGATGCAAAGGACCTTTTATTCACAGGAGGTAAGTGTTATCTGTGGCTGCGACGAGGCGGGCAGAGGACCGCTGGCGGGGCCTGTTTTTGCTGCTGCCGTCATCCTGCCCAAGGACTGTCACATCGAGGGTCTCGGAGACTCAAAAAAGCTTTCAGAGCGCAAAAGAGACGAGCTTTTTGACATCATCAGAGAGCAGGCGATAGATTTTGCCATCGAGAGGGCGGACGTCGCCGAGATAGAGGCTATCAACATTCTCAACGCTTCTATGCTCGCAATGCGCCGCGCGATAGAGGCCTTGCGCACAAGACCGGATCTTGCGCTCATCGACGGCAATATCGTGCGCAATATTCCCGTGCCTGCAATAGCTGTCGTCAAGGGCGACGGCAAGATACCGTCCATCGCGGCGGCATCGATACTTGCCAAGGTCTCGCGTGACAGATACTGCGTCGAGATGGATAAGATATATCCCGGCTATGATTTTGCAAAGCACAAGGGCTATCCCACTAAGGAGCACAAAGAAGCTATATTAAAATACGGTCCGTGCCCTGCGCACCGTATGAGCTTTTTGAGAAAGACGCTTTATGGCACAGACAACGACACAATCAGGCAGACGTGGTGAGGCGATAGCCGAGCGATATTATCTGTCTCAGGGCTTTAAGATAATAGCTCGCAACTATTCTGTCAGAGGCGGCGAAATAGATCTGGTCGCATACAAGCACGGCGAGATAGTGTTTGTCGAGGTCAAGGCGAGATCGTCAGACCGCTTCGGCAGACCGTCGGAGGCGGTCGACGACCGCAAGATAGCGCATCTGCACAGGGCACAGCGAATGTTTTTGTATGACAATATGCATTCGGGACGCATCGAGGTCTGGTCGCCGATGCTTTCAAGAGGTGTTATGCGCAGGATAAAAAGGATCACCTGCGATATCGCCGAGGTGTATTTTGACGGCGAGGACGGCAGGGTAAATATTATTAAAAACGCATTTGAGGCGGCAGAGATATGACTAACAACGATAACATATATTATATTTCGACAAGGTCAACAGACGGCAAAAAATATACCGCGGCAGAGGTCATCAAGAACGGTCTGGCGGATGACGGCGGACTTTTTGTGCCCGAGCGCATACCCACGATAGCTTATGAGGACATCAAAAGAATGCGCCAAATGACCTATGCCGAGAGGGCAGCGCACGTGCTCGGAATGTTTTTGACAGATTATGATAACGACGAATTGCTTTGCGCGGCGAACAACGCTTATTCGGCAGAGCATTTCGGCGAGCATCCCGCACCGCTTTGTATGCTTTGCGGCGATGTGGGAGTTATAGAGCTGTGGCACGGCCCGACTGCGGCATTCAAGGACATGGCGCTGCAGATAATGCCCAGACTTTTGTCTTTGTCGCTTGGCAAAACACACGAAAAGCGTGATGCGCTCATACTCGTTGCCACGAGCGGCGATACCGGCAAGGCGGCACTCGAGGGCTTCTCGGGCGTTGACAGGACAGGGATACACGTTTTTTATCCTTCGGACGGCGTTTCGGATATGCAAAAAAGGCAGATGGCGACGACTGTCGGCGACAACGTCAAGGTCACTGCGGTGAGAGGCAATTTCGACGACTGCCAGAGCGGCGTTAAAAAAATATTCTCCGACATCGATGCGGCACAGCGGTTGTCGCAAAAGGGCGTGTTTTTGTCCAGCGCAAACTCTATCAACTTCGGCAGGCTCGCACCCCAGATAGTCTATTATATCTCGTCGTACTGCGATCTGCTCGAGGGCGATATAATAAAATGCGGTGACAAGCTCGACATCACTGTTCCCACAGGCAATTTCGGCAATATTTTTGCGGCGTTTATAGCCAAAAAAATGGGTCTGCCTGTCGGCAGACTTGTCTGCGCATCAAACAAAAACCACATTCTCACTGATTTTATCGAGACAGGCGTCTATGACAGAAACCGTGAGTTTTATGCCACGACGTCCCCCTCGATGGATATTCTCATATCTTCAAACCTCGAGCGCCTGCTTTATTTTGTCGCAGGTGCAGAAAAAACACGCGAATATATGCATTCGCTGGCATCGACCGGCAGGTTTGAGGTCGACGAAGCCATAATGCAAAAGATACGCTCTGACTTTGTCGCCGCATACGCTGATGAAGAGCAGTGCGCAAGCGTCATAGCCGACGTTTTTAATGAGTTTAATTATCTTTGCGATACTCATACCGCAGTCGCTATGCACTGCGCAAGGAAATATAAAAACGGCAACACCGTCATGCTTGTCGCATCGACTGCGTCACCGTATAAATTTGCGCCCGCCGTTTTAAGCGCACTCGGCTGTGACGGCTTTGATGGCTATGAGGCGCTCGTCAAGCTTCACGAGCTGACAGGGGCAGAGATACCGTCCTGCCTTTGCGACGTGATGTCAAAGCAGATAAGGTTCAAGGACGTTATAGACCCGTCCGAAATGCAGGCGGCGGTCATAGGCTGACAAAAAGCATCAGCAGATCGTGTCTTCCTCACGCTTTTTGAAGGTCGCGCAGACTGTTTCGCGGCATTCGTTGGCGTTTGATGGGCCTATCGAAACGGTTTTTGCGGTGCAGCCGCATTTGCCGTCGTGATAGCAGCAGGTGTGCACGGCGCAGTTTACGCCCTTGTTGCATTTGCATTTTTGCTCGTTTCTTTTGTCTTGCATGATAAAACCTCTTTCTCTTTTTTGACAATAGTATTTCCGCACACATATCGGATTATTCATCGCAGCATTCACGGAGGGGGCTATGGCAGTATATTGCATCTCTGATCTGCATCTGTCGTCGAGCGGCAAAAAGCCGATGGACGTTTTTGGCGCAAGATGGCAGGGACATATGCAAAGGCTCATTGAGGGCTTTGCAGACATCGGCGACGACGATACGGTCGTTATACCGGGCGACCTGAGCTGGGGCGACAGCGCCGAGGATGCAAAAAACGACTTTTTGTTTTTGTCAAGCCTTGGCGGCAAAAAAATAGTCGGCAAGGGCAACCACGATTTTTGGTGGGCAACTTTGCCAAGGATGCAGTCGTTTGTCAAAGAGCTCGGCATAAGCAACATTTCGTTCTTGCGAAATAATGCATATATATGCGAAGATATAATAGTTTGCGGCACAAAGGGCTATCTGCCTGTTTCGGGCGGAAAGACAGCCGACGACAAAAAATACGGTGACCGCGAGGCGACGAGGCTCGAGCTGTCTTTAAAAAGCGGCTTGGCGCTCGACCGTGGCGAGGGCAGAGAGCTTGTCGTGTTTTTGCATTATCCACCTGTCTACGGCACGCAGCAATGCGAGCAGTTGCTCGACGTGATATACAGATACCGCATAGGCAGAGTCTTTTATGGGCATATCCATTCGGTCGCCTCGGGCGCTCTGCACACGAGCGCAATGGGCGCATCACTGCGGCTGATCGCAGCGGACGCTCTGGGCTTTAAGCCACTTAAAATATCCACTTAAACATTCACCCAAGATGAGAGGAATAAATAAAATGTCTATAATCATCGGCATAGATGTCGGCGGCAGCACGACTAAGATAGTCGGCTTTGAGGGCGACAGACTGCTTGAACCGTTTTTGGTCAAGGCAAACGATCCGCTTGCGTCGCTTTACGGCGCATTCGGCAGGTTCACGGCTATAAACAATATTCCGCTGTCAGAGATCGGCAGGATATACGTCACAGGCGCAGGCAGCAGCTTTGTCGAGCAATCGATATACGGCCTGCCCACCGAAAGAGTCGAGGAATTCGACGCGACCGGCAGGGGCGGACTTTATCTCTCGGGTCTTGACGAGGCGATAGTAGTCAGCATGGGCACAGGCACGGCGCTGGTTTATGCCAAGCGCGGAATGATATATGAGCATCTCGGCGGCACAGGCGTCGGCGGAGGCACCTTGATAGGACTTTGCAAAAGGCTTATGTCGCTATCCGATGCCGATGCTATATCGGAGCTCGCAAAGGATGGCGAGCTTGGCAACGTCGATCTTTTGATCAAGGACATTTCGTGCGGCAATATCCCGACGCTCGAGGCGAATGCGACCGCATCCAACTTCGGCGCTTTGTCAGAGCTTGCCACCAATGCCGATATTGCGCTCGGCGTGCTCAATATGATATTCGAGACCGCAGGAGTTCTGGCGGTATTCGGCGCAAGGCTCAAAAAGCTCGACAAAATAGTGCTCACAGGCAATATTTCAGTGATACCTCAGGCGAGAGAGCGGTTTGATATACTCGAAAAAATGTTTGGCGTGCAGTTTATCATCCCCGACAATTCGGCTTACGCCACAGTCATCGGCGCAGCCCTGGCAGCGAAAGATACCGACAAATGAATCAGGATAATATTCAAAACAATCAAAACAATCAGAATAATCAAAACAGACCCTGGAACAAAAAAATATTTGCATTGCTTTTAGAGCGTGCTCAGGGCGAACGCAGCGTAAGGCAGTTCGCCGAGGAGTGCGAGATCAGCTATGTGCAGATGCGCAAATTGCTCATGATGGAGCAGGAGAATCCGCCCCGTCCCAAGCTTATGCGCAAAATAGCCGACCACGCCTTTGGCGAGGTCGACCTTGCGGACCTTATGTTTGCGGCAGGCATAACGCAGCAGCCAAAGAAATCGCGCGTCGATACCGCCGATCAGATGATGCAGGTCAATGTCGGCATCAAGTTTCGCAGTCTTTCGGTCAAAGAGAGCAAAATGGTCGAGGAATATATCGACTATCTCATCTGGCGCAAAAAGCCGAGCGAAGGCGAAGAGAAATAAAAATAAACCAGAAATCAGATCACAAAAACAGCATTGCCGCTATAAACAGCAATATCATGTCGCTTGACATATCTGAATCAAGCAGCAGCAATATTCCGATGGCGATTATCAATAGGTCGTCGGTCTCGAGCCTTTTTAAAAACGACAGGTCGATAAAGCTTTTGTGCGTTTGAACAGGCTCGGGCGGCGTTTTGGGCACCTCGGGCACGGGCATCGGCTCTTGCCACTGAGGGGCAAAGCCGCCGCCGTCCTGAACAGTGCCGAAATCACGGCTGTATATCATTTTTGCCACCTCCAAATCGTTTTACTGCCGAGACAGCGGTGAGCGCGTTTATCAGCATATCTATTTTCTGCTTTTTGTCGTCGCGCATTACCGCCTTTAAGCCGATCAGCAGTGAAATGCGAGGGTCGGACTGCATGCTTTTTGCCGCATCTGGCGTGCTTTGACGGTCAGCTCCGAGCGACGACGCTATGCTCGAAATTTTTGCCACCGCCTCGGGGTCTGCAAGCAGAGCCCCGACCTTGGCAGCGAGCTCGGCATCCATCTCAAATGCTCCTCAGAATGCGCGCAATATCCTCTGCCTTGTCTTTGCCTATGCTTTGCATAAGCCTTTCGGCGTCGGCGCTGCTCATGCCGGATATCGCGTTTTTAATGCCGCTTATGTTGCTTTTAAACATCGCCGCCTTGGTGCTGTCTGCCCCTGCGGCGTCGCATATCGCACCGATAAGCGCTCTGAATTCATCGTCGCTCAGCGACAAAAGCCGTTTTTTGGTGTTGTCATCAAAATTCATATCAAAAACCCCCGTTAAGAATTATTTTGTAGGTGATAAGAATGTATAAGTGTAGACCCGAATGCAATACAAAGGCAGCCTTTTTGACAGTCGCAGTCTCTATAATCGTGTGCAGTGCGTGCTTTATAGTGTCTGTCTGCGTCGAAAGCTATGGCGGTTTGATACAGCTCGGCGGAGTTGTATTGCTCACCGCTGCGATATTTGCCATATCCCGCTTTGTGCTCACCGATATGGAATACACGCTCACAAACGACAGCTTTTCGGCAGCAAAGGTCTGGCCCAACCGCTCTCAGGGCGTTTGCAGTCTCGACCTCGATACCGCCGTTGCATTGGTCGACAAGCAGACCTTCAAGGCAGAGTATGCAAAAAAGGTCAATATAAGATATAACTGCTGCCGCAATATAGGCGCAAGGTCGTATTTTTATATCTGCGAATTCAACGGCAAGCTTGCCTCGATCGAATTTGAGCCTAACGCTCCGTTTTTAAAGATAATGTCAGACATCGTCGAGCAGAAGATCGCTATGAGAGATAGCGAGCGTACTCCTGATTGATCGCCTGCCAGGTCAGACTGCCGACTATTCCGTCGGCGTCAAGGCCGTAATACGTCTGAAACTCCTTGACCGCCGCCTCTGTCTGCGAGCCGAATATACCGTCGATGGCTATCTGCCTTATCGACGGCACGGCGTTTCTTATCGCAGACAGTGCGGTCTGAATATATACCACGCTTTCACCCGACGCCCCACGCCTGATGGGGTAGCCGGGGTATTCTTTTATTCTGTCGTCGTGAATGCTGTCGCCGCCGACCGCATAATAGGTTTCGACTATCGCATCCCACGTCGCTTTTGGAATATTGCCTGTTTCGGTGAGTCCGTAATAAGCCTGAAACGCCTTGACCGACGTCAGCATATCCTCGGTGAAAACACCTGTTATCGCAAGGTCGGGCACGACGTCCGCACCCAGAACGAGAGAGATAGCGTGCAGGTAATATTGCATACGCAGCACCTCGCTGCCTCTGTCGCCAAGCTGCAGCGTTCTGCCGCCGAATGTGTCGCTCTGCTCTCGCTCGCCCTCGCTGCCAAGCTCGGCGAGCTTTTTTACTGCGTTATAGATATACACCAGCCTATACCATGTGTCACGGTCGACGACGCCTGTTTCGTTTATGCCGAAAACTCTTTGAAAAGCCTTGACCGAGGTCTCGGTATCGTCGCCGAAAATGCCGTCCTGATACCTGATGAATGGTATCGACGGGAAGTTTATCGCCACTCTGTTGAGCCTGTATTGCAAAAGAGTTACGCCTTCGCCGTTCGAGCCCTTGAATAATTCCCCCGGGAACGATGGCGGCATCTGCATGACCTCTGCCGAACGCTGCTCGATGTCTCTGCCGTAATAATAGCGCACTATTTCGAGCGCATCATAGCCCCTGCGTGCAAGCGGCACCGTGCCCCATTGAGAGAGCCCGTCACATATGACAGACGCACCGTCGCAGTATTCGGCATAAAACGGCTCGATAGTTCCGCTGCGTGCGAGATAGCTTGTAAACAGCCTGTCGGCGGCGGCATCTATCGTGTCGAATATCGCCCTGTCCTTGACAAACGACTGGTCGAACGCCGTCGACGAGGTTATGTCAAAGTCATAGCCCTGCGACCTGTACCATTCGGTGTATATCCTGTTTAACGCAAGCGACGTTATGCACAGGATGTTTGCATCGAGGCTCTGCTCTGGCCACGTCGGGTATATCTCGCTCGAGGCACAGTTTTTGATGTAATACAAAAACGGCACTGTGACGTTCTCGGCGTTGCTGCCGGGCGTGCCGAGATGCACGGTTATTGTTTCGGGTATAGTCGGTCTGCGCTGAAACAGCATATTTGCGGCAGGCAGTGCCGATATGTTCTGCTCTGTTCTCGACGGAGCAAGCGTATACAGCTTGTGCGGCGGCGTGATTATCACCTTTTCAAAGCCGTCTGTGTCGTCGGTGAACGGTATCATCTCGATCTGCTGAATGCTGTTTATGCCCGAAAACACCTGTATTCCGAAAATATTTATTGTGAGATAGCCTGCCGAAATAATTCGTATGTCGACCGTGGTATACGGCTTTTCTTTGACCCTTGGTGATAATGCATAAGAATCGGGCGGCGTTTTTATGACAAATGTAACCCTGCCGCTGCTGTCTGTCAAAAGCGCCTCTGTGCCTGCCTCGCCCGAGCGTATGACCGTAGCGCCGACCACGGGCTCAAAGCTGCCCTCTTTCAGCAGCCTTATCTCGAGTGTTCCGGTGTCTGCCAAAATAAATCAACTCCTTTTGCTCTATTTTATGCGCTTTTGGTGCGTTTGTTGCTTGCATTTTGGGTGATTATTTGGTATTATTGAGATAATAAATATACCCATACAAAGGGGAGTGTAACATTATGTTGGATGTACTTATCATCGGCGCAGGCATTTGCGGCTCTGCGACGGCTTATTATCTGTCACGCTATGACCTCAAGGTCTGCGTGGTCGACAGAGAGCCGGACGTCGCAATGGGCACAACCAAAGCCAACAGCGCCATCATTCATGCGGGCTACGATCCCAAGCCGGGCACTCTGCTCGCCTCTCTCAATGTCGAGGGCAACAGGCTGTGCGGCGAGCTTGCAAAAGAGCTCGGGTTCGCATTCAACCGCATAGGCTCGTATGTTCTGGCGTTTTCTGCCGAGGACGACGAGACTGTCAAAAAACTTTATGAGCGCGGCATGGCCAATGGCGTGCCGGGGCTCGAAATACACACAAAAGAGCAGATCAAGGCGAATGAGCCCAACGTTTCGGATGCCGTTACTTCGGGACTTTACGCACCGTCGGCAGGCATCGTTTCGCCGTGGGGCTATTGCCTCGCATTGGCAGAGAATGCGGTAGCCAACGGCGCAAGCTTTGTTTTGGGCAGCGGCGTCAGGTCTATCGAGCAAAAGGACGGCTTTTTTGCCGTTACGCTCGAGAACGGCAATACGCTTGAGGCAAAATATGTGGTCAACTGCGCAGGCATACACGCTGCGGATATATGCGCAATGCTCGGTGAAAGAGAGTTTGAGATATATCCCTCAAAGGGTCAGTATTTCCTGCTCGACAAGAGCCAGTGCTCTGTTGTCAGCCATGTCATGTTCCAGTGCCCCTCGGCAGTCGGCAAGGGCGTGCTCGTTTCGCCCACCGCAGGCGGCAACCTTATCGTCGGACCTAACGCAGAATCGGGCAGCGAGTTTGACGACCTCTCGACAGATTCGGACGGACTCGACTTTGTCGCAGAGGCGGCGGCAAGAACGACCACCAAGATCAATTATCGTGAGAACGTTCGCTGCTTTGCAGGGCTCAGAGCAAACTCTGACAGAGATGACTTTATCATCGAGCCGTCAAAGCAGAACGCACATTTTATAAACGTCGCAGGCATCAAATCGCCAGGACTTTCGGCAGCGCCCGCTATTGCAAAATACGTCGTTGCGATGCTCGGCGATATGGGACTTTCGCTAAATGAAAAGGCAGAAATAAAATATGCGCCCCGCCGTGTAAGCTTTGCAAAGGCGACGCCCGAGCAGAGAGAGGCGCTGGTCGCTTCGGATCCTCTTTACGGCAGCATAATATGCCGCTGCAACACCGTCACCGAGGCAGAGGTCGTTGCGGCGTGCCGCAGTCTTATCAAGCCTGTTTCTATCGACGGCATCAAGAGGCGTGCAGGCACAGGCATGGGCAGATGCCAGGGCGGCTTTTGCTCGCCCAGAGTTCACGAGATCATTTCACGCGAGCTCGGCATAGCCTATGAGGATGTTATTCAGGAGAAAGAGGGCTCGTACATCGTGTGCGGCAGAATAGGGGATGAATGTGATGATTGATTGCGGACTTGCCATTATCGGCGGAGGCCCTGCAGGTCTTGCCGCTGCTATTGCGGCTTATGACGAGGGACTTCGTGACATAATCGTTTTTGAGCGTGACACAGAGCCGGGCGGAATACTCGGTCAGTGCATTCACAACGGCTTTGGACTCACTACCTTCGGCGAAGAGCTTACAGGCCCTGAATACGCAGGCAGATATATCGCCGAGGCAAACAAGAGAAATATAAAAATACTCACCGAAACGATGGTCATTCAGCTCGATTCGGAGAGAGTTATAACCGCCGTCAGCAAAAAGGACGGCTATATGCAGTATAAGGCAAAGGCAATAGTGCTCGCCATGGGCTGTCGTGAAAGAGGCAGAGGCCCTATCAAGCTTACGGGCGACAGGGGCAGCGGCGTTTTCACTGCAGGCTGCGCACAGCGCTATATGAATATCGAGGGCTATATGGTCGGCAGGCGTGCAGTCATACTCGGCAGCGGCGATATAGGACTTATCATGGCTCGCCGTATGACGCTTGCGGGCGCAAAGGTGCTCGCCGTCGCAGAAATAATGCCGCATTCGTCCGGCCTGTCACGCAACATTGCACAGTGCCTTGACGATTTTGACATTCCGCTTTACCTTTCGCACACCGTTACGGATGTCAAGGGCGACAGGCGTGTCGAGAGCGTTACTATCTCGCAGGTCGACGAGCATATGAAGCCTATCAAGGGCACAGAAAAGACATACGAGTGCGACACTCTGCTGCTTTCTGTCGGACTTGTCCCCGAGAACGAATTGAGCCGCATGGCAGGCGTTCCCATCGACCCCAGAACCAACGGAGCAGTGGTCTATCAGGATATGCAGACAGAATACGACGGCATCTTTGCGTGCGGCAATGTTCTGCACGTTCACGACCTCGTCGACTTTGTTTCCGCAGAGAGCGCAAAGGCAGGCGCTAACGCCGCAAAATATATCATGAACGGCTGCAAAAGAGCAGATAAGTCCGGTGCGCTCGAGCTCAAAAACGGCGACGGAGTATCCTACACCGTCCCCCAGCGTGTCAACACGCAGGATGTTTCGGGCAAGCTCACTGTTTTCTTCAGAGTAAGGCGCAAATACGCCGCTGCGACCGTCGAGGTCGTTTCGGGTGGTGAGCGCATAGCCGCTTTCAAGCGCAAATACCTCGCACCGGGCGAGATGCAGAACATCGTGCTGCCCGAGCAACTGCTTAAAAAAGCAAGCGGAGATATAACTATAACTGTCGTGGAGGCTGAAGAATGAAACAGCTCGTTTGCATCGGCTGCCCCAGAGGCTGCCATCTCGAGATAAACGAAGAAACACTTGAGGTCAAGGGCAACTTTTGTCCCACAGGCGCAGAATACGGCAGAAACGAGCTCGTTTCGCCTATGCGCACGGTCACTGCAACCGTCAGAATAGAGGGCGGCGTCCACGCAAGGCTCGCCGTTCGCACAGACAAGGCAGTGCCCAAAGCGAAAATGCTCGACGTCGTCGCCGAACTGAACCGCTATACCGCACATTCACCTGTCAAAATGGGCGAGGTGCTCATAGCAAACGTCGCCGACACCGACGCCAATATCATAGCCTCGAGGGATATGTAAAAACGCATATTTTTTGCTTATCGGCAGCCGTTTGAATGCGGTTGCCGATATTTTTGCGGGCATTTCTTTTAGTTGGCAGATTATTTTTTAAAAAAGCATTGAAATAATCACCCGATGTGTGGTATATTAAAGTGATTAAATGTACGGGAGTTTATGCAATGGCATTGTTTTCAAAGCTTTTTGGCACATACAGCGACAGGCAGATCAAAAAGATCGAGCCTATCGTCAACAAGATAGATGCACTTTCAGACAAATATTCTGCGATGAGTGACGACGAGCTGTCGGCGCAGACCGCAGCTTTAAAGGCGCGGCTTGCCGATGGTGAAACGCTTGACGACATATTGCCCGATGCCTTTGCGGCGATGCGTGAGGCAGCGTTCCGCATTCTGGGCATGAAGCCCTATCGTGTGCAGCTCATCGGCGGCATCGTTCTGCATCAGGGGCGTATCGCCGAGATGAAGACGGGCGAGGGCAAGACGCTGATGGCGACTTTGCCTGCATACCTCAATGCGCTTTCGGGCAAGGGAGTGCATATCGTTACGGTCAACGAATATCTTGCACGCCGTGACAGTGAGTGGATGGGCAAGGTGTATAAATTCATGGGGCTTTCTGTCGGACTGATCTATTCGGGACAGCCTGCGGCAGAGAAGCGCCAGGCGTATTCCGCCGATATAACCTACGGCACAGACAACGAGTTTGGCTTTGACTATCTGCGTGACAACATGGTGGCATATAAGGCAAATCTCGTTCAGCGCGGACACGTTTTTGCGATCGTCGACGAGGTCGACTCGATACTTATCGACGAAGCACGCACGCCGCTTATCATTTCGGGCAAGGGCGAGGCCTCGAGCGAGCTTTATAAAAAGGCGGATACGCTCGTTGCACGTATGTCCTGCCACCGCATCAAAGAGCAGGATCGCAAGCACGGTGACGTCGAGCTTGACGAAAACGGCAACGAGGTCGCCATAATCGAGGACTATATCGTCGACGAAAAGGCTCGCACTGCGGTGCTCACCGAAAACGGCATCGCAAAGGCAGAGCGTTATTTCGGCATCGAGAACCTCGGCGACGGCGAAAACACCGAGATGATGCATTATATACAAAATGCGCTTCAGGCGCGCGGCGTTATGAAAAACGACGTCGACTATGTCGTCAAGGACGGCGAGGTTCTGATCGTCGACGCCTTCACCGGACGCATCATGTACGGCAGGCGCTACAGCAACGGTCTGCATCAGGCTATCGAGGCGAAAGAGAACGTCAAGATCGCCGATGAGAACCGCACCATGGCGACCATTACATTGCAGAACTATTTCAGAATGTATACCAAGCTGTCGGGCATGACAGGTACTGCCTTGACAGAAGAAAACGAATTCAGAGAGATATATTCGCTCGACGTTGTCGTCGTGCCCACAAACAAGCCGATGATCAGGGTCGACCACAACGACAGGGTCTTTAAGACCGAAAAGGGCAAATATACCGCCATGCTGCGCCAGATAAGAGAGTGCGTGCAAAAGGGTCAGCCTATTCTGATAGGCACTGTTTCGGTCGAAAAGAGCGAGATGCTTTCCGCTATGCTCAAGAAAGAGGGCATACGCCACAACGTGCTCAATGCAAAATATCACGAGCGCGAGGCAGAGATAGTTGCGCAGGCAGGCAGATTCGGAGCAGTCACGATAGCTACCAATATGGCAGGTCGTGGCACAGATATAATCCTCGGCGGCAACACCGAATTTATGGCTAAGCAGAAGATGCGTGAGGAGGGCTTTGACGAAGAGGCTATTTTGCAGGCTACCAACCTCGGACATCTCACCGATACGCGCGATATTGCGGCTCGTGAAAGGTTCAACGAGCTCGAAAAGCAGATGCGTGTCGAGCGTGACGCCGAGGCAGAACGTGTTCGCGAGGCGGGCGGACTTTATATACTCGGCACAGAGCGCCACGAGTCGAGGCGAATCGACAACCAGCTTCGCGGCAGATCAGGCAGACAGGGCGACCCGGGCGAGAGCTGCTTTTATATCTCGTTCCAGGATGATCTTTTGCGCCTGAACGGTGCAGATCGCATTCCTCTCAACCTGCCTATCGCAGATGACGAGGCGATGGACATCAAGGCGCTTTCGAATGTTATCGAATCGGCACAGCGCCGTGTCGAGGGTCGCAACTTCGAGCGCCGCAAAACAGTGCTTGAATACGACGATGTTGTCAACAGCCAGCGTGAGCTGATATACAAAGAGCGCCGTGAGGTGCTCGACGATGTCGACGTTACGCCCAAGATCCGCAAGATGATAGATCAGTATGTCACCCAAAAGGTCTCTGAGCTTTGCGTGGGCGACGTTCCCGATGAATGGAGCTTCCTTGCATTGCATCAGGCGTTCGACGATATGTTTGGCACCAAGGATGCGTTTGTCTATGACCAGTCTGCGCTCGGCAGGCTCACGCAGGAGGATGTCATTAAAGAGGCGCTTGAAAGAGCAGATGCGGCATACGAGAGGCAAAAGGCGCAATTTACGCCCGAGATTTTCGCACAATCAAACCGCAACGCTCTGCTCAACTCTGTCGACCACCACTGGATGGATCACATCGATGCCATGAGCAGCCTGCAGGAGAGCATAGGACTTACCGCTTACGCAGGCAAAAAGCCTATAATCGAATATAAGATCCAGGGCGGCGAAATGTTTGAAGAAATGATAGCTCAGATACGCTTTGAT
Organism: uncultured Ruminococcus sp.; assembly: GCA_964487775.1. Taxonomy (GTDB): domain Bacteria; phylum Bacillota; class Clostridia; order Oscillospirales; family CAG-382; genus Coliplasma. The sequence goes on from CAZASH010000005.1 coordinate 67,153, forward strand.
GCTATCAGGATAGTTATGACCATGAAACCCATGACAGAGGTCGAGCGCAAAGTAATCGTTTCGCTCATGGGCAACGGCATAAACAGCAACAGACGCGGTGTTGCCGCACCTGTCACAAGCGGAGTCAAAAAGGTCGGGCCTAACGACCCGTGTCCCTGCGGCAGCGGCAAGAAATATAAAAAATGCTGCGGCGGAGTGAGAGGCAAGAGCTGAGTATGGGATTTGGAATAGTAACTATTGGATGTCTCAGCCTGCTGCTCATCGACTGGGGCGGCAGCATTCTGGCAGGCTTGCTCTGCGCATACGGGCTTTATCTTGCCTCGAGGCTTGAAAAAAGATATTTATACGGTGCGGTATCATCGCTGTTTATGATGCCTCACGGCATCGTATTGCTGCTCGATTTTGTGCTCGGCATCAAGCTCGGCGAGGTCGTTTCGTCGATTACCTATATAATGCTCATGCTGGGCTGGGCAGGCTATATGTTCTTTATGCTGACCGGCACGAGGTGCATAGCCGTCGAAAACAACGCAAAAAAATTCGAATCTCGCTGCAATACTCTGCTTTATTTCTGCATACTTTATTTCGCTGCCGAAACGGTGGCAAACCTTGCCGGCTTTTCGCAGATGCAGGTGATAATGACTGTGGCGAAATATATCATAATCATTTTGATGATATGGTTTGCGCACACCTGCTTTGTCTATATTTCCACCCCACAGCAGACAGAAAAGGATATCGCCGACGTCGCCGCCATCGAAAAGAAGGAGCGCGAGAGGCGTGAGAGATCAGACAAGAAATTTGAGGATGCAAAGATACCTCAAAAAGCAAAAAACGCTTTAAAAACGACTAAAAAAGACAAAAAATGAAACAAAACGCTTTTCCTGCAAAAAAACGGACGCTGTTGTTTATCGGCGCGATAACGCTGTTTAATCCCTGCGTCAACATAGTTGATGTGATCCCCGATGTGATAGGCTTTGTGCTGATCTCGATCGCACTTGCCGCTTATGCCGTCGCAGATCCCGAATTTGACGAATGCCGCAGATATGCGCATTTTATGCTGTGGCTTAGTGCGGTAAAGCTGATCTTGTCGCCGATAGTCGCTGTTTCGTCGGTCGACGACGACAGGCTTTTGGCAACCTTTTGCTTTGCCGTGGCAGAGTGCATATTTATGTCCCTGCTTTCGTCGAGGCTGCTGAATGAGATAGATTATCTCGTCGGCAGATACGCTGCCGAGGCAACAAGAGGCGTGTGCAGCGAAGCGACTGATTTTTGCAGGATATTCGTGCAGCTTAAGGTGTGGCTGCCGCTTTTGCCTGAGCTGACCTCGCTCGCCGCCGACGAATCACACGCCGACGACATCAATTCGCTTGAATGGTCGGCGATAGCCGAGATGAAGAGCTTTGTCATCGTCATCGTCGTGCTGACACTGCTGGTGCTCGGCGTGATGTATCTCATCAAGCTCACAAGGCTTTACAAAGCACTTTGCGCCGACAGCGCATACAACGAGGCATTGCAGGCAAAATATATCGAGAACGATGCGCGCGATATTTATCGCAGCTACCGCAGCAGATTAAAGGCGGGACTCACGGTCGTCTGTGTCGGTGCGATATGCTTTTTGGATATAAGCATCTCGTCTGTTCCGATAGTCACGCCGTTTGTCGGAATGATCCTTATGGGGCTTTTCGGCATTATAGCAAATATGAAAAAAGGCTTTATGCGCACGCTTAAAAGCCTGATAATTGCACTGCCGCTCGAGCTTGCGGCGATATTGATAAGGCAAAAATTGCCTATCGATATAGTTGATATAATTCAAATGGATATACAAACCATGCTCACAGGGCTTGCCGCTGCGATATTGTCTGCTGCGGCGTGGCTGATATTCGGCTATTGCTTTGCGAGCGACATGAGCGTGTTTACGAGAGGGCTCGGAGAATTGCGGCACGGCTTTAAAGCGCCTGCCTGCTGCTTTGTGATATTGCTGCTGATAAGGGCTGTGGCAATGATATTGCCTTATCTCAAGCCGTGGACTGTCACCCCTTATTTTGCGGTGTGCGTCATTACGGTCATAACTTTAATAAACACGCTGACTGCCGTATACGATGCGGCGACAAAAAACAAAAAGGCAGAATGATCAGGAAATGTGCGGATTTGTAGGTATTTTCGGTAATATAATTCCCGCTGACAGCGGTATGATAAAAAATATGTCGTGCCGCATCAGCCACAGAGGTCCCGACCTCGACAGGTCGAGAGAATATGCAGACTCGGTCTTTGCGTTCAGAAGGCTTGCGATAGTCGATATTTCAGAGGGCGCACAGCCGTATGATACGCCCGACGGACGCTATAGCGCCATGTTCAACGGCGAGATATACAACCATCTCGAATTGCGTGACGAGCTTATCGCTTGCGGCGTTGAATTTGAGAGCAAGGCAGAGATCGAAATAATCACAAAGCTTTATATAAAATACGGAGCGGCGTTTCTCGGCAAATTGCGTGGAATGTACGCCATCGTCATCGTCGACCACAAAGAGCACACTCTGTTTGCCGCACGTGACGGCTTTGGCATCAAGCCGCTTTATTATTCCGCCGATCGCTCAAAGCTGATTTTCGGCAGCGAGCTTAAGGCGTTCAAGGATTGCGACCGTGTCGAGCTCGAGATAGACAGAGTCTCAATGCAGCATTATATGACGTTCCAGTATGTCCCCGACCCGAGAACCATATTTAAGTCGGTGCGCATTTTGCAAAAGGGCACGTATATGATCTGCCGCATGATAGGCGACACTCTGCAATACGAAACGAGCACCTATTTTATACCCGTTCCCGCACCTGATGTCGTCACCGACTATCAGACCAAAAAAGCAAGGCTTTACGAGGCACTCGAAAACAGCGTGGCATATCATATGCTTTCAGATGTTCCCGTCGGCACGTTTTTGTCGAGCGGCATAGACAGCGCTGCGATCACGGCGCTTGCTTCAAAGCTTGTTCCGGGCACAAAATGCTTTACCGTCGGCTTTGACGTCGATGGCTACAGCGAGGCAGAGGATGCTCACCGCATAGCAGAGCGTGTCGGCGCAAATCATATCGTTTGCCACGCCACTATCGACGATTTTGTCGAGGCGTTCCCAAAAACGGTATATCATCTCGATTCGCCCATGTCCGACCCGTCCTGTGTAGCGATCTATCTCGTCTGCAAAGAGGCTTCAAAGCATGTCAAAACAGTGCTTTCGGGCGAGGGCAGCGACGAAATGTTTGCAGGCTACAACCAATATAAGACCGCACTTTCGTCACGCAGGCTGGCAAGCCTGCCAAAGCCCATAAAATCGATGCTGCATTGCTTTGCCTCGGCACTGCCCGACGGCGCAAAGGGCAAGGGATATATTTTAAGAGGCACAGAGCCTGTTGAAAAGAGATACCTCACCAACGCACTCGCACTCAGCGAACGCCAAAAGCGTGCTCTGATGGTGCCCTATGACAAGAGCGTTTCGCCGTCGGATATAGTCGAGCCGATATACGCACGCACGGCAGGCTTCAGCCCGCTGATGAAGATGCAATACTGCGACATCGCGCTTTTGCTGCCGTCGGATATGCTGGTCAAGGGCGACAGGCTTTCGATGGCGCACTCGCTTGAGCTGCGCACCCCGTTCATCGACCGTGAGGTCTATGAGGCGGCAAGAGTGCTGGCGGATGAGGATAAATTGCACGGAGGAACGACAAAATACATCCTGCGTGACGCCTGCAGGGAATTGCTGGGCGAAGAAAACGCCATGCGCACCAAGCTCGGCTATCCTGTTCCCGTGCGCATCTGGCTCAGAAACGAGCTTTATGACTGGGCGAAGGATATTATTTCGTCCGATGTCTGCCCCGAATATATCAATGCTCGAGAGGCGCTCTCGATGCTCGAGGCTTACCGCAGGGGCAAGACAGACAATTATCGCGGAATCTGGAATATTCTCACGTTTATGACGTGGTACAAGCTATATATTATCGATACTAAAGGCAATTGACGGTCACAAATTTTGCAGGAGGTAACTATCAATGGCAAGAATGTATGATCTTATACGCAAAAAGCAGCTCGGCAGAGAACTGTCCGAGGCAGAGACAGATTATCTCGCAAAGGGGATATTCGACGGCAGCATACCCGACTATCAGATATCGGCACTATTGATGGCGATATATTATTCGGGCATGTCTGACAGCGAGACGATCAGGCTTACTACCTCGATGATAGAATACGGTGCAAAGGTCGATCTTTCGGGCATCCCGGGCAAAAAGGTCGACAAGCACTCGACCGGCGGCGTCGGCGACAAGATAACGCTGATAGCCGCACCTGTTGTTGCTGCGGCTTCAAAGGGCAGGATAATCGTGCCCAAGCTCGCAGGCAGAGGACTTGGCTATACCGGCGGCACGCTCGACAAATTAGAGTCTGTGCCAGGACTGCGCACGTCGCTTTCGGCACGTGAGTTTGAAAGCGTTCTGTCGTCGGCAGGAGTGTGTATCGCAGGCGCAAGCAGCGAATTGTCGCCTGTCGAGCGCAAGCTTTATTCACTGCGTGACGTTACGGCGACAATGGCATGCTATCCGCTTATCGCTTCGAGCATAGTGAGCAGGTTTTATGCCGCAGGCGGCGACTGCCTCGTGCTCGACATCAAATGCGGCGGCGGCTCGTTTGCACCCGACATCAAGGGCGCAAAGGCGCTCGCAGAGCTTATTATCAAGGTCGCACGCTCTCTCGGCAAGCGTGCAAGCGCACTTGTTACCGACATGAGCGCACCGCTCGGCAGATGCATCGGCAACTCGCTCGAGCTTTCTGAGGCTATTGCCGTGCTCAGCGGCAGCGGCGACAGGCGACTTACAGACCTTTCGCTCGAGGTTGCGGCAGAAATGCTGTTCGTCGGCGGAATGGGCGAGCGTGATGAATGCCTCGCTATGGCAAAAAATTCGATAGCCGACTGCTCGGCGCTCGATAAACTGCGTGAAATGGTCGTCGCTATGGGCGGCGACGGCAGATATATTTCAGACCCTTCGCTTTTTGAAGAGTCGAAGATAAGCGCGTTGCTCGCTTCGACCTCTGACGGTTATATTTGTGACATCGATGCAGGACTTGTCGGAGAGGCGGCGGCGCTGCTCGGCGCAGGACGCAGCGTCAAGGATGCAGCCATCGATCACCGTGCAGGCATCGTTCTGGCAAAATCCATCGGCGACCCCGTCAAAGAAGGCGAGGCGCTCGCAACCATATACACAGGCAAGCTCGACAGAGCACAGCAGGGCATGGAATTGCTTTATACGGCGATAACCGTAAAAAGCAAAAAGCCTCATGCTTCTGATGCATTGCTTTGCCGTGTTGATAATTTCTGATCATCCTTTTGGAGATATAAAGCATTATGGAATACATATCACATTCGGCGGCTGAAACCGAAAAAATTGCCGCCGATATAGCAAAAACGCTCGTCGGCGGCGAGTATATCGCACTCTACGGCAGTATGGGCGCAGGCAAGACGGCGTTCACACGGGGTCTTGTTAAGTGCCTCGCACCCGAGTGCCTGCCGCTCGTGCATTCGCCGACGTTTGCGATAGTCAACGAGTATCGCGGCGAAAGGTTCATCATATACCACTACGATCTTTACAGGCTGACCGACGAGGACGACCTCATCTCGACAGGCTTCAGCGATTATAACGACGGCAGAGCGATAGTCATCTCCGAATGGAGCGAGCTTTTTGACGACATCCTGCCCGAGGATCGCATCAGAATAAAGATCGAGATATTATCAGAAACCGACAGGAGGATAACCGTATGCTGATATTGGCTATCGATTCGACCGCCGTCGCGGCATCTGTCGCGGTGGCTGACATCAATGACGGCTTTGTAACAGGCCATTCGTCCTTCGTGCTCAAAAACAAGCTCACGCACAGCGAGACATTGATGCCAATGATAGATTCTGCGCTCAAGGTTTATGGTCGCACTATCTCCGACGTCGAGCTTATCGCCGTCAATGCAGGCCCGGGCTCTTTCACAGGCGTCCGGATAGGCGTTGCGACCGCCAAGGGACTTGCCGACGGTCTGGGAATAAAATGCGCCTCTGTTTCTACGCTCGACTCGCTGTCACGCAACGTTGAGGGCTTTAGTGGCATAATCTGTCCGCTGATGGATGCAAGGCGTGGACAGTTCTATAACGCACTCTTCAAGGGTGCAAAAAGGCTTTGCCCCGACAGGGCGATATCGGCAGAAGAGCTCTCGGCAGAAATCGACAGCATGAGCGGCAGGGTCATCCTCTGCGGCGATGGAGCGCACGTGTTTAAAGAGCTTTACAGGGGCAAAAAAAGGCTCGTGCTCGCACCTGCGGTCGCTGTCGACCAAAATGCGCTTTCGACCGCAATATGCGGCTATGAAGCATATAAAAACAATACCTGCGTCGACAGTGTCGACCTCAAGCCTGTCTATCTCAGAATGTCACAGGCAGAAAGGATGAGAAACCAATGAAAATAGCAATAGCGTGCGATCACGGCGGACTTGACATCAAGAACGCCATTACAGAGCATTTCAGACAAAACGGCATAGACTTTGTCGATTTCGGCACAAATACCCCCGATTCGGTCGATTATCCGCCTTATGCAAAAGCAGTCAGCAAGGCAATAACCGACGGCGATTGCGAGCTCGGCATACTCTGCTGCGGCACGGGCATCGGCATGTCGATGGTCGCAAACAAGCAAAAAGGCGTTCGTGCCGCAGTCGTCACCAACGATTTCTGCGCAGAAATGACACGCCGTCATAATAACGCCAATGTTCTTTGCCTCGGCGGCAGAGTCATCACCAGCGACGACGCAGTCAGACTCGCCGACATATTCATAAACACACCCTTCGACGGTGGCAGACACCAGAGAAGAGTTGAGATGTATGAGTGACCGAAAGTGAAAGTCACAGGCAATACCAAAAAGTGAATATGCAGGGTGGATTTTCGCTGTATATAGCGAAAATCCACCATTTTTATTAAATAGGCAGCACACATATTTCGGCATCCTTCGCCCAAACTTGACAAAATGGGCGAAATAGTGTACAATAGCGTTTGGCAAATAAAATTCAAGCAGGTTTTTTGATGATAAAATTGAGCAAATTGCTGTGCATATTGCTTGCGGCAACGTTCCTGTGGCTGTGCGCCCTGACGTGCTTTGCAGAGGATACAAGCAGCAGCAACACCAACAATATAATGTACAACGGTGCGTCGCAGGTCGACCTCGTGATAGCCTATGCCCGCTCTGAGCTCGGCAGCCGCAAATACAACGGCTATTGCCAGAGGTTTGTGAGGATATGCTATGAGGCGGCAGGCCTCGAATCGTCAGAATATGTCGGCTGTGCCAAGGATGCTGCCGACATCTGGCTCGTTTCGACCTCGAGAGACAACATTCCCGTGGGCGCGGTGCTTTATTTCAACACAGGCGTTTACGGACATTCGGCGATATATTTAGGCAACAACCGCATGATACACGCTCTGACCCGAGTGGTCGAGCAGGAGATCTCTAACGGCTTTTGGGATCTGTATATCGGCTGGGGCTGGCAGTCGGGCGTCGAACCCACAGGCGCATATATCGATCAGCTCGATGTTTTGACAGGCGATGTATACCGCACCGACGAGCGCATAGTGCTTTATGATGCGCCGAACGGCAATTCTGTCTCGACGATCTCAGAGGGCAGCGCTGTTTCGGTCAGAAACGTGCAGGTCATCGACGGCGAATCGTGGGCGAGAGTCAACTATTATTCCGAGAGCGGCTATGTCAGACTTAAATATTGTACATATCTCTATGCGGCAGGCGGCGAAACAGAAACCAAATCGATCTGGCAGGATGGCGTCGTTGCTGTCACCATCGACACCCTGCCCGATAAGTATTATTATCTCGAGGGCGAAAGGATCGACGCTTCGGGGCTCGGCATCAGATTGCAGTATGCTGATGGCAGCAGCGAGATCGTTGACAAAGGCTATGAAATAATCACGTCGAACGCAACAGGTGTCGGCAGAGAAACTGTTCTGATCAGGTATCGTGGGGCATTGATGTGGTTTCATATAGTCGTGTGCGACAGCGGCGAGGAGCTTGCGACCTTCAAATTGCGCAGCGACAGCGCAAAGCGCAGCGACGAGCTCGGTTGCCTCGTGGTCTATGACGACATAAGGGTTTCTCGCATCAGCAAATTGCTCAAGAACGTCGGCAATATGACTGTTTATTCGGCTGACGGCGAGCAAAAGAGCAGCGGCAACCTCGCCACAGGCGATTATATTGTTTATGACGGCTCGTCATCGCAGTCGGCGATAATGGTCATCAGATACGGCGATCTCAACGGCGACGGCACTGTTTCGCTTGCCGATACGATAGGCAAAAAGCGCTTTTTGCAGGGGCTTATGTCGCTCGATGCTCGCATTGCCGAATTGGTCGACGACAGCCTTTTGCGTGTCGATCTGCCTTTGATATTCAAAAAGTATGCTCCGTTCGGCACGGTCATGCTGCCTTATTAAACACATAAAACAACAGGAAGATCTTGCGGATCTTCCTGTTTTTATTATTATCCGACCATATCGAGCAGGGCGGTGACAAGGTCGTCGATGCTTTCGAGCCCGGGCGAAAGCCTCAAAAGGCTTTTGGTTATGCCGAGCTGCGCTTTTTGGGCTTCCGAAAGCGAAGCGTGTGTCTGGCTGTAAGGGTGCGTCACCAGCGAAACAGTGCCGCCGAGGCTTTCGGCAAAGCGAATTATGCCGTTTGAAGCTATCTTTTGCAGGTCAATGTCCTTTTTGAGCCTGAAGGAGACCACACCGCCGCCGCTCTTGCTCTGCTTTAGGTTGGTTACGTCGGCGTCGGGGTAAAAGACCTCTGAAACATTCGGGTGGCTTCGGAGAACGTCCGCAAGCGTTTTTGCCGCAAGACAGTGCCGTGGCATACGCAGGTGCAGGGTTTCTATTCCTCGCCTGATCAAAAAGCAATCGAAAGGGCTAAGCATATTGCCGCAGGTGCTTGAGATAAGCGATAGCGCCTCTGCCGTTTGATCGTCGCTTGTGACTAGCAGCCCGCCTGTTGCGTCGTGATGTCCGCAGAGGAATTTGGTCGCCGAATGAATAACGATGTCCGCTCCGAGCGAAAGCGGCTTTTGCAAAAACGGCGTCATGAATGTGTTGTCGACCGCCAGGATAGCGCCGTTGTAATGGCATATTTCGGCAAGCTTTTGTATGTCGCAGCACTTGAGCAGCGGATTTGACGGCGTTTCGACCAGCATGAGCCTTGCGCCCTCGACAGCCCTCGCCGCCTCAACCGTGTCGCACGGATCGATATAGATAAATTCGATGCCCAGCCCTTGCATTATGCGTTCGGTCAGCCTTATCACGCCGCCGTAGCAGTCATGTGATATGACCGCCCTGTCGCCCGACTTAAGCAGTAAAAGCAAAGCGTTCACTGCCGCCATACCCGACGAAAAGGCAAAGGCGTGCTTTGCGCCCTCGAGCGCCGCAACAACGCTTTGCAGGCTGTCACGTGTTGGATTTTTCAGCCTTGAATAAGAATATTTGCCTCCGCCGTCGAAGGTGGAAGTCAAAAACAGCGGCGGACACACCGCACCGTCATATTTGCCGCGGCTTTCCGAGACGACGGCAAGAGTTTCAAAATCGAGCATTGCATATACCTCCCACGAAAGTATATGCAGAGAAGGCCGGAAATGAGCGATTGAAAAAAGGGATAATGCGCCTTTGGCGCAGTGAAGTTATGCCTTTGGCACAGCGAAGCACTGCTTCACTGTCGCTTTAGCGACAACTTAACTGCGCGAAGCGCTTCGCTTGCGGCTCTACGGCAACTGAAGTTGCCTACAATCCTTCCGTCTTTTGACTCGCTTTTAAAAAAGCTCGCAAAATCCACCTCCCTTTACACAAGGGAGGCAAGGACTGAACCACAGCGAATGGTGTTCTACAGAGCGTTGGCACGAGTTTTCGCCATTGAGAGCGCTATATAAATTGTTTTTGCTTGCAAAAACTTCCTTATCTCGGCGAAGCCGAACTTCACGGCGCGACAGCGCTGCTTCACTGTGCGAAGCACTACTTCACTGTCGCGACAGCGACAACTTAACTGTTCTTTGCCTGCTATGGCGAAAATTTAACGTTTTCTTTTAAATGCGACCGGTGCTATGATTGCCGCTGCTACAGCGTACAGTGCTGTTGTCAAAAGCGAGACCAAAAACTTTTGGTCGAGGATGAGTGCGGCGGTCTGTCTTGCGACTGTTACGGCAGGATAAAACGGCAGCAGGCGGCAAAATGCTTCAAACTCGCCCATCTGCTCAAGTGGCATCCATGCGCCGGAAAGCATCGAGCCGCCCGAAATGATTATCGAGCATATGCCGGGTGCTGCCTTGTCGCTGAAAAGCGAGCCGAATATCATGCCGAGTGCGATATAAAACAGCACAGTTGGCAAAAGCGTTACAAAGCAGAGCGCTATTCCGCCGATCGAGAGATAGTCTGCGCCTATGAAAAGCGCCACTAAACATCCGCACATAAAGCAGACTGCGGTCTGCAAAAGCGCAATAAGCATTCCTGCCGCAGCGTAGCCGATTAAATAGTCTGCCGAGCTGAGCGGCGAGACATAAAGCCGCGACAGGAGGCTGGTCGAGCGGTCCTTTGACACGAGAAGCGCCATAAAAAGCATTACAAACGTATAAGAGAAGCAGCAGATCGACGGCGTAAGCGTGGCAAGCTCGAACATCGGCGTCATTCCGCTCGAAAAGTGGTTGATGGCCGCAAACGTGAAGAGCATTATCACGGGAAACGCTATGCAGAATATTGCAGACAGAATGTCGCGCGCTATCTCTTTGATACACCTGCCTGCAAAGTACGACGCTTTCGATTTCTTTTTTGTATTAACGGTCATTCCCAATCACTCTCCTTGCCGACGAGCGAAACAAACGCATCCTCGACCGAATTTGTGCCTGTCGTATTCATAAGTTCACTTGGTGTTCCGAGCGCTTTGATAACGCCATTTGACATGATGGCGATACGATCGGCGAGCGCTTCTGCCTCTTCAAGATAATGAGTTGTCAGCACGACGGTAACGTCGCCGTGCAGATCTCTTATTATCTCCTGAAGTCCTCTGCGTGCCATAACGTCGACGCCAAGCGTGGGCTCGTCGAGAAACAGCACCCGAGGGTCTGTTATCAGCGCCATGGCGATAGACAGTCGCCTTTGCTGTCCGCCCGAAAGCTTTGACGAAAGAGTATCTCGCTTGTCGGCAAGATGCATTTTATCGATCATTTCGTCGATGCTGGCGTTCTCTATGCCGTAGATGCCCGAAATAAACTCAAGGTTTTCTCTCACGGTGAGCTTTGTTGCTACCGAGGTCTCCTGCGGTGAAACGGCGATTAGCGGCTTGATGCGGTCGTATTGCTTTGAAATGTCCATGCCGAGTATTGATATCCTGCCCTCGGTCGGCTTAGTGAGCCCTGTCAGCATTCGGATGAGCGTCGTCTTGCCTGCGCCGTTCTGCCCGAGCAAGGCAAACAGTTCGCCCTCGTTTATCTCGAGATCGACATGATCTACCGCTTTAACATCTCCATAGGCTTTGCAAAGACCTTCAGCTGTTATCGCTCTCATCGGTATGCTCCTCTCTGAAAAGCCTGTCTGCGGCTTTGTCCATTATGCCGGAAGGCAAAATCGCAATCCCGCGGCGTGTGTCGGCGAGGACTATCAACGTGTCGCCTGCCGAAATGCCAAATAGATCTCTGACCTCTTTGGGAATAACTATCTGTCCTTTTTCGCCGACCTTGGCGGCACCTGCATATCTTTTTGCCATTTTTAATACCTCTTTGTGTGTTTTTTGATGCGATGAGTATAATTAGTATGAAAAGTATGATTTGTATAACTGATTATATCACCTAAAATTAATGGCAACAATAGTTATTTTAACAGATTTCTATTGACAACTCGGTCTTTAGTTTGTATAATGTAACCATAAACAAATATAATAAAGGAGATATAGCTATGATCAAAAAAATCATCGCCGTCATAATGGCAGTTCTGATGGTTGCCGCTCTTTGCGTGACCACGGCTTTTGCCGCTTATGACAAATCAAAGCTCGACTACGGCACAGCTTCAGGAAAGTACGAAGTCATGCCCGGTGTCAAATACAGTCAGTACTCGGCAACGTCGGGCACAGGCAAGACCAGCTACAAGACGCAGGTCAGCGTTTTGGAGTTTGATCCTGCCGACTATGTCCCTGTAGTCTACAACGGCTATTCGGGCAGCCTTTCCAAGCTCAGCAACACCTATTCTATCGCCACTCAAAAGGATGGCTATGAGATCGCGGGCATCATCAACGGCTCGTTCTTCAGCATGTCCGACGGCTGGCTCGTAGAATACTTCATTTCCGACGGCAAGGTCTCGTGCGCTGACAACGGCAATGACGCCGAGGTCATAGCGTTCATGTCCGACGGCAAGGCACACGTCGTAAATTCCAAGCTCAACTTTGGACTTTATCTTGACGGCAAGCCTGTTTCGGGTGGACTTTTCGCCATCAACAAGCATTATCCCAAGACTGCTACCTGGACAGACGGCTTCTATTATTACGATTCCGACTGCGGCAGGGTTGCAGACACCTATGCAGAGCGCGCAGGCTATGAGATCATCTGCGAAAAGCTCGACACCACCGACCTGACAGTCGGCGGCACACTCAAGGGCAAGGTCCTCGAGGTCAAAAAGAACAGCTCGGGCAGCCAGGTCAGCACCGATGCCAACACCGCAAGCGACAAATTCGTGCTCTTCTGCCTCGCAGACAGCAAATACAAGACCTATGCAGAGAGCCTCAAGGCAGGCAGCACAGTCGAGATCTCTATCGACGAGACAGTCGAGTCTTCTAAAGAAATAATCAGATCGGCACAGTCGGTCATCGCCAATGTCGGCTGGCTCGTCAAGGACGGCGTCGATATGACCGAAAAGTCGACCTACATCGGCACTCACCACGTTGAGACCACCTATGCACAGTGGACCGCTCTCGGCACAAAGCCCGACGGCACTTATGTTTTCTTCACCTCTGACGCAGGCTCAAGAAACGCAGGCGAATCGCTCGTCCTCAAGGACGTCGCCAAGATCATGATCGACCTCGGCTGCAACAACGTTTGGCGTATGGACGGTGGCGGATCGACCTCTATGTACGTCAGCAACACAGGCTCGGGCGCAGCAGGCTATAAGCTTGTTACCGAGGACAGATCTGTTGCCGACAGCATCATGATCGTCAAGCGCTCGTCAATGCAAAAGCAAGAATACAAGGACGCTTTGCAGGCTGCCATCACCGCAGCAGAAAAGACTGTCGGCGACACCACTCCCGACACCGTAAAGCAGTCCATCAAGGACGCAAAGACTGTTCTTAACTCCAAAACCTCTATCAACAGCGACTATCTCAAGGCGCTGATGAATCTGCAAAAGACCGCAGGTGGCACTGCAGAGCTCGACGAGCTGCTCAATACCTGCGCATCGCTCAATACCGGCGACTATTGTCTCGAAGCACTTGAGGAGATCTGGGCAGCATATGCAACAGCACTCAAGGTTCGCGGCAACGCAAACGCTACCGCAAGCGAGATCTCGAGCGCGGTACAGGCACTCAAGGCGGCTGTCGCTAACAAGGGCACTCTTGAGATCAACGTCGCAGGCGAAAAGGTCACTGACGTCAGCGCAGCAAGAGGCGGCTATAAGGCCGACATCTTTGACGGCGTTTCGTCCGGCACGCTTTATGGCAGCGGTACTGTCTGGTACGGCTTCACCAGCGGCGGCTATGTTACCTTCGATCTCGGCGAAAAGACAAGCAACCTCAACAGACTTTCGCTCTGCTTCATGCCCGGCAACTCGGGCGACGGCATCGTTTGCCCCAAGTATTTCGCTCTCTCGACGTCCGATGACGGCAAGACCTGGAAAGAAGTTTCCAAGCTGGACTTCTCTCAGAGCAAATACAGCAAATATCACGAGGCAAGCACCACCGCAACCTATTGGGAGACCTTCGACCTCTCGAATGTCAGCGCAAGATACATCAAGCTTTCTATCGAGGGAAGCTGGTCATTCGTCTCTGAAATTGAACTTTATAAGGATTGCAAGCCCGTCGAAAACTATGTCTATGTCACAGGCTTCGACGCAACCATAGCAGCAGGCAACACCAACATATTCACAGAGGGCTTCAGCGGCTGCAGCAACGGCAAGATCGATGTTGAAACCGCAAACCTTAAGTGGACGCAGGTCGCTTCGCTTAAGCCTGTCGGCGGCTCGGTCTATGAGGTCGTTTATACCGTTTCTAACCCCTCGACCCTCAAGACGATCGATATGCCCAAGGGCGGACTGATCATCGCAGCTCATTATGACGATTCCAACAGCGACGCTTCTATTCAGGCAAAGACCAAGGCAAACCGCGAGCAGCTTGCAAAGCTCAAGGTCGGCGACCAGGTAACGCTCAACGGCGTCGATCCTTATGGCAACAGCCTTATGCCCGGCGGCTTCGTCAGCGTCCGCACCAATAAGCTCGCAAGCCCCGACAAGTACGGCACAGTCAACGCAGACGGCAGCCTCGAGATCGATTCCAAGAACCTCAGCGGCGGCAAGGGACTTTCGGCAACGGCTGTCTCGGCATACTATGGCTCCGGAACAACTATCGTCGATAAAGACGGCAAGGCGCTTACAGGCTCGGCAGTCGTCGGCACAGGCGCAGTCATCACAAGCGGCGACGTTTCGATCACCGTTATCGTCAAGGGCGACGTCAACGGCGACGGCAAGGTCGACCTCAAGGACGCAACCGCTATCAAGCGCGACATCCAAAAAACCACTGAGCTCGAGGGCATCTATAAAGAGGCAGGCCTGCTTAGCGGATATGAGAAGATCAAGATGATCGACTATACCAAGATCAGACGCTTCATCCAGTTCGGCACTAACTATTGATCTTTAATAAATATCAGCAAAAAAGAGACCGCGAGGTCTCTTTTTTGTCGCTTCGCCAACCGTCGGAAAAAATTCTCGCCAACCGTCGGAAAAATATCTCGCCAATCGTCGGAAAAATATTTTCGGCGTGTTCTTTCCCCCAAGAACCTCATTGTAATATCGTTCTGCGGGGCGGCATAATCTATACCACTTTGTATTTTGGGGGAATATGCCATGCTTTCAGCACTGATAAGGTTTATAACGAGGTTTGTATCGCTGTTTCTGCGCACGTCGTCGGGGTCGTTTCCAAAGCAGCTTTCGGCGTCGGAGGAGCGCGAGTTGTTTGCTCTTGCGCGTTCGGGCGATCGCAATGCACGCAAGCGCATAATCGAGTGCAACATGAGGCTCGTCGCACACGTCGTCAAGAAATATTATGTCGGCGCAGACGATCAAGAAGAGCTTGTTTCTGTCGGCACTGTCGGGCTGATCAAGGCGGTCGATTCGTTTGACAGCACCAAGGGCGCGCGGCTTGCGACATATGCGGCGAAGTGCATACAAAACGAGATACTTATGTACTTCAGAGCGCAGAAAAAGTATGCGTGCGAGGTGGGACTGTCTGAGGCGGTGGATGTCGACAAGGACGGAAATCCGCTGACCTACATCGACATTCTTGCGGCTGATGACGACGTTTTTGAAACGATCTCAGAGCTCGATATGCGCTTTGCTCTGGTCGAGGCGATCAGAAACGCATTGACAGAGCGCGAAAAAGAGATCATCGTCCTGCGCATGGGAATGCACGGCAAGCCGTTGCCGCAGCGCGCGGTCGCAGAAAAGCTCGGTATTTCACGCTCGTATGTTTCACGCATCGAAAAGCAGGCAACCGACAAATTGCGCAGGTATCTGATCGAGAAGAAATAAGGCAGTAATTTGTTGTATTTGCACAAAAAGCGGTATAATATTTGTGAAAATCGGTGATTGACGATTTGCTAATGCAACCCTATAATATATTTAGAACCAAAGAGTTCGAATATTATTAAAGGAGTGCTGTTATGGAAAACATTCGCAAATCGCTTTCATTGCTTTTAGTCTTCGCGATGCTTATCATCGTGGCGGCCATGTGTGTATATTTGATTGTCGACAACAGCCTGCGTTTATCAGCGCTTGGTAATTCTGCCGATTCGCTTTCTGCCGCCCTTGACGATAAAGGAGCCATGAATATGCCTATAGGAGGGTTGAAAGCGCTTATTGAGAAGCACGGCTGCGCCGATCTCGATGCTTTGACCCCAAGGGATAAAGTGAGCTTCAAGCTCTCTTATCAAAGCAGAACACATCATTACGACGAAGAACTGAAAAAGCTGTTTTATTACAGCAGCGGACCTTCAAGCATTTTTGACATTGCAAGGCTGAATGCGCAGCATCCGATAGAATGCATTGAGCTGCTTGGCGACGACGATGCTTATGTCGTTTACAAAATACAGAATGCCGACTCACAGCAGTATTACACCTGCATGTTTTTAAAACGCAAAATAATATTCGACACCGAAGTGATGGGGCTGTCTGAGGTATGGGAGCCGACACCTCAGCTTTATACAGTTTCGAGGCATGTTAGCTCGAGCGATTTTGAGAACATCGTGCCTGGCAGCACGATAGACGATGTTGCAAAAACAGACCCTGCCGCAAGATATGACATTTTAGAGAGCAATGACGATACGAGCCACACCTCATATCGGCTCTTAACCGACGGCGTTATGGTTATCAAATACGACATTTCGTGCGAGGACGACTATATTGTTTCGAGCAAAGAATTCTTTGCATTCGATGACGCCGATGCTGCAAAAGAGCTTATGCCGTATGTTGATATTTCTCTTCTTAGCAGAATAGAGTAATTCAAAAGGGCTTTCGCGTTAACCGCGAAAGCCCTGCCTGTTATCGCGCGGTCGCAGAAAAGCTCGGTATTTCACGCTCGTATGTATATAATATCTGTTAATATAAATGAATGGCATTCGTAAAAAACACAAGAGCGACCATTCATTTTTTATTATGCAAAAAGCGGACAGGCTACCCATAAACATAGGATAACTATGGGCTTTTCTGTGCGTTTGCATTGAAAACTTAACGGCGCTCGGAAAGGATTATAATATGGCAAGTGCTGTTCAATGGATAAAAATTACAACGGACATTTTTGATGATGAAAAAATACTTTTGATTGACTCAATGCCCGAAGCGGACAAAATCATAATAATTTGGTTCAAACTTCTTTGCTTGGCAGGAAAGCAGAATAACAAAGGTGTTTTTATGTTCAAGGGTGTCCCCTACACAACGCAAATGTTATCAACGATTTTACACCGTGATGAAGATACAATAAAAAGAGCTCTTACTATTTTTGAAGATTACGGTATGATTCACTATGAAAATAGTGCAATAGTAATTACAAACTGGGGGGAGCACCAAAGTCTTGATAAAATCGAGGCGAATGCTGCTTATATGCGAGAATATATGCGTGAGTATCGTAAAAAACAGCGTGATGTTGCAAACGGCAAGGACGAACATAAAGTTAACGATAAAGTTAACAGTAAAGTTAATATTAACTCGCCAGATATAGATATAGAAAAAGATAAAGATAAAGAAAATAACAAAGAAGATAATAGTAAACAATCATCTGGCGAGGGCGATTCTAAAATCAATTATAATCAAATTATTGCTGTCTTTAATGAAATTTGTAAATCTTTACCGAAAGTTTTGAAACTGAACGATAGTCGCAAAAAGGCTCTTAAAGATGCTCAAAGACATTTAGGTGATATAACATTTGAGGACTTTTTCAAAAGGGTGGAAGCCTCTGATTATCTAACAGGAAGAAAGACTGATTGGTGCGCCAGCTTTGATTGGATAATAGCGCAGTACAATATGCTCAAAATCTTAGAGGGCAACTTTGATAATAGGAATAAGTCGGTAAAAGAAAACTATACAGATATTTCTAAATATCAGAATATGAAAATGGAGGTATGACCTATGGATTATCTTGCTCAAATAAAATATTATCATAGCGTTTGTTCTGGACTTAAAAAGCGTCATATCTATTGCAATTTATATAATTTCAAGCCGAGGACAGGACAAGATGATGCCATTAGTGCCGTTAAGCAGTTTGCCTGTGATTTCCTTGATAATAAAAATCCAGTTGGACTTTTATTAGTTGGCGGTGTTGGCTCGGGTAAAACATACATTGCGGCAAGTCTTGTAAACTATCTTGCTGATGTTATGGAACTATATTCTTGCGAAGAACATTCCGATGAATATATTGATTTGCTAAAATCAGATTTTTCGTGGCTTGATAAAAATACCAACGTTTGCTTTGTAGTGATCTCGGAATTATATGAGCATTTGAGATATTGCTATAGCAACAATGATCCGTGGTCGCCCAAAAGAATAATGAACCATTTGCGAGAGGTCGATTTATTGGTTTTAGATGATATGGGTGCAGAGAAAACAAGTGATTGGACAAAGGAAATTTTGTTTAACATCATTGACTACAGATATAATGAGCAACTGCCTATGATTGTTACAACAAACTGTGTTCCCGAAGAACTAAAAGAGAAAATCGGAGACAGAAATTTTGACCGTTTACGTGAAATGTGTGCATTGGTTTCGGTGGTGGCTACAAGCCAAAGAGAAACTGCAAAATTATAAATAATACCGGAGGTATAGTATTATGAGTACAACAACTAATTATGAATTTAATATTGGATTTGACAAGGGCGAACGCTTACCACTAACCAGTACAGAATGGCTCGACCAAGCTGAAACCTGTGTATTAGGAGTAAAAAGTCATTTCAAGAAAATGCCCAAATCCGAAAAGACATTCTTGGACTTGGCTTCAACGCTAATTTCAACTGTTCGGGACAATTTAGAAACCGACAGAGAAATGGGGTTGACTTACGAAAACGAAGACAGTCTCGGACTTGCTAATGTTACGGTCTATCGTCATACTACGATTGAAAATCAAGCCTTCAACAGAAATATTACTCCATATGAGTTATTGGAATATTCCAAAGAAAATATCGGTGCCATTATGGATACATATAACATAGATACAGATACCTATCGCAAGCTGAATTCAGTATATGTTCAACTAATAGAACTTCAGGAATACTTTGAGGAAGATACAGAATAATAACATAATGCAATATAGTTAAAACAAAAGCCATTGGAACTGCAACAGCGGTTTCAATGGCTTTTCCCTTTATATGAAGCGAATTATAAAAGGCTAATCTTAGGTGACAACATTATATGTCATATCGCCAATGGTATAATCGCAAGTACCGTCTGCTTTCTCAATAGCGGAAATGGGCAGTCCTTGCAATTCAAGGATACTTGTTAAAAAGACAAGTATATCAGCGTTGCTGTATCTTGCCTCGTTTGACAGTTCGTTTGGTGTCTGCGTTCCTGCCCCTGTGTTTGCGGTAATTGTTCTTCGTACTCTTTTCATAGTGATGTCCTCTTTTTGTAATCTGACACTAAAGAGTAATACATCTCGGTTAGATGTTCCGAAAGTCTCGAACTCTGCGACAGTTTCAGCCGAATTACCAACAGACAGAAAACAGTATCTTTTGTGTCTTCAATAATATTAAAGGTTTTCGGGATTGCTCTCCCAATCACAAAGGCGATACAAGGCGAAAGGTAAATTCCCCCGATAATTTATACTGTTATAATTAAAATGGCAGACAGGCGGTTTTATGCCTTATTCTGCGGTGTCCTCGTCTACGCCTAAAAGAATATCCACAGCCTGTTGTAAATCTTCTTTCGTGCGGTATGCTTTGATAACTTTCTTTTCGTGTGCGTTCAGCTCGTCATCGGTCAAGTGAACATCAAGCAAATCACTCGGAGATACATTCAATGCTCGGCAGATTTTACCGATAATATCCGCATCGGGTCTGTTTATGCCTTGCTCCCAATTCGATACACGGCTCTTGGTTACACTTATTTTCTCTGCCAACTGCTCCTGTGTCAGACCGCTTTCCTTTCTGTACTTGCGTATTCTATTGCCAATCTCGTATTTCAAGAAAATCACCTCACTTATAGATATTATACACGAAAATAAAGAAAAAGCAATAATTTTATCAAGATTTTCTGTACTTTTGCATTGACTTCACCGTTTATCTGTGATATGATATAAGAAAGTACAGTATTTCTGTATTCAGGGAGGTGCAGATATGGAAGTTTACAAGAAAGTGAGGGCATACATTGAGGATAACGGCTACAAGCAATTAGCCGTAGCACAGAAAGCAGGTATATCAAAAGTTACATTCAATGCAATGATGAACGGCAAACGGACTATGTATGCAGACGATTTAAGAGCCATTTGTTTGGCTTTGAATGTCAGCCCCGAGGTATTTATAGAAGTACCTAAAAACTGCTAAAAGCAAGAGAGGTGGTTTTCTTGAAACATACCGAATTTTGCAGAGCTCAAATAAGATATGCTATTGATTTTTTGTTTTACAGTTATTTTCGATTGGACTTAAACAGTAGTACATACGATATAGTCAATTCAGCAATCGACAAGGCATATTTAGACGCAGTTCAGCAAGGAGCATACAATACACTTGTTCCCGATAATATGAAAGAAAAATCGGCTGAGATTAAAGACTTGGCTAAAACTCAAATTTTGGAATTTTTATCTTCCGTTTCTATAGATGATTATAGGATAAAGCACGATACTTGTTGTGATAATCTTGTAAACCTGTATTCTGAAATTCGGAATAAAAACAATTCTGAGTTACAGGCTTTTACTTTTGGAAATGCTCAGAAATGGGTTAATATGACAACTAAGTATATCTACTTAATTTGCGTTGTGTTTTCCAACATAACGGAGCAACACCCATTCAAAGAAAGCGTATACAACAAATTCATAGATTTTGAAGATATACTCGAAATACCCATAGACAGTTTCATATTAGAAAAAATATGGAATGACTTGCCACAAGTTGAGTTGCCTTTGCGGAATATCCGTAACAGAAACGGCAAATGGTCTAATGATAAGGTCATCCCTTGGAGCCAATGGGATAGGGATATGTATGTATCTTTTAGGAACTCGTTTCTTAAAGCAGTACATAATCCTATTGCGTGGGAAAACACCGCTTGGATTGAAATAGCACAAAAACGGAAAACGGGAAAGGAAAATTAAAATGGATAAACTATACCGCAAAAGTATTTGTGAATATTTGCTCACAAAAAAGCAAGAAAGTGGATATACTTTCAATGTGCTTTTGAACGAGGGAAACTTAACGCAAAAATTCAGCAAGGGCGATTGGTCGCTGTTCCCTTGTGCTATCATCAGCGGTAACTATGAATATCACACCAATGATTTGCAAAACTACTGCTTAGACTTCTCAAAAGAATTACCTGCTACGCTCTGTCCTGCCCTTACGATATTGACGGATAATATATCCGATGTGATAGAAATAGAAAAGGCTGTTACACAATGGCTAAGCAATAAAGTAACACTACAAACAGAACAAGTATATCAAAATGGTGAGGGTCTTTCTTTTGATATATCAATAGATAGTTCAGAAAAAATAGATCGTAGCAACAAAGACTTCACATATCAAGACGGCAAACGCACACTGTACCAAACTTTTATAAAACTGAAATCTGCAACGGATGTTATTATTTTTATGCGTGATTATCACCCTGCGGAAATAGACTTTGACAAAGGTGTTCAGCTTAAATTAGTAAAGCGTGGCAAAGCATTAGAAGAATTAAAAAGACAAGTCGATACATTTACCGCAGAACAGACACAGCAGATATGTTTAGGGTATGATGAAATTGTTTCTCTGCTCGGTATTATATCTTTTGACAGTTTCGGTTTTACAGAACTGTATCAAGTAATGTCTGACAATAATTGCGATATTAAAACCGCTCTGGCTGAATGTGCAAAGGCTGTTACCGAACGGACACAAAGAGCCGAAGAAGAACAGAGGAAAGAAGCGGAACGCCAACAGGCAGAAGCAAACCGTGTAAAGCATATCAATGAAATTTTCAGCAAACAAGGCGACAGCGCAATTAACAGATATACAGACGGCGTTATCGCTGACATTAACAGTAGATTGGATTTACCTTATTCGGTATCTGTTTACGGTGGCAGCACATTCTCAGAATGGCACCGCCGTAATGAACTGAGCAAATTGGACTACCCGAATATCCTTGTTAAAGATGTTGTTAATTTCAGTTTTGACCATAAGACATACAGGACAGAAAATGCTGACGAAAACTTTATCGACAGACCTTTCAGCACAGAAATATTGCCTATCAATTATGGTATTCAAATTGAAATACACACTAAAAACAAGACACAACTTGCAGAAATTAAACAGAGAATAAAAGAATGGTACACCGAGCCACAGACGACTGCTGTTACTCTGCCTTTACACGAGGGCGAGCAATTTCACGTGGGAATATGGTATAAATGCGATGCTGATACCAATACGGATAATATGGCAAAGGCATTGGGATTGAGATTTACTGCTGACGGTATCTTTAGTGACAGAAGAACTGCTGATACAACTACTACAAAAGATACATACAGCGAAACATTGCATTTTTACGAATATGAAAGTGTATGTTTTGCTAACGAGCCGAACAGGTTGGATATATCCAATAATTACAGGCTTCAAATCAATTTACTGCGTCAAGCTGTGTTCTGTGGAGAGTGTTCTGTCAAATTGAGTGAAGCAGTTAAACAACTTGATATAGACTACAAAAATTTAGTAAGCGGAAGAACATCATTTTTAAGCTTTCTCAATTCCAACGAGTTCAAAACATTAAAGAATTGCTATGACAACAGAATGCCACTTGACAGAAATCTCTTTGACTCCGTTTTCAAAAAAATCGTGTGTATTTATCCTAACTTATATGATAAAACCGTTCAAGGCTGGTCTTACGAACAAGTAAAAGCCGACATTCAAAAGTATGCCGACTTATTCGACCAAAAGTTTGTTGAGTTATATACACTCTTGGGTGTACCCGCAAGTTTTCCGAGAGAAACTACCGAACTGCCGTATTCTTTCGTTAATCTTCGCACCTATGCAAATTTGATGAAAGACGATCCCAAACTTTCACTTAGCGAAGCAATGAAAATTCAAGAAGAAAACATACGAGAGAGCAGAAAGTGGAAAGCAGAAGAACAGGCGGCACAATATCAGCAATCAGAAAGTTTCGGCGGATACCAGCAGGGCGGTTCTTCGGGCGGTCACGGTTTGTTGAGTTCTTTGGCTCACCGAGGAATAGAAAACGCTAATATTAGAAGAAATGCCGGTAAGGTAGGTAAGCGTGACCTAATCGGTCAAGCAGGCTGTGCGAAAATCTATGGCGGCGATTGCTCAACTTGTAATATTAGACACGGTTGTTCAAGGTATCTATATTAAGCGTTTCCCCTATAAAAACAAACATCTCTTTCCGTTTATAATTTTATACCGCACAGAAACAGCCGTAGTCAGCATTGATTACGGCTGTTTTCTATAAATGATACTCTCTACACCGTTTCGTTTATAGCCACACCCCAAAAATGTTACGAAACTATTAACGAATTTGAATTGCCCCATTTTTTATCTTATAATATACACACAGGATAGTTATATATAGTGGGCGAAAGAAATCTGCCGAAATAACAGAAAGGTCAAAAAGGTGAGGTTATGATTTACGGATATGCAAGGTGTTCTACCAATGAGAAATTGCAGGACATTAACAGACAGGTACGGGAACTGAAACAGCGAGGAGCAACCGACAAAACAATTTATCTTGAATATGAAAGCGGTGCAAAGGAAGACCGAGCCGAACTGAACAAGTTGCTAAGTGTAGTACAGCCACAGGACACGATTATAGCAACCGAGGTCAGCAGAATTACCCGAAGCACAAAGCAACTTTGCGAGATAATCGAACTTGCCAAAGAAAGACACCTAAAATTGATACTCGGTAATTTTGTTGTAGATTGCAGTAAAGCACTTGACCCTATGACAGAGGGAATGCTCAAAATGATGGGAGTATTCAGCGAGATAGAGAGGAACATCACAAGTCAGCGTGTCAAAAGCGGTATGGAGAACGCAAAGGCAAAGGGCAAGAAGATAGGCAGACCTACCGTTACCGCCGATGATATACCGAGTGTCTTTTATAAGCACTACCCGAAATACAGCCAAGGACAAATATCAAAGAAAGACCTATCCAGACTTTGTGAGTTGTCCTATCCTACTGTTTACAAATATTTAAGTATCATAGAGGAGCAGTAAGAAAATGAAAGTACAAATTTATTCACGCAAAGCCATTGAAGAACTATTACAGGGCGACTTTCCCAAAAACACAGCCGTTATCAGTTTTTATGACCCGCCATCCAAAAGAACAGGCGAAGTTTTCAAGCCCGTTGATTATAAGGGCAAAGCCGAGAGAGTATTTACTGTCCCAATTTATGATATTGATATAGAAATACTTGAAGATTACGGCTTGACCTTTGAGACATATTTCCCCGAGGTAGGAAGCCTTGCAGAGTATATCCAACAAGCATACAAAGACGGCTTGGATATTATCTGCCAATGCGAATACGGACAAAGCCGTAGTGCTGCCTGTGCCGCCGCCATTTTGGAGCATTACTGCAAAGACGGTATATCGGTATTTGCTGATTACCGATACTATCCAAATCAGTTAGTTTATAACAAAATCAAAAATGCACTTGATATTATAAATGTTAACAGCCGACGAGAAACATAAATCTAGACGGCTGTTTTTTACTCATTTTTATATGTTGGCAAAGCGGGCAAATCCTTGAATTTTTCTTTTAGGTTATCTATCAGTGATTCCACCATATCTTCTGTTGCGTTCGAATCAGCAAAATTCTGAATGATCTCGTACTCTTTGAAGAAATCCAAAATGATTGAGGTAGAATAATCTGCGGTATCTTTTTTAGGGTCTAATATCAGTTCAATACTTTTATCTACTCTAACTTGTGCCTGTAATATTTTTAACGCACTTAATACGGTCAATACAGCTTCATTATCTAATTTTCTTTTGAATTGGTTTTCTATATCGCTACCACATAATTCGTCAAGTGTAACTCCAAGTGCATCTGCAATTTTTTTAGCTGAAGCGATACTTGGTGTTTTCTTTCTGTTTTCATAATCAGAAATAATTGTTGTAGACAAATCAGCCATTTCTGCTAATTTTTCTTGCTTTATTCTTCTTTCCTTTCTTAGTTCTATTAGATTGTCCGAGAACACGTTCATAATACCAGTATCATCTTTTTTCATCAAGAGTGGTCTCCTTTTTCACTATTGTTGTTAGAAGTTATTATACCACAACAATAGTGAAATAGTCAATATCGGAATTAACTATAGTGAAAAATCACACTATAAAAAATAATAACAACCGATATTTCACTTTACTCAGGGTGAGTGATAAAATATAGATGCACCAAAAAGGTGACAACACGATGTTGGGAGGTGAAAAAATGAAGACGAGTAAACGTAAGGTATGGATATATATCCGTAGAAATCAGTTACCCAAGGCAGAAACAGTAGAGAAACAATTACAGGAAATCAAAAACAAATGTACACGGAAAAGATATAAAGTTATCGGCGAAACCGTTGTTGAAGGTGGTTGCGAAATGACTGCTTCTGTATTAGAAGCGATCATAAACAACGAGCAGAAAGTGAATTATATTGTAGTTCCGTTTTATTCGTGCTTATCTACAGATCGAAAAGAATTAAGACGATTTCGTGATATGCTATGGCGTAATGGGATATATTTCGTTGCCAAAAAGTATTTACGGTACTAAAGGGATTTTTAGGGTACTTTTCTCCTGCGAGAGTAAATCGCAAACTAAAAGTACCCATAAACAAAATAATAGAATGTTCCAAGTCTTAATAGTAAATTTTATAAAGGAGCTTTGATTTTAACTATGAAAAGTGCAATTTATGTAAGAAGTGCAAGCAAAAATGAAGAGTCTATTATTTCACAGATTGAATACTGCAAACCGATACTAAAACCTAATGACGAGTATGAAATATATTGCGATAATGGATACTCTGGACACGACTTTAATCGCCCTGCATACAAGAAAATGGTTAGGGATATACGTAAGCGCAAAATTGGCAGAGTTATAGTTTCCTCATCTGAACGAATAAGCAGAAATTTTGTCCAAGTTCATAAGTTCTGTTCGTTCCTTGATGAATATAATGTTGTGTTTTTCGCAGAGGAACGGTTACAGAATTCAGACCTTATGCTTTCTGAGCGCTTCAATGAATTATTCGAGGCTATGCATAATGAGGTACTGAGAAACAAAAAGAGGAAAACAAATAATATCGCTTAACCAATATTCAAAAGAATTAAATAGGACATTTCAGGTTTGTCTTTCTCCTACGGGAAAACCGTAAAACTAAAGGCACCATCAAAACTAATGCGGACAGGCAAAGAGGAATACTCCTTTGCATAAACATTAGTAATACTTGACGAAGGAGTGTCTTTAATATGAGTAGAGAAAATGACACCGTTTTTATTACTAAATTGTATTACTCTGATGAGAATACCGATATTACATCGGTATTGACAAGAGCAATTATGCTCTTTATAGAAAGAGAGGTGCAGAAACTATGTGTAAAGCACAGTTGACTTCTCACCAGAGTAGAACATATAATATCTACGCATTTTGCATAAAAAAATGAATGGTCGCTAATTAAAGGAGGTTCACTATGTATCCGATAATTAACGACCCGCAGAATTACTCAGCGGCATTATACCTAAGACTGTCCAAAGAGGACGATAACAAGAAAGGAGTTAATGACGATTCGGAAAGTATAAAGAATCAAAGGGCTCTGCTCGAGGGATACGCTAAAGAACAGAAGCTGACCGTGTATGATGTATATATTGATGACGGCTTTAGCGGAACTTCTAATAAGCGTCCCGATTTCGAGCGTATGCTTGATGATATTTCAAATCATAATGTGAATATGGTAATCACTAAGGATATGTCCCGATTAAGCAGAAACTATATTGATTCCGGTTACTACATTGAATTACTTTTTCCCGAACAACAGGTTAGATACGTTTCACTATTAGACGGTATTGATACCGGCGCAAAAGACTATACAGGCGATTTTACACCTTTCAAGGCTGTATTCAATGATATGTATGCAAAGGACATATCCAAGAAGATTACAAGTGTAAAGAGAGACAAGCAACAAAAAGGTTTATTTATTGGCGGTAAGGCTCCTTATGGATATAAGAAGTCTCCCACCGAGAAAAATGTGATCGTTGTTGACGAGCCTGCCGCAGAAATAGTGAGAGATATTTTCAAACTTGCTCTGGAAGGTAAGTCTTGTAGAGAAATAGCAATAATACTGAATGATAAGAAAATTCCTACTCCTGCTACATATGCCAATATCAATTTGAGCATAAAGGGTCCATATTCAGGTAAATGGAGTTCGGAACGGATCAGTTTTATGTTGCAAAACGAAGTGTACCTTGGTTCTATGGTTCAAGGAAGAGTAAAGAAAGCAAGTTACAAGTCCAAAAAATGTATCAAGGTTCCCCGTGAGGATTGGCAGATAGTTGAGAACACACACGAGCCACTTGTTGACCGAGAAACCTTTGACAAAGTTGCCACGCTGATTCAAAGCCGATACAACACACGGTCTAACACATATGATTTTCTATTAAAAGGCTTGATATATTGTCACGAATGTCAGAAGCCGTTAGGTGTCCTAAAAAGAAAATTAGCAAAAGACCGTGAAGTATTATACTTTGTATGCCGTACCTATCAGCGTTTTACTAAGGATAGTGCTTGTAGTTGTCATTGCGTAAGAGTTGAAGATGTGACTAATGCGGTAATGGAGAAAGTAAGAGAAATTTGCAAGCAGTTTGCGAGCAATCTAAACTTAGAAAATATTACCGAAAACGCAACTAAGCAAATACAAAAAGAACTGCGGAAACAAGGCAGAGACATTGAGGCTTTGAAATCAAAGTTAGATATCATTCAACTCAAAATCGACAAGGCTTTTGATAACAAATTGTCGGGACTTGTTGACGATGATGATTTTCAAAGGGTATATGCTTCTCTTAAACAAGAACAAAAGGACTTACGTAATAAAATCCAAGCTCTCGAAAATTCTACCAATGAGGACATCATCTTAGACATTCAGCGTACAAAAGAATTAGTCGAAGCATTTCTAAATGCGGAGGAATACAGCAGAGACTTGATTGTTAGCCTAATAAAAAGGGTAGAACTAACAGCGAACAAGGAACTGCATATCCATTTCAGATTTAAGGAACTCGAATTGACAAGTCATTTATAATTAGCGATATTGTATGT
>CAZASH010000006.1:0-82656 GCA_964487775.1 uncultured Ruminococcus sp.
CAAAAGCATGGGCAAACGGAACGCAAAGTCAGGCAAAAGGCTTGGTATTTAAGGCCAATGACGCTTTTGAAAATCAGACCGGCGACGATGTTAAAAGCTGGTATAAGATCTTCGCTTCGTATAATAGAAGTAACTATAGACCTTCGCTAACAATTGATTATACAAATATCGAGGGAAAGGAATATTATATTGCCTTTCAATCTGATGGAAAAATGTTGACAGCAAGTTCATCATACACTTTGAGCAAAACAACGTATTCGGGAAGTAACTCTTATCAGAAGTGGATTTTTACAGAAGTTAGCAGTGGTGTTTATATTATTCGAATGAAGAATAATATAAACAAGTGTTTAACAGCAGTTCCGAGCAGTTCGTCAATAACAATCAGTAATGTATCGACCGGAAACACTAATCAATACTGGAAAATGAATATTTCATATGACGGAAATGGATTGCAATCCAAGTCGACCAATAGCGGTGTAAAAGACAAGAAAATGTACTACAATGGTGCTTCTTTTACACTAAGCAATACGAGTTATTCCGCAGTAGGTTTTATTGATAGCTCTTGGTTTGTTCCTTGCACATCAATGTCGTTGTCAGTCATTTATATTAATGCTGGAACAAGTAGATATGTTTATCCAAACTGTTATCCGACAAACGCTAATGTGACGTCAGGATGGGCGTTAGCATACACATCATCATCAAGTAGCGTTTTCACTGTTAGTGATGGAAAAATCACTGCAAAGGATGCAGGAGTTGCAACATTGACAATAAGAAACAAGGTTACTGGTGCCTCATGCACTGCAAATGTATATGTAACACGGCTTCCAAATCCAGATGCACAAAACAAAGATATGTGGTGTTGGGCTGCGTGTTCAAAAATGGTCGGAGAACATAACGGAGGCTCGGGAGCACTTGGCACTGGAGCAACATTACTAACATATAATGACGGATTACTCACATATAATGGAACAAAGTATTTTGGTCAAACATTTTCCCTGCAAAATACATGTGATACAGGACAAAGACAAATTGTAGTTGATGTTCATGGTGACGACGAAAGTGAAGGCGGTTCAAATGCAGATAAGGAACAAGCATTACAATTTGCCTCGAAAAACAGTATGAGTATCGGTACATTAGGATCAATTTATGGCACTGGGCTTTCAAATTCCAATATCAATACAATGAAGAATGAACTTGCGAACGGACGTTGGGTGATAGGAAATGTTTTTACGGCCTCTGGTTCTGGGCATTCTATTGTAATTCAAAGTTTTAATTCCAGCACTAATGTTTACACATATTGGGATCCTTGGACAAACTCTACCGACACCTTTACATCAGCACAATTAGAAAGCGATACAATACGATTAACTTCAAATTCTGCAGATAGTGAATTGTTGTGGGTTCAATACTGCAGATAACGAAAGGAGAAAAATTATGAAAAGAACACGTATTTTTATTACATCGATTGTTGTCTTGATTTTCTTCTGTTGCACGACGGTAATGGCAGCCGAATCCGAACAAGATATGGTTTATGTTTCTAATTCTAACCGAGAAAGCATTTATCAAACCACCCAAAATGAGTCATTTGATTATTATTTAGCACTCCAACAGGATGGATTGCAAATTGTTAAAGAATCGATTACCCCTGTTTATACAATTGATATGATCGATTATGCAAAAAACGACAGCATTAAAGTAAAACCATTGCAAAGCGGCAAGTTTGATGATGCGAAGAACGAGGGAAATGTTTTTGTGGCAAAAACTATAATGTCTAACGGCGCTTATGGTGGAAATATAATGTTTTATGTCGAAGATGGTATTGCACGGTTCATGACTTTTTCGCCATCCGGTGCTTTGCAGAAGTATTTCCCTGAAGGGACTGATTCTCGTTTTGAAGCATCTGCAAGCTATGCGGATCATGCAGTAAGAATCAAGAAGATTTTAAATCAAGAAGACATTATTTCTCCGAATGATGTCAAATTTATATTAATAGACAATATTGGTAAATTCTTTTATGTTACCACAAAAAGTGGACAATTCTTCGTTCCCGTTGGTTATCAAAACACAGATGCTTCTTATGGCGTCGATTTGCTGTTAACGAGTACGGACATTAAGGAGCTCGCACAAATCCAATATGATGCATATATTCAGCATATTGCACGCAAGGATGCGTGGGAAAAAGAACATCCAGGCGAGACGTATGATATTACGGGGTATGAACGATGTGCGCCAGTGTTAAGCGGTTGCGGTTATGTTGATAATATTTTAAATATTCCAGAGTATTTAGGTATCGATATGAATGCGAACCAACAAGATGCTTCATCAAATTACTCGCAAATTAAAATTTGGGCAGCAATCACTATTTGCATGATTTTATTTGGATGCGTTGTTGTAGTTAAGCTGAAGAAAAAAGCAAACACTGCTACTAAGAAATAAGGCATTAAAACTCAAGGATTGGCATAAACGTACAGGAAAAATATGCTAATCTATACCTCATTATGTTGCGCTAAAGCTAACATAAAAATCCCGCACAGATAAAAATGTGCGGGATTTTTTGCTCTCGATTCCGTTTTGGCAACAACTTGGCAACAAGTCCGTGGTATAGTGTGTATGCAAGATGAAGAAAGGGACTTTGCTCATGCTCTTTCATTTGCTTTTCATCAGTATTTGCGCATAGCATTCAGGCTTAAAGAGCGCTGTTATTTGTGGCGATTCATCAATAGCTTTTCCGATCAGCTGAAAGGAGCTAAAAGATTTATGAAAAACAGCAAGATCATCATTTTATTGCTATTAGTTTCCTTACTTTTGGCGAGCTGCTCGAATTTTGTAAGCAGCGAGTCAAACGAACTGTCAGATAGTGGCATTGCCACCGAAAGCGATAATGCGTCAGTTTCAAATTCTCCATATCAGGTTTTAAGCTATGGCTATTCTGATTCTATTCCGTCGGCGAAGCATATGATCGAATATGTTTTTGCAGATAAAGAAAAATACATAAACATCACCCCCCGATGATATAGTTGAGGTCCTGATAAACGGCATAAGTTATTCCGGAGAATATCAATCAAGTCACTACAGATCGTGCAATTATTTTCCTGTTTACGAATACATCAGTAAAACAGGATTGTCTTTTGCAGTAGATGATTCCGGCATGCTGGTTTCATTCTTCCGTGGAAACACTTCGCTGCAAGGCCCTGAAAAGACAAAAGACGAGTGCGTTGCGATAGCTCGAGAATTTCTCGCAAGCATTGTTGATGTCAGCAATTATGATATCGATGTTGCCGAGGATTCAGAGCGAAAAATGTACACTGTGACTTTCGTAAGGAGGCTCGGCGATTTAAAGACCGCAGACACCGCAACGATCGTTGTTAAAAGCGACGGCGAGCTATATAGCTATTCGTCATTCATGCTTGGCAGAATGGCAGGCAAAACAGTTTCGCCGGACTCGATCGATTTTCAAAAGATCAAGGAATCCATTTACAACAAGCTTTCGCTGATCTATCAAGATGCAAAAAGCAATTATTCTCGAGTTGAATTCAGAGAGCCTGCTTGCATGCTGACAGCGCTAAAGGACGGTAGCTTGGGCATTGTCTGCACTGTAGATGTTGATTGCATCAACAGTTATGGAGAATTTGAAGAGATGCTTTCCGAGCGCAATAATTTTGTCGTGTTGATCGACTAAGTGCATAATGCTATTCCACCCCATGCGAAAGCATGGGGTGGTGTTTTATTATTCGGGCAATTTTATTCCCATTTCGTTGCAGCATTCAACGAGTGCGTCGAGCGCCCTTATTATCTGCTCGGGCTTATGCTCCGAGATAACGCAGAAGCGCAGTCTCGACTTGCCCTTAGGCACCGCGGGATAGACCGCGGGCGGCACAAAAACGCCTTTTTGGCAGAGCTTTGTCGAGAGAATATATGCATCCTCGTCGTTACCGACCATGATAGGCACTATCGCACTTTCTGATGCAAGGCAGGTGTTGAAATGGCGCTTGTGCGCCTCATCGATGAAAACTCTGATATTGCGGTGCAGGTCTGCCATGATGGTTTCGTCATTCTGCAAAAGCTCTATCGCACATTTTGCCGCAGCGGCAAGCACGGGCGACATTCCCACCGAAAAGACAAAGCCGGGAATATTATAGCGCATATATTCAATCATGCATTTTTTGCCTGCGATATATCCGCCGCAGGTGCCTATACCCTTAGAAAGCGTGCCCATTTTTATGTCGATATCATAAGGATCGAGCCCGAAATATTCATCCACACCGCCGCCGTGCTTGCCGAGCACGCACGCAGAATGCGCCTCGTCGACCATCAAAAAACAGCCGTATTGCTTTTTAATGCGCACAAATTCGGGCACAGGCGCTATGTCGCCGTCCATGCTGTATACGCCCTCAATAACTATCAGCACCTTGGCATAATGCCCACGGGAATTTTTTAATATCGTTTCGAGTGCGTTATAATCGTTGTGCGGAAACGGTCTGCTGTCCGCATCAGAAAGCCTGCAGCCCTCAGAGATCGAATTATGTGCGAGTATGTCATAAACTATCAGGTCATGCTTGCCACAGAAATTGCCGACGACAGTCACATTGGTCGAGTGTCCGCCGACCATGACGACGGCGTCCTCGGTGTGCTTCCATTTTGCGATGGCTTCTTCGAGCTCACGATGAACAGGCTTTTCGCCGCCGAGCAATCTGCTGCCTGATGCCGACGTGCCGTAATGCTCTGCGGCACTCTTTGCCGCCTCGACAGTCTCACGCCTGCCGGACATACCGACATAGTTATATGAGCTGAAGTTGAGCACCTCTCTGCCATCCATTATCGACACATCCCTAAGCGGCGAATCATGCACTGCAAAATAAGGGTTGTGTCCCTCTGCCTCCTGCATACGCTCTGTGAACGCCTTGTATTCGGGTGTATCCTCAAATCTGGTTATGGGAACGATGACATCCTGCTCTGATGTGCTTTGTGCGGTGTATTCGCCCGACAGCAGCTTGTCGATAACATCTGCAAACTCGTTTGCCGTGCGGCAATTGAGATATGCCTCATCGGGTATCGTGACACCAAAATGCTCCTCTGCCTTGGTTATCACCTGCAGAGACGACAGGCTGTCGCCACCGAGCTCGTTAAAAAAGTCTGCGTCGGGTGAGATCTCACCGATGTCCTTTTGCAGGACCTCTGCGAACATACACAGCAGGACGTGCTGCGTGGTCTCTGTCTGATTATTTTCGTTTTTTTGTTTTTTGCCGAATGAGAATTTCAATTTGTTGTTTCCTTTCTGATCTGTTGCGCTCGATCTCTTATTCTTTTATATAAAGCTTGCCTATCAAATGATAAAGCAGCGACGACGGCATAAGCTTTGAAACAAAAACGAGTGCCTTGTATTGCATTCCCGGGGTGTTTAAGGGTCTGTTTTTGCGCTTGCCAGCGAGCTTAAAAACAAATTTTGCGATGCTTTCGGCGGCCATGCCGTTCTGCTCGTCCTTCTCCATGACGGCGACAGACCTGTCGATGCGTCCGCCGTACTCGGCGTTGCCGTCATGCGATTTTGCTCTTGCGGCGGTGAAGCCTGTTTTGATGTCGCCTGGCATGACACAGCAGACATCTATGCCGAACGCCTTGACCTCGTTGCGCAGTCCGCACACAAACGAATTGATCGCCGCCTTCGATGCCGAATAATAAGTCTGAAACGGTATCGCAAATACCGCTGCGGCAGAGCTGATGCATATGATCTTGCCGCTATTCTGCCGCCGCATATACGGCAATACCGCACGTGCCGCATAGACAGTACCATAGAGGTTGGTTTCAAGCTGCTTTTTGAGCATTTCGTCAGAAATAAACTCGACAGCGCCCGAAACGCCCATGCCTGCGCTCGTCACAAGCAGATCGATTCGCCCCTCGCTGTCAAAGATATGGTTCATAGCTTTGCCGACTGCACCGCTGTCGGTGACGTCGCATTTGATGTGCGTTATATTCCCCTCGCCCTCGGCACGCCTGCTCAGCTCATAGACCTTATAATTATTCGCCGCAAATAATTCGGCACAGCATTTGCCGATGCCCGAGCTGCCGCCTGTTATGACTGCGACCTTTTGATCATGCATACCCCAAACTCCTTTATGTTATAAATATAGCACAATTCCGACAGCCACTTTAAAGCATAGATATTAACGACACTAACATATTATTGTTAATAAACATATATTTTTGTTACAAATATCAAATATTCCCGTCTTAAAGAGCCGATTTGTGCAAAAAAGAAATGCATAACTTGCGCATTATTTCGCGCTCTTATGCACATTTTATGCACAACGAGATTTATTTTTTGCATTTTTTTGCATATTGCCTATTGACATTCGCATTTTTATGTTGTATAATGCGTGCATAACAAAGCTTGAGAGGATCAAAACAATGAAAAAAACAGTTTCACTTTTACTGATCGCCGCAATACTTTGCGCGATCCTATGCTCCTGCAGCGGCAGCAGCGCCAAGATCAAATATATCAGCATTAAGCTGACCGATGAGCAATATGCATTCGCAGTTGCCAAAAACAACGCTGACCTGCTCGCCACCGCCAATGAGGTTCTGGCAGAGATAAAGCAAAACGGCAAGCTCGACGAGCTGATCAACAAATATTTCGGTGACGCTTCTGCCGACATCAAATATTATGAAGCAGGCGCAGTCGATACTTCAAAAAAGCAGTTGGTGGTTGCAACCAACACGCCGTTCTCACCCTTTGAATACAAAGAGGGCAACAAATATTGCGGCATAGACATCGAGATCGCAGAAATGATCGCACAGAAGATCGATGCAGAGCTCGTCATCATGGACATGGACTTTGACGCAATACTCACCGCAGTCGAAACAGGCAAGGCAGACATCGCCATGGCAGGCCTCACCTACAGCGAAAAGCGTGCCGAGATAGTCAACTTCACCGATACATATTACAACGCTTCGCAGGTCATCATCTGCAAAGAGGACGACACCACCTTTGACGAGTGCAAGACCGCCCAAGACGTCGAGGCAATACTCAAGTCGTTTGGTTCCGACACTGTCATCGGCTATCAGAACGGCACTACCGCAGGACTTTACCTCAAGGGCGACGAGGATTGGGGCTTTGACGGCTTCGGCGTCACCGCAACAGGCTATTCGTCCGCTACCGTCGCAGTACAGGCAATGCTCAACGGACAGATAGGCTTTGTCGTGGTCGACGAAGGTCCTGCTCAGTTCATCGTCAAGGCGATAAATAAATAAGTAACTATATAAGACAAGCCTCGCACTGCGAGGCTTGTCGTGTGTATATATTACCTGCATATAACTGCATATAAGGAGAAATAAAATGGATCTTGCGACGAGATGGTCGTTTTTTGTCGAGGCGTTCATAGCCAAAGAGGGCTATCGTGACGTGCTTTCGGGACTGTTGAACACATTTAAAATATCACTGCTCGGACTGTTGATAGGCATAATCATCGGCACTGTCATAGCGGCACTTAGGGTAATGCCTAAATACAAGCTCTATGCGCGAGTGCTCGACAAGATAGCAATGCTTTATGTGGCGTTATTCAGAGGCACGCCTATCGTGGTGCAATTGCTTTTGGGATATTTTGTGATCTTGCCGCTGGTGGGCAGCAATCTGTCTGCCGAAAACGCCTGCGTGATAATATTCGGCTTGAACAGCGGCGCATATGTTTCCGAAATAATGCGCGGCGGCATCAATTCCGTCGACCCCGGTCAGACAGAGGCGGGCAGAGCGCTCGGATTGGGCTATGCCGTGACAATGCTCAAATTCGTCGTTCCTCAGGCGTTCAAAAACATTTTGCCCACGCTGGGCAACGAGTTTATTTCGCTGATAAAAGAAACCTCGGTCATCAGCTTTGTCGGCGCAACAGACCTCACCGTTGCGCTCAAGCGACTGGGCGAAAATTCGTATGACAGCATGATACCCTATCTCGTCATGGCGGTCTGCTATATCGTCATAGTTTATGTGATAAGCGCACTTATTTCGCTGCTCGAAAAGCATCTGGCGAAAAACGAAAAGAAGAGAGGCACAAAAAATGGCTGAAAAAAAACCGCTGATACAGATCAGACATTTAAAAAAGAGCTTTGGCGACCTCGAGGTGCTGAAGGATATTTCGCTCGACGTCATGCAGGGCGAAAAGATAGCGATAATCGGCCCGTCGGGCTCGGGCAAAAGCACGCTTTTGCGCTGCCTCAACTGCATCGAGGACCCAACAGGCGGCAGCATTATTTTTGAGGGCGCAGACATCGCGGATATGAAGGTCGACATCAACCGCTACCGTGAGGATATGGGCATGGTGTTTCAGTCGTTCAACCTGTTCGCCAACAAGACTGTTCTTCAAAACATCTGCGTTGCACCTGTTTATCTGGGCAAAAAGAAGCTGAGAAATGCAAAGCGCAGGAATTTTTTCATCAGGCTCGGCAATCTGTTTTCAAAGACAAAAAAGCCGCTTTTGCCTATCGAAAAAACAGCCCGTGAGATAAAAGCCGAGGCAGAGCGCACCGCTATGCGCCTTTTGGCAAGAATAGGCCTCGAGGACAAGGCGGATGCTTATCCCGCAACACTTTCGGGCGGACAAAAGCAGCGCATCGCCATCGTCAGAGCGCTTGCTATGGACCCCAAGGTAATATTGTTTGATGAGCCGACTTCGGCACTCGACCCCGAAATGGTCGGCGAGGTGCTCGATCTTATGCGTGAGCTTGCTGCCGACGGAATGACAATGCTCGTCGTCACCCACGAAATGGGCTTTGCAAGAGAAATATCAGACAGAGTGCTGTTTATGGACGGCGGAATGATCGCCGAACAGGGCACGCCCGAAGAGGTCTTTGGCAATCCTCAAAACGAGAGAACAAAGGAGTTCCTCAGTAAGGTGATATGTTAACATTATCGAACTCGACATTTTACATTTTGCAGCATGTCATTTTGCGTTGATAATAGTATAATTTGAGCATACAATAAAACGAATCGAGGATTTATGCAATGAATAAAAAACAAAACGACCTCGCTTTTGCTGCCGTTTCGCTCGTGCTGGGAATTTTGCTGATTGTTATGAAGGGCAATGTCATCAGCATCGCACTGACAGTCGCAGGCGTGGCACTGATCATTTCTGCCGTATTCGACATACTGCACAACAAGACGACATCCGCAATTATCAAAGGCGTCATCGGCGTGTGCGTTCTTGTATTCGGCTGGCTGTTTATCAACCTTGCGCTCTATATAGTCGGCGGTTTTATGATCGCCTCGGGGCTCATGCAGATAATCGGTCGCAATAATAAAAACGCCGTCAGATACTCGCAAAAGCAAGAGACGATAGAGCTTGTAAAATCTGTATTGCTCATCCTCGCCGGCGCGTGCCTCCTCTTCAACCAGGGCGCTGCGATCGATTGGGTCTTTGTCGTCGCCGGAGCACTGTTTGTAGTCCAGGGCGTGCTCGGGCTGGTCGAAGCGGCAAAGAAGCAATAAGATTATGTAGAATTGTATTGACAAAGCAGTTTTTTTAGATTATAATGCATTATAACATCAATTTGGAGGGTAATTATGTTTTGTAAGAATTGTGGTAAAGAAATGAACGCTAACCAGGCTATCTGCTTGAACTGCGGCGTTGAAAAGGGCAAAGGCAACCTTTTCTGCCCCAACTGCGGTCAGCCTGTCGCTCCCGAAGCATCTGTCTGCACCACTTGCGGCGTAGCACTTAAGGGTGCTGCCAGCGGCGATTATCTCAACGGCAAAGACAAGATCACGATGGCTATCATCTGCTTCTTCCTCGGCGGCCTCGGCATTCACAACTTCATGCTCGGCGAGAACAAAAAGGGCATCTTCAGAATCATCATGTCCTGCTGCTGCGGCATCGGCGCCATCTTCGCTCTTATCGACTTCGTCAAGATCCTTATGGGCTCTTATGTTGTTGATCCTACCAAGCTTATCTAATAGCAATTTACATATCAAGAGAGCCGACGATCTCGGCTCTTTTGATTTTGACTATCAGGAGTGACAATGCGCAAGATCAAGCATTTTAAAGCAAAGCTCGTCGTGCTGATCGCGATAATAATATTGACGATCGTGCTGACAGTTTCTGGCACAGGCTGTCTGATACGCCGCTTTATCGGCATACGCTGCCCGGGCTGCGGAATGACCACCGCCGTAGTCGACGTACTGCACCTCAGGCTTGGCTCTGCAATGAGCCATCATCCAATGGTGTGGTCGCTGCCGATATTGGTGCTTTATTTTCTGTACGACGGCAGGCTGTTTAGCAACAAGAAATTCAACGCCTGCGTGCTTTGTCTGATCCTCGGCGGATTTCTCGCCGTCTGGATCAGCAGATTGATTTGAAAAAGCGAGGAATGATTTTGGTCATTCCTCGCTTGTTTTTTACTGTGCAAATTATTCGCCAAGGGGGATTCCCTTTGCGTCGGTCTTATAGCTGCCGCTGCCGGAAAGTATCATTATGCCCTCGACCAGTCCCCAGATCTCGGTGACTGCAGCGCCTATGCCGCAGGTGAGAATGGTTATCAACAATTGCGCTATCGCCTTGCCGGTGTATCCGAGATAGAAATTATGAGCGCCGAACGCACCGAGGAATATGCCCAAAAGTCCACCCGCGATCTTGCTTTTGGCAGCCGCCGGGGGTGCTGTATAAAGCGGAGCGCCACAAGTGACGCAGCCGGGAGCGCCGGGCATCGTGGGCTGTCCGCAGTTAGGGCAGAAATTCGTGCCCTGCCCTGTCGGGCAACCGCATTTAACGCAGATGACAGCCTTATTATCCATTTGGCTGCCGCAATTTTTGCAAAACATATGCTGCTCCTTTTTAGTTAAAATTTGCCGCCTCTGCCGCCGTGGCTATGTCCGCTGCCGCCGTGGCTATGTCCGCCGCCGGATCTGAATCCGCCGGAGCCTGTGCGGCTGCTTGTATTATTATCAGGCTTTGGCGTACGTGTCACGCTGCGGTGCAGGAACATTTCTGTGGCGCAGGTGAGGTTAAAGGTGCCGCCGACCAGATAATTGCCTGCGGTCCTGTTCTGCTTGACGTTGTTCATACCGCTCTTCATGACGAGCAATATTATCAGCGAAACAACAGCACCTATGCCCAGTGCGACAAATATGCAGTCGACATAGATATTCGAGCCGTCGCCCTGCACCTCGTCGATATCGACGGTATAGCTTATATCGCCATAATGATCATCGCTGTAATCATTATCAATGCTGTTAATGCAAGTGTCTATCGACTCGGCGAACGCTATTGCAGCGCCCTCCCAATCGTTTCTTTGCAATTTGGCGAGGACTGCGCCCTCGATGACATCGAGCTGATAGTCGCCAAGCTCATAGACCGCTCTGCCCGAGGTGGTTATCTGATAATCACGAGAATCGGGGCAGACAAGCAGCAAAACGCCGTCGTCGGTACCGTCATAGCCTCGACGATTGTCGTCATACCAATTCTCGGCGTATTCCTGCGGATCGATGCCATCAAGACTGCCGACAAACAAAACGGCTATGTCGAGCGAGCAATTCTCGGAATAATAATCAAGCGTCTTGCCTATCTCATATGCCTGTGCTTCTGTAAAAGCACCTGCCGTGTCAAAAACACGCTGCTGCTCTGCAAAGCAGGCAAATGCCGAAAGCAGCAAGAGGAGTATGCAGACAACGCCGAAAAATCTTATTCTGCGCATCACAACGCACCCCCTATCGCAAGCGCTATCGGATATGCCACAGCCGCTATCGCCAGCGTGAATATGCCGAGCCACTTAAAGAACCGCTTATAATCAACAGGCAGTCTGCCTGCGACCTTGCCGCTCTGACCATTGACGGCGAATATATAGCGCTCGCCCTTATAGGTCGTGCCGAGCATCCAGACAGGCAAAAGCACATATTTCACCACTCCGCTCGAAAAGCCGAACCTGCGGCTCTGCGGAATGACAGATGAATATCCGACAACAGTCGAGGTGAGCTGCTGCTCTGCCGAGCGCACCATTCTGTCCTTCGCCCTTGGGCTGCATTCGTCGCTCGTTACATCATATCTGTCGGCGAGAAATCCCGAAAGGTATGCCGTCTTAAAATCGACCATCTCGGCATAATTAAACGGCTCGAGGGTGTCCATCAAGGCATCATCCATCTTTTTTGAAGCGTCGACAGGCACACGCTCGAACAGCATGCTGCCGTCGCGCCTGACGAGATAGTGGTTTGTTTCTGTATAATTATATTTAGAGTCCGACCAGTGCCTGACGCGCGTGGTTTTGAAGGTCATCTTGCCGTCGCATTCTGCCGAAAACAGCCAGAACGGCACATAAACGCCCTGCACCTCGTCGATATGGTTGTCCGAAGTGAACTGCTTTGGCAAAAGCAGCTTGCCCTTGCAGAACTCGCCAAGCGCTCTTTTTGCGCCGTTTTTGTCGAGCTTGAACGGCAGGACAAAATCCGGCTTTAGGGTTTCGCCGAACTGATCTGCGATGATTATCGGGTTGCCGCAGAACGGGCATTGGGTAGCGCCGAGTGCTTCGTCGCCGACCACCTCGCCGCCGCAGGACTGGCAGATATAGCGCTTTAAGCCGTCTGCCTCGTCATAGCTCCAGGCCTCGCTTTTTGAAGCGTCCCAGTGCTCATCCGAGTTTTGCTCTGACTCGTCGCCTATCTCAAACTCCTTTATCTTGTCAATGTCAAATTGCGAGTCGCAATAAGGGCAGACGAGGGTCTGCCCTCCGGGTAGGTATTCTATCTTGCCCCCGCAATTAGGACATTTGTATTCGAGAACGTCAGCCATATTTATTCCTGATCAAAGCGTGTGCCGCATTCGGGGCAGAATTTAGGGGGCTTTGAGGGGTCGGGTGCGGCGTATCCGCAATTGGGGCATTTGCCCGACGGCTTCTTTGCGCCGCATTCAGGGCAGAATTTGCCGCTGTTGACACTGCCGCACTTACACTGCCAGGTATCGGGTGCGCCTGCCTGCTGCTGTGCCTGCTGCTGTTGCTGCTGAACGCCTGCGTTATAGAAATTCTGTGCTGCGCCAAAGCCGCCCTGGCCACCCATGCCGACCATGCCCATGCCCATAAAGCCTGTCATTGCGCCTGCCGAATTGCCTGCTGCGGTCTCCATTGCGTCTGCGGTTGCGTTGGTCATTCTGCCTGCCATCATGAACGGGTTCGAGCCCATCGTGGCGGCATCCTCCATCTCGTTGATCTTCTTCATATCCGAATCGGTGAGCGTGATGGGGTTAAGTGCGATCTTGCAGACAGAAATGCCTCTTGTTTCGACCCACTCCTGCTTGAGC
Source organism: uncultured Ruminococcus sp. (assembly GCA_964487775.1). Classification (GTDB taxonomy): domain Bacteria; phylum Bacillota; class Clostridia; order Oscillospirales; family CAG-382; genus Coliplasma. The sequence continues at coordinate 13,272 of CAZASH010000006.1, forward strand.
GCATCGTTCATTGCGTCCTTGAGCTCGCCTGCCTTTGCAGGTATCTGTGCAGGGCGCAGCTCCTGCTCTGACAGCTTGCCGAATGCGGGCTGCAAAGCATCGATGAACTCGGTCTTTAACTGCTCGTCGATCATATCGCGGGTGAAATCGCCCGAAACATTGCCGCAAAGTCTGGTGTAAAACAGGATAGGATCGGTGATTATGTATGAATAAACGCCGTTGCACCTGACATTGACGGTGCGGCTCATGCCTATGCGCTTGTTCATTACCTCGAACATTATCGGGTTAGGTGTGCCGAATTTGTTTGCGAGTATCTCTTTTGTGTTGATATAATAGACTCTCTGGTCCTTGCCTGTATCGCCGCCGTAGGTAAAGCGCTTGCCTATGGTCTTGAACGTCTCTTTGAGGCTCTGGCCGAACTTGCCCGAGAATATCGAGGGCTCTGTCGACGAATCATAGGTGAATTCGCCCGGCTCTGCGCATATCTCGACGACCTTGCCCTGCTCGACTATGATCATGCACTGACCGTCTGCCACTGCTATGCCCGAGCCGTTTGTGATTATATTGTCGTTGCCCTTGGTGTTTGATGATCTGCCTGTGGTCTGCTTTTGACCTCTGCGCAAAAGCACGTCGTTGGGAAGCGAGTCACAATAGAAAAACTCCTTCCACTGGTCTGCCAATGTTCCGCCTAATGCTCCTATGCCTGCTTTAATAAGTCCCATGATAATGTTCCTTTCTGAAATGATGAAATGATGAAATTATGATTTTAATTTGCCAAAAATTTATTTTGACTTGCGTTTAAGCGTGATAATGATGACGACTGCCGCCGCAATGATGACAACCACGGCAATGATCGCAATGATCAAAACGCTGCTGTCGCCGTCATCAGAGCTTTCGCCGCTCGAAATCGTATTCGACGATCCCTCGGAGGAAGCATCAGACAAAGTATCCGACGATGCGTCATTCGAAGGCTCTGCGGAGGTGTCGGGAATATCCGAAATGCCCGAGCTTTCGGAAATATCCGAAGCATCGGAAGTCGTGTCTGAAGTCGTGCTCGAAGCATCGTCACTCGAGGTCGAGGGCTCGGTCGAAGCATCGCCGCTTGAAGCATCGGGGGTCGATATCTCCGGCTCTTTTGACACCTCGGGATCCTTAGAGGGTTCGGGGTCTTTTGAGGGTTCGGGGTCTTTCGAGGGCTCCGGATCTTTCGAGGGTTCGGGATCTTTTGAAGGTTCCGGGTCTTTAGAAGGCTCGGGATCTTTAGAGGGCTCGGGCGGCTCTGACACAATAAAGGTTATGACAAACTCTCTGCCGAGCGTCGAATAAGAGACCGAAAAAGCACCCTTGATGCCTGCCGCCGCCGCTATGGCACGCAGGTTGTCGTGCGCAGTGAGCGACGCTCTGAATTTTTCGGTGTCGCCGGTAACATACACCCGTGCCGTCATGTCGTCGCTCAAAAGCAATTTGCCTATGGTCTCGGCATCGAACGACGCTAAAATGCCGCCTGTGAGTTTATAATAATTATAATCGTCGGAATTGCATATCGGCAGGGCAAAGCCGCAATCCGCGAAGGTGTGATCCTCTTTTATCCTGCTGTCTGTCAGATTGAGATATGCATAGCTTGTATATTTTGACTGATCGTCCCAGGTCAGGTCGACGTTATACCATTTGCCGCTCACCTTGATGAGGTTCCAGATGTGAGCGACTCCCTTGCTGTTGCCGGAAACGCATATAGACTGCACTCCCATGCGGCGAAGGAGGTATTGGAAAGCCTCTGAATATCCGTCGCAAACGGCATAACCGTCGACTATCGCACCGTATGCGGTGTGCGCATTGGCCCTGTTTTCGTATGTAACACGCTGTGCAAGCCTGTCGTGCAGTGCTTTTTCTATCTCATAGTCGCTCATCGAGCTGCTGAGACCCTTTAAAAGCTCGTCGGCGCATTTGTCAAACTTTGCCTTTGCACTGTTCAGCGCATCGCCCGTAAAGAGATATTGAAACTGCACAGACAGCACCGTCGTGCCGTTGTATGAGATGCTGTACTGATTGCCGAGCCAAAAGCACTCGCCGTGGTCACCCGTATACGCCAAATAAACGGTGTTGAGCTCGGACTGCGAAAGTGCGTTTTTGCCGTTATAAACATTGATGTCGCTTTGCTGGGTCTTTACACCCTCGGCGATGCTGTCATAGGCATAGAGAAGTGCCGCCGAATTGCTCATTTCCGCAAGTGCGGCGCGGCAATAATATTCGGGCTCTGCAAGTCCCCACATACCAAAGGCGCAAAACATCGCAGCAACCGTCAGCACGATGGCAAGAGCGTTAAGCAGGATGCGTTTTTTCATCGGTCATTCCCATTTATAGTTAATAAAAAGCGCTGCCGTTGCCGGGCATTATCCCGACCCCGGCAGCAAAAGGTCAAAATAAAATTAAGTTGCGGTCGACCGTATTAGTCAAGCAGGCGCTGCAGGAATGCGTTCTCTGCGCCGGAGATGGTCTCGTCAACAGAAACGAGGCAGAGGCAGAGCGAAAGCAGCTCTGCTTTGAGTTCTGCAGGGCATTTGTCAAAGATCTTGTCAGCGATAGATGCTGAATCGTTGTCATAGCTGGACTGAACGATACCCTTGAGTGTGTCATAATCGTTGATGCCGGTGAGGTCGGACATAAATTTGTATTCAAGCTCGGTGAACTTGCCGTCGGCAGCAAAGCACGTGCCGAAGAAGAGCAGCAGGAAGATCACGCCGTTGCCGTCGTCGGAAAGCGACTTGAAAACGGGCAAAAGCTTTGCGACATTGTCCTTTGCGATAGAAAGCAATTCGGGATAGTCAAGGTTGACGAATTTTTGTTTGATTTAGTTGAAAGTTGCCATTTTAAAACTCCTGTGTTGCATTTTATTATTGTAATAAGTATACCATAGCAAACAACCGATGTCAATAAAAAATGTTGTATCTCTGCGTTTTTAAGTCGCTTTTTGGTGTTGACACAGAGCCGACCGCTGTGCTATAATTTTATGTTAAATTCGGAATCGAAAGAGAAGGAACATACTTTTATGTGGTTCGTTTATGCGCTGATAACCATGCTTGCGTGGGGTTCGGCCGACCTGTTTTATAAAAAGAGCGCCGACGCAGGCGCAAGCTATGCACACATCAAAACGTCGATCGCTGTCGGCGTCGTGATGGGCGTACACGCGATATACACATTGATCGCAAAAGTGCCCGATTATGACTTTTCAAACCTTTTGGTATATCTGCCTGTTTCGCTGTGCTATATACTTTCTATGGTAGTCGGCTATTATGGCCTGCGCTATCTTATGCTTTCTGTTTCGTCACCTGTGCAAAACTCGTCGGGTGCGCTCGCCTGCATTATGTGCGTGGTCTTTTTGGGACAGGCACTTGATATTTTGAGCATCGTCGGCGTAGTCATCATCTGCGGTGCAATATTCATGCTCGGCGTGCTCGAAAAGAGAGAATTTGACCGTGAAGAAAAGCTCGAGGGGCACAAAAAGGGCATTGGCTTTGTCGCATTTCTCATGCCGATAATCTATTGCGTGATCGACTCGCTCGGCACGTTCCTCGACGCATTTTATCTCGACGACATCGAGACCACTCCGCTTATCGGCGTTACCGAAGACACGCTCGAGGATGTGGCTAATATTTCTTATGAATTGACCTGGCTCATCGCAGCGATAATACTTATCGTATTCCTGCTCGTCAAGGGTGACCGCAAGACAAAGATACCCGGCTCTGCCTGGACCGCCGCCGTGCTCGAAACGGCAGGTCAGGCGACATATGTTTTTGCAATGAGCGGCAACGGCGCAGTGGCTGCACCCATGATCGCCGCATATGCGATAGTTTCGCTTTTGCTCTCGCGCATATTCTTAAAAGAAAAGCTGACCAAAATGCAGTATGTGGTCATTTTCGCGGTCATCGTCGGCATAATCCTGCTCGGTGTTGCCGAAGGTCTGGCAGAATAACACCTCGCTTGTTCGAGGGGACTATAAAGGAATTTATATAATGAACGACATCAAAACACTGATCGCAGGCGTTGTCGGCGATTATCTTGCGTCACACGGCGCAGACGGCATCGAGGTCATGCCGTTGTTTGAAACGCCGTCCGATCCTTCTATGGGCGACGTCGCGCTGCCCTGCTTCAAATTCAGCAAGGCGCTTCGCAATGCACCTCAAAAGATAGCCGCCGAGCTCTCAGAAAGCTTTGCAGACAACACATCTGTAAAGGCAAACCCCGTGGGCGGATATCTCAACTTCTTTATCTCGCGCTCGCTCTATTCTGCGGCGCTTGCAGAGGAAGAACACAACGAGGGCTTCGGCAGGTCGACAGACGGCGAAGGCAAGGTGATATGCCTCGACTATTCGTCACCCAACATCGCAAAGAGGTTTCACCTCGGACATCTCGGCACTACCGCGATAGGCAACTGCCTGCGCAATATCTTTGATTTCCTCGGCTACAAGACTGTCGCCATCAACTATATCGGCGACTGGGGCACGCAGTTCGGCAAATTGAGCGTGGCTTATAAAAAATGGTCGAGCAAAGAGCGTGTCGAGCAATACGGCGTAAAGGAGCTCGAGGACATCTATGTCCGTTTCGGCAAAGAAGCGGCAGAGGATCCGTCGCTCGTCGACGAAGCAAGAGCCTCGTTTGCGGCACTTGAGCGCGGAGATCCCGAATTGCTCGCAATCTGGCAGCAGTTCAAGGACATTTCGCTCAAGGAATACAAAAAGACCTATGACCTGATGGGCATCGAGTTTGACTCATACTGCGGCGAATCGTTCTTCACCGACAAGATGCCCGCGATAGTTCAGGAGTTAAAGGACAAAAACATGCTCAAGATCGACAACGGCGCATCTATCGTCGATCTTTCGGAATACAATATGCCGCCCTGCCTTATACTCAAAACAGACGGTTCAACGCTTTATCCCACACGCGACATCGCCGCTGCGAAATGGCGCAAGCAGGAATATAATTTCGACAAATGCATATACGTCACCAGCGCAGGTCAAAGCCTGCACTTCGCTCAGTGGTTCAAGGTAGTCGAGCTTATGGGCTACGACTGGTATGGCGGACTCGTGCACGTGCCCTACGGCACGATGAGCATGGGCGGCGAGAAGATCGCATCACGCACAGGCAACGTCGTTCACCTTGACGACCTGCTGCAGGAGGCGATCACAAAATGCGAGAACATAATCGCCGAAAAGAATTCATCGATAGCAGACCGCCGCTCTGTCGCAGAGGCTGTCGGCGTCGGCGCTGTGATATTCGGTGCGCTTTCGTCGAGCCGCATCAAGGATACCGACTTTAACTGGGATGACGCACTGTCGTTCGAGGGCAATTCCGGTCCGTATCTGCAATACACCTACGCACGCTGCTGCAGCGTTTTGCGCAAGACATCCGACGAGGGCGACTATTCAGGCTATGAGCCCGACGGCGCAGAGACCGAATTGGTCAAAAAAGCGCTCGAGTTCCCGTCGATAGTCAAGCGTGCGGGTGCAGAATACGAGCCGAGCGTTATCGCAAGATATGCGCTTTCGCTCTGTGCGCTCTATAATCAGTTCTACCACGGCAACACCATTCTCGGCAGCGAGGGCAAGACGAGATATTTCAGGCTTGCCCTTACGAGGTTCGTCAGACAGATTTTGGGCTCCTGCCTCGCATTGCTCGGCATGAGAGCCACCGAAGAAATATAAATCACACAACAGGAGGTCACGACGATGTCAGGACATTCAAAATGGAAAAATATTATGCATAAAAAAGAGAAGACCGACGCTCAGCGCGCCAAGGTCTTCACCAAGATAGGCAAGGAGATGGCTGTCTGCGTCAGAGAAGGCGGCCCCAACCCCGAGAGCAACTCAAGACTGCGCGACCTTATCACCAAGGCCAAGAGCCTCAACGTGCCCAACGACAACATCGAACGCATTATCAAGCGTGCTTCGGGTGCTGACGGCGCACAGTATGAGTCTATCACCTACGAAGGCTATGGCATCGGCGGCGTCGCTGTCATAGTCAAGGCTACCACCGACAACCGCAACCGCACCGCAAGCGAGGTCAGACACTATTTTGACAAGTTCGGCGGCAACCTCGGCACAACAGGCTGCGTTTCGTTTATGTTCGAAAACAAGGGCCTCATAGTTGTCAACGCCGAGGACTGCGACGACGACAAGTTTATGGAGGATGTGCTCGACTGCGGAGCAGACGACTTCACTCGCGATGAGGATTGCTATTCTGTCGTGACAGAGGTGTCCGAGTACGAAGCGGTTAAGGAAGGACTCGAAGCTAAGGGCTATGAGATCATTTCGGCAGACCCGACTATGCTGCCGTCGAATTATGTAGAGCTTACCGATCCCGAACAGGTCGAGAAGATGCAAAAGCTGCTTGACGCACTCGACGACAACGATGATATTGTCGAAGTCTACCACAACTGGGACGAATGATCTGTCGGTGATTTGGCGCAGACCGTAAAAGCCGAAAGATTAAAAACGCTCCGTTTTGCAGACCATATCACATTAAAGTTTGTTTCACAGCTATAACCTCAAGCAATATGAAAGAACCGCCTCACTCAGGCGGTTCTCTTTTTTACGACTTTTATTTTACTATCGACGAACGACAGGCGCTTCGCGCTGTGAAAAGTGATATTCGGCTGAAGCCGAGTGGTAAGTGATATTGCGCCTTACGGCGCAGTGATATTTGCGTACCGCAAGTTAAGGAAAGTTTTTGCTACCGCAAAAACAATTTATATAGCGCTCCCAATGGCGAAAACTCGTGCCCACGCTCTGTAGGATGCCTATCGCTGCGGTGCAGTTCTCGCCTCCCTTTACACATGCAGAGGCAAGAAACTTAGCCACAGCGATAGGTTTCCTACAGGGCGTTAGGCGATAGTTTTGCTATAGGTCGGCACAAAAAAGAACGCCCTCGATTGCTAAGTCAAAGCAACTGAAAGCGTTCTAAATTATTTGTTTTTGCTTGCAAAAACTTCCTTATCTCGGCGAAGCCGAACTTCACAGCGCTAAAAGCGCTGCTTCACTATGCCGAAGGCATAGCTTCACTGTCTCTAAAGCGACAACTTCACTCTTCACTGCGCCTTAGCGCTTCAGCACTACCATTCTAAAATACTTGATCACCGAGACGATGCCGGAGACGACAAGCGGAAAATAGAACGTAAGGATGCGATTGAGCAGCATTGCGGCGGTGGCTTCAGACGGTGAGCGATAAACAAGCCCATATATTGCGCCTGTCGCCCATTCGTTTGCGCCCATTGCACCGGGCAGCGGAATGTTATCGACGACGATGCAGACCACCGCCTGGATGCACATCACCTGTGCAAAGCAAAGCGCATCGAGTCCAAAGCAGCGATAAACGAGGTATGACGCAAAAAACATACATCCACGCTGCGCAAAGCAGGCGAGGAACATTTTTACGCCGAGCCACGGCGATGCCGAAAGAAACTCGGCAGATGCCTTATACTCATCCATCTGCTTTTCAAAGCTGTCAAAGACCTTTTGCTTATCCTTGACGATATGCAGCTTGACGAGCAGGTTTATCAGCCAGCCGCCGATCTTTTTAATGAATGCCGGAAACCTCATTGCCGAAAAGCAGAATCCGACTATGCAGAGGTTGATGAAAAGTCCGAGCGCGATCAGTCCGTTGAATACCGAAGAAACGCCAAACACTATGCCGCCCGAGATCGCAAAGCCGATTATGCCGTAAACGAGCAGTGCGGCGCGGTTATACATCGCCTGAATGACTACTGTCAGCGACGATCTTGACAGCGGAGCGCCGTCGTTGGTCATCGTATAGATAACCATCGGCTCGCCGCCTGCCGCCGAGGGCGTTATCGCGGCATAAAAGAAGTCGGTGCAGGCATACACAAAGCACTTGCCGAATGTCGTTTCGCCACCGCGTGCCTTGAGCGGAACCATTGCAAAAAGTCCATAGCAAACGAGGTATCCGACGACGACGACGCAGGCGATCGGCAGATACACCTTGTGCGGACATTCGAGCAGCGCCTGCCATATCTCAGTTATATCGTTATTCTGGAATATAACATAGAAGGTTGCGGCGATCAAAACAAGCATAAGCGCAAAGCTGAGTATGTATTTAAGTGCGTTAGAGCCTTTTTTCTTTGCCATTTGATACTCCCCATTTTGTCGTGATCCTTGGCAGTATATCACTGCTTTGCAAGTTTGTCAAGCATATCGGTTATGTCGCCAAGCGACTTGAGCTTAAAATCCGCCTTCAATATCTGCGGTGCGATCGGGCAGGGAAAGTGGCAGGTGAGCACGCCTGCGTTCCTGCCCGAAGCGAGGTCGAGGTCACGGTCACCGATCATGACGGTCGTCGCTTTATCCATAGAATATGCATCTATCAGATAATTTATGGCGTCGGGCGACGGCTTATAGGCAAAGCCGTTGTCGTGGCAGGTGACTATTTCGGTGAACAGCGGCGTAAAGCCGTGCCTGTCGAAATATTCGCAAATAGTGCTCTTGCTGCTGTGCGAGAACATAAAATTCCTGCCGCCGTGGTCTATAACCGCCAAAAGCGCCTCTTTTGCGCCTTCGAACGGCAGCGCCTTAAGACCGTTTTGCGTGCGTATCTCAGAGACCCTGCCGGATAACTCACGCCTGTCTATGCCGAACCGATCTGCATAAAAATTGTTGGCGTTGCCGATCGTTTCGAGCATATGATACATCATTTCGGTGCGGCAAGCACCAAAGCCGCGCTCGGCGAGCGCTTCGGTCAGCGCATCGCAGATATACGGATAAGTATCAAATAACGTGCCGTCGAAGTCCCAGATGCAGTTTATAACGCTCATTTCTCGACAAACACAGCACCGCGCGAGATCATCTCACTGCGGACGTCAGCGCCGTTTATATCGTGGACCGAAACACCGTTTTTCAAAGCCATTGCCGAGCCTATGCCTGCCGCTTCGCCCGAGGAACGCACAGAAAGCATAACTCTGAGCGAGCTTTGCGCCAAGAACTCTGCGCCGAGGCAGCGGCCTGCGACCATGAGGTTGCCGATGCCCTTGACGATGAGCGCACGATAGGGGATCTCATAGAACGGCTTGTCGTCGACAGGCGGAACCATCTTGCAGTTCAATTGCTTGCCGTGGATGTCGACGGGATAATTCGACTGAGCGATAGCGTCGTCAAATTTTGCTTTGGCAAGCAATTCGACAGCGGTAAGAACGTGGTCGCAGACTATGTTGCGGCTCTCTCTTACGCCGACCATTGCGGCGATGTCGCTGACATATGCGTTGTCAAAGCCCTTGAGATATTTTTTATAGAAAGCCATCTGCCTTGCGATAGCCTCTTTGCCGCGCACCTGTATGCGTGTCATCTGCTCGGGATCGGTGGCATCGCAGTCGTCAAAGAATTCGGGGTTGTTGAACGCAAGCGAATCGTTTCTGCCGGGCATGGTGAACACCTGCCAATAGCACTTGTCCTGCTCGGTGAGGTCGCCGTTTGCGATAGCCTCGTCGAATATGTCGGTGAAGGTCCAGACGCCGCTCGAGGTGACTGCCGAATAGAAATAATAAGGAGGCACATACGACGTTCTGCCGTTGGTTATGCCCTTTTCTGCCTCGTGAGCCTTGGCGAACTCGCCGAGGGCTTTTTTGTCTATGCCGCTGACAATATATCTCAGCGAAACAGGCTGGTTGACACCGGTCTCGGGGTTGCCCTTGCTGTATTCTGCGCCTGCAAGCACAGAAACGTCGCCGTCGCCTGTTGCGTCGATGAATATCTTGCCGTCGACTCTCGAGAGTCCTGCTTTGTTTGCGATAACGAGCGAAACAATGTCGTCGCCCGACTTGATGACATCGGCGATGAAGGTGTGATAAAGCAGCTTTACGCCTGCCTCGGTGCACATTTTTTCGAGCTCAAAGGCGAGCGCCATCGGATCAAAATCGCGGCCGTTGGTGCCCGAAGCCTTGCCCTTTGCCGACAGTCTTGCTGCAAGCTTGAGCGTGAGATATGACGAGCCGGGATCGCCGTCAATGTGCGAATGCATAACAGGAACGACCAGTCCGTTGGTCGCTGTTCCGCCAAGCGAGCCGAATTGCTCAATAAGCAGGACGTCGGCGCCCTGTTCGGCTGCTGCTATTGCGGCAAAAGCGCCTGCCGTGCCGCCGCCGCAAACGACTATATCGGCGCTTGCAAAAAGTTTCAGTTCTTTTGAATACATCATGGTCTACTGCTCCTCGTTTATTATTTTTAAAAATTCACTTTGGTCTATTACGGGAATGCCAAGCTCGTTGGCTTTTGCAAGCTTGCTGCCTGCGTCTGTGCCGCAAAGCACGAACGATGTCTTTTTAGAAACAGACGACGAGGCCTTGCCGCCGTGCAATTTGATGAGCTCCTCTGCTCTGTCACGCTTGAGCGAAGGCAAAGTGCCTGTCACGACGACTGTTTTGCCTGCCAATTCGTCGCCGCGCCTGACTACGCCGCCCTTGACGCTGACGCCTGCCGCCGCAAGGCGATCGATGAGCAGCTTTGCGTGAGGGCTTGCAAAAAAGTCGGTTATGCATTCTGCGGTTATCTCGCCGACGTCCTCGATGGCGGTCAATTCTGCCGCCAAAGCACGTGAAAGCGCATATATATCCTCATAATGCTCGGCGAGCACAGCACCCGCCTTTGCGCCTATCTGCCTTATGCCGATCGCGCACAATAGCTTTGCCAGACCGCGCGACTTGCTCTGCTCTATTGCGTTAATAAGATTTTCTGCCGACTTATCGCCAAAGCGTTCGAGCTGCAAGAGGTCTTCTTTTTTCAGATAATAAAGGTCGGCGGCTGACGAAACGAGCTTGCTTTTGACAAGCATCTCGACTATGCTTTCGCCCAAGCCGTCTATATTCATCGCATCGCGCGATGCAAAATGCGTTATGCTGCGCAAAAGCTGCGCTCCACAGTCGGGATTGATGCAGCGTGTTGCGGCATCACCCGGCTCACGAACTGTTCTTTCACCGCACGAGGGGCACTCGGTCGGCATTTTGAACGGCTCGCCTCTGCCCTCTCTGTCGGGATCGACCACAGAGGTCACCTCGGGAATAATATCGCCCGCCTTGTGCACTCTGACTCTGTCGCCTATTCGTATGTCACGCTCTGAAATAAAATCGATGTTGTGCAAGGTCGCCTGCGAAACAGTCGTTCCCGCAAGCCTGACAGGCGTAAATATCGCCTTCGGTGTCAGAACTCCCGTCCTGCCGACCTGCACGACTATATCGCTGATGACGGCTTCTGCCGTTTCGGGCGGATATTTGTATGCGACTGCCCATTTCGGCACGCTGATAGTTTCGCCTATTGTTTCACGCATAGAAAGGCTGTCGACCTTGACGACTGCGCCGTCGATGTCATACGGCAAGGACTGCCGCATCTCGCCTATCTCGGCTATCTGCTGATAAACCTCGTCTGCCGTGCGGCATCTTGCCAGCACGGGCGAAATGCAAAAGCCCTTTGTCTTTAGAAACTCTAGGCTCTCTATATGGCTGTCGAAATGAATGCTCTCACAGTATTGCAGGTTAAAGACAAACACCTCGAGCCGCCTTGAGGCGCAAACAGACGGATCAAGCTGCCGCAGCGAGCCTGCCGCTGCATTGCGAGGGTTGGCAAACGGTGCTTTGCCGCTGTCCTCACGCCTGCGGTTGAGTGAAGCGAACACCGCCCTCGGCATATAGCACTCGCCTCTGACGACGAGCGAGCCCTTGACACCGTCTATTTTAAGCGGAACAGAGCGCACCGTCTTGAGGTTTTCTGTCACGTCCTCGCCAAATACACCGTCGCCACGGGTCAGTCCGCGTATAAAAACGCCGTCGTAATATTCGAGCGAGACCGAAAGCCCGTCTATCTTGCATTCCACCGCAAAATCGGCATCGCTGTGCTCTGAAACCGTTTTTTGCACAAAGCTTTTTGCCGACTCGGCATCAAATACATCTGTCAGAGAGCCCATCGGAATGACGTGCTTTACCTTGACAAAGCCGTCGCTGACTGCGCCGCCGACCCTGTGCGTGGGTGAATTTGCATCGGCGAGAGAGGGGTTCTCTGCCTCGAGCCTTTTAAGCTCCTCAAACATTGCGTCGTATTCGGAATCTGTGATGACAGGATCATCAAGCTCGTAATAGCGCTTTGAATGATATTCAAGCTGCTGTGCGAGATACAGCATCCGTTCTTTTATTGCTTGTGACATTTTATCGCCGCCCAATCGTTTTTAAGCATTATTTCGTCGATGATAAATCCCGTATCCTTGAGCGCCTGCTCGACCTCGTCCGCACGCGGGCCTATTATGCCCGAGCAGATCAGTATGCCGCCGTTCTTGAGAGAAAGCATAAACATATCAGCCATAGCCTTTAAAACGTCGGCGACTATGTTTGCGGCGATGATGTCATAGGGCGATGCCGCCATAACGGCATCATAGGTCTCTTTTGAAGTGAGCACGTTGCCGCAGATCGCCGTCATAGCCTCCTGCACGCCGTTGACGACGGCGTTTTTGTTTGCTATATCAGAAGCGTTGCGGTCTATGTCGACACCCAGTATCTTTTGTGCGCCGAGCTTGGCACAGCCTATGCCGAGAATGCCGCTACCGCAGCCCATGTCGAGAATGTTTTCGCCGCCATTGACGCACGATTCGAGCATCTCGAGGCAGAGTGCTGTGGTCTCGTGCTGACCCGAGCCGAAGGACGATTCGGGGTCGATCTCTATTATTATCCTGCCGTCGTTCTCGCACTCCTCCCACGTCGGCTTGACCTTAAAACGCTTGCCGATGTCCATAGGGTGGAAGAACGCCTTCCAGTTATCCGCCCAGTCAGAGTCGTCGACCTCGCTCATTGCGATGTCGAGCGAGCCGAGGTCAAACATATTGCCGAACTCGTTCTTGAGGCTCATAACGCCCTCGACTATGCGGTCGCGCTGCATAAGCCCCTGCTCGTTAATAGCGAGATACGATTTGACCGTGACTATCGAGTGGTCTGCCTCGAGCAGTGAATCCTCGACATAGTCGACGGGTATCTCTTTGTTTTCCATGATAAGATCGAGGTCGCTGGGGTCGCTGATGATAAAGCAGTCGACGCCTGCGCCCATAAGCACGCCCGACAGCATCTCGCTGCCTGCGGTAGTGGTGGTTATGCAAAGCTCGATGAATTTCATTTTATGCTTTTATGCTCCTTTAAGAGTTTGATAGAGTTTGATAAAGTCGTTGCATCGTCGCGGCATCCTCTGCCATAGTGCCTGCCGACTCGCATATTATTGTCGGAGCGACACCCAGCGAGACTATCGCCTCGATGAGCGGCTCGTAGGCAGGTCCAAAGGTCTCGTCGGCGAATGTCAAATGCCGCTTTTCGCCTGCCTTGGTGTATTCTATCTTTGAAAAATGACAGTGCAGGTTCATGGCGTATTCTGCCCCGAGCTCTGTCGCTATGCGGTCAAAGACCTTTTTATAGTCGTCAGCGCTGAAGAAGCAGCCGTTGTACCTTGCATTGATATGTCCGAAATCGACCACAGGGCAAAAGCGATCGGATAGCTTGCAAAGCTCGATGACCTCGTCGAGCGTGCCGAGCTGCCCCTGCTTGCCCATGGTTTCTATGCCGAGCCTGACTTTAAAGCCGTTTTCACGCAGCATACTGTCGGCAAGTCGCAGAGTTTCTGAGGCGTATTGCATAGCCGTTTCGCGCGGTATCGTTGCGGCAGAGCCTGCGTGGACAACCATGACGGAGGCGTTCAGAGCGTCAGAGCATTCTGCCGAGCGCCTGATTATCTCGACGCTGTTGATGCGCTTTTGCTCGTCGACCGACGACAGCGAAATGGTGTAGGGAGTGTGGAACGACGGAATAATGCCGTGCCTTTTGCACTCGTCGCCTATCGCTCTGAAGGTCTCTGTCGCCGCCCTTATGCCGTTGCCCGCCTCGTATTCATACAGGCCGAGCCCACGGCTTTTTACAAATTCGGGCGCTTGCAGTGTCGACTTATAGCCCTCGGCATAAAAGCTCTCGCTGTTGCCGCCGGGTCCGAATTTTGCGCAAAGGCTCATTTTTTAACAGTCCTCCGATATTTCTTGAGTATAGGGCGCTCGATCGAGCGCTTGAATTTAAAAAACAGGTCGGTGCGGTCGTTTATAGGCTCGACAAGGCAGAAATCGACACCTGCTCTGTGCGCCGCAAGGCAATCGGTGAGCAACTGATCGCCCACGCAGAGCACGTCGCCTGCGCTTTTGCCGAAATGCTTTATGCACTCGAGCACGCCCTTCGGCGACGGCTTGCCAGCATTTGGAATATAAAACCAGTCTGTGCCCTCACAGTATGTCTCGAGCCTGCACAGCTTGTTGTTTGAAATAAATGCAAAATCTATGCCGAGGTGCGACAGCCTGCAAAACAGCCCTCTGTCGCCCTCGTTCGGAACAGGCCTTTCATACGGTGCGATCGTGTTGTCAAGATCAAACAGCACGAGGCGATATTTTTGAAATATCGCATCTGTGATGTCGTGCACGGTCTTAAAGTCGTATTCGGGCCAGAAAATATGCTTTTTGCTCATACAGTGAACCAGATAACAGATTCGGGTGCGAGCTTGAGGGACGTCCTGCCGTTCCTGATGCGTATTTTTTTGCCCTCGTTTGTGATATATTCGCCGTCGGCAAGCTCTGTCTCGACCTTTGCATTTACAGCCTTTTCAGAGGCGTTGCAGAAGATATAAACCTTTTTGCCGTCATGTCTTTGCCATGCGGCGGCGAACGACGCCTGATGCTTGAGTATGCCCATGGGAGACTCTTTGCTCTTGTCGGTATAAAGCATTTCGCCGTCGTCGGTGATCACGGGCGGACGCAGCATGGTTCCGCGCCAGAAATATTCTGCCAATTCCTGTCTTGCCCTTACGAGGCGGCAATAATAGTCGCGGCAGGGCATAGCCAAAAATCTTTCGGGCATTATCCAGCCCATCTGGTCGCCAAAGAGCAGCGATTCGGTGCAGATAATGCGCTGACCGTCGTTCTCGTCCATAGGCAGAGAATCATAATGTCTGCCGAACATCGACACCAGCCCCGAATATACCGCAGGGTATGCGGGCACTTCGTTGTCACGCACCCACAGCCAGGTCAAAAATCCGTCGAGCGAACGGGTATAGGGGTCGGCGTTGCACTCGGTGGTGATGATCTTGCGCTGCGGAGTGACCCTTGAAACGTGATCGAGCAGGTTGCGGTAGTGCTCGCACCACCATACGCCGCCACCGGGACGGTGCGCATGGTTTCTGTCCTCGCAGAGGTAGGGTGCGGCAGCGCCTATCTGATCTATATAAACGCCGTCGACGTCATAGTCGTGCAAGAGCTTTTCGACGTTCTCTCTGACCTTCTCCTGCCAGACAGCGGTGGTCGGACACATTATCGAGAGCCTTACGCTCGAGCCGTCGGATTCCTTTGATGAATAGGTCTCTATAAAAGGCTCACCGTGTCTGTCCTTGGTGCAATTGGGCTTTGCGAGCACAGACCACTGCCAGTCGTCAAGTCCTCTGTCACGTGTATCCCAGAGCCTGCCGTTGATGTACGGCATGACCTTTAAGCCATGCTCCTGCAGGCGCCTGACAACTGTCGGCATTGCGTCCTTGACAGGGAAGTAGTGCGGATAATCGTTGTCATACGGATTTTTGTGCCAGTCATAAAGATGCACGCACGAGGGCACGCCCAGTATTTTTTGAGCTTCGAGCAATGTGTCAACAACGCCGTCGTCCTCTTTCATGCGTATCCTCCACCAATGCGAGTTGGTGAGGAACCAGTCGGGTATATCCTCTCTGCAGCCGTCCTTGATGTTCTGCGGCATCCAGGCGGCTTCGGTAGTCACGAAATCACGGTATAAGAGCGCGGCATCATACCAGTCGCCATCGTATATCTGCCAGACCAGCCTGCCTGCGAGAGACTGAGCGTTGCGGGGAACGTCGATGTCGGTCATCGGATATTTTGATGCGACGGTCATATATTCGTTGCCCTTTTTGTGCTCGACAAACAGCTTTTTGAATGCGGGCGCAGGGTCGTGCAGACCATAGTATATTCCGCGTTTTGTATTCGTGTCGTATATGCAGAAATATTCCATCGCCACGCCATAGGAGGGATAGTTCTCTGTCTGTCTGAAATCCTCACGCTCTGTGGTGTGAACAGTGCCCGAGCCGTAGGGGAAGAAATATCTCATGCTCTCGCTCTTGTCAAAGCTGAGATGCACATAGTCACAGTACAGCAGCGAAAACTCATCCGAAGCAGTCGTGACGTGCGTGTCGAAGGTGATCCTGTCTTTTTCGGCGGTGGCGGTGATGTCGACCGAAACGCCGGGCAAAAGCTCGCAATCGGCGAGGATTATGTGGTTTATATTTCCGAGGCTTATCAGCTCGCACTTTTTAAAGCCGCCGTCAGAGAACGCCGAAATGCATTCGTCATTGTCTATGCGGCGAACGGTGAGCTCGAATATCGGCGCATCGTGCGAAAGAATATTCTTTTGCTTTTTTCTGTCGCGTATCTGTCTTATGACAGCACCGCCCTCTGTTTTTGCTATCGCTATGGCGAGGTCGCCTGCGATGATCCTTAATAAGTTCATGTTTTGCTCCTTTGGTTGGATTTTAATAATATTCAGCGCCTTTGGCGTGCGGTCTTTGCAGGTGTAAAGCACACTACCTGCTTGACGCCCGCCCTGCGCAGTAATGCGGCGCAGCACATAAGCGTCGCGCCTGTGGTGGTTATATCGTCAATTAATAATATCCTGCTGTAAAGTGTTCCGTCCGGTTTTTGGCAGCATTTGCGCACCGGCTTGAAGCTGAGTGCTATCGCCCTCCTGCGCTGCGATGCCGAAAGCAATTTCTGCTGCTGAGCGCCTGTGCGCTCTAACGCCTCGATGTATGGCAGACTCAGCTTGCCTGCAATGCATTTTGCGAGCGTTTCGGCGTGACCGTAGCCCTTGAAATGCCTGTCCTTTGCCCTCGACGGTATCGGAACGACCGCATCGACACGCTTGCTTACGCCCTGCGAGATCAGCATATCGACGCAAAAATCGGCGATAAGCTCTGTCAAAAGAACGTCTGTGTGGTGCTTGAATTTGTGCATCATTCCTTTGACCGTCCTGCCTCTGTACCACATGACAGACCTGACCGAAGCGCCCGAGCATTTGCATTCATACGGCATTTTGCCGCAGAGCCTGCAGGGTCTTATGGTCTGCCGTGCTATCTCGGCAAGGCATTTTGGACACAGCGCAAGGCTTTTGTCATAATAGCCCGCTCCGCACACGGCACAGCAAGCCATCGGCTTGATGCCGAAAAGTTCTGAAAACTTGATTTTCATGGCATTTTATCTCGAAAGCATATCGGGCAAGCCGGTGTTGCGATCGGGTCTTACGTCGTTTTTGACCATATATTCGACAGCGCTTCGTTTGCCGACGAGAATCGCCATCTCCTTTGCCCTCGTGACCGCCGTATAAAGCAGCGCACGTGACATAAGCGGCTTTGCGCAGTCAAAAACGGGAATGATCACAAAGCGATATTCGCTGCCCTGGCTCTTGTGTACCGTGACTGCGAATGCGTGCTCGACCTCGTCGAGCATATTAAAATCGTATATTGCGCGCCTGTCATCGAACATTATGACCGCAGCGCTCGACTTGAGATCTATCTGCACGATAGTGCCTATATCGCCGTTAAAAACGCCCTCGCCCTCCTTGCCGTCTCTGGTCCAGGTGACGTCATAGTCGTTTTTATTCTGCATTATCTTGTCGCCCTCGCGAAACACGACAGCGCCCCGCTTGCATTCCCGCTTTGTGCGTGACGGCGGATTGAGCACCGATTGCAGCATGGCGTTTAATTCTCTCGTGCCGAGCTCGCCCTTGCGTGTCGGCGTGATGACCTGAATATCCAGCAGCGGATCAAGCCCATAGGTCCTCGGAAGCCTTTCTGAGCACAGCGAGGCTATCAGCCTCTGCGCCGAAGCGCTCTCCTGCTCGGGCAGGAAGAAAAAGTCTGAATTTTTAATGTCGAGCCTCGGCATATTGCCCTCGTTGATGCTGTGTGCGTTGACAACGATGAGGCTCTCCTCGGCCTGTCTGAATATCTTTTGCAGTCTGCAAACGCTGAAACGCTCGCTGTTTATTATATCGCAAAGGCAGTTGCCTGCGCCGACAGGCGGCAATTGGTCGGCATCGCCGATGAATATCAAAAATGCGCCCGGCTTGACGGCTCGCAGCAGTGCCTCCATCAAAAGTATATCGACCATCGATGTTTCGTCGATTATGATAGCGCCGTATGGCAGCGGATCTGTTTCGTCACGGCGAAACCTCGACTCGCCGTTGTCGTCGGAATATTCCCACTCAAGCAGTCTGTGAATAGTCTTTGCCTCTTTGCCCGATGCCTCGGACATACGCTTTGCCGCTCTGCCTGTGGGCGCTGCAAGCGCAAAGCTGTGCTTGAGCTGTGTAAAAATGCTTATTATCGCCTTGATGACCGTGGTCTTGCCTGTGCCCGGTCCGCCTGTAACTATGCTGAAGCCCTTTGTAACAGCGGTCTTGATGGCGTTGCGCTGCGCATCGTCATAGGTTATCTCAAAGCTTGCCTCGAGGTCGTCGATAGTTTCTTCTATGCCCTCGAGCGTAAGTGCAGGCTTTGCGTTGGCTATCTCGCAGAGCTTTGTGGCGACATACGCCTCGGCTCTGTAATAATCGGGCAGGTATATGCGCTCGCTTTTTGCTCCCACCGCCTTGAGAGCGCCAGAGTCCTCCATCTCGTGCAGAACGTCGAGCACGCTTGCTTCAGAGACCTTGAGCTGCATTGCGGCAAGCTCTATCAGTCGGCTTCTTTCGAGATAGCAGTGACCTGCGCCATAGGCAGCAGTCTCGAGCAGATGGCAGAGATATGCCGCTATTCGAGGCGGCGAATCGGGTGCAACGCCTATGTCGCACGCCATTTTGTCTGCCTTGTCAAAGCCTATGCCGTCTATCTCACGGCAGAGCCTGTATGGGTCGTTGCCGACCAGCTCGACAGCGCCCGAGCCATAGCGCTTGAATATCTTGACGCTGAGCGATGCTCCGAAATATTTTGTGAAATACATCATGACGCGGCGCACGCCGAACTGCTTTGCATAATCGTCATGTATCTGCTGCGCACGGGCGGTGGTGATACCTCTTATCTCGGCAAGGTATTGCCAGTGCTCTTCTATCACCTCGAGCGTCTGCTCGCCAAAACGCTCGACAATGCGCTTTGCCGTGACAGGCCCGACGCCCTTGACAGCACCCGACGAGAGATAGCGCAGTATATCTGCCTCGCCCGTGGGCTCCTGCTTTTCAAAATAAGAAACCTTAAATTGCCTGCCGAAGGTGGGGTGTGTGGTCCATTCGCCCTTGACGCTGATAGTCTCGCCCTCTGAAAGATAGGGCATTATTCCGACGCACGTGACAGGCTCGCCGCTGTCGTCAAGCACGCAGACGGTATAGCCGTTCTCGCTGTTGCTGAAAACGACATCCTCGACCGTGCCGCTTATTTCGATAAGCTCTGCCATGCTCGTGCCCCCTCCTTTGCCAAAGTCGACTGCTTTGCAGTCGTATACATCTTTATTATAACAGCAACAGCCTGATAAATCAAGTAAAAAAAGCCCGCAATGCGGGCTTTGGCTGAAAATCGATATAGTTTAACCGAGATCTATGGGAACATAGACCTTCTGCTTGGGGTCGTATTCGGTAACTCTGCCGAGATCGTCGATCTTTAAGCTGTTTTTTGTGGTGTACAGGGTCTCGAGCTCGGGCGACAGCACGCAATGATATTCCTCAAGTCTGTAAGGAATGCCGTCAATGGTATAAGTGCCGGTCTCGTCCTCGATAAGGCGCTCCTCGTAGGTCAGCAGATAGTCGCTGCGCTCGTCGACATATATGATGCCGTGGTCCTCGTTCGCCAGCACGCCGTTGTCGTCATATACCCATG
Source organism: uncultured Ruminococcus sp. (assembly GCA_964487775.1). GTDB lineage: Bacteria > Bacillota > Clostridia > Oscillospirales > CAG-382 > Coliplasma. The sequence goes on from CAZASH010000006.1 coordinate 33,194, forward strand.
CACGATAGCCCTCGGCAATATCGCCGACTGCAACGATAACAGGGTTGATTATCACATAGTTTTTGAAAAACAGAGGTTCTTTTACAAACTCCACGATGACCTCATCACCCTTTACGATCTTGTAAAGATAAGACCAGATCTCGTCGATGCCGACAAATTCACCCTCATACAGGTTGAGCTCGCACGTCACCTTGATATTGCCCACAGAATGTATCACCCACGATGTCGGGGTGAATTCCTCGAGCGTAAGATCCTCGTTGATACAATAAAGTTTGCCGTCCTTAAAGCCGATGTTCTCGGTTATATCGCCCATTTTCACGTTGAGTGCGATATAATCCCACAGATTGTCCTCGTCGGGCACGCCGTCAACAATCAAAACAAATTTGTCCTTGTCCGAAAGGTATCGCCAGTCAAAAACATGCGTCGTCGGGGGCGTATCTGATGCCTCGCTGCTTGCGCCGCTCGAGTCGTCGCTTTGTTCAAACGATGTGTCGGGGGTCGACGGAGTGTCGGGCGAGCTGCTGCCGTTGTCATCCGAAGCCTGAGAGGGCAGCGAAACGGTGCTTTCGCCGCGCGACATATCGTCGCTTTGGTCGCTGTCGTTGTGTATGCCTGCGACAGCCACAAGGCAGGCTATGATGGCTATAAGCAAAACAAGTGTAATAACCGTCTTTTTCATATAAAAGCCTCCGTTTCAGATCTCACACATATTATATTAAAAAACCTTCTTTTTGTCAATAACGAATGAGGCTTTTATTTGAGTCTGCGCTCTGTGAGGTCGCACAGCTCGCTTGCGATCTCGCTCGAGACCGCCTCGGCAAATATCCGAAAGCCGCTTTGCTCGGGATATATCGCCACGCTGCCGCCGCGGTAGTTTATGCGCACGCCTCTCTTTATGTCGCCAAACGCCCTTGAAAGCTCGTCGATGCGACAGAGTGCATCCTTGCGGTCGGCGTTTACGACCTTTGTGACGACGAATATCTCGGGCAGCCTTGCTTTTGCTTCGGCTGCCGTCATGCCTGTTGCCAGCAGGTGCTTTTCGACCATCAGCACGAGCAGCGCCGCATCGTTGACAAAGGCTGTGCGGTATGCGTTTGCCCTCGCTGCAGATTCCGAATCGTTATAGATATTCACCTTCGTGCCCTGCGACCTCAGGTATCTTTCGACACTCACGGGCGTTTCTCTCGGCAGAAACACCTCACTTTTTGACATTGAAGCCAGCAAGACGAGCTGCCAGTATGACAAGGTCCTGCCTGCTTCATCTCTGTAAGATGCCGTCTTGCCGTCGCTGCTTATCGTATAGCCGTATTGCCGCAATGCGGTCTCTGCGCCGAGCTTTTCGGAAGCCCTGATCAGAATGCGGCAAACATCGTTTTTTTGAGTAAATGGCAGAAAAGCACCCGAAAGGCTCTCTGCTGAGCCTTGTAAAAATGCGGTGTATTCGTTTGTCGAGTCGAAGTGCAGAATGCTTTTTTCTGCCGTTTCCGAGCCCTCGGCGGGATACACCGAATCTATCGCGCGTATTATCTCTTTTTGCTTTGCCGCAGAAAGCCTTATTCCGCCCTTGCCGAGCAGAAATACCCTGTCACTGCCGACACAGAAGGCGAGGCAGTCGCAGTCGTATCTTTCGGCGCAAAAGCGTGCGACAGGCATTTGAGAATGCGCAAACCTGACGGTGTGGCAGCCCATCTCCGATGCGCCGAGCGAGATGCAGTCTGCCGTGTGTGAATGCTCTGTCACGCTCATTACACCGATGCGTGCGGGCGAACCGAGCACCGCAAGCGCCCTGCCGAGCCTCAGCGCCGATGCGCAGTCGAGATGCACGCATATTCCGTCGTCATCAAACCGCTTTGCCGTCGCCTCGCCGAATATCCAGTCCTTTGAAACGACCGAGCCGCAGCCTATCACCTTGCCGCCTGCAAGATGAACGCCATCTGTCAGTATCGTACCTCTTTGCAATACCGTGCCCTCGCCGACGATGCAGCCCTTGCCTATATTGCAGCCGTCCTCGATAACGGCGTTTCGGCAGATTATCGCGCCGTCAACGATACAGTCGCCGAGCCTTGCGCCGTGCATGACTATCGAGCGCTCGACTTTTGCGTTGTCCGAAACGATCGCAGTCGGGTCTATGACAGAGCTTCCGCCCGAAAAGCGCATATTGCAGGAATAATAGTCGTTTATATTGCCGATGTCGCTCCATTCGCCGTCTGCGACCGCACCGTATATGGGCACTCCCTCGCTTTGCAAAAGAGGCAAAAGATCGTTTGCCATGTCAAAAACAACACCCTTGGGAATATAGTCGGTGATATATTTGTCGACGATGTATATGCCTGTCGAAACAAGCGCCGTTACGGTATCGGACATCGACGGCTTTTCGGCAAAGCCCTTTATCCTGTCGCCGTCAAGCAATACCGTGCCATAGTCGTATGGCGTGTCGGAATGCGCCAGCAAAACCGTTATTCCGCCGTGCTTTTTGTGCTCTGCAAGATGCTTTTTGAGATCGATGTCTATTATCGCATCGCCGCATAAGACCGTAAAAGTATCGCACATTTCGTCTGCTGTCGCCTTGACTGCGCCTGCAGAGCCGAGAGGAACGGCTTCTTTAAAAAATCCGACGGCAAGCTCTGTGTCGCCGCCTGTTGCTGTCAGCTCGTCGGCAAGATGGCAGACTGCGACCGCCGCTCTTTTATAGCCGTTTTCCGCAAGCGAATGGTATATGTGCTCGATGACGGGAAGGTTCATCACAGGCAGCATGGGCTTTGGCTGTTTTTCGGTGAGCGGCATGAGCCTTTTGCCCTTGCCGCCTGCAAGTATCAGTGCGTCATATTTTTGTTGCATGGCAAATAGTCCTTTCGAACGTTCTTGTATATATTTTACGGGCGAGAGGGCAAAAATATACATATCACTCATTGACAAAAGCAAACAAAAATACTATTATATATGTGTATCTGTATTTTCTCGCGGAGGAAGAGCAATGTTATTTGACGATCTCAGGCGGATAGCTCCGTCCGCAGTCGCAATAGGCGACTTTGACGGCGTTCATATCGGCCACGCCGCTATAATGCATACGCTGGCGGCAGAGGCGGCAAAGAGAGGGCTTTCTTCCGCAGCGATAACCTTTGACATAAACACCAAGCACAGCCGTGTTTTGCTCTGTGGCAGTGCAAAGGCGGAATTACTTATAAAGCACGGCGCAATGCATGTGCTGACGCTTGATTTTGCCGCTATAAAAAACGTCGATGCGGCAATATTCGCCGCCTCTCTTGCGGCATCGGGCGTCAAGTGCCTTGTCTGCGGCGAGGGCTTCAGGTTCGGCAAAGACGCTTTGGGCGACATACATACGCTCTATTCGGTCGGCATCGACCCTGTCGTCGTGCCGCCTGTAACTGTCGACGGCAGTCCTGTCAGCTCAACACGCATAAGGCAGGCGCTTGAGGCGAACGACACAGAGCTTGCCGTGCGGCTTTTGGGCAGAGAGATTAGAAATGATGAAGGGTGGACAAAATGACTTGCTTTAAAAAGATAACAGCGCTTTTGCTGTGTGCGATATTTATTCTTGCGGGCGCCGGCATGAGCGCCTTTGCAGAGGCAGCCGCCGACCCGGGGCTTGCTTCAAACAACTGTGTTGCAGTGGTCAACGCCGAAACAAAGCAGCTGCTTTATCAGAACGAGTCTGAAAAGCAGATCGCACCGACCGCCTCAGCAAAGCTTGTCGCCATGATGGTGCTTTGGGATCAGCTCGAGAAGCACGGCATTCCGCTCGACACGACGGTCGCCGTTCCGCAGGGCACTCTGGCAAACATCGGTGAGCTCGGCGATATTTCAGCACCCAGGCTCGGCATAAGCCCCGGCGACAGCTATACAATATCAGACATGATCTCGGCGACACTTGTCGCCAACGCCAACGACGCCTGCTGGACGCTCGCCTCATACTGCGCAATGCAGCTTATGAGCGGCACTATGGAGGACTTTGTCACGGCGATGAATCAGAAGGCAAAGGACGCAGGTGCTTCGCAGACAAATTATGTCAACTGTCACGGACTTAAAGCCGACGGAGCATACACGACCGCCTATGACACGGCGCTCATCTCTGCCGATTTTTACAGCTACAGCGAGCTCGTGCGCCTGTCGGGACAGTCGTCCTTCAGGCTCGGCGGCAAGAGCAACGTCCACAGCAAAAACTATCTCGTTTCGTCACAGCTTCTGGCTGATTATTATACAAAAGAGGCGACAGGCATGATCGCGGGGCAGAATACGCAGTTCGGCGAATATTGCCTCATCACCTCGACCGTCACCGCCGACAAGATAAAATATATCTTTGTCGTCATGAACGCCTCGGGCGAGATAAGAAACACAGACGGCACTCGCACCTTCGGCGCAGGCAACGCATATGACGATGTCAAAAAGCTTATCCCGTGGGCGAGAGACAGCTTTGCATACAGCAGCCTTATATCGAGTGGTACGCCTGTCGTCGAGCTCAAGGTGGCGCAGGGCAAGAATTATGATTATATCCAGCTCGTCGCAGACGGCGACCTCGAATTGCTCGTCAATACCGCCGCCACCGATGAGAGCATAACACGCTCGATTATTTATGACGAAAAGGTCTATGACGGCGATTATAACGGCAATAAAGAGAAGATGGTCAATGCGCCCGTCAAAAAGGGCGATCAGCTCGGCAGGCTCGTTTTCTTCAACGACGGCGTGATATTGGGCGAGGTTCCGCTCGTCGCAGTTCGTGACATAGAGTCGTCGGGACTGCTTAATGCGGTCGGCGCGATAGAGGATGTTTTGTTCTCAGACACCGCAAAAACCATTCTTACCGTCATTGTCGTGCTCATCTCACTGTTTTTGGTGATCTCGTTTGTGATGTTCATAGTGCGCACCTCGACCGCCGCAAAACGCAAAAAGCGCCGTGAAATCAGCGCTTCGAGGCGCAGAGATGCCTCTGATGACGGAAAAAACGAATAAAATTTGCCAAAAGCGCAAAATTGCCTATTGCAAAAGACGGCAAACTGTGCTATTATACCCTATGTGACTGTAAAAAATAACGGAGGATTTATATAATGAACGCTCTTGAATTAATTATTGGCATTCTTATTTTGGTTATCTCGGTTGCTCTCATCGTGTTTATCAGCATGCAGCAGAGCAAAAAAAGCGGCCTTTCGGGCGCTATCGCAGGCAACCAGACCGACAGCTATTTCAGCAAAAACCGCACCCGCACCAAGGCAGAGGTCCTCAGCAAATGGACTCTCATCCTGTCTATCGCGCTTGCAGTTCTCATTCTGACGCTCAACGTGGTGCTCGCTCTTGACGACAAGAGCTCGTCGTCCAACACGACCTCGTCTACCACCTCGACTACCTCGACTACCTCGACTACCTCGACCACTTCCGATGTTTCCGAAACCTCCGAAGCTTCCGAAACCTCCGAAGTCTCTGAGACCTCGAGCGAGGCTGCAGAATCTTCTGAAGCTGAATAAGCAAAGCTAATGCATCATAAAGCCGACCTGCGTCGGCTTTTTTGCTTTAAAAATGAGTTGACGGCAGGCAATAAATGTCGTATAATATAGGCGTGGCGAACGCCGCAAAAACATATCAACTTTTTAAGGAGTGTCAAACATGAGCTGGTATACAAAACGTGACATACTGCCCGAGCGCCTCAAGGAGCGTGCTGACGGCACCGATTCGCGCGTCAATCTGCTGCAGGGAGTTCCCGTGCTGCGCATCACGACCGATGCACCCCTCGGCGTGACCTATGAAAACGATTATCACAACACAAAAGACACAGTCGGACTGATGACCGACGGTGTTACGGCAAAGACAAATTCTTATCAGGACCCCGCATACTTTCATTTTTCACGCGGCGGTGGCAGATCGATAGTCTTTAAGCTCGAGTCGCTCTCTGCCGTTCAGTCGGTCAGTGTCGGCTTTTTGCGTGAGGACGAGGTCGGCGTCAGACTGCCGAGACGTGTCGATGTTTATCTTTCACCCGATGGCGAGAATTGGCAGAGGGTCATCAAGGCTCGCAATATCGCTTCTAAAGATACACCCGAGACTGTCATCATAAGCGCCGATTTTGAGAAGCCCTATATCGCAGGCTATATCACCGTCGAGTTCGACGTGCCCTGCCACATCTGGGTGGACGAGGTTCAGGCTATCGGCACAACAAAGATACCGGCTGACGCTGTCGAAATAACCGCCGAAGAAAAAGAGGGCTGCGACGAGGTCAGATATGTCGACAAGTATCCCGAATACAGCGACCTTTGCGGCATTCACAACATCATGCTCGCATACAACTGCCTGCCTCCCAAGAATATGAGAGACGAGAGATCGGGACTTACGACAGTCGAGCAGTTTATTCCTCACCTCGGATACATCAACAAAAGCGGCGAGATGACAGACACCTTCTTTGATTCTATGCTGTTCCTGCCTTATTCGGCATACACCTATTCGTCACTCTATAAATGCGCCGACGGCTGGAAATATTATGTCGACAACACCTTTGCCGAAAACGCCAACGTCGATGCGCTCGACAAGGCGGCTGCCGAGGTTCAGAGCAGGCTCGGACTCGACGAGCTCAAGATCAAGGTGTTCCTGTCGATACTGCACACCAAGGTCACCTACGGCGACTTCCCCGAGAAGTTCGGAGATCTCGACGGCGACGGCGTCGACGAGGATATAAACAGCTTTGAGGGACGCAAAAAAGCTGTCAAGTGGTGCATCGACACCCAGCTCGAGCGTTATGCCGAAAAGGACAGAGCGCACCTCGAGCTCAGCGGCTTCTATTGGTTCGAGGAGGTCATCAATTACAGCGACGAGTTTGAACTGCCGCTGCTTGAGTTTGCACGCGAATATGTGCATTCCAAGGGCTTAAAGCTCATCTGGATACCTTATTTCGAGGCTTGGGGCTATGCCGATTGGAAAGAAAACGGCTTTGATGTCGCTTGCATGCAGCCCAACTATGCTTTCCGCAAGCAGGAGCCCGTAAAGCGCCTCTATGACAACGCCGCAATGACAAAGCAGCTCGGCATGTGCTATGAGCTCGAGATCGGCGGACTTTCGCCCGAGGACATCGAGCGATACACTCAGTACCTCGACTGCGGCGCAGAGACCGGCTTTATGCAGACCATCAAGATGTATTATCAGGGTGGCGTTCCCGGCGAGTTCTATCGCTCGTTTGAATCAGACGACCCCGTAACTCGCAGCGTATACGACAACACCTATCTCTTTGCAAAAGAGAAATATGTTTCGCGCGGTCTGGTCAAGCCCGAGGATATAGAATAGCTTTAAATTCAATATGGGCGAGCCGAAGCTCGCCCATTCTTTGATAAAAAGGCGGCATAAAAGTGGAAGAAAAGCGATTTGAGATAGCTAAGCGGGAGTTTAAAAAATACGCATCGGATATGCTTTTTGCGTGTCCGACGCTTCATATAGAGCTCGACAGCACGTTTGATGAGGGCAGGCGGCAGGTTTTTGCCGACGAAAGTGCCGTGCGCATAACCGCAGGCAGTCCTATCGCCGTGCTTTATGCCGTTTATGACTATTTCGCCTGCTATGGCGCAAAATGGTTTTGGGATGGCGATATATTGCCAAAGCGCAGTATGCCAAAGAAGCTCAGCTTCGACACCACGCCTGCCTATAAATTGCGCGGAATGCGCTATTTTGCGCACCGTGGCTTAAAGCGCTTCAGAGCCGAGATGTGGGGCTTTGAGGACTGGAAAAACGAGATCGACTATCTCATCAAGAACGGCTTTAACTTTTTTATGCTCAGAATGGGTCAGGACGACCTCTGGCAAAAGGCGTTCCCCGAAATATGCCCGTATCCCTCTGTCGACCAAAAAAGCGACAAAAGCTCGTTTTATGACCGCAGCCTGTTCTGGAGCCTCAAATACAGGGGCGAGCTGCGCAAAAAAGTGCTTGAATATGCCGACGAAAGAGGCTTGAAGCACGCTGTCGACTGCGGTGCGGTCACGCACTGGTATTCACCGACACCAAAAAGCTTTATCGACGGCGCAAAGCCTCGGTTTTTGGCGCAGTCCGGCGAGCTTTATTCGCAAAACGACCTGCTGGTATTTGATGTGCGTGACGATAAATGGCTTGATGCATATATGAGTTTGACAGATGCCGAGGTCAAAAGCTATGGCGGCGGCGACCTGTTTCACACCATCGGGCTTGCCGAAAGAGTTTATGGCGACACGCACGAGCAGAGCATAGCGTTAAAGACAGATATTTTAAAGCGCACCGTTCGCAGGATAAACGACAAATATCCCTCGGCAAAGACTATTATCGCAGGCTGGGATCTCTCGATGTTCTGGCGAAAGGACGAGGTCAAGGCGCTCGTCAGCAGCCTTGACAGCAAAAAATGCATTATTTTTGACTATACCACAGACATCGACGAGCAGGATGCAGGCTTTAGAGCGTGGGGACTGATGGGCAGATTTCCGTATATCAACGGCTTGATACACGCATATGCTCCGCAGGACGACATCAGAGGCGACTATGACTTGATCGAGCGGCAGCTTGCGGGGACAGACAGCGACGAATATTGCGGCGGCCTGCTCACCTGGCAGGAGCTATCGCACGGCGACGGAATAATGCTGTCGTACCTCGCTCACAAATGCACCTATGGCGGCGAAAATACGACGGATGAGATATTATGCCGCTATTCGGACGAGACCTTTAGCATAGATGCAAAGGCAAGGCAGATGGTCAGGCGGCTTTATGACGTTTCGTCGCTCGAAACATTCAGGCTCGACAGGTCGCACCCCGAATACGACCTGCACCGTGAGTTCTTTGTGTCTGTCTTGCAGTCCGAATACGGCTATAACCTCGATTTTGACGATTATTCCGACAAAGAAAGATCAAGGTGCGAGTTTTATCTGCCAAAATTCTTTAAGGTTATGGATACCATACCAGAGGTGCTTTCGCTCGCTTCTGAGCTTTATGAAAAATATGCCTCTGATGCCCACGCTCGACGTGCGCTTTATGACATCGCCCGCACTGCGGCAGCAAGGCTTATGCATTTTGAAATGCAGGTGCTTCAAAAGGCATATTTTCTGGCGCTCGACTGGCAGACACCGTATGAGCATATATCAAAAGCACTGGCGCTTTATACAGAATTGCTTGGCACACACGACGATTATATCGCCTTTAATACGCTCGAAAGCATAAAGCGCGAGAATTATGTCAACAAGTATTTTGAAACGGCATTCAAAAAGAGCATAGCCTCAGACTATTGCATAGGCAACTGCTTTGAGACGCTTTTGGCGATATCGATGCCGCAGATGGATATGCTTAGGCACAAGCTTATGGGCGAAAAGGTGTCGGCTGACGAGATATATCAGCGCTTCTTTGACACGCCGCTTGAGGAATACAGCACTAAAAACAGGAAAAATGCAAGAAATTTTGCCGAAATCTGCAAGAACCTCTGCCTTGTAGCCAAACTTGCTATTGATTTTAACAGCCGAATGATGTAAAATATAAAGGTTATGAAATGCGGCAAACTTTTTATTGCATTTGACCGCATTTGAGAAGGGAGGGCGGTAATATATGATCGCACTTTGCAAAATGCCGCTGTCTGTCAGGCAGCATTTCGCTTCGCTCGGGCTCGACCTTGATAAGGCACTGTTTGCCATGCGCAGCGATTTTGGCAGCGACGGCGTTTTAAAGGACGTTTTTGCCGTATGCGACAGCGAGAATATCTATGTCACCGAGGGCGTCGTCACATTTACTGCCGACGAAGGTCACAAGGCCGACGGCAGCAGGATGCGCTCTGAGAATTTTATTTACGATCGTGACGAGATAGTCAGCATAAGCGAGATAAGCGAGATCAAATGCGAGCAGCTTATTTCGACAGGCTCTGTCGTCGCCGTGACAGATAAGGGCGAAAAAGGACTTTTTAACTATACAAACAAATACCGCCACGATTGCGCCGTGTTTGTCAAGGCGATACTCGAGCTCAAGGAGACGGGCGGCATCGACAAGGCAAATTATAAAAAGGACAGCTTTGATCAATACCACTGCCCGAAGTGCGGCGAAAGATACCCCGACACAGAGAGCAAGGTCTGCCCCAACTGCATGGACAGCGTCAAATTGATCAAGCAGTTGGCAGGCGTGTTTTTGAGATACAAGGGCAGCATTCTGATGGTGGTGCTCTCGCTTGCTGCAATATCGGCGCTCGGTGCGCTCACACCTTATATCAGCAACAGCATTTTTTATAACGACGTGCTGACAGAGGGCGGCAGGTATTATGGCAAGATATGGCAGATAGTCGCACTTATGGTCGGCATAAGGGTGGTCATGCTGCTCGTGCAGCTCGTCAACGGCACTATCAGCGCAAAGGTCTCTGCCGACGTCACCTATGACCTCAAAAAGCAGATATTCGATGCGATAAGCAAATTGTCGCTGTCGTTCTTTACAAACCGTCAGACAGGCGGTCTGATGACTCAGATCAACTCTGACTCGCAGACTATGTATTGGTTCTTCTGCGACGGATTTCCTTATTTCGTATTAAACATAGTTCAGCTCGTGCTGGTGTTTATCATAATGCTGCTGCTCGACCCTGTTCTGGCGCTTTATGCGTTCATAACAGTGCCTGTGTTCTTCTTTATATTCAAGTGGCTTTATGATATGTTCGACAAATTGCACCTCAAGAATTATTCGCGCCGCCGCTCACTCAACTCGCTGATATCCGACGTGCTCAACGGCATGAGGGTGGTCAAGGTGTTTTCTCGTGAAGAGGATGAAAAGCGCAGGTTCGACAGGCGCAGCCGTGATTCTGCCGATATATCGACAGAGCTGTCGGTCAAGCAGGCATCGATATTCCCGTTCGTATTCTTTTTATTCAAGGTCGGCTCTTATATCGTCTGGGCGATAGGCGGCATCTCGGTTATGCGCTTTATGTCAGGCGGCGAGGGCATGGACTATGGCACTTTGATGTCGTTCGTCGCTTATTTCTCGATGATGTTCGGACCTATCGAGACGCTCGCCGACGTCGCCAACTGGTGGAGCGAGTGCCTCAACGCACTGCACAGGCTGTTTCAGATCACGTCGGCAGTCCCCGAGGTGTCAGAAAAAGAGAACGCAGTCGACCTCGGCACTGTCAAGGGCGATGTTGAATTTGACGGTGTTTGCTTTTCGTATGCCGACACGAGGCGTGTCATCGACAACGTTTCGTTTAAGGTCGAGGCGGGACACACGCTCGGCATAGTCGGTCACACGGGCGCAGGCAAATCGACGATAGTCAACCTGCTGGCAAGGCTTTATGACGTCGAGCGAGGAACTATCAAGATCGATGGCGTCGACGTTCGTGACTGCACAATGGCATCGCTTCGCAAAAACCTTGCCATCGTCAGCCAGGAGACATATCTTTTCAAGGGCTCTTTGCTCGAAAATATTCGCTATGCACGCCCCGATGCGACATTTGAAGAGGTCGTTGCGGCGGCGAAGGTCGCAGGCGCACATTCGTTTATAATCAAATATCCCGACGGCTATGACACCATGATCGGCTTTGGCCACAAGGAGCTTTCGGGCGGTGAGAGACAGCGTGTTTCGATAGCACGTGCGATACTCAAGGACCCTCGCATACTGATACTCGACGAGGCGACCGCCGCAATGGATACCCAGACCGAGAGGCATATCAGCGAGGCTTTGACAAAGCTTTCAGAAGGCAGGACGACGATAATCATAGCGCACAGGCTTTCGACCCTGCGTGATGCCGACAGCCTGATAGTCATCGAGAACGGCAGAGTTGCCGAACGCGGCACGGTCGACGAGCTTATCGCCATGAACGGCGTTTATTATAAGCTCTATAAGATGCAGACCGAGGCGCTCAAGATGATAGGCATAGGTGACGAGGCATACGACGCAGGCGGACCTCCTCACGGAGCGCCCCCGGGCGGGCCGCCTCCGCAGTGATACGCTTTTAAATAACATTAAAAAGAGAGGTATAGCAATGGCAGGCTTTCTCGATTATGCACAAATTATATATCTCGACAGCAAAAATGCTGTTTTTGGCTTGACAGAGGGCGGTTTTGCTTCTCTCAAGGCGTTTTTGCCGCCTGTTGGTGATGACGACCTCGACTGGAGCACGAGCGCCGAGCCTGTTTGGCAGGAGCTTGGCAGAGTGTGGTTTCACAGGATGTTCCCGTTCGAAACGCCCGACGAATATATTTCGGTGCTCGACAGCGACGGCAAGGAATATGGCATGATCAGGCGGCTCTCCGATTTCGACGGCGAGCAGGCAGAGATAATCAAAAAAGAGCTGTCACGCAAATATCTGTGCCCCGAGATCACTCGCATCTGTTCGGTCAAAGAAAAGCTCGGCACGTCATATTGGCTGGTCGAGACAGAGACAGGCAAGATGCGCTTTTCGATGCAGGATACATACAAAAACATCATCCGCATCAGCGAAACACGTGTCATTCTCAACGATTCGGACGGCAACAGATATTCTATAAAGGATGTTTCTGCACTTGACAGAAAGAGCTATCGCAAGATAGAATTGTATTTATAAAATATGAGTATTAAAGCATTAAACGACCGCAAAAAGCGAGGCGAGCAAAACAAAGAGCTGCCCGAGATCAGGGCAGTCAAGGACGAGCTTGCCAAGATATGCGGCGACAAAAAGGCAGTCTTTGCCTGCACACTGTGCGACGGCAAGCGTGTTTTTGCGGCGGCGGCATATACAGAGGGCTTTCTGTGGTATAAGCTGCTCGGCGAGCCCGAGACAAAAATGTCGCTCGACGGCATAAAAACAGTTAAATATGTCAATTCGGTCGGCTGCTGCTCGATAGAATACACATCGGCTGACGGCATAGAGCGTGAATTCTGCCGCTCTGATATGTCGTCGTCAAAGTCGATGATGCGCCTTGCTGCGCTGGCAAATGCATTCGTCACCAAGACAGAGGTGCATGATGAGGAGGAGGCTTGCTGTCCCAAATGCGGCAAGCAATATCCGCACGGATCGCACACCTGTCCGCACTGTGTCAACAAGCGCAAGCTTTATTCGCGCATTTTGCCGTTTGCAAAGCCTTATTCGTTCCAGATCATAATGACGGCGATATTGCTTCTGCTCGGCACAGGCATGAGCGTTGTATTGCCCAAGATAAACGGTGCAATGGTCGACGGCTATCTGTCGCCCACCGCAAACAATTTAGGGCATCCGAATGCCGAAACAGAATATCTGCTTTTGGTGCTTGCGACTGCCGCCTGCGGACTCTTGACCGCCGTTTTCAACATGGCAAGGCGCCGTATGACCGCAAAGGCAGGCAACGGACTGCTGGTCGACATACGCTCGGCGCTGTATGAAAAAATTCAAAAGCTGTCATTGGCAGGCATAATGCGCCGCTCGGCAGGCGAGCTTATTTCAAGGCTCAGCGGCGACTCTGACACCATCAAAGAGTTTCTCGTTTCGACACTGCCGGATCTGATCTATCAGGTCTCGACCATCGTTTGTGTCGGTGCAGTAATGCTGATAACCGACTTCAGGCTGTCGCTGCTCGTGCTGATACCTGTCATACCGATGGCGTTCCTTTTCACCTCGGCAAGGCGTTTTGCCTTCAGCGGCTATCACCGCCAGTGGAATGTTGAGGAGGAGGCAGGCTCTCTCTTGCACGACGTTTTCTCGGGCATCAGGGTCGTCAAGATCTTCGGCACAGAAAGGCACGAGGAGGCTCGGTTTGACAAGGCGGCAAAGCGTGTTGCCGATATTTCAAAGCGCAACGAGCTTGTCTGGAATCTGATAATGCCGTTCATGAACTTCCTTTTCAGCTTCGGCGAGTATGCAGTCATCATATTTGTAGGCAGCCGCATTATCGCAGGGCAGGAGGGCTATTCGCTCGCAACGCTCATAGAATTTACGAGCTATGTCACTACCATATACGGACCTATCCGCTGGATGGCGTTCATGCCGCGCAGGATAGCACGCACCACGATAGCGCTCACAAAGATATTTGACATTCTCGACGAGCCGATCGAGGTCAGCGACAAGACAAACGCGCTCACCGAGGTCACAGACGGCAACATCACCTTCAACAATGTTTCGTTCGGCTATAACAGCTATGAAAAGGTCTTAAAGAACGTTTCGTTCACTGTCGGCAAGGGCGAAATGCTGGGCATAGTCGGCCGCAGCGGCGTCGGCAAGTCGACGCTCATCAACCTAATGATGAGGCTGTATGATGTCGACGGCGGCAATATCGTCATTGACGGCAAGGATATAAAAGAATATTCGCAGCACGCACTGCGTGAATCGATCGGTGCGGTATTGCAGGACACGTTCCTCTTCAAGGGCACGATATACAGCAACATCGCATACACAAAGCCCGATGCGACGAAAGAAGAAATATTGCGTGCATCAAAGCTTTCGGGAGCGCACGACTTTATAGTCAAGCAGCCCGACGGCTATAACACCTATGTCAGCGAGGGCGGACACTCGCTGTCCGGCGGCGAAAGACAACGCATTGCCATAGCGCGCGCCATACTCAAGGATCCGCAGATACTGATACTCGACGAGGCGACCTCGGCGCTCGACACAGAGACCGAGAGGCGCATTCAGGATGCGCTCGCCGCACTGATCGAGGGCAGAACGACTATTGCCATAGCGCACAGGCTGTCGACGCTTCGCAACGCAACCAAGCTTATAGTACTTGAGAAGGGCGAGATCGAAGAGGTCGGCACGCACGACGAGCTGATGGCAAATCACGGCAGGTATTATAAGCTCGTCACCGCCCAGCGTGAGATGAGCCGTATGGCAGGCGAAATTCAGTCTGCCGAATAAAACGCTAATGCATATAAGCAAAAGGAGATCACCTATGCAAAACACTCAAAAAACAATGGAAAAGCTCGTGGCATTCTGCAAAGGCAGAGGATTCGTCTATTCAGGCAGCGAAATATATGGCGGACTTGCCAACGCATGGGATTACGGTCCTTTGGGCGTCGAGCTTAAAAACAACATCAAGCGTGCATGGCTGCGCAAGTTTGTGCAAGAGAGCGGCTATAACGTCGGACTCGACAGCGCAATACTCATGAACCGTGAGGTCTGGGTCGCTTCGGGACACGTCGTCAACTTCAACGATCCTCTCATCGACTGCCGTGCGTGCAAGATGCGCTACCGCGCCGATCAGCTTATCGAGGCGTGGAACAAAGAGCACGGCATAGATATGTGCCTTGACGGCATGTCGGGCGACGAGCTGTCGGCTTATATCACAGAGCACGGCGTGACCTGCTCGTGCGGCAAATGCGATTTTACGCCGATACGCAAGTTCAACATGATGTTCAAGACGCATCAGGGCGTCACCGAGGACAGCCAGGCAGAGGTATATCTGCGCCCCGAGACCGCACAGGGCATATTTGTCAACTTTAAAAACATTCAGCGCACCACCCGCCGCAAACTGCCGTTCGGCGTTGCGCAGGTCGGCAAATCGTTCAGAAACGAGATCACCCCGGGCAACTTCATCTTCCGTATCCGTGAGTTTGAGCAGATGGAGCTCGAATTCTTCTGCAAGCCCGGCACAGAGCTTGAGTGGTTCAAGTATTGGAAGGACTATTGCCACAAGTGGCTGCTCGACCTCGGCATAAAGGACGAGAATATCCGTATGCGTGACCACGATCCCAAGGAGCTTGCGCATTATTCCAACGCAACCACCGACTTTGAGTTTATGTTCCCGTTCGGCTGGGGCGAGCTTTGGGGCGTCGCATCGCGTACCGACTTTGACTTGAAGGCTCATATGCAGCATTCGGGCGAGGATATGACCTATTTTGACCCCGAAACCAACGAAAAATACGTGCCCTATGTCGTCGAGCCCTCGCTGGGCTGTGACAGAGTTGCGCTCGCATTCCTCGTCGACGCTTATGACGAAGAGGACATCGGCACTCCCGAAAAGCCCGACACACGCACAGTTCTGCATCTGCATCCTGCGCTCGCACCCTATAAGTGCGCAGTGCTGCCGCTTTCAAAGAAGCTCAGCGACAACGCAAGACAGGTCTATACCGACCTTTGCAAGAAGTTTATGTGCGACTTTGATGACGCGGGCTCTATCGGCAAGCGTTATCGCCGTGAGGACGAGATCGGCACGCCGTTCTGCGTTACCTATGACTTTGACACCGAGACCGACGGCTGCGTCACAGTCCGTGACCGTGACAGCATGGAGCAGGTTCGTATGCCTATATCCGAGGTCGCAGACTATATCGCCAAGGCATTGGAATTCTAAGCATCATACATCAAAAAAAGAGCCGACGGCTCTTTTTTTGCTTGCTATTATCGGCGTTTGCATGTATAATGAAGCGTATTTATTTTTAATGGAGCGTTATATGAAGAAGAGAACAGCAGAATTTATCAAATCGATACTCGCAGGGGTGATGATCTCGATAGGCGGCACGGTGTTCCTCTCGTGTGAAAACAGATATGTCGGCGCATTTTTCTTTTCGGTGGGGCTTGTCGCAGTCGTCATGCTGGGCTTAAACCTATACACAGGCAAGATAGGCTATGTTTTTGACAACGACAGGCTGTTTGCCGTCGACACGGCGCTGTCGATATTGGGCAACCTTGTCGGCTGCGTTGCCGTAGGTCTGATGCAGAGCACAAAGGGCAATGTAGCATCAATAGTCGCCGCCAAGCTGGACAAGAGCATTCCGTCGCTTTTTGTCGATGCTGTGCTTTGCGGAGTGCTGATATTCGTCTGCGTCGATATTTACAAGAAAAAGAATACGCCCATAGCGATATTCCTCTGCATACCCACGTTCATACTCTGCGGCTTTGAGCATTCTGTCGCCGATATGTTCTATATCGTGAATGCGCGCGTGTTCACTGCCGATGCGGCACTGTTTTTGCTCATAGTGGTTTTGGGCAACGCTGTCGGCGGACTTATTATTCCGCTGGCGCTCAAGCTTGCAAGCAGGCTCGGCAGAGAATAAACATAAAAATCAAAGGTCGGTACGGCTTTATCCGCACCGACCTTTTTGTTATTTCTTTTCGACCATGGGCAGTTTTGAAACTGCGGCAGCGCCTATCATGGTTATGATGATCTCGGGTATCATATAGCAGCCGTTGTAAACTATCGAATAGACCAAAGCGAGCGACCAGCCGCTGAAGGTCGACATTACCCACGAGGCAAGTGCCGTGTCGGCGATGATCGTGTCGGTGAAGAACCACTCGGCATACGAGCCATAGAATATCGCGCCGGATATGATATGCAGCATATATCGCACCGAGAGCGCAACGAGCGCACCCAGGACGAGCGATGTCGTCTTTTTTAATTTGTTTCTGAATATTCCGCCGAGCGACATTGCCATATAAGCGAGCACATAGTCTATCAGCACGATGACTATCGCTTTTATAAGCCACATACCGCCCTCACCCGGCGTGAATATGCCCGAAACAGTGCTATAGCCTGTCAGCATCTGCAAGACGGCATAAACGGTGCCTGCCTGAATGCCCCATTTGACACCGTACATCCACGAAACGAGCACCAGCGGCAGCATCGAGCAGATGGTTATAGTGCCTCCGAAGGGCGGGTTTAGGAACGGGATAAGGTCGCAGATGACTGCGATGGCTGTTCCGAGTGCGATCATGACAGCAGTCGTGACGAGTTTTTTTGTTTTGGTTTGCATAAAAAGATCCTCCGTTTATCATAAAACAAACGGAGGATGCAAAAAACAGCCTATAATCAAAATCCCTTCGTCGGTACTAACCGCATCAGGTTCGTCGGGTATGATCTCAGCCGCCAAAGCAGCACCCCGTTTGAATTATTATTGATTTGTATCTTGACTTGATTCTATCACAGTATAGGTGCTTTTGTCAATAGTCGGAGCAGAAATTTCCTGCCCGATCGACTTGATCTTTACTCTGATGCGCACGTTGACGTCGAGGCGATAGTCCTCGATGTTCTGCTGTGCGCCTGCCGCATACGGCGGCGTATCATAAAGCGAGATCGTGTATGACAACTGCCAGCCTGTGACCATATCGTCGCTGACCGTGTATTCGCAATCGAGGTCGGAATATTTTGTCAGCTCTTTTTGCGGCTTCCTGAGAGCGGCGAGCGTATAGATGCTGTCGCCGACAGTGCTTTTTTCAAACTCTGCCATATTCTTGGCAGTGAATTTATAAAGAGTGCCGCTTTCGTTGATCGAAGAGGCAAGACCTGTTACATTGCTGTCTGCAATGTCGGGAACGGTGGCATATATCGTCTGTCCGATGACAGAAGCAAAATCGCATTTGAACTGATATTTGTCGTCGCCCTCGGCGTTATAAAGCGTCTCGCCGTCATAATATTCTGTCTCGTGCCACGCATCGCCGAGATAGGTCTGCGAGCTGTCACGAACGACCAGCCTGTTTGCCTTATCGAGCGAATAGGTGCCGTTGAGATAAAGCAGGCTTACAGAGCCGTCAGCGAGCGTGAGCTCGATATAAAAGTTGGCAGAATATTTTTGGAGTGCCGCTGTTCTGTCGGCTGCCTCCTTGACAGGCTCGAACGGAACGCTCGGAGCGCAGGCTTGCAGCGAAACGCATATAATTATGCACAGCAGCAGACATACAAAAGAGTTTCTCAGCTTCATGAACGTGAGACCGTCTTGCCCTCAGAGAGCAGCTGAACATTGTATTTGACAGTGTTGACGGTGTCGAGCAGCACATAATACTTGCCCTGTCCGTCGATGGTATAATAAGCCTTGCTCGTCGTTACGCGATAGAACACCATTTCGGGGCTCTTGCTCGCTCCGTCGACCTTAACTCTCAGCACCTCGGCGGGTTCGCCGTCGCCTGCGGAATACTCACCCTTGATCGTCATGCTGATGAGCGAAACATAGGTGTATCTGAAGCTTTGCAGATCGACCTCTTTGCCGTCGAGCGTAACGCCGCTCAATTTGCCGTCGTCGCCTTTTTTGAGCAGGAACTCATAGGTCTTGCCGCCAAAGGTGAAGGTGAGCTTGTCGATCTCGTCGATATACATCGACAAAAGGTTGTGATCGATATAGTCGACAACGTCCCAGGGTAGCCATTCGGCTGTTTCGTTGGTTATCCTGGCGACTATGTCGGTGCAATATTCGTCGTCATTCTTGAGGCTCTTGATGACAGAATAGGCATACCATACGCCATTCTCTGACGACTGCTTTAAATAGACCGTGCTGCGCCAGCCGTCAAACTCAAACGAAACCGACATATCGGGCTTGTCGAGTCCATACTCGGCGAGTGCGCTCTTGCTGAGCGTTGCAACATCTGTCGGGTCGTCGCAGATGCCTGTGCGAACCACCTTGTCGCCGACGAGAGTGCCGATCGACTGCAGGAAGGTCGTCTGGAAGTTGGAAGAATCTGTATAAACAAAATTCTTGCCCTCGGGGATATACGAGATCGGGTCGGTTATCGACCACGAGCCCGTGAGTGCGTCGACAGGCTGGCAGTCAACGTCGCCTGCAAACACCTTTATCTCGTCCATGACGACATATTTGCCTGCCTGAGCGGTGAAATAAAGCCTTACATACTGCACTGCCTCTGCTGATTCGAACTCGAGGGTGTATTTTTTGTATTCCTTGTTGCTCTGCGAGGGGGCAACAGTTGTTTCAAGCTCTTTAAAGGTCTCGCCGCGGTCTGTCGAAATAGCAACACGCATACTTTCGGGGAGATATGCGCCTGTGCTTTCGTCACGCAGCATACCGAATTCGAGCCTGTATTTGCCGTCTGTCGCATAGTTGATGAGGCAGACATCGACATAAAACTCATTCTTGTCGCTCGACTTGATGCCTGCGAACAGCGAGCCGTCGTTCCAGGTCGAATAAGTGCCGGTGAACATCTTTTTGTCGCTCAAAAGCGTTGCCGCCTCGGTGTCGGTCTTTTTGCCGTCCGACGAGGTGAGCTGATAGGGCGCTGCGTTCGATGACAGCGAGATGAGGCTGAATTGCTTGGCATTCAGCTTGACGCTGCTTTCAAACCAATTGATAACGATGTTGTTGATGTTTGATATATCCTGCGTCTGCGTGATAGGATAAACAAGCAAGGCAGTAAGATAATCGCCGACAGGCAAAAGCAGTGAATCATTCAGATCGGAAGCAGGCAAGAGATACACATGGTCCTTGCCGACGTATCTTGCATAATAGTACTTGCCTGCGGGGTCAAGCTTGCCGATTATGACCTTGTGCGCCGCACCGCCTGTGGTGACGAGCGTAAACGAGCCGTTGCCGCTGCCGTCCTCTTCGAGTCCGTATTCCGCAAAGCCCTTGTGGTCCTTGATCTTGCCTGCAGAAAGCACATACGTTGCGTTGACCACTAACTGCGAGAACTTCTCTTTGTCATAGCCGACGAATTCTGCGCCTGCAAAAACCAGCGAGCTCGAGTCGCCCGACTGCTTGCGAATGACCTTATAAGTGCCGTTTTTGTTGTTGACAGTCAGAGTCTGAATATCGTCACGCGACAGCTTGGGAAACAAGAATGCGTTGCCGCCATTGCCTGCCGTGGTGTCGCCGTCGGTATCATAGCCGTCGAGCGCAAACAGGTGCGTTTCGACCGCTTTTTTGCCGTCAAGCTCGAGCATCATATTCAAAAGCGTGCTCTCGGCGTTGGTGGCGTATGCTGTGCCGTCGTCGAGATAAAGATAAAAATCGTTGTATTTGACAGCTTTGCTGCCGTTCTGACCTGTTACGGTCACGCCCGTGAGCTCTTTGCTGTCGTTGAATTCTATCGAAATATTGCCGTTTGCAGCCGCAAGCGACTTTGCAAACATATAGATATGGTCACGAGTGACCGACGTTGTTATGTCGGTCTCTCTGCCATCAAATGTTATTGTATATTTATTTGCGAGCGATGCCGCCGCCGAAGCGGTATCGTCAGCCAATGTATAGCTGTCGTCGCTCGTAGTCTGGTCGATGTCGCTTGTCGGCTTTAAGATCGCATAGCCGACGAACAGCAATATCGCAACGAGAAAGACCGAAATAATGATGATCAACTGCTTTTTCATCACATATGTCTCCTCTTGATAAATACGACTATGCCCGCGATGAGCAGTATCACCGGCGCAACTGCCGAAATGAGCACCGTGAGTACCTTGGCAGTGCCGGACTCTATCTCGATAGAGTCGGAAAGCAATTTGCGCGATTTGATATCGGGGTTATAGCGCTCGTTGTCGATGAGCCTTGCCGCACAGCTTATAAGGCTGCTGTTGGCATATGATTTTGCGAGATAATCGTCAGATGCAAAATCCGTCGAGCCTACGAGCAGAACATATTGATATATCTGCGTGTTATAATGCGTGTCGCCCTCGCTCTTATAATTCATATATCTCGACATGAGCATGAGCGGCATTGCGTGAGGATCGGAATCTTCGGTTATAGTGGTCTGTCCGTCCTTGTAGGTATAGCGCGAAACGGCATCTGCCGAGGTGTCGATGACATGCTCGACTGTAACGCCCTTGCGTGCCTGCGACTCGTCGGCGATAAGCTCGACTGCGTTGTTGAATACAGACTTTTCGCCGCTGCCCGAAACGGCGTTCTTGAATACCTGATAAGCATAGCCGTCGGTCTCGCCGATATATTCGCCGACTATTGCATAGCCGTCAGAGCCCTGCAGCGACTTGTTTTCGTCGTGCAGCTTGTGATAGGGCTTATAGCCGATGCCCCAGTATTCGAGCAGGTATTCCTGCAGGTTGGGCAATGCGGGGGTCGAAGCGTCGACAAATACCAAAAGGTTGTTGTATTTCGCCACAAATTCCTCTATCTTTTCGATCTCGCTCTTTGCGTCGGGTCTTGCGGGATCATAGCCGAGGAAGTCTGCGGTGGGCTTATAGATGATAAGAGTTCTGGTCGACTCGGGGATCTCCTCAACAGAGAGGTCGACGTCGGTGACAGAATAGCCTGCGTCGAGATATATCTCCTTGAGCTTCATGCTGTCGGTGACGCTCTCGCCGTGCTTGACGGTGAATGCGACATTCTGCGGCTCTTTCTTTGAGCACTGCAGGAATGCGGCGGTGTATTTGAGCTCGCCGTTGAAGGCATAAAGCTCGTTGTTTTCGTTGACCTGATAGAATGCGTCGAAGGTCAGTACACGATAGTGATATTTGCCCTCGATTATGACATTCTCAGCGGTTATGGTCGAGCCCGACTGCTCAAGGTATTTCTCGACCGAAGCAGGGTCACGGGATATGTCGAGATATTTTATCGAGATCCTGTCGGGATACATCTCGGCATATGCTTCTGCAAGGTCACGGACATAGCGGACATACACGTTCGACTCAAACAGGTCGCGCGCCGCGCAGAAATTGATGGTGATCTTATATTCCTCGCTCTCTGCGAACAGAGAGTCAAGTATAGTCTTTGAATCGTCGCCGATCGACGCAAACTCCTCCTCCGACAGGTCAACTCTGAGTCCTGCCGAAAGGTTCAGCGAGGAAAGCAGCAGGTTGAGCGCCAGAACCAGCGCAATAAAGCCGCAGGTCAGCACTATGCTTACCGTGCCGTATTTAAAGCGTGAGGATTTTAAAAATTTGTTCCAGTTCATATCGTTGCCTCCTCGCGCTCAAGCCCAGCGGCGCTTTTCATACACTCTGACAGTGAGGAAAAGGAATACCGCGGCAAAGCTTATGTAATAAATGATAGATGTCACGTCGAGCACCTCGTTGGCGAACGGCACATATCTCGACGAGAACGAGAACCATTTGAGCGCAACTCTTATCCACTCGACAGAAACCATCTCGGCGAGCAGGTCGACGAGCACCGTCGAGACAGTCACGCCTATGCTGGTGACCGCAGCGATGAGCTGGTTCTCGGTCAACGCCGACAAAAACAGTCCGATCGCCAGGAATGCACAGCCCACAAGGAATATGCCGAGTATGTTGGCGAATATTACAGAGGGGTTGGGCTTGCAGAATATATAGAGCAGAAAGAAGTTGAACGAGTTGACGATGAACGTCACTGCGTATATTGTGACTGCGGCGAGATATTTGCCCATGACCATGCCGGTTATCGAAACAGGCGAGGTGAGCAATATCTGCTCTGACTTTGAGCGTCTGTCCTCAGAGAACAGCTTCATCGTCAAAAGCGGCAAAAGCACCGCAAAAACTATGATCAGGTATACAAAATACTGCGATACCGCATCTGTGCTGTCTGCGCCGTTGCTCAGCAGTGTAAGATAGCTGAAAAGCAGACCCGAAACGGCAAGAAACATGCCGCAGAAGATATAGCCTATCGGCGTGATGAAATAAGACTTTAGCTCGCGCTTATAAATAGCACCCATATCATCTCACGACCTTTCTCTTTGCTTTTTTGCCGCCTGTGGCAGTTGCAGGGTCGCTCTCGTTGTTGATGAGCTTTAAGAATATATCCTCAAAGCCAAGCTCCATGCCCTCGACCGAAACGAGCGGCCAGTTGTTTTTGGCACACATAAAGAACAGCGGCTTGCGAATATCCACACGAGGCTCTGACTCGAGCATAAAGCTGACGCTGTCGGTGTCACGGTGTCCGAGCACAGAAGCGCGCTTGACACCCGCCATCTTTTGCAGTGCAGCGAGAACGTCTGCCTCGGGTCCGACTATGCGCACCTCAAGGCGTCTCGAGCCCTCGACTGCGTTGATGAGGTCCTCGGTCTTTTCGTTAGCGACCAGCTTGCCGCCGTTGATGACGACGATGCGGTCGCAGACTGCCTGTACCTCGGGCAGTATATGCGTAGAAAGAATGACAGTATGATCCTTGCCCAGCATTCTGATAAGGTTGCGTATGTCGACTATCTGACGAGGGTCAAGACCTATCGTCGGCTCGTCGAATATCAGCACCTTGGGGCTGTTGATGAGTGCCTGCGCAATACCCACACGCTGCTTATAGCCCTTTGAAAGGTTGCGTATGCGGCGATCATAAACGTCGGTGATGCGCACGACATCGCAGATCTCTTTAAGGTGCTTTTCTCTCGGCAATTTGCAGCCCTTGAGAGAATAGACGAACCTAAGATATTCTGCGACTGTCATCTCGGGGTAGAGCGGCGGTATCTCGGGCAAAAAGCCTATGTGGCGCTTTGCCTCGGTGGGGTGCTCGAGAATGTCGATGCCGTCGATGCGGGCAGTGCCCTCATCGGCAGAAAGATATCCCGTTATAATGTTGAGCGTGGTGGATTTGCCTGCGCCGTTAGGCCCAAGAAATCCCAGCACCTCGCCCTGCTCGGCAGTGAACGACAGGTTTTTGACAGCCTGCTTTTTGCCAAAGCTCTTGCTGATGTTGCAAACTTCTATCATTATGCTTAAAACTCCTTATGCTGCCGTGAAATCACGGCTGTATGGGGACGTGCGTTTATTTGTTGTCGACCTTGAGCCCGAGATCGTCGAGCGCCTGCTGAGGAACCTCTGCAGGGCAGGCGGTCATAAGCTCCGAAGCGTTTTGTACCTTGGGGAATGCGATGACCTCACGCAATGATTCTGCGCCCAGCATCTGCATTACGAGGCGGTCGAGTCCAAGACCCATGCCGCCGTGAGGGGGTGCGCCGTATTTAAAGGCGTCGAGCAGATAGCCGAACTTTTCGTGAGCCTCTTCATCGCTCAGTCCAAGCAGCTCGAATATCTTGTTCTGCAAAACGGGGTCGGTTATTCTGATAGAGCCCGACGAAAGCTCGATGCCGTTGAGCACGAGGTCGTATGCCTTGGCTCTGACGTTGGCCTTGTCTGTCTCGAGATAAGGCAGGCACTCGTCAAGTGGAGCAGTGAACGGATGGTGCATAGCGAGCCACTCGCCCGACTCCTTGTCGTATTCAAAGAACGGCATTTCGACGACCCACAGGAATTTATAGCCTGTGCGCTCGATGCCTATGCGGTTTGCGGTGTGCACACGAAGCTGTCCGAGCTGTGTGTAAACTGCGCTGGGATCATCGTCGGCAATAATGAGCAGCACGTCGCCGTCGACGCAGTCTGCCCTCTCGCATATCGCAGCCATCTCCTGCTCGGTCATGAACTTTGCAAACGACGAGGTGGTCTGGTCTGCCTTGCGAACCCACGCAAGACCCTTTGCGCCGCAGCCCTTGGCATACTCGGCGAGCTTGTCGATCTCTTTGCGTGTGAGCTCGTGCGCCTTGCCCTTGACGGTGATGCCGCAAACCTTGCCGCCGTCGGCGACAGCGTTCTTAAAGACGCTGAAATCGCAGCTTTCAACAAGATCCGTAAAGTCGACTATCTCCATGCCGAATCTGATGTCGGGCTTGTCGCTGCCGTAATGCTTCATGCAGTAGTCGTATGTGTATCTGGGAATAGGTGTCTCAATGTCAACGTCGAGCGCCTCTTTGAACAGCCTCTTGATATAGCCCTCAACGATGTTGTGGATATCCTCCTGGTCGACAAAGCTCATTTCAATGTCGATCTGTGTAAATTCGGGCTGTCTGTCGGCACGCAGGTCCTCGTCTCTGAAGCAGCGGGCGATCTGCAGGTATCTGTCGAAGCCTGCGACCATGGTGAGCTGCTTATAAAGCTGCGGAGACTGGGGCAGTGCATAAAAAGAGCCCTTGTGCACTCTCGACGGAACGAGATAGTCACGTGCTCCCTCGGGGGTCGAGCGTATAAGTATAGGCGTTTCGATCTCGATAAAGCCGTTTTCGTCAAAATAATCGCGCGTGATCTTGGCGACCTTGTGTCTGAAGGCGATATTTCTCTGCAAAACAGGGCGGCGCAGGTCGAGATAGCGGTGGCGCAGTCTCAATTCTTCGCCCGCCTTGGTGTCGTCGTTGATGTCAAACGGCGGAGTCTCGCTCTCGCCGAGCACCTTGAGCTCTTCTACGAATATTTCTATATTGCCGGTGGGGATGTTGGGGTTCTTGCTGGTGCGCTCGCGAACAACGCCTGTTGCGCAGAGGACATATTCGCTTCTGACGGCAAAGGCCTTCTCAAACACTGCCTTGTCGGTGTCCTCGTCGAATGCGAGCTGAACTATGCCCGTGCGGTCGCGCAGGTCGATAAAGATAAGTCCGCCGAGGTCACGCTGCTTCTGAACCCAGCCGCATACGCAAACCCGCTTTGATATATCGCTCTCGCGCAGATCTCCGCAATACTGCGTGCGGCGCGATGAGCCTAGTAATTCTGCCATGATAAGAGTCAACTCCTTGTATTTCTTATGATCGTTATTTTATTTGTCGCTCGAAAAATCATTGCCTTATAATATTAATGATATTTTCTATGCTTAAATCAGTCTTGATTCTTTCGCCCGTCTGCATATTTTGCAGAGTAGCCTCGCTCTGATCGAGCTCGTTGTCGCCGACGACCAGCACAAAGCGTGCCTTTTGCTTGTCGGCATACTTCATCTGCGCCTTGAGCGATCTGCCGCAGATGTCCGCCTCGGCGGTAATGCCGTTCTGCCTGAGAAGGTTTGCGTTTATCTGTGCGAAGTGCTGTGCCCTTGCGCCGAGCGATGCGATATAGACATCGGGGCCCGAAAAATCCTCGGGCATAAGTCCCTCGTTTTTAAGGCAGGCAATGAGCCTTGTTACGCCCATTGCAAAGCCGACGGCAGGCAATTTGTGACCGCCGATCTGGTCTGTGAGCCCGTCATATCTGCCGCCGCCTGCGACTGCGCTCTGTGCGCCTATGCCGCCTGCGACAAACTCAAACACCGCTCCGCTGTAATAGTCAAGTCCTCTGACCACCTTGGGATCGGCAGTGTATTTGACGCCCATATCGCCGAGCAGCTCGAGCAGTCTGTCGAACCTGCTCTTGCAGTCCTCGCAGACATAGTCGACGGTGCGAGGAGCGTTCTCGGCTATTGCGATGCATTCGGGACATTTGCAGTCGAGTATGCGCAAAGGGTTTGTCTCGAGCCTCTGACGGCAGGTGTCGCAGAGCTTGTCCTCATACTGCGTGAAATATTCCTTGAGTGCCGCTCTGTATGCGGGACGGCATTTTTCGCAGCCGACCGTGTTGATCTTGAGCTCAACGCCCGAAAGTCCTATGCGCTTTAAAAATCCGTCGGCAAGTGCGATGACGGTCGCATCCGATTCGGGCATATCACTGCCGTAAAGCTCTGTGCCGAACTGCCAGAATTCGCGGCTTCTGCCTGCCTGCGGACGCTCACGCCTGAAGAAGTTTGTGAAATAAAACAGCTTGAGAGGCATAGCGCCTGCATAAAGTCCGTTCTCGATGACAGAACGCGCTATGCACGCCGTGCCCTCGGGACGCAGGGAAAGGCTTGCGCCGTCCTTGTCGATAAAGGTGTACATTTCTTTTTGCACGACGTCGGTGGTGTTGCCCACTCCGCGGCAGAAAAGGTCTGTGCTCTCAAAGGTGGGGAATCTTATCTCCTGAAACCCAAAGAGCCTGCATTGTTCTCTTGCGGCATCCTCGATAAACCTCCACGCAGGCATATCCTGCGGCAGGATGTCGAGAGTGCCCTTAGGCTTTTGTATCATAAAAATCAGCGTCCTTTCATCAGCTCGCGCCAGTCGAGGTCGCCTCTGCCGAGCGCAAGTATGAGCGGCTCGACCGTAGCGATGTTGGTGGCAACGGGTACGTTATATTTGTCGCAGGCCTGCATAAGACCTATTTCGGTGTCGCGGTATTCCTCGTCGGACGAAGGGTCACGCAGCAATATCAGCAGATCTATCTCGCCGTATGAGACTCTCGAGGTCATCTGCTCGATGCCGCCGTGATAGCCTGCCAGCATTCTTTCGATGCGCAGTCCCGTCGCTTCAGCAATATATTTTGCTGTTGTCGCCGTGGCGCAGATGTTGTGACGACTGAGTATGCCGCAATATGCGATGCAAAACTCGGTGATAAGTTCTTTTTTCTTGTCATTTGCGATAATGGCGATATTCATTTTTCTCCTCCATATAATAAAACATAGGTTTGGGTGTTGTCAGATAAGTTAGTTTAAATAGCTTTTGCGCTTTGACGTGCGGTAGACCCTTTGGAACAGGGGAATATGCTCGCCGCATAGCCTGTGCGCAATATTCGAGAACGCAGCCTCATAAGGCTTTGCTCTGCCGTTTTTGTCGCCGGATAGCGACAACAGCCCCGACTCCTGATCGATGGGCAGGTGCTCATCGAAGGGGACGATGCCCAGCAGCTGCAGCGAGGACGCTCTGATGATGTCTATCGCGTCGGGCAACGTGCCGTCGTCCGCAGCGCTTTTGTGATAGCCGTTGATGACCAGCCTCGTGCTTAAGAGGTTGGCACCGGCAAGAATGCGTGCCGCCTTTTCGGCTGCCCGCACAGACAGCGATTGGTGTATCGAAACCACCACCGCCTGATCGGCGACCGACAAAAAGCCCTTGTAATGCTCGGTCATGTCTGCGCCGCTGTCTATAAGCACTGCGTCATAGCGTTCTTTTGCGTCCGCAAATACCCTGCGATAGCATTCGAGCGGAATCTTCTCTTCGATGAAGCGCATGGGCGCAGGCAAAAAGTCGAGGTTCTGAAACGGGTGCGCCACTGCGCTGTCAAAGTCACAGTCGCCTCTCAAAACGTCGCTGCAATCAAACAGCACGTCGTTCTCGAGCCTGAGCACCATATCCATGCAGCGCATACCAAAGTCGCCGTCGACCACGAGCACTCTTTTGCCGGATGCAGCAAGGCACGACGCAATGTTGGCTGTGACTGTGGTCTTGCCCACTCCGCCCTTGAATGCTGTTATAAACGTTATTCTGCCCATGCGTCCGCCTCCTTTTTGCATATGCGTTTTTTGGATATTATTCGCCGCATACTTATAGATATAACATTTTACCACCAAACCGCCGCTGTGTCAATAATTATAACTATAGTTTGGGCAATAAAAAAGTTTTGGTTTTTTGAAAATTCCCTATTGCAATTTGTCGAAAGGTGTGGTAAAGTAGGTCAAACAGTTTTTAAGGGGCGGTGCTGTGACACCGACAAGACGATCATATGCCTGCACGCCACAGGTGTGCCACCATGTCTTTCAGACCTGCCCGCAAACTGCGAGGCAGGCTTTTTTATGCCTTTTGCGATTATTGCGACAAAGGAGGAGCGCTTGATGTATTCAATTAAGTCTCAGCTTATGAATGACAAGGATATCGAGCGCACTGTTCTGCGCATCTCGCATCAGATAGTCGAAAAATGCTTTGACCTCGATTCGGTCTGCATTATCGGCATAAGGCGGCGAGGTGTGCCGTTAGCACGCATGATAGCCGACAACCTGTCACGCATCAGCGACCTTGCGACAGAGCTCGGCGAGCTCGACATAACGCTTTACCGTGACGACCTCAAGGCGCTTTCTGAGCAGCCGACGGTCAATGCGACATACGTTCCGTTTGATATAACAGGCAAGACCGTGATACTCGTCGACGACGTGATATACACCGGCAGGACGGCGAGGGCGGCGATAGATGCACTGTTCAAGCTCGGCAGACCCGCTTGCGTCAAGCTGTGCGTTCTGCTCGACCGAGGACATCGTGAACTGCCTATACGCGGCGACTTTGTCGGCAAGAACGTGCCGACCTCAAAGCACGAGCTGATAGCCGTGCGTATGCCCGAATTTGACGGCGCACGCGAGGCGGTCATACTCGACGATCAACAAGGGTTAAGTTAAAACTAAAATAAACTTAAAGAAATCAAAGGAGCAAGACAACAATGAATCTTGTCTATGGAGTCAAAGACAGACCCAAGTTTGGCGAAGTCATCGTTTTCGCCTTCCAGCAGTTGCTCGCAATACTTGCGGCAACCATCGCAGTTCCCTCGATCATCCAAAACGGCATGGATCAGGCAGCAGCACTTCTCGGCGCAGGTGTAGGTACTATCGTTTACCTGCTGTTCACCAAGTTCCGCAGCCCCGTGTTCCTCGGCTCGAGCTTTGCATTCCTCGGCTCGATGGGCGCAGCCTTTGCAGGCGCGGTCTCGACGTCGGTCGGCTATGTAGGACTCATCATCGGCGCACTTTGCGCAGGCCTCGTTTATGTTATCATCGCACTCGTAGTTAAGTTTGCAGGCGTCAACTGGATCAACAAGCTTATGCCCGCAGTCGTCATCGGACCGACTGTTGCCATCATCGGACTTTCGCTTGCAGGCAACGCAGTCAGCGACCTTACCAAGGGCAAGGTGCTGGTCGAAGGCGCTTCGACCGCTGATCCCATTATCGCACTCGTTTGCGGACTTGTCACTCTGCTCGTCGTCGTTTTCTGCTCGGTATATGGCAAGAAGATGGCAAAGCTCATCCCCTTTATCATCGGCATACTTGCAGGCTATGCAGTGGCTGCAATATTCACCGTCATCGGCATCTCCACAAACAACCCCGCACTCCAGATCATCGATTTCTCTGCATTCCAGAATATGCAGATCATCCACATCCCCGCATTCACCTTCGTCGAGGCCTTCAAGGGACTTGAGGCTGTCACCGGCGAATACATAATAAGCGTTGTAGTCGCGTATGTTCCCGTTGCATTCGTCGTTTTCGCAGAGCATATCGCTGACCACAAAAACCTCTCGAGCATCATCGGTCAGGACCTCCTCGAAGAGCCCGGTCTGCACAGAACCCTGCTCGGCGACGGCGTTGGCTCGATGGCAGGTGCATTCTTCGGCGGCTGCCCCAACACCACCTATGGCGAGTCGGTCGGCTGCGTAGCTATCACCGGCAACGCATCTGTTGTCACGATACTCACTACCGCGATCATGTGCATCGTAATCTCGTTCTTCGGACCGTTCGTAACCTTCCTCGCTTCGATCCCCAACTGCGTCATGGGCGGCGTTTGCGTAACGCTCTATGGCTTCATCGCAGTTTCGGGCCTCAAGATGATCCAGGCTGTCGACCTCGGCGATAACAGAAACCTCTTCACCGTCGCAGTTATTCTTATCTGCGGCATCGGCGGACTCTCTGTTTCGTTCGGCGCAGTCACCATCACCTCGATCGCTTGCGCACTCATCCTCGGCATCATCGTAAACATTGTTGTCGGCAAAAGAGACAAATAAGCAATAAAAAACGATATAACAAAAATCCGGACGAACCAAACGGCGCGTCCGGATTTTTGATTAGAGAAAAACTGAATAATGAAAAAGCGAATAGATAGCAAATTAATAATATGGTGACCGAGCCCCTGCCCTGTCAATCCATCTTGCCCAGGTATATGGGCGACTTTTTGCCGAGGAAATAGTTTTTGATGACCTCGCGCATTTC
This sequence comes from uncultured Ruminococcus sp., assembly GCA_964487775.1. GTDB lineage: Bacteria > Bacillota > Clostridia > Oscillospirales > CAG-382 > Coliplasma. The sequence continues at coordinate 64,250 of CAZASH010000006.1, forward strand.
GACGGGATAAAGCGGCTCCTGCATGATATTGTCGATAGAGATCCACTTTGTGCCCACCTGATGAATGTCAAGCTCTGTGGGCTCTGTTTTTTCGCCGACGGTGTTGCACACGAACATAAACTCTATGCGGTGCGAGTTGTCGGTAAAGCCCTCTCGAATAAACAGCAGGCTCTGAGGCTCGACATCATAGCCGGTCTCTTCTTTGACCTCGCGCTTGAGCGCCTCGAGCATCATCTCGTGCGGCTCCTGACCTCCGCCGGGGAGTGTATAATATGTTTTGCCGTCCGCAATATTGTCTGATACCAGCAATTTGGTACGGTTGATTATAATAGCTTTGATCGAATTTTTAAGCTGCATGGCAATAGCACCTCACTTTAATTGCATATTACCATAAACCTTTCGCAAAGTCAATGCACATTATGACGAATAATGTCAAATAATGCTTGATCGCGATATGCATATTCTGCATAACGGTAGCATATGTTTTGTGCGAAAGGGTGATTTTTATATGAAACACATCAAAACGCATTGTAAGCTTTATAACAGACCGCATTTTATCAAGGCGATTTGCGCCATGCTTTTGTGTCTGCTTTTTATGCAGCAGACGGCATACGCCTCGAGCGAGCCGAGCGACGACACCGTTTTTGAATTTCATGAGGAAGCAGGCGGCGCAGAATATGTCATCGCCGATTATTGGCTCGAAACGGCGCAGTTCAAGGGCGATCACGATGTCAAAAGCGCCGTGCTTTGCGAAGCAAGCTCCGGCAGGGTGCTTTATCAAAAAAATCAGGACGACAGGCTGCCGATAGCCTCTGTAACCAAGGTCATGACCATGCTGCTGACTATGGAGGCGATCGACGACGGCAGACTTAAATATTCCGACACCGTGACTGTTTCGGCGCACGCCGCATCGATGGGCGGCTCGCAGATGTACCTCGAGGTCGGCGAAACAATGACCGTCAGTGATATGCTCAAGGCAATAGCCGTCGCCTCTGCCAACGATGCCGCAGTCGCCATGGCAGAGCATATCGCAGGCACAGAAGAGGGGTTTGCAGAGCTGATGAACGAGTGCGCCGAGCGCATCGGCTGCAGGAACACGCATTTTGTCAACGCCAGCGGCTTGCCAGTCGACAACGCCTATTCGTCGGCGCTTGATGTTGCGCTTATCACGAGAGAGATATTAAAGCACAAGGACATTCTCAAATACACCTCGATCTGGACAGATTCGCTCAGAAACGGTGCATTCGGGCTCGCCAACACCAACAAGCTCATCAGGTATTACAAGGGTGCAAACGGAATGAAGACCGGCTATACCGACGAGGCAAAATATTGCCTTTCGGGCACGGCAGAGCGTGACGGAATGACGCTCATCGCTGTTGTGCTCGGCGGAGTGACGAGCGACGAAAGGTTTGCCTGCGCAAAGTCTATGCTCGACTATGGCTTTGCGACCTACAAGCTTGTCACCGCTCCTGCCGAGATCCCCGAAACGGTTCGGGTCACAGGCGGCAGGCAGAGGCAGGTAAAAACGCATTTTGAGCCGCTTTCGCTGCTCGACAGCAAGTCGGGCTCGGGAATAAAAGCCGATGTCTATATAAACGAAGCCGTCAAAGCACCCGTCGCAGAGGGCGACAGGGTCGGCTATGTCATTTACAGGTCGGGCGGCGATGAGCTGGCAAGAGCCGATATAACCGCAGCAGAAACGGTTATTGAGGCGGACTTTGGATTTTTGCTGCTCGAAACTGTCAAAAATGCATTTTTGCTCACGCATTGTGATTGACTTATCAAAGATTTTAGAGTATAATGCCGTGTAAATGATCTTAAATTCAAAAGAAGGAAGTCATTATGATAAAACTAAGATATTCGCATTTAAAGGGCGTCTCAAAGGCAGACCTCGACGCATTAAAGCCTCAGCTCGAGCTTGCCGATCAAAAGATCAGGCAAAAGAACGGCGAGGGCAACGACTTTGTCGGCTGGATAGATCAGCCTGTATGCTATGACAAGGATGAGTTCGCACGCATCAAAAAGGCTGCAGAGCGCATCAGACAAAACAGCGATGTATTGCTGGTCGTCGGCATCGGCGGCTCTTATCTGGGAGCAAGAGCGGTCATCGAGTTTTTGCACGGCGCATACTATAACAGCCTTAAAAAGCCCGAAATATATTTCATCGGCAATTCTTTTTCGCCCGACGAGATAACCGAGGTGCTTTCGCTGTGTGACGGCAAGCGTGTCGCTGTCAACGTTATTTCAAAATCCGGCACTACCACCGAATGCGCAGTCGCATTCCGCATAGTGCGCAAATATATGCAGTCGAGATATTCCGAGGCCGAGCTCAAAGAGCGCATTTTCGCCACGACAGACAAGTCACGCGGCGCACTCCGCAAGCTTGCCGATGCAAACGGCTATGAGACCTTTGTCGTTCCCGACGACATCGGCGGCAGGTTCAGCGTGCTTACGGCGGTCGGACTTTTGCCTATCGCAGTCAGCGGAGCAGACATCGATGCGCTCATGCAGGGCGCAGCCGACGAGAGAGCAAGGCTGCTTGAGCAGGGCATAAGCAACGATGCATATACCTATGCCGTGTTGCGCAACGCATATCTCGCAAAGGGCAGAAGCTGCGAGGTTCTGGTCAGCTATGACCCCTGCTTTAAGTATATGTGCGAGTGGTGGAAGCAGTTGTTCGGCGAGAGCGAGGGTAAGGACAAAAAGGGACTTTTCCCCGCAAGCGTTATATTCTCGACAGACCTGCATTCGCTCGGACAGTTCATTCAGGACGGCTCTCCCGTGCTTTTCGAAACGGTTTGCCGCAACACCGTTCCTACAAAATTGCCGGTCGTGCCCGAGGACGAGGATGGCGGCGACGGACTTGATTATCTTGCAGGCGTTAGCCTTGCCGAGATCGGTCAGAACGCACTCGAGGGCACTATGCTCGCACACAGTGATGGCGGCACAGACAGCATTATCATCGACTATGACGGCAGGAACGAGCATACGCTCGGCGAGCTGATTTATTTCTTCTTTATCTCCTGCGCAGCATCGGCATATATTCTCGGCGTCAACCCGTTCAACCAGCCAGGCGTCGAGGCTTATAAGCGCAATATGTTCGCATTGCTCGGCAAACCGGGCTATGAAGAAATAAGAAATCAGCTTATATCGCAAAAGCCTGATTTTAATGCTTGACTTTTTGCATAGTAATAGGTTAAAATAGGATAACAAACAAAACGGAGGTTTATCATGGTTCAATTACTCGTCGGCAAAAAAGGTTCCGGCAAGACCAAGGCACTCATTAATGAGGTCAATAAAGCATCGAACGAGAGCAATGGCGCAGTCGTATGCCTTGAGTACGGCAAATCGCTTACTTTCGACATAAGCTCACGCGCACGTCTGGTCGATGCGCTCGAATACGACATTTCCGATGCAAAGTCGCTTTACGGCTTTGTGTGCGGTATGCTCGCTGCCAACTATGACGTCACGCATATTTTTATAGATAATTCTTTGAAGCTCTGCGGCGGCGACAAGCAGCAGTTTGTCTATTTCGCTCAGGCCATCAACAACGTTGCAAAGAGCAACAGCGTTGTCTGCGTCATCAGCGCTTCGATGGAAGCAGAAGAATTGCCCGAAGAGCTCAGAAGGCTCATTCGCACCAATGAATAAGCGGGGATTTATCAAAAACAGTCTGCTGCGCGCAGGCGGCTGCTATTTTGTGGGCAGCATGGCATATCTTGCGCTCGTTTCGGGTACCACCAAGGGTACTGCCACGACCGGGACGCTCGCATCGCTTTTGCTGACCAAGCTGCTTGTTTTGGCAGGCTTTGCCCTCATATTCGGCTTTTCGTATTTTATATTCGACACGCGGCTCGGCAAGACTGCCGCACGCACACTGCATCTGCTGGGGCTGATGGTCTTTTGGGTCGCAGCCTTTATGCTCATGGGCAGTGTAGTCGAAGGCTTCAGCGGCAAATTGCTCAACATTCTTGTTGCGATAGCGATATATCTGGTCGCCTATCCCATCGGAATGCTTGTGCATTCGCTCATCAAAAAGGTCAAATAATCAAAAACAAAGCAAGGCTCCCCATCAAACACAGGGAGCCTCTGCGCTATAAAAAGCAAAATACAAAAGGAGCATTTAAAACTATATGAAGACTCTCAAGATCTCAGGCTTTAACTGCAACCGCGGTGAGGATCAGCTCATCATCTACAACAACGGCGGACACACCACCGGCACCAATGTTTACGGCTGCGAGGCAGTAGTCGGCCCCGACGGCATAGTTATCTCTGTCGGCGGCAACGACAAAATGATACCTGTCGGCGGCTTTGTCGTTTCGGCACACGGCGTTATGGCAGGCGAGATAAAAAAAGAGCTCGTTCCCGGCACGTGGGTCAACGCAAGCATGGAATTCATGCATATAGAATACAACCTCGACGAGGCTGCTACCGAAAAAATATTTATTCAGAAATTAGAGAACGTCAAGTCGCGCCTTGACGCTATCATCGACGAGCTGACCGAAGCGCAGATCGCAAATGTCAAAAACCTTATGCTCGAGGCGACCGAGCAGGCAAAAGAGGGCGACTATGAGAAGGCAAGCGACACGCTCGATATGGCGTATTGCTATACCGCAGCAAGCACCGAGGGCGAGATACGCGCCGTATGGCACCGCCCCAGAGAGCATTCAGATGCCGAGGTCGACGCATATGTAAAGAGATTCGCCGACGCAGGCTTCAACCTCATGCTCATCGAAACGAACTATGAGGGCTATTGCAATGCGATCAAGTGCAGATACGACTTTTTGCCGATACGCAAGGGCTATGAGAGCTTCGACGTTATACAGAGCTATATCGATGCAGGCGAGCGCCACGGCGTAAAGATACACGCATGGGTCGAGAACTTCTTCTTTGGCGTTCAGGGCGCAGGCTGCCCGATGGCAGAAATGCATCCCGAGCGCATGGCACGCGACAGGAAGGGCGGTATGCTGCTCGACGGCTATGATACCTTCTATTTCCTCAACCCCGCACTGCCCGAGAACAGACAATTGCTGCTCGATATGTACCGTGACATACTGCAAAACTATGATTTCGACGGCATACAGCTCGACTATATCAGATACCCCGTCATCAAGGACATCGACCACACAGCAGGCTTCGAGCCGCAGACTATCGAGATGTTCAAAGAGGCGACAGGCATCGACCTTAGAGAGATAGAATCGATCAGCGACCCGAGATGGGAGAAATTCTGCTATTGGTGCGCAGATATCATCACCGGCTATGTCGGCGAGGTACGCAAGATGGTCGACGAGTTTAATAAGGGCGGCAGAAGCATCGAGCTTTCGACCGCAATATTCGGCGAGCGCCATAAGGCAATAATGTTTAAGTGCCAGGATTGGTGCACTTGGGCGGATAGAGATTGGCTCGACTTCGTCTCGCCGATGGCTTATTTCGCCGATCCCGAGGATATACGCAAAGAGGTCCAGCATATGGTCGAGAACTATGGCAAAGCACCCAACGTCGCGGGCATTTCGCCGATGTATAACCGTATGCCGATAATCGAAACGACCCGACAGGTCGAGGCTTGCCGCGAAGCAGGCGCAAAGGGCGTCGCATTCTTCGAGGCAACCGCTTGCACCGATAAACAGATCGAGGTCCTCACAAACGGCGCATTTAGAAAGAAATAAATTTTCGCCATATCCGGAGAAAATAAGTTAAGTTGTCGCTAAAGCGACAGTGAAGCTATGCCTTCGGCATAGTGAAGCAGCGCTTTCAGCGCCGTGAAGTTCGGCTTCGCCGAGATAAGGAAGTTTTTGCTGTCGCAAAAAACAAATAATTTAGAACGCTTTCAGTTGCTTTAGTTTAGCAAATGAGGGCGTTCTTTTGTTTTCGAAAACGAAAATAAGTGATATTCGGCTGAAGCCGAGTGATAAGTGATATTGCGACGCAGTGATATTTGCGTACCGCAAATTAAGGAAGTTTTTGCAAGCAAAAACAGTTTATATGCCGCCCTCATCGGCAAAAGTTAGTACTCAAGCACCGTAGGATACCAACCGCTGTGGATAAGTCCTTGCCTCCCTTTACACATGCAGAGGCAAGAACTGTGCCACAGCGATGGGCATCCTACGGGGCGTTTGGCGACAGTTTTGCTATATGTCGGCACAAAAAAGAACACTCTCAATTACTTATACTAAGCAACTGAAAGCGTTCTAAATTATTTGTTTTTGCGACAGCAAAAACTTTCCTTATCTCGGCGAAGCCGAACTTCACGGCGCTGAAAGCGCTGCTTAACGGTGCGCAAGCACTGCTTAACTGTCGCGACAGCGACAACTTAACTGCTAACTGCGCCGCAAGGCGCAATACCACTTATCACTCGGCTTCAGCCGAATATCACTATCACTAATCACTATCCACTACTCACCGCTCGAAGTGCTTTATACCTCGGTGCTCATCTCGCTTATCTTCACCACTCCGGTGAGTACGTCGGTATACTGAAACGTGTGCGTCTTTGCCGTGCCGGACGAGGCTTCTTTAATAATAAACAGTCTCGGATAAACGCCTGTGATACGTGCGGGAACATTCGACAGCACCGCCTTTGGCGATGTGAGCTGCGCGGTGATATGTATGCGCCTACCTGACCTGTAAAAACGCTCTATCTGCATTTTTATGCTTTCAATGCCTGCCATTTTATGCCTCCTACACACTTTTGTGTGTATATATTGTAGCATAAAATTAAAAATTTTCGCCGCGCGTATTTTTTAAAACTTATTTTTGCGCAAAAATCTGATAAGCCAAACGACAAAGCACACAAGCGTGACGGCAAAGACCGACAAAACGGTTATCAAAAGCGGCACGGAATGCTGAACTATCGCCCAGCCGACAAGTCCGCTGTATTTGATGCCGTCGACATAAGCCGTGTGCGGATCTACTGCGGCGCATATTGCAAGCACGACTATTATGATTATTTCAAAAAACAGCATACCGCCGCTCATACAGACAGGTATCATTGCTTTATATCGCCTGTCTATTCCTTCATCTGCTTTGCGCACGGAGCTTTGGGCGTTTTCGTTCTGTATTTCGCCGCACTCTCCTTTTAAAAGGAAGTCGGTGCTTACGCCGAATATCTCGCTTAGTTGCACTATATAAGCAAGCTCTGGGGTGGATTGTGCGGTCTCCCACTTTGAAATAGTCTGGCGGGTCAATCCCAGCTTTTCGGCAAGCTGTTCCTGCGACATTCCGCATTTTTTGCGCAGTGCCACTATGCGTTCTTCAAAATTCATAACTGTACCTCACTTGTTTGATGTATGAATTATAGCACGCCAGGCTGTTGCATTCAAGCGATAAAGGCTTGAAAAAGCGCAACGAAGCGTTGCATAATGTGCCGATTGCCCCTTTTGCCCGCGATAAAAAAATCTCGCCTCAGCAAGGCGAGATTTTGTACGCAGAGAGTGGGATTCGAACCCACGGTCGGGATTAACCGAACACACGATTTCCAGTCGTGCGCCTTAGACCAGCTCAGCCATCTCTGCACATATTTTGTTTGCGGGATGAATTATAGCACATTCGAGTGCGTTTGTCAAGCATTATTTGACAAACTCGTCATATTGCAAAAATCGCTATTGCTTTTTGACCCGATATGTTGTATAATGCCTAATAGAAAAGGGACAAACGTCCCAAAAAAAGATAAAAACACAAGGAGTTTTTACACAATGAAGAAGATCATCGCATTAGTCATGGCTCTTTGCCTCTGCGCTGCCGTTATGTCGGTTTTCGCAGTTGCTGCAGAACCCACTAATCCCGAAGTCGAAATCGAGTACACCGCTATTCCTCCCGTAGTTGACGGCACAGTCAATCTCGGCGAGTACGGCCTCAAGGTACACAGTGTCGATTACAACGATCCCAACTTTGTCGCGGATCACGACCCCGACAAGTCGCTCACAGCCGATTTCTACTGCACATGGGATAAAGACAGCCTTTATCTTGCATGGGTAGTCGATTCCAACAACGAAGCGCATAGCGCTCCTCACGTCGACGGCAATATGTGGGAGCACTGCTGTGTTCAGTTCATCATGACCACAGGCAGACCCGACAACACTCAGAAGACCTATCAGACCGCCGACTGGAGCGGCGACTATCTCGAAGTCGGTCTCTGCGTCACCGACGACGGCGAAAACTTCAAGATCTGCTGGTCTCTTCCTTCGACCGGTTCGACCTTCAGTACCGACGACTGGGACTTTGCAGGCTCAGTTCTCGTTGACGGCAATACCACCTACGAGTGCCGCATTCCCTGGAACAAATCCGGCGTTCTTCAGGTCGGCAACGACGTTGAAATCGGTTTCGCATACGCTATCGGCGACCAGATAGACCACAACATAGAAAAGAACATGGTCGAATGGCCCGACGCAATTCTCGACAGAAAGAATGCTGACTGCGCTGCTGTTGTTAAGCTCGTAGGCGCTCCCGACGACGGCATCGAGGATGTTTCGCAGGACATCGTTATCAAAGACGACATCGTTTATGTTGTTCCCGAAGGCGCTGACAGCGTTATTCCCACCATCATCAACTCCAACATGACCACCGGCGCCTGCTCGATCATCACCAAGCTCGCCGATGACTGGGCTTCTACCTATGGCACTCTCTATAGCGGCAATATTCTGCTCGCTCCCACCGACGACCCCGAGGTCTACACAGTTGTTGAGACCGCTCAGGGCGACGGCACTTCCGTTCCTTTCGCTTCTGAAATAGGTGAAGGCTATATCGTTCTCGCTATTCACGGCGACAACTCCGAAAATGCCGACCCCGAATCCTGCGCACGCCGCGACAGATACCTCGCACTCGCTGCAGGCACCGAGATCACCATCAAGGGTGTTGATTTTGAGAACGGCAAGATCACCGCAGGCAACCCCCTCATCTGGTACGAAGCAGCTCAGCAGGATGAATCCTCGACCGAGCCCTCCGACGAGCCCTCGCAGGATGAAGAATCCTCGACCGAGCCCGAATCGAGCGACACCTCTTCTGAAGAGGCTGAATCCAAAGAAGAGTCCTCTAAGACCGAAGAGTCCTCCAAGACCGAAGAAGCCGAGAGCGGCAGCTTCCCCTGGTGGATCATCGTTGTCGTTGCAGTTGTTGTTGTCGGCGTAGTCGTCTTCATCATCATCAAAAAGAAGAAATAAACCGTAAACCGCAAGGATAACGTTTTAGCAAACAGAAAGGGTTTTCGGCTCTTTCGAGCCGAAAACCCTTTATATTATTTAACGGAGATACAAATATGGACCGCAGATCAAAGCAGAATTATTATCTTGACATAGCGCAATCTGTCGCAGAGCGCGGCACGTGCATCAGGCGTAAGTTCGGTGCGATAATCGTCAAGGACGACACTATAATCTCGACAGGCTATGCAGGTGCGCCCCGTGGCAGGCAGAATTGCTGCGATCTTAATTTCTGTCTCCGTGACAAATTGAATATTCCGCGTGGCGAGCGCTATGAGCTCTGCCGCTCGGTTCACGCCGAGGCGAACGCCATCATTGCCGCTTCAAGAGACAGGATGATAGGCGCATCACTTTATCTCGTCTGCATTTCGCCTGCCGACGGCTCGGTGGTCGGCGGAACCTGCTGCTGCTCGATGTGCAAGCGCATGGTCATCAACGCAGGCATCTCGCAGGTCATAGTGCGTGACACCGCAGACGAATATCGCGTTTTTGACGTTCAGGACTGGGTCACCGATGACGACAGCATGGGACAGTTCGGATATTGATTTCGGATATTGATTTTGGATATTAATTAGTATTTTCAATTTTTAAAAAGGCATTTGGTTTATGAGCTCCATCACTAAAAAAACAAAACTTTTTGCATTTTTGCTTCTCCTATCGATTCTTTTGTGCTCGTGCACGGTGCAATTTGAGGACGACGGCGGATTTATCGACACAAAAACAGGCATCAAATATCTGCCCTGCAGCGCTACGCTTTCGTTGCGCCCGCTGAAGCTCGAGGACGAGTATTGCAGATACGACGACGATAATATTTTTTATGCGATTCAATGGCAAGAGCCCACGCAGTATCTCGCCGACTATGAGGTCGCAGAGGCGGCGCTCATATTCCACAGCTCAGACACCGAGGACATCACCATCTCAAGCTTTGACCCCATCGCTGCGATGATCTATGTCGAGGGCAAGACCAGCATCTGCATCGACAAGTTCTATTGCGAGGCAAAATATCTGCCTGACGAATTGCAGGGCGACAACCTCAAGGACGACAGCGCTTTGGTCTATGGCATTCGTGACGCTATGATCAGCGGCGAGCAGGCCGACGGCGACCTCTCGAGCGCCGATGACGAGGATATTTATTATATCAGGCTCACCTCTGCCAAATATCCCGGGCTTTATTATATCGTCATATTCTTTACAGACGCTTACGGTGATTCTTATATCACCGACAGATCGACCGGCAAAACGGTCGTTTCACCCGAGGCGCTCACAAAGCGCATGATAGGATGACCGCCATTATGATAGCGCCGCTGACTGATCGTCATGTCCGCGGCGCTTATGCTTGCGAAAATGAATGTCTGCCCGGCGAGCACTGGAGCGAAAGCTCTATAAGCGACCTGCTGTCACGTAGCGACGCGATATATTTTGTCGCTGTTTCAGACGGTGAAGTGGTCGGCACGGCAGGTGCTTTTGCGGTCGTCGACGAGCTGCAGATAACCAACATCTGCGTTTTGCCGTCGCACAGGCGCAAAGGGATAGCAAAAAAATTGCTTTGTGCACTTTTTGCAGAGGGCAAAAAGAGGGCTTGCAAAAATGTCTATCTCGAGGTCGCGTGCAACAATACGGGCGCAATAGCGCTTTATAATTGCACGGGCTTTTGCGAGATAGGCAGGCGAAAGAATTATTATAAAAACAGCGTCGACGCCATTTTGATGGCTGCCGACGTTTAGCGGAGGATAAATTTATGTATATACTTGGCATAGAGTCGTCCTGCGACGAGACCGCAGCAGCGGTAGTCGAGGACGGCAGAAAGATAGTTTCGAGCGTAGTGGCGTCGCAGGTCGACATTCACGCGCTTTATGGCGGTGTCGTGCCCGAGATCGCTTCAAGGGCGCACTGCGAGGCGATATGCACAGTCGTTTCAGAGGCACTTTCAAAGGCTTTGATAGGCTATGACGACCTTGCCGCAATCGCAGTTACAAACAGACCCGGACTGATCGGCGCACTGCTTACAGGCGTTTCTTATGCAAAGGGGCTTGCGTATGCGAGGTCGCTGCCGCTTGTTCCCGTGCACCACATCAGAGGTCACGTAGCGGCGAACTATGTTGAGTTTCAAGAGCTGAAGCCGCCGTTTTTGGCGCTGGTCATTTCCGGCGGACACACCTCGCTTTTAAAGGTCGACGATTATACGCATTATTCCACGCTCGGCGTGACACGTGACGATGCCGCAGGCGAAGCGTTTGACAAGGCGGCACGAGTGCTTGGCTTGCCTTACCCCGGCGGTGCGGCGATGGACAGGCTCGCCTCGATGGGCGACAAAAAAGCCGTCAGGTTCAGCAGATGCCACGTCGACGGCTCGGTCTATGACTTCTCTTTCTCGGGACTCAAGACCAATGTAATAAATTATGCCCATACCGCAGAGCAGAAGGGCATAGTGATGGATGAAAAATTCAAGTCCGACCTCGCTGCATCGTTCACTGCGGCGGTGGTCGACTCGATAGTGCAAAGGCTCGAAACCGCAATGTGCGAATACAACGGCCTGCCGATAGTGCTCGCAGGCGGTGTCGCCGCAAACTCTCACATCAGATCGGCGGTCAAAGCGCTTGCCGAATCGCACAACGTGCCGTTCTTTGTGCCGCCTCTCAAGCTGTGCGGAGACAACGCCGTGATGATCGCTTCGCAGGGCTTTTATGAGTTCAAAGACGGCGTTCGAGGCGAGCTCGACCTCAACGCATACGCTTCGGCGAGTGTCTGACGGCAGGGTGTTTTAAATAATGAGTTTTACATAATCAGTAGCAATAATGCCGCTTTGAATGTGGAAAACTCGTCCCGAAACCCGAAAAAGCAGGTATTTTGCGGTGTTTCAATGTGGAAAACTCTGTGGAAACGGTGGATAACTTGCCATAATGTCATTTAGTTATGTCAACTGCGATAATTATTTCGACTTTGGCAGTGCAGTGTCACCGTTCAAAAATCTGATGGCACGCTCGACAGAATCGCGAGAATTGCCCCACGGCTCGGCATCAAAGCGATAGTCAAACTTTTTGCAGAACCACGAGATGTCGCCCGTCAGCTCTTTGAGATAGCCGCTGACTATGCGGTCGGCTTCGGCGCACAGCTCGGCATAACCCGCCTTTGGCAGGCAGGACTGCGCAGTTTGCAAAAGCGTGCGGTAGTGCGGCAGGCAGATCATCTTTTTTGCCTTGAATTTGTTTTTAAACTCATTCTCTTCGTTAAAGAGGCAGGCGGCGGTCACAAACATTTTTGAGATCTTGTCCTCGATGCGCTCGCAGACATAGCAGGTGCTTTGCAGCTTTGCTATGCGGTCGGCAGGCTTTGCGCCCTTGTCACGAGAGAGCATTCCACCCGGCTTGAGGTCTGACTGCAATTCGATGAGGTGCGACTCGAGCGTAAGCGCCATCTGCAATCTGTTGTTGCGCACGAACATCTGCGCATAATGGCGGTCGCAAAAGCCTGTTTTGTTGGTGCGGATGCGCACATCGGGGTCCATCATCGATGCGCCGAGTATCAGGTCTATCTCGTCATTCTCGAGCTTTTTATAAAGCCTGCAGAACGGGCAATCGTTTTCGGCGGCGTCGAACGCCTCGTTGACGGGTATCGTATAAATTCTTTCGTGCATAGCCTTGCCTCCGTAGATTGAGATCAATTGTTTTCTATATTATATAATATCATTTGCGTTTTTGCAAGAGGGGTGAAAAATTGACAGCTACATATGTTGACGGCGGCGTGCTGATAACAGGCACGCACTTTGATATCGCACAGACCTTCCTTTGCGGACAGTGCTTCAGATTTGACCGCACAGCCGACGGCTTTGGCGGTATTGCACAAAATCGCCATGTCTCTCTTGTGCAGACCGACGAAGGGGTTTTGATTAGAACGACAAAGAGCGATTTTGAAAGCATATGGCGCAGGTATTTTGACCTCGACACCGACTATGACGCCATGATAGACACGTTTCCAAGGGATGACGTTCACCTCTGCGATGCCGTCAGCCACTGCGGCGGAATAAGAATATTGCGGCAGGATGCATTCGAAGCGCTTATTTCGTTCGTCATCTCGCAGAACAACAACATTCCCCGCATAAAAAAGCTGATAAGCGCACTTTCGGAGCGCTATGGCACGAGGATCGACGGCGGATATGCTTTTCCGACGCCCGAAAGCCTCATCAATGCCAATATCGACGATATGCATTTCGGATATAGAGCGCCGTATATAATCAGCGCAGCTCGTGATTATTATGACGGCAGGCTTTCGTTCGAAAGAATAGCTACCATGAGCTATCCCGATGCAAAAAAAGAATTGCTGTTGACGCACGGCATAGGTCCAAAGGTAGCCGACTGCGCTTTGCTGTTCGGCTATGGCTTTATGCAGGCGTTCCCTGTCGACACATGGATCAAAAAGGTCATGGCAGAGCGCTATGGCAAAGGCTTTGACCCGTCGTATTTCGGCAGGTATGCAGGTCTTGCGCAGCAATATCTGTTTTATTACGAGCGAGGCACAAGAGAGTAACACAACGCCATCCCCCACCATATTATGTTGTTGAAGGGAGGGGGAGCATATGGCATGCTTTGACAATCTTTTTGGCGGCAATAACTGCAACTGGATCATCATTCTCATCGCAGTTATCATAGTGTGTTGCTGCTGCGGATAAGGAATATAACAGTATAATAAAAAAGCGCCCGGGGCGCTTTTTTATATGCTTATTATTCTGCCTGCTTTGTCTTTTTGGCATACTCGTGCATCTCGATGCACGCAAAATGCAATCTCGTGAGCTTTTTGTCGCCGCTCTCGGGATATACAAAGTATGTATCGTTCAGGTTGCACAGCTCGACACAGGGACCTGTCTTTTTGAGGTTATACTCGATGTGGCAGGACATCATCGACTGCGGCTTTCTCTCGAGCTCAAACGGCTCGCCGTCGACCTCGCCGACAAATTTAAAGCCGTCATAGTCGTGCGTAAGCACGCCCTTGCCGCACCTGACAACGCCTTTTGCGCTGCTGGCGAGAATGCCTATCTCGGCGTTCTCTGAATAATGATAATTGCCGCTTGCTATCTCGTCTGCGACCTCGGCACGCTCCCATCTGTACCAGTCGGGAATATGGCTGAATCTGGTCTCGTGACCCACGCCGTGCATTACGCCGTATTCATCCATATGCCATTTTGCGCCGCAATGCTTGCACCAAAGCTCTGCGCCGTCCGACGCCATCTCTGATTCCGTGCCGCACTCGGGGCATTTATAAAGCACTCTGTGAATGCCTCTTGCGCGCTGCTTGCACTTGATCTTTATCTTGTTGTCTCTCTGCCATGCGTATTCGTCATAGACAAAGGTCTCTTCGATGCGCTTTTGTATCTCGTCGGCGGTGGCGTTCTTGACCTGCTCGGCATCAAAGAGGCAATAGAAATCAGATTCTGTGCGCACTTTGCGTTCGGGGCTCTTGCCCCACTGCGGCGACCTCAAATAGTTGCCGTGGTTAATGTTGACGATGACAGGGCAGCCACAGCGCTTGACAAACTCGCCCAGTGCATCGTCGATAGGCTCGTTGATGCCGACGAACGAGAACCTCGCCTCGGGATATATCGTCAAAATATCCTTGTTGCGCTTGATTATGTGAAACAGATGCCTGACGACAGTCGTATCTGCCGTGAACTTGCGCTTATATGTCACGCCTGCCTTGCGCATTAAATATTCGCGATGGATAAACTCCTCGATAGATGCAAGCCATGTCGACGCATACGGAAACACCGCCTTCATCACGATAGGAAAATCGACAAGCGAACCATGCGACGAGAGAATAATATACGGCGGCTTTAAGCCCTCCATGCCGTGCTTGCGTATGACCATGCCCTTTGGCTTATAATAAACATTGACCGCGACAAACTCGATCACCTTCATAAACCATGCGGGTCTGCACGGCCTGATAGTCGTATCAAACTTCTGATGTGTGTTATACATAACATTTTCCTCCGCGACTATTGTATAATATTTTGTGGAATCTGTCAATGATTTTTATTGTTGATTTATTCGGCAGTATGTGATAGAATGTTGTATATTATTTTCAGGAGGCAAAAAATGTACGATCATTGGAATATGGACGCCCTTTATACCGGCGTCGAAGACGAAAGCTTTAAACGCGATATGCAAAGCTTTAAAGAGGCGGTCGAGCAGATCAACACGCTCGCAGCCAAATGCGGTGTCATCTCGGACAAAGAGCTTGTCAGAGAATACCTTACCGCCGAAGAGAGCCTTAGCGACCTTGCAGAAAAGCTGTTTTGCTATATGTCGCTGCGCGCTTCTGTCAACTCATCAGATACCGAAGCGGTCGCATACATGGGCAGACTGCACTCGATGTTCTCTGCCATGTCCGGCGCGAGCGCAGTTTTGCAGGCTTATATCGGCAAGATCGACTGCCTCGACGAGATCATCGAGAGCGACAGCTTTATCGGCGAGTTTGCGTATTATCTCCGCACTATGAGAGACGATGCACAGCATCTGCTGGGCGGCAAAGAAGAAGAGATAATGTCAAAATACAACATCTCGGGCGGCTCGGCTTGGAGCGACCTGCGTGACCATCTGACCTCGACTGTCAAGGTCGAGTATAACGGCACAGTCACAAACCTCTCTGACATCCGCAATATGGCTTATGAGGATGACCCCGAGGTACGCCGCACCGCATACGAGGCAGAGATGGCTTCGTATGAAAAGATCAAGGACAGCGTCGCTTTTGCATTAAACAGCATCAAGATGCAGGCTATCACCGAGGCAGAGCTGCGTGGCTTTGACTCGCCTATGGCAAAGGTTCTGCATTATTCGAGATTAAAGCCCGCAACGCTTGATGCACTGCTCGGCGCTATGGTTGAATATATGCCGCATTTCAGACGCTATCTGCGTGCGCTCGGCAAGTTGCTCGGCCACGAGAACGGTCTGCCCTGGTATGACCTGTTCGCACCCGCAGGCAATGACGACAGCAGATACACCCCCGAGGATGCGAGAAAATACCTTGCCGAGGTTTTTAAAGGCTTTGACGGCGAGCTCGCCGCAATGGTCGACAGAGCGTTCGCTGAGGATTGGATAGACTTTTTCCCTGCCGACGGCAAGCGCGGCGGCGCATTCTGCATGGGACTGCACTCGATACAGCAGTCGAGAGTGCTCACCAACTTCGGCGGCAGATTCACCGACGTAATGACATTGGCTCACGAGCTCGGACACGCATTCCACAACTATTGCATCAAGGACCACAGAGCGCTCAACACCGACTATTCTATGCCGGTCGCCGAGACCGCCTCTAACTTCAACGAGGTGCTCACGATGGACTATGCGCTTTCGCACGCAGAGACACGCGCTCAGAGGCTCGCTCTGCTTGGCGGCAAATTGTCCGACACCACGCAGATCATCTGCGACATCTATTCGCGCTATCTGTTTGAAAAATCGGTCATCGACTCTCGTGAAGACGGCTTTATGTTCCCCGACAAACTTTGCGAGCTGATGCTCGACGCTCAAAAGCAGGCTTACGGTGACGGACTCGACCCGAACTGCCTGCACAAATATATGTGGATCTGCAAGAGCCACTATTATTCGGCAGGTCTCAGCTTCTATAACTGGCCGTATGCGTTCGGCGGACTGTTTGCACAGGGCCTGTTCGCAAAATACAAAGAGCAGGGCGAGAGCTTTGTTCCCCTCTACAAAAAATTGCTGCACGCAACCACAGTCAACTCGGTCGAGGACACCGCACTCATCGCAGGCATCGACCTCACCGACCCCGATTTCTGGCGCAAGGGACTTGACTATTTCGTCGGACTTATCGACGAATTTGTCGAGCTCACAGAAGCGGAATTGCAAAAATAGTCACATACAACGCAAAAGCGGCAGAGCACACGCTCTGCCGCTTCTTTTATTTATGCTCTTTCGATTATGGTCAGTATGTTGCTTATCTCGATTTCAAAATCCGCTTTGACCTCGTCGGAGGCGTTCGAGTCTTTCATCAACGAAAGTGCCTTGTTAAACTGCTTTTTGGCGTTTGAAACAGTCACTTCGCTCCTTATAGTATCAAGCTGTGCCTTGACCTCGGCAAGCTCTGCATCGGAATAGATATATTCATAGACCTTTTCGGTCTTGTAAATCAGCATATCCGCATAAGCCTTGAGTGCACTTTCGATGTCAACGGTACGGACAGAGGGATCTCTGAACGCATTGTAATAGAATTCGTCGAAATGGCAGCTCTGGATATACTGCAAAGCGAAGATAGAAACGCCGTCTGCGCCTGCGTTGTGGGCGTACATGAGCTGCTCTTTGAGCACCTCGTTGGTTTCGCCGTCGTATGTTCCGACGCCAAGCACGACACGGCAGTTGCCGCCTATGCCCTCGAGGAGCGTAGAGCCGTGCTCGACAAAGCCCTCGGTGGTCGCCGCATAGATCATAGGATAAACGGCATCGATATAGCCTGCGTCAGCCCATTTTTCAACATCCTGGAAGACATATATCTGCCTGTCGGTATAGCTTGCAAAGCACGTGACCGAAAAATCAAGGTCGCCGCGCATTCTGCTGACTTCTTTGACAAAGCTCGTGATTATATCACGGCGGAATGCGCACCACTTATCCCACAGCGGGTCGGTGGTGGACATATCCTTGGGGTTCTTTGAGGTGCGGTATTGCTTTTGGAACGCCGCAATAATATCCTCGTTATAGCCCTGATCCTCATAATTGTGCTCGCCGTATGCGGTCGGCAAAGGGAATCTGATATAGTCGAGCTGCAGGCCGTCGATGTCATAATTATCGATGACCTCTTTGATTATCGCCTTATAGAATGCCCTGACCTCGCTGTCATAGGGGTTTAAGGTGTAGGACGGATCGTTATAGAAATATGCGGCGTTGCGCCCTGTCTTGGATATGAGCAGCTTTTCGCCGAAATAGTTGACAAAATGGTCGTCCTCATATTGGCTCGACGGCTTGTCTGCGATAAAGCAGCAAAGCATAAACACGAGCCTTATGTCGTTGGCGTGGCACTCGTCAATGTACGCCTGCAGAACGTCGACCTCGGGCATATCCTTAGAGCGATAGAGGTGCTCGACCTTGGTGTCATAGAGTGCATAGTTGTTTCTGAAGGGTGAAAGTATCAGTGTATTTATGCCGAGCTTTTTAGCATACTGAACGGTATGCTTGATGTCGGCGAGGTCTTTGTCGGTATCGATGACCCAGGCGGCTCTTT
>CAZASH010000007.1:0-61951 GCA_964487775.1 uncultured Ruminococcus sp.
CAAAAGCATGGGCAAACGGAACGCAAAGTCAGGCAAAAGGCTTGGTATTTAAGGCAAACAGTACATTTGAAAACCAGACCGGCGACGATGTTAAAAGCTGGTATAAAATCTTCGCTTCATATAATAGAAACAATTATAAACCGTCGCTGAGTATAACGTATACATATTCCGGTGGCGAAAGCTTTGCAGATGCCGAAACATTAGTGCTAAACGCATCTAATTATGTAAACATCGCAACTGCAAACGAGAAAAAATATTTTAAATTTACGCCAAGTAGAACAGGCTTTTATACATTTGAGAGTTTTGATATTGTATCCGGCGATCCCAGAGCGTGGCTTTATAACTCGGATTATTCCGTGCTATCTTCAAATGATGACGGCGCGGGATCTTCAAATTTCAGATTGTCATATCATCTTGTTGCCGGATATACTTATTATTTTGTGGCGGGTTGCATTGTTTCTTCTCCGACAATATGTACAGTGAAAGTAACTACGACCACTGTTCCATTCTCAATATCAACAACCTCACTTTCTTGGGGAGGAACTTCTACAGTATCGTGCGGAAGTGAACAAAAAGCGGTCTATTACAAGTTTATTCCTTCGGTTACTGGTGAATATCTGTTCTATAGCTTCTCGTCTAACGGAGATCCAAGAATGTGGTTATATGATTCAAACATGTCCATGATGGGGTCAAATGATGACGGTGCTGGAAATAGAAACTTCAGATTATCTATTACACTGGCTGAGGGAAGAACATACTACTTAGCAACTGGACACTTTGGGGATCATTATGGAACCTATAAAATGGCTGTTCTGCTGAATGCAAATATAGCAAGTGGCGTATATGTACTAAAAAATATTGGTTCTGCCAAGTACATGGATATTGATGGTCCCAGTGCACAAGAATGGGTGCATCAGTGGACATTACACTCTAGCTTACAAGAAAAATGGACATTTAATCGTCAGTCTGATGGCTCTTATTCAATCCGTTCGGAGTACGGTGAGAAAAAGTATGTAGGTGTGGCAAATGGAAGTGTTGGTGTCGATAACATTAAGTTGTACGCCAGCATTGATAGCAATACAAAATGGAAGGTGTTTACCAGTCTTTCTGGTGATCTTGTCATTGAGCCTATTAATTATCCCGGAAAAGTGTTATATATCCCCGACAGTTCAACTGGAACCAAACTTCAACTTGAATGGTTAAGTTATAGTATTTCCTCAAGACATAAATGGCGTTTTGAGGTGATGTCTGACACGCCTATTGAGGGACAACGTTGGTCAAATTGGTGTTGGGTAACTTCTGCAAGAATGCTGACAAATCACTATTTCAATGTACTTGATGCTCGTACACAGAATAATGCAGTCAGTGCAGTAAAAGGTTCCGTAGTGAATTCAGGGGGAACTCATACTGAGGCAATATGTGCTGTTAGTTTTTATAGGTCAAACAATATTAATATCAATGAACTCAATCTTGTGGGTGAATTTGGAGTAAGATTTAGTGAGAGTACACTTAGGCAATTTTTAAATGATGGTCATGTTGTATATATTGGGCGTGGACATTATGATATAAATAATGTCAGGCATGGCGGTCATGCAACGCTTATTGTTGGTTATACAACAATAAGCGTAAACGGAACTCTTCAATACCGATATATCATTAATGATCCTTGGCCGGCATCTGCGCCGTCTTCTTGGAATTCACCGGAAATTACAACAGGACAAATAAAAATAAGATCATATCAATGGATTTGCAACGGTCGAAATGCATTGGATAGTAACCACGCTGATGACGGCATATGGGATCGCTATGTCGTTGTTGAAACAGATTATTCTGATAATGCACTTTCTCTGGTGTATAATTAGTAGATGCTTAAATTACATTGTTAGAAGGGAGTATTTTAGATGAAAAATATCATTATAATCGGAATTATCATTGCAATAATAGTAACAATACCCATGGCAGTTTTTGCGGCAGAGGAGGATTTTGATACTGTGGAGATCAATGATTCATTAAAAATAAGCGCTGAAGTAAAACAGCAATTAGGTGCCGAGGCTTCTGAGAAAGTTATAAAGATTTACAATCTTTCAATACCCATGGCTTTTGCAGGAATTCATAGCATTGATGAACTGTTGGAGAAAGAAGATTTAATCCTAAGCGAATATTATGCAGTTCAATCAGCCGATGGTATGTTAAATTATAAAAGTATTGTCAATAATATGGCAGTTGACTTAAGTAATGTGCTTACAAATCAAAAGGCCATGAAAGCATTCCAAGACAATACTGTCGCAACTAAAATCTTATCTGATAGTGAGGTTTTTGAAACTTATTATCTTTCGGGAGAAACCTCCTATTCTGGTACTGCTATTTACTACAAAACCAATAAAGGAGATTTCGTTTATTACAGCCATTATGCAATTGGAGATAGCGAATATTTATTTCCAATAAAGGATTTTTGTGAATATCAAAGAGCAATTTATGACGAAATGGCTAAATACGCAGATTCAGATGGCGGAGTTGACATTAGTCAATTATGGGATTTATCAAAGTATGATATCCATTCAACGGATTTTTGTATAAAAACTAACGTTCAGCAGCAATTAGGTGTCGAGGATCATCAGCAACAAAACAATGCTGAGGGTACGCTTTCGTCAAATTTTAACCGCACCGAAAACATTTTTAAATGGGGAGTTGTTTTTTTGGGAGTAATCTTTTTATCGACAGCGAGTATTTTCATAGGAGTTCGTGTTAATAATAAGAAAAACACAAGAATACACAAAAGCAATTCGTAGTATTTTCATATATAAAATGTGATAAATGAAAGCAAAAATCCCGCACAGATAAAAATGTGCGGGATTTATCTGTTTGCGGCAACAACTTGACAACAAGTCCGTGGTATAGTGTGTATGCAAGAAAAATCGCATATTTGCTCTTTTTGCACAAAAAAATGCGCTCATGCTATTGACACAGTGCAAGGAAAGTGACATATCATAAATAGAAAGGGAAAATATTCTGCTTGTCCCGGTGATAACGCTGCGGAATGGATTGAAAACGATCTCCGCAATACAATTTTAAATTGGCGATCGTAAAAATGATTTTTTGGAGGCATTATGAAAAAAGTCAGTTTAATTATTTTCGTTGTCGTAATCTTATCGCTTTTAACTGTGGCAGCGGTTGCCACCGGCAACGCAATGGAAGCATCTAAAGCGGATGCTACCGAGTTATATAGCAACATGTTAAGTCAGCAAGACGATATGACGCCTGAGCAAAAGCAGTCTGCTATTCACAATATACTTGCAAAAATTGCTTCGGGCGACAAAAGCAAAGCGAAGGAATACGCCGAAATCATTCGCGCGATCATCGGCAACATATACACATTTGAGGACTCCGATGTGTTTACTGTCGCAAACGAGCTTTTAACCGTCATGGACATACAAGCGACGGGCGGCAAGGGCTTTGGCATTCAAAACATTTTGTTGTCACAAGACGATGATAAAGCTTCGATTTGCATCGAGCATATTTGCTGCGAGAAATATTCGGTTGAAAAAGTTGACGAGCCGACAAGCGAAATCATATACATAGGTGAAAAAACGCAAACCTATGACGGCTCATTGGGCTCAACACTTATAAAGGTGATATTCTATGATACCGATATGAGCGATGGCTTTGCTGCAAAATATTCTGCTTACACGCCGTATACTTTAAATCCGAGTTACGCAAACACCATTGATGAAGTTAAATTTATGGTCTGCCACAATGCAAGCCATTCAACGGTGATCTATATTGGCTCAGACGGAATGTTAGAAGCAACAGAACAGCCGCAAGCGTTTACCGGCAGTATATGCGGAACTATAGATTTACTTATTACCTGCAAATAGCATTTATAAACATTTCCACCCCATGCTTTCGCATGGGGTGGTTTTTTAAAATATCGGGTTTTATCTTACTTGCACTCTATCTCGATAACGGCAGCGCTGCTTATTGTGTTGCCGAAAACGGCGGCGACAGAGAAGCTGTCCTTGCCGACATAGCCGCTTATCGGATAATATGCAAAGCTTCCGTCGGGCTCGAGGCGTATGCTGCCATAGCGCGGCGAGACGGTAATGACCATTTTATAAGTCTCGCTCGTGTTTATGACTATCTTGCCGTCGAGCCGTCCGCTCGTTGTGTATGATGCATTCTCGGGTGCGTCGGACGTCGCGGGAGGTGATGCAACATATGTCTCATCCAGCCTGTTCTTTGCATACAGATAGGTGTCCTTGTATGCCGACCGTGCGTATTCGTCGCCCTTGTCGTATGCCTGCGTCAGGTCTGTCGGAATAATGCCGAGATAATAGATCTTGACAGAATTCATATATCCGTATTCGACGCCCTTTTGCAGGTATTCCTTATAGCGTTTGATATTGAGAGGGTCGCTGTAATATGACATCTCGATCTCGACGCTCATGCCGAACATTTTTGCCTGCAATGCGGCGCTGTCGAGTCTGTCGTCGTCGGGAACTGACATAAACGAATAGTTTGGCTGCAGGCACGAGATGTCAAAGCCGTATGACTTGCAGTCCTCGAAGCCCTCTGCCTCGTAATAAGGTATCCAGAGCGTCAAAAGTCCGAGCGAATGAACATAGTCGTTCATATATTTTACGACCTCGACCTCATACGGATCGTCGGTGAAGATGTGCTCTTCCTGCCAATAAAAGCCGACGAGCGTAAGGTTTGCATAGCCCTGCTCACGGTATTTGGCAAGCTGGGTATCTATCTGCCACTTGACCGCCTTTTTGCGGTTTTCGACATTGTCGAGCGGGTCGTCGATGCCGTCGCCGTCAAGGTCGCCGAGAGTGTTGACCGAGCCGTCTGCGTTGGTCGGCGTCGGGCGCATTACAGATAAGAAAACATTCGCCTTATAGCCGTCAAGCTTTAATTTTTCGGCGGCAGCGCCCACCGCAGCATTAAGCGCATTTATATTGCGGTCTGCGACAAACTGACTGTCGATGTACGTCTGCCAGCCCTTGAGCGTAAGCTTTAAGTCGTCAGAAACATAGCCCGAGCAGGGCGAGAAAAGGAACGTGTCAAAGAACGTGTCGCAGAGCACACCATCCTCGTAATATCCGACATAGCGTGCAAATTCCTCGGCGGTTATCATTGCCGTTTCGTCATAGCTGTTGCCGTCGTGGCGGCAGATGGGGGTGCAGAGAATGTTTTCGATTCCGTCAAAATCGTCGAGTGAGGGATAGCTGTCGCTGTATGCGGTGTCAAACGACTTTTTGGGGTCGACGTCGAGCGCATCAGAGGGGATCGCCTTTGTGCCATAGACCTCTATTTCGCTCATTGCAGAGTGCTGCTTGACCTTCATCGTGAGCGCAACGAACCTTGCCTTGTATACGGCGCCGAGCTCGGCAGTCAACTTAAGCATTCCGCTTGTCTTGCCCTCTGAATCGACCTTGACAGAGCTTACCGCCTGCCAATTCTTGCCGTCGGCACTTATGCTGACTCCGACCTCGCCGACAGGCATAACGCCCCATTCGGCTTGCAAAAGCATGTCGAACCTGACCTCTTCGACCGCCGAAATATGTCCGAGGTCGATGGTTATGCGTCTGCCGTCGCCACGTGTCATTCTGAACATCAGCTTATCATCCCACGTAGCAGACGCTTTTTTGCCGTCAACGAGCAGAGAAGTGTCTTTTGTGTTGCCTGTGTCGTCGGCACTCGAGTCGACTATCGCCGAGAAATGGCTGACATACACCTTGGGCGCTTTGAGTGCGAGGTTGATGCGCTCGTTAAGATCGGCCTCCGAATCGTCCCAATACGAGGGCTCTGCAAAAGGAATATCCGCATCGCCGTAATAGTTGACTGCGTCGCCGCTGCTTGCCTCAAAATCGCTCGAATAAGCCTTTGCGGTTATCTCGTCGATAAAGAACCAGCCGCATTCCTGCGATGAAAACAGCAGGCGTATATAGCGTGCCTTGAGCGCCTTGTCAAAATGGAACGCATATGTGTATTTGCAAGCGGTATCGCCGAGCGTGGTCGGCGTATAGATCGTGCCGAGCTTTGTATATTCAGTGCCGTCGACAGAGGCATAAATAATTGCGGTGCCGGGCAAGCCGATGCCGTATTCGGTCTGTCTGAGGCAGCCGATGTCTATGTCGGCGATATTATGCGTGTCGTCGCCGAGATCGATCTCGATGGTCAGCGCCGTTCCGCCTGCAAATCCGACCCAGGTGTAGGTGTCAAACTGCTCTGCCGAAATTCCGTCGGTGAGCTTATAGGCATCTGTATCAACGTATGAGCCGTTCTCGCCGGATTCGCGTGAGACCTTATATTTTTTGCCGAGCAAAATGTTTTTTGATGGCAGACTGCGGTCTGGCGCTTCGCCTGCGAGCAGGGCATCTATCTTGAGTGCCTCCTCGCACACGATCGTTTCTGATGTTTCGCTTGAAGCATCCTGACTGATTTCAGCGCTTGACGTATCACCCGACGATGCATCATCGGGAATATTGGCGCACGCGCAAGCCGAAAGGCAAAGCGCAATTATCAGCAAAAGGCATATTTTCTTCATGCCTGTTATTCCTCCGTTGGCAATATAATGGCAATATAAAGGGCGGCTTTGCCGCCCTTTATCAAAGGTGTTTATTTCTGTGTCTTTTTAAGTCCTGCCTTGAATGCGGCAATGGCTTTTTCGGCATTTGAAATGTCGAGATAGTTGGTTATGCGTCCGTCGGCTGCATAGTCGTTGACCGAGAACCAAACGGCGTACTTGAGTCTGCTGATAAACTCGCTTTCGGGTGCGCTCATGTCCTCGAGATATGTGAACATATCGGTTATCCACTGAGCCTGCTGGTCGGCGTTGCGTCCGAGCACGGTAGAAACATAGTTGTTGATGCCCCAGTCATAATATGCTTCGCCGCCCGAGGCACAGCCGAATTCACCGATGACCCAGGGGTATTTGTCAAAATAAGGCATGCTCTTGTCATAGAGATAGGTGTACATCTCTTTGAAGGTCTTATAGGTGACCTTTTCGTTGGGAGCGTTGTTGATCATCTCATAATAGGTGAGTCCGTAGGCCTGGCAATAATCAGCGCCCGGGAAATAGTTAAGATAATTGCCCCAGCTCGAATAAGGCACGTCGACTGCTATCGGGTTGAAAACGAATATGCAGTTGTCGACGCCTTCTTCGATGAAGATGTCATACATTCTCTGCCATGTCATTATGAAGATGTCGGGGTCGAGCAGAGTTACTATGCCGCAATAGCTGACCCAGTCCGAATTCATCTCGTTGTTGAGTCTGAACCAGACAGGTGCGCCGTATGCCTTGATCTGCTTTGCGATCGAGCGAAATTGGTCGTCATATTTGCCTCTGAGTATGTCGAACATCGGCGTATAGCCGTCGAGGCTTACGTTGTTTGAGGTGGTGAACTGATATGACATCTGCAGCACAGGCTTGCCGTTAAAGCCG
Source organism: uncultured Ruminococcus sp. (assembly GCA_964487775.1). Classification (GTDB taxonomy): domain Bacteria; phylum Bacillota; class Clostridia; order Oscillospirales; family CAG-382; genus Coliplasma. The sequence continues at coordinate 7,448 of CAZASH010000007.1, forward strand.
TTGCCGCCTGCAAATTCCTTTGCCTGATCGGTGGGAAATTGCGAGCGTGACGAGCCGAAGCCTATGTGCGTGTAGGTGGGATATATCGCCGCACTGTAATCAAGGTTGGTCACAGACCAGTTGAGCCACTCGGCGATCTTCTTTTGGTTTGCAAAATACTGGCTGCTCGATCTCGGCTCAAGGTTGAGGTGATAGAAGCCCCAATCGACGGTATCCTGCTGCATTATCTTGTCAAAATATGCTTTTGTTTCGTCGTTCCAGTTTTCTTCATACTTGAGCTCGTATGCATTCTGCGTGTTGGCTGACTTGCCGAGCTTGGTTATCTCTGAGAACGAAGAAACGATGTCGAGCATATCGTCATTCATCTTTTGCTTGCTCTTTAAAACGAGCAGATAGAACTGGACATATTCTGTCGGGCGCTTGATTACTGCGATAGTATAATAAGGCATTTCGATGCCTGCATCGTTGTTGATCTTGATGCAGTATACAGTCGCTTCAAAGCCGTCAATAAGGTCGGTGTAGGTCTTTGTCTGCGCCGTGCGCATAAGTGTGTTGGCGGTGAGATACGAATCGTTGGCGATATATCTGCTGAGCCATTCGGTGTTGTAAATGTTCCAGCCGTTTGCGTTGTTGCCATAGGGGTTGCTGCTCTCCGAGGTCACAGTGAGGCAATAGTCGTCGTTAAAGAACTTGCAGCGTATGGCAGAGAGCGAAAAATCGTACTTTATGTCGTTGCCGGGCAGCGTGATCGCATAGCCCTCGGGATTGTTGACAACTCTCGTGTGGTCTCTGCCTGCAAAGAGATATTTGACGTCGCCCTTGATGACGGCGGAATAATCGTCGCTGACCGCACCGTCACGCCATACGACAGCGTTTGCAACGTCGTCGGCAGAGGCTATCGTGCTGTCTGCATATTCGGACTTCCAGATCTTGGAAGCGTTGGGATCGGGATCGATGGGTTCGAGGCTGACCTCGCTGTTTTCACTCATATCAGGCTCCTTGCTCGGCTCTGCCGAAGATGTGTTGCTCTGCTCGCTTGAAGTGTCCGAGGGGTCGTTTGACTGATCTGCGGGGTCTGTACACGCACAGAGAAGCGTTAGCACAGAAACACAGACGAGCAGCATTGCGATGAGCTTTTTTAGTGCTTTTGTTGATCTCATTGATTGTTCCTTTCAAAATTCCATGCCGAGCGGCACATGTCCTCGAGCGTATGCGTAGCTTTAAAGCCTATGCATTTCTCTGCCTTGGTGGGGTCTGCATAATTGATCGCCACGTCGCCGGGGCGCCTTGCGGTGATGGTATAGGGAATGTGTATGCCTGTTGCGCTCTCGAACGCCTTGACGAGGTCGAGCACGCTATAGCCCTTGCCCGTGCCGAGGTTGTAGATCTGAACGCCGGGGGCATCCATGTGATTGATGGCGTCGATGTGTCCCTGCGCGAGGTCGAGCACGTGTATATAATCGCGCACGCCTGTGCCGTCGGGTGTGTCATAGTCGTTGCCGAAAACCCTGAGCTCGGGCAGTATGCCCTTTGCAACGCGCGTGATATACGGCATAAGGTTGTTGGGAATGCCGTTGGGATCGTCGCCCAAAAGTCCGCTCTCGTGAGCGCCTATCGGGTTGAAATATCTGAGTATGGCTATTGCCCACTCGTTGTCTGATGTATAAAGATCCTTGAGTATATACTCTATCATCAGTTTTGTGCCGCCATAGGGGTTTGTGTATGACAAGGGGAAATCCTCGCTCACAGGCACTGTTTCGGGTGTGCCGTAAACAGTGGCAGACGACGAAAAGACTATCTTTTTGCAGCCGTGGTCACGCATGGCATACAAAAGCTGCAGCGTGCCGGTGATGTTGTTGTGATAATACATCAAAGGCTTTGCGACAGATTCGCCCACTGCCTTTTTGCCGGCAAAATGTATGACGGCTTCGGGCTTGAACTGATCGAATGCCTCGTCAAGCGCCTTGCGGTCAAGAATGTCTGCCTCAAAAAACAGAGGTCTCTTGCCTGTTATGCGCTCGATGCGGTCGATAGTCTCGGGCTTTGAATTAGAGAGGTCGTCGTATATCGCGATCTCATAGCCCTGCTCGATCAGCTTGACGCAGGTGTGCGAGCCGATATATCCCGCACCGCCTGTAACTAATATTTTCATATGATCATCCTCCACGATAGGTTGTTGACTATAACGCGTCAATATATTCTACCATGAAACCGCAATAGTTTCAAGCGCTTTTTGTTATTTATCAGGCAAAATCAACATATATTTGCGTGTATCTTTGCAGATCGGAGGGGGAAAATCGTGACAAGCAACGATAATATGAGCAGATATACACGCATAGGACTTTATGTCGCCGAGACAAAATGCACAGTCAGAGCGGCGGCAAAGGTCTTTGGCATCAGCAAGAGCACCGTCCACAAGGACATAACAGAGCGCCTCAAATACGAGAACCACGCACTCTGGGAGGCAGTGTGCGAGGTGTTGCAAAAAAACAAGCAGGAGCGCCACATCAGAGGCGGAGACGCCACAAGACGAAAATATAAAGGCAATAGTTGACAAATCGGTTCGGATATTGTAAAATAGAGTGATTAATAGTATAAAGAAGGGAAAAGGTGACACTATGATTAAAAGATTGCTGGTGGTTGGCAGCGCAAATATTGATTTTCGCATCGAAACGCCATATGCGCCGCAGGCAGGCGAAACGCTGATCTCTGACGGCAAATATGTGCTTACGCCCGGCGGCAAGGGCGCAAATTCCGCTATGGCTGCCGCAAAGCTCGGTGATACCGAGGTCGCACTCTGTGCAAGGCTCGGCGACGATACTTACGGCGATCAGCTAAAGCGTTATTTTAACGCAAACGGCATCAACACAAAGTATATTGTCACCGACAAGGTTGAGCAGACAGGTTCTGCCTTTGTCACGGTCGAGGCTGACGGCACTAATCGCATTGTCGTTTTTAAGGGTGCAAACAAGCGCCTGTGTGCTTCGGATGTCGACGAGTCGTTCAAATGCTGCCCCGACGGAGTTCTGGTGCAGTTCGAGGGCGGACCTGATGCGGTCGCCGCGGCGGCTTTCAGAGCGTGCAAGAACGGACTGCCGCTTTTTGTCGACGCAGGCGCTGCGACAAAGGATTGGAACCTTGCGACTATCCCCAAATGTGAGATCTTTTCACCCAACGAGACCGAAACCGAAATACTCACCGGCATACGCCCCGTTTCACCCAGCGATTGCCTCAAGGCCTGCATTTCGCTCTGCAACAGCATAGATATCAAATATGTCGTGCTCAAGCTCGGCTCACGCGGCTGCTTTGTTTATGACGGCAAATATTGTGATCTCGTTTCGTCCTATGACGTCGACGAGGTCGACAGCACCGCAGCAGGCGACGCATTCACTGCCGCAATAGCGATAGAATATATGCGCACGGGCGATATAACGAGAGCGGCGAAATATGCCAATGCAGTCGGCGCACTCACGGTAACACGCAAGGGCGCCATTGCTTCGTTGCCCACGGGCGACGAGGTTCAGGCGTTCATCGCAAGGAGATGAGTTTTTTAAATGGGCAAAATATATCATTCGCAGTCCGAGCTTATAGGCGAAACTCCGCTTTTTGAAGCAGTCGGCATAAAAAGGCATTTCGGCTTGCAGGCAGATCTGCTTTTGAAGCTCGAGATGTTCAACCCTGCCGGCTCTGTCAAGGACAGAGTTGCACTTAATATGATCGAATCGGCAGAGAGGGACGGAACCTTGCGTGACGGCAGCGTCATCATCGAGCCTACCTCGGGCAATACAGGCATCGGCATCGCCGCAGTCGCAGCAGCAAGGGGCTACAGGGTCATCATCGTTATGCCGGACAGTATGTCGGCAGAACGGCGTATGCTCATGACCGCCTACGGAGCAGAGCTTGTGCTCACCGACGGCGCGTCAGGCATGAAGGGCGCTATCGCAAAGGCAGAGCAGCTAAACAGAGATATTGAGGGCAGCATCATTGCGGGGCAGTTTACAAACAGGGCAAACCCCGAGGCGCATTATAAGACCACGGGACCCGAGATTTGGCGCGATACCGACGGCAATATCGACTATTTCGTCGCAGGCGTCGGAACAGGTGGAACTATCACAGGCGTCGGGCGCTATCTCAAAGAGCAAAAGCCTGATATAACGATCGTAGCGGTCGAGCCGACAGGCTCGCAGGTGCTTTCGGGCGGCAAGCCCGGCAAGCACGGATTGCAGGGCATCGGCGCAGGCTTTGTGCCCGAGGTGCTCGACACTGATATTTATGATCAGATCATCACCGTTTCTGATCAAGAGGCGTTCGAAGCGGCACGTGCTGTGGCTAAATGCGAGGGCTTGCTCGTCGGAATATCGTCGGGCGCTGCATTACACGCCGCGATAACACTTGCGCAAATGCCGCAAAACAAAAACAAGCGCATCGTCGCACTTATGCCCGATACAGGCGACAGATACCTCTCGTCGGGCTTGTTCGGCAGATAAAAAACATACCTGCATAGCACAATATCATCAAAACACCGACCTGTGAAAAACCACAGGTCGGCGTTTTTTGCTCGATGGGGGAGCAGCGGACAGAGCTTATTCTGTATAATACTGCGCCTGAGCGTTCCACAGCTCATAATATTTACCGCTTGTATCGGCAACAAGGCTTTCGTGGGAGCCTTGCTGAATTACCGCGCCCTCATGGAACACGGCGATCTCATCGCAGAATTTGCACGAGGACAGGCGGTGACTGATATATATTGCGGTCTTGTCGCCTGCGATCTCGTCGAATTTGCTGTAAATCTCTGCTTCGGCAATAGGGTCGAGTGCTGCCGTAGGCTCGTCGAGGATAATGAACGGAGCATCCTTGTAGAGCGCACGGGCAATGGCGATCTTCTGTGCTTCGCCGCCCGAAACGTCAACGCCTGCTTTGCTGTAGTCCTGATAGAGATAGGCTTCTGTTCCGTTTTCCATTTCGGCAAGTCGGTCAGAAAAGCCTGCCTTGTCAAGACAGTCGATGACAAGCTCCTTATCATAATCGATCTTGCCTGCAACATTTTCGCCGAGCTTCAGGCTGAGCAGCTTAAAGTCTTGGAACACAACAGAAAAGATGTCCATATACTCACGATAATTGTACTTGCGAATATCAATGCCGTTGAGCAGGATCTCGCCCTCGGTCGGGTCATACAGACGGCACAGCAACTTGATAAAGGTGGTTTTGCCCGAACCGTTCATACCGACCACGGCAAGGCGCTTGCCGATCTCAAATTTCATATTGACGTTGCGGAGTGCATAAGCTTCGCTGCCCGGATATTTGAAAGAAACATTGCGGAACTCAACCTGATATTTTCTGTCACGGCGTTTTTCGACCGTGAGGCTGCCCTGATACATATTGTTGGGGATATCAAGGTATTCAAACGTCAGCTCGAGGAACGGAGTGTTGTTGCACATAAGCCCGATGCCCGAAACAAGGCTTGACATACCGCCTGACACCCTGGTGATAGCGGCAACATACTGTGTCACCGAGCCAAGCCCGAATGCCCCCGCCAATGCTTTTAAGCACACAAAGACATATGCAATGCCTGTAAATATCACAGAAACGGCTGCCGATGCCGCTGCGTATAAGCCCATCGGACCTCGTGCAAAATGAGCATACAAGCCGTTAGAAGCAAAGGTATCTTCTTTGTTGCGATTGTATCTCTCGCATATCTTATCCTGCCTATATATTCTCACATCGGTCGCAAGGGCACTGTAATAGCCGAGATAGCCAAAAAAGCCGAACAGACGATTTCCGAGATTATGCGCATCTGCGTGCTTTGCATAATAGCTTCCGGCTTTGTTATTAAGCATCGGTGCAATGAAGGTGACGACCAGCATCACGGCAATAACGCCGAGGACGACAAAGGGGTTATTGAGCAAAGTAAGCGTGCCTGCGTCGCCCGGAACCTTGACAGTAAACAACGAAGCTGTCAGCGCAAGACCGCCGAATATCGTAAAGATAGATGAGCAAAGCTTTTTATAGCACCCGAGCACTTGACCGAGACCCCAACAGCCGCCTTGAAAGTTTTGACGGATGGTCGAGAGCATTTCGGCGGTATGCGTGTCATCAAGATTGATATAATCTGTATCAAGCATCTTTTCAGAAACGATATGCTCGATCTTGAGCCACCAGCCTGCATCCTGTGCTTCTTTCCACTTGCTTATGAGTGCCGTACCGAGTGCTATCACCGCTGCCGAGGCAAGTGTAATTATAACAAGCAGCTGAAGCCGCTTTATGTCTCTGCCTTCCGCAAGCTCGTTGATGACAAGAGCAGAGAGGAAAATGCCGACATAAGGAGTCAGCGCATTCCAGACCTCATTAAATAGCTGAGATACTACCATTTGAGGGTAATGTTTATAAATCAATTTGAGTGCCCGATGATTGGTCGCAAAGGCTCTTTTCACAGGCACCTTATCGGTTTTCTTCATTTTCATTCGCTCTTTCCTTGTAGTATTTGCTCTGAACCTCAAAAAGCTCTGCGTATTTGCCGCCTGCCTTCAGAAGCTCTTCGTGTGTTCCTTCTTCACCGATACCGCCGTCTGTAATCATAATTATGCGGTCGCAGAAGCGAGTGGATGCAAGACGGTGAGAAATGTAGATAGAGGATTTGCCGCTTGTCATTTCGTTGTATTTTTGATACATTTCAGACTCGGCGATGGGGTCGAGCGCTGCCGTCGGCTCGTCAAGAACAATGAACGGGGCATTTTTGTAAAGCGCACGGGCGAGCATAAGGCGCTGTGTTTCACCGCCCGAAAGAAGTATGGCTTCCTCATAAACTTCTCTGTTCAGATAGGTTTCGTATCCGTCCTTTAATGATTCGATCTTCTTGCGGAGTCCTGCTTTATCAACACAGTCCTTGACTCGTTCAATGTCAATGTCCACGCTGTCCTGCGCTACGTTGGTTGCGATCGTGCCTGCAAGCAGCGAGAACTCCTGGAACACCGCCGAGAACATCTTATAATAATCTCTGCGGTTGTAGTCTCTGATGTCCTTTCCGTCAAGGAGAATACGACCCTCGGTAGGGTCGAGGAAACCGCAGATCAGCTTGATAAGTGTCGTTTTACCTGCGCCGTTCAGACCGACCACAGCCAGCTTTTCGCCGGGATGAAGTGTCAAATTGATATTTGTGAGCGTATCTTTGTCAGCGCCGGGATAACGGTAGGATACGCTTTCGAGCCTGATTTCATAAAGCCTGTTTTCTTCTGTTTTAATGGGCTCTCCGTCCTCAAACTTAAAGGGTTCGGGAAAATCAATGCATTCACGAACAGAAGAAATATCCAGAGATTGCTTATGAAGTGTATTAAAGCCACCGAGAATGCCCGACACCCACGCCGTAAAGCCGCCCACGGCACTGAAAAACAGCAGGAACTCGGATACACTGAGCCCATTGTTGATTACAAGACCGATAAGGTATGCATAGCAAAAAGCATTGCGCAGGAATGTGAGCACAAGGTCGACAATTTTTCCCCAAACATAAACGCTTTGCGCTTTATTATGGAATGCCGTGTATGCTGCCACGCTTTTCGAATACAGCTCGTTTATCCAGGGGCGCAGGCCGAAAATGCGAATGTCTTTGGCAAGCGTCAAATTGCCTGAACAGCGGTCAAGATAATATATCTGTGACTCATAATTTGATCCTTCGTCCCTGTGGCGGTATCCCCAGCCGTTTAAATGATTGCTTACAAGATATGAGATAACAGTCGTAGCAAGTATCACGACCAGCAACAGTGGCTGAATAGAGGACATCAGAACCACATAAAACGCAAAGCCGACAATGTTTGTCGTCAAATCTGTCAGCGTTGTCCAAACGGCCTCTGCGGCTGAAGTGTTCGAGTTTATCGCTTCCTGCACCTTGATCTTGAGCGTTTTAAATCTCTCGTCATTGATGTTTTGATAAGATGTCATAGCCATCTTTCTGTTTAGCAGATTGATGATCTCACAGCGAACGCTTATTCTTCCGTATAAGATGTTTGTATTTACATATGCAGAGGCAGCCGAAACGAGCATCAATGCAAGTGCGAATCCCGCTATTGCCGAAATCAGCTCTGCAATCGATGCTTGCCTTTCAACCACAGAGAGTATCGTTGGTGAAACATACAGATCGATAAGGTTAAGCGCAACTGCAAGCAGTGCAGACAGCAAGCCGAGCACGATAACCTTTTTCTCTCCCGAAGTCCAGGCAAGCTTTATCATAAACCAAGCGTTTTGAGCCATATTGTATTTTGGCTTGGGAGATTTTTCTTTTTTCTTTTTTTCTTTTGCCACGAAAAACCACCATCCTTTCTGCGCTTATGATAGCATAAAAAATCGTCCTCGAATGATTTCGGGGACGAATCGTCATTTTCGGGGGATGAATTGCAAATTATCACACCTGCGGAAGCAGTATTTCGGTTGTAAACGCTCCGTCCTCGGAATTTCGGCTTATGTAGCCTTCCAATCGCTCCACAATGGCATCGATACGCACCAGGCCGAAGCCGTGCCCTTCGCCCTTGGTGCTGCGAAACAGCTTGCCCTCTTTTTTCAACTTCTTGCCTGCGGTGAAGTTTGTAAAGGAAATGTATAGCTGGGTATTCTTCATATCCATATATACACGTATCACACGCTGCTCCTGCGGCAATTTTACGCACGCTTCAATGGCGTTGTCAAAGAGATTGCCGATGATGCAGCACAGGTCTATCTCTGAGGATTTCAGCTTGACGGGAATATGTGCATCTGCCACGACCTCAATGCCTTTTGCCTTTGCAAGCGAGATCTTGGAATTGAGAATGGCATCGGTCATGGGGTTGCCTGTCTTGATGACCGTGTCAACGGTAGTCAGATCTTCGTCGAGCAGGTCAAGGTATTTTTTGATCGCCTCAAGATCGCCGGAGGCTGCGTAGGCTTTCATCGTCTGAATATGGTTGCGGTAATCATGCCGCCAACCGCGTATCTGACGGTACATATTGTCAACCTCTCGATAATGCGTCTCGATCAGCTCGTGCTGATATGAAGCGATCTGCCTGTCTATTTTCTTTGAAAACCATCCCATATTCTTCACCTCATGTTGATGATCGCTCGGTTCACGCCCTCATATGCTCCCCGTGGGAGAGGGATGGCGGTCCCGTCGCTCAGCTTGATCTCTGTCTTTGTAACACGGCTGATCTGCGTCAGGTTTATTATCACCGAACGCCCCACACGATAGAAACGCTCGTCAAGTTGCTTTTCAAGGTCGCCCAAGGTCATCTTGACCGTAATATCCGTTTGCGCGTGGATGGTCACATAGTTGCCGAACACATCCGCATAACGAATTTGATAGATCGGCACACGCACCATCTCTCCGCCGATCTCAAGGTTCAAGACCTTTTCGTTCTTAGAAAGCTTCTCTGCGGCACGGTCGAGCACCGAGCAGAGCTTTTCCTGCTTGATCGGCTTCATCAGATAGTGCAGCGCCGCAACCTCATACCCTTCCGAAATGTAATCCGAGTAGCCTGTGATGAAAATTATCTGAACCGTGTCGTTATTCTTGCGGAGCTGCTTTGCCATCGTAACGCCGTCCATCGCTCCCATCTCAATGTCCAACAGCAGAATGTCATAATCGCTTTCCTCTGCATAGTGAAACAGAAAGCTCTCGGCAGAGGTGAAGGTATCGGTGTGCACTGCGTGAGCGGCAGACATCGCCCAGCAATCAACCATATTCAAAACATATTGCCTGTCTGCATCGCAGTCGTCACAGATCGCAATTTTGTAATTCATTTTATCACCATCCTTGCCGTTTCGAAGTAAGCCCTATCGCAAAAAATGTAGGCAAAAGCATTTAATGCGATATTATAGCACAGATTTGTTAAAAATTCTACCTTGCGCAAAAGCCTCGCCCGTCTTGCCCGGCTTTTGCGAGGCGGTTGAACAATCAAAAATGATTATACAAAATAATTGTGCAAAATATGCAAAATAGGTCTTGACAAATCCGCTGCTCGGTGTTAATATTTACAATGATCGGAATAAGTGGTGGAGTCTGTCACTGAAGGAATACCTTCGGTTTATTCGATTTGCTATTGCATATTGAGCCACTTTATGTGGCTCTTTTGTTTTGGCGTTGCACGGCACCCTTCTGCTGTTTTTTCCGCAATAAAAACTTTGGAGGGGTTATAATGGAACCTACCTTGAGCATGTTCTTTGGCATTTCCATCATAGTTGCCGCCATCGCCTTTTTATTTGCTGCCTATCTGTACGTTTGGGTAAAACGTCAGCCGCAGGAGAATAAAAGGATAACCGAGGTCGCGCAGCTCATCCGCGAGGGTGCAAACACGTTTATGAGACGTGAATATAAGATCCTCGCCATCTTTGCGGCAATCGTTGCCGTATGCATCTTCCTGTTCCTGCCTGCACCTATCTGGAGCAGCAAGGACATCATGAAGAATGTCGCCATGGCGGTATCGTATATCGCGGGTACGGTCCTGTCGGCTATCGCAGGCAAGCTTGGCATAATTGTTGCCAGCCTGTCTAACGGCAGATCTGCAGAGGCTGCCAAAAAGGGCATCAAGCCCGCATTCCTGATCGGCTTCCGCGGCGGCTCGGTCATGGGTCTTATCGTTGTCGGCTGTGCAGTGCTCGGCGTTTCTGTCGTGCTGTGGATAGTCGGTGACGCATCTATCCTGCTTGGATTCTCGTTCGGTGCAAGCTCGCTTGCATTATTCGCCAAGGCAGGCGGCGGTATATTTACAAAGACCGCCGATGTTGCAGCAGACCTTACGGGCAAGGTCGAGCTCGGCATTCCCGAGGATGACCCACGCAACCCCGCAGTTATCGCCGACAACGTTGGTGACAACGTCGGTGACGTTGCAGGCATGGGTGCCGACCTGTTTGACTCTAATGTTGCAGCGCTTGCTTCTGCTATTGTTATCGCACAGACGCTTGGCACAGGCGAGATCAATACAATGATGGTGCTTTGCTATGCCGCACTCGGACTTTTGGCTTCGATCATCGGCATCGCAACCGCAAGAATAACCAAAAACGGCACGCCTACAGGCGCGCTCAACTCGTCAACATATGTTACTTCTGCGCTGTTTATGGCGCTCACCGCTGCCGCAACCTGGCTCTTCGGCTTCTCGTGGGAGATCTGGGGCTGCTCGGCAACCGGACTTATCGTCGGCGTCATCATCGGACTTGCTACCGATTATTTCACCGATGACTCTAAGCCTATCGTCAAGAAGGTCGCACATGCATCTAAGAGCGGACCTGCCTTCACCGTCCTTTCGGGCGTTTCATACGGCTTCCTTTCGGCACTGCCTGCAATGATAGGCATTGCTGTTTCGGCACTTGTTTCTTATAAGATCTGTGAGCCTTTGGGCGGCAACTTCCCTCTGTTCGGCATCTCGATGTCGGCAGTCGGTATGCTCTCAATCGTCGCAATGATCATTTCTAACGACGCATACGGACCTATCGTCGACAACGCTCGCGGACTTGCCGAAATGGGCGGCCTCGGCGAAGACGCCATACGTATCGCCGATGAGCTCGACTCTGCCGGCAATACCGTCAAGGCAGTTACAAAGGGCTTTTCTATCGGCGCCGCAGGCCTCACGGTCATCTCGCTGCTCGGCACGTTTATGTCAGAGGCTAACGCCGCTATTGAAGAAATAGGCGGCACTCAGCTGATCGGCTTTGATATCATGGACCCGACAGTATTCTTCGGACTGCTTGTCGGCGCTGCTATCCCTGCCGTGTTCTCTGCAATGCTCATTCTGGGTGTTGACAAGAATGCGCAAAAGATGGTTGCCGAGATACATCGCCAGTTCAACACCATCGTCGGACTTAAAGAAGGCAAAGAGGGCGTCAAGCCCGAGTATGATAAGTGCATCGACGTCGCAACGACAGGCGCACTTCGTGAGCTTATTCCCGCAGGTCTTGTTGCCATCATCGCAACCGTGGCAGTCGGATTTATCGGCGGCCCGTCGGCGATCGGCGGCTTCCTCATGGGCAACATAGTCAGCGGCTTGCTTTTGTCGCTGTTCATGTCCAATGCAGGCGGACTTTGGGATAACTCTAAAAAATATGTCGAGTCGGGCAACGAAGGCGGCAAGGGCAGCGAAGCCCATAAGGCTGCCGTTATCGGTGACACTGTCGGCGACCCGTTTAAGGACACCGCAGGCCCCTCGATCAATACTCAGATAACAGTTGTTTCGCTCGTAGCATCATTGCTTTCCGCATTGTTTGTTCAGTTTAACCTCTTCGGCTGATACGGGCAATGTATTTGGGCTGCCATTTGGCAGCCCATTTTTATGTATTTAGCTGTTGTTGGCTTGATTTTTTGCGGATCCTCGCAGAATACTCGCAGAATAATAGATATCTGCGATGCCTTCTGTATGTTATTTGCCCCTTGCAGAATGCTTAATGCTTATTTCTTTTTGTAAACGACAAGCTCGGGATTCTCTCCGTTTGCTTCGTAGGTGCAAACGAGTATGAAATCCATGTTGGCAGCGACGCCAAAGCATCTGTCGCTGCCGAATTCGCATTCGAGCTGAGTGCCGAGATAGGTTGCACCGTCGTCGAGGAATTTTGCCGTTTTGCCGTTGGGAAGACGGTATTCAAGGTTGATATATCCGCCGACGAGTGCGCTGAGCTTTTTGACTTTTGGCATTCCTTCGATATTCAGAGCGTTGATCTCTTCGATCAGGTGGGCTTTGAATTCCTCAAATTTGTTTGCGTCGTTAAGGTTTTTGTATTTTTTCCAATAGTCGAGCGTTGGCAACGCTTCTTTCATGTAAGCACGAACCTGCTCTGGCGTGAATGCATCGCTCGCCATATGTGCGACGCAGACCTCTATCAGATCATCCATGTCGTGATACATATACTCGCCGTCGGCATAGCACCACTTGCAGTATTCCTCGTTGAATAAACCGTCGGGCTCCTTGCTGATGTTGGAATCCTCGAGCGGCATACCGCAGCACTGACAGATAAGCTGGCGCGGCGAACCGAGCAGCGTGTTTATCGACACGTCAAAAAATTGTGACAGCAGCTTCAGCGTCTCTGTGTTCGGTGTAGTTTCGCCTGTCTCCCACCGCGATACCGCCTGCCGCGTTACAAATAGCTTTTCCGCAAGCTCCTCCTGCGATAAACCTCTCTTCGTCCTCAGCTCAAGAATTATGTTCTTTGTTTCCATGTTCATACCCACCCTCTGTTTTGTGATCATATCCTACCATAAATCAATAAAACTTGCAAGCAACTGCCTGTTGCTGAATGCTTTTAATGGCATGAAGTGCGGCAAAAAAGTTGCAAAAAAGTATGTCAAAAATCGCAAAAGATATTGACACGAAAGGCGAAAATGTATATAATTGTCGCATAAGATGCGCGCTTGGTCGTGCATTTTATGCGATATTTTTATGCAAAAACAAACCTGGAGGAAACCGAAATGAAGAAGAAACTGAACAAAAAAGGCTTTTCGATCGTTGAAATGCTGATCGTAATCGCGGTCATCGGCATTCTCGCAGCGGTTTTGATTCCGACATTTCCCGCGATCGTCGAGAGTGCGCAGAAGAGCGCTCGCCTGCAGAACGCGCAGAACACACTCAAAATGGCTCTCGCTGCTCAGTCTGATGCCATGCTCAATAACGGCACTGCCATCCAAATTGACGACAAATACCACTTCATCTATACTAACGGCAAACTCGGCGAAGAAGTCTCTAGCTCTTACAACAATGAAACTACAAAATTTGTCGAGGTCAAATCCACCGGAAACACCAATACAATCCCCGGCCTCCCTGATAATGTTGTTATCTTCATGACCGAATCCGATGCAAAGCAGATAACCAGCCAAGAAAAAACGGCGGGTTGACATAATTTTAAGCCAAAAAATGCGGCGCAACACACGCCGCATTTTGACAACAAAACGCATTACATCATTACAAGCGAGGTATCAGCTATGGTATGTTATTATCACGGAACGAATATTCCGGGCATTTCGGCGATTAAAGCGCAATCTTGCCTGCATAAGTCAGATAAAAAAGTCGTTTATCTGACCGATTGTGTTCCTTATGCTCTGTTTTATATATGGAACCCCGAAAAAACAGGATGCCACAGTAAGCATATAACCGGATGGGTGAGCAACGGGGTTGCATATTATCAAGAGCAATTCCCGTGTCAGCTTGAAGCATTTTATCAAAACACTTCGGGATATCTTTATATAATAGAGGGCACATTTGAAGCTGTTGACGGCAGACCGAGCCTGTTTTACAGCGTGCATGATGCGCCTGTTTGGGATGTTATAACGATACGCAATGTCTATGACTTGCTTTTGGAATACGAAGCGGACGGAAAATTGGTCGTTCAGAGGTATACAGAGCAGACAGAAGCACGGCAGCAGGAGCTTATCGACCTCATTGTCGCCGACATCAAAGCCGCTGATTTCTATATGAATGATCCCGAAAAGCAAGCTTTTTATGCAAAATATTTCAAGGCTGCCTGGGAGAAAGCGACGAGAATGTGAGCTGCTTGCCGACGTAATTTTAATATGCGGTATTAATATCATACACAACGGAACGGAGAGCATGAAGACGAATTCAAATTTGACCTTAAAAGAAAAATGGCTGCACCTCTATGATGTCACGGCGAAAATAGCGAGCTATTCGCCATGGGATGCTTTTGGCGAGGATGACACCTTTGCATATATCTGGAAGGACAGGAGCAAATGCGTGTTTTTCTCGTTTATCAATGATTCCATCGGCAAGCGTGGCATAGCCTGCTATATTGATGAAGATAACTATTTGCGTGCCCGTGCGAGGCTCGCTTCACGAAACGAAAAGCAAGAGCCGGTATTTATGCTGCAAAACGCTTTTATCTGCCTTTGGGACGATCGAGAGGATTTGAGCAAGCGTGACTATGAGCTGATCAAGGAGCTTGGACTAAAGTTTCGTGGCAGAGGAGCCTGGTTGCATTTTGACAAATACAAAATCGGATACACGCCGAGTTATCTGAGCGAGGACGAGATCGACTTTTTGATGGTCGCTTTGGACAACCTGCACATGATGATACGCGCAATATACGAGAAGGGCTTGGATCCCGAGTTCGACAAGCGAAGGACGCTTGTGCGCGGATTTGATGAGGATACCGGGCTTTATCATACGGAACGTTTCGATATAAAGCCTTCGTCCGACGCTATTTTGCGTCCTCTTGTTACTGTGCATGAAAGCGAGCATCTGAACGAGGTGCGTTCTATGAAGCGAGCGGATTATTCCGTCCAGCTTGACTGGTCGTATGTGGACGCCATCTATGTTGACGAGGATGGTTGCGAGACATTTCCGTTATTGCTTCTCGCCGTCGAGCCGAAAAGCGGCTTTGTTCTTTTTTCAAGGATGTTTCCGCCATCATACGGTCAGGCGAACGCTGCGTTTGATGCGCTTGATGAACTCTGTGAACGGCACGGCAAACCGAGCGAGATCGTGATTTGCGACGAGGACCTGCACGCGATTCTTTCCGATGCCTGTAGCAAGGTGGGTATCAGGCTCACACTTCAAAAACGCCTTCCTGCCGTGAAAAAAGCAAGAACTGAATTTATCGCCGCACTGTAATAAATAATTCCCCCGAGCCACCTCGGGGGATTTTTCATAAGATAAATGAGCGCTTATTGCACCGTGTTTTATCACGCAAAAATTGTAATATTGTATTTTTATAATGTATTTTTGTAAAAATGTATATAGATGTCGTCATTGACAATCCTTGAGTTATGCGCCCTTTAAAAGCTTTGTTTATTTAGAGGGCGCATAATTTTGTGCTATGGGCATGATTAATCCACAAACATACATTTTTACAGGGCGCCTATGGCGTCCTGAAATTTTATCTTGCATATACCTTCAAAGCGATATATAATATCCATGTAACACACGGAGGTTGGCTATGGAATTTTACACGCAAAACGGCATTGTCCGTCCGATACGCCTGTCAGAGCAGACTCGCAGATTCGCGCACGACTCGCTTCATCGCAAATACGGCAAGGATACGCTTTTGACAGATGCGGTGTCGCTCGATCATATACAGGGCTTTGATTCATTTTCGCAGATTGAAAAATATGATGCTGCGATCAAAACGATAGCGCAGAAAGCGCCGATACGCATTTGCGAGGGCGAAAGGCTTAGTGGAGCGGCGACCCTGGGGCTTGCGATAAGGCACACCGTGCCTGCGACATACGGCGGCAAAACATTATTTCCCGGCATCAGCCATCTGACTGTTGATTTTGAGACAGTCATAAAGCATGGCGTGAACCATATAAAAGCCAAGGCTGTGGCGGCTTATGATAAATACAAAGGCACAGAAAAAGAGGCGTTTGCCCAAAGCTGCATCAATTGCATCGAGGCGTTTGAGCTGTGGCACGAGCGGTATCTTGATGCTTTGCGTGACAAGCCCGAATATGCCGCGAACTATGAATGCTTAAAGCGTGTTCCGTTTGAGCCGGCGAAGAGCTTTTATGAGGCGGTGCAGAGCCTTTGGTTCACGTTCGCATTCATTCGCCTTTGCGGAAACTGGCCCGGTATCGGCAGGCTCGATCATCTGCTGGGTGATTATCTCAAAAATGACCTTCAAAGCGGAGCGCTGACCATTGACGAGGCACGTGAAATATTGGCGCATTTCTTTATCAAGGGATGCGAGTGGATAAACGGACAATACATCGGCAGCGGCGACGCTCAGCATTATCAAAACATTCTGCTTTCAGGCATCGACGAAAACAAAAATGACATCACAAACGAGGTCACATATCTTGTGCTCGACATTTTAGAGGAGCTCGGCATCAGCGATTTTCCGACCACTGTCCGTGTCAACAGCAACACCGACGAAAAGCTTTTGCGCAGAGTAGCAGAGGTTATGCGATTCGGCGGCGGAATACTCGCGATATACAACGAAGAGCTTGTCATCTCTGCGCTTGTAAAAGACGGCTATGACGAGCGTGAGGCACGCAGGTTCGCTAACGACGGCTGCTGGGAGGTGCAGATTCCGGGTAAGACGTATTTTATCTATTCGCCGTTCGATTCATTGCAGATACTTCAGCAAAAGACGCTTTGTGCTTATGACGGCAAGGCTGTTTACGAGACGTTTGAAGAGCTTTATCAGCAGTACAAAAGCGATCTTTATAATGCCGTAAAAGGAATATTCAATGCAAAATGCACTCTTTTTACAGAGGATAAATTCAAGTGGGCAAAGCAATTTCCTTGCACAGTCGTATCGCTCTTTGAAGAGGGCTGCATCGAAAAGGGTGCATCATACCTCGAGGGTGGCCCTGTTTATAACATAACCTCTCCGCACATCGGCGGACTTGCCGACACAGTCAACAGCCTTTATGCCATCAAAAAGCTGGTGTTTGACGAAAAGAAATTGAGCTTTTGTGAGCTTATGACTGTTCTGCAAAACAATTGGGAGGGCGAGGAGGCACTGCGAGTGTATGCCATCAATCACTATGCATATTTTGGCAACGACAATGACGAGGTCGACAGCATTGCTTCACGACTTTTGTCTGATTTTGCGGATATCTGCGTGTCGTTCAACGGCAAGTGCGGCTATCGTTTTCCTGCAGGTGTCAGCACCTTCGGCCGTCAGCTCGAGTGGTCGCCAAAAAGATTGGCTTCGCCCCACGGCAGGCGCAAGGGCGAGATATTGGCTGCCAACTGTTCACCTACGCCGAACACCGACAAGGAGGGCGCAACCGCTGTGATCCGCTCTTATTGCAAGTGCGATATGTCAAAGCTCGCAACAGGTGCGGCGCTCGACATCAAACTTTTGCCGTCAAGCGTGGCAGGCGAGGACGGCTTGCAGGCGCTCGTCGGCTTGATGAGGGGCTTTGTCGCCCTCGGCGGATTCTTTATGCAGCCCGATATAGTCGATGCTTCACTGCTTCGTGAGGCGCAGCAGAACCCAGGGGACTATCAGACACTTTCGGTGCGTGTTTCGGGCTGGAACGCGCGGTTTGTCACCTTGAACAAAGAGTGGCAGGAGATGGTGATCGAGCAAAATGAACACTGAGATCAAGCTTAGAATAACCGATGTGCAGCGCTTTTGTATGCACGACGGCCCGGGAATACGCACTACGGTTTTTCTCAAGGGCTGCCCCTTGCGCTGTGAGTGGTGCCATAACCCCGAAACACAAAGATCTGCATCAGAGCTTTTGTTTTATCAAAACAAATGCATTTTCTGCGGTGAATGCATCAGGTCTTGTCCAAACGCCGCACACGTTATAAACGAGCAGCATTTTATAGACCGCACAAAATGCATTTCCTGCGGCGAGTGCGCGTCACGCTGCCCTGCAGGCGCACTTGAAATATGCGGCGGGCTCATGTCGATCGATGAAATATTGACGGCGATAGAAAAGGATGCCGCTTTTTATGGGCAAAAAGGCGGTATCACGATCTCGGGCGGTGAGCCGTTTATGCAGGGCGAGGGAGTGCTTTGCCTGCTGCGTGCCTGCAAGCAAAGAGGCATCAATACTGCGGTCGAGACCTGCGGTTATGCGGATATCTCTGTTTTGCGTGCAGCCGTGCCTTATACCGACCTGTTTTTGTGGGACCTCAAGGACACGAACGACATCAGACACAAGCAATATACAGGCGTGAGCAACCAAAGAATACTGCAAAATCTTTCGCTCATTAATGAATTGAACGCCAGGATCAGACTTCGTTGCATCATTGTGAACGGAATCAATACCGACGAAAGCCATTATCATGCCATCGCCGATATAGCCAAGACTATTCACAACCTTGATGGCGTTGAATTTATACCATACCACGCATATGCAGGCACAAAAGCCGTCTTTTTGGGACACGATGATAACGGCAGAAAAGAATGGATCCCGACCGAACAGCATATTTTGCAAGCAAAAAGGCTTCTGCACAAAATGAATGTCAAAAGCCTTTGATCATAATCGTTCACGAGTGCGAACTGCATTTTTCTATTCTGATGACTATTTCGGTCATTTCGGCGTTCTCGCATTTTGACACGGATGCTTTTATGCCTGATTCGCCGAGCGTCGTCATAGCGCGGTCGATGGTGTTATAAAAGAATTTTATGTCGCTTATCGCGCCAATCCGTCGCCTTATAACAGGCACACGCTTTTCCTGCTTTGGAGTCATCGCCTCGTCGATCATCTGCTCTGTCTGCGCTGCCGAAAGCTTTTTGTCTGCCGCACGCCTTATCAGTCTCAACCGTTCCTGCTTGTCCTCGACTCTCAGAAACGCCCTTGCGTGTCTTTCGCCAAAGCCTGCCGCCGTGATCTCTGCACGCTCGGCTGCGCCAAGCTTTAAAATGCGCAGCTTATTTGACAGGCAAGCCTGTGTCACCGAAAGCTCTTTTGCAAGCTCGGTCTGCGTTATTCCGCTCGAAGTTATTATTTCAAGCAGTGCTTCGGCTTCTTCGAAAATTCCGAGCCTGCAGCGCTGTATATTTTCGGTGAGCGCCAGCAGTCCGATGCGGTCGTCGTCGGCATCGTATATCAGGCAGGGGATCTGCTTGATGCCGAGCTCCTTGCAGGAGCGCCAGCGCCTTTCGCCTGCGATTATCTCATACGGCGGCGCAGTCACCTTGACACCGTTTATTTCGAGCTCGGGGATCTCGGTGCGCCTTCTGACTGTTATCGGCTGCAGCAGACCGACACTTTTGATGCTTGCGGTCAGCCTGCTTTGCTCGTCGCAGTCAAATTGCTTGCGTGGCTGGTTTGGATTTGGCACTATGTCTGCCGTGGCTATCATCAGCAGCACAGAATGCTTTGATATTGCTTTTTTAAACAGTCTTTCGAGCATGATACGCCTCGTATAAAACAAAAAAGTATGGTAATCGTATAAATACTTTTACCATACTTATATTGTCTTATTATGCCAAAGCGTGTCACGCAAAAAACTTTTTGCTCTTGAGTGCGAGCACACCGTCGTGAACGACGCATTCGCCTATCGCAAAGAACCTGCCGTCAGCAGAATAGACGGCATATTTTTTGTTTTCGACAGGCGTTCCCAACCTGTTGCGCTCAAAACCGAGCCGCACTCCGTTGCGGAACAGTCTCTCAAGCTCATCGTCAAGTGTTATCCTGTCAAAGCCGTCAAACAGCTTGCAAGTCGGGATAAGCACTTTTTTTATGCCCTCGGCATCCATCCGTGACAATTCGTCGACTGTGATAGCTTGGGATATGTCAAATCTGCCTGCCGAAACCCGCCGCAGGCTGCTCATGACCGCACCGCAGCCGAGCCTTGCGCCTATGTCGTGGCAAAGAGTGCGGATATACGTGCCCTTGCTGCACTTGACGTCGATAAAAAACCTTTCGCCATCCTGCGACGGAACTATCGAATAAACAGTGATAGCTCTGCTCTGACGTTCTATCTCGATGCCGTCACGTGCGAGATCGACCAGCTTTTTGCCGCCGACCTTGAGTGCCGAATACATCGGGGGCGTCTGCATTATTTCGCCTTCGAATTCCTTGCAGACTCGAACAAGCGATGCGAGATCTATATTTTCTTTGCCGCAAAAGCGAGCGGTGACTGCGCCTGTGACGTCCTGAGTGTCTGTCTCATAGCCGAATTCTATCCCGGCGAGATAATGCTTGTCGTGCGAGGTGATATAATCGCTTGCGCCGACCGCCGAGCCGACCATGACGGGCAAAACTCCCGTCGCCATCGGGTCGAGCGTGCCACCGTGGCCTGCTTTTTTGACACCGAGAATGTGCTTGACCTTGTTGACGACAGTCTGCGACGTCATGCCGCTTTGCTTGTCGATGACTATCAGTCCGCTCTGCTCTGTCATTTGAGCTGCCCCTCAAGCTTTTGCGCCAGAAGTGCTCCGACATCTTCTGTTTCGAGCGGCACTCTGCAGCCTGCAGCGTGCAGGTGTCCGCCGCCGCCGAAATTCTGCGCTGCGAACTGTGCGACATCAAAATAGTCGTTGCTGCGTAGGCTTATCTTTTTTTCGCCGTTTTTGACTCTGACGAGCGCAGAGACCTCAACGCCCTTGATGCGCCTCGGTATCTGATGCAGATTGTCCATATCGCTTTCTGCTGCGCCCAGGCGGTTTATAAGCTCGGGATCAAGCTCTACGACGGCGAGCTTGCCGTTGAGATAGAATTTGAGCGAATTGTATGCTGCCTTTTCGAGCTCGATCTGCGTCAGGGTATTCTGCTCAAACAGCCTGCGGTTGATGAGCGCAAAATCGATGCCTGTTGCAAGCAATTCTGCGGCAGCCATATGTGTTTCCGGCCTTGTGGCAGGATATTTAAAGCAGCCGCTGTCCGACGAAATAGCAGAATAGAGCGGCAGTGCGAGGTCTTTGTCGATCTTGATACCGAGCTCCTTGACTATCTCATAGATTATCTCACCGCACGCGATGTATTCTGCCTTGATAAGGCGTTCTTTGCACTCGATCGTGTTGACGGCGTGATGGTCTATCGAAAGGTCGAATATATCGGGGAGCGATGCTTTGTATTCGCCGAGCATGTTGCGTGATGCGATGTCGACAGTGACGTTCAAGCCACGGGGCTCTGTCGTCATAAACCTGCCTACGCCGATAAACTCGAGCTTCTGCGGCAATTTGTCGCACACAAAAATATGCGCCTGCTTGCCAAGCTTGGTGAGTGCGACGGCAAGCGCCGTTGCCGAGCCTATCGTGTCGCCGTCGGGGCTTGCGTGACAGTATAGTGTAAACTCGTCGCCCGACCTGAATATCTCGGCACAACGCGAAAGCGTTATGTCGTTAGTCTTGGTTGTCTTGGTTGTCTGATCCATCGGGCAAAACTTCCTTTAATATTTCGGCGATGTTGATAGCTCGCTCTGCGCTGTTGTCACGCAAAAACACGAGCTTTGGCGTTATGCGCAGGTTGAGCCTGTGCGCAAGCTCACGGCGTATATAGCCGTTTGCCGCATTCAAGCCGTCCTTGACGCCCTTGTCCTCGCCCAAAACGCTGTAGTATATTTTGGCAAGCGAGAGGTCGCGCGTGACCTCCACCGCCGATATGCTGACGAATGTGCCGCTGACACGCGGATCCTTGACACTGCGCAATATCTCGGTGAGCTCTCTCGTGACCTGCTCGTTTATCTTATCCTGTCTGAAAGCCATTATCTTGCGATCTCCTCCATGACAAAGGCCTCAAACTCGTCGTTCTCTTTGATGTCGGTGTATTTCTCAAGTCCTACGCCGCATTCGTAGCCCTGCTGTACCTCTTTGACGTCGTCCTTAAAGCGGCGGAGCGAGGAAATCTTGTCTTCGGTAATGACCACGCCGTCACGGATAACACGTATCTGGCAGTTGCGCGCGATCTTGCCGTCGAGAATATAGCAGCCTGCGATAGTGCCGATGTTGGGAACTCTGATGCACTGGCGCACCTGCGCTCTGCCGAGTATGACCTCTTTGTATTTGGGAGCAAGCATACCCTTCAAAGCCGCCTTGACCTCGTCGATGCAGTCGTAGATAACACGGTAGGTGTGCATATCGACCTTCGATCTCGTTGCTGCCTCAAGTGCCTGTCTGTCAGGTCTGATGTTGAAGCCAATGATGATGGCGTTCGAAGCCGCTGCCAGCATGACGTCGCCCTCGTTGATAGCGCCGACACCTGTGTGAATGACCGACACGCTGACCTCTTCGTTCGAGAGCTTTTCGAGACTGCTCTTGACTGCCTCGGCACTGCCCTGAACGTCGGCTTTGACTATGATAGAAAGCTTCTTGACACCGCTGCCGATCTGCTCAAACAGATCGCTGAGGCTGGCTCTCGAGCCGCTTTCAAACTGCTTTTGCTTTTGCTCTGCTCTGCGCTTTTCGGCAAGCTCTCTTGCCATCTTTTCGTCAGAAACTGCGTTGAATACGTCGCCTGCCTCGGGAACCTCGGCAAGGCCCATTATCTCGACAGGGGTCGAAGGACCTGCCGTCTGAACCTTGCGGCCTGTATCGTCGGTCATGGTACGTACTCTGCCGACACTGGTGCCTGCGATGACTATGTCGCCGTTATGAAGCGTGCCGTTCTGAACAAGCACTGTTGCGACTGCGCCGCGACCGCGGTCGAGTTTTGCCTCGACGATAGTGCCCTTTGCCTCACGGTTGGGATTTGCCTTTAATTCGAGCATATCAGCCGAAAGCAATATCATTTCGAGCAATTCGTCGATGCCCTGGCGCTTGAGCGCCGAAACCTTGACGCATATCGTGTCGCCGCCCCAAATTTCGGGGACGAGCTCGTATTTTGTCAGCTCGGTCATAACTCTTTCGGGTTCTGCACCGGGTCTGTCTATCTTGTTTATGGCGACGATGATCGTGACACCGGCAGCCTTTGCGTGGTTGATAGCCTCGACAGTCTGCGGCATGATGCCGTCATCTGCTGCAACGACAAGCACTGCGATGTCGGTGATGTTTGCACCTCTTGCACGCATTGCGGTGAACGCCTCGTGACCCGGGGTGTCGAGGAACGTGATAGGTCTGCCGTCGATGTTGACACGGTAAGCACCGATGTGCTGTGTTATGCCGCCTGCTTCGCCTGCGGTAACGTGAGCATCACGTATCGCATCAAGCAGCGATGTTTTGCCGTGGTCGACGTGACCCATGACGCAAACGACAGGAGCACGCGGCTGGAGTGCCTCGGGTGCGTCGGGCTCTTCGTTGAATAATTTATCCTCAATGGTGACGACTACCTCACGCTCGACCTTGATGCCGAATTCGTCGCAGATAAGGTATGCGGTGTCATAATCGATGCTTTCGTTGACACTGACCATCAGTCCCATCTTCATAAGCTTTTTGATAAGCTCGCCTGCGTTGATCTTCATGCGCATGGCAAGCTCGCCGACGCTTATCTCGTCGGGAAGCGTAATGTGAAGCTGCACGGGCTTGGGCTTTTGAGGCTGAGGAGCCTGCTTGCCGCTCTGGCGACCCTGCTGCTTGCTCTGCTGCTTTGAATCACGAGAATTTTTGGTGCCTTGCTGCTCGGTATTCTTCTTTTTTATCTTTTGCTTTGCGCCTGTTGCCTGCCTGTCGGGCGTGGTCTCATAGCTCAAAAGCTTGTCGTCGTATTTTGAAAGGTCTACGCTTGCAGTACCTCTCGTGTCGACAATGCGCACCTCGTCGCGCGAGCGCTTTTTTTGCTGTTGCTGCTGCGGCTGTTGCTGCTGCGGCTTTTGAGTCTGCTGTTGCTGAGACTGCTGTTGCGGCTTTTGAGACTGCTGACCGCCCTTGCCCTGCTGGGGCTTTTGAGGTCTGTCGGTGCGCTGTCTGTCGGCAGGCTTTTGAGTCTGCTGCTCGGTCTGAGCAGGTGCTGCAGCGGCTGCCGCCTTTGCCTTTTTCTTTTCGTCATAATACTTGAAATATTGGTTGAGATCGACCTGGTTGCGCTGGGTGATGACCTCGAACAACAGGCTTAGCTCCTCTTCGTCAAGTACGGTGCTGTGAACCTTGCCGGTGATGCCGTGAGCAGTCAGGATGTCGATGAGATCCTTGCTCTTCATATCGAGATCCTTGGCAAGATTGCTGATCCTTATTTTTTCGCTTGTAGTTGCCATAGTTAATTACCCCCTAAGATAGTCGTATCTGACACACGCCTGTAAAACGCGGCGAAATTTTTGTCTGTTATTGCGGCTGCGGCGCAGTCGCCCTTGCCTATTGCACTGCCGAATTCAGACATCGAAAGCGGCAGAACATGCAATTCAACGCCGCGAAACTGTGATTTGTCTTTGATCTGTTTTGAGGTGTTGTCAGAGGCGTCAGCCGCCAGCAAAACCATTATAGCCTTGCCCGCCTTGACTGCGGCGAGCGTGTTGTTGGTGCCAATGCTGAGCGCACCTGCTTTTGCGGCAAGCCCGAGCATTCCTTTGAGACGGTCCAAAGCGGCTCACTCCTTTTTATTATCATTTAGAAAAGCAATTCCGAAAGCAAAATATAGGTTTCATCGCTGACGCGGCACTTGAAAGCACGCTCTATGCGGCGCGCTTTTTTTGCGGCGGCAAGACATTCTGCGCTCTTGCAGAGATATGCACCTCTGCATTGCGCTTTGCCGCCGACGTCGGGAACGACATTGCCGTCCGGCGCTTTGATCAAACGAAGGAGTGTGCTTTTGTCCTTCATTTGTCCGCAGCCGAGACATTTACGCAGCGGGATCTTTTTTTCGCTCATCAGACATCACTTGAAATTGCTGTCAGGGAGCTCTTGATATCTATCTTGAGTCCCGTAAGCTTTGCGGCAAGTCGCGCATTCTGACCCTTTTTGCCGATGGCGAGCGAGAGCTGGTCGTCGGCAACGATGACACGGTATGCGTGCTCGTCGTCGGGGAACTGTGTCACAGAAAGTGCGGTTGCGGGCGAAAGTGCCGCACTGACAAATTCTGCGGGGTCTTCGCTGTATTTGATGATATCGATCTTTTCGCCTGCGAGCTCGGCGGTAACGTTGTTTTTGCGAGCGCCGTTCTGACCTATGCACGAGCCGATGGGGTCGACACCCTCGACATTCGATGTGACTGCGATCTTTGTGCGGCTGCCCGGCTCACGTGCGATCGATTTGATCTCGACGGTGCCGTCGGCTATCTCGGGAACCTCAAGCTCAAACAGCTTGCGGACGAGGTCGGGATGAGTTCTCGAAAGCATGACGCTCGGACCGCGCTGCTCTCTCTTGATCTCGGTGATAAAGACCTTGATCTTTTGACCTACAAAGAACTCTTCTTCGGGAATTTTGTCTTTTGCATAAAGCACCATCTCGTTGCGACCTATCTCGAGCGAGGTGTTGCCTGTGGTCTGGTCGTATCTTGAAACAGTCGCTGTGACTATTTCGCCCTTGCGGCTCTCGTATTCGCGTGCCATATTGCCACGCTGAGCCTCACGGATGCTCTGAATGATGACCTGCTTTGCAGCCTGGGTGGCAATTCTGCCGAACTCTTTGGTCTTGACCTCGACCTCGTATATATCGCCGAGCCCGATGCGCTTGTTCTTGATGCGTGCTTCTTCGAGCGAGATCTCGCATTTGGGGTCCTCGACCGTTTCAACGA
Organism: uncultured Ruminococcus sp.; assembly: GCA_964487775.1. GTDB lineage: Bacteria > Bacillota > Clostridia > Oscillospirales > CAG-382 > Coliplasma. The sequence continues at coordinate 33,414 of CAZASH010000007.1, forward strand.
CGAGATACTGTGCCATGACCTTGAAATTGCACTTTTCGCTGTCTATGCGAACAGCGCACTTTGCTCTTTCGCCCATCTCTTTTTTGATGGCGGTAAGCAATGCCGTCTCGACCTTTTCGAGCATGTATTCTTTTGGAATGCCGTGCTCTTTTTCAAGCAGGTCGAGAGCCTCGAAAAACTCTTTGTTCATTTTTTGTCTGCCTCCTTAAGTGTGCAAAGCGCGTCAGCCGCACCAAGCGGTCAGCCTTGAAACGGCCTTGCGGTCTATTTTTATGGTTTCTGCTTCTTTTTGAATGTATATAGCTTCGTCGTCATAGCCGGTGAGCGTGCCGACATGCTCTTTTGAGCCCTCTACTGCGGTGTATAATTTTGCGGTGACGGGATAAGCACCGCCTATCGCATAATCATAATGCGCATCGCACGAAAGCGTTCTGTCAAGTCCTGCGCTCGAAACGACGAGATTATATTGTGTCTCGATAGGGTCGAGCTCGTCGATCATCGGCTCGATGACGTCGTTGACCTTGATGCAGTCGTCGATGTCGATGCCGCCGTCCCTGTCTATCTCTATCTCGAGGGTATAGTCTGCGACCTCTTTGCCGAACGAAACATTCCAAACGGAATAGCCGAGATCGATAATAGTCTGTTCGACGAGCTGCCTGACTCTGGCGGCAACGCCGAGCTTTTTATCTGCCATAAAAACCTCCATAACAAAATTTAAGAGCGGCTCTTGTCAAGCCACTCTTAAACCTCACTTACACTTTCTGTGGTTATTATACCACATGCAAAAGCAAAAATCAATGCTTTTTTGCAAAAAATACGCGATTATTCGCTCATAAAGCCATGCTGCCTTGCCTTGTCCCAGTCGATAAACAGCACCTTTCTGCCGCCCTGCTTGCCTTTTTGACCTTTGCCCGGTAATGTTGCCTCGCTCAGACAGCCTGATTTGACCAGTGTGTCAAGTGCATCCGAGGCGAGCTTTTTGTTTGCGCCCTTGATATTTTTTTGAATATAATCGTTAGCTTCGTTCATCGTCGGGCTTTGACTCTCACGCAGGTATCTGAAAATGCATTTGTAATATGCGTCATAAACATCGCTTTGGTCGGGCAGTGTGACGACCCTTGTTGCGGTCTCCTGCAGGCTTTTTGAAAATGAGCCGTTGATGCCGTATATTACGACCTCTTTGTGATAGAAATTCTTAAGGAAAGATGTCACCGAGGCAAAATGCCCGTCGCCCGAGAACAATATAAAAATGCCGATATCGTTCGACGACAGCGCACGCTGATATATGTTGTCAAGAATAATAAAATCGGTGAAATCCTTTACGACTCCTTTGGGGCTGCGTGTGTCAATGATCTTGTTTGAATACAGACGGATGCGACCTATCTCGTCTGCAAGACTCTTGTGTGAAAAATCAGCGAAAAACATAACGTCAACGAGGTTATAGCGCTCGTTTAGCTCCTCGAACCAGCCCTTTATGTTTGGCTGCATCGAATAATTTTGCTTTAGCGATATGTACCAGTGCTCGTAATCGACGAAAGCGACCGCCTTGGGCAATGATGAGCGATCTGACGGCGCTTGCTGCTCTGCTGATTTTTTGCCGAAAATACTAAAAATAGCCACTCCTCCTTTCATTCAAATTCTTCAGTCACCATTTTACGACATTTGCTGCGGAATGTCAATAGCTATGTTTTTTAAGATACTCTGACAGCTTTGCGAGAATGCGCTTTTCGAGCCTCGAAATATAGCTTTGCGAGATGCCGAGCATGTCGGCGACCTCCTTTTGCGTGTATTCCCTGCCCTCGCTGCCGTCATAGGTGATGCCGAAGCGCAATTCTATTATGCGCCTGTCACGCTTTGACAGCCTCATCAGCGCCTGCCTGACTATGCGTTTGTCCTCGCTTTCCTCGAGCCTGCGGTATACAAAATCGTTGTCTGTGCCCAAAAGGTCTGATAAAAGCAGCTCGTTGCCGTCATAGTCGACCTTGAGCGGCTCGTCGAGCGAGATTTCTGCCTTTTGACCTGTCGTCTTGCGTATGTACATCAGTATCTCGTTTTCTATGCAGCGTGAGGCGTAGGTCGCAAGCTTTATCTGCTTGCCCGGCTTAAAGGTGCTGACCGCCTTCATCAGCCCTATCGTGCCTATCGAAATAAGATCCTCTATGCCTGCCGAGGTGTTTTCAAAGCGCTTTGCGATATAGACAACGAGCCGCAGGTTGTGCTCGACAAGTATCTTGCGTGCCTCTATGTCGCAGTGTGCTATCTCGACGAGCTCGTTTTCTCTTTGCGGATCGAGAGGGGGCGGCAGTGTGACAGGACCGTTTATATAAAAGCAGCCGTCGCCCTTTGCGGTCAAAAGGTCTATAAAGGCTTGGTATTTTTCTTTTAATATATTCATGGTGTGCAGCTCCTGGTACATTTTATGTTATTGTAGGATGTTTACAGCAGCGAGGCAGGCAAAAGCCCTTTTGTGCCGCAATAATCGTTTGCGTTGCCTATGGCGACGGCGGCGAACGCTTTACAGGGCTTGCCCTTTATGTATATCGCCGTGCTGTCAGGCAAAAAGCAATAAAGCGTCTCTGTCGAAACGGCTGTCGTCACTGTTACCGGCAAAAGCCTGTCTTTGCAGGCGACAGCGAGCGAACTGTCAAAAAGCGAGCGGGATATAAATATCATCGGCAGGCCCGACGACGGCTCGAGCGCCGTGTTGCCGCTGTCGACCAGCATAACTTCGTCAATGACTATGTCTCCTATGCATATCACAGTCCGCTTGCAGTCTGTTTTGCTGCGGCTGCGGAAGCGCGTAAGATAGCACAGAGCGCAGACTGCCGATACGAGTGCGGCAGGCAGCAAAAGAAATGTGTTGATGCTCGTCTGCTCTATGCCGATAACAAAGCAGAAAGCACTCAGCATTCCGCCGAGCAAAGCGCTTGTCACGGCAAAAAACGCACATATGGCAAAATATCGTTTTGGCTCACGCCGTCCGAAGGCTATAAGGCATATCAGCATTTCAGATAAGGCGGCAGATAAAGCAGATATTATTCCTTCCGGAATAAACAGATGCAGCAGTGCATATATTCCGCCTGCCAAAGAGCCAAGAACTAAAAGACAGGGCTTTAGTCTTTCACGGCATATGAGCGATGTAATATAAAGGCACAGCGCATCAAAGCAGATATTGATAAAAATAAGCTCGTCGGCATATATTACGACAGCACCATCCTGCATACACATCACCTCACAAGAGATTGTATGCCCAAAGCGTCAAAAATATTGTCGCATTCTATCGAACACTTCAAACAAAACCGGAGTTTTTAAAGGAGTCTTATTATGCAAAAAATATTCGGGATGTTAAAGAGCCTGTTTTGCCTTTTATTGATAGCCGCCTGCTTTTATCTTGCATCCGAGGCGGCAGGGGAGGGGATGCAGGCTGCTGCGGGATTTGGTGGCGGCGGCATTGGAATAACTGCGCTTCTGCGCTCGTTGCTGGGGTGATATTATATATATTAATATAAGAATAAAGCCGCTTGCCGCACACGGAGTTTTTGTGAGGATCAGCATCCTTGCACTGCCGTCGTTCTTGCTCGTCTGCTATGTCGAGGGAATAATATCGGCGATGATAATTATTTTGGCGGCGCTTTTGCATGAGGCAGGGCATCTTGCGGCGATGACTGCCTGCCGTGCCGAGATCACAGAAATCGCCTTGGAGCCTATGGGCGCCCGTATAACCTATGACGGCATGAAGACATCGTATGTCGACGACCTGCGCATAGCCCTTGCGGGGCCGCTTTTTAACCTCTTGTTCTGCCTTTTGGGCGTGATCGTGTTTGCGTTTTTTAAAAACGAATATGTGCTCCTTTTTGTGCTTTCGCATCTTGCACTCGCTGCGGCGAACCTTTTGCCTGTTTCGTTCCTCGACGGCGGGAATATGCTGTACGCCGCCCTCTGCATCAAAAGCAATCATACAAAAGCCGAAAAAGTGTGCAGGATCATGAATGTCTTTGGCAGACTGATAATGCTTGCGGCAAATATTTTTGCGCTCGTTTTGTCGGGATTTAACATCGGATTTTGCGTTTTGCTCACCCTGCAGGCGGTAACATTGCTCTCAGAATGACCGATAAAAGCAATATTTTGTGCGTGGTTATGATATTTATTCAATCAAACGTGCATTTACCCCTTGTTTTTTTGTCATTTTGATGGTATAATCTACACCTGTAAAGCCGTTCCTTGGAGGTATAAAATGAAAAAGATTATTTCAATCGTTCTCTGTCTGGTGATGCTCACTGCGGTTCTCGCAAGCTGCAGCACACTCAAAGAAGATGAGAAGGGCGCAGTTATCTCGGTCTATCTTTCCGAGTTCCCTGACACCCTCGACCCCGCACTTATACAGCTCAATGATGAGACCAGCCAATTGCTGAGCCTCATATACGAGAGCCTCACCACGATAGATGCCAACGGCAACGTTGTTGGCTCGCTTGCCACCAAATGGTATGGCAAATACGACGAACGTGATGAAGAATATAAAATGTATTTTGAGCTCAAAGACACCTCGTGGGATGATACCACGGGCGTTCAGGCTCAGCATGTAGTTGACGCATGGGCGCGCATACTCTCTCCCGAGATCGATAGCCCCTATGCATCTCTGCTCTATCCTATCAAAAACGCCAAGAACGTTAAGTCGGGCGTTATGACACGTGATGACCTTGGTGTTGCCGCAGAGGACGATCATCTGCTCTGCGTCACGTTCGAGGATGAATTTGACATCAACCTGTTTGCCGAGATCGTTTCTGACATACATCTCTGCCCTCAGCGTGAGGATGTTATCCAGCGCGCCGAGAAAGAGGGCGAGGACTGGGCTGCCGACGCAGGCACTATCGTTTGCAGCGGCCCGTTCAAGGTTCAAGCGTTCGATGACGGCAAAAAGCTGACTCTCGAGCGCAACCCCTATTATATGCGTGATGTCGAAGAGGATGCACTTGACAAATCCGTCCTTCCCTACCGCATCACCTGCCTCTATCAAGAGGCCGCTCTTGCTGACATCAGCAAGGTAAATGATGCTGACAAAAAGACCCAGTCGCAGTATCAGCTCTCGCGCTGGGAGTCTGACAACATCTTCTATTATGGCTCGTTCGACAAGTCGAGCTATGAATATTTCGGCAGCAAGCTCACCACAAAGAGCGTGCTTTCGACTTGCGCACTTTATTTCAACTGCGACGTCATAACCGACGCCGACGTCAGAAACGCAATGTCGATGGCTATCGACCGCAACAAGCTCGTCACCGAGATCACCGGCACCGGCGAGGTCGCCGCAACAGGCATAGTTCCGAACGGTGTATTTGCTACCGGCAAGGGCACCAGCTTCCGTGACAAGGCAGGCGATATTTATAAGACCACTGCCGATCTCGATGCCGCGAAAGCATTGATGAAGGGCAAAAAGGCAGGCTCTATCACCCTGACCTATCTCATTCCCGAATCCAGCAACGTTATCAGCAGCAACCGCAAAAAGGCTATCTATGAGAATGTTTATGAGGCAATAGCCAATGAATGCGCAGCAGCATTCAAAGAGCTCGGCTTCAAGGTCGAGACCAAGGGTCTCAACCCCGACGATTTCCGCACCGCTATGACCGAGCGCAACTTTGATGTCATGCTCACCAACGTCATCGGCGACAGCACCGAAGCATTCAAATATCTTGCTCCTTTTGCAAAATATTACAGCGGCGCAGCCGTTTCGATCGACTTTGCGGCAGAATCCTATTCGCTACACTACACCAACTATAACAGCGACGAGTACGAAGCAATCATCGACGAGGCAGTCATGTGCAGCGACAGAGCAAAGAGATTCGAGCTCATGAAGCAGGCAGAGCAGAAGCTGGCTGAGGATTGCCCGATGGCAACCCTGTTCGGCTACACTCACAGCTATGTGACTAAGGGCGGACTCTCGGGTCTCTCGACCAACTATTTCGGCTTTGTCAACTTCACAAGAGCATCGCTTAAGGATTGGCGCAACATCAACGCCGCCGAAGAAGAAGCCTCCAATGAGGCTGCAATGTCTCAGGAAGCAGCAAAATAAGCTTATAACAAAAACAACAAAAGAGCCTTTCGCGAGTGCGAAAGGCTCTTGCTTTTTGCATTTGGTTTATTTGTTAAACTCGTTGATGAGGGGATAGATCTTGCGCTTGAGCGTGGGTATGGTCTCGCGGTTGACCCAGCTCGACCAATATGTATAGCCGCCGAGCGTGAGCGAGCGCGGTGTTGCCATATAGTTAAAATATCCGCCGACCTGATCGACAGGGATAGTCTTTACGCCGGTGAATTCGCTGCGCAGCCAGAGCGTCATATCGACAAGGCTTTCGCCGGGAACGCCTACAAAGAGATAGCCCGCAAACTTCATAACGGCTATGTCAATTTCGACCTCGTGCTTTGCAAGCTCCTCGTCTGTGAAGCCGGTTTTGTAGGTCGCTATGTGCTGTAATTGCGATGCGCGCCAGCGCTCGTCGATGAGATGCTTGACCTCGTATGCGGGCTTGCCGTCGGCTATCGCCTGCTGAAGTGCCGTCTCTGTGTCGTTTGCTCGCTTTGCCCAATATTCGGGCTGTTCACGGTCATAGGGTATGTCGTCCTTCATAGGCACAGAAACTCTGAAGGTTTCGGTTGCGAATGCTTGCTCGGCGTCGACCTTGACAGCGGTCTCGGCGAAGGCTTTTTTGAGCTTGCCGCCAAACCACGCTGCAAGCCTCCTGCAGTCGGCGTCGCTGTCCTCGTAGGTCGCCATTTTTTCGTTGGATTTTTTGGTCGAAAGGTCTGCGCACGGGCCGTTGAGATACATGCTTATTCCGCCGTATTCAGTCTCAAAGCCCTCGCTCATGTATCCGGGCCAGTCAAAATTATAGTGATACATCTTTGTGCGGTCGGGGTGGAACCTGAGCTCAAACAGCACCGCAACGTCGGGGTGCGCCGCAAAACGCGACACAGTGCCTATCGTTTCGCCCTGCTTGTTCTTAAAGACAAACAAATAAGCCTTGGGATCGTTGGGGTTGTCAAAGTATATCGGCTTGTCGAATACAGGCAGGTCGGGCTGATAGCCGCGCAAAAGCATGATGTTTTTGTCCTGCGAATATGGTCTGCCCTCGTCATCAAACTCCATGCCTGTCCAGACTGTGACGCCGCCGAGTCCCTCGACATACTGCTCACGGTTGAACGTGCACTCTGTGCCGAAATCCGCTTCGCAGGCATAAAGGTCAAACTCCTGTGCGCGAGTCATCATGTCTTTTACGGCAGAAACGGTGCGCTCGATTATCTTGTCCATCGCCTCGCCCGAAAGTGCCTCTGACTCAGGCGCAGCGTGTATCTGAAGCTCGTGATACCAGATAGAGCGCTCGGGAATGCCTGTCGCCTTTGAGACCTCTTCACGCCATCTGCGTGCCTCGGTGTGGAACGTACCGAGGAAGTCAAAAGCACATATCAGCGCTTTGTCGTTCTCCCCCTCGAGATACAAAAACCTGCCGTAAAGCTCTGTGCCGAACGGCCAGACAGGGGTGAATGTGCCGCTGAGCGGTATTTTTGCAAAACTGCATTTCATCATATCAGATCAAAACTCCTTTTTTAGCGTTTGGGTTTTATAGCTTACAGCATGATTATACACCGCAAAGAGCAGTTAGTCAACAAAAAAACTTTTTTGTGAAACGGGCAAAAAAGTTGAAAAAAAGACTTGACAATACGGCTCTTGTATGCTATATTATATGAGCGCGCTGGGTTTCACGCTGGTGTGGCTCAATGGCAGAGCAGCTGATTTGTAATCAGCAGGTTGGGGGTTCGACTCCCTTCACCAGCTTCGCCCGCGCTCATTAATACAAGTTAATACAAAATGGGGGAATTCCCGAGTGGCCAAAGGGGACAGACTGTAAATCTGCTGGCATTGCCTTCGGTGGTCCGAATCCACCTTCCCCCATATGAAAAAAGCACCGATTTTTCGGTGCTTTTTTCAAACTAAGCGTGCCTTGCGGCACGTGAAGTGCATTTTCGGTGCGTGAAGTGATGCTTTGCATCGTGAAGTGTCTGTGGGCGTGAGTGGCACGCTTTGCTTCACGTCGTGCGCAGCGCGATGCTTCACGGCGGCTTTGCCGCTGCTTCACTTGGCGAAGCCAAGCTTCACTGATCATTTGCACGCTTAGGCGTGCTTTTTAAAGTTAAGCGTGCCTTGCGGCACGTGAAGTGCATTTTCGGTGCGTGAAGTGATGCTTTGCATCGTGAAGTGTCTGTGGGCGTGAGTGGCACGCTTTGCTTCACGTCGTGCGCAGCGCGATGCTTCACGGCGGCTTTGCCGCTGCTTCACTTGGCAAAGCCAAGCTTCACTGATCATTTGTACGCCTTACGGCGTGATTAGATAAGCAATTCTTTTGAATTGCTCATCTGAACAGCCTGCGACGGAGCATATCGATCCAGCCGACACGCGAATTTACCATAAACATTGCGCCGCCCAATATTCCCACGACGGCGAGAATAAACCAGCACCATCTGAGCGCGAACACCTCATAAAAGGCGAACGCAAGCGACATTTCAAACAGCACCGACATTCCGCCGAAGATAAACAGTATTATCGCTATCTTTGGCAGTATGCCGAGTTTTTTTATGCGTGAGATCAGCACAGAGATGCTGATATAGACAAATATTTCTGCGACGACAGGCAGGGCGAAGGGGAGATACCACGACAGTATTCCGCCGTTGATCCATGCGACCAGCGCAAGGAACAGTGCCGACACTGCTCCGTCGATAGTGAGCAGTATATAAATATTCGGCTTGTTAAAAAACAGTGGCAGCAGTACATAGCAAAAGCAAAGCGCTATGCCGCCGTATACATATATCGGCCAGATCCGGTCGAAGCCGTCTATGATCTGCAACAGCAGTGCTATTGCGGCAGGTATCGCAAGTATCACGGTGCCGAGCACAGCGACAAAGCCGCGGTTGACACTCTCACGCTGCTTTTCTATGCGCTGTGGGTAGGGGTTATAATCGACAACGCCGTGCTTGACGCTTGGATTTAATACTTCGGTGCCGCAGAGCGGACAGACCTTTTCTGATTCTGCGAGCTTGACGCCGCAGTTTACGCAGTATGACATCAATAAAGGCTCCTTTCTTTAAGGTTGCTTTCGATGGTTATTGGCACGCCGTCCTCGACCATGCGAGTGAATACGCCTCTCTCTGTTTCGGCGCTGCGCAGCGTGCGTGTGAAATTGATATACGTCTTGTCTTTATAAGAGATCACGGCGCACATAACTCTGTTTTGAAACAGCGGACCTACCTGAAAATCAAAGCGGTTTATATACTGATCCATTATTTCGGGCAGCTTGACTACCCCGAGGTTCGACATGAGCGCCGAGGTCTGCACGTCGCCTGTTGCACGGTATACGGCACGCAGGACTGGTATCTTGATAAACAGCGGTGTCCACTTTAATATCGGATTGCGCACCGCATCGACGTTGCCGCTGAATTTGGCGCGCATTTTCTGCGGCGATGCCTCAAGCCCCATATAGCATTTTACGGCGTTGCAGGTCTCCTTGAGCGTATACTCGCCGTATCTGCTTTCTGTGCCGGGGTTGACATACGAGGCGAAATTGCGCACTGTGTCAGAGTCGAACATCGCTCTGAGGTTGACAGGCACGCAAATTTTGACAGGGCGGTTGCGCTTTGCGGCGAAGCGCTCTTTTTTTTGTATATCCGAAATGCTGCATATCATGCAGGCGGTGATATAGTGAGTTAAAGAAACACCGTATTTGTGTGCGGCGTCGAGCAGCGCTTTTGTATCTGCCGTGCCTGTGATTATATTCATAAAGCCGCCGAGCTCGTCCTCGCCCGGAATGCAATAGGCATCCTCCTCACTTCTCGACATACAGACTCTGCCTGCGTGCCGCAAAAAGCTGTCCTCTGCCTCACGGTCTGTCATCTTTTGACCGCAGTCGAGCACTCCGTTGCCGTAGGGGATGATGATCCCGTGCTTTATGCTGAGGTACTCGCCGACAAGCGTCTTTAAAAACACCAGTCCGCCTGTGCCGTCTGCAAGCACGTGGAAAAATTCGAGCGCTATTCGCTTGTCATAATATCTGACCCTGAACAAAAAGCCGTTGCTCTTTTTTGAGTCTATCGGCAGGCAGGGGTTGGCGACATCCTGCTCTATCGGCGGAACGCCGTGCACCTCTTCGAGATAAAACCAAAAAAGCCCTTTTTTGACGCAGACACCGAATGTCGGCAATCTGCGCAGGGTGTGCCTGAGCGCCGTCTCGAGAATGGCAGGGTCGACTGTTTCATTCAGCTCGGCACACAGGCGAAACATCGCCATCCAGCGCCTTGTGCGCACAGACGGATATATCGTTGCGGCGTTGTCGAGCTTATACCATTTTTTAGTTCTTTTCATATCGTTTGTCATAATGCTGAGGTTATGCGCGCGATCTTGTCGAGCGCATCCAAACTCTCTGCCCCGAAGGGATATATGGGAAAAACATGATCCATCGCAGGGTAGATATACAGATTTATATTGTTGTTTGCGGCGTGCAGTTTGAGGCAATCGGGATAAAGCACGTCGTATGTGCCTATAAAAACATAGGTCTTGCCGAGCGCAAGCTCCTTTGCGTATATCGGCGAAAGCAGGGGGTCATGTATATCCCTGCCGCCTGCATAATATCTGCCGCAGGTACGCAAAGTCGCAACGTCGAGCCACGGGTCGTTTATCTCGGCTATGGCAGGATTGCTGCAGGTCAGATCAAGCCATGGTGAAATGGCGATAAGCGGCGGAACATGCTCTTTCTTTGCGGAAAGCTCAAGTGCAAACGCCGTTACAAAGCCGCCGCCCGAGCTGTCGCCCATCAGAACGATGCTTTCTTTGCCGTATATTTCGCATGCGCTTTGATATGCCTCTCCTATCATCTCATAAACATCACGGTAGGTGTGCTTTGGTGCTTTTGGATATACGGGAATGATCACTCTGCCGCCTGTCTTTTTGATGAGCCGCCTGAGAAACGAATAATGAAACGCGGTTATATGCGTCCAATAAGAGCCTCCGTGCACATAAAACACAGTCTTGCCCGGCTTTTTGCTGTCGATGATATAGATATCCTTGCCGAGCTCGCTTTGCTTTACGCCGTAAAACAGCCTGTCGAACACAGGCAGGCGATAGCCGTTTGCCGCACGGTATGCAAATTTTCTGGGCATTCCGTTTTTATCGACGACCGATTTTGCCAGGTGATAACAAAAGGTGTGTATCAGTATAGGGTCGATATAACTGCCCAAGCTGCGCTTTTTGTTATAAAATTCTATCATTTGTGATCATGAGCCTCCGTGATCGAGACCACTTCGAGCATATTGCCGTCGACCTTGAATTTTATCTCGAAGCCGAGATATTCAAAGCCGTAAAGCCTGCGGCTGTCGTGGTGGTAGGATGGGCGGGGGTCGCCTGCCAATATGTCGATGAACGCAATGCGCTCTGAATGCGGTATTTTTTGCAAAAGCGTGTCTGTAACAGTAACCAGCAGATGCTCGTCCTTGACACCGTCTGCAAAGCCGCATATCGCATCGGGAACGCTGTCTGTGAATGCGATATAAGGCTTGATGTCGTATATCGGAGTGCCGTCCATAAGATCGGCGCCCTCGACAGTCAAGGTCGGAATATTTGACGAAATATCGACGCTTATCAGCTTCACACAGCTAAGCCCTATCTGATTTGGTCTGTAAGGTGAGCGTGTGGCAAAAACGCCCATGCGCTTGTTGCCGCCGAGCCTCGGAGGTCTGACCGTCGGCGACCATTCGTCACGGTGAGCCTCTGAGAAATCCCAAATCAGCCAGAGGTGCGAATATCCGTCTATGCCACGCAAAGCGTCCTTTGATGCAAATTCCTTTTCGAATACTATAAGGCTCTTGCTGTTTGCGAGTCGGCTCTGGCGCGGAATGGCAAATTTGGTCTTATATGCGTTTTTGATGTGTGCGATCGGCTTGATGACCATGTGTTATCAGACTGTCCTTTCGCTTTAATTTTTTAGATTATAGCATTATTTGCACAACCTGTCAATTGTTGTTATTGCCATAAAGGCGTTTATATGCTATAATATCGGCAGAATAAAGGAGGCGATCGTATGCTTTATTTGATATTGGCTTTGGCTGTTCTGCTGTTTTTCGGCTTGCTTTATCTGCTTTATTGCAAGGCGTTTTATCACAAGCCAAGGGTTTATAAGGATGTGAAATTGCCAAAGAAATGGCTCGGCGACAACTATGACAGATGCAAGGAACTTTATGATGCTGCGGCAGCCGAGGAATACGAGGCTGTTAACATAATATCGTCAGACGGAACGCCGCTTTTCGGCAGGCTTTATCTGCGTGATGCAAAAAAGCCGTTCGTGATCATGATGCACGGCTATAAGGGCACGGCGCTTATAGACTTTTGCGGCGGCTCTGCCATGGTCAACAGGTTTGGCTATAACAAATTGATAATCGACCAGCGCGCTCACGGCATGAGCGGCGGTCACACGATAACCTTCGGTGTCAAGGAATGCCACGACTGTGTCAATTGGATAAACTATGTCCTCTCAAGATTCGGTGATGTCAAAATAGGGCTTATCGGCGTTTCGATGGGTGCGGCGACAGTCACGATGGCAACAGGGCTTGACCTGCCGCCGCAGGTCAAATGCGTCATAGCCGATTGCGGCTATTCTTCGCCCAAGGCTATAATACGCAAGGTCATGCGAGATATTCATCTGCCGACGTTTCTTTATCCTATGGTGCGGCTTTCGGCGAAAATATTCGGCGGTTTTTCGCCCGACGAATACTGCTCGGTTGAAGCGGTGAAAAGGTCAAAGACCCCGCTGCTCATCATACACGGCGAGGCAGACTCGTTTGTTCCGTGCTATATGTCGCACGAAATATATGACGCCTGCGTATCGCCAAAGCATATTTTGACGATAGCAGGCGCCGATCATGCGGTATCTGCGTTTGCCGACAGCGCAGCATATGAGAGCGCTGTCAACGGTTGGATAAATAAGTATCTTGCAGAGTGATATTAGGTGCTTGACAAACTAAAATAGTGTGGTATAATAAAAGTGAAATGAGGTGCGCCGTATAGACGGTTAACCTAAGTTTTAGTTAAAAAATAACCGCGACTTTGGTAGAGGGGCGGTTATTTTTTTAAACGCCATATGTACGCGATGACAAGTATCAAAAAAATTATAATAAATGTCTCTTGTTCCATAGCATCACCCCCCTTTATAATTCAAGGGGGTATATACCCCTTGAAATATCAAAGGGCTAACCGCCTACCGTTAAGGCATACCTTATTTCGCTGCATATTATGACATATAACGACAATATTTTCAACAGAAAAACACTGCTTTTAAAACTTTATCTCGGCATAAAGCATTCTGTGGTCGGAGTGGTCGGGCTGTGTAGTCAGCATTCCGCCGCCTGCTATTGTTCCGCTTTCAGAAACGACGATGTTGTCTATCGCCGCGCGGTGCTCGAATGAAAGCAGTGTGTTTTGCGAGTTGTTCAGCTTTGACGCATTCTCAAAAGCATCAAACCTTTCGAACCTGTCGGTGTTAAAATCACCTGTCAGTATCGCCTTGTCGCACTTGCCGAATATTTTTGCCACCTCAGAGAATTGAATAAGCTGTATCTCTTGGCTTTCGAACGCGAGATGCGTGTTGAAAAAATCGATTTTTTCGCCGTCGATCTCTATCACGGCGTGACCGAGAACACGGTTTTCGATCCCCTCACTGTAGAGAGGAACAGCCTCAAAATCGACTATCGGGTGCTTTGACAATATCGCCGTGCCATAGTCGCCGCCAGCAAAGTCGATGGTTTTTACAAATCTGTAATAAGCATGGCCCGTGTGCTCTGCGAGCAGCGCCATCGTATCCTGCATACCGTTGCGTGAGGTGAACATATCGACCTCCTGTATGCCGCAGATGTCGAGCCCTGCTTCTGTTATGTCACGTGCGATGACCGAAAAATCGTGCTTTACGTCAAGCCCGTTGCGAATGTTATAGCTGCCAACTTTTATATTCATTGCTTTTGCCTTTCAAAAAAGATTTATTAAAAAAGCTGCCGACGCAGCTTTTTTGTTATATGCTTGTAAAGTGCTCTATATAGCCGAGGCAGAATTCATCTATGCCCTTGAGAGCGAGATAAGAGCGATAAGCCGACATCATGCGCTCTGAAAGCGGATTGATTATCGCAGCATCAAGTCCTGCATAAAGTGCCGCAGTCAAAAACGCCGAGCCGAGCTCTTCACGGCAGGGGAGTCCGAACGAAATATTAGAAACGCCAAGAACGGTCTTTGCTCCGAGCGTCCTTTTTATTTCGCCAAGCGTCTGAAGCGTGACCTCGGGTCCGCCGTCGCCCATACATGCGGCTGTTGTCAGAGCATCAAAAAGCAGTCTGTCTGTGCATATGCCCTTGGCGTTCGCGCGCTCTGCGATCTTTGCAGCCATAGCCAAACGCTCGTCCGCAGTAGACGGAATGCCGTTTTCGTCCATGGCAAGGCATATGAGCATAGCGCTGGAATCGGCAGCGATGTCAAGCACAGTGCCAAGCGATTCCTCGGACGCATTGACCGAGTTGATGACAGGCGGCTTTTTGCAAAGCTTTGCCGCCTGCTTTAAGGCGTTTATGTCAGAGGAATCTATCACGAGCGGCAGGTCGCACACCGACTGTATCGCATTTATCGCATCGCAGAGCAATTTTGGCTCGTCAAGTCCTGCGACACCTGCGTTGACGTCGAGCATGTCCGCTCCGGCGTTTGCCTGCTGCACTGCCTCCTGCATTATAAGCTGCATATCGCCGTTGCTGTAGGCTTCGGCAAGCTTCTTTTTGCCTGTGGGATTGATGCGCTCACCGATTATTATAGGTCTATCGAAATTATATATCGTCATCTGCTGCCTCCGCGGCGTATTTCTGAAAAATTGGAGATTATCGCGCTTGCAATGTCGGGCTTGTTCATCGTGTAAACGTGAATATTCGTTACGCCGTGTGCGATCAGATCTATTATCTGCGACGAAGCGTATGCGATGCTTGCCTGCTTCATCGAGAGCGGATCGCCGCCGAACCTGTCGACTATCGCCGCAAGCGAGCTCGGCAATGCGTGACCCGACAGTGAAACGAGCCGTGTCACCTGTGATGCCGAGGTCACGGGCATTATTCCCGCAATTACGGGAACGTCGATGTCCTTGCTTCTGATAAGCTCGAGATAGCGATAAAACAGCGTGTTGTCAAAAAACAACTGCGTGATCAGGAACTCTGTTCCCGCCTCGAGCTTGTATTTGAGGTTGTCGACGTCCTTTTCGATGCTTTCTGCCTCGGGATGTCCCTCGGGATAGCATGCGCCGCCGATGCAAAAATCGCCGTGCTGCTTGATGAAATGCACAAGGTCTGAGGCGTGCTTGAAATCACCCGGTTTTGCATCGCCGATGATGTCGCCGCGAAGCGCCATTATGTTTGATATGCCGTATTGCTTGAGCCTCGTCAGATCCTCAAGTGCCGACTCGTATGTTGATGCGACACAGGTCATGTGCGCAAGCGGCTCTATGCCGTGCTCTGCCGCGATCGACGCTATTTTTGCGGTGTCGCGCCTGTTGCCGCCTGCCGCTCCGCAGGTGACACTGATAAACGACGGGTCGAGCGTGGCGGTCTTTGTTATTAACTCGTCCGCCTTTTGCAGTATCTCGCCCTCTTTTGGCGGAAAAAGCTCGCACGAGATGTTGATGCCGCCGCCTTTTACTATATCGATTATTTTCACGTCGATCCTCCCTGTCTTGAGATCGCTTTGATCATATTGGATTATATGCCAAAAGCCTTTTGCTGTCAATATATTCTTATGCCGCGCAGATAAGAGCGCTTGCCCTTGACTGTCGAAACGAGCTTTATGACTATTTCGCCGCTGTGCCCATCTGCATCAAAAACATATTCTTTGTTCTGGTTTGTAAGCTGAATGCTGTCGGCAATGACCACACCGCCGATGCTTATTGTCATTTTTGTATCGTTGCCCTGACCCATAGCGGCAGAGACAGCGATCGTATTCGCCTCGAAGGGCAGGGTGGCTTTGATCGTCAGCTCGTTGCTGCTCGTGTCGTCGGCGATGTTAAAGCCTACGCCTCTTGAATTAGATGCTCCGTGCTCAACCGTGCTCGAAGAAAGCGAGCTGGTCCAGACGAGCGCTCCGAGCTTGTTTTCGCCCTTGGCTATCGCCGTGTCGAAGATTTTGTTGTATTCGTTAAACTCTTTGAATTTGGCCTCGAATGTAACATCCTTGCCGTCGAAATTGACATAGCAGAAGCTGTCGGGCTTTGAACTGTCGGCGACGCCGTTTATCAGCCAGCAGTCAAAGGTCATGCCCTGCGGAGGGATTACGGTTATCATCGATGCGCCAAAAAGCATAAGCTCGCCCGAGCCTTCGCCACCTGTTACGGTCACGACCGCTTTTTGAACGTCCGATTGCTTTGCATAGGCTATCCCGAGATCCTCGGTTATGGTTATGCCCTTTGCTTCTGCGAGTGCGAATGCCTTTGCACGTGCGTCGGAGCGTGCATAATAATCAGGCGAGTGTGCGTCAAGCCCTGTCACGACTGTATTGCCGACCTCGGCGACGATGTCCCAGAAATTGTCATAGGGATATCTGTATCTCGCCTCGCCACCATAGTATTTGTCTGCGTATTTCTCGGGCGTTTCTGCGACAAAGCAGCCCTGATTTATCTCGAGCGCCACGCCGTGCTCTTTGGCTGATTCGCACATCTGTCTCACGAGCGCTTCGACCTCTTCGTTCCAGTCGTTATACCAGCCCATGAAATAGTCGGGATGCACAAAGACCTTAAAAAGCCCCGATTCTATCGCCGTGATCGACGATTCGACATAGTCCTTGACATATTGTATGCTGCCGCAGTATTCGCGGTCGCTGTTGGGATCGGTGAATCTGCCTGTTTCGAAATCGTATGCGAGATAGTGGTTGCCCAGCGACAGAAAGTCGACCGTGCCGCTTTCTATAAGTGCTGTGTAATAGGCTCTGAAGCCCTCATTCCACTCACATTCATAGCCGAGCAGAATGTCGATGTCATTTTTGTATTTTTCTCTCAGCTCTCGCACAGAGCTATAATAGCCCTCTGCCTCTGAATAAGCGCCTCGCACGCCGTTGACAGCCGTCGTCCATGGCAGCATGACGTGATCGGTAAACGCCATCAGGTCATAGCCTGCGCTTATGGCAGCGGTCACATATTGCTCGTCTGTACCGGCGGCGTGTCCGCAGCGATATGTGTGCCCGTGAAGGTTGCTCTTTTTGTGTGTCTTTTGTGCGATGTCGGTTTCGCTCGAGGTATCTTCGCTCGAGGTGTCTGCCGACGACGCTTGAATGTCATTGCTTTCGCCTGATGTGTTATCCTGCTCCTGCGGAGCGCACGAAGCGCACAGGCAGAGCGAGATGCAGAGCAGTATGTATAATACCGAATGCTTTTTCATTGCTGTTTTCCTTTCAAATATCCCTTTGTTTATTGCAGTTATCTTATTATATAATACCGAGCACCGACTGTCAATCAAAAAATATTTTTGTATAAGGCAAAAAATTTCGATTTGCCTATTGCATTTTGCGAAATGATGTGTTATAATGCCTTATCGATAATGATTATCAAATAAAAATCGTCGAAAAAATAACATTAAAAACATCAACAACGTATTTATGGAGGTACTTAAAATGAAAAAATGGAGATGCACAGTTTGCGGCGAGATCGTAGAGTCGCCCACCAGACCCGAGGTTTGCCCTCTTTGCAAAGCTTCGGGTGAGAAATTCGTCGAGGTAGTTGAGGATGAGCTCAATTGGGCAGCCGAGCATGTTGTCGGCATCGCCAAGGACGCACCTGCAGACATCATCGAGGGTCTGCGCGCTAACTTCAACGGCGAGTGCACCGAGGTCGGTATGTATCTCGCTATGTCGAGAGCCGCTGCAAGAGAGGGCTATCCCGAGATCGCAGAATATTGGCGCAGAGCCGCTCTCGAAGAGGCTGAGCACGCTGCCAAGTTTGCAGAACTGCTCGGCGAGGTGCTGAGCGATTCTACCAAAGAGAACCTCACCGTCAGAGTTGCAGCCGAGAACGGCGCAACGCTCGGCAAGTTTGAGCTTGCAAAGCGTGCAAAAGAGCTTGGTCTCGACGCTATCCACGACACAGTTCACGAGATGGCTCGTGACGAGGCTCGACACGGCAAGGCATTCGAAGGTCTGCTGAAGCGTTATTTCGGCTAATATAAAGCACTTCCAAGAGGGTGGGATGAAAGTCCTGCCCTCTTTTTTAGTGGAAAGAGGGTGGAAACTGCGTCCGCCGCCCTCTCCAAGAGTAGCAAAAGTGGATTTTGAAAAAGTGGAAATATTTTGAGTGGCGCGTTTGCGCCTTGCTCTTAATTTGTAGTGAGCCGCTGTTACAGGCTCATTTCTTTTACGCGCCGATAGAATGTGTTAGGTTTCAAACCCACTTCATTCATGGCGGCTGTGGCTGTGATTTCTCCTGCGCGCCAACGCTTGCATACTGCCTTAAACTGTTCTTCATCAATGTCAACTGGCTTGCGACCTTTGTACTTGCCCGCGGTCTTTGCAATCTCAATTCCCTCGCGCTGTCTTTCCAAAATGTTCTCGCGTTCCAGTTCTGCAAGTGCGCCGAACACGGTCAGCATAAATCTGCCTTGTGGGGTAGTGGTGTCGATATTCTCTTTAAGGCTTACAAACTCAACGCCCTTTTCTGTCAGTTCGGAAACAATCGTCAGCAAGTCGCGTGTGTTTCTCGCAATTCGGGAAATGCTTTCTACAATCACAATATCCCCTGCGCGAACAAAAGCCATCATTTCTTTGAACGCGGCGCGGTCTGTATTCTTGCCGCTCGCCTTGTCAGTAAAGATTTTTTCGGCGTTCTGTTCTTCCATCATTTTTAACTGTCTTGCTTCGTTCTGTTCGATTGTCGAACATCTTACATAACCAACTCTCATTGATATTCCCTCTCTTTCGTTTCTGTAATTATTCTACCACAAAACCAAAAGTATGTCAATAGGGTTATGCAATATTTTGAAATATTTCATAAATACCAAAACAAGTCTTGTGACACATAAAAACGGCTCGTTTTTCTTTGTCAATGGGGTATACCCTAATGAAACACCCAAGAGAGGGAAAAGAATGGAGCGGACTTGCGCCCGCCCCACGATATTACTCAAAAAATGTGTCAATAGAAACAAAATATTCAGCACCGTTGATAGTGAAGCACAGGAAGCCATATTCTTCTCTATCTTTTTCAAGGTCAGCCATTTCCTCAAATCCACCTGCGTGACGGTGTGTATTTCCCTCACTTCCATTAGTCTGATGTGCTAATCCAAAACTGCTCCAATGGGTAAAGGACTCATAATCCGCTTGACCCAAGTCCAAGCTGCCCTCGTAAGTGAAATACAAATTGAACATACATTCTGTTTCTTCACCAGTAATTTCTGCCTTATCAAGGGTAAAGGTAACGCCATTTTCCGAAGTGTAGGAATTGCCAACAATAAGTTCGGTTTTGCCCTCTACTATACCCGCAATCTTTTCCGCTTCCATTGCCTCGGGGTCATAGTTTTCTAAATAGTAGAGGCGTTCGCCATCAACATCAAAGAAACGACCATTTTCATCTTCTTCAATAACGAAAGAAAGTGTTACTCCATTAACTGACAAGAAGTATCTTTCTGTTTCCTTGTCATACCACCAATCGTATTCTTCATCGCCACGAGCAACCTTTCCATCTTCGGAGAAAACAAAAACATCATATTCTCCCATGTTCCAAGCACCGATAATAGCTTTTTCTGCATTTGAACTATCGCCATTGCCCTCGTTTGTAGACGGCGCATCTGTTACGCCACCCTCATTTGTAGACGGTGCGTCTGTTTCGCCGCCGCAAGCCACGAGAGACAGGCACATAACTGCTGCCAAAAGCAGCGCAAGTAATTTCTTCATTGTCTTATTCCTCCGTTGGTGTATTCTGTGCTTCCACGACAACGCGCACCGCGTTTACTGCGGCTTCCCGTTCGTGGATATGGCGGGAAACGGTTCTGGGGTCACGCCCCATAATATCGGCAACTTTTTTGAAAACGCCATATTTTTGATACAGTTCCCACATCAAGTCTTTTTCTACTTGTGTAACATTTGCCATTACTTATTCCCCGCTTTGGCTGCTTCCGCCTCCAACATCTTCTTTGCTTCCTCGGGGGTCATAGTTTTTTTGCCGCGAGTAGAAGTCTTTGCGTTGCTTTGTGTCAACAAACGGTTGTCGGTGTCTGCCATAGCTTTTTCATAAGAGTGCTTGATACGGTCAAGAGCCTTTACAGGCGTTGCGCCGTATTTCTCCAACTTTTCATTTTCCTCCGCAATCTTCTTAAAGAAGTTGTCGGGAATGATGATAATGTCTCTGTCAAGGTCAATCGTAACGCGCATTTTGTTTTCCTCCGTAAATTAAAAAAATGTGCGGCTTTCGTCAAAAAACGAAAAATCGCACACTCAATTATATATATATATATATATATATTCTGTCAATAGTTTCCGCGAAATTTATTAAAATAAATCCAATTAAGGCTTATTTTGCCAAAAACAAGGTTTAATTTGTTGGAATAAGGATAATTACGCCTTATTTGCGGCGAGTAAGTCAAAATAAGGCTTAATAAGGTTTAACAAGACGGAGACGGCGAAATTAAAATACAATTTAGCGGGAGTTTTGCTCACGCATAAGGCGCGCCGCCCGCTCAAAAATATTTTTTCCCGAAATAGGGGGGCGGGGGTATGTTTCCGCCAATAGTCCAGAGCCAGCCCATCGGCGGGCTTATTTTATTTTTATAAAAAATTTTTGTATAATATATGTGTAAGAAAAAAGAAAAAACTTACAAATAGACCACGGAAAGGGGGTAAACCTATGGCACGATATAAGGGCGTAATGGAACGCTTTTTGGAAGCGTCGGAGCGAACAGGAGATATAATGCTGCGCTACATCTACCAAAAGGAGATGATGAAACAGAATTGGCTGTCAAGCGAAGAACATAACCGCATAGTCCAAGAGGCAGCAGATTTAGTCCTGTCGCGTATTTCATTAACGGTTGACGCGTCGGAAGTCTTTGACGCGATTGACGGATTGAATGAGAAGATAAACAGCCTCGGTAGACCATAAATTATCGGCGGGAGGGGCTTCCCTCCCTGCCGTTCCAATAGATAAGGAGAAAACGGAGAATGTCATACACAGTTCCAAACCAACGGCTTGTAGCTATTCACAGAGAGCGCGTCGCGTCTGATTTCCTCGGAATAAAGAATAGCAGTTGGCAAGCTGCGGCGCGCGACCTCGGGGCGCAAGCACTTATGTTATACTTGTATTTTGCGTCCAACGCTAACGGCTTTATGCTTGCGCTGTCCCCCGCCGCCATAGAACGAACGGTAGGGATGCCGCCATCTACATACCGTGACCAATTTAAGAAACTGATATATCGCGGCTATCTTGTGCAGCGCGGGGACAGTAATACCTATGATTTCTATGAAACACCGCAGCGCGCCACGCACACAGAAAAGGATAACACGGCTGACGGCTATGACTTTACGGCTGACGCTTTTGGAACGCCGCAAGCCGTAAATGATGAAGCGGCGGAGAATATAGAAATAAATATAAATAAAACAAATATGATAAATTATTGTGGCGGGGAGAAACAAGTTTCTCCCACGCCAACAGAAAAGTTTGAGTTTTAAGGAGATACTATGCAGGAAAAAGAAATGCTTAACTGCCTTTTGGCAGTATGGGAGAATATGACGGAGGATAAGGACAGGGAGGCATACGGGGAAATGCTTGTGCTATTGGATAATATGCGCTATTTCCTCCGCCACGACCTCCAAATTGAATACGAGTTGCCGACGCTTGAAGTAAAAGCGGGAGCATTCACATTTTAACAGCCGATAGAACGAGCGGGAAGCCTTTGCGCCTCCCGCTCCTTTTTTATGGATAGATAACTGCCCGCCACCGACGCGAGCCGTGTATTGCATTTTTATCCTGCTGCCGTCTATTTCCCTCATGGCTCGTTATAAGCCGTTGTGCGCCGTCCTGCTGCCTTTTGGCATTACATAGCGTTAAGATTTTCCAAAAGCACATTAACCGCCATTTTGGAGATTGCAAGGTAATAACGCTCTGTGACTTTGCCGCTTGCGTGTCCCATCTGATTGCAAAGTATGTGTGTCGGTGTGTTAAGGATAGCAAGGCGCGTTCCGTATGTGTGGCGTAAATGGTGGTATTTGAAGTCTATTCCTATTTCGGCTTTTATGGTGCGGCTGTGATACTTCATTGAGTTTACTGTTTGTATCTTGCCATTCGAGAGCGAATTTACAAGTTCCAATGACGATACCTTTCCGCCGCCCAAATCTTCAATGATTGTTTGGTTTTGCTCCCGTTGCCCTTTTAGTTCCTCCGCGTCCGCCGCCCGCTGCCGCTCCAATTCTGTGAAGTATGCTTTTAGTTTTTCGCTCAAATAGACAGTGCGGCGCGCGTTCCTTGTCTTTAATGGAACAAGTTTTATCAAGCCATCTTGATACTGCATTTGCCTGTCAATGGTTATCGTTCCCCGCTCCAAGTCTACATTTTCCCATTTCAAGCCGTAGCACTCATTGATACGCAAGCCGCAATAGCAGCCAAGCAAATACGCGGTTTCGGCGTTTGTTCCTGCAAAGTATTCATCAAGGGCGGCAACCTGTTCCTGTTCGTAGGCTACAATGTCGGTATCTTCATCATTCTTTAATTTCGGCATGGTAATGCGCGCTTCTTTCATCACGCATAATTTGTTGTAGGTATCTACATCAAGATAGTTTCGGGAGTAGGCTTGACCGAAAATGAGATAGAACATTTTCAAAAATCCCTCTACATACTTATAGGCGCGCCCCTCGGTATAGTAGAGGTGTGAAAGATAGTCATTGACCTCCGCAACGCTGATTTCATCAATAAACCTATCCCCAAATCTTTCTGCAAGATGGTTTTTCCACAAACTGTCTTGCTTTTTTATTGTGGCGTAGGCTTTACTACTGCGCCCCATTTCGCAATATTCTTGATACACTTCCGCAAATGTCATCCTCTTTGTTTCGGGTTTTCTAATGCGGCTCATTCTATCGCGCAACATAGCATTATCACGCGCGCGGAATGCCGCTTTTGCCGTTTTGAATGGCTTTCCAAATTCGTCTTTTTGCTTCTTAACATCTTTCTTTTTGCCATTGTAGGTAACTGTATAACGATACCCCCAAAAGCCATTGTCTAACTGAAATACTCCTGTGAATGCTGTTTCTGCCATTTTGAATAGTCCTCCTGTGGAAAGTAGTGGACTTTTTCAAAATCCTGTGCTATTCTATGAGTGGAAAGTGGAAGTGGGAAATTGCCAAAAGTGCTTGCCACGACACCGCTTTGGAGTTACGAGCGAAGCGAAGTAACTCATGAAATGGCCCGGGACGAGGCTCGACACGGCAAGGCATTCAAGGGCCTGCTCGACAGATATTTTGCAGACTGATCATTAATTAAAAGCATACGCCGCACATTTCATTCGGAAGTGTGCGGCGCTTTGTTTATTTGTATTTATCCAAAAGCAACATCGAGCAGCATCATCAGTGCAAAGCCGATGGCAGCACCTATCGTTCCGACCGATGATTCTCCGCCTGATTGCGATTCGGGTATCAGCTCTTCTACCGTGACATATATCATAGCGCCTGCCGCAAACGAGAGTATATACGGCAGTATCGGCGTCATCATCGCAGTCATCGCCATGGTAAGCAATGCGCCTATCGGTTCGACAGCGCCCGAAAGCACGCCATAGATAAACGCTTTGCTCTTTTTCATGCCGTTTGCGGCGAGCGGAGCGGATATTATCGCACCTTCCGGGAAGTTCTGCACCGCTATACCGAGCGAAAGCGCCATTGCGCCTGCATAAGAAATAGTCGGGTCGCCCCCTATAAGCCCTGCAAATACCACGCCGACCGCCATTCCCTCGGGCAGGTTGTGCAGTGTCACGGCAAGCACCGTCATAAATGACTTGCCCAGTGCGCCCTTAATCAGCCCTTTCTGCCGAATGCGCGGCATCAGCCTGTCGAGCAGCAGCAAAAATACAACGCCTGCCGCAAAGCCGCCTACCGCAGGAAGCCACGGCGGAATGCCGCTCTGCTCTGCAATGCTTATTGCGGGCAAAAGCAGCGACCACACCGACGCCGCTATCATTACGCCCGAGGCAAAGCCCGGCAGCAGCCGCTGCCAGAATGCCGATATCTGCTTTTTGAATATAAAAACCGCTGCCGAGCCTATTGTCGTGCCCAAAAACGGCAGCGATAAGCCTGTTAAAACCCTTGTCAGATCTGTCATGCTGTGTCCTTTGCAGGCTTTTTTGCCTGCTTTGTGTCTGTTTGTATTGACCAAAAAATATTCAGTCGTCACATATTATGCTTTTTATGGTGTATTTGACAAAAAAAGTGCTTGACAAACCGCATATGCTGTGATAATCTAATTATGCTTATATTTCGGGGCGTTAGCGCAGCTGGGAGCGCACAACACTGGCAGTGTTGGGGTCAGGGGTTCGAATCCCCTACGCTCCATGCAAAATTCAATAACAGACCTGATAGAGGATGCAGATGAGATGATAAGCCCAACGCATTAAAACGGCGTGTGCTGTGGGCATAAGGCGATTCTGCCGAAGCTTTTGCCGCTGTGACACGCCGTCACTGGCATTTGCTGGGGGTGCGCAAAATATGCGTACAACTGTCATATGTGCATTTTGCGCATATGGAGAGCTATCATCGGCAATGTGCTTTTTTCTTGACAGCAGACAATGCCTGTGATACTTGTTTAGGTCACGGGTTGTTTTTTTGCTGTATTTTTATTATTTCTTATATTTCAAGGAGAACCAAAAAATGAAGCTCACACGCATCACAGTCTTAATGCTTGCCGTTGCGATCTGCATCGGTATGTTCGCCTCCTGCGCTCCGTCACAGAGCAAGGACCTCACAAGCGCAAAAACGCTGGCAGACCTCGCAGGCGCACGCATAGCCGCACAGTCGGGCACGTTCCACCAGAAGGCACTCACACAGATCGAGAACGTTCAGGCATCCGATCTGCCCGATTTTGATCAGTTGCTCGTCGCTCTCAACATGGGCACGATAGACGGCTATATCGCCGAAAAGCCTACGGCACTAACTGTTTGCAAGGCAAACAAAGCACTTACCTATGTTCCGCTTATCAACAACGATACAGGCTTCACCGCCACCGACGATCAGGTCGGCATCGCAATGGGCCTCAAGAAGGGCTCTGAGCTCAGAGAGCGCATCAATGCCATTCTTGCCGAAATAACCCCCGAGCAGCGCGCACAGCTTATGCAGCAGGCGGTCGACATGGCTGCAGGCGATAAGCTCGACAGCCTCGCTATCACCGTTCCCGAAACAGACGGCGCAAACGGCGTTCTCAAGGTCGCTATGGAATGCGCATACCGTCCTTTCAACTGGACAGATACCTCATCGGACGCTACATACGGCTCTGTCGCTATCAGCGGTGAGGGCAAGGACGGACTCTATGCCAACGGCTATGACGTTCAGATCGCACGCTATGTTGCGGCAAAGCTCGGTATGAAGCTCGAGATATATCAGTATGCGTGGGATTCGCTTATTCCCGCAGTACAGTCGGGCAGTGTTGACGCTATCGTCGCAGGCATGAGCCCTACCGAGGACAGAGCAAAAGAGGTCGATTTCACCGACACCTATTATACCTCCGACCTCGTTGTTGTCATCAAGAAATAAGATCATGAGCTTTATAAACGACGTAATCGATATTTTTGCCAAGCATTACGAGCATCTCCTGCAGGGCGTAGGCGTAACGATGCTTATAGCACTCGTCGGCACGCTGGCAGGCCTTGTAATAGGTCTGCTGACAGGCATTGCCAGATCGTCACCGCTGTCAAAAAAGACGTTTGTCCGCTGGCTGCAAAAGATACTTAACGCCATTATCGCCGTGTATATCGAGGTGTTCAGAGGCACTCCGATGATGGTTCAGGCGATGGTCATTTATTGGGGCTACGCCTTTATGAGCGGCGGCAGCACATTGCCTCTGATGACCTCGGGCATGTTTATTGTTTCTATCAACACGGGCGCGTATATGGCAGAGATAGTCAGAGGCGGCATAATGTCGATAGACAAGGGTCAGACCGAGGGTGCGCTTTCGATAGGAATGTCGCACTCGCAGACGATGTTCAAGGTCATACTGCCGCAGGTGATACGCAATATACTGCCGTCTGTAAGCAACGAGTTTGTCATCAATATCAAGGACACCTCGGTGCTGAACGTCATCGGCGTTGCCGAGCTGTATTATTTCGCAGGCGTTATCACAAAAGAGAATTATAAGATGTTCCAGACCTATCTTGTCATCTGTATCATCTATTTCATACTCACGTTCGCTGTAACAAGGCTTTTGAGACTGCTTGAGAAGAAATTGAGCGGCAGCAAGAGCTATACCGTCTTTGGCTCGCAGACAGATCCCGAGGCAGAGATACACATCAGCAGAGAGGGGGCAGGGCAATGAGCGAAAACGTTATCGAGATCATAGGACTTAAAAAGGATTTCGGCGGCGGCGCAGTGCTCAAGGGCATAGATCTCGCTGTCAAAAAGGGCGAGGTCGTGTCGGTCATCGGCGCTTCGGGCTCGGGCAAGAGCACTATGCTGCGCTGTATCAACCTGCTCGAAACTCCCACCGAGGGCAGTATCCTCTATCACGGCGAGGATATAACCGCACCGCATTTTGAGTTGTCATCATATCGTGCAAAGGTCGGCATGGTGTTTCAGAGCTTTAACCTGTTCAACAATATGACCGCACTCGCAAACTGCACGGTCGGTCAGGTTTCGGTTTTGCACAGAAGCAAAAAGGATGCCGAAAACATCGCGATGGAATATCTCGACAAGGTCGGAATGCTGCCGTATATCAATGCGCGCCCGGCACAGCTTTCGGGCGGTCAAAAGCAGCGTGTGGCGATAGCGCGCGCACTTTCGATGAGCCCCGAGGTGTTGCTTTTCGACGAACCCACCTCTGCGCTCGACCCTCAGATGGTCGGCGAGGTGCTGTCTGTCATGAAGAGCCTTGCAAAAGAGGGGCTTACCATGATAGTGGTTACACACGAGATGGCGTTCGCGCGCGACGTTTCGACCTCAGTCGTGTTTATGGCTGACGGCATCGTCTGCGAAAAAGGCACACCGCAGGAAATTTTCGAGTCCCCAAAAAACGAAAAGACTAAGGACTTCCTCTCACGCTTCATCAATGGGTGAATAATTTAAAACACCTCACATGCTCGGCATGCGAGGTGTTTTTGTTGCGAAATCGTGTTAAAATGCATCAATTCCGAGCAAGTTGAATAATAAAGGCAGTATTACATAAGCAGAAAGTAAAACAATCACAAAGAGGATTGAAAAGCCGAGTATCCACGCGGCGACGAATCCACCACAGCCCTTTTTGCTCGAACCACCGAAAACATAAAACGGACAAATCAATGCGAGAACAATCAATACAATTGTGCAAGCGGGCACTATTGTCGGGCACAGGCGGTAAATAAGCGGCGCTATGATAGTTATGAAAATGATGCCGAAAACAAAAAACGCGATTTTATGCTGCTTAAGAAATGCGATAGCAGCATTGACAATAGCTGAGCGCTTTGTTTTGCGATTTGCTATTTTTCGGCAATCGGATGCAAAGAACTTTGATCTTCTGTAATCACCGAGTTCTTCAAACAAAGCGGCAGCTCTGTTGTATTCGTTAACGCTGTTTGCGTTCCTCATCAAACTGTACGCGGCATCATATTTGTAAACAATGGCACGCTCACGGCATTTCCGGGCTAAAGCCGCAGAGTCTTTCATGCCTTCTATGCCATCAAACAGTGCCGCTGCCTTTTCGTAGTCATTAGCACCCTTTGCTGTTGACATAATGTTGCAGGCGCGCTCGTATTGGTACTCGCAAGCTCTTTCGTGGCATATCTTTGCAAGGCTTGCCGAATCTCTGTGCGTCCGTATGCTTTCAAACAGGTTTGCGGCTTTTTCAAAGCTGGCAGTATCTTTTGCGGTTTGCATTTGCAAAACCGCGTCATTGTATGTCGCATACTTGCAGTATTCTGCGAGTTCGGCGGTAAGCTCGGCATTGCCAAAGCGCATGATCTTTTGATAATTGTTATTATTGTTAAATGCGCGGTTTATTTTGCCGAGAGATTCGCGTTGCTTGACTTTGAGGTCGGTCATTAATAACGCTAAAAATGCATTTGCGTTTTCTGGTTCGATGTCAAGAACTCGATTTGCGTATTCACGTGCGGCATTCCAATCACCGTCTTCAACGAACATAAATGTGCGCTTTAGTAATGCTGCAGGGTTGGCACTTGTGCTTGAAATAATAGTTGTTTTCGAGCTGGAAGATTTAGATGTATCAGCAGTTATTTTTCTGATTCCGCGTATCAAATCCTGCATAAAGCCGAGCTTTGACATATCCTGTGCCTGCAGGTGCGAA
>CAZASH010000008.1:0-45789 GCA_964487775.1 uncultured Ruminococcus sp.
GATGTGTCCGCCACCGGCGCACACGACGCAAGCACGATCACGCATAGCAGCAATAGAGTTGTCAGCTTTTTTATTTTCATATTTAATGCACCTCACTGTGTATTGCCTGCATTTTATCATATATAATAGGCTCTCGTCAACTAAAAACCGTGTTTTTTTCTTTTTTCGGCCGTCCTTTTTAATGTTGCTTTAAGCAACCCATGCTATCTTATACACGTAAAGAGCAGACGGGCGCAGCCTGTGAGCCTTTACAGGATGCGGCTTCAGTAGCAGGACGATGTCGCATCGAGCAACGAGCAGCGCGCGGCAGCAGAATACGGCGCGTGTGATCGGGTGCATCAAGACCGATCGAGGCTCTTTGCAAGCGTTCGCTTTTGTGTCGTGCAAAAGCGATATCATGGTGCAAAGTTTTTTCCTTCCTATTTCCTTTCTCCTCTCTTAAGGCCCGTCGGGCACAAATTCATCCCGACGGGTCACACAATTCGACAGTTTCATGCAAACATAGATTTCTCCTTTATTTCTTTCCCCCAATTTCCTTTTAGCGATGTTTCCCCTGACATTGCAAAGAAAAAGCTGGCGCGCTGCCAGCTTTTTTCTTTTCTTTCTATATTCCTTTTGCGATGCTTAATATTCGATAACGACCTCGTGGCCTGTTTCGGCGGACTTATAGATAGCGTCGATGATCTTCATCAGCATAACGCCGTCAACAGCCTTGCTGCGGCACTCGATGCCGTCACGCACGCAGGAGATAAAGTGGCTTATCTCACGCTCAAAGAGTCCGTTGAAGTCGAGTCCTGTGTTGCCTGCGGGTCTGATGTCGACGAGCATATCGTTCTGAACGCCGAAGAACTCGATGTTGGGGTCGATTCTTGCGCCTGCTTTGGTGCCGAAAAGCTCGATGTTGCCCGTGTCGTTCTTGAGGTTAAGGTTAAAGGATGCTTCGACCAGCAAAGTGAGTCCGTTGTCGAACTTGATCATTGCCGAAGCAAAATCCTCGACAGTATATTTAAAGGTGTGGCCCGTGGTGGTCGATACCCAGCCCTTGCCACCACCTGCACGGTCGGGTCCTAAGTTGTCAAAGGTGACGCCGTAGACAGAAACAGGCTTGGGGCTGCCTGCGAGGTAGCGCACAAGATCGATGACATGAACGCCGAGGTCGATCAGCGGGCCGCCGCCCGAATATTCTTTGTCGCCAAACCAGCCGCCGGGGCAGCCGTTGCGCCTTAAATAAGTAGCCTTGGCATAATAGATGTCGCCGAGGTCGCCTGCATCGATGAACTTTTTGAGTATGTCGGCATCGTTGCCAAAGCGGCGAACAAAGCCGATCTGCAACACCTTGCCGCTCTTTTCGGCAGCAGCCTGCATCTCGAGCGCCTCCTGTTCGTTCATAGCCATGGGCTTTTCGCAGATAACGTTGACGCCTGCGTTGAGCGCAGCGATGGTCGCACCCTTGTGGGCTGCGTTCCATGTGCAGACAGAAACAGCGTCGAGCTGCTCTTTTGCCAGCATTTCGTTATAATCGGTGTAGTATGCGGGA
This sequence comes from uncultured Ruminococcus sp., assembly GCA_964487775.1. GTDB lineage: Bacteria > Bacillota > Clostridia > Oscillospirales > CAG-382 > Coliplasma. The sequence goes on from CAZASH010000008.1 coordinate 1,538, forward strand.
ATGTTATTCGCCGCAGCGTAATTTTTGAGCTTGTTTTCGTCGATATCGCAGCACGCGACTACCTCGACGGTGTCCTTTAAGGCTCTGTAGCCTGCCATGTGGCAATTGCTTATGCCGCCGCAGCCTATGATGCCCACTCTGGTTTTTGCCATGATATATAAGCCTCCGTAATTGTTTAAAATTGTTTTTGCTTAACTCTATTGTATATCATAACGCCTTGATTGTCAAGCGAAAACAGGACATTTAGTGATTATATACAAAAAACGATATATAAATCTGTATATAATGCCACTTGAAATCGGGCTTTTTTGCGCATATAATAAATATGGACAGCAAATTCGTCCACCGGCATAGCAAGATGTCTGCTGCCATGTGCGAAAGGAAGCATTATGAAACGCATTTTTACTTTGTTATTCGTCGTGCTTTTTATGCTGTCGGTCGTGTCGGGAATTATAGTTTCTGCCGATGACAACACACAGCAAGGCGAACCCCTTGTTCTCATAACCTACAACTGTGACACGGGTGAAGAAGAAACCGTCACCTATTACGGCAGCGCGGGTTCCGCTCGCACGATCGAAACGGTCTCGGCACCTTATCAGGGTGACTGATATGACCGCAAAATATAAGGCAACATTTTTGTGCATTTTGCTTTTGCTTAGTGTGCTGCTTTGTTGCTGTGCCCCCGAGCAGCCCGATGGTGGCTCTTCGCCTAACGAAGGCAATGCTTCTTTGCCCTTGGTCTCCGATGACGGTGTCACCGATGAATCCGACATCCCCGTCCCCACGCCGGGAGGCTTCACCGTCACCGTAGTCGAACAGCCGAACGTCGGCAAAATGATCATCAGCTTTTTTATAAGACGCTCGGACGGAGCGGCATTTGAATATGATCTGGCATATACTCTTGAAAAAAAGAATGCCGATGGCAATTATGAGCAAATGAAATTTGCCGACGATTACGGCGTAAAAGGCGCCCTGTCAAGAGCTTTTCCGCTTGCAAACGGCACGGTCGAAGGCCCGATGTCGATATATGCATCTGATTTCGGACTCGACTCCGGCTTTGAAAAAGGCGAATATCGTCTTGTCAAGAATATATATGACGAAACGCTTTATTGCGAATTTGAGATCAAATAACGCCGATTTATCTTTTTAAATAAAAGCAAGTGCATCGCGCTTGCTTTTGTTTTTTCGTCTGTGCATTTTGTTTAATATGACATATTGACACGCCACATAGCATGTGATACAATATATTTGTAAAGGAGGACGGAATTATGAGATGTATTTGCTATTGCACCTCGCATTATTCCGTGGGACAACTTAAGATCAATAATTAGAGCGCACAGACGGGCTTTTGCCTATTTGTGCGCTTTTTTGAACCCTAAAAAATTTTCGGAGGAAAAATGTTATGAAAAAATTGCTTATCTTAATCTTAACCCTCGCACTGACCTCGGTACTTCTGCTTTCTGCCTGCGCACCGGAAGAGCCCATAACCAACGAAGATATACTTTACGGCAAGCCGAGACTGTCAAAAATGTCAGATGAAGAGCTTATTGCGGTCATAAATGAGCAGGGGCTAAAAGACCTTCTAATAGATTTGTCTGATACCAGAAAATGTATGGCCGATTTGGAAGCGGATCCATGGTGCTATATCGCATTCAGCTCTAAAAACTTCGAACAGGATTTGTTTTTTGAATATTATCAAATCGACTATACCGATTTTTCTAAATAACATTCAAAAGCATTATTAAGCATTATAGAAGCGTCGATTTTCACAGATGTAGAAAGGATATTAATAATGAAAAAGATAATGATTTTTTGACCGTTATTTTGTGTTGCTTTACTTTAGTAATTTCGGCCTTTGCAAGTAATGGTAATGAATTGTCAGTATCCGCTGATATCGTTGATTGTGCGAATCAAGTGGAAGCATCTTCAGAAGACGAAGAAGAGTTGAAGTCCAATATTGTTATTGGCACATGGAATGACAGTTATCTACGATACAATTGCTACACATATGCTTTAAGGCGTACAGATGGCAAACGCAATCCCGGGTATTATTCCAAAGGAATAATGTCTTTTATAAAAACGGATACGATATATCAAATAGCTCTTAAAGTTGAAGCAGATTTACAAGAGTTGGGATATGGTTGTGTAAAAATGGAAGCATCATACCCTAACAACATACCCTCAACTCATTTGTGCATCTGTGTTCGTAAAGGCGAAAACTCAAGTAATACAGATTTCCATTTTATGCGTTACGATGGTTCGTATTGGTCACACAAACCCGGCAATACAAACCCATTAAGATATAAATATCTGCCGTCTGCATCAATCAGTTGGCCGCTAGAATATTCGTTTAAAAATGAGATCGGAAGAGCAGACTTTGAATATACTGGCACGATTTACTATTTTATATATGCCGCCGAGCATACATACAGCGAATCCTGGACCGGAAAAGACTATCACGCCAACGATGAAAACTCCCATTATTACGAATTTAAATACACTTGCTCAAATTGCGGCGACTCATATACAGAGTGGTCTTCCGTTCCTTGCCGCGGCGGAAATTATTGCATAACACCTTGGAATCTGCGTGACGAGCCAATGGCAGCATAAAGCAATCCTCGACATAATAATCCAAGAGGTCGTCTTATCTCAGGCGACCTTTCTTTTTTGCCGTCGCGATTGACAAAAAAGCGTGGCGGTGCTATAATTTAAAGAATAAGGAGAGATATCATGATCAAGAGATTTATTGCTTACTACAAGCCTGTCAAAAAGCTGTTTGCCTTTGACATGTTCTGTGCGCTGATAGTTGCGGCGGCAGACCTTTTTTACCCGATGATCGCACGCAACATCATCAATGTTTTCGTGCCAAACAAGGACCTCGCCAACATTCTGATCTGGTGCGGAGTTTTGCTGGCGGTCTATCTGCTCAAGGCGATAATGAATTATATCGTCTCGTACTACGGCCACGTCATGGGCGTAAAGATGCAGGCACATATGCGCCACGATATGTTTATTCACCTGCAAAAATTGCCGTTTAATTATTTTGACAACACCAAGACAGGCACTATTATGTCGAGGCTGATGAACGATCTTTTTGATGTTTCAGAGCTTGCACACCACGGACCCGAAAACCTGTTTTTGGCGGTGGTAATGTTCATCGGCTCGTTTATAATGCTGTCTGGCATCAACCTCGAGCTGACGCTGATAATTTTTGCGTTCCTGCCGTTTTTGGTGCTTGCTGCCGTGCTCATGCGACTCAGAATGCGTGAAGCGTTCAGGATCTGCCGCGAAAAGATAGCCGAGGTCAACGCCGATGTTGAAACAGCGGTTTCCGGCATACGTGTTTCGCGTGCATACACCGCATCCGAGCATGAGACAGAGCGCTTTGACAAGGGCAACGCAGAATTTGTCACGGCTCGCAGCGGCGCTCTCGAAGCGATGGGCAGATTCCACACCGTGATGACACTTTCGACAGATATAATGTACCTCGTCGTCATTGCGGCAGGCGGTCTGTTTTATCTCAGCGGCAGGATAGACATAGGCGATTTCACGGCATTTTTGCTGTATATAAGCCTTTTCCTCACGCCCGTGCGCAGGGTCATTGACCTTTTCCAGCAGCTGCAGGAGGGCATGACGGGCTTCAGGCGTTTCATCGAGATCATCGACCTCGACCCCGAAGCAGAGGCTGCCGATGCCATCGATTGCGGCGACCTCAAGGGCGACATAGATTTCAACAACGTTTCTTTCTCATACGCCGACTCGAATGCGGCAGAGGACGACCTCGTCGTCAACGGGCTTTCGATGCACATCGGCGCAGGACGCACGATCGCACTCGTCGGGCCTTCGGGCGGCGGCAAAACGACCATATGCAACCTTATTCCGAGGTTTTATGAGCTGTCGGGCGGTTCGATAACTATTGACGGCACCGACATAACACACATGACGCGTGAATCGTTGCGCCGCAACATCGGCATGGTCGCACAGGATGTTTTCCTGTTTGCGGGTACTGTCCGCGACAACATCGCATACGGCAAGCCGGATGCCACAGATGAGGAAATAGAGGCGGCGGCAAGGCGTGCCAACATACACGAATTTGTGATGAGCCTGCCCGACGGATATAACACCAACGTCGGCGAACGCGGTGTAAAGCTCTCGGGCGGACAAAAGCAGCGCATTTCGATAGCGCGCGTGTTCTTAAAGGATCCCCCGATACTCATTCTCGACGAAGCGACCTCGGCGCTTGACAATGCGACCGAGATGATGATACAGCAGTCGCTCGAGGAGCTCTCGAACGGCAGGACGGTGCTGGTGGTCGCACACAGGCTTTCGACAGTCAAGAACGCCGACGAAATCGTGCTCATCACCCACGACGGCATTGTCGAGCGCGGCAACCACGAGGAGCTGATGAAGCTGAACGGTCAATACGCCTCGCTTTACAAATATCAGTTCAAAGAATAAGAGCAAAGAATAATTTTTTTCAAGGAGCCAACATGACACTTACCGAGATCAAAAAGCAGTTTGATGCAGAATTGCCCGAATATTTCGACCACCATTTTGATGCATTTATCGCACAATACGACAAAAACGATGTGCTTATCACCGACGAAGCGATCGATATAATTCAGCAGCAGACAAAGTTGCCCGACGAATGCATGGCAGTCATGCGTGATGTGAGGGACGCTTTTACAGCCGATGCGGACAAGCACATGGCTATATGCTTTTGGCGCTATGTTACGGTGCTGATGCGCAAGCCGTGGCAGAATTATATCTATACCGACGAGCTTTTGAAGGTCGACGGCTTTGAATATCGCACCTGCAACCTGCTGATGTGCGCACTGGCACTCGATTATACGCTCACGTTCCGCAAACCGCCCGAGGATCTCAACCTCGAGAATGTCGGCTCTTTCGGAGGCTATACACGCCAGTGCTTTGAGATGCGCGGCTATTGGGGCATAAACGAATTTAACTGGAATCTGCTCGGCTCGGGTGGCTGTATGTTTATGCAAGGCGCACTCAAGTTCTGCCCGTCTTATTTTTCAAACGATTTCCTCGTCCTCAAAAAGGGTGATGAATATGTTTCGCTCGTCGCAGGCGAGCACTTTGTAAGCGCAAAGGGCGAGCTGCTCTCGTCCGCCGACGGCAGCGTCTGCCGCACTGTGTTCTGCCGCACCGACGACAAAGTCACCGCAAACAGGGTCAGCGCAAAGGGCGTAGTCAGCAGCGCTCCCGAAGAGTTCGACCTTGGCGAATACGAAATATTCCTGGAGGGTGACTCGCACACGATGGATATTCATATTCCCTCGAGAATGCAGTATACCGTCGAGGTCATACGCGATGCGTTCCTCAAGGCGCTTGATTTTTATGGCAAATATATGCCCGAGCACAAGACAAGGGCGATCGTCGGCTATAGCTGGATATTTGCGCCGCAGTTAGAGTCTGTTCTGCCAGAGGGCAGCAACATACTCGCTGTCAACAATTGGCTGAATATCCTGCCCACAACAGGCACGTACGACCATACGCTGTCGTTCATCAGACAGGGCTCATCGCTCTCACAGCGTATCGCCGAGCAGGAGGAGCAGGGCAACAAATTCCACTTCGCGGTGATGTATAAACCGGTCGAGACGATCTGAATTTTCCCCTTGAAAGGAGCAACAGATGTATTTAGATGACTATATTTTCTTTCTGATCGCGATAGGCTTGTGTGCGATATTCTCGATGGTAGCGAGCATTTCGGTGCGTACGACCTATTCAAAGTACAGCAAAGTGCCGTGCCGCTCGGGAATGTCCGGCTATGAAGCCGCCGCTGCCATCATCAGGGCGAATAAGCTTTACAGCATCAACATCGGCAGGGTCAGCGGTGAGCTGAGCGACCACTATGACCCTTCAAGAGAGCTCGTCAACCTGTCGGACAGCACCCATTCGGGCCGCTCGGTTGCGGCTGTGGCAGTCGCCGCACACGAAATGGGGCACGTAATGCAAAAGCATACGGGCTATCTGTTTTACAGGATACGCACGGCGATCGTTCCTGTTGTCAGGCTTGCGTCGTATCTCGCAATGCCGCTCGTTTTGATAGGCTTGGTGATCGACTATCTCTCGCTGTCGCTCGACCCCGAGCTCGGATTTCACGTCGCAATGGTCGGCGTGCTGTTCTATGGCGGATCGCTGCTTTTTGCGCTGGTGACATTGCCTGTCGAGCTGAACGCCAGCCGCAGAGCTTGCCGAATGCTCGTTGATATCGGCATCATCGAAAGCGGCGAGGTCGCAGGCGCAAAAAAGGTTCTTGCTGCCGCCGCAATGACATACCTCGCTTCATTGCTCACCTCGCTCGTTTATTTCCTCAGATTCCTCGTCAGAGTGCTCACTATGTTCGGAAGAAGAAACGATAGATAGGTGCAATAGTGGCCAGTGGTTAGTGGTTAGTAAATAAGTAAGGCAGATTTTCGCCGTATATGGCGAAAATCTGCCTTTTTGTAAGCGATATTCGGCTGAAGCCGAGTGATAAGTGATATTGCGCCTTGCGGCGCAGTTAGCAGTTAAGTAGTCGCTGTAGCGACTACTTAACTATCCACTAACCACTAATCACTAACCACTGTCCACTATTCCCTGCGCGTCAGCGCTCAATGACTCCGCCGCCGAGGAGAATTCCGTCATTGGAATAGACGACTGCCGACTGTCCGGGCGAGGGGGCGCGAACACCGGACACGAACGTGATAAGTGCGCTGTCGCCGTTTCTTTTTATATGCGCCTGCGCGTCCCTGGCTCTGAATCTGAGCTGCACGAGCGCATCGAACTCATCGGGAACATCCTGCTGCCAATTGCAATTTCTGACGCGGACCTCTGTTTTAAACAGCAGGTCCTCTTTGCCGAGGACTATCGTATTTGAGGACGGGTCTTTTGAAACGACATAAAGAGGGTGTGCGTATGCTATGCCGAGCCCCTTGCGCTGACCGATCGTATAGCAGCGCTGGTCGTTGCTTTCGCCGATAAAAGTGCCGTCATAAAGCACAAACGAGCCTTTTTTGCCCTCGTCGCCCGTGTATTCGGTCAAAAAGTGCCGATAGTCGCCATCCGGGATAAAGCAGATGTCCATGCTTTCTTTTTTATCCGGGCTGACGAGCCCCGCCGATGCGGCGAGCTTTTTGACATCGGGCTTCGCCATATTTCCGAGCGGAAAATGTATGTATTTCAGCCTGCTTTTTGGAATCTGCCAGAGGCAATAGGTCTGATCCTTTGGTGCATATTCTGCGCGAATAATGCGCTTTTGGTCGCAAACCGCATAATGACCCGTCGCTATCCCCTCGCAGCCTAGCTCGAGTGCGCGGTCAAGCAGTATGCCGAACTTGATCTTTTTGTTACAGTCGACACAGGGATTTGGTGTCTCGCCCAGAGAATAGCTTTTTGCGAACTCGCGCTTGATCATGCAGTCGAACTCCTGCCTGAGATCGAGCGCTTCGAACTCGATGCCGAGCTTGTGTGCGACCTGCTCGGCGGCTGCCATTTCGGGATCGTCGTCCTTAAGATGCAAATATATTCCTGTCACGTCAAAGCCGTTTTGGCGCATGACGAGCGCCGCGACTGCGCTGTCAACGCCGCCGCTTATCGCAACCGCAATTTTTGGCATATTATTCACCTCACTAAGACCGAGTATAGCCCAAATCGCACGCAAATGCAAGAGATTTTTTGCCCTTGGCAGGCATATTTAACGCCAAGTGCCACTATTATATACCGATAAACAAGCAAGAAAGGTACTGTGGCAATGAAAAGATCTAATGCACTAAAAATTATATCGCTGCTCCTTTTGTTTGCATTGGCGGCGCCGATGCTCGTTTCGTGCGGAACAGGCAGCAAAACAGGCGAGCTTTCGAGCGGAATCGGCTATCTGCGTGAGAAATGCCGAATGCAAAAGCGTGTTTCGCTGTCAGAGCCGACGATGTTCACACTCGAGGAATTCGAGACCGCACTCGGCAGCGAGGTGACGTATATAGTCGTTTCTGAGCTTCCAAGCAACGAATTCGGAGTGCTGTCGCTGCGTGGCAAGCCGATAGTCGTCGGGCAGACGCTGGCAGCAGAATCGCTGGGGCTCGTGATGTTTTCGCCCTGCGGCAAAGAGGGGGCGAGCGAAAAAATGAAATTCTATTGCCGTGACGGCGGATTTGCGGGCAACGAGATAGAATGCGTCATGACACTTTCGGATGTGCAAGCTGCGCCCACTGCGACGGCAAAAAGTGAAAACGCCATCGCAGGCATAAAGCGCCTGTTTTCTGTCTGCGATATTCAAAACGGTCAGACCTGCCGCATAGTGACATATCCGTCGCACGGCACGATCACGCTTGACAAAAACGGCAACGCGCGGTATCTCTCCGACATTGATTACAGCGGCACGGATGTTTTTACATACACCGTGACAGACAGATACGGCAATGCTTCGGACGCTGCGCCGTGCTATATAACAGTCGCCGAAAACAAAGAGAAAGTCGTTTTTGAAGACGCAAAGGACGAGATACACCATTATGCGGCGAGAATGTGCCTTGACGGAGTGATGACCTATCGTCTTGAGGGCGGAAAATATTATTTTGACCCGACGTCAGAGATAACGCGCATTGACCTGCTGGTAATGCTGATGGATGCCGCCGAGGTCGAAAACATCTATACAGTCACCGACACGGTGTTTAAGGATGATTCCGCACTCACGGTCGGCAGGCTGTCGTACCTTGCAAAGGCGGCAGAGCTTGGCATAGTCGATACCGCATCGGCAAGCTTCAGACCGCTCGAGAACGTCACACGCGCAGAAGCGGCAGAGATGATCGACAAAATGCTCGTTTTGCCGCAGACAGGGGCGCAGGGCGCTTTCGCCGACCTCTCGGCTGTTCCGACAGTATCTGTTTCTGCCGTTTGCAGGGTCATCGCATCCGGAATAATGAGTGTCCCGAAGGGCTATTTTTATCCCTCAAACACACTCACTAAGGCAGAAGCGGCAGAAATCCTATGCAGGGCAAGGGATTATAAGCAGATAACTAATCCGAGAGGATAAAAAAGTGATATTCGGCTGAAGCCGAGTGGTAAGTGATATTGCGCCTTGCGGCGCAGTTAGCAGTTAAGTTGTCACTGTAGCGACAGCGACTACTTAACTCAAAAAAGTGGGTCTTGCGACCCACTTTTTCATATTCCCAGGTATTCCTTTTGCGCTTCTGTGAGGTGGTCGATCTTAAAGCCGCGGCATTCGAGCACTCGCTCGGCTACGGATACGTCGACCTCCTTGGGCACGACGATGAGCTTTTCGGTCATTTCGCCTGCGTGATTGACGAGGTGGAGCGCCGAAAGCGCCTGAATAGCGAACGACATATCCATGATCTCTGCCGGGTGACCGTCGCCTGCGCAGATGTTGACCAGTCTGCCCTCGGCGATGACATACAGCTTTTTGCCGCTCGGCAATTCGTAGCCCTGAATGTTGTTTCTCGCCTCGAACTCACGGACAGCCATCTCTTTAAGTCCTGCGACGTCGACCTCAATATCAAAGTGGCCTGCGTTGCAGAGTATCGCGCCGTCCTTCATGCTCTCGAAATGTTCGGTGGTGATGACGTCTCTGTCGCCTGTTACTGTGACGAAAAAGTCGCCGATCTTTGCCGCCTCTGCCATAGGCATGACGGTGAAGCCGTCCATGACCGCTTCGATAGCGCGGATCGGGTCAACCTCGGTGACGATGACTCTTGCGCCGAGGCCCTTAGCACGCATGGCAGTGCCCTTGCCGCACCAGCCGTAGCCTGCGACGACAACGTCCTTGCCTGCGACGATGAGGTTGGTTGTGCGGTTGATGCCGTCCCAGACGGACTGACCTGTGCCGTATCTGTTGTCGAACAGATGCTTGCAGTCGGCTTCGTTGACCATGACCATGGGAAATCTGAGCTCGTTTTTGCGAGCCATGTTATAAAGCCTGTGTATGCCTGTGGTGGTCTCTTCGCAGCCGCCGATAACGCCGTTGATCAGCTCGGGATAGCTCTCGTGGATGAGGCTGACGAGGTCGCCGCCGTCGTCGATGATGATGTTCGGGCCTATCTCGATAACACGGCGAAGGTTCTGCTCATATACCTCCATTGTGCAGCCGTGGAGCGCATAGACATTCAGTCCCTCGTGGACGAGTGCTGCCGCTACGTCATCCTGTGTAGACAGCGGATTGCTGCCCGTGACATACATTTCTGCGCCGCCTGCTGCGAGCACGAGGCAAAGATATGCGGTCTTTGCTTCGAGGTGCACCGAAAGCGCGACCTTTTTGCCCTTGAAGGGCTTTGTTTTTGCAAATTCTGCTTCTATGCCTCTCAAAAGCGGCATATTGTTTTTGACCCACTCGATCTTGAGCGCACCGCCCTGCCAGAGTGAAACATCCTTGATATCGTGTGACATTATTGGTTGACCAGCCTTTCTGCGATCTTATTGCAATTGTATTTTATTCTTTCTTCATCGACCGAAAGCAGCTCACGATGGCGCATGAGCCATCTGCCTGCGACCATCAGCGAATCGACACAGGCGCCCGAGGCGGCGTAAACGAGCGACGAAACTATATCTGTGCTCGGCGTGAACGCAATATTCGAGAGGTCGACGAGCATTATATCAGCATCCTTGCCGACGGCGATCTCGCCATTGTTGAGACCGAGTGCCTTTGCGGCGTTGACTGTTGCGCAATCGATGACTGTTTTTGCGCCGAATGCGGCGGCATCGTGTGTAAGTCCCTTCTGAATGAGCGCCGCATAGTTTATTTCAGAGAACATATCGAGCGAATTGTTCGATGAAGCGCTGTCTGTGCCTATCGTGACATTCACACCGCGCTTTGCCATATCGTCAAGCCTTGCAAAGCCGTTGCCGAGCTTGAGGTTGCTCTTTGGGCACGAGGCGACAGAAACGTTGCGGTCTGCGAGTATGCCGATGTCGTCATCAGACATCTGCACGCAGTGCGCCGCAAGCGTCTTGATGTCGAACATACCGAGCCTGTCGAGGTATTCAACAGGCGAGATGCCGTGCTGCTTTTTGCAGTTTTCGATCTCGGTGAGGCTCTCTGACAGATGAACGTGTATAGGCAGGCTGTATTTCGCCGCAGTATCTATGCATCTGCCCAGAAAATGTGCATCGGTGGTGTATATCGCGTGAGGGGCGATGTTAAAGCTGCAAAGAGGCTCATCCTTGAATTCAAGATATTCGGCGACCGCCGCTTCAAGCCTGTCGCCCGGCTCTGCCTCTGTTCCGACCAGACCACGACCCAGCACTCCTCGAACGCCGGAATCACGGCATGCGAGCGGAGAAACTCCGGTGAAGATATACATATCGCAGAATGAGCCAGTGCCTGTCCTGATCATCTCGGTCATGGCGAGCATACTGCCCCAATAAGCCTCATCGGCGACCGTTCGATCCTCCATCGGCATAACTCTGCCGAAAAGCCAGTCGGTGAACGGCAGGTCGTCGGCGGCAGCACGGTATATCGACATATAAGAATGCGTGTGCGTGTTGATAAATGCAGGCATCAAAAGATAGCCGGCTGCATTAATTGTTTCGGTGACGTCTTTTGCGCAAAGATCGTTGCCGACAGCGGATATTTTTCCACTGTCAACTATCACGTCGGCGTTAATAACTTCGCCGTTTTTATATACTTTTGCGCCTTTGATAAGTGTTTTCATACTTCAAAGCACCTCCTATATGCTGATAATGCCATAAATATTCGATAAAGTCAAGCAAAGAGAGGCATGTTTTTTGAATATTTCCTATTGCAATGCGGCAAAACAGATGTTATTATACTTTATATACCCAAAATACCGTTTCAAACATATTCTAACTATAATCACGAGGGTCGATATTTGATATGACAAAAATAATTCTTACAGAAATGCTCAACCGGACTGTTACCAAAATGGTGCTCGATGCACCTCAGATAGCAAAAAAGGCCTTGCCCGGACAGTTTGTAATAATCCGCGTTTGTAACGACGGCGAGCGAGTGCCGCTGACTATCGCCGATGCCGACGCACAGAACGGAACTATCACTATAATCTTTCAGCACGTCGGAGCGTCAACAATGCTTTTGGGCGCAAAAAAGACAGGCGAATATATTTCAGACCTTGCAGGGCCGCTCGGCAATCCGACCGACACCGACGGTCTTAAAAAAGTCGCTGTCATCGGCGGCGGCGTAGGCTCTGCCATCGCTTACCCCATCGCAAAGGCTTTGCACGCCAAGGGCGCTGTGGTACACTCGATAACAGGCTTCAGATCAAAAGAGCTTGTAATATTGCAGGACGAATTTTCAGAATGCAGCGACAAATGCATTCTCGTGACCGACGACGGCTCGGCAGGCACAAAGGGGCTGGTCACCGATGCATTAAAGCAGCTCATCGAGTCGGGCGAGCAATATGACGAGGTCATTGCGATAGGCCCGCTGGTGATGATGAAATTCGTGTCATTGCTGACAAAGCAATACGGCATAAAAACTGTTGTCAGCATGAACCCCATCATGATCGACGGCACGGGAATGTGCGGCGGCTGCCGACTGACTGTCGGCGGCGTGACAAAATTCGCCTGCGTCGACGGACCCGATTTTGACGGTCACGAGGTGGATTTTGATGAGATGCTGTCACGCAACAATATGTACCGTGATTTTGAAGCAAAACGCCGTGACGAGGCGTGCAACCTTTTGAAAGGCACAGACTAACCTATGAAATACAACAATTCGACTATCAAGACTCCGATGCCGACACAGGATGCGGCTGTCAGGGCACACAATTTTGACGAGGTCGCGCTCGGATACACAGACGAAATGGCTATAAACGAGGCACGCCGCTGCCTTCACTGCGACAAGCAGCCCTGCAAAAACAACGGCTGTCCTGTCGGGGTCGAGATCTCACGCTTTATAGAGCTCGTCGCCGAGGGCGATTTTGAAGCGGCTTACGACGTCATCAAGGCTTCAAACCTGTTTCCTGCTGTCTGCGGCAGAGTTTGTCCGCAGGAAAACCAGTGCGAGAAATACTGCACCCGAGGCATCAAGGGCGAGCCTGTCGCCATAGGCAGGCTTGAGCGCTTTGTCGCCGACAGGTGCTTTGGCAAGCGTGTTTCGGCTGCTTCGGATGAAGGCAAAGGACACAGGGCGGCGATCATAGGCTCGGGCCCTGCAGGACTTGCGTGCGCAGGCTCACTCGCCGCCAAGGGCTGCGAGGTCACTGTTTTTGAAGCGCTTCACACCGCAGGCGGAGTGCTCGCATACGGCATCCCCGAATTCAGACTTCCAAAAAGCATAGTCAAGGCAGAGACCGATGCGCTCGCCGAAATGGGTGTCGAGATACGCACCAATTCTGTTATCGGCAGGCTGTTGTCTGTCGACGAACTTCTGGAAAACGGCTTTGAAAGCGTGTTTATCGGCACAGGCGCAGGCCTGCCCGGCTTTATGGGCATCAAGGGCGAGAACCTCAAGGGCGTTTATTCAGCCAACGAATACCTCACGCGCATCAATCTGATGAAAGCGTACAAAGATTCCTCGGCTACGCCTGTCATGAGGGCAAAGAATATCTGTGTGGTCGGCGGCGGCAACGTTGCCATGGATGCCGCAAGATGCGCTGTCAGAATGGGCGCTGACAACGTTTATATCGTTTACAGGCGTTCTGAAGCGGAATTGCCCGCACGCAAAGAAGAAATAGAGCACGCCAAGGAAGAGGGCATCAAATTTATGCTGCTCACCAACCCCACCGAGATCAAGGGCACAGACGACGGCTTTGTAAGAGGCATGGTCTGCATCGATATGCAGCTCGGTGAGCCCGACGCTTCGGGCAGGCGCAGACCTGTCGCCGTCGAGGGCAGCGAGCACGAAATTGCGTGCGATGCCGTAATTATGGCGCTGGGCACTTCGCCCAATCCGCTTATACGCTCTACAACAGAAGGCCTCGAGACCAACAAGCGTGGCTGCATTGTCACAGGTGACGATTGCAAAACGTCAAAGGAGGGCGTTTTTGCAGGCGGCGATGCCGTTACGGGCGCTGCAACTGTCATTCTCGCCATGGGCGCAGGCAAAAAAGCCGCCGAAGCGATGCTTGATTATATGGTGAAGGATAAATGAGATGCACGCTCTGCCCACGCTTATGTGGGATAGACAGGTCAAAAAATGTCGGCTTATGCGGCGAAACCGACGTCATGCGCATAAGCCTTGCTGCAAAGCACTATTTCGAAGAGCCCTGTATCTCGGGCACCGACGGCACGGGCGCAATATTCTTTGTCGGATGCAGCCTCGGCTGCATCTATTGCCAGAACTACGCCATTTCGTCGTCACCGGTGAATGCCAAAGCTGTTACTCCAAGGCAGCTTGCCGACATTATGCTCTCACTGCAAAGCCAAAATGCGCACAGCATAGACCTCGTCACAGGCACGCATTTCACGCCGCAGATAGCCTCGGCACTGCGCATCGCACGTGAGGATGGACTTTTTGTGCCTGTCATATGGAATTCCTCTGGCTATGAATTGCCCGAAACGCTTGATATGCTCAAAGACACGGTCGACGTTTATCTGCCGGATTTTAAGTATGCACGCAAGAAAGAAGCACTCGCTTATTCGCATTGCGGGGATTATGGCGAAAGAGCGCTCGATGCGATCGAATGTATGCTCTCGATGCAGCCGAATCTCGTTTTTGACGAGCACGGCATGATCAAAAAGGGCGTCATAGTTCGCCACCTGCTATTGCCGGGCAATGTGATACAGTCAAAAATGGCGATAAAGGCGCTGTTTGACAGGTTCGGCAACAGAATTATTTATAGCATCATGCGGCAGTATACCCCCGTCGCACCTGACCTGCCGACCGAGCTCACGCACACCGTCACCGACGCCGAGTATTCCTCACTCGTATCCTACGCCGCCTCCCTTGGCATCGAGCACGGCTATACCCAGCAAAAGGGCTGCGAAGAAAAAAGCTTTATCCCGAACTTCTAAATGGACGTAACTTCACTGTCCACTGACCACTATCCACTGACCACTATTACTTATTCCTCAACAAAAACTCGGCTTGCCGTGAAGCAAGCCGAGTTGTTTTATTGTTTATTTTATTCTGGGGAGGCTTGCTGCAGCGGCGGACTGACCGACGCGGCGGCTCGACTCATCGGGAATATGCAGCTGCATGGTCTTTGCGAGCTCGGGGAACTCGGTATCGAGCACCTTCTGAGCGTTCTCGAGCAGTATGACACCGCCCTCGCCGGAGGTAACTCTGCCCATGATGAGCGCATGCTTGATGTGATAGAATTCTGCATAATATGCGAGCGCGTAGCCGAAATAAGTGCCTATGGTCTCATAGATAGCAGCGGCTCTGGGGTCGCCCTCTTTCATGAGGCCCTGAACGACCTTGAGCTTTTCGGCAGGCGAAAGCGACTCGTCAAGCTTGATTCCTGCTGCGGGAGCGAGCTTGATAACGCCGTCCTGGCTGAAATACTTAACGCCGCAGCCATAGTCGCCCGACCACTCGTCGACCATTGCATCCTTGCAATAGTCAACAGGAACGAAAGCGAGCTCGTTGAGCCAGCCGGTGATGTTGCCCTGCTGGTCGACATAGCCGCCTGCTTCGGAGGTGCCCATTGCGACACCGAGAACGCTGTCGTCCTCATAATCCATAGCGCCTGCGAGTGCGGTAACGTCGCCGTCGTTTGCTACCTCGACGGGGATCTCGTGTCCGACATCCTGCGAGAGCTTCTTGACGACGTCGAGATACATATTCTTGACGTGCTTGTCAAAATCCTCGTCGCTGACCTTGAGGAACAGCGAAGCGACCATGATCCTGTTGTCAATATAGACGCCTGCGGACGAAACGCCGACTGCGTCGACGCGGGGCATATGTGCTGCCGCAGTCTTCATTGCTTCATAAATGCCGTCGAAATGATACTGAGGGTTGGTCTGGAGCTTCGGATGCCAGACGACTTCCTCTGAATAAACGACCTCGCCGTCGATGACAGCGCTGACCTTGCGGTCGGATCCGCCTGCGTCAAAGCCTATGCGGCAGCCGTCGAGGTGGCGACCGATAGATTCTGCTGCGCCGTAGTCAACGGGAGCGTGTTCGAGATCGACGTTCTCGACCTCAAATTTGGTCTCGTAAACGCGCTCCATAAAGTGCAGGTCAAAGTCACGATAGCCCTTGTCGGTATAAGCATCTGCGATGCGCTTGCCGACGACAGGTGCGCCTGCGATGATGACCTTATAGCCGCCTGCGACCCAAAGCAGGGTCTTGACGATGCGCTCTACAAAGTCGAAGTTCTCTTGATCGTGTCCCGTTCCCTCGGGGAAGATGCGGGTCTTGTAGGTGGTGGTCTGTCCCTTGCTACGGACAACGCCGATGACGATGTCGATGCCGTTTTCGGCGGTCTTTTCACGCATTTCGCGGACGACCAGTGCCATGGGGATAAACTGAGGATCAAGTCTTGCGGGCTGTTTAAGCTTCATATTTGGTAGCTCCTCCGATAATTGTTTTTTGTACGTTAAATTCACCGTCGGTGATGATTATATCAGCGTCCTTGCCTATCTCGATGCTGCCCTTGCGGTCGTCGATGCCGAGCACGGTAGCAGGGTTGAGAGAAGCGCAGTTGACGCATTCCCACAAAGGAATGTTGGAATTGCTGACGACGTTCCAGACGCCCTGATTGAGGTGCAGAACGCTGCCTGCGACAGTGCCGTCCTCGAGTCTGCAGACGATGTCGCGATAGACTATCTTGCTGCCGCCGAGGGTATATTCGCCGTAGGGCAGTCCGCCTGCGGGCAGGCAGTCGGTGATAAAGCAGAGCTTGCGGCCCTTGAGCTTCCAGAGAATGTCATAGAAAACAGGGTTGACGTGGAAGGTGTCAACGATCAGCTCGCACGAAACGTCGCTGTTGAGTGCAGCGGTAACAACGCCGGGTGCGCGGTGTGCAAGCGGAGTCATTGCGTTAAAGAGATGAGTTGCGTGGCGAACGCCTGCTGCGGTCGAAGCCATAGCGGTATCATAATCTGCCGAGGTGTGTCCCATCGACATGACGACGTTTGTATCACGTCTGATCTCGCTTATTGCCTTGAAATCCTCGTCCTCTTCGGGAGCGAGCGAAATAATGCTGATGATGTCGGCATATTCCTTGACAAAATCGGCGTCGGGCTTGAGGATGTACTTGGGATCCTGAGCGCCCTTTTTCTTTTCGCTGATGAACGGACCCTCGGCGTGGCAGCCGAAGATCTGAGTGCCGTCCCAGGTCTTGCTCTCTTCTTTAAGAGCACGGCAGACCTCGAGTGCCTTGCGGATGACCTTCATATCGACGGTCATTGTGGTGGGCAAAAAGCCTGTAACGCCGTTGGCGAGCAAGCCCTTGGCGATGGTTCTGATGCTCTCCTCTTCGCCGTCGCAAACGTCCTTGCCGAGATAGCCGTGGATGTGCAGATCGATGAGTCCGGGAGCGACATAGCCGCCCTTTGCGTCGATGACCTCGGCGCCCTCGGGAATTTTGTCAGCAGGGACTATGCCCTCGATGACATCCGAATAGATGAGCGCCGCGCCGTCAAGCACGCGGTCCTTCAAAATGATCCTGCCGTTGATGATTGCTTTCATTTTTTACCTCGCAGTGTTTTATTTAACCAAAAATATTATGCTAATTAAGCTTCTGCATATCTCTGTCAGTGCCGATGACCAGCACCTTATCGCCCGCCTTGAAGCAATATGACGGGTCTGACAGCATTTCATATTCACCGTCGCCCTCTGCAACGGCAACGATGTTGACGCCGAACCTGCGCCTGACGTCGATCTCGGAAAGGCTCTTGCCCTCCCACCTCTGCGGAACCTTGACCTCTGCGATAGAGAAATTCGGCCCTAAGTTAAAGAAAGAGAATACGCTCTTTTGCGACAGGCGGTATGCGAGCTTTTCGCTCATATCCTTTTCGGGGAATATGACCATATCTGCGCCGAGCTTGAGATAAACACGCCTCATTCTTTCGCTGCCTGCACGCACGATGATCTTTTTTGCGCCGAGCTCAGAAAGCAGCTGGGTGACTGTTATGGTGTTTTCGACAGCGTTTTCAAAGCAGACGACGCAGCAGTCGTAATCCTGCGGACGAACCGCCGCCAGTGCCTTTTCGTCTGTGGCATCGAGGCAGCGTGTTTCGATAGTGCCCTCGGCGAGATCGTCGACCTTCTCGGGATCGATGTCGATGCCGAGCACCTCGTGCTTGTTTTTGTCGAGAATTTTGAGCAGATTAGTGCCGAAGCTGCCCAGTCCTATAATGCAAAAGCTGTTCATGGCTTACTCCTATCCTACCAAAAATCTTGTTCTCGGGTATTTGACCCTGACCTTGTTTGCGTCGGACGCAAGCGCAGAATATGCGACTGTCGAGAGTCCGACTCTGCCAAAGAACATCAAAAGCATGACGACCACCTTTGAAAACGAGTTGAGCGACGGCGTTATGCCGAGCGTGAGTCCGACCGTGCCGCACGCCGAAACGCATTCATACGCCGACTTGAGCACTCCAAACCTGCCGCCCTCTGATATTCCGAGCAATATAGTGCCTGCGGTGACTGTCATCATGGCGAGCCCAGAGATAGTCAGCGCATTTTTTACGGTATCGTCGTCGATCATCCTGCCGCCGACTACTATGTTCTTTTTGCCTGCGGCGTTTGAAAGCACCGAAAGCACTAGCACATATGCCGTTGTCGTCTTGATGCCGCCTGCGGTCGAGCACGGCGAGCCGCCGATGAACATCAAAAGCATCGCCATGACCTGCGAAGTGCCGTTCATGGCTGTCAGGTCGACGCTGTAATAGCCTGCCGTCCTGTAGGTGACAGACTGAAAGAACGATGCGAGCAGCTTGCCCCATATGTCGAGCGAGCCGTATGTCGCTTCGTTGGAATATTCGCACACAAATGTCACCGCCGCACCGCTTAGTATAAGCGCCGCGCTTACGATAAGCACCGTCTTTGCAAACAGTGACAGTCGTGTTTTGTTTTTTATCGCCGCCGCAAGCTCACGCCAGACCAGAAATCCCAGTCCGCCAGAGGTTATCAGCAGCATTATTGTTATACAGATTACAGGATCGGCGACAAAATAAGATATGCTGCCGCACGAGCCTGCGTATTCGGCAGGCAGAATGTCGAACCCTGCGTTGCAGAACGCCGATACAGACATGAATATGCTCTGCCACAGACCCTCCAAAATGCCGAACATCGGCACGAGACGTATGCTCATGACGATGGCTCCGATGGCTTCGATGCCAAAGGTATAGCACATCATGGTCTTAAAGAATTTCTTGAGATCCTCGCCCTCGGGCAGGTTCATACAGCTTGAGAACACCGCTTTTGATTTTTGCGAGAGCCTTTTGCCCAAAAGCACCGAAAACAGCATCGCCAGCGACATAAAGCCTATGCCGCCTATCTGAATAAGCAGCAGTATGACCACCTTGCCGAACGGCGACCAGAACGTGCCCGTCGTGACGGTGGTAAGTCCTGTTATGCACGTTGCGCTGACTGCCGTAAAGAATGCATCGATCGCCCTCGCGGGCTCGTCCGCTGCCGAGATCGGCAGGCACAGCAAAAGTCCGCCGACTAAAACGACTGCAAAAAATCCGAGAATGATTATGTTTGAGACAGATAATCGGCGTAGCATGATAAAACTCCGTTTAGATCGTTTAGATCAGGCTTTTTAATTCTGACGGTGACGAAACGAGCATATCGGGGCAGAACGGCGACAGCTCGTCTGCACTGCGATAGCCCCAAAGCACCGCACAGCTTTTGCAGCAGGCGTTCTTTGCCGTCTCGACGTCGGTGCCGCTGTCGCCGATCATTATGGCGTTGTCAAGCGAAACGCCCAGCATTTCGCTTGCTTTTATTGCCTGTGTCGGCTGCGGCTTGCGGTCGCAGGGCTCCGAAACGCCCAAAACAACATCAAAAAGTCCGCTGAAGAATTTGTCTATGATAGGCTTTGCGGCAACAGACGGCTTGTTTGTGACAACAGCCAATAATGCGCCGCCGGCTTTGAGAAACGAGACTGCCTCATAAATGCCGTCATACGGCTTGCTGAAATCATACAGGTGATGCCAATAATAGCTCATAAAGTCGTTTGAAACGAGCTTTGCGGTCTCTTGGTCAGCATCGCCGCAGGCACGCCTTATCAGCATCTCTGCGCCGTCGCCTATGAACATGCGTATCTCCTCGAGGGTGCGCTCTGAAAGCCCGTGAGCGGCAAGTGCGTGATTGACGGCTGCCGCTATGTCGGGCATGGTGTCGACCAGAGTTCCGTCGAGGTCAAACAGTATAAGCTTCACTTTCAAAAAATTATTTGTGTGCTTCGCAGTAAGCGACGACATCACCGACGGTGCGCAGATCTGCGGCATCGTCATCAGAGATATAAACGCCTATCTCCTTTTCGACGGTGATCAGCATCTCGACTACGTCGAGCGAGTCTGCACCGAGGTCTTCGAATATTGCAGAGTCGGGAGTGATGCGCTCCGGCTCGATCCTAAGCTGCTTTGCAAGCAGGTCTCTGACTTTTTCAAACATTGCATTTTGCTCCTTTTGTTTAATCTCTGATCATTTTACCCTAAAAGCGCATTTATTGCAATAGCTTTTTATAAAATTTTGCTCTTATCGGCTATGCGTTTTAGCGTTGACATACTAAAATATATATGCTAAAATATAATGATTAAATTATAAGGGGTGCATATATGGTCATTCTCGGTATAGATCCGGGCGTTGCTACGGTCGGCTTTGGGCTGGTCTCGCAGCACGGCACTGAATTTAAAGCGATAGAATACGGCGTGATAACCACCCCTGCGCATACGTTGCTTGAGGACAGGCTCTGCTCGGTCTATGATGACATATGCTCGATAATCTCACGCCACAGACCCGACTGCGTTTCGATCGAGGAATTATTTTTTAACCGCAACATCACAACGGCGATCGATGTTGCGCAGGCGAGAGGTGTGCTGCTGCTCGCATGCCGCAAGGCAGGTCTGGATATTTACGAATACACACCCTTGCAGGTCAAATCGTCGCTCGTCGGCTATGGCAGAGCCGAAAAGCAGCAGGTTCAGTATATGGTCAGGCTGCTTTTGAAGCTTTCTGAAACGCCAAAGCCCGATGACGCCGCCGATGCGCTTGCGCTTGCGGTCTGCCACGGCAGGAACGCAATGGGCTTTAACGGAGGAAGATAATATGTTTTATTATATCAAGGGCATTCTTGCCGAGCTGTGGCAGGATCGCATCGTCGTCGAGGCTTCGGGAGTCGGCTATATGCTCTCTGTTTCGCCGTCGACCGCTTCAAAGCTTGCTTCTTCAAAGGGCAAGACCGTCACGGTCTATTGCGCAATGGGTCAAAAGGACGACCTGCCTGAGCTTTACGGCTTTATCAGCGCCGATGAGCTCGAATTGTTTAAAAAGCTCGTCACAGTTTCGGGCATAGGCCCCAAAGGCGCCGTTTCGGTGCTCGGAGTGATGTCGGCAGAGCAGCTTGTTTCTGCGATAGCCTCCGGAGATCACAAGGCGATAGCACGTGCACCGGGTGTCGGCGCAAAGACGGCGCAAAAGATAGTGCTCGAATTAAAAGACAAGATACGCAAGACCTATGGCGATGTCGCAGTCGTTCCCGAGGCAGAGGCAGATGTTTCCGAGCTTTCGGCGGTCATCGACACGCTGATGGTCTATGGCTTCAAGCGAGAGCAGATAGAGCGTGCGCTCGCACAGGTCGACCGCACCCTGCCCACCGAAAAGCTGCTGGGCGAAACACTGCGTGTGCTCGGCAAAAACTGACAGTGAGGTGAAAATATGCCTATCAACTCAAAATTTCTCGGCGGCGCAGGCGACGACGGCTATGATTTCGAGAGCCGTTTGACAGGCGCAGGCTTTGAGCCCGAGGACGCCGAAACAGAATTTTCGCTAAGACCGCGCAATTTCGACGAATATATAGGTCAAGAGAAGGTCAAAAAGAACCTCACCGTGTTTATACAGGCAGCAAAGGACAGGGGCGACGTGCTCGACCACATCCTGTTTCACGGACCTCCGGGCCTCGGCAAGACCACTTTAAGCTGCATAATCGCGTCAGAGCTCGGCGCAAACCTGCGCATCACCTCGGGGCCCGCTATCGAAAAGCCGGGCGACCTCGCGGCGATGCTTACGACGCTCGAGCGCGGCGATATACTGTTTATCGACGAGATACACAGGCTGTCAAGACAGGTCGAAGAGGTGCTTTATTCCGCCATGGAGGATTATGCGCTCGACATGATGATGGGCAACGGCCCTGCGGCAAGATCGATACGCATTCCGCTGAAGCCCTTCACGCTCATCGGCGCGACAACCCGTGCCGGAATGATCTCGTCACCGCTGCGTGACAGGTTCGGTATGAATTTCAGGCTCGAGCTTTATTCGCACAGCGAGCTCGCGCAGATAGTCACAAACAGCGCTTCGAGGCTCGGTGTAGGCATCGAGGGCTCGGCGGCGCTCGAAATAGCATCAAGATCACGTGGCACTCCTCGTATCGCCAACAGATTTTTAAAGCGCGTGCGTGATTTTGCCACCGTAAGAGGCGAAAGCACCATCGTTCGCGACACCGCCTGCTATGCGCTCGACAGCCTCGAGGTCGACGAGCTCGGACTCGATGCGGTCGACAGGCGTATGCTCGATACGATAATCAATAAATTCTCGGGCGGCCCTGTCGGACTTGAAACGCTCGCCGCAGTTACCGGCGAGGACGCCGCAACGCTCGAGGATGTTTATGAGCCTTATCTCCTGCAGCTCGGATTTATCAACCGCACTCCGCGCGGCAGAATAGCTATGCCTGCGGCATATAAGCATTTGGGGATAAGCACAATAGCAGAATAAGGCGCAATATCACTTACCACTCGGCTTTAGCCGAATACCACTTTTCACTGTCGCTAAAGCGACTACTTCACTCTTCACTATATTTTTGGGGGTTTTTATGTTTACAGCCGACAAATGGCAGCAATACAAGCTTATCGACGCCGAGGGCGGCGAGCGGCTCGAGGATTGGAACGGCAGGATACTCATTCGTCCCGATCCTCAGATCATATGGCACGGAGAGCGCAAAAGCCCTCTCTGGCGCAAGGCAGACGGCATATATCGCCGTTCGTCGGAGGGTGGCGGCGGCTGGATCAAAAAGAGCTTTGATCCCGAGTGGCAGATCGCATACGGCGACCTCAGGTTCACCATCTGCCCGATGGGCTTTAAGCACACGGGTCTGTTTCCCGAGCAGGCGGCGAACTGGGATTGGTTCTCAAAGCTAATACGCGAGTGCGGCAGACCTATAAAGCTGCTCAACCTTTTTGCCTACACGGGCGGAGCTACGATAGCTGCCGCAAAGGCAGGCGCTTTTGTATGCCACGTCGATGCGGCAAAGGGCATGGTGCAGAGAGCACGCACGAACGCCGCTCTTTCGGGCATCCCCGAGGACAGGATCAGATGGATAGTCGACGACTGCTTTAAATTCACCGAGCGTGAATTGCGCCGTGGCTCAAAATACGATGCCGTGATACTCGATCCGCCGTCGTTCGGCAGAGGTCCTCGAGGCGAAAAGTGGGTCATGGAGGATAACCTCGACAAGCTCGTTGCGCAGCTCGTGGGCCTTTTGTCTGACAGACCGCTGTTTGTTTTGCTGAATTCCTACACCACGGGACTTTCTGCGGCGACAAGCGGCTGCATACTGCACAACAATCTCACCTCACGCTTTGGCGGCAGGGTCGAGAGCGACGAGCTCGGACTGCCCATAATCGAGCGAGGCTTTTGCCTGCCCTGCGGCTCTGCAGGCAGGTGGATCGCCGACAGATAAAAACTAATTTCAGACGGATATTTTTTAAGAGATGTTTATAACCGCAAAAAATCTGACCTTCAGCTATTCTGCCGGGTCAAAAAACGTAATAAACGACCTGAGCCTCGACATCAGGCAGGGCGAGCTCACAGCGATAATCGGTCACAACGGCTCGGGCAAGTCGACGCTTGCAAAGCTTTTGTGCGGCATTCTCACACCGACGTCGGGCAAGGTGTTTGTCGACGGTCTTGATACCGCAGACGAAAAGAGCCTTGCCGAGATACGCCGCATCTGCGGAATGGTGTTTCAGAATCCCGACAACCAGATAGTCGCAAGCATCGTCGAAGAGGATGTCGCCTTTGCACCCGAAAATCTGGGCGTCGACCCCAAAGAGATCAGGCGGCGTGTCGATGAGGCACTTAAGACAGTCGGAATGACCGAGTATGCACTGCACCCTGCTCACAAGCTTTCAGGCGGACAAAAGCAGCGTGTGGCGATAGCCGGTATTCTCGCCATGCAGCCCAAATGCATAGTATTCGACGAGGCGACCGCAATGCTCGACCCTGTCGGCAGGCGTGAGATCAACAGCGTCATGCGTGAGATATGCAGAGAAAAGGGCATAACGGTCATAACCATAACACATTATATGAACGAAGCCGCCGATGCCGACAGAGTTATAGTGCTCGACCACGGCACGCAGATATGTGACGGCACTCCGCGCGAGGTATTCTCGCAGGTCGAGATGCTTAAAAATGCGGGGCTTTCTGTTCCGCAGGTGACAGAGCTGATGCATATGCTCGAGCTTGAGGGGATAGATGCGCCTCACGGCATTTTGCACACTATGGAAGCGGCTGATTTTATCGAGAGGAATATCAAAAAATGAGTGCGGCACTTTCTTTTGAAAATATATCGGTCACCTACGGCGAGGGAACGCCGTTTTGCAGGCACGCGCTCAAGAATATTAACTGCGAGTTCGGCAAGGGCGAGATAATAGGCATCATCGGACACACCGGCTCGGGCAAGTCGACGCTCGCCATGCTCACCAACGGGCTTTTAAAGCCGACAGAGGGCACTATACGACTTTACGGCGAGGATATCTGGGCAGAGCCCAAGAAGATGTACCGCCTGCGTGGCAGGGTCGGACTTGTGTTTCAGTACCCCGAGTATCAGCTTTTTGAAGCGACTGTGCACGACGACATCGCCTTTGGGCCTAAAAACATGGGCTTTGAGGACGAAGCGCTCGAGGCACGCATCTCGTCTGCTGCCTCGTTTTGCGGCATCGGCGACGATATAATGCAGCGCTCGCCGTTTGAGCTTTCGGGCGGACAAAAGCGCCGTGTCGCAATAGCCGGAATAATGGCTATGCGCCCCGAGGTGCTTGTGCTCGACGAGCCTGCCGCAGGGCTTGACCCCGAGGGCAGAGAGCAGATATTCGGCGGACTTTGCGAATATCGTGACAAAACAGGCGCAACGCTCGTTTTGATCTCGCACAGCATGGAGGACATCGCAAGATACTGCGACCGCATTCTCGTGCTCAAGGACGGCGAGGTATATATGTACGGCACTGTCGGCGAAATATTTGCCGAGGCGGACAGACTTTTTGATGCTTCGCTTGACCTGCCGCAGGTCACAAAGCTGTTTATTGAGCTTCGCAAGCGTCACGTCGTGCAAAATATCGATGTTTATACTTTAAAATATGCGAAAAACGAGCTTATGCCGTTGTTATTAGATAAAGGTGAGGAGCTATGATCCGTGATATAACGCTGGGACAGTATTATCCCGGCAATTCCATACTGCATAAAACCGACCCACGCATCAAGCTCATATGCCTGCCCGTGTTTTTTGCCGTGCTTTTTATTGTGACAGACATTTTGCCGCTGGTAGCCACTCTGGTTTTGACTGTCGTGCTGTGCATCATGTCGCAGGTAAACGGCAAATTGCTGCTGAAATCGCTCAAGCCGCTGATATTTATATTGGTATTCACGGCTGTCATCAACCTCTTTTTCGTCGAAACAGGCGAAATACTGTTTGAGTTTTATTTCATCAAGATACACACAGGCGGTATTATAAACGCGATAACCGTGTTTTTGCGCCTGATCTCGCTTGTTGCGGGAACGAGCGTGCTTTTGTCATTCACGACCAGCCCGTTTGACCTGTCAGATGCACTCGAAAGGCTGTTAAAGCCCTTGGCGATGCTCGGCTTGAAGGTTCACGATTTTTCTATGATGATGACCATCGCACTCAGATTTATACCGACGCTTGCCGAAGAGACCGACAAGATCATCTCGGCGCAGAAGGCGCGCGGCGCAGACTTTGAGAGCGGTTCGATAATCAAGCGAGCAAAGGCGCTCGTGCCTATCATCGTGCCGTTGTTTGTATCGGCCTTCAGATGCGCCGTCGAGCTTGCCGAAGCGATGGAATGCCGCTGCTATAACGGCGGCTGCGGACACACCAAGCTCAATACGCCGCATTTGAAGATAGGCGATTTTGTGTTCCTTTTGCTTTTTGTGTGCGCGTGCGTAGGCATAATATTGCTTGAAGGAGTCGAACTGCCGTGGCTAATTTTGCAATAAGCATCAGGTTTCTCGGCACGGCTTACGCAGGCTGGCAGGTGCAAAAGAATGCGCCGTCGATCCAAAAGACAGTACAAAACGCCGTGGCAAAGACCTTTGGCGGAATGTATGACGTTTCGGGCTGCAGCCGCACAGATTCGGGAGTTCACGCAAACGAATATGTGTTTCACATAAAGGGCGTGCCTTATATCGACCCGACACGCATTCCCGTTGCTCTGAATGCGCATCTGCCAAACGACATCGGAGCGTTTTATGCAAGAGAGGTCGGCGATGACTTTCACGCGAGATATTCCTGCAAGGGCAAGGAATATGTCTATAAGATCTACAACAGCCCGATACGCAACCCGCTTGTAGCGCAGACCACGTGGTTTTATCATCATATAATAGATACCGTTTCGCTTGATAAGGCGGCGCAGGAGCTTGTCGGCAGGCATGATTTCAGGTCGTATATGTGCATAAGGTCTGACATAACCGACACTGTGCGCGAGGTGTATTATGCCAACGTCACACGAGAGGGCGACACGGTGCTTTTCACCGTGGCAGCCGACGGATTTTTATACAACATGGTGCGTATAATGGCGGGCACGCTGGTTGCGGTCGATTCGGGGCGCATAGGCTCGGTTTCTGCCGTGACACAGGCGCTCGATCGCAAAAAAGCAGGCATGACCTTGCCTGCGCAGGGACTGTGGCTCAACAAGGTGTTTTATTAGATCGGAGTTTGATCAATGAAGATGTTTGAGATATTCGGCAGCAAAAGCAGGTCTGCCGCGGCAACCGCCTCACCATCTGAATATTATGAGAAGCTCGGCAACCGCACTCGCTTTGCGGCGGTAGTCTGCGCCATCGTTTTTGCTGTCGTCGTCATGTTTGCCGCTTCGGCATACAGCGACGAGATCAACCTCGAGAACTTCAGATATATGCTCAAGTTTCTCGACCCTGCCGCGGCGACTGTCAAGCAGGACGACGTGATAGGCTTTGACTATGACGAAACAAATATTGCATTTTCGCTCGGAGGCAGCATTGCAGTCTGCAATTCCGCAGGAATTTCTGTCTATGACAGCACGGGCGAGAGATTGCAGCACGAGACCTTCCGCAACGAGACCCCGATAGTCAAGAGCAACGGCAAATATGTCTATATGTGCGGCGCATTTGCAACAGAGCTGCGTGTGTACACCGCATACCGCCAATATCATTCCGAAACGTTCGAATATCCCATAACAGACCTGTCGATAGCAGATTCCGGTCAGTTTGCGGTGGCGACATCGGTCAAGAGCTATCGCTCGGCGGTGATAGTTTATAACTCTTACTTCAAGCCGGTGCTCACTTGCCGATATGGTGACAAATATGTCAGCGGAACGGCTATTGCTCATGACGGCAAAAAGCTTGCGACCGCACTGCAATATTCAGAGAACGGCGACCTTATCACCGAATTGATAATTTATAACGTCGACGACGGCGTGGCGTTCGCTTCGCACAGGTACGATGGCGAATTGCCGCTGCGTGTGCATTATTTTGAAAACGGCTGTGTCGCCATGCTGACAGACAGGGCGCTGCGCATATACGACAGCACAGGCGAAATGATTACAGAGATCGACGTTTCGTCAGACAAGGTGACAGGCTTTGCGGGCGGCGAAACGACAGTAGCGGTCTATCGCGCTGTCGGCGGACTCGCAGGCGGCTCAGAGGTGACGGTATATGGCAGCTCGGGCAACATTTTGCTGACAGAAGAGCTTGCCGCAGAGCCTCTTGATTATTATGCCGACACGTCAAAGGTCTATCTGCTCTCTCACGGAATGCTCAGGATCTATGACATTTCGGGGCAGACCGCAGATGAAACGATAGAATGCGACTCGTCGTTCGTCAGGATATTGTGCGACCAGTCGTCGCTTATGCTCGCTTCAAAGGACAACGCCAGGGTCATAAAGACCTTTAAATAAAAGCAAATAACAAAGGACCCCCCCAAGGAGGCTATATAAATGAACGTTATTCTCGATCTCGCGATCGCCGCGATCGCCGTGCTCTCGATAGTCATCGCCGCAAAGCGTGGCTTTTTCAGAACACTGCTGTCCGGCTCGGCATTTGTAATCGCACTGATATTGACAGTCGCGCTTGTTTCACCTGTTCGCAATATGCTGGCAGGCACGTCGATATATGACTCGACCCAAGAGTCGATAGCAACGTGGGTCTCTGACACGGTCATGCACGCCGTTCCCGATACAGAAAGCATGACTGATGCGGAGATACGTGAATACACCGTGCAAAACCAGGAATTTGCCGCACTTATCGAATCGCTCGGCATAGACAAGACAGAGCTTGCAAACAAGGTGCTCGGCGTTTCTGATGACGGCATAGATGTGGCGATCAGGACATTCGCCCACGACATCGGCGAAAAGGTCGCATCTGCACTCGTCGGTCTGATAGCGGCGCTTCTGCTGTTTATCGTACTGTTCATCTGCGTAAAGCTGCTGGCAAAGTTTATGTCGGCAGTCATCAAGAAGATACCCGTGCTTCGCACGGCAGACGGCCTGCTCGGTGCAGTGCTCGGACTGGTCTTTGGCGTGCTGAGGATATTTGCATTCGTTTCGATAATGCATCTGCTCATACCCGTCATGCAGACCTCGACCAGCGCATTCATATCAGGCGTCGCACCTGCCGACACGCTGTTATTCGGATTTTTCTATAACATCAACCTGTTTGCGTTCCTTATATAATAATATAGAAGCTGCGCACGCACAGGGTTTTAGGGCAAGAGGCTAAAAAAGGCAATGAAGTTCAAGAGACAAATACCCAATATTCTTTCTGTCATCAGACTTTTGATGATACCGCTCGTGGTCTGGTTCTTTTTCTCGGACGACCGCGTCATGGCGTGCGTGATGTTTGCGCTCGCCAACATCACCGATATCGCCGACGGAATAATCGCGAGGCGATACGGTTTTATCACCGAGCTCGGCAAGATACTTGACCCTCTCGCAGATAAGCTTTTGCAGGTGACCACCGCCGTCTGCCTTGCAATAAGCAACCCCGTCTATATCATTCTGGCGGCTTTGCTTGTGGCCAAGGAGCTGACTATGCTCATAGGCGGACTCATCATCATACGCAACAAAAATGTCAATCCCGTCTCGGCGTGGTATGGCAAGGCGGCATCGGTGTGCTATTTTGTGATCGTTTGCATCATGATACTTTTTGAAAACATCGCACCCTTTGACCTCATACTCACTCTGCTTGAATGCGCCATCGCCCTGACAGCGCTCGTGCTTTATTATTTCAAATCCTTCAAGAGCCTCTATGGCATCAAGCTTTTCAAAAAGCACAAATAATCTTTATTTTCAAAATCAATTCCGATCTGATCTCACACGGGAGGTGTGATATATGAACTTAAAAAAATGCTGCCGCTGCCAAAAGCGCCCGGCAGTCATCTATATGACCAAGACAGAAAACGGCAACACCACCAGCGAGGGCTATTGCCTGCAATGCGCTCGTGAGCTCGGCTTTAAGCAGGTCGACGATATACTCGAAAAAATGGGCATCACGCCCGAGGAGTTCGACGCCATGAGCGAGACCGTCGGCGATATGATGGCGGTCGACAACGACGACGATACCACAGGCAGAGCACCCTCGCTCGACCTGAATGCCATATTCAACGATAAGCCTGCCGAAACGACAGGCGCACCCAGACGCCAGCCCGAGCCGCAGCCTCAGGACGGCAAAAAGAACGCCAAGGACCGCAAGTTCCTCACTCAGTTCTGCATCGATCTGACAGGCAGAGCCAAAGAGGGCAAGCTCGACAAAGTCGTCGGCAGAGAAAGAGAGCTCGAGAGGGTCATCCAGATACTTTGCCGCAGACAAAAGAATAATCCCTGCCTCATCGGCGAGCCGGGTGTCGGCAAGACCGCAATAGCAGAGGCGCTCGCACAGAAGATATCCGAGGGCGACGTTCCTTATAAATTGCACGACAAAGAGGTGTTCCTCGTCGATATGACCGCGATAGTCGCAGGCACGCAGTTCCGCGGACAGTTTGAGAGCAGAATGAAGGGACTTATCGAAGAGACCAAAAAGAACGGCAATGTCATTCTCGTCATCGATGAGATACACTCGATAGTCGGCGCAGGCAACGCCGAGGGCGGCATGAATGCAGCCAATATATTAAAGCCCGCACTTTCGAGAGGCGAGATACAGCTTATCGGTGCGACCACCTTGAGCGAATACAGACAGTATATCGAGCACGATGCCGCACTCGAGCGCAGGTTTCAGCCTGTCATCGTCAACGAGCCGTCGATAGAGGACAGCGTTCAGATATTGATGGGCATCAAAAAATATTATGAGCAGCACCACGGCATCAAGATACCCGAGCATATCGTCAGGCGCATCGTCACGCTCTCTGAAAGATATATCACAGACAGGTTCCTGCCCGACAAGGCAATAGACCTGATGGACGAGGCGTGCGCACATATCGCAATGAATTCGCCTGTCATCAACGAGATCGAAGAATTGGCGGCAGATATAGCCGATATTTCGGCACGCAAGTCGGCACTCGAGGCAAAAGAGCCTCACGAGGAGTCTGATTATGCCGAGATCGCAGGGCTCACCACCGAATTGCTTGGCAAAAATCAGCGCTTTGATGTCCTCAAGGCAGAGCGCGACAAGCTCGAGCTGACAGATTCCGACCTCGCAATGGTCATCGAGACCTGGACCGGCATTCCCGCAAGCGACATCAGCCAGAACGATTATCAAAAGATATTGAACCTCGAGGATGCGCTCAGATCGCGCATAGTCGGTCAGGACGAGGCGATAACCGAGATAGCCAAGGCTATACGCCGTTCGAGGGCAGGTATTTCATACAAAAAGAAGCCTGTTTCGTTTATCTTTGCAGGCTCGACGGGCGTCGGCAAGACCGAGCTCGTCAAGGTGCTTTCGAGCTATCTTTTCGACTCGCCCGAGTCTATGATCAGGCTCGACATGAGCGAGTTTATGGAGAAGCACTCTGTGTCAAAGATCATCGGCTCGCCCCCGGGCTATGTCGGCTATGACGATGCGGGACAGCTTACCGAAAAGATTCGCCGCAAGCCTTATTCAGTCATACTCTTTGACGAGATCGAAAAGGCACATCCCGATGTTATGAACATTCTTTTGCAGATACTCGACGACGGCAGGATAACCGATTCGCACGGCAAAGAGGTCAATTTTGAAAACACCGTCATAATCATGACCACCAACGCAGGCTCGACAGACACCTCGTCGTCGGCAGGCTTTGCACAGTCGCAGAAGGACAGCGACAAGGACAGGACAATGCGTGCGCTCGAGTCGTTCCTGAGGCCCGAGTTCATCAACCGTGTCGACAAGATAATCGTGTTCAACAGGCTTTCGAACGAAAACATCAAGGCCATCTGCACTATCATGCTCGGCGACCTCAAGGGTGTGCTTGCCGAAAAAGGCATAGCATTCAACTGGGATGACAAAACGGTCGAATATCTCGCCGCAAAGGGTTACTCGGAGAAATACGGTGCGCGCAACCTGCGCAGGCTGATACAGACTGACATCGAGGACCAGTTGGCGTCTGTCATCATCGCTAATTACAGGACGCCTGTTTCGGCAGCGTCGACCACCGTCGTCGACGGCGAGATCAAGGTGCTCTGTGTTTAATAAATTCAAGAGGTAACACAAATTGGCTAAAAGGACCTCGGACGACAGACAATCAAATAATATGCGTTTTGACCTGCCGGGGCTCTTTTATCCGTCAGAAATGCAGCCGTTTGAGGTGGTCGAGCTGCTCGGCTCGCACCTCAAATTCGGTCTTGAGCAAAAGGACCTCAAAAAACGACGTGCAAAATACGGTCAAAACCTTTTGAGAGGCGAGATGGAGCTCTCGCTGCTCTCGGGACTTAAAGAACAGATCAAAAACCCTTTGTCGGTCATTCTGTTCTTTTCGGCGTTTCTGATGTATATTTTCGAGCCCGACCCGATATATCTGATGCTTGCGCTGGTCACGGCGCTTTCGGCACTGCTCGGCGGAATAGTCGAGTGGCGTGCATCAAAGGCGATCGGCGTTCCCCGCAAATACAGCTCTATCAAGGCGCTCGTCACACGAGGCGGCAAGACATCGTATGTCGACAGCCGCGGCATAGTTCCAGGTGATATTATAGATATCGAAGAAAATATGGTCATTCCTGCCGATTGCAGGCTCATCGAGGATGAGGGACTTTCGGTGCTCGAAACACATATTTCCGGCTCTGATACGCCTGTTGACAAGGACGGCAATATGCTTTCCGACCGTGAAAGTGCGCTTTTGCACAAAAATATGGTCTATGCAGGCTCGATAGTCACAAGCGGCTCTGGCAGGGCTGTCGTCTGCTTTACGGGCGACGACACTATGGTTCGCAAGCTGCAGTCGTCACGCAAAGAATCGCTCGTTCCCCGCATACTGCGCTATGTGCGCAATGCGTGCTCTGCGATGTCGATATGCTCTATCGCGGCGGTGCTATTGCTGATGGCAATAGGCGTAATAGGCAGAGCCGACCTCTCGACCGCATATATACTTTCGCTCGCAACAGGCTGCTCGTTTTTGACAGACCTCACGGTTGCGCTCGCCGACGCGGCTTTTGGCGGCGGACTCAAGAATATGTCAAAAAAGGGCGCAGTGCTAAAGAATTTCAACTGTGTTTCGAGCCTCTGCGAGATAAACACGGTTATGTGCGACAAGCGCATAATCTTTCCACCCACCAGAATGAGCGTCGATGAGATGTTCATCGACAACACGTTTTATCAATCGTCGTCAGATCTCACAGATCGCAGGCTCGACCTGCTCAAATATGCGCTTCTGTGCTCTGATCTCAAGATCGACGACAGCGCAAGGCGCAGATCGGGCAGGCCCTCGTTTTCCGGCACACGCTGGGACGAGGCCATCGCCTATGCCATGGACGACAGGCGCATCAACATAACAGAGCTGACAGAGTTTTATTTCAGAATGCAGACATCGTATGACGAGATAAAAGAGCTGTCGTATGTCCTCTTGCTGCACGCAGGCAAGAATATCGCCATCGTCAAGGGCGCACCCGAAGCGGTGCTTGCGCAGTGCAACGGATATTCTTATAAAGGACAGGCGTTCAGGCTCAGCGATTTCACACGCAAAAAGATTCTTTCTGCCATTCGTGAAAAAAGCAAGGGCTCGGCGTATATGCTCGGCATAGCGTATTGCGAGAGCAAGGCGCAGTCGCTTTCAGACCCGTCGGCACTCGGCAGACTGCTGTTTATGGGCTTTATCACGTTTAATTCGTTTATGGCGATAGACACGGCAAGCTCGATATACCGCTGCCGTGACGCAGGCATCGAAACAGTCGTCGATTCTGACGGCCCTTATTATTCAGAGGTGAGCCGTGCAACAGACGCAGGCATCATCAGAGATGAATCAGAGGTCTGCACCGCCGAAACCTTCAGAAGCGACGATATAGGACTCGTCATCGCAAACTGCCCCGATTATAAGCTGTTTTTGGGGCTCGAGGACGAGGAATGGTATCAGGTGCTCACCTACCGCAAGCAGGACAAGCGCCGTGTCGCCGTCTGCACGACCGAGATAAGCAAATTGCAGCTGATGCGAGATGCGGACGCTTCGTTCGTACCCGAGGATTCACCCGACATCCTGCGGCAGTCAGCCGACGTCATCACGACAGGCGGCGGACACAGGGTCGTCGAGGATTGCCTGTCGGGCGCAAGATCGATATTTATCAGAGTCCACGGACTTGTCGAATATATTTCCGTCACGGCGAGTATGCAGTTTTTGCTCTGTATGCTGTCTATGCTGATCTCTCAGCCTGTGCTGAGGATACACGAGGTGCTTTTCGGCGGAATGATATTCAACCTGCTGTTTGCATTCGGCAGGGCATTTGCCCCTCAGGACAGAAAGCAATTAAAGCTCGATCTGCCAAAATACGGCACAGACCCTAAGCTATCCGACTTTGCAATGGCGCTCGGCTATTCGGCAGGCGCTGCGGCGGTCGTAATGGCTGTCTGGTTCATCACGCAAAGCCATACGGCGGTATTGGCATCGATGACTATGCTGATGTTCTTTTATTCGATACTTGGCATTCAAAGGCGTGGAATGTTCGCAAAGCGTTCGCTCGACAATCCGCCTGCCTGGATCTCGTGTGCGATTTCGGTAGCGGTCATAGCCGCACTCGCATTGATCCCCGATTTGTCGTTCCTCGGCTATGCGCCGATAGACGGCATAATGCTTTTGCCGACTATCCTTTTGCCGATAGCGTATATAGCTGTTTCGCAGGCAGTGCGCTATTTTATCCCGATCATCAAAGCAAAAATGAATTAAAAAAATAAAAAAATATAAAAACCAAGGAGTCATTATCATGGCAAACATCACAAAAGACACGCTCATCGGCGAAGCGCTCGAGCAAAATCCCGAGCTCGCCAAATACTTTTTTGAGATAGGAATGCACTGCCTCGGCTGCCCTGCATCACGCAGCGAGACCATCGAGCAGGCGTGCGCCGTTCACGGTGCCGACTGCGAAGCATTGCTCAAAAAACTCAACGCAGAAGGCTAAAAAGCCGTTTTTAGGGAGGATTAATTAAAATGAAGAAGTTTTTCAGCGAACTCAAGGATTTTCTTATGCGCGGCAATGTCGTCGACATGGCAGTCGGCGTCGTCGTCGGCGGTGCTTTCAGCAAGATCGTTTCGTCGCTCGTTGCCGACGTAATCACACCGTTCATCAGCCTTTTGACAGGCGGACAGTCGTTCTCAGAGCTGTTCGTCATACTTAACCCCGAAAAATTCGTTCCCACAGAGACCATCACCGCTGTCGAGCAGATCGTGACACGCGCCGATGCTCAGAGCTGCGGACTCGCAACGCTCAACTGGGGCAATTTTGTACAGACTATAATCGACTTTCTCATCATCGGTGTTTCGATCTTCGTCGTCCTCAAGGTCATGATGAAGACCCGCGACATCCTCGAGCACAAAAAGATCGAGGCAGAGAAGGCCGCTGCTGCCGCAAAGGCTGCCGAAGAGGCTGCTAAGCCCAAGGAACCCACCACCGAAGAGCGCATTCTCGCCGCTCTCGAGTCTATCGAAGCAAAGATAAAATAAACTAAAGCAATGAACGGCAAAAAATATATCATTGGCATTGACGGAGGCGGTACAAAAACCGCCTTTGTCCTTGCTGACAGCGAAATGAACGAGGTAATGCACCTGCGCCTCGGTCGCTCTAACCCCTCCGCCGTCGGCACTGACGGCACTATAAACATTATAAAAGAGGGCGTCGACACGATGCTTTCGCAAAACGGCCTGACAAAATCGGAGCTCGGAGCACTGTTTGCGGGAATAGCAGGCATGGTCTCGGGCGACGGCTATATCGGCGTCGTAACCGATGCGGTGAGAGAATACCTGCCGAACGTCAACGTCGAGATAGGCTCTGACGGCTATAATCCGCTTTATGCAGCGTTTCCCGACAGCGACGGCGTGGCTATAATCTGCGGAACAGGCTCTTCGTGCTTCGCCAAAAAGGGTGACGTCATTCACAGAATAGGCGGCTATGGCCCTTTTGACGGCATAGGCAACGGCTATGAGATAGGTCAGGCGGCAATAACTCACACCTTGCGTGTTATAGACGGCAGAGACGAACGCTCGGCGCTTTCTGATGCAGTGCTTGCAAAGCACGGCGAAGGCTTGATCGAGCACCTCGGCGACTTTTTGGCGGCGGGCAACGCCGCCATCGCCGCATATGCGCCGCTGGTATTCGACTGCTATCACACAGACAGCTATGCAAAAGAAATATTAGACAGCAATATGCGCTATGTCGCAGAAATGGCTGACGCGGCAGGCAGATATTATGAGGGCGAATATGAGGTCAAGTTCACAGGCAGCATAGCCTGCGATCCGCTTTCGTTCGCAATACTCACAGAAATGTGCCCCGAGCGCTGCAAAATATCACGCCTCGAGGCAGAGCCTGTTTACGGTGCGCTCGCCAAGGCAAAAATGCTGTTGACATAAGCTTAAATCGGTTGTATAATGGTTTATTGAAATAATAATCGTTTTTTGGAGGCTTATTATAATGGAAGATCAAGAACTCCGCACATTACGCCATTCTTGCTCGCACGTGCTTGCACAGGCGGTCAAGAGGCTTTATCCCAATACAAAGCTCGCCATCGGACCCGCTATCGACACAGGCTTTTATTATGACTTCGACAGCGACACTGTCTTTACGCCCGAGATACTCGAGCAGCTCGAGGCAGAGATGGCAAAGATCATCAAAGAGAACCTCAAGATCGAGCGCTTTGAGCTGCCCCGTGCAGAAGCACTCGAGCTGATGAAGGACGAGCCCTATAAGGTCGAGCTCATCAACGACCTGCCCGAGGATGCTGTCATCAGCTTCTATCGTCAGGGCGAGTTCGTTGACCTCTGCGCAGGCCCTCATGTCAGCTATACCAAAAAGATCAAGGCCTTTAAGCTCATGAGCATTGCAGGCGCATACTGGAGAGGCAGCGAAAAGAACAAGATGCTGCAGCGCATATACGGCACTGCGTTTGCTTCAAAGGATGAGCTCACTCAATATATCGAGCAGCTCGAAGAGGCAAAGAGGCGTGACCACCGCAAGCTCGGCAAAGAGCTCGGTCTGTTCGCTCTGCGTGACGAAGCACCCGGAATGCCTTTCTTCCTGCCCAAGGGCATGGTTCTGCGCAATACCCTGCTTGATTATTGGCACGAGGTGCATGACAAGTGGGAGTACCTCGAGATATCCACACCGCAGATCATGAAGCGCACCCTGTGGGAGACCTCGGGTCACTGGGATCATTACAAAGAAAATATGTACACCACCGTCATCGACGACGAGGATTTTGCAATCAAGCCGATGAACTGCCCCGGCAGCATTCTGGTGTATCAGTTAGAGCCGCATTCTTATAAAGAGCTGCCGCTCAGATACGGCGAGCTCGGCAGAGTGCACCGCCACGAGCTTTCGGGCGCACTGCACGGACTGTTCCGTGTCAGATGCTTCACGCAGGACGATGCGCATATACTGCTCGCACCCGAGCAGATCAAGGACGAGGTCGTCCGCATAACCCAGCTTTTCGATGAGGTATATACACTCTTCGGTCTGCCTTATAAGATCGAGCTTTCGACCATGCCCGAGGATCATATCGGCTCGGTCGAGGATTGGGATCTCGCAACGAGCGCGCTCGCAGATGCGATAACCTCGGTCGGCAAGACCTATACCGTCAACCCGGGCGACGGTGCATTCTATGGACCCAAGCTCGACTTCCACATTCAGGACAGCCTCGGCAGAACATGGCAGTGCGGCACTATCCAGCTCGACTATCAGCTGCCCGGCAGATTCGGCTGCGAATATACAGGTGCCGACGGCGAAAAGCATACGCCTGTCATGATACACCGCGTTGTTTTCGGCTCGGTCGAACGCTTCATGGGCGTTATCATCGAGCATTTCGGCGGCAAGTTCCCCACATGGCTCTCACCTGTGCAGGTCAAGCTTCTTCCGATCACCGATCGCAACAACGAGTATACCGACCAGGTTCAGGCAGCGCTCCGCGCCGCAGGCGTCAGAGTCGAGAGCGACAAACGTCAGGAAAAGACAGGCTTTAAGGTTCGCGAAGCACAGCTCGCAAAGATACCCTATATGCTCGTC
Source organism: uncultured Ruminococcus sp. (assembly GCA_964487775.1). Classification (GTDB taxonomy): domain Bacteria; phylum Bacillota; class Clostridia; order Oscillospirales; family CAG-382; genus Coliplasma. Next base: position 39,515 of record CAZASH010000008.1, read on the forward strand.
CTCGGCGATAAAGAGCAGGCAGAGGGCACGGTCTCGGTTCGCCGCCGCGACGGCAACGCCATGACCTCTATGCCGCTTGGCGAGTTTGTCGAAATGATCACAAACGAGATCAAAACAAGAGCAAAATAATCAAAAAGCGAGCCCTCGATGGCTCGCTTTTTTAGTGAAGCAGCCGCTAAAGCGACAGTGAAGTTATGCCTTCGGCATAGTGAAGCAGCGCTTTCAGCGCCGTGAAGTTCGGCTGAAGCCGAGATGCGGAAGTTTTTGCTGCCGCAAAAACAATTTATATAGCGCTCCCAACAGCAAAAATTATCGCCCACGCTCTGTGGAACACCAAACGCCGAGGCTATGCCCCTTGCCTCTGCATGTGTAAAGGGAGGTGGCAGCTTTAGTTGCCGCAGAGCCGCAAGCGAAAAATATATCCGAGCAGCCGTCTGCACTGCAAATAAGCATCCTGAGTTATAAAAAATCCGGCTCGTCATAAGGCGGGTCGGATTTTTATTATTTAGAGTTATTTACACTTATTTGCGATTGCTTCTGCCATATCGACACGCTCCCAGGGGAAGCCGTCACGTCCGAAGTGGCCATAAGCTGCGGTTGCGGTATAGATCGGTCTGCGCAGGTCGAGCGTTTTGATTATTGCTGCGGGGCGGAGGTCAAACAGCTCAGTGACGATCTCAGAGAGTCTTTCGTCGCTGACCTTGCCGGTGCCCTCGGTATCGACGAGCACAGAAAGCGGTCTTGCAACGCCGATAGCGTATGCGATCTGTATCTGGCATTTTTCGGCGACGCCTGCTGCTACGATATTCTTTGCAACGTATCTTGCCATATAAGCTGCGCTGCGGTCGACCTTGGTGGGGTCCTTGCCGGAGAAAGCTCCGCCGCCGTGGCAAGCATAGCCGCCATAGGTATCGACGATGATCTTGCGGCCGGTAAGTCCGCTGTCGCCCTTAGGACCGCCGACAACAAATCTGCCGGTGGGGTTGACATATATCTTTGTCTCGTCGTCGAGCAATTCTGCGGGAATAGTGGTCTTGATGACCTCGCGGATGACGTCCTCACGGATTGTTTCAAGGCTGACGTCTGCGGAATGCTGGCTCGAAACGACCACGCAGTCGACTCTGGCAGGCTTGCCGTCGATATATTCGACAGTGACCTGTGTCTTGCCGTCGGCACGCAGATAGCCGAGCTTGCCGTTCTTGCGGACCTCGGTCAATTTGAGTGCGAGCTTTTGTGCCAAGGAAATAGGCAGCGGCATAAGCTCGGGGGTTTCGTTGCAGGCATAGCCGAAAACCATGCCCTGGTCGCCTGCGCCTGTGTCGAGGTCGTCCTGAAGCTCGCCCTGCTTTGCCTCGAGCGACTTATCAACGCCGAGCGCAATGTCGGGCGACTGACCGTGTATCGAAGAAAGCACTGCGCAGGTGTCGCAGTCGAAGCCCTTTTCGGAGCTGTCATAGCCGATGCGGCGCAAAGTTTCGCGGGCGATGGTCTGAACGTCGGCATAGCCGTTGGTGGTGATCTCACCCATAACCATAACAAGTCCTGTTGTGCAGCAGGTCTCGCAGGCTACTCTTGAATAAGGGTCTTGTGCGAGCAGAGCGTCGAGCACGCCGTCGGATATCTGGTCGCATATTTTGTCGGGATGTCCCTCAGTGACTGATTCGCTGGTGAAATAATGCTTGATCATAGTTATCATTTCCTTTCGATTTATAAAATTCGGTTTATAAAAAATATTTTTTGCAAGGAATAAAAATAAGCCTCGCGTCAAACGAGGCTTTTAATGCTTTGGATAAATAAAAGATCTCATCTGCCGTTTAAGATTAAACGCTGAATTGACACCTTGCCGCATAATGGCAGGTTGTCGGGCTTCACAGGGCAGGTCCCTCCACCACTCTTGATAAGACTATTCTGTTGTTTAGTGATTATATCACCGTATTTATGTTTTGTCAATAGCTTTTTTAGCCATCAAGGCACGTCGTTAATGACCTTATCGGGTCTTGAATCGAGCTGCTCGGGGTGGGTCAGCACAGAGCGGACATACTTGAGGACGTTGGCATAATAATGGCCGTCGCATATACGCTCGTCGGTGACGAACTTATAGTCGAGGTATTTGACAGGCACTATCGTGCCGTCTTCCGAAAGCTCGTTGACTGTATATTTTGCGCCAAATGCGCAGAAAACGGGGATATTGCCGAAATTATACAGATGATGATATATCGGCGGAATGCCCAGCGATGCCATATTGGTTATAGCCATCGACGCATGGAACGGCGAAAGCTTTGTCAGCTTGCGCGGCAGCCAGCCGAAATAATCAAACAGATTGAGCAGCCAGACCACAAACTTCAAAAGCAGTCCGGGAATAAAATGCAAAAGCTTTGCCAGACCGTCGAAGTTGCTTTCTTCGGCTCGGCTCTCCTTGACGGTGTTGTCGATGATGTGATAGACCTCTTCTGCCGTCGCATCAGGCGGAAAATAAAGCTTGAGCACGGTGTCTGGGCAATTTAATTTCATCTCGCGCTTGATGGTTATCATTATCTCGATGCAGTTGCGCGAATAGATCTTTTGACCTCTGATAAACCTGTTGACGCCCGGATACTGCGAAACGGTGCGCACATAAGATGCGATGAACAGGTGCAGCATACCAAAGCCCTTGAGACCCTCGCGGCGCTTTTTGAATATATAATCGTCCGCAGCCGCAGTCGGCATCGTGTCCTGGATATAATTAGAGGCATCGCCGCGCGTCTTCATGATGTACGGCGAAACATATGACATCGGCGAAAGCGATCTGACGCGTCTGCCTTCCTTCTGCCTCTTCTTGTTGGTTTTGTTCTTTGCCATTCTAAAAAAGCCGTCCTATAAATTCCTTAAAAATTTTGCTCTCTTGTGCAGTATACCACACATTTTTGAGTTGTGCAATAGTTTTATTTCAATAACGCTCTTTACAAATAGTCGTGATTGTGATATAATCCAAATAAACTAAATAGAAAGGTGTATTTTTTATATGAAAAAGACAATCTGCCTCATGCTCATTTTGGCGATGGCACTTTCTGTCATGCTCTTTGGCTGCACACCCGACAACGGCGAAGCCTCTTCTGCCGACACAAGCAGCACCGAAGTCAGCAAAGAAGAACAGGACATCAAGGGCTATAACAGCGAGACCGGCAAATATGAGTATGAAATTCCCGAAGGCACTATGTATTCCGGCGAATTTAAGTTCCTCACCTGCGGCGTTAATCAGGATCACGAGTCCGAGATAGTTTATAACGTCTATGAGGACGGCGCAAGCGAGGGCATGGCTACTCATGTTAACGAGGCTATTCTTGAGCGTAACAACCTTGTTGAAGAGAAGCTCGGCGTCACTATCACCGAAGAATATGTCTATGACGCAAAGCGCTATAACGGCGTATTCTACAACCGCATTCGCACCGACCGCATATCCAATTCCGCCGACTATCAGGTGGTCGTACCCTGCCTCTATGACGGCGCAAACCTTGCTATTATTGGCGAGCTGCTCGACCTCAACGAGATAGTCGACACCGAATATCCCTGGTGGAGCCAGCCCATGAACGAGGACTGCACTGTCAACGGCAGACTTTATTTCACTCTTTCGGATATCGGTTATATCACAATGTCCAACGTTCCCGCACTCGCTTTCAACCAGAAGTGGATAGAACAATATCACCTCGACGACCCTTATCAGCTCGTTCGCGATCACGAATGGACGATCGACAAGGTGCTTGAGATGGTCAAAACCTATAAAGAAGACACCGACAGCGACAACAAGACTACATACAGAGATATATTCGGTTGGTCGGGACAGCTCGACGATATGTGGTCGATGTTCTATGGCACAGGCGAGAAGATCGCCAAGATCGGTTCTGACGGCTATCCCGTTCTCTCGCTGTTCAACGACCGCTCGGTCGGCGTTATGAGCAAGCTTCAGGAGCTGGTTCAGAACAAAGACTATTATGTTTCGGCAAACGATTATTTCGGCGAAGCACAGTGGCCGACAGTCCTTACACAGGGCGCTTTCATAGAGGGCAGATGCCTCTTCTATAACGGCTCGCTCGGCTCTACCAGTGAATATGCAAGAATGTCCGACGACTTTGGACTTTTGCCCATGCCGCTTTATGACGAAAACCAGGAGAGCTATTATTCGCTCGCTAACCCCTGGACCTGCACCTGCTTTGGTGTTCCCACCTCGGTTTTGCAGAACGGCACAGACCTCAATATGGTTCGTGACGTGCTCGAATATATGGGCGCAACCAGCAAAAACCTGCTTGAGAATGCGTTTGTCAACATAGTCCTCGAGGATCAGAAGACCCGTGACGAAGCAACGCCCGAGATGATCAAAGAGTACATCCTGCCCGGCAGAGGCTGCGACTTTGGCATGATCTTCAACCTCGTTCAGATCAACGGCAACGACATACTGCACTATATGGCGTCTGCACCCAAGGATTCGTTTGCTTCGACTTATGACTCGGCAAAGGATTCCGCACAAACCAAGCTTGATCAAACGATCGGCTACTTTAAAGATCTTGAATAACAAAAAAGTGGGTCGCAAGGGACACCTGCGATAGAGCAGGTAGTCCCTTTCCAAGGCTTTTAATCAATCAAATTACGGTGTAACCATTGCGGTTATGCCGTTTTTTGTTTATTCTGTTCTTTGTTCGCAATATGCTTTTGGAATGACTCCTCCATTTCCTCTGCGGTAGCAAGTCTTATAATACCAACACCGTGATAGTAAATATCAATCTGCTGATACCTCACTTTATTTTCTCGGTAAGGCTTGTGTACCTCAATTCGGGAAATGAATTCGTGTACGAGTTCAGGTGTCAGTTCCTTTACTTCAGTAACCTTTTTCACCTTTGCTATAAACTTTTCCAAGTCATAGCTTTGTTTACTTTCTTCCGTAATTTCAACCTCTAACCGTTGCACCAACTCTTTGAGTTCGGTTTGTTCGGCTTCGTAGGCGTTAGAAAGAAACTCGTACCTTTCATCCGAAAGCTTACCCGATACATTATCCTCGTAGGTTTTCATAAACAACCCATTCAGTTCTTCTATACGCTTTTGAGATTTCTTGAGTTCTCTGCGTTTAGCGGCAATTTCTTTTTTATGATCTTCACTTGACTGTTCGAGCATCATCTGTGCGAACATCTTTTCATAATACTGCACAAAGTTAAATACTCTCTGCATATTGATCAATACCGCCGCTTCCACCTGCACCTCACGGATGAAGTGTCCCGAACAAGCATCCTTGTTCTTTCGGGCAAGAGCACAAGTAAACCAATTTTGATTGTGTTCAAATTTCTTTGCTGTACAGAAGTACATTTTAGAACCGCAGTCCTTGCAGAACATCAGTCCCGAAAACATACTGACTTTTCCCTCTCTTGTCGGTCTGCGTTTGTTCTTTCGCAATGCCTTTACCAAATCAAAGGTTTCTCTATCGATAATAGCAGGGTGGGTGTTTTCAAATATCACCCAATCTTCTTCGGGAATATTAACCTTTGTTTTGTTCTTGAAGGACTTGGTTGTGCTTCGGAAATTAACGGTATCACCGACATACTCTCGGCGTTCAAGAATATCCGCTACACAGGTCTGTGCCCATTTGCCTTTGACTTCGGGTGGGATACTGCAATTTCTGCCGATACTGTTCCAATACTCTGTGGGAGTTGGTATCTTTTGTTCGGTCAGTTCCCTTGCTATCTGTGTGGGACCGAGTCCCGATACACACATCTCAAAGATTTTTCGTACCACCTCTGCGGCAGGCTCGTCAATCAACCATTCCTTTTTATTTTCGGGATTTTTCATATATCCGAAGGGTGGATTGGTTGTCAGCGGCACACCGGACATACCCTTGCTTTTGAACACGTTTCGCACCTTTTGGCTTGTATTCTTTGCGTGCCATTCGTTGAACAAATCTTGCATCGGAACAAGGTCGCTGATACCTTTTGCGGTGTCAATATTATCCATAATGGCAATATAACGAATACCCAAGCGGTCAAATTCTTCTTCAAGCAGTTGTCCTACAATGAGTCTGTTTCTGCCAAGACGGGAATGGTCTTTAACAATGAGATTTTCAATTTTGCCTTTCTCTGCCATTTCCATAATCTCGGTGAATGCAGGTCTTGCAAAACTGACTCCCGACCATCCGTCATCCACAAAGAAGCGTGTGTTCTTAAAACCGTTATCATTTGCATACTTTTCGAGGATTTGTTTTTGAGACAAGATTTGTCAAGGGTATTTTCTGCAAAAGTTATATGTAGTTCAAAAAA
>CAZASH010000009.1:0-38024 GCA_964487775.1 uncultured Ruminococcus sp.
TATATTTCACGCCACCGCTTGTAAGGGTGTCCCATTTCGGGACATCCCTACAATGGCGCACATCCTGTTCACCGGCTTTTGCAAGGGTTCGCTGTTTCAGCGCACCCTGTTACGAAAATGATTGAGAATAGAAAATGCTCCCGAAAACATACACTTGATAGTATTTCCTGCTTGCGGTAACGAGTTTACACACTTTTCCCAGTCGGCGACTTCTTGAATCTCGTCAAAAAACAGATAGACCTTGCTCTCGATATTCGCAGCCTGTTTTGTGATATCATCGTGCAGAGCCTTGGCGGTTTGCAATTGGGCGTAGTTCATATCCTCAAAAAAGAAGGTGCAGACCTGTCTTCGCCGCCCTTGACTTCGATGGGGATGATATCCATGCCTTTTTGCACATTTTTCTGAGTTTTTCAGAGCGGACTTGCACATTTTTTCGAAGTGAGACAGCGAAATCAGAAGAGATTTTGCCCGCTTTATGATTGCTTTTTTAGGTGCCGAAATCAGGGCAAAAAACGTGTCGCAAAAAAGTGACTGAAAAGCAGGGGTGTAAATTTTCGTACACACTTATTTTTGTGCATAATTTATACAAAAAGCTCGAAAACATAGTTGACACGCGGATTGTTGTGTGGTATAATAGGGTCAAAAGAATATTATTAACAAATTAAATTGTATACGAAAAGAGGTTTTACGCTATGATCAAAATACTCATTATCGATGATGATGTCCAGATCTGCGACTCTCTCAGCAAGAGTCTCACACACGAGGGCTATGACGTCATGTGCGCCAACGACGGCCCCGAGGGTGTCATTGCATTCCGTATGTATGAGCCTGACCTTGTGCTTCTCGACATTATGCTTCCCAAAAAAGACGGTTGGCAGGTCTGCCGCGAGATCCGCGAGCATTCTTCCAAGCCCATCATCATGATCTCTGCCAAGGGCGAGACTATCGACAAGATTCTCGGTCTCGAGCTCGGCGCAGATGACTATATGGTCAAGCCCATCGATTCAAAAGAGCTGTTCGCACGTGTCAAGGCTGTTCTCAGACGTTATGCCAGCCACGGCGGCGACGATGGCGAGCTCATCAAGTTTGACAAGCTCGAGATCTCTTTGCAGAAATATGAGCTCAAGGTCAACGGCAAAGTTGTCGACCTGCCTCCCAAGGAACTCGAGCTCATCTATTTCCTTGCTGCTAACTATAATCATGTTTTCACCAGAGACAAGCTGCTCGATAAGGTCTGGGGCTTTGACTATCCCGGCGACTCGCGCACCGTTGACGTTCACATCAAGCGTCTGCGTGAGAAGCTCGAGGGCGTTTCTGACAAGTGGCTGCTCAAGACCGTTTGGGGCGTCGGCTATAAGTTCGAGGTCTACGAAGACTAATTGTTTTATCAATATTAAACATAAAAGCTCCCGTGCTTCGGGGGCTTTTTTGTCGCAGTTGACAATTGCTTGCGTGTGTTGTATAATGATGTTAATAATAAAGAAAGGGGATTTTTGAAATGAAATCTCTAAAAAGATTGTCTGCTTTGGCAATAGCACTCACCATTGTGATGTCATTGCTTGCTCTGTGCATGACAGTCAGCGCAAAGACCGAGCAGTTCGCACTCACTGGCATAAACACCGCACGGGGTGAGGGCGCACTGATAGTTTATAATTCTGATTTCGGCGAAACCACCAACACCAACGAGTGGGGCGCTGAGGCAGTCGTTGACAGCAGCAACAAATGCGTGTCTGTTTCAACTTCGGGCAACAGCAGGATACCCGAGGGCGGATTTGTCGTTTCGGGTCATGATGCCAACGATGGTGACGCAAAAAATGCAACCTTCGTCAAGGACAGCATCAAGGTCGGCACCTATGTTTATTATAACGAAAAGGCCATGACGCTCACACTTTCGGATACTCCTATCACGCCGTCGCACGAATATACCATCTCTAAAAAGATTGACGGCACAAACGTATACCGCAACGTGGATATGCTGGTCGTTTACAACACAAGCGGTGTGCGCACGTTTACCAATGAATGGGGCATCGAGGCGGTCGTCACAGACGGCGTCGTCACTTCGGTCGGCGGCAACAACAATCTTGTTCCCAAGGGCACAAATTCGTTTGTCGTTTCGGGACACGGCACGGCATATGACTGGATCAACCTCAACGTTCTCGTCGGCATGACCGCAGAGATCAAAGATGGCAATATCGTTTTCGGCTATACCGCAAAGGCGGCACTGCTTTCGCTGCAGGAGGGAGTTTCGGAGCTTCAAAAGGAATATGATGCTGCCATAGAGCAGTGCCTGCTTATAGATCGCACCAAAGCCAAAGCGGCTGTCGACCTCGCTTCGGCGGCACTCAAGACCGCAAGCGCAAAATACGATTCCGACAGCGACGATTTTTGGGCAAGCTTTGAGGAATGTGAAAGGCTGCTTGCCGAGGGTGCTTTGACTGTCGTCGAGTCGCAGAAGGTCGAATACCGCGGTGTTTGGCTCAGACCTGTTCAGACCACTCAAAAGGCAGTCGATGATTATGTTCAAAAGCTTTACGACGGCGGCATAAATCTTATCTGTATAGAAACTCTTTATAACAACTGCATGATAATGCCGACCCCCTCGGGCAGCCTTTTTGAGCAGAACCCGTCATGGAAGGGCTTTGATATGCTGCAGGCATTCATCGACTCGTGCCACAAGCGCGGCATGGAGCTTCACATCTGGATGCCTGTCTATTACGTCGGTCACGAGGATAGCGAAAATTGCCAAATGAGTGTCGGCTATAAAAAGCCCGAATGGCTCAGCATAACCGATCAGGGCAAGACCATGGGCGCAGATAACCCAAGCAAATTCTATATGCTCGACCCATCGAACCCCGAGGTCAAGCAGTGCCTTGTCGATACATACAGATGGATACTGCAAAAGTATGATATAGACGGCTTTGAGCTTGACTATATCCGCTATTGGGAGCGTGGCGAAGAAGATTATGGCTATAACAAGGCGCTCGTAGATGCATTCAAAAAAGAGTACGGCGTTACGCCCGAGTATGACACCGAGGCTTCTTATTGGCAGGATTGGTGCGATTTCCGCGGCAAATACGTCACAGATATGGTTCACGCCATCAGAGAGCTTATCGACGAGATAAGACCCGACACTCTGCTTTCGCTCGACGTTGGCGGCTATCCGAGCATTGCAAAGAGATATCTTTATCAGGATTATCTCTCTTGGCTCGATGAGGGCATAGTCGACCTTCTGCACCCGATGTGCTATGGCGAGGACTATGACGATGTCTTTATCGATCTTGCCGATAAATGCGACACTCGCACAATGCTTTGTGTTGGTCTCGGAACCTTCGATGACGCCATTCCCACCGATTGCATAAAGGGTCAGGCGATATTAATAAACAAGGTCGGCGGCAACGGCTCTTGCTTCTTTGAGGCAACGTCGTATTTCGGCCGCATGATGCCAAAAATGCTTTCCGGGCTTTATGCCGACAGAGCAGTCACACCTGCTGATGCCAATGCTGTCAAGCTCAAGCTGGGCGAGATAAGCAAACGACTTGAAATGATGAAGCAGGACGGCAAGATTACCGACAAGACCGCACAAAAGATCTTAACTGCAGCAAACGCGCTCGATAAGTCGGATGTCACCGATGATGAGATAGATGCACTTGTCAAGGCACTTTCCGATGTCAAAAAATCAGAAGCAAAAGAGATGCTCACAAACGATGTTTATACGCTTGCCCGCATTCTCGCAGTATCCGATATGATGGAGTGGTCGCCGGAAAAGACCGAGCCGGACACCTCAAACGATCCGTCAAGCGACCCCTCTGACGATGACAGCAGCGTTCCCGGCGATGCTTCGGACGACGAAAGCAGCTCTGACGAAAATCCAGACGAGAGCACAATAACATCCGACACCGGCCTCTCCGACGGCGAAAGCGATAGCGACTCGAATGATAAGAACGATTCGAACGTTTCAAATGTTTCGGGCGGTGACGAACCTGCCGATAGCACGAATACGGTGCTGATTGTTGTTGTCATCGTTTTGCTTGTTGCGGCTGTTATAGCTGCGGTGATAATCATCATCAAGCGCAAAAAGAAATGATCATCTTTAAATATCCTAAAAAAGCGTGCGCTGCGGCGTGCGCGTTTTGCTTTAAATAATACAGAACGCAAAAATGTGTGCAAAATCTAACATTTGCTGTTGATTTTTTAAGCATCACGGTATAAAATAGGGCATAACACTTTTTTATTCAGGAGCAGCTAATGTACGGCAAACTAAAGACAAAAAACTATCCGCTTTATGAGGTGCGCCCGGTCAAGGACTTGCGCGCATTGATAGATGACACGGCAGAGCTTTTTGGCGACAAGCTCGCTTTCAGATACCGTGACAAGGGTGTGGCGGGTCAGATAAGCTATAAGGACTTTAAATATTCGGTCGACAGCTTCGGCACTGCGCTTTGTTCTCTCGGGCTCGACGGCAAGCATATTGCCATCATCGGCGAAAACAGCTTTAAATGGGCGCTGTCGTTTCTTACAACACTCAATCTGAACGGCATAGTCGTTCCTGTTGACAAAGAGCTTTCGCCCGATGAGATAGCATATATTTTAAACAAGGGCGACGTCGATGCAATAATCTATGCAGGCGGCAAGACCGCAAAAAAGATAGCAGAGGCGCGCACTTCCTGCGGCAGGATCACGCATTATATCTGCATGGATTCCGCAGATGCAGGCGACGATCTCAAGCTTGACGAGCTTTTGAAAAAAGGCGGCGAACTGCTTGACAGCGGCGACAGGACATTTGTTTCGATAACAGATCGCGATATTACAAAGACAAAAGAGATAATGTTCACGTCGGGCACGACTGGCAGACCCAAGGGCGTCATGATAACCGAGGAGGCGCTCATCGTCAACATCATTTCTTCGCAGCGCATAATGCATATAACAGATTGCTGCCTCTCGGTCTTGCCTTATCACCACGCATATGAATCGACCACTGGCATTTTGACAATGCTGCACAACGGCATGACGATATGCATCAATGACAGCCTGCGCAATCTGATGAGCGATTTTGAGCTTTATAAGCCGACCGAAATGCAGATCGTGCCGCTGTTTGCCGAAAAAATGTACCGCAGGGTGTGGGATACCGCAGAGGAGCAGGGCAAGGCAAAGAAATTGCGCTTTGCGCTCAAATTGAGCCGCTTTTTGCTTGCGCTCGGCATCGATATGCGTGAAAAGCTGTTTGCCGATGTGCGCAAGGCTTTCGGCGGCAGGCTTAACATATTCATTTCCGGCGGCGCACCGCTCAAAAAAGAGATCGCCGAGTTCTTTTACGGCATCGGCATCATACTCATCAACGGCTATGGCATCACCGAATGCGCTCCGCTCATCTCTATAAACCGCCCCGAGTTTGCAAACTTCGAGTCGGTCGGCGTGGTCGTTCCCGGGCTTGAATTGCGTGTCGATAAGCCAAACGAAAACGGCGAGGGTGAATTTTGCGTCAGAGGCAAAAACGTCTTTAAGGGCTATTATAAGGACGAAGATGCCACAAGCAGCGCAATAATCGACGGCTGGTTCCATACAGGCGATATCGGCAGGGTCGACGCAAACGGCTTTTTGCATATAACCGGCAGGATCAAAAACCTCATCATACTCAAAAACGGTGAGAATGTTTCGCCCGAGGAGCTTGAAGAAAAGCTGATGTTTGCGACAGAGCTTATCTCTGAGGTGGTCGTTTCTGCCATGACCGACGATGAGAGCGGCGAAAAAGTCCTGGGCGTCGAGATATTCCCCATGCTTGAGCGCGCCGAAAAGCTCGGCGTTACAGATGCGGAAGCGGCGATAAGAAAGGTCGTGGCTGATTATAACGCATCCGCAGCGGCACACAAAAGGATCAAAAAGATAGTTTTCAGAAGCACCGAGTTTGAAAAGACCAGCTCGAAAAAGATAAAGAGAAAGTATGATAAATAAGCATAAAACGATCAAAAAGATTAAAAAGATCATTTCGATCATTATTTCGGTCACCGCCGTATTGCCTTTGGCGATATGCTTTTTTGGCGTGTCTGCCGCGGCTGACGAGTCGGCGCAAAAAGAGGCAAATAAAATGCAAAACATAGCAGTTGGCAAGCAATATACCATCAAAACAGGCGAGCCTGTTGACGGCTCTTACGGCAACTATCAGGCTGATTTTTATAACAACGATATGGGTCAGCTTACAGACGGAAAGATGGCAAAGATAGATTCAAACGACAACGGCTGGTATCGTGCCATGCGTGGCGGCAGCCGAATTGTTTTGATCGACCTCGGAGCGCAGTATGCGGTCTCGTCGGTCGAGGCATCGTTTTTGCATTCAAAGGCAGAGGCGTTTTATGCGCCGCGTGTCGTCAAATGCAGGCTTTCGGCAAACGGCAAGGATTTTATGACTGTCGGCAGTCAGAGCGAAAACGACTTGAGCGGCGACCTCAAGCGGCGTGTCAACCGTGTCATTAGCTTTGATAAGGCATACGAAGCAAGATATGTTGAGATAGAGTATTCTGTCGATATTTTTGCCGCCTGCGATGAGATAAGAGTCATGGGTGACACGAGCGGCGAGCGTGTGACCATAGTTCCCGACGGCGAACAGGCAAAGGCAGAAATGAGCACCGATATTCTCGGTGCAAGCAGCTTTATCAAGCTGTATAACGGCTATTATCCCGAGCAGGAGCTTGCCGATATAACCAAAGAAAAAGTCGTGCCTTATATCGCGTATATAGACGAAAAAGGCAATATTGTCGACACAATGTTCGATGGCGTGATATTCGTCCCTTGCCATACCGACTATCCGTCGGGCGGCAGGCTCACAAAGACCTCGGGCAAAAAGGGCGCCGTCATGTCAGATTGGCTGCTTTATGCCGACAACACGTTTGACGAGACAAAGAACCTTGCCGCACTCGATGAGGCTGTTTCGGAAGTATTCGACAAGCTCGGCAAGCAGGGCAAGATGCCTGTCATGCTCACCATGCCTTATCCGACGGTGCTTGACGGCGCTTTTGGCGATATCGACGGCGACGGCGAAAGCGAATATTGCAAAACGCTTGACGAAAGGCTTGATATCATCAAATGGTTCGCCGACCTCTGCAGCAGTCGCTTTGCAGATGCGGAATATCAAAATCTGACTTTTGCAGGATTTTATTGGTATCGTGAGGAGGTCAATTATTCAGACACCGACCACGAGGCAGAGCTTTGCAGGAGATCGAACGAATATTTCCATTCGATGGGCTTAAAGAGCATTTTTGATCCTTTTTATCTCTCGACCGGCTATGACCATTATCGCGAGCTCGGGTTCGATACCTGTGTCATGCAGCCGAACTATGCCGAGATCTCGTCGGACAGAGAATATTTTAAAGAGGGTATGCTCGCTGAGTTCGCACAGACGGTCGAGCAAAACGGCTGCGGTGTCGAGATAGAGACTTTGTCGCCTTATGCTTATACCGACGGCGGCGACTATTTGAATGCGTCGCGCAATTATCTTGAATATCTCTATCAGGGCGTCAGGAGCGGCTATGACAAGAACCTAAAGACCTGGTATCAGGGCGCAGGCCCCGGCAGCATATACAGCTTCTGCTATGCCGACACAAATAACGCCAGAGGCAAATTGCTCAGATCGCTTTATGATGCGACATATAGCTTTATCAAGGGCACGCTTGCCGTCGACAGGTTGACGATGAAGGGCGACACATCGGTAACAGGCGAAAAGTCGAGTCGCATAAGAGGCGAATATACCGTTTCGGGCGGGTACACCGCGCTGATGAAATACACCGTTTCGCAGCAGCCCAAAAACGGCGTCGTCGATGTCTATGCAGGCGGCTTTAAATATGTGCCTGTGGGCGATTTTGTCGGCGAGGATGAGTTCGAAATAACCGTTTCGGACGGTGTTTCGGAGAGTGCGGTGCTCAGTGTCAAGGTCACTGTTACAGACACGGCAGCACCAGAAGAGCCGAGCGATGATTCAAACGATTTAAACGACGACTCGATCGACGACCAGATGCAGGTCAAAAAGGACCCCGTGCCCTGGTGGCCCTTCGCCTTGGCAGCCGCCGCAGTTTTATCCGCTGTAGCGGTCATAGCAATAAAGAAAAAGAAAAAATGACAGCCAAGAGAGGGACTTTTTCCCTCTCTTGTTTTTCCGTTTTTTGGGGCTGAATGTGCGAAAAAGGCGGGTGTATGAGGCACTGCGATTAACAAAATTGCTCAAATGATGTTCAAGTGTTAAAAAACGCCTATTTTTCAAACTCGCGGGTTCTCAAAACCATAGGTTATTAATAAAATTAATTATCTCTGCTGATGAAAATAATTGCGCTTTGTGGCATAATCACCTCATACTTCTTTATAATGCTTTGAAGGGGGTTGAGACGGCGTGGTCGACATTCCGAATGACTATTTGGAATCCGATCTTGCAGGTGCTTATACAGAGTCGGTCATGGTCAACGTTATGCCCGGAGACAGGCAGTTGGTCATCGAACATATGCTTTGCTTTGGATATCACAGTGCAGATGCGTCCGACTGCAATTGCAGAGGGCAGCAGTCAAGATATAGATTCACGAGGTTAAGGTTTTTACGCGACATACGCATAGAGCATTACGACGCTCTGCGTGATGCGTGCGATCAATATTTGGCGCTTTTGCAGCAGCGAAACGAGCTGGTTGCCGGTCGAGGCTTTGGCGGCAGTCCGTTTGTTTGCGTGTGTATGCTGCTTTCGGCGCTGCTCACATATGAGCTCGGCATACAGGTCGGCGATGCTTCTGAGGCGTATAGCCGCTTGGTCAAGCTTGGTTCCCTGGTGTTTGCCGTCATCGGCATCGCTGCCTTAGGCAGGTTTGCCTATATCACTTACACCATCATTCGAGATCGTGTCCGTGCCCGCAGGTTGCTCCTGCAGATGGATACCCTCGCAGAGAAGTGCCTTGATTCTGCAAGCCTTAAAAGCGAATAACAAAAAGAGATTCTGCGCGATGCAAAATCTCTTTTTATTATTCTTCAGAACAGTCCGAGGCTTATCTGTATCGCTCCGTTGACCTTGCTCATCATCGTGTCGTCGAGCCTGCCCATTCTTTCACGCAGTCTCTTTTTGTCGAGCGTGCGCATCTGCTCAAGCAGTATGACCGAATTTTTTTGCAGTCCGCAGGCGGTTATTCCGCCGACAGCGGTTTCGCCTGTCACCTCGATGTGCGTGGGCAATTTTGTCTTTTCTGTTCTGCTCGTTATCGCCGCAGCGATGACTGTCGGGCTGTATCTGTTGCCTATGTTGTTCTGCACTATCAGCACGGGTCTTATTCCGCCCTGTTCAGAGCCGACAACAGGCGAAAGGTCGGCGTAATATATATCGCCGCGTTTGATCTCGTTTGTTTTGTCAATTGTTTTATCCATAATAAAAGCCTCCGCTTGTAGTTTGGACAAGCGGGGCTTTGTTTATTCCGGTTATTTGATTATTTTAGAAATAATGCCTTCGCAGGGGAGTATATCGTCCTCTGTTACATCAAGATACATCAGACCCTTGCGCACGGTCAATTGATAAATGTCTGTCATTCCGTTGCCGCCGACATAGGTTATGCTGTCGTAGCCTGCGGTGGAGAAGTGGAGTGCCACGGCATATTCCTTTGCCTTTGCAAAAAACTCCTGCTTTGTCAACGTGCCGTCGATATGAACGGTGAAGCGCATCAGCTCTGAATGCACCGCCTGCGTTGACGGGTCTATCCTGTCAGGCGAAAAGCCGACTATTTCAGCATCGGTTACGCCGAAGCTGTCTGAGGGAAACTGCTGTCTTAGTGTGGACGAGATGAGCGAGGCGGGTAAAACAGTCAATATCGCCTCTGCACGGGGCTTATAGCTGTCATATATCACGCCGCCCTGAATATAAAGCGCTCTTTTGATCGTCGGAGCGGCGGCAGAATTGATATCGATCCTGTATACACCCGAGGTGTGGTCATAATAGCAGCCGCCGTGCTCGACAGTTTCGGCATAATGCGAGTCAAAATATTCGGTCAATATTCTGTCGCTGTTTATCGCATCGACAACAGAGCCGCAAAAATAGAGGTTGACTGCAAGCATTGCGCACATAAGCAGTACCGCACAGGCCTTTAATATTATCTTTTTGTTGCCCAGCAATTTTTTTGCATATATTCCGCCGAGGCAAAGCAAAAAGCACAGCACCGCCATATAAATCGCGTGTATCGTTTTGCCGGTTATTACGCTGGCGAATACGCAGGTCATGATAGGCAGCATGGCGAGCTTCAGTCCGTTTGATGTCGGAATAAATGCGCATATCGCCGCACATATCGCAAGCAGCGGCAATGACGAAATTATGCCTGTGCCCGGCAGAGCACAATACGCCGCGACGGTCGATATTGCACCCAGGATCAGAATGCCGTTTGAAATTGATATGCTTTTTTTGCTTTTGGTGTTGTTGTTCATGGTATTTGTCACCTGTTGTATGGATTTGTGAGCTTGATAAGCAACTCCATATTGTCGTCGTTTTGATATTTGTTGTTGCGTGTTGCGCCGCAAACGATGCATTTGTGCGTTATGACGAACCCCTTGCGAGCGTCGGTGCGCACCTCAGAGGGTGCCATCAGGCCGCCGCATTCGCACATGCGGTCGCCTGGGTTGATGTCGACGTGCTTTGAATAAAGACAATACGGGCAATGGTTGCGTGATGAATAGCCGAGCGGCTTGACCTCTCTGCCGCAGTTGCCGCATATAAAGCCGCTGTCGTTGTGTGTAAAGCGTTTTGTCTGCAAAATATCCGCTCCTGTCAATTATATAAGTTGAATATTAAATAAACCTTATAAACATTTTTATCAAAAAAGGCTTCACAATCGGCACTTTTTGTAGTATAATAAAGCAGTTAAGGCTTGATTTAAGCTGTGAACGGTATTATTATAATACAAAAGCTTTCAAAAATCAACGAAAGGAATATAAAATGCGCAAAAAAGATTGCAAATACCCCGAGCGCCTCGGCAAGGTCGGCGGTCAGGCGGTCATGGAGGGCGTTATGATGCGCTCGCAAAAAAAGACTGCGATAGCCGTCAGGCGCACAGACAACGGCAGGATCTCTGTCAGAGTCAAGGATACCAAGAGTATTAAGGATAAGCACAGGATACTGCGTTTGCCTGTCATACGCGGCATAACCAATTTCATCGAGTCGCTCTCGTCCTCGTTCGGCACGCTCACCGAGTCGACAGAAATGCTCGGTCTTGACCTCGAGACAGACGAAAGCAGCAGCAAATTTGACAAATGGCTCACCGAAAAGCTCGGCGACAAGATCATGGGCGTTGTCACGGCAGTCGGTGCAGTGCTCGGCGTTGCACTCGCACTTGTCCTGTTTATATGGCTGCCTGCGTTTATTGCGGGCTTTATTCCGTCTACCGCACCCGAGGGACAGCTTGACCTGCTCAAATGCCTTGCAGACGGTGTTATTAAAATAATCATTTTTGTCGCCTACATCTATTTCACGTCGCTTATTCCGGATATCAAGCGAGTGTATATGTACCACGGCTCAGAGCATAAATCCATCGCCTGCTATGAAGCAGGTGACGAATTGACTGTCGAGAACGTCAGAAAGCACACGAGGTTCCACCCTCGCTGCGGAACGTCGTTTATGTTCGTCATACTTATCATTTCGATAATTGTCAACTCGCTCATACTGTGGGCAGTCGGCGCAATATTCCCTCTCGCACCCATCAATGTTTCGTGGTTCAAGGCGCTTATCAAGCTTGTCGCTTTGCCGCTCGTTGTCGGCATAAGCTATGAGTATATCGCATACGCAGGCAAGCACGACAACACATTTACACATATCTTCTCTGCGCCCGGTCTTTGGATGCAGCGACTTACCACCCGTGAGCCCGACGACTCTATGATCGAGGTCGCAATAACCTCGCTCAAGAGCGCACTGCCGGACGTTTTTCCTGATTTTGAAGTTCCTTACGAGCAGGATGATGATGTGGCAGACAATGCCGAGGCGACAGCCGACAGCGAGGAGCAGACATGCTGATCTCAGATTACCGCAAAGAATTAAAGCAAAAGCTCATAGACCTCTCGCCCGAGGAGGGCGACGTAATGGCAGATATTCTGCTGTGCGAAGCGCTGGGAGTTTCTCGCGGAGTTTTTTATACAAACCTGCTTTCGGAGATGCCCGCCGATGCAGTCGAACGCATAAACGGCTATGTCGCAGAGCTTATGACAGGCGTGCCGCTGCAGTATGTGCTCGGCAGATGCAATTTCTATGGCTGCGAGGTCAAGGTGGGGCAGGGCTGCTTTATCCCGCGCAGCGATACCGAAACGATCGTCAAGGTGGCGCTCACCGCACTTCCGATGGGCGGCAGGTTTGCCGATATATGCTCCGGCAGCGGCTGCATTCCGCTTGCCATCGCTTCTCAAAAGCCGGCAGCGAGCGGCGTTGCGCTTGAGCTTTCGCTTAAGGCACTGCCTTATACCGAGCACAACCTCAAAAGCAAAAATGTCAAGGTCATCAGATTTGATGCGCTCGACGAGGATGACTATATAAGCCTCGCAGAGAACGAGGGACTGTTTGATGTGGTCACCTGCAATCCGCCTTATATTCCTACGTCGGAGCTCGAGACACTGCCGACCAACGTGCTTTGCGAGCCCGAGTCGGCGCTTGACGGCGGCGAGGACGGACTCAGATATTATCGCATAGTCACTTCGCTTTTACCGCATATTTTAAAGCCCGAGGGCACTGTGGTGTTTGAGGTCGGTTATGATCAGGCGGCTGATGTCACCGAGATATTAAAGAATGCGGGCTTCACCGTCGGTACCGCAAAGGATATGGGCGGAATAGAGCGCTGCGTATTTGCAAAAAGATATTGACAAACATAAAAAGCTGTACTATATTATTTATTATAATATTGTACGGTTTTTTGCTTGACCGAGATTTATGCTTTCAGGAGGCAATATGCGATGGCTAAGAGAATAGATTCACGAGATAACCGAGAGGTCAAGCTCGTGTGCTCGCTTGCGGACAAAAAGTACCGCGATCGTGAAAGGCTCTTTTGCTTTGAGGGCGCACATCTGCTCGAGGACTATATCGCCGCAGGGCTTATGCCCGAGCGTGCCTATTTCACCGATCAGGCGGCGGCAAGATACCCCGAGCTTTTTTCTGCCGTGTCAGACAATGCTGTGTGCGTCAGCGAAGCGGTCTATGCCAAGATGACTGCCGAGCGTGCTCCGCAGGGTATACTTACATTGTCAAAGCGACTTTGCAATATCGGCTTCGGAAAAAGCGATATGTCCGGCGGCTGCTTGATAGCGTGCTCGGTTCGTGACGCAGGCAATCTCGGCACGATATTGCGCACCGCAAACGCCTTTGGCATAAACGAGGTCGTCTGCTCTGCCGACTGTGCCGATGTCTATGGCATCAAGACTGTCAGAGCCTCGATGGGCGCTCTGTTCAGACAGCGCATAACTGTTGCCGACGATATTAAGAACGAGATAATATCACGCAAAGAGAACGGTGTCAGAGTTTTTGCCGCAACACTGTCGGATAATGCGCATATGATAAGCGACGGCTTTTTGCTGCCTACCGACTGCGTCATGATAGGCAACGAGGGGCAGGGCATAAGCGATGAGCTCGTTGCCGCTTCGTCGGGCTCTGTCATTATTCCGATGCAGCAGGGCTGCGAAAGCCTGAACGCTTCGGTCGCCGCTGCGGTGTTTATGTGGGAGATGAGGAGGGCAAGGCATGAATGAGGCTGTTTATGCCGTCTGGCTTCAGACCTGCTGCGGCATGTCGTCGCCGCTCGTAAAAAAGCTGATAAACGCATACGGCGGACTTGAAAATATATATAAAGAGCACGAATACGCGGGCTTTGACACCACAAAGTCGGTTTTCGATGCGCTCATCAAAAAGGACCTCGGCGAGGCAGAGCGCATAGTCAGGCTTTGCAGAACGAGGAATATAAAGATCATTTCGTGTGAGGATGATGATTTTCCGCACGGGCTGTCTACCTTGCGCAAGATGCCTGCTTGCATTTATTCTGTAGGCAAGCACGAGCTTTTGTCAAATATGTCGGCTGCCATAGTCGGCTCTCGTGAGGCTTCGGATATCGGCAAGCGCTCGGCGTATAATCTTGCCGAGGCATTGTCGCAGAACGGCATTACGGTCATAAGCGGCATGGCTCGAGGCATAGATGCCGCCGCACACAAGGGCGCACTCGGCGGCAGGGGCAGAACAGTCGCAGTGTTCGGCACGGCGATAGATCATCCGTACCCCAAGGATAATATTCCGCTTTATGACAAGATACTTCAAAACGGCTGCGTTATATCAGAGATACCGCCCGGAATGCAGATAAGCAAATGGAACTTTGCCGAGCGCAACAGGCTCATCAGCGGACTTGCCGACATCATAATGGTCGGTGAGGCGCGCAGCGGCAGCGGCGCTTTGATAACTGCAAAATACGCAGGCGAGCAGGGCAAGCAGGTCGTTTGCCTGCCTATATTGCCAAACGACGGCTTTGCAGGCACTATTTCGCTTGCTGAGAGCGGAGCACACGTTTTGACGAGCCTGAAGGACGCCATCGAGCTGTTTGAGCGCGATATGCCGCGCAGAACGGCGGAGAGCAAGTCAAAGCCCGATATTCAAAGGCAGATAACGCTTGGCGATATAAGGCACGAGACATCGTCACCCGAGCCAAAGCGCGAGCTTTATAAGCCGATAGAGGCAGAAGAGACCAAAGAAGCGCAGGCAGAGCCTACGCTAAGGAGCCGCATACTTGATGCGCTCGACGGTCAGGAGGCTCTCTCGGTCAACCAGATAATAAGGATACTGCGGGCTGATTCCGGCGATATTATGATCGAGATCACCCTGCTTGAGCTGTCGGGCGACATCAAGCGTCTGCCCGGCGACAGATATAAGATAAACAAATGAGGCATTATTTCTATGAACACACTCGTAATAGTTGAGTCGCCATCCAAGGCGGCGACGATCAAGGGCTTTTTGGGCAAGGGCTATAAGGTCACGGCTTCAAAGGGACACGTCCGCGACCTGCCAAAAAGCAAGCTCGGCATAGACCTCGAGCACGATTTCGCGCCGCAATATATCAACATCCGCGGCAAGGGCGATCTCATCGCTCAGCTTCGCAAAGAGGCCAAGAGCGCAGACAGAGTTCTGCTTGCGACTGACCCTGATCGCGAGGGCGAAGCGATCTCGTGGCATCTTGCCACTGTTCTCGGGCTTGATCCCCAGCGCACAGGCAGGATCTCATTCAACGAGATAACCAAAAAATCATTAAAAGAGGCGGTCAAAAACCCCAAGCCGATAGATATGAATCTCGTCGACGCTCAGCAGGCGCGCCGCATTTTAGACAGGCTCGTCGGCTATCAGATCTCGCCGTTTTTGTGGCGCAAGATCAAGAGCGGACTCTCGGCAGGCAGAGTTCAGTCTGTCACCACTCGCATGATAGTCGAGCGTGAGCAGGAGATACAGCAGTTTGTCGCAGAGGAATATTGGACTATAACCGTCATTCTGCAAAAGGATGACGGCAGAACATTCGAAGCTAAGTTTTATGGCAACAGGGACGGCAAGGTCGAGCTGCATAACGAGCAGGAAGCCATGGCGGTCGTAGATGCCGCAAAGAAAGGCGTGTTTGCCGTCAGCGATATTCGCAACGCAGTCAGAATGCGCAAGCCGCAGCCGCCGTTCATCACATCGACGCTTCAGCAGGAGGCTAACCGCAGGCTGTCGTTCCAGTCGTCGAGGACCATGCTCGTGGCGCAGGAGCTTTATGAGGGCGTTTCGACCGGTGACAGATCGTCGCACGGTCTTATAACCTATATGAGAACAGACTCGCTCAGAATTTCCGACGAGGCTCGTGACGCCGCAAAAGAGTATATATGCTCAAAATACGGCGAGGAATATTATCCCAAGACACCCAATGTTTATCGCTCTCGCAAGAACGCACAGGATGCGCACGAGGCGATAAGACCGTCAGATCCGTCGCTCACTCCCGATATGATCAAGGGCAAGGTCACGGCAGATCAATACAAGCTTTATAAGCTCATCTGGGAGCGCTTTATGGCATCGCAGATGGCTTCTGCGGTCATCGATACTGTTGCCGCCGACATAAATTGCGGCGAGCATATTTTCAGAGCCAATGGTCAGAGCATCAGATTCAGAGGCTATCTTGCGCTTTATGACGACAGCGACGATGACGACAAGGATTCACGCCTGCCGGAGCTTGCGACAGGCGAGGTATTAACGCTTTCAAAGCTCGATCCGGAGCAGAAGTTCACACAGCCTCCGCAGAGGTTCACCGAGGGCTCACTCATCAAAATGCTTGAAGAAAAGGGCATAGGACGCCCCTCGACCTATACGCCGACAATAACGACTGTCATTTCGAGAGGGTACGTCAAGCGTGAGGGCAAGTCGCTCGTGCCCACAGAGCTCGGATTTGTCACCACCGACCTTATGAAGGACGCCTTTGCGAACATCGTCGACTATGATTTCACCGCAAAGATGGAGGAGGACCTCGACCGCATCGAAAGCGGTGCTGTCGATTATGTCACTGTACTCAAGGACTTTTACGGCGATTTTTCAAAGGAGCTTGCAGATGCCGAAACAAGGCTCGGCGGTACTCGCATCGAATTGCCTAAGGTCGAAACAGGCATTATCTGCGAGAAATGCGGCGCTATGATGATAGAGCGTGTCGGCAGGTACGGCAAGTTCGCCGCATGTCCCAACTTCCCCAAATGCCGCAATACCAAAAAGCTTGACAGCAACGGCGCTGTCGCAGAGCCTGCGGCAAAAGAAGAGGTCGTTTCTGACGAGAAGTGCCCCAAATGCGGTGGCGATCTGGTCATGCGCAACGGCTCGTCCGGCCCGTTCTTTGCGTGCCGTAATTATCCCACCTGCAAATATACCGTTTCGATAAGGCGTGAGAGCGGCGCTGCCTGCCCGATCTGCGGCAAAAAGGTACTGATCAGGCAGACCAAGACAAAGCGCACATATTATTCCTGCGAGGATTATCCCACCTGCACCTTCAGAGAATGGAACCTGCCGACAGGCGATATTTGCCCCAAGTGCGGCGGATATATGCTTAAAAAGAAGGTCGGCGGCGCTGTTTATTGCAAGAATTGTGACAAGTCAGAGGGACAGACAAAATGAAGATAGCACTTGATATGCTTTGCGGCGACAACGCACCTGTTGCAATGATAGAGGGTGCATTGGCGGCTGTCAACGCCGATCCGACACTCGAGGTGGTATTGGTCGGCGACAAGTCGACCGCGGCACGAGTTATAGGAGCACGCCAGACAGATCGCATCTCGGTCTGCCAGGCAGAAGAGGCGATAAGCATGACAGACGCTCCGTCAGCCGTCATGAAAGAAAAATCAAACAGCTCTATGGCGATCGCAGCAAGACTGCTCAAGGAGGGCAAGGTCGATGCGATGGTCAGTGCAGGCAACACGGGTGCGCTTTTTACAGCCGCTTCGCTCGTTGTCAGGCGCATCAAGGGCGTAAGGCGTGCCGCGATAGGCACTATATTGCGCTTTGATAATCCCGTGCTGCTTTTGGATATGGGCGCAAACCTCGATGCAACGCCCGATATACTCGACCTTTACGGTCGCATGGGCTCTATATACGTTAGCAAAATGCTCGGCATCGACAGCCCTCGTGTCGCTTTGCTCAACAACGGCACAGAAGAGACA
Organism: uncultured Ruminococcus sp.; assembly: GCA_964487775.1. Lineage (GTDB taxonomy): Bacteria > Bacillota > Clostridia > Oscillospirales > CAG-382 > Coliplasma. The sequence goes on from CAZASH010000009.1 coordinate 17,677, forward strand.
AAGGGCACAGAGCTTTATACATCGGCGCACGCCATAATGAAGCACGACAGGGCGATCAATTTCGTCGGCAATTGTGAGGCGAATATGATCACTCAGAATTTCTGCGACGTGCTCGTCTGCGACGGCTTTTCGGGCAATATTGCATTAAAAACGCTCGAGGGCGCATCAAAGTTTATTCTCGGCAAGGTCAAGCATGTTTTCACAGATTCTTTGCCGGGCAATATCGCAGGCCTTATGATGAAGCCGAGCATGTCAAAGCTCAAGACCGACTTTGATCCAAAGGAATACGGCGGCGCACCGTTCCTCGGTATAAGCAAGCCTGTCATCAAGGCTCACGGCAATTCGGATGCGCGTGCTATCGCCGTCGCACTGCATCAGGCGAGGCTTTATGCCGAGAGCGGCGCTATCAGATCGATAGCAGAGAATATTTCGCAGCAAGGAAACGATTATAATGAGTGAAAAGAACGAAAACAAAGGACGCACTTATGCGGATCTGCAGGAGGCGATAGACTATAAATTCAAGAATGTCGCACTGCTAATAAATGCGCTGATGCATTCTTCTTATACCAACGAGACGCATCGCCCTAAGAGCGATTGCAACGAACGCCTCGAGTTTTTGGGCGACAGCGTGCTCTCGATAATAGTCAGCGACTATATCTATCGTGATCTCAAGCGCTTTGACGAGGGCGGACTTACAAGGCTCAGAGCCGCAGTTGTCTGCGAGGATGCGTGCTTTCGTATGGCGGGCGATATAGAGCTTGGCGAATATATGTATTTCGGACACGGCGAGCGCCTCACGCACGGCAATAAGCGCAAAAGCATTCTGGCAGATGCATTTGAGGCTCTGCTTGCTGCGATATATCTCGATGGCGGAATGAAGGCGGCACGTGATTTTCTCCTGCCGAGAGTTACTCCGCTTATAGAGGAGTGCAGCGTCAGCCGCAACGAGGACTATAAATCTATGCTGCAGCGCATAGTTCAGGAGACGCCCGAGGAGCAGCTCAGCTATCAGCTCGTCAGAGAGGACGGTCCTCCGCACGACAGGATATTCACGATGCGTGTATTGCTCAATTCAAACCAGCTCGGCACAGGCGAGGGCAGGTCAAAGAGAGAGGCAGAGCAGAATGCCGCTCATATGGCGCTCATAACGCTGGGGGTTATCTCGGATGAGCAGGCAGGACAAAAAACAGATGAAAAAGCATCATCATAATATTCCGTTCTTTGTTCCGCACGCAGGCTGCCCGTGCCTTTGTGTTTATTGCTCGCAGGGCAAGATAACAGGCAAGGGCGACAAAGAGCGTGACATAGACATCGAGGTATCCGAGCTAAGACAGCTGCTTGATTCGGCAGTGCCGGATACCGAAAACCAGCTTGCGTTCTTCGGCGGCAGCTTTACGGCGATAGAGCCGTCACGCAGGCTGACACTGCTCTCTGTCGCACACGAATATATCCAAAAGGGCGTTATCGGCTCTATACGGCTTTCGACAAGACCCGATTGCATAGACAAACAGATACTTGACGAATTGCACGAGTTCGGCGTAACCTCGATAGAGCTCGGAGTTCAGAGCATAGACGACAGAGTTCTGGCGCTTTCGGGCAGGGGATGTACCGCCGAGGACTGCAAAAAGGGCTGCCTTGCGGTCTCAAAGGACGGCAGGTTTGTTTTGGGCGGTCAGATGATGGTCGGCTTGCCCGGCGCCGATGCGGAGTCGGAGATCAATGCGGCACGTGCGATAGTCGAATACGGCGCACTCGAGGCACGGATATATCCTACTGCGGTGTTCTGCGACACAGAGCTTTATGACATGACAGAGCGTGGCGAATATATTCCGCTTGGGCTCGAGGATGCGGTAGAGCGCTCTGCTTTATGCGCCGAGGTGTTTATAAATGCAGGTGTCAGGCTTTTGCGCACCGGACTGCACTCAAGCCCCGAGCTTAAAGAAGCACCGTTCGGTGCAAACCATCCTGCAATAGGCGAGCTCGTCATGGGCAGAGTATATCGCCACAGATTGCAGAGCATTCTTGACGGCGGCGCATATGACCGCATTTGCATAACACTGCCTCGCGGCGATATTTCGAAGCTGACGGGCCACGGTGGCGGTACGCTTGAATTTTTAAAAAACACATATCACCTGTCGTCGATCAGAGTGAGGGAGGGCGACCTGCCTTATATGACAACGACAGTGGAAGAGGAATAAATGAAACTAAAATCGATAGAAATGCAGGGCTTCAAATCGTTTCCCGACCGCACGGTCATGGAGTTCAAGGGCGGCTTGACCTGCATAATCGGACCAAACGGCAGCGGCAAATCAAATATTTCGGATGCGGTACGCTGGGTGCTCGGCGAGATGAAGATGAAGAGCCTCAGAGGCTCAAAGATGGAGGACGTCATCTTTTCGGGCGCAGGCGACAGACCGCCTGCAAACTGCGCGTCGGTCTCGCTCGTGCTCGATACAGAAGAGGAATATCTTGCGGCGCAGGCGGGCATTACCGACCTTATCGAGTCTGACGGCGAGGATGATCAAAAGCGCAAAAAGGCTATGCGCATTTCGGACTTCCGTGAGGTGGTCATCACACGTAAATATTATCGCAGCGGCGAGAGCGAGTATTATATCAACAAGCAGCAGACCAGACTGCGTGACATATACGAGATGTTCTATGACACAGGCATAGGCAGAGAGGGATACTCGGTCATAGGTCAGGGCAAGATATCAGAGATACTTTCGCAAAAGGCAGACGAGCGCCGCAGCGTGTTTGAAGAGGCGGCAGGTATTTCACGCTTCAGAGTCCGCAAAGAAGAGACCGAGCGCAAATTGGCAGAGGTCAAAAACAATTTAGAGCGCGCAAACGATATACTTACAGAGGTCACCTCGCAGCTCGAGCCCCTGCGCAAGCAGGCAGAGGATGCAAGGGTATATCTCACCTTGGGTGAAGAAAAGCGCGGCATAGAGCTTACGCTCTGGCTCGACAAGATAGACAACCTGCGCCAGAAGCGCACCGAGTGCGGCGAGGCACTTGCGGCGGCAAAGCTTGAGCTTGACGGTGTCGAAGCGAGGACTGCCGCATTGGAAGCAAGTCTTGACGACCTTATGCGCCGTTCGAGCGACGAATCTCGCATGATAAGTGAGGCAGAGGCTGAAAAAAGCGATGCCGAGAGATACAGATCGCAGCTCGTTTCAGAGCTTGCCGTTTGCGTGCGTGAGATAGAGCATTGCAACAGCACCGCAGAGCTTATGGCACAGACCGCAGACAATATGCGCTCTGACATCGCCGATGCGCAGGCATTGCTTTCGGGTGCTTCCGAGGCGCTCGAGGTCTTGAGGCGTGAGCGTGACGAGGCGCAGTCGGCAAGCGAGGCTGCAAGGGCTGATTATGAGTCAAAGGAAGCGCTCGTGCTTTCACTTACATCACGCGAGGCAGAGGCAAACGATGCCTGCACCAAGGCGCTTGAGGCACTTGGCAGGATAGCCGAGGCTGTCGCCGCCGTAAACGCAGAGGCAGAGTCGATAGCACGCACCGCTCTGGAGAGCGAGGAGCGAATTGCACGCTCGCGTGAACGCTGTGCCATGCTTGAGGCAGAGGCATTAAAGGCAAAAGAAAATTCAGAGGCAAGACGAAATGAGCTTTCTGCGATCTCGCAAAAGCAGTCAGAGGTCGAAGCGGAAAGAAACGAATGCCTTGCTGAAATAAAAAAACTGAAAGAAACAGAGACCGCAGAGCGCATAGCGCTTACCGCTGTCGAACAGCGCAGAGAGCATTTGAGACAGCTCGAGAAATTGCTTACGGGCTATTCCGAGGGCGTCAAAACTGTTATGGGCGCTTATTCAGAGGGCAGGATAAGCAAAAAGAGCGGCAAGGTCGACATCAGAGGACTTGTTTCTACATTGCTTTCATCAAAGGGCAAATATGTTACTGCGCTCGAAACGGCATTGCAATCGTCGGTGCAGTTTATTGTCGTCGGCGACGAGGAGGATGCGAGAGCGTGTATAGAGCATCTTAAAAAATACGGTGGCGGCAAAGCGACGTTCCTGCCGCTCACCTCTGTCAGAGGACGCAGATCTGATGTCACCGGCATCAAGACTATGGACGGCTTTATCGGCATAGCCTCTGATCTTGCGGTCTTTGACCCTGCGTATGCAGGTATAGCCGATGAATTGCTCGGCAGAACAGTCGTCGCAGAGGATCTCGAAAAAGCCGCTGCAATGGCTCGCAAGCTCAAATATTCTGTCAGGTTCGTCACGCTCGACGGTCAGATGATCAACGCAGGCGGCTCTTATACGGGCGGCTCTGTTTCGGGCAAGACAGGTCTGTTTACGAGAGCGCACGATCTCGAGCAGCTCGGCAACGACATCAAGGAGCGCAACAAGCGGCTCATCGAGCTTGACAGCAGAATACTTAAGTTCGAGGATAGATCGGCGCTTCTTGCCGACGAAATGACAGCGCTTGAGTTGAATGCAGAGCAATGCCGTGCAGCTTATGACGAGGCAGGGCTTGAATTGTCTGCGTGCAACACCAGACTTGACGAAGAAAAAGCACATCTCGAGTCTATGATAGCGGCGGTTTCGGGTGGCAAGGCAGGCGCAGAAAGCGTCGAAAAGCGGCTGACGCAGCTTTCGTCCGAGCGTTCTGCCGCCGGCGAAAGCCTCGAAGCAAAAAGGCAACTGCTTGCTGCCGTCAGAGACGAAATGGCAGATGCAAGAGCGGCCTCGGCAAAGGCATACGAATTGTCGGGTGCGGCACTCGAGGCGTATTTTGCAAAGCTCAACGCCTATGATGCTCAAAATCGTTCTGTCGAGTCGCTCAAAGAGCGCATTTCAAATTCCGAAGCACGCATGGCAGAGGCACTTTCGAGCAAGGCGGATTCGCTTTCGCTTGCAGAGAGCAAGCGCACCGATGCAAATGCACTCGAGGCAAAGGTCGCAGAGGCTTCTGCAAACGCAGAGGAGGCAGGCAAACGTATGTCGGCATTGCTCGCATCGCGTGAAACGATAGAGGCAGAGACCACATCGGTCAGAGCAGAGCTTCGCACTGTGCAGTCGGAGCGTGACGAGGCGTTCCGCAACCATTCTCTGCACGAAACGACCTGCACCCGCATCGAAGAAGAGATCGAGCTTATCTCTGCAAAGATGTGGGACGGCTATGAGCTTACTTATACCACGGCACTGCAATTCAGGCTCGCCGACGATCTGATGAAGAATGCGCAAAGCAGGCTTAATGCGCTCAACAAGCGCATTCGCTCTATGGGCACGATCAACCTCGGCGCTGTCGAGCAGTATGCGGCGGTCAAAGAGAAATACGATTATTATACCAATCATATAGGCGACCTCGAAAAAGCAAGGCGAGGACTCGATTCTGCGATATCCAAGCTCAGCACCGAGATGAAGGATACATTCGTCGCTACACTTCAAAAGATCAACACGACCTTCGACGAGGTGTTCCGCAGGCTGTTTGGCGGCGGCGGAGCGTGCGTCGAGCTCGAGGATCCCGAAAATCCGCTTGAAAGCGGCATTGACATTACATTGCGCATTCCCGGCAAAAAGGTGCGCAGCATAACGCTTTTGTCGGGCGGCGAGCAGTCGTTTGCCGCAGTCGCACTTTATCTTTCACTGCAAAAGATCAATCCTTCGCCGTTCTGTGTGTTCGACGAGATAGAGAGTGCGCTTGACGATGTCAACCTCTGCAAATTGGCAGACTATGTCAAAGAGGAGAGCGAAAAAACGCAGTATATCATGATCACGCACAGGCGTGGTACTATGGAGCGTGCGGACACACTCTATGGCATAACCATGCAGCAAAAGGGCATATCGACTTATCTCAAGCTCGATCTTGCCAAAATGGATGAAAATATCAGGAGGTACGTATAAATGGGCTTTTTTGACAAGCTGAAGCAGGGACTTTCAAAGACTAAAAACGCGCTTTTTGCCCCTGTAATGCAGCTTTTTGCAAGCTATGACAAGGTCGACGACGAGTTTTATGACGACCTTTTTGACCTGCTAGTGTCGGCTGATGTCGGCGCTTATACCTCGGACCACATAATCGAGGAATTGCGAGCACGCCTCAAAAAGGAGGGTATAAAGGAGGTCGAGCAGGCAAAGGGGGTCTTTAGACAGATACTCAGAGAATTGCTCGGCGATTCAGAGCCTTTCAAGCTCGACGACGGCTTTAACGTGCTTTTGATCATCGGCGTCAACGGCGCAGGCAAGACCACATCGACAGGCAAGCTCGCACATTATTATCGCGGTCAGGGCAAAAGGGTCATGCTTGCTGCGGCTGACACGTTCAGAGCGGCAGCCATCGAGCAGCTTGAGATCTGGGGCGACAGAGCAAACGTTCCTGTCATCAAGCAGAGCGCGGGTGCTGACCCTTCGGCGGTAGTGTTTGATGCTGTCGGAGCGGCAAAAAAGCAGCAGGCCGACGTGCTTATAGCCGATACCGCAGGCAGACTGCACAACAAAAAGAACCTGCTCGACGAGCTCGCCAAGACAGGCAGAGTCATCGACAGAGAGGCCCCCGGCGCACACAAAGAGACGTGGCTCGTGCTTGATGCCACGACAGGTCAGAACGCTATTTCGCAGGTCAAAGAGTTTGGCAAGGCGTCGCCTATCACCGGACTTATTCTCACCAAGCTTGACGGCACGGCAAAGGGCGGCTTTATACTTTCTATCAAGCGCGAGCTTGACATTCCCGTCAGGTTTATAGGTGTCGGCGAGGCGGCAGAGGATCTGCAGCCGTTTGATCCCGATCAATTTCTTGACGCGCTCATGGGGTGAACGATATGCAAAAGCTTATTTTCGCAACCAACAACAAGCACAAGGCTCACGAGCTGCGTGACTGGTTTGAGCGCAATTTCGACAATCCGCCCGAGATAGTTACTTTGGCGGAGCTTGGGCTGGGCGATCCTGTCGAGGACGGTGAAACCTTTGCCGAAAACGCTTATATAAAGGCAATATTCGCACTTGATCAGACAGGGCTCGCCGCTATTGCAGATGATTCGGGGCTTTGCGTCGACATATTGGACGGCGCACCCGGCATCTATTCCGCACGCTATGCAGGTGAGGGCGAGACCAACGATAAATGCATCGCCAAGCTTTTAAAGGAGCTTGACGGCATAGAATATGAACGCCGCACCGCTTATTTTGCATGTGCCATATGCCTGCTGTTGCCTGACGGCAGACGCATAGATGCTTTCGGCAGGGCAGACGGCTATATCGCAACCGAATGCCGTGGCGACGGCAGCTTTGGCTATGATCCCGTATTTTATTGCCCGTCGCTCGGCAAGACCTTTGCAGAGCTTGATACGGCATCAAAAAGTGCCATAAGCCACAGGGGCAGGGCGCTTGAGGATCTCAAAGTTAAGGCAAACGGTCTGTTTTAGACAGTTTTTACTATTGACAGATGTTTGACCGCAGTGATAAAATAGACTGATATCTTTTTTGATTTTATTATTTATGAAAGGGGTCGCAAGGCATGGATTTTAATATGCTGCTTGACAATATCGGCGCCGTTCTCACGCAGATACACTGGAATGATATACTCGACATACTGCTCGTTACTATCGTATTCTTCTTTGTATTCAGATTTGTGCGTGACAGACGCGCAGGCAGATTGCTGCTCGGCATAGCGCTGCTCGTTGTGCTGTTTATTCTGAGCATTATTTTTAAGATGAATGCGCTCAACTATCTGCTGAGTTCGCTGTTTTCTGTCGGACTTATTGCGATAGTCATCGTTTTTCAGCCCGAATTGCGCGCCGCACTCGAGAAGATGGGTGACCGCTCTATCAGAGGCATCAAGAGCATGGGCGCAGAAAACAGTGAAGAGATAGGTCGCTGTATCACAGAGGCTTGTGTTGCGTGCGACTCGCTTTCAAAGAGCAAGACGGGTGCGCTCATAGTTTTTGAGCGCAACACCAAGCTCGGTGAATATATACTTACAGGCACTATTATCGATGCCGCACCCTCGTCGATGCTTTTCGGCAACCTGTTTTTTAACAAGTCGCCGCTGCATGACGGCGCGGTCATCATTCGTGGCGGCAGGATACACGCCGCAGGCTGCTTTTTGCCGCTCTCGACAAACCCCGAGATCACCAAAGAGGTCGGCACACGTCACAGAGCCGCTATCGGCATGAGCGAAAACAGCGATGCTATTGTCGTTATAGTTTCTGAGGAGACAGGCATCATTTCTGTTGCCGAGGACGGAGAGCTTCAGCGCGATTTTGACAGGCTCACGCTTGAGAGCCACTTGAAATCAAGGCTCATGCAGCAAAAGTCAAACGCAAAGCATGGGCTCTTTGGCAAAGGAGGCAGCAATGAAAAATAAGCAAAAGCATTTTGGCTTGTCTGATTATGTTGCGTTCGCCATCGCTCTGGTCGGTGCGGTATTGCTTTGGATATATGCCATAGGCTTTGACAGCACGGTGTTCACACGCACTATTGGCAATGTTTCTGTCACTGTTGTCGGTGCAGAGGAGCTTGCCGCAAGCAACGGCTTTTCATTAAAAGAAGAAGTCTCTTTCTCGATAACAGTCGATATTTCGGGCAGGAGAACAGATATTTCGGGTGTCAAGAGCAGCGACCTCACCGCAGTTGTGGATATTTCGGGCGTGAGAGAAGCAGGCTATAACACCTTGCCGATCAACGTTATCGCACCCAACGGCATAACCGTTTCGAGTCAGTCGGAGACTGATGCGGTGCTGTTTTTGGATAGGTTTATCAGCAAGAGCTTTGCTGTCAAGCCCGAGCACACTGTTTCGTCGTTCGCCGCAAACGTGCGTATCAAGGGCGAGACCTGCAATCCGTCTGTCGTCATGGTCAGCGGACCGCAAAGCGTGCTCGAGACCATCGACTATGTCGCCGCAAGATATTCTGTCGGCGAGCTGTCTGACAACGTTACCGCTTATTGCTCGCCCGAGATAGTCGACCACGACGGCAAGGCGATCAATAATCCTTATGTTTCTATCGTCGACCTCAACGAGATACTCGTCGAATTGTCGGTCTATAAAGAAAAGACCGTGCCTGTCGAGGTGGTATTCATCGGCGGCAGATACAGCACTTCTGTTGCTACCATCGAGATGTCGGCAAGCAGCCTCAAGATCAAGGGCGGAGTTTCGGCAGTCGATGCGCTCGGCAAGCTTACCGTGCCTATCGACGAAACTCAGTTCGGCGACGGCGTTATTTCGACCTCGGTCTCTGTTGCAAGCATATTGCCCGACGGCTTTGAGCTTTGCGACGGCGAGCCCTCTACTATCGACCTCAATATAACCGTGCCCGCCATATCAGAGCGCACGCTGACTGTTGATGCAGAGAATATCGTGTTTACCGCAGGCGGCAGCCAATATGTCGCTTCGAGCAATGTTAAATTGCGCATAATGGGCTTTACAGACGAGATACAGGCGCTTGAAGCAGACGATGTGATGGTTTATGTCGACGCTTCAGAGCCGCAGTATGCCGATAACGGCAGAATGTTTGCAAGCTGCGAGGTCAAGATAGATGGCGTGACATTCTTTGTCGTCGTCAGCGGAGATATCGTTTATCTCGATTATCGGCCTGTCGTTGGTTGACATAATTTTTAAGCTAAATCAAACAAGAGGAGGTGATACCTGCGTTGAACTATTATAACTATACATTAAGCACATACAAAGAGTCTGACGTCAAGCTGCTTCAGAGCGAATTGTCGTTGCGCCCGCTTACTGCGAGATTGCTCGCTTCGCGCGGAATGACAGACCCTGCAGTCGCAAGGGACTTTATGGACAAGGACAAGATCACGCTTTATGATCCGTTTTTGCTCAAGGATATGGACAAGGCTGTCGCACGCATAAGGCAGGCGATAGATCAAAAGCAGACTGTCTGCATCTATGGAGACTATGACGTTGACGGAGTTACCGCAACTACCTTGCTTTATACTTATCTTTCTGAAAAAGGATGCAGGTGCAGCTATTTTATACCCGACAGGATAAGCGAGGGCTATGGCCTGAGCGCACCTGTCATTAAACGACTGAGCGAAGGTACCGATCTCATCATAACCGTCGATACCGGCATAACCGCTATCGAAGAGGCAGAGTTTGCCAAAACGCTCGGCGTTGACATGATAATAACCGACCACCACAATTGCCGCCCGTCATTGCCGGATGCCGTTGCAGTGGTCAATCCGCACCGTGAGGATGACGAATATCCCTTTAAGTTCTTGGCAGGCGTTGGAGTCGTCTTTAAACTGCTTTGCGCACTTGATGGGGGATATGAATCGATATGCGACAGATATGCCGAGATAGTCGCCATTGGCACTATCGCAGACGTTATGCCGCTTATTGGTGAAAATCGCTATATTGCACAGATCGGACTGAACAGGCTCGCCGACACGAGCTATCTCGGCTTGACTGCGCTTATGCGCCACGCAGGCGTCATACGCAACGGCAAGCCAAAAAAGGTTCTTTCTTCAACTGTCGGATATATGCTTGCGCCGCGTATCAACGCCGCAGGCAGGATCGCTTCGGCTTCTAAGGCGGTCGAATTGTTGCTCGCCGACAACGAGGCGGATGCCGATCGTATCGCCGCGGAATTATGTGACATAAACAAATTGCGTCAGGCGACCGAGCAGGAGATATACAATCAGGCTATCGAAATGATCGAGCGTGATCGTGCCGCAGGCATCGAGCGCAAGTTTTTGGTGCTCTGCTCGAGCGGCTGGCATCAGGGAGTCATCGGTGTGGTCGCTTCGCGCATTTCAGAGCGCTATGGCGTGCCCTGCGTGCTGTTCAGCTTTGATGGCGACATCGGCAAGGGCTCGGGCAGGTCTATCAAGGGCTTTTCATTGATGGATGCGCTCTCGTCGTGTGAGGATCTTTTGCTTGAATTCGGCGGGCACGAGCTTGCCGCAGGACTTTCTATATCCAAAGATAACCTTGCGGCTTTTACAGAGCGTGTCAATGCTTATGCCGCAGAGCATCCTGTTGAGCAGACCTACAGCAATATAATCGCCGCAGACTGCGAGGCGTCGTTTGACGAGATCACCTTGGGCGGTATTGCCGAGATACAGCTGCTCGAACCGTTCGGACTGCAAAATCCGCAGCCTCTGTTTTTGACTCGTGACCTTTGCATCACCGAGATAACACCGCTTTCGGCAGGCAAGCACGTCAAGCTCAAATTGCGCCCCGCCGACCCCAAAAAGGGCAGTGCCACGCTTATAGCAGTATTCTTTGGAATGCCGATAGGCGAGCTTGCGTTCAGCAAGGGCGACATATGCGATGCGGTCTATTCGCTTGATATTAATGAATATATGGGCGTTTGCACGCCTCAATTGACTGTCAGAGCGCTTTGCTACGGTGGCGAGATACTTAAGATCAAGGAGCACGGCGATATGCTTTACAGCAAGCTCTTTGACAAGACCGACTCATCGGATATGCCTCTCGATGCCATGCCGACGCTCACAGATTTCCGCAACCTTTTTGTGTTCCTGCGCCACGAGCTGAGGGACGGCAAAAAGCGGTTTACACTTATTTCGCTCTATCGCACATATATGGCGAAGGAGCACGGCACGCTCAGCTATTGCGCTATGCGCGTCATTCTTGACGTTCTGAGCGATGAAAAGCTTGCCGACATCAGATACATCAACAATGAGCTGTTTGATATTGAGCTTCTGCGCACCGCAAAAAAGGTCGACCTCGACACAACACGTGTGCTCAGCGATATCAGATCGCGACATGATTTTGTTTAAATATTACGGTTGTCAACATGGAATATAACTATCAGACCTTGCGTCAAACTGTTGAAAAATATAATATTTACGATCTCGAACGCATAAAGAAGGCCTATGATTTTGCCGAAAAGCTGCATGAGGGTCAAAAGAGGCAGACGGGCGAGCCTTATATAATTCATCCTATCGCCGTTGCCTGCTATGTTGCCGAAATGCAGCTCGATACCGATTCGGTCTGCGCCGCATTATTGCACGATACTGTAGAGGATTGCGGCATAGATTGCGCTTCTATCAAAAAGGAGTTCGGGCAGAGTGTCGCCGACATCGTCGACGGACTTACAAAATTGCAGCATATCAGGTTTGAGACCAAGCAGGATGAGAGCATCGAAAACCTGCGCAAGATGTTTTTGGCTATGTCAAAGGATCTGCGTGTCATCTTCGTCAAGCTCGCCGACAGACTGCACAATATGCGCACGCTCTATGCTCAGCCGCCCGAAAAGCAGCGCCGCATAGCACTTGAAACGATGCATGTCTATGCGCCGATAGCGCACAGGCTCGGTATCCAGCGCATCAAGGTCGAGCTCGAGACGCTTTCGCTGCAATATCTCGATCCCGTCGGCTATGAGCAGGTCAAAAAAGACACCGAACGCAGATTTGGCGAGAACAAAAACTTTTTAGAGCACGCTATTGCACAGGTCGAGCGAGGACTCAAAGAGTACGGCGTCAAGTTTACGCTCGAGGGCAGGGTAAAATCGATCTACAGCATCTATAAAAAGATGTTTGTGTCAAACAAGAAATTTGACGATATATATGACTTTTATGCTTTGCGCATACTTGTCGATACCGAGATAGACTGCTATACCGTTTTGGGCATAATCCATGAGTGCTTCAACAACGTTCCCGGCAGGTTCAAGGACTATATCTCGACACCAAAGCCCAACCTCTATCGTTCGCTTCATACCACCGTTATGAGCAAAGAGGGTGTGCCCTTCGAGGTGCAGATACGCACATGGGAGATGCACGCCGTTGCAGAGTACGGTCTTGCTGCGCACTGGAAGTATAAATCGGGTCAGTCGGCAGGCGTCGAGGTCGACGAAAAATTGCGTTGGATACGCACGCTGCTTGAGACCGACCACGAGCAGGACGACCCCGAAGAGTTCTTCAGACCTTTAAAGATAGACCTCTTTGACGACGAGGTCTTTGTGTTCACGCCCAGAGGTGACGTCATCAGCCTGCCCAGCGGCAGCACGCCCATCGATTTTGCATATTCGATACATTCGGTCGTCGGCAACAGGATGATAGGCGCAAAGGTCAACGGCAATATCGTGCCTATCGACACCGAGCTTGAGAATGGTCAGATAGTCGAGATAATTACGTCGTCAGTTTCAAAGGGTCCGAGCCGTGACTGGCTCAAGATAGTCAGATCGGCAGAGGCTCGCAACAAGATACGCCAGTTCTTTAAAAAGGAGATGCGTGTCGAAAATATCGCCGATGGCAAGATTCAGGTCGAGCGTGAGCTGAAGCGCTTCGGCAGATCCTTCTCAGAGGCTCAAAAGGAAGAAATAGTCAGAAATACCGCCGAGCGCATGGGCTTTACAGACCCTGACGATCTTTATAATAATATAGGCTACGGCGGCATAGGTATATCAAAGGTAGCTATCAGACTGCGTGAGGAATTCAACACGGTCGTAGCGCCTGCCGAGGAGACTGCACCTGTCAGTCAGGAATCGCTCGTCGAGCAGACCGCACGTCATGCTCGCAAGGGCAAGTCGAATACAGGCTCTGTCATCATCGATAACGTCGACGGCTGCACGGTCAAGTTCGCTAAATGCTGCAATCCCTTGCCGGGTGACCAGATAATAGGCTTTATAACCAAGGGCTTTGGCGTTTCGATCCACAAATTCGACTGTCCCAACGCCGTAAACGGCATGTCTGACCTGTCTCAAAAGGATAGGTGGGTGGTCGCCGCCTGGAACAAGCAGGTCAAAGAGAATGTCTTTGGCTCGTATGAGGCAACCTTGCTCGTTTATGCAAGCTATGCGCCGAGCCTTATTGCCGATGTTTCGCTCGCCGTTACAGATATGAAGGTGGCGGTCACAGGCATTTCAACACGTGAAAAGGACGGCGAGATGGTATTGACCATAACAGTCAAATGCTCGGGCGTCGAGCATCTCAAGAATATAATCGCGGGATTATCACGTGTCAAAAACGTCAAGGAGGTCGAGAGACTTTGAGAATTGTCGCACAGCGTGTGCATTATGCAGATTGCGTCGTCGATGGCAAAAAGGTCGGCGAGATACAAAAGGGGCTTTTGTGCTTTGTCGGCATAGGCAAAAACGATACACATGACGACGTTATGAGATGCGTCGACAAGATCGGCGGACTTAGAGTGTTTGAGGATGAGAACGGCAAGATGTCGAGATCCTGCGAGGACGTCGGCGGCAGCTTTTTGCTGATATCTCAGTTCACGCTTTACGGTTCTGTCAGGCACGGCAAGCGCCCTGATTTTATGGCGGCGGCATCGCCGGATAAGGGCAAAGAGCTTTTTGACGATTTTGTTTGCGAGATGTCGGCAAGGCATAAGGTCGAGACAGGCATTTTTGGCGCAGATATGCAGATAGAAGCACATAACGACGGACCTGTCACTATTATTTTTGATACAGAGAGCTTATGAATATCCATATAGATAACCGGAGCGGACAGCTCAACGATTATTATTTTCAGACGCTGTGCCTGCTTTATTTCCCGGGTGAAAAGTTTCCGCCCTCGGGCGACGACAGTGGCAAAAGTGCATATTTTAAAGTAACCGCCGAGCCGGACGGTTCTTTTGCCGCGTCTGTCAGACTTGAGAATGGCGGCAAAAGCGCCGAGGGCTATTATTGCAGCAGGGGATATGTGCCGCAGGTAGAGATGAAGGATGAGTTTTTTGCTCAGCTTGCACTCGGCAACGCTTATCTCGAGGCGGGTCAAAAGCTTTTTGGATTTCTGCCGCCGTGGGGCTATCTCACGGGGCTAAGACCCGTCAAGCGTGCAAGATATTATCTGACACGCGGCTATGACACGCGCACAGTCAGCGATATGTTTATCAAGGATTATCGTGTCACACCGCAAAAGGCGTTTCTTTCTGTCAAGACGGCACTTATAGAAAACGAAATGCTCGCAGACTATAAATACGGCACTGTCGGACTTTATGTTTCGATACCATTCTGCCCGACGAGATGCGAATATTGCTCGTTTATTTCATATGCCACCAAGCGTCTCAATGCGATGATACCCGATTATCTCGTCAGGCTGCACCACGACCTCGAGTCGACGGCGGCGTTTATTAAAGAAATGGGCTTTGATGTCGGCGCTGTCTATATAGGCGGCGGAACTCCCACCGTGCTTGACGAGGCGCAGCTTTCAGAGCTTTTGCATTTGATAACAGACAGGTTTGACCTTTCGAAATGCCGTGAATTCACCTGTGAATCAGGCAGACCCGACACCATTAATAAGCAGAAGATAGCAATAATGCGTTCGATGGGTGTCGACCGCATAAGCGTCAATCCGCAGACTATTCATGCCGATGTGCTCAAGCGCATGGGCAGACTGCACACGCCCGAGATGTTTTATAACGCCGCAGATGCTGCACTTTCGGCAGGCTTTAAGTGCGTTAACGCAGACCTTATTGCAGGACTGCCGGGCGATACCTATGACGGCTTTTGTGAGAGCCTGCACAAGGTTCACGAAATGGGCTTTGGCAATATAACCGTGCACACCTTGAGCGTCAAGAACGCCGCTTCGATAAGATTTGACGAGGCGGATGTTTATGATCCCGAGGGCACAAGGGCAAGAAAATGCGTTGAATACGCAGGCAGCTTCCTTGAGAGCAACAGAATGCGCCCTTATTATCTTTACAGACAAAAAAACACCGTTGGCAACGCCGAGAACACAGGCTATGCCTATGAGGGGCTCGAGAACCTGTACAACGTCCTGATGATGGAGGAGGTCTCGACAGTGTTTGCGTGCGGCGCAGGCTCGATAACCAAGCTCGTGAATGAGCCTATGAACGATATACTGCGTCTGGCGTCGCCCAAATATCCGTATGAATATCTTGAAACACAGCCTGACACCTGGCAGGCTGCGGCAAGACAATTTTTTGGAGCACAAAACTGATGAAAAATAATTATGCAGAGCTTATCGCTTCGACAGAAGCAGCATACGATATGCGTGTCAAAGAGGTCGCAGACAGAATGCTGTCCTGCGGCAGCAGGATATTGCTGATAGCAGGCGGCTCCTGCGTCGGCAAGACTCCGACCACCATCAAGCTCGACAAATATCTCACTGATGCAGGCAGGAACGTGCATTCGATCTCGCTCGATGATTTTTATCGCTTTGGCGACGAGTGCGTTTATCTGCCCGATGGCACAAAGGATATCGAGAGCATCAACAGCTTGAGGCTCGATCTGATAACCAAAATGATGCGTGATATAGCCGAAAACAAGCCCGTGCTCTCGCTGCCGAGGTTTGATTTTACAGTCAAGGAGCGTACCGACGATGCAATAAAGATCGAGCGCACTGACAACGACCTGTTTATTATCGAGGGACTTCACGCACATAATCCGCTTATTGCGGACGCCGCAGATTCTGCTTATAGGCTTTATCTCTATACAAAGCGTGAGGGCTGCGATTTTAATCCGAGGCTCGTCAGGCGCATAGTGCGTGACAGCATATACCGCGCGTCGCCTGCAAGATGCACCATCGACCAGTGGCACAACGTTATCGCAGAAGAAGAAAAAAGCATTATTCCGTTTGCCGACAATGCCGACGACAGCATCAACACCTATTTCGCTTACGAGCGCGGACTGTTTGTCGACCTGACGCTCAAAATGCTTGACGATATGCCGCCTGTTGCCGAATACGATGACGAAAAGGCGATGATCAGGGATTATCTGTGCGGCGCAGAAAGCATACCGTCAGAGGCAGTTCCGCCCAATTCATTGATGAAGGAGTTTGTTTGATACACCGTGCAAGCAGCTAAAAGCAAGGGCTCGTTTTTGACAGAGGCGCTCATCATCAGCCTCTCGAGCTTTTTGGTCAAGATAATAGGCGTTGTTTATAAGGTTCCGCTCGCCGATATGCTCGGCACGAGCATGGGTGTATTCAACGCCGCATATTCTGTTTATTCTATGCTTTTCATGCTCTCGACATCGGGATTGCCGACCGCCATTTCTCGCATGGTCGCTGCCGCTGCCGAAAAGGGCAGGAAGCTCGAAACACAAAAAATATTAAAAAACGCCGTGATCGTGCTCGGCGCATTAGGCTTTGTATTGTCTTTGGCAATGTATATCTTTGCCGAACCGCTCGCCGACTGGTCAAAGCACCCCGATGCGGCAACTGCGATCAAGGTCATATCGCCGACATTGTTCTTTATATGTGTCGCTTCGGCATTCCGAGGATATTTTCAGGGTCTGCACAATATGTACCCTACCGCGATCAGCCAGTTCATCGAGGCGTTCTTTAAGCTCGCACTCGGACTTGGCGCTGCATATTATGCAAGATCGGCAGGCTATTCGACAGTCGAGCAGGCGGCATTTGCCATCTGCGGACTGACAGTCGGCGTGTTTTTCGGCATGGCGTTTCTTGTTTTGTATAAACGCTTCGGCAAGAAATATCAGTTTGAAAGCATCACAAGCGAGTGCGCTGCCGACAGCGACATATTGCACAGGTTTGTGCAGATCGCCGCACCTGTCGCCGTTACGTCGAGCGCACTTTATATGACGCATTTTCTTGATACATTGGTCATCAATCAGCGACTCGTAAAGGCGGGTTATGAGCTTGAGGTCGCAGATAAAATGTATTCGGCTTATACGACGCTGGCTACCTCGCTGTCTGATCTCGTGCCGTCAACGCTCGTTTATCCTGTCGCGATAAGCATTCTGCCTGCTGTTTCTGCCGCTATTGCTGTCGGCAGGATGAAGGACGTCAGGCGCTATTGTATGCAGTCGCTCAGAATGTCGGTCATCATTTCGAGCCCGTTCGCCTTGTGTATGGCAGTGTTGGCAAAGCCGTGCATCTCGCTTATATACGGCAGCGGCTGGGGTGGCACCGTAACGCTTTTGTCGGGACAAACCATAACGCTTGTGGATCTCGCCTCGGGCTGCCTTTCGATATTGTCGCTCGGCATGATACTGATCTCGACGCTTTCGACCTCGAATGCACTTTTGCAGGCGATAGGCAAGGTCACAGCGCCTATGTTTTCTGTATTGCTGGCGGTAATACCGCTGCTCGGGCTGCAGCTTTTGCTGATTTCGATGCCGAGTGTTGGCATATATGGAGCACCGATAGCGACCATAGTCTGCTATTTTGCTGCGCTGACGCTCAACCTTGGAAAGCTAAAGCGCACACTGCCAAAATTGAGGCTTACCTTTAAGCGCCTGTTCTTTAAGCCGCTGTTTTGCTCTGCCGCATCGGCGATAGTCTGTGCAGTGGTTTATGCCTTGCTTTCGACATTGCTTGCAGGCAGCACCTCGAGGCTCGCTTCGGCACTTTATATCATCGCTTCGGCGGTGTTTGCAGTGCCTGTGTATGTTATTTTGATGCTCAAGCTCAACGGAATAACCGCATCAGAGGTAGAGCTTTTGCCTAAAGGCAACAGGATCGCACAGCTTCTTTTGTCAAAGGGTATGCTAAAATCGCATTAAAAGACTTAAATTTGGTTAAAATGACTTGATATATCGGTCTTTATGTGGTATAATATAGCCAAAATCAATCTTTAGGAGAAATGTTATGAACAAAACATCACTCGTAGACATCGTTGCACAAAACACAGGACTTAAAAAGAGAGAGGCCGAGGCTGCTGTCAATGCAGTTCTGCAGGCTATCACTGATGATCTTGCCACAGGCGGCAAGGTTCAGCTCGCAGGCTTTGGCACTTTTAAAGTTCGTGAAAAGGGCGAACGCAAGGGTCGCAACCCCAAGACCGGCGAAGAGATCGTTATTCCTGCATCTCGCAGCATAGTCTTCACCCCGGGCAAGACCTTAAAGGACGCTGCAAACAGCGGTACTGCAACCGAATAATTCTGTATGGCACGGGGCTGTCTTGTGGACGGCCCCGATTTTTAGAAGGCAAGGTTTAAAATGAGACTTGATAAATATTTAAAGGTGTCGCGACTCATCAAGCGCCGCACCATAGCAAACGAAGCGTGCGACAACGAGCACGTTTCTATTAACGGCAAGACCGCAAAGGCGTCGACCGAGGTCAAGCTCGGCGACATCATAGAGATCAGATACGGCAGCAGAACGTCCACGGTCAAGGTCACCGCCATAACCGAGAGCACAAAAAAGGCCGATGCCGCCGATATGTATGAGGTTATTGCATAGCAGATCGCTTTGACGCATATTTTTTATAAAAAGATATGCGGAGGCATTTTATATGAACAGACCGACCATGCAGCATAATATCACTTTGTCAGAGAGGCACGTGCTGTCTGTCAGCGGAGTGACCGACATAATCAGTTTTGACGAGAAGGGCGCTGTGCTCGAGATCTCGCAAAGCGAACTGAATGTTACGGGCTCTGAGCTGACCGTGACCAAGCTCTCGCTCGAAACAGGCGAGGTGGCGCTCACAGGCAACATCGAGGCGATATTTTATACAGTGGCAAAGCCAAAAAAATCGTTTTTCGGCAGGCTTTTTAACTGATGGCTATAGATTATAATGCGCAGTATGTTCTGCTGTTTGCGGCGGTGCTCGCGGGAGTGGGCTTTGGCGTGCTGTGCGATATGCTCAGAATGTTCAGAATGCTTTTGCCGCATTGCCGTGTCGCAATATTCTTTGAGGATATCGCTTTTTGCATCGTTTGCGGTGCGGTGATGATAATCGAGTTCTATAATTTCTCGAATGGCAGACCCAGACTTTATGCTTTTCTCGCTGCATTTTTTTCGGCGGTCGCGTGGCGAATGACTGTAGGCAGGCTGACAGAAAGCATTCTAAGGCGCATCACGGCGTTTTTTGAGCCTAAAATCAAAAAAACTCGGCTTTTGATAAAAAATTGTGTTGATTTTTTGAGATCAAAGGTATATACTGTATCTGTTTATAAGCGAGCCCTGCATGAGGCAAGGCACGGATTTTATCTGCACAGGAGGTCATAAGCGCTATGCACAACCGTCATCGCTCAAACTTTTTTATGCGCGGCTTTGTCGTCTTGCTCGTCGCGTTTATAGTCGTTTCTATCATCGACATACAGGTGCGGCTCAGCTCGCTTTCATCGCGCAAGGATGCTTTGCGTGACGAGGTGATCGCAGTCACCGACGACATAGCCGAATTGCAGATGCAGCTCGAGCAGGCAAAAGAGATGACCGACGAATATATCGCACGTGTCGCTATCGAGAAGCTCGGTTACCGATATAAAGACGACATGGTTTTTTACAATGACATCGCAAACTGATTTTTGAGCCGACCTTTTTGGTCGGCTTTGTTTTTTAATGAGGTGATTGCTGTGCAGGGGATAAGAAATATCAAAATAGCCGATGCACCCGAGTTCAAAATGCGCGGGATTTTTTGCTCTGCCACGGTTTTGGCAACAAGTTGGCAACAAGTCCGTGGTATAGTGTGTATGCAAGAAAAATCGCATATTTGCTCTTTTTGCACAAAAAAATGCGCTTATGCTATTGACACAGTGCAA
>CAZASH010000010.1:0-36734 GCA_964487775.1 uncultured Ruminococcus sp.
CTGGCAAAGAGTATCAACCACACCATCAAACAGAAGCAAATCAAGGAAGGAGGCAACGCAAATGGGCAAATTCAGCGAACTGGACATGGTCATCAAAGACCTGCGCAATGCAGCCACAGCTATTAACGATGCGGCAGATACCCTGGCAGAGATGTTCAGCACCGCATCGGCTGATGAAGCCCCTGCCGCTACCACTCCTGCCGAACCCGTCCTTACCCTGGAGCAAGTCAGAGCCGTGCTTGCAGACAAGTCCCGAATGGGCTTTACTGCTGAGATCCGTGCTTTGCTCCAGAAGTACGGCGCAACCAAGCTGTCTGGCATCGATCCTGCCAACTACAAGGCACTCCTTGCCGATACGGAGGTGCTGACAGATGCCACCTAAAGGTCACGCCATTTTGTCAGCTTCCTCCTCAGAACGCTGGCTCAACTGCCCACCTTCTGCTCGACTTTGCGAAGCCTACGAGGATAAAGGCAGTGAATATGCTGCAGAAGGCACACAAGTGTGATGATTCCCATCATTACATTTGTCGCTTGAAACTGTATTATCGCCAACAATAGCGCCACGACAAGCAGTGTCATAAATCCGATAGCAGAAGCTCCGCCGTGGATTATTGTAACAACATCTTTGTCATGTCTATTTTCATTGAGCGGACAAAAACCTGATATGATCTCGCAACCGATGCCATATATCGCAAGTAATATCCATATTGCGATTGCCAAGCCACTGCGGTTTTCTTGATATAATGCATACGGAGCAATACAGAAAATCGTGCCCGATAAGATGCACCACACATTATATAACCATTTCACAGGACTTTGCCGTGAGCCGAGAACAGAAAGTGCCATTTCCTTATGGCTATAATTTGGATAAAAATGTGCAAGCACCAACGGCAGCAAATTGTCTGCAGCGAGTGTTATGCACCATATAATAATCAATGTTTTCATGTTTGCTTTATTGTTCTCTATTAAAGATTTTTCTCCTGCAACTTCTTATTTGTCATTATATTTATTATATCATATTTCCACGGACTTTTCAACCGACTTGCTTTCTTTGCTTACCCCAAACCAAAAATTGAGTGCCGAGCGTCCTTTTTTGGGAAGCTCGGCACTGTTGTTAATTGCTTTCTGTGGTTCTTGGCTGCCAATGGGGGACCACTTTCGGCGTTTGCTGCTACCTGTGTCTATTTGGCCCATTTCATTATACTGTCATGGGAAAAACTCAGAATAAAGACATCATCGCCTATGATCGCTTTCAGTTCGTCTCTTTCAACAATTGAACCGTTGCCGTTTTGATCGTACAAATAATAGCAATCATCTCTGACATAGCCGTTCGTATATTCCGGGAAAGTATAGTTCCAAATGACACGAATAATTCCGTAGATCTTTCCGTCAACTTTACGATAGACACCTGTCGCTTTAACATGCTTAAAATGCATACCATCAATAATTTCAATGTGCGGCGGCTTCAATGCGGACAAGTCAATGTCTTCCAAAGCCTCTCCGATGTCCGGACTATTTTCAAGATCGTTTTCATTATATCTTGCGGCGCTTTGGCTTACGTTTCCATTCTCATCTGTGTATCCGTTTATTATTATCCGTTCCTCTGTCATAAAGCCGTTTATCACGCGAGTATAGGCGGCAATGACTCTATCCTCACGAGGATATATTTCCTGCATAAATATACTCATCTCGGATGGTTCAAGATAGCTTTTTATAGATTTTCCTTCATCGGATACGAATATATCATCGGCTGTCAAATAATTGTAAGGCAAGTCGCTTACATACATACTTCTTTTTTGCGACAACTCTTTTATATTAGCTTTTGCTTCATCCAGCGTGGTGTCATATCCCACAGGATAAAAATACGATGATGGATCCAGGAGCACGCTTGTAATATATCTGCCCGCATTAAAATGGTTTGCTTTGTCAAAAAATCCAGTATCCACCTTACCACCTGTGAAAGCAATAACCGAGCCATAACCCAAGTCATTCACCATTGCGACCTCAAACATGTGCGGGAAAAAGGCTACCTCGCGTTTAGTATCGTTGATCATCATATAGTTTTCAACGCCGACTTGTTTTAATGAAAAGATAAAGGTGTCATATCCATCAAAAATATCCGAAGCATAATACGGAAACCTTATGAGGATCTCTTGCGGCAAACCATTACCGCAGATCGACTCCTCAACTGACACTCTCGCTATCAAATAGCGAGTGCTCGAGCTAGGCATATAGTAGTCGTCTGGCATAACCTCGATCACAGTTCCTTGGATGACTGCATTGATATAAAACCCCGGACTTTTTTTCATTGCATGTTCTTCATTGCTCGATGAAGCATCGCCGTATGCAAGCTCTTGCTTGCCCGTGATCTTGTATCCGCCTTTTATGGTGGAAATTGACGGAAGATCAATTATGGAGGGATCTATAATAGAGGTATCTCCTGGGGTTGCCGAGTTTCGCAGCATCGGTGCAACGATAACCGCACTTAAAATAATCACAAAGCAAGCAGCTATCGCTACATAGGATTGCCGGCGAAAAGCAATGGGCTTCTTCGCTTTTGCTTTGGTGATTCCTGTTTTGGCGTACACTTTATTCTTGATAGAGGAAAGTGTATCAGCCGAAACATCAGACGCAGCGTTCTGGCTTACGAGTTTTTCAAGCTCGTTTGCATTCGCTTCGTCGAAAATGTTATTTAGTGTTTTCTTCATACCTCATTACCTCCAAACATTTTTCTCAGTTTGTTTAAGGCTCTGTGTGTTCGGGTATCAACATTCGATACAGTCAGTCCGACAGCCTTGGCAATATCCTTGGAGGATTCGCCGTAGTAAAACTTACGGAAGATAATGCTCGAATCCGGCTCGCCGAGATCTTCGACAGCCTTGATCACTTCACGACGAAGCTCACCCTCTGCAAGCTCGCTGTCGATCATCACATCATCTGCAACCTGCAAAAGCGACTGTTCATCGTCAAGAGAAATACCTCCTTCGAGGTTTCGTCTCTTCGAAACATTGATTGCTTGGTTGCGTGCGATGACGCATAGATAGGTTTTAATACTCGATATCTTAGGATCATAGTCGGACAGCTCCGCATAAAATTTGCTGAATACGTCTGTCACACAGTCTTCAATATCGGATGATACATAATAAGAATCGTCAAGTTTGCTTTTGACAACAGCATAAACAAGACCTGTGTACTGATTCATTAATCGTTCCATTCCGGCGTTCGGGTCTTTATGTAGTAGTCGAAGTAACTTGTTATCCTCCATATTCTCACCTCTGTCGTTGAATCGATTCACTATTATATACAATCGAAAATGCAAAATCTTACACTTCTACTTGAACCTATATAAAATTTTATCAAAAAAATTTATTTTGGCAAGTTTCGAAGGAGAAAAGAGAAAAGGCATCGATCAGCATTGAAAAGTCGATTTTTTGACCAGTTCTGTACTGGTCAAATTGTGGTCAAAATTTTCTGCGAAATCAGAAATTGTGCAGAATGATGAAAAAATGACCGTTTTTGAGGGTTTTAAGCCTTAAAAACGGTCTTTTTTTGGTCGAAGTGCGGAGACTCGAACTCCGTGCCTCCTGGTCCCAAACCAGGCGCTCTACCAGATGAGCTACACCTCGAAGATGAAAAAACTTATGAAATTGTAGTTCTCACAGAACTGGTCAAAATTGTGGTCAAACCACTTTTGCGAGGGTAGGTCAAACGGCAAATGCTCGTTTTTCCTCCGTTTTTCTCGCGTTTCCTCGCTTTTTTGAAACGGGGATCGGGCAGCGACCTTTAGCTCCCAAAAAGCAAAATTACTTTATTTTGCTTGGGAAATGCTCTTTTTAGTCCGATTTTTACGCTTTTGAGGGCGTTTTTTCCCCGATAATTCCGTGCGTTACATCGCTGGAACTGGTCAAAATTGTGGTCAACTCGAATACATAGCCCTTTTGTTGGTGGAAACATCTTCGAAAGGGCTTTTTTTATTGCTCTCATTATACCATAAAAAGTTGTCTTTTTCAAGTATGTGAGAGCAAAATACGAAAGAAAGGAAAAGGCAATGTTTACAGCAATTATCGAAAACGAAGGCAACACCTTAGTCATGGAGTTTCCGTGCAAGCGTTACCTTATGGCCGACCATCTCGGCTCCATCGGTATCCGAAAGCCGGCGCATGAAATCAAGTGTATGGATGAAGAGGATGAGCCAATCAAAGTGAAGCTCTTTGGAAATAACGAATTCGAAAAGAGGCTCACTTTGTTAGTTTCTCCTTCCGACACACTATCCCTTGTAAACACCATGTGTGAGTTTTATCAGAACCTGCCCTACCAAAACAGGTTGGACGCTATGGAAGCGGTGATGACCGGAAAGGTCTCGTCCATCGCTGAGTTTGATAAGTTCATGCTCGAGAGTCGGATGAAGACACTACCGAATACTTCTACTGCCCGTTAGTCGCAAACGTGTACAGCCGTGATGAGTACGGCAACATGGAAGACTATACTGACGAGTATGACGGCAGCTACCTTGCTCCATACGAGGAACGAATCCGTGATCTGATCCGCTTGGAAGATGCTCGTGATGAAGATAACCTCGCAGCTTACTTCGACGGAAGCAACGGTGCTGTCGGAAAACTTAAGGAGGTTCACTTCAGCACGCAGAACGTGGACGGTGTTCTTTACGGATGCATTCGCGCCGAGCTTACTGCTCCCTTCACTGCTGAAGAGGAAGCGTAATTCAAGGATTGGCTCGAAGGTCAGTGCTCGGATGAATATGGCGAAGGTTTGGAGCAACGCTCGATCCGCGTGGAAGACGGTGATATGTACGTCAGCTTCTGGCACGGCGGTGATGATTGGTTCATGCTGAACGGCGACGAGTTCGATGAGTATCTCAGCGATCAGAAGATGGGAGGTATGGAGTAATGGCGATTCTGTTCTCCAAAGTCACCATGCGTGATGACTACAACGAATCGGAGTTCCTTGTCGGAGGGTTTCCCCAGGAAGCCGATGAACTCGACGACTGGACCGCATACCATGAGTTCCTCGATGAGATCACAGAAGACACCGTCGTGAACGTCAGAGCGCAAGCTTTCCTCTACGGCGAAGGTGAAACGGTCAAAGCAACACCCGAAGAGGTTGCGTATATGATGATGCGCGAACAGCGAGATCTCGACTTTCTGTCCGGTCATTGCGACTGCATCGGCGAGTCGGATTTCAACGTGAATTGGTGTCCCGACGAGCTCTTCGGGCAAGGCTTTGCCCGATTGTAAAATTGAATGCTTAAAGAATCATATCCTTGCCGTAGTCAGAGGTGCTTCTGAAGAACATGACAAAGTAAATAGGATAGTAGGTAATTTTATCGACATCCTTAATTTCTCTGTCGTTAGACAACACAACGCCTCTTGCTACAGGATAATCGGGATTCCGAAGGAAACGATCGATTGCACTGTGAATCATATAGTCACGACCGCTTTTAACCTCGATAGGAAGTACAGCAAGGTTCTCGTAATCATCGATTAAGAAGTCTACCTCGCCGTTGTTTCTGTTGTCGTAGTAAAAAAGATTATGACCAAGAGCCTTCAACTGACTTGCGACAACAGTCTCATATAAAGCTCCGAGGTTAATAGAACGGACAGTTTCTAAGATCGGTTTAGTATTAAATCGGAACAAGAGATTGGAAAGCAATCCAACATCGTTCATATACAACTTCAAGAGGTTCTTATCCTGCGTTTGGCACAAAGGGTATACAGGGGTGGAAACGGATTTGACTTCATTTGAAATTCCGCTGTTAATCAGGTAGTCAAATTCATCGACGTAGTTGGCATAGCGCTTCCCTTTAATGCCTTCAATGTCCTTAACTACTATACGCTTTTTGACGTTCTGCATAACCGCTGGAAGCATTTCGTAAATTCTTCGGATTTTGAGTTTACGCGCTTCGTCTCTTTTACCTGCATCTGCTTTATAGAAATTTGTAATATCCGTTTGAATCTGACGGATATCCATAACATTTCGTGTAGAAATAAAGGTGTTTACGCAATCAGGAAGTCCACCGACAATCAGATACTTCTTGAAAAGATCCATCATCTTTTCATGCATTGCAGGATCAAGAGATGTTTTGGTGCGGAACTTTTCTTCCAAAGAGTCGATTGCCGACTGAGAGAAACCATTAGCTATGAGAAATTCCTCAAAGTCAAGCTGATACATTCTTTTGTGAAGAATGGAACCGATAGGAATGGATGTGGTTTCTGCCAATGTGACACCGAGTAAAGAGCCACTTGCAATGTATTCAAATCTATTATCTTCTCTTAAAAACTTAAGCAAAGTAATGAACTGAGGATATTCCTGTATTTCATCGAGAAAGACGATGGTATTGTCTCGTTCTTTCATTTTGTCGCCGGCAACAGTGCTGAGAGCAAAATAGAAGTCATCGACAGATTTGACATTTTCGAAAATCTTGGCATTTGCAGCATCTGAAACAAAATTTATCTCGATGTAGTTCGGGAACAGTTCTTTAGAGACTTTACGGATAATATAGGTTTTTCCAATCTGACGCGCACCCTCGATTAAAAGGATCTTATTGTTTTTAGAAACCAAATGATTTCGGATAAAAGATTCAATCTTACGATAAAGCATAGTTAATACCTCCACTTGCATTATTCACACTTATTATAGCATATATTATTACACTTTTCAATAGAAAATATGTAAACAAAATCACACTTTTCATAAAAATATCGATGTGTGAAAATACACTTATGCGTTCCAACGAGCGAACGAGGCTATTTATTATATGCCACAAAGCAGTAAATTCAAATAGAAAGGAGTTTCTATGTGCAAAAATATAGAACACGCCGAAAAAGCCCTTGCCTGTATCGACAAGATGAAGGAAGGTCTGAGCGAGTTGGTATCCCTACTCGACATCGCAGACGATACCTTCGGCGAGATGGATCGGCTTGAAACCTACAAATCCATCAACCGCACCTTGGGCAGATGGCAAGAAAAATATGAGGGTTTTCTCAATGAACAAAGTCAGTCCTTCACACAGACGATGTAAGCGCAAACCATAATCGCATTTTGAATGACGTCTCGGTAAATAATTTGCGACATTTTCGGGAATCCTATTGATATTATTTCGGTATACCGATATAATATATGTGGGTGATGAAAATGAGTATCAATGAAATACTTACCGAAAACGGTATGACAAAATACAGACTTGCCAAACTCAGCGGTGTACCTCATGCAACACTGAATGATATATGCAGCGGAAAGACACGCATCGAAAAGTGTTCGGGAGAAACCTTATACAAGTTGGCAAAGGTGCTCTCTGTGTCGATGGAAACCTTAATGGAATCCTCAATGGCTGAACAGACTGCCGAAAGCAGCATTGAACGATCCTACGAATACGGTTTACCCGCTTATTTGCAAAAGGATCTCGATGCATACAAGGACGCACTTGAAAACGGTTCAACACTACTTGATTGTCTGTGGGGAGAGCTATATGCCAGCATTAATATTGCGGAAATAAACGATGGCTTTATAACACCCGCACACGCTGATTATTTAAGGCAAAAGTTTTTATGGGGCAAATCCAAGCAAGAAGATGACTAATCGTGAATTCTACTTATAGCGACTAAATCAAATATCTACCAATACGAAGGTATCGCAAAAAATGCGGTACCTTTATTTTTTTACCAAAAGAAAGAGGTGCAACAATGCAGTATTTTGATAAAAACGGTGTCGAGATCAAAGCAGGTATGACCATCCGAATGGAGGATTGCAGTCTCGAGCTTGTCTATGACACCACCGACTCCTACGGCAATCCCGACCTTGGTATCAACGCATCCAATGAAGAGTATCTTGAAAGAAACCCTTGCGTGTGCCGTGAGTTTTACTCCCTCTGTAACTTCGACATGAGATATACCGAGGTTGTAGACGATCAGATCATTGCCGAAGGTAACTTCGAGCAGTCAATGTGAGGTGATGTCCAATGAACAAGATGGAACGTGTGCTGACCTTGCTCGGTTCACTTTTCGGCTGCGGCGGCGCGCCCGCCGCGGCGCACACCCTGCAGCAGCTAAATGGCTTGTCTGCTTCGTGCGGTGATGCCGACAGAACGCATTCTTATTCATTTTTCGTTCGCCTTGAGGGCGACAAATGGCTTTTCGATGCCGAATGCTTTGCAGACGGCTTTGAGAACGAGGCTTCGATCAAAGGCGCTGTTTTGGCAGATGCGGACGTCGACGAGCTTTTTGAATTGCTTGACAAAAACGACTGCATAGCCTTTGCCGAAAGCTATAAAAAGCCTTTTAAGGTCTTTGCGCCCGATGCTGCGACATACAGCTTTTGCATGACGTTCGATGACGGCAAGCAATATGCTGTGCCAAAAAGGCAGGCAGAGGCCGAGCAATATTTTTATCGCATTGTCGATAAATATAAGCAATGATCCAATAGGCCTTTGGCGAATAGGTTATTTTTAGCATCATATCATAAAGATAGAAAGGGGAAAACACATCTTGAGCACAGGATTACAGGAATACAAGTGTCCGTGCTGCGGCGGCGCGATAGCCTTCGACAGCGAGACACAAAATATGAAATGCCCTTATTGCGACACCGAATTTGAGGTAGAAGCGTTAAAGGGCTATGACGCCGACCTCGGCTCTGATTCGGCTGATGATATGCAGTGGCAGACCGACGCAGGCTCTGAATGGCAGGAGGGCGAGGCGGACGGACTCAGATCTTATGTCTGCAAGTCGTGCGGCGGCGAGATAGTCGGCGACGATACCACTGCGGCTACGTCCTGTCCGTTCTGCGGCAATCCAATCGTAGTGATGGGACAGTTCAGCGGAGCGCTCAAGCCCGACATTGTCATTCCGTTCAAGCTTGACAAAAATGCCGCAAAGAACGCCCTGCAAGAGCATATCAAGGGCAAGCGGCTATTGCCCAAGGTCTTTAAGGATCAAAACCACATCGATGAGATCAAGGGCGTTTATGTTCCGTTCTGGCTGTTTGACACAGAGGCAAACGCATCGGTCAGATATCGTGCGACCCGTGTCAGAGGCTGGAGCGACGATCAGTATAATTACACCGAAACACAGCACTATTCGGTCATGCGTGAGGGCACACTCGGGTTCGACGGCGTTCCTGTCGACGGCTCGAGCAAGATGGCAGACGACCTTATGGAGTCTATCGAGCCTTACGACCTTTCGCAGGCAGTTGACTTTCAGACCGCGTATCTTGCAGGCTATCTTGCAGATAAGTACGATGTCACCGCTGAAGAGAGCGTTGAGCGCGCCAACGCACGTGTCAAGCAGTCGACCGAAAGAGCCTTTGCGGCGACAGTCAACGATTATTCGTCAGTCAAGACCGAAAGCTGCAGCATCAGATTGCAGGGTGGCAAGGCAAAATATGCGCTGTGCCCCGTCTGGCTGCTGACAACAAATTGGAACGGTCAAAAATACACCTTTGCGATGAACGGACAGACCGGCAAATTCGTCGGCGACCTGCCTGTTGACAATGCAGCATCCAAAAAGTGGCTGATCGGACTTACCGCAGTTTTTGCCGCCGCAACATACGGTGTGGCATTGCTGCTCAACCTGATCGGGTTACTTTAAAGAAAGGGGAGTAGTGAGAATATGAAAAGCAAACTGTTTAGCATAGTCACTGTTGTCCTTTTGTGTGCCGTGCTTGCGGTAAGTGCCTTTGCGTTCTCTGCTGTTGCAGAAGAACCGCATTTCATCGACAACGCAGGCTTGCTCACCGAAAGCGAGAGCGCCTCTCTTGAAGCCACGCTCGAAGCTGTCGGCGCAAAGCATTCGCTCGAAATAGCTATATATACCACCGTATCTCTCGGTGACAAGACCGCCACAGAATATGCTGACGATGTTTTTGACAGTATGTACGGCGATGTCGACGGCGTTTTGCTGCTTATCAGTATGGAATACGGCGATTGGCAGATCTCGACCTGCGGCAAGGGCATAACGATCTTTACCGATGCTGGCATCGACTATATCGGTGAAAAGGTAGTTGCATATTTGGTAAATGATGATTTTAAAAATGCATTTGACGAGTTTGCACAGCTTTGCGACGATTTTGCAGTTCAGGCAGAGAGCGGCGAGCCCTATGACAGCAGCAACCTCCCGCGTGAGCCACTTTCGGCTCTGTGGATAGTCATAGCACTGGTAGTTGGATTTTTGCTTGCTCTGATGGTTGTCGGCAATATGAAATCAAAGCTCAAGACAGTGCGCTCGCAGGACGGCGCGGCAAGCTATATCAGAGACGGCAGTATGAATATCACAAACAGCAGTGATCTCTATTTATACCGCACAGTCACACGCACCAAAAAAGCGGAAGAAAACAACAATAGCTCATCTGGCAGCAGTACGCACACATCGTCCTCGGGCACGACCCACGGCGGTGGCGGCGGAAAATTTTAAATACATATATTTTAATTGGAGGAATTTATCAATGAGAAAAGTTATCAGCATTCTTTTGATCCTGGCAATGGGTGTTGCCCTCGTTTCGTGCAGCAATGGCGGCGATGATCAGAGCGAAGTCGGCACACAGTCCAAAGATCCTATCCAAGAGGTCGCGGCAACCTATGGTCTTGACCTTGAATCGACCGAACAGCAGCAGATGAGCACCGAGCGTGCAACTGCCGAACAGCTCGGCAATGCTATGCACGGCTACCTCAAGGACGTCACCTATTTTGGCTATGACCCCGACGAAAAGATAACCTATGCCGACCTCAAGGCACAGATAGGCTTTGATGCTACCGTTTATTATGTCGAGTCGGGCAAGCAGTCGTTCCTCTGGCTGGCAAGCGACGATTCGACTGCAAAGTTCCTTGCAACCTTCGTCGACGGTCTGCTCTATGCAGTTGGCAGCGTTAATATTTAACAATGCACTTTGATGAGGCGCTTTTGCCTCAAAACGTGAAAGGTATTTATAAAATGAAATCAAAAAAACTTAAAAACATTATATCGGCGCTTATGGCGCTTATAATGCTCGTCAGTGTCGTTGCTGTGGTCTCAACAACTGTCACGGCTGCAGAGTCGTACGAAAGAGGCTTTAACAGCATGATAATGAACGAGTATCCTGCGACCGATCCCATAGATTATGATGGCTATGTTATGATGTACGCAGGTGTCTATAACTACCTTAACATAGATTATCTTGTCGATAAGTTCTCAGAGGATCTCTCAAAATTCAAAGAGTATTCGCTCGAATTGAAACTTACCACCTATTATAAATATGAAGTGGACACTGCTGACAAAACGACCATGACGTTTTACGGAATGGAGCCCTCTATGGCGGGTAGTGCAGTCACGAGCGACTATTATGATGGTAAGGTAGTAAACAATAAAGGTTATAAGACCATTCTGTCGCACAGCAATTATAAAAACAGCAACGGACTGCCTGTGATGAAGACAGGTGATGTTGCTATTCGCGTTGACACCACGCATGGTTCGAATGCAGCTAATTACATGATCTTTATGACTGTCAAGCTCAAGGGCAACCGCAACGGAGCCAAGGGCACATATGACGTTGAGAAAGAAAGAATTTATTCACTCAACCTGTACCCGATCGATAACCCTATGAAATATTTGGATATTTACGATTTTGAAAACCCCGTTCACGGTGTTGCGCTTGATACAAAAGCTACTGCGGATTTCGGCGAATGCGTATCGATCAAGTATTATAAATTTGATGAGCTCATGAACGATCATAAGTTTATAGAAGTGACCGAAGCGGTTGCAGGCGAAAGTCTTATGGTAGAGTTCACGATCGTAAAGCCGCATACGGATTATCAAATGTATCTGAGTGGACAGAATCGCTATAACGATGGTGTTAATTGGGATGCATTAACATCTGTATCCTTAAGAGGCGCCGGCGGTATTGCCGGTAGTGGTGCGTCTTTATTCGAAGAGGCTGTCGACCCCAATGACGTCGAGATGAAGTTCTATGTACACAAGAGTGTAGAAGAGAACGACAAATATGTCATCAAGAAGGGCACGATATCGCTTGTTGCTCCGAAAGAGGGCGCAACACCGAGCAGTCGTGTAACCCTTCGCAACGTCGAGAATGCGACGACGAGATATAAAAAGTTCACTGCAAAATCGCCTATATGGCTCGATGGTGACCTCAATTCAGTCGATACCTTCAAAGCGGGCAAGGTTTATATGGCTGTTATCGAGCTTGACCCTTATGGCAAATATTATTTCAATAAAGACTCTGTGAAGAGCCTCAGTGTTCCCGGCACTACTAAGATCGACATTGCCTACTGGAAGGCAGGCGATTATTCGTATATCACCTCTGACGGCTGGTATTTGCTCGCCGTTTTCCCCAGAGTTACATCAGAATACTATGACATTGCGATAAGCTATGACAAGCCGGAGGTGAGCGTTCCTCAAAACAGCTCATCATACCTCTCTGCACTTTGCAACGCTGACCTGTCAAATGCGACAGATGTCAAGGTCGAGTGGTATTGGTCAGCCGACATAACCAAAGACAAAGTCGGTGAAAAGTGCGCCGAGAGCGACGGCGACCTTAAAATTCAGCTCGACACTTCGACAGTCGGCACAAGCTATTATAAGTGCACGATCTCGTGCAAGATCGACGGACGCGAGAGCCGTGTGCAGTATCCTTCGTCCGAATGGGTCAAGGTCACTGTTACCGAAAAGGCTTCTGATCCTCTGACACTGAGTGCAGTCGGCAAGCAGAGCGCCTCGATCACCAAAGAGGGACAGAAGGTCACCTTTGAGGTCGCGGCAAAGAATGCAACAGGCAATGTCAACTATACATGGTATGAGTGCGATGCTTCCGGTAAGCTGTATGACAATATCGCTATCGGCACAGGCAAAACGCTTGAGCTCATCGATATAACAGGCGATTATGGCGACACTTATTATTATAAGTGCGTGGCAAGAGACAGCAAGGGTACTGATTCGGTCATCTTCACTGTCACTGTGCTCTATGAGAGTGAGATCTCGATACCGACGACCTCGCAGCCCGATACCAGCACACCCGATACCAGCACGCCTGATACCAGCACGCCAGATACCAGCACACCTGATACGAGTGCGCCTGACACAAGCGCACCTGACACAAGCGCACCTGATGTAAGCGACCCCGACGGCAGCAATGACGATTCGAGCGAGCCCGAATCGACCGACCCCGGCGCAAGCAGCGGCCCCGAAGCAAGCAATGACGATACAAGCAAGCCTGCTTCGAGCGACCCTGACACAAGCAAGCCCGAGCAGAGCAATCCGTTCGGTGATAGCGACAAGAACGGCGGAACGCCTGTCTGGCTGATAATAATCATCGTCGTCGCAGTGCTTGCGGTTGCCGCTGCAGTTGTTATTATAATAATTAAGAAGAAAAAGCAATAAAAAGCATATTCAAAAGGAGCATTAACAATGGGTATTTTTGACAAACTTAAAAATTCCGCACAGCAGGCAGTCAGCTCTGCCGCTAAGTCGGTGGGCACAAAGAGAGAAACTTTTACATTCTCTGCTCTGCCCGAAAGCCTTGCCGAGATGCAGGCTCTGCCCGAGGCATCGCTCGACACCCCCTATAAGACCGCAGCTCTGACCGTGCTCGCACTCTGCGCTTATGCAGCAGACAAGGGCATCGGCACCGAAATGCTCAACTGGCTGCGTGGCCCGCGTCCTCTGAACGGACAGGAGATCTCGTTCCTCAACGACCGTTTCCGCGACGGCAAGACCTATCTGCCGTTCACCTATTTTGCAGGCTCGACACCCGACAATAACTATACTCCGTCAGAGCCCTATACCATCGTGGTCGAGACCAACCACACTTCCGACGACGAGCAGGGCTATGTCAAGGCGTTCATTCCCTGCGGCGGCGCAGATGACCCCAGACCTATCAAGCTTCGCCAGCGTGGCAGCGACGGCAAGTGGTTCCTGTGGGAGCAGTATCTGCTCACAGGCGTTCGCACTCCTAAGGCTGCTGATCCCTGGGCTTGATCAAAGGAGGCAGATATAATGGATTTCATCGGCAAATGGAAACTCAAGGGCATCAATGTGCCCACCGAAAACGGTGTTCAGTTCTTTACCCGTGAGACCGCACCCGAGGAAATGGGCGAGGTGTTCGACGAGGGCGAGCAGATGCTGCTCGAGTTCTGCGAGGACGGCACCTATAACATGATAGTCGAGGCTGTCGGCGAGATCGCCGAGGCTGCGGCTGCTGAGGGCTATCCTATCCGTGAGGACGGCTATGCCGTTGTTTCCAGTGCAAAGTGGGAGGATCGTGACGGCAAGATCTTTTATGACTCTCAGGCAGAGGGCACTATCGGTGATGAAGAGATCGACCCCTTCGTCGAGCTCACTTTCACCCCGGAGGGCTATATACTTTATAACTTCCTCTATGTCTACGAAAAGATCTGATAATACTTAAAAGCAAAACAAGCGCCAAGGGATATCCCCTTGGCGCTTGCGCGTTATGTGGTTTTATCGTTATTCTCCATACACGATGAGCATTGTCTTTCCGTCGGAGGAGAGGTAGACGGTCTGGCATCCGCCGAACGTATTATGTTTGCCGAAGGTCACGCCCCAGACCTTTTGGGTTTCGTCATACTCGATGTAATATTCGTTCCAATAGATCGAGCACTCATTTTTGGCACGTGATGCGGCGTCCGTGGCAGATCTTATCGTGCAAGCGTCGGTGTTTTTAAAGCCGTCACACTTGACACCGGGCATACCCTCGCGGAATGCTTCTGCCACTTTGTCATACGAAAAGGGACGAACATCGAGTGCGCACAAATAACGCTCTGCTATCGAGTCGAGCATATCCTTATCGTCGTGCGTCAGGGTGATTTTGCGGATTTTGTTATGATCGTACAGCACACCCTCGTCGGCACAGTACACAAGGCTTAAGTTGTTGCCAGTGAAAGTGATGCCTGTTTTGAGTATGTCTGCGCCGTCCTCCCAATCGTGACGGCATAAAAGCTGCAATAAAAATTGCATATCTTCGTCTGACAGCACGCTGCTGCCGCCAAGGCCGTCGTGGCGGAACTTTATGTCGGCATTATGCTCGGCAGGGCAAAGATCTGCGAGCTCGTTTGCGATATTTTGCGGAATCGTTGTAAAACGGTCGTCGTAATACAGTTTGCAATTGTCAAGGTCAAAATACATCCAGCCCTCGGTGTCGCCCACCTTAAAGTACATACGTCCGTCAAAGTAGAACGGCATACGGTCTACGACCGCATCCGATGTCCAGCCCCTGTTCATAGCGTACAGCCTTTGCAGCGCTTTTACGCTGTTTTCGCTGAGCCTTGAAACCTCGAACGACTCGGGGGAGAAAGCATCTGTTTTTTGAAATTCCATTATCGCATACGGAAAGAACTGCACAGTGCCGTTCTCTGACAATATCTCGCTGTACGAAAGAGCGGATATGCGTTCGCTGAAAAAGAGATGTGTATGGCCGCCGCATTCGCCGTCTCCGTCAGGCGTTGGTGCGATCACCTCGAGGGCAAGGCAAAGATATTCGTCGTTTATCACAAGATAAAAGCCCGAGGTATTGTCGTATTCGCTTGTGTCGTCCAGCAGCTTTCGCTCGGCATCGCTGAGCAGCGAATCGGTGATAAACGGTGCAAATGCCTTTTGCGTATGCTCGAGCTCGAGCTTTTGACCGCCTGTCGGCAAAGTGATTGAGTCGTCCTACAAATAGGTGCACGAGCCGTTATAGTATTCGGTGGGCCCGACATATCCGATATATCCGACATAACCGCTGGATTTACCGGATTCGTCAGGGTTGTTTGTTTCTGCAGAGCTCGTGCCAAAAGATGTGGCGTTTGAGGGTTCTGCTGTTTCTTGGCAGCTTGCCAAAGCCGCAAGCGACAAGGCGAGAACAAGCAGTGTAATGATCGTGCGTTTCATAAGATCCTCCTTGTTAATAATTGTGCTTTATTTCTGCGGTGGCATTATTTTTGTAGGAATCGGGTTTGTTTATAGCATTAATATTTTTGCTTGTTTCTAATCAATCAGGAACCGGAACGCGATAAATATCCTCGCTCGGAAAAACATCCGTTGTTGTACCATTAGTGATTGAACTGAAGCGGATATTAATACCGCCTTCAACAGAAACCTCAAACAAATCTGTGAATTTTTCAAGATCCGTAAAGTTGCTGTTGCCACCCATAATGGAGAGAATATAATCTCTATCTGTATTGGCAGAATAGCCGGGAATATAGAAAACTGATTCGGGATACATACCGTTATATGCCGAAGCATCTCCACCAACAAAACTAATTGCATCTGCACCGGTAAAGAAAGCCTTTGGTGAAGACAATGCTCTCAAGCGATACATGATAATTGAGTGAATATCGCTTTCGATCTTTTCACGGTCAAGAGAAGATTTCACCGAAAGAGAAGTTAACTCTGCGCCATCTAAATACGGGAAACGTTCAGCAATTTGTTTATTAGAAGATACAGACACAAATCCTGTAAGGATCACCTTATCGTGTTCCATATAGATGCGAATAGAATCTTGAATGATATAGTACACTTCTTCGGTAGTAAGTGAGTGTATGACCTCTTTTTCATAATTGCTCTGCCAATAGTTGTTGAGATAGTCCGAAGAGATTACTGTGACGGTTTTTCCATCCTCGCTAATATCATACATTGCGCCGAATTTCTCTTGCAAATGCTTTTGCGAGGTGGGAATGTTTTCTTCAGGAAAAACTAATTCGTCATCCAATGTCGGCAAATCGCCGGCAGGAATATTGCCGATAGAAATATCGTCGGTAGGAGTATCGTATTTACCGTCTACTGCGTCAGTTGCAAAGTCGTGTTTGCCATCGTCATTGCTAATAACGCTGTTGTCATAACGCTTTGAAGAGCCGAGGTCAGACGCAATGACCTGCATACACGCCGTGAGCAGCACAGTAGACGCAAGCAGTATTGCCAAAACGATGATGATGAATTTGAAATTGGATTTCATAAGTATATTTCCTTTCGCTTTACTGCCGTCAGTATAATACGGCGAGATAATCAACTTGTCACCGAGTTATTGCCGAGTTGTAAAAGTGACAGTGACTTTGGTGCCTTTGTCTATCACCGAAGAAAATTGCATGCAAGCGCCGTGTGCGTCGGCTATCTGCTTGCAGAGCGCAAGCCCGAGCCCTGCGCCGCCCTCGGCACGGGAGCGTGATTTATCTGTGCGATAGAAAGGCTCTGTTATATGCGATATTTGCTCTGCGGTCATGCCTTTGCCGTCGTCCTCGACTGCGACAAAGCCCTGCTGACACATTATTATTACATTGCCGTTTGTATCGCACGCCTTTATTGCGTTTTCGACGAGGTTATACAAAAGCATCGACAGCATCGTTTCGTTGCCGCAGACAGTGAAAGGGGAGGCGTCGACAGAGAGCTTTACACCTGCGGCTGCTGCTTTTTGCCTCAGGCTTTCGGCGACGCTGTTTGCGACGGATCTAAGGTCGACATCGGACATCTCTATTTCGCCGCCGCGCATAAACGCGCCATCAAGCAGTATCTCTGATATCTTTTGCAGGCGCTCTGATTCCGAAACGATATATTTTGCGGCGATCAGTCGGCGCTCTTCGGTGGTGCCCGCTTTTTCGATATATTCGGCATAGCCGTGAATGCTGGTGAGCGGAGTGCGCATTTCGTGCGCCATGTTGTCGACAAGCATCTGCTTGCGCTCTGCCTCCTGCTCGAGAGTCACCATCTGCTCGTTGATCTTTTGAAGCATCGAGTTAAAGCTCTTGGCGAGCGATGTAAACTCATCGTTGCCTTTTTCTGCCGCTCTGACCGAAAAATCGCCGTTTTGCACAGATTCTGTGGCCTTTCTGAGCTCTTCGAGCGGCGCAGAAAGCTTTTTGAGCACAAAATACAGGCAGACCGCAAGCACGAGAGAAACCGTCAATGCGGTGAGCGCATAGCTCAGCATCAGCGATCTGAATTCGGTGGTAAGCGACTCGACGTTTTTGCCGTATATAAGCGTGTATGAGCCGTCTGCGACCTCGGACGAAATGACAATATGCCTTTTGCCACCTATGTTTATGTGCTTTAAGCTGCTGCCATCGATCGAAACCTCTTTGGCAAAGCTTGAATACACTGCTTTTTCACCGTCATAAAATATGAGCGAAATGCCCTTCGACTGATAAAACGCTCCGTATGACTGCATGAGCAGGTGTATGTTCGCCGACGAATATGATTCTTTGAGGTCGTTGTAATCACGATCAAAGGACATTGCGATATAATATTGCTCTGCCTTTGCGGCTGTCTCGTATGAATCGACATTCTTTTGATATGTGTATACAGTGAGCGAAAGCACGCCGACGTTGAGGCAGACAAGAAAAAGTATCAATGTAAAAATATATGTCTTTTGCCAGAATCTCATTTTCATATTAATATCTCGCTATATCTCAAATCTGTATCCGGTCTTATATACTGTCTTTATGCGCTCTGAAATGCCGAGCTTTTGCCGCAGCCTCTGAATATGCACGTCGACCGTCCGAGTGTCGCCCTCATAATCAAAATCCCAGACGAGCCGCAATAGCTTTTCACGCGAAAGCGCGATGTTGCGGTTTGTGACAAGCGCCGCAAGCAGGTCAAACTCCTTTGGCTTAAGATCTATGCGCACGCCCGACTTTGTGACTGTGCGGCTTGTGAAATCAATGTGTATGTCGTCAAATTCAAAGCAGGCGGCATCGGCTTTTGTGCGCCGCAATACTGCTTTGACACGCTCGATCAGCTCGAGAATGTCAAACGGCTTTGTGATATAATCGTCGGCTCCCAGCCTCAGCCCTTTGATCCTGTCGCCTGCGGCAGACCTCGCTGTGACAAAAATGACAGGCGTGCCCTTAATCTGCTCCATGATCTCAAAGCCTGAGTATTTCGGCAGCATTACATCGAGAATTATAAGGTCATAGGTCGTGCCAAGCGCCATTTCGAGCCCTGCTTCGCCGTCAAAGACCTGCGAACACTCGTGGCCGATCAGCTCGAGATTAAACCTGATAAGGTCGTTGATTGCTTTTTCGTCCTCGACTATCAGAATTTTTGCCATAATATTCACCCCTTGTGGCTTATTATAGCATATACTTGTTGCCAAGTTGTTGCCGCGGAGAACAAAATGCAAATTTTTTTGTTTTATAAATGCTGCATAACGGAAAGGGAAGGGGGCTGCAAGCGAGCATTGATGAGGCTAAATGCACATAAACACTTCTGATTTCGAGGCTGTATTTGTATCAAAGTCACATGAAAAAAGTGATTTATTGGCGCTTAATGCGATTTAGCCTATTGACATTTGATGCTGTGTGGATTATAATATTGTCAGAATAAGCCAAAGGCTTAAAAATGTGGAGGAACATATGAAAAAAATTCTCAGCATCATCATTTGTGCTGTTATGCTCGTTGCATGCCTCGCTGCCTGCACACCTGTTGACAGCATCGACAAAGTACCTGAATCTCCCGACGGCAAATATCAGATCGCATTTGTCACCGACGTCGGCCAATTGCTCGACAAGTCCTTCAACCAGGGTACCTGGGAGGGCGTTGTCAATTATGCTAAGGCCTTCAACGAGACCGCTGAAGAGGGCGCTAAAAAATACTATAAGTATTATCAGCCCGCCAATGGCGACAAGGCTACCGACACCGACCGCTATGACGCGATGAAGGCCGCTATCGACAACGGCGCAGAGATACTCGTTTGCGCAGGCTTCATGCAGGAGGTTGCACTCAGACAGGCTGCTAACGAACATCCCGAAATCAAATTCGTTTTCATCGACGGCTATCCCGTAACCAAATCCGCTGATGATTCCACCATTCTCACAAATATCGCTCCCATCAGCTTCCAGGAAGAGCAGTCCGGTTATCTCGCCGGCTATGCTGCTGTTAAGGAAGGCTTCACCAAGCTCGGCTTCTCGGGCGGCGGTGGCGGCGGCAACCCTGCTTGCTGCAGATTCGGCTATGGCTTCGTCCAAGGCGCTGAGGCTGCTGCAAAAGAAGCAGACGTCGCAGTTTCTATCAACTACAGCTGGCTGCACGGCGCATCGTTCAGCGCTTCCGACGAGCTCCAGACCATGCTTAACGGCTGGTACAGCAACGGCACCGAGGTCGTATTTGCTTGCGGCGGTCAGATGTGCAAATCTGCATTCGCAGCTGCTTCTGCAAACAACGGCAAGGTCATCGGCGTTGACGTTGACCAGTCTCCCGAGTCTGAAACTGTCATCACCTCTGCTACCAAGGGTCTGCAGAGCGCAGTCAAGTTTGCTCTTGACAAGTTCTATGACGGCAAGTTCGACGATATCGGCGGCACTGACACCAAGCTTGGCGCTACCGACGACGCAGTAGGTCTGCCTACCGACGGCTGGAAGCTCACCAAGTTCTCTGTTGAACAGTACAACGAGCTGCTCGGCAAGATCAAAGACGGCTCTGTCGTTGTTGATGCCGACTACACCAAGCTTGAGGCCGCTACCTATGAGAAGGTCACTGTCAATATAGTTAAATAATTTGCTTTACCGGGGCAGCCATATATTGG
Organism: uncultured Ruminococcus sp.; assembly: GCA_964487775.1. Lineage (GTDB taxonomy): Bacteria > Bacillota > Clostridia > Oscillospirales > CAG-382 > Coliplasma. The sequence continues at coordinate 20,506 of CAZASH010000010.1, forward strand.
CTTCCCTTGTGATATTGCGTTTTTTCATGATCTCCTTTTAAAATTTGTAAGTGAACAAAGCACAGAAAGTCTCTGCCTGCAGTTTTTGCGGGATAACAGGGACTTTTTGTGCTTTATGACGATATTTGCTATTGCAATTTGCAAAAAATGGTTATATAATTATAGTAACTTATAGGATGGAGAAACGCTTATGCAGAATGACTTTATCATCGAGATGCAGCACATCACAAAAGAGTTTCCGGGCATCAAGGCGAATGACGACATCACGTTGCAATTGAAACGCGGCGAGATACACGCCTTGCTCGGCGAGAACGGCTCGGGCAAGTCAACGCTCATGTCGGTGCTCTTTGGACTCTATACTCCTGAAAAGGGCACTATCTTAAAGAATGGTGAGCCTGTCAGCATTAAAGACCCCAACGACGCTACGGCGCTCGGCATAGGTATGGTGCATCAGCACTTCAAGCTCGTCGAGGCGTTTTCGGTGCTTGACAATATTATTTTGGGTGCAGAGACCACAAAATTCGGTTTTTTGCAAAAAAAGCAGGCGCGTGAGCGCATAATGCAGCTTTGTGAGACTTATTCGCTGGGCGTCGACCTCGATGCAAAGGTCGAGGATATTTCGGTCGGTATGCAGCAGCGTGTCGAGATATTAAAAATGCTTTATCGCGACAACGAGATACTGATATTTGACGAGCCCACTGCGGTGCTTACACCGCAGGAGATCGAAGGTCTGATGGACATCATGCGTGGCTTTAAGCGTGAGGGCAAGTCGATATTGTTTATCTCGCACAAGCTCGGCGAGATCATGCAGATCTCGGACAGAGTTACGGTGCTTCGCAAGGGCAAATGCGTTGGCACTGTAAATACGTGCGATACCAATGTTGATGAGCTTTCGCAGATGATGGTCGGCAGACCTGTTCAGCTTACCGTTGATAAAAAAGAGGCGGTCGTCGGCGACGTGGTTTTGTCTGTTGATAATATGACAGTCGCATCGAGCAGGGGCAAAAAGAATGCGGTTTCGAACGTCAGCTTTGACGTAAAGCAGGGCGAGATAGTTTGCATCGCAGGCATCGACGGCAACGGTCAGTCAGAGCTTGTTTATGGCTTGACAGGACTTACCAAGGCATCCGGCAAGATCACGCTTTGCGGCACGGATATATCAAATTTCAGTGTCAGAGGACGCGGCAACGCAGGCATGAGCCATATTCCCGAGGATAGGCATAAGCACGGACTTGTGCTTGATTTTTCGCTCGAGCAGAACCTTGTTTTGCAGAAATACGGCGAAAAACAGTTTCAAAAGCACGGATTTATTCTTTTCGGCGCGGTCAGAGAATATGCCGAAAGGCTTATAGAAGAGCACGATGTCAGGTCGGGCAAGGGTGCGCTTACTACCGCACGCAGTATGTCGGGCGGCAACCAGCAAAAGGCGATAATCGCGCGTGAGATAGACAGAGATAAGCCTTTGATAATCGCCGTTCAGCCCACACGAGGACTCGATGTCGGCGCTATCGAGCACGTTCACAAGCAGCTTGTTGAAAAGCGTGACGAGGGCAAGGCGGTTTTGCTTGTTTCATATGAGCTCGACGAGGTAATGAGCCTCGCTGATCGCATACTCGTTATGTATGGCGGCGAGATAGTTGGCGAATTTTTGCCGAGCGAGGTCAGCCTGCAGGAGCTCGGTCTGTATATGGCAGGCGCTAAACGCCGCGGACAGGAGGATAAGGCATGAAGAACTTAAGCAAAAGCCTGCGCTCAATATTCTTTTCTGTCGACGGACAGCCATCAAAGATATCGAGCGACGGCGGACGTACTCTGATTGCGTCGTTTATATCTATAATCGGCGGATTTTTGATCGGCGCTCTGATCATCGTCATAGTCGGTCTGACTTCGGGCAGCACTCCTCGCAACATAGGTGCTGCCGTTGAGCTTGTTTTGCTCGGACTGTTTAACACAGGCAACGCTTCTGGCGTTTCGATAGGCTTTAACCCCACAAACTTCGGCAATATGCTTTTCAGAGCGACGCCGATAATCTTGACAGGTCTTTCGGTTGCTGTTGCATTTAAGACAGGACTGTTTAACATAGGCGCTCCCGGACAGTATCTTATGGGCGCGTCGGTGACCTTGCTCATAGCACTCGGCGTTCCGTCGAGCGTGCTTGCGCCTGAATTGATCTGGCTGCTGGCGTTCCTTGGCGGTATGCTCGCAGGTGCGCTCTGGGGCGCGATACCCGGTCTGCTCAAGGCGTACCTCAATATCAACGAGGTCATCGCCTGCATTATGACCAACTGGATCGCTGCTGCGCTCGCTACTTGGATATTCGACGGCAGCAGGTTCAGAAATATGGAGCTCGGCGGCGGCAGCAAGCTTTATAAGACCGCCACAAACAATGTCTTTACCTCAAGAATGGGGCTTGACAAGCTGTTTCCCGGCTCGCAGGCAGACGGCGGTATATTTATTGCGATACTGCTCGCTGTTGCGGTCTATATCATTTTGTATAAGACCGTTTTCGGCTTTGAGCTCAAGGCGTGCGGCGCAAACCGACACGCCGCACAGTATGCAGGCATCAAGAGCCGCCGCAGTATTGTGCTTTCTATGGCGATAGCAGGTGCATTGGCTGCAGCCGCTGCTTCACTTTATTATCTCAACTATAACACCGAATTTGACTGGCAGACCTACCAGTCGTTGCCTGCCGAGGGCTTCAACGGCATACCTGTTGCACTGCTCGCGGCAAACAACCCGATAGCCGTTATCTTCTCGGGCTGCTTTATGTCGATGCTCAATATCAACGGCTTGCAGATCAAGAATTTTACGGTAGGATATAACGAGTATATAACCGATATAATCATCGCGGTTATAGTTTATTTCTCGGCGTTCTCGCTGTTTATGCGCAACCTGCTCGCAGAGCGCAGCCGCAAAAAGGCAGAGAAGCGCACCACGGCAGCAAAAACAGAGGGGAGGTAAGGCAGAATGACATTCTTGATACAACAGACACTGATGTTTGCGGTACCGCTTATGCTGGTCGCTCTGGCAGGCATTTTCGCCGAGCGCAGCGGCATAATCAACCTCGCACTCGAGGGCATAATGATCATAGGCGCTTTTGTCGGCGCATTCACGGTCAGACTTGTGCAGCAGGGCGGCGCTACTGCCGAAAGCGCACAGCTCGTCGCATTGCTTGCAATGCTTATGGCGGCTATAATCGGCGCGGTGTTTTCGCTCTTGCTTTCTTTTGCCTCGATCAACCTCAAGGCTGACCAGACTATCGGCGGTACGGCACTCAACCTGCTCGCACCTGCGCTCGTAATGTTCCTTACACTGCGTGTTGCATCTTCGGGTACGCTCGATATGTACAGAGGCGACTCGCCCGAGTGGTTTATGATACATAAAGAGGATCTCGGCATCGCATCCGAAAGCGGTGGATTCTTTGTCGACACGTTCCTTGACGGCTTTTATCTGAGCACGTACATCTGCATACTGCTGTTTGTGGTGCTCTCGGTATTGCTTTATCGCACGAGATTCGGACTGAGACTCAGAGCCTGCGGCGAAAATCCTCAGGCTGCCGATTCGCTCGGCATCAATGTCAAAAAAATGCGCTATGCAGGCACGACTATTTCGGGCGCACTTGCAGGCATCGGCGGATTTTTGTATGCGCTCACAGTCGCCAATTGCTCGTCGACGGGCGGCGTTGCAGGCTATGGCTTCCTCGCACTCGCTGTTATGATATTCGGCAACTGGAATCCGCTCACCACGGCAGGCGCTGCGTTTATATTCGGACTCTTTAAGTGCATTGCCGCATCATATCACTCGCTCGACATCAACGGCGACGGCGTCGCATGGCTCGCAACTATCGGACTCAACAGCAATTTCTATCGTATATTGCCTTATCTTATCACGCTGCTCGTGCTTGCGTTCACGTCAAAGAAATCGCGCGCACCAAAGGCAGAGGGCGTTCCTTATGATAAGGGAATGAGATGATCGTATCGGCAAAGGAGATTGACATGGCGGAAATTTTAACGGTAGGCATAGCAGGCGGCAGCGGCAGCGGCAAGACCACCCTGACCAAAAGGTTAAAGGAGCGTTTTGGCGACCTCGTAACCGTCATAAAGCACGACGATTATTATCTTGCGCACGACGAGCTTGACGCCGAGCAGCGCGCAAGCCTCAACTATGACCACCCCGATGCGTTCGAAACCTCGCTGTTGATACAGCAGCTTTCAGAGCTCAAGCAGGGCAGGCAGGTCGTGGCGCCTGTTTATGATTTTACGGTACACAACAGGTCAAACGAAACGCAGATCATTACGCCGTCGGCAGTTATGGTGCTTGAGGGAATATTGATATTTTCTGACCCTGCGCTGTGCGACCTGCTCGATATCAAAATATTTGTCGATACCGACGCTGACGTAAGGCTCGCAAGGCGCATCATCAGAGATGTCAAAAAGCGTGCACGCACGGTCGACAGCGTTATCGAGCAGTATTTCGCCACTGTCAAGCCTATGCACGAGCGGTTCGTTGAGCCGTCAAAGCGTAACGCGGATATAATTATTCCCGAGGGCGGCAAAAATCCTGTCGCCGTCGATATGGTCTGCGGACGCATCGAAAGACATCTTTCGGGACTTGAATAACTGATTGATATTTTCAAAAAGGAGCTTCGTACCATGCGAAACTCCTTTTTAGCTCGGCAGCTGTTTATGCTTGCTTTTTGTCATAAAGTATGGTAGAATAGGGCGAAAACAAAAGCAAGGAGCACAAATTGATATGAAGGTCTTATTTTCTGTCAAGGGGCACGGTGACATAACCGCCGAGCTTTATCCGCAGGTTGCGCCTCTGACAGTCAAAAACTTTGTTCAGCTCGTTGAGAGCGGCTTTTATGACGGCTTGATATTCCACCGTGTTATACCCGGGTTTATGATCCAGGGCGGCGGCTTCACTCCCGATTTTAAGCAGAAGAATGCAAAGTCGATCAAGGGCGAGTTTGCGGCAAACGGCTTTAAGCAAAACACATTGCCGCATGTACGCGGAGTTTTGTCTATGGCGCGCACATCGGTGCCTGATTCGGCATCGAGCCAATTCTTTATAATGCACGCCGATGCACCGCATCTCGACGGTCAGTATGCCGCATTCGGCAGAGTGGTCGAGGGCATCGAGGTCGTCGACAGCATCGCAGGTGTTCGCACCGGCAGCTTTGGCTATTTCGGCGATGTTCCGACAGAGCCTGTTGTCATCGAGAGTGCAAGAGTTATTGCCGATTAAATTTCTAAAACCTATTGACAAAACGCAGTTTATGCGCTATTAATCATTAAAGATAATTTGAAAGGAAAAGGCTCTTGCTTTCAAGAGCCGCATTATCAATATGAAAAAGAACGTAGTAGTCGTCGGTTACGGCGGCATGGGTGGCTGGCACACCCAGGGCATAATGGCGAGCGACGTCGTCAACCTTTGGGGTATTTGCGACATCAATCCCGCACGCATTGAGGTTGCAGAAAGCAGAGGCATTCGCGCTTATCGCTCGATCGACGAGGTTTTGGCTGATCCCAATGTCGAGATCGTTACCCTTGCTGTTCCCAACGACCTGCACAAGCCTATGTGCATCGCCGCACTTGAGGCAGGCAAAAATGTTATCAGCGAAAAGCCCGTTACGCTCTGCTCGGCAGATCTTGACGAGATGATCAAGGCATCCGAGCGCACAGGCAAGCTGTTTACCGTTCACCAGAACCGTCGCTGGGACGGCGAGTTCCTCGTTATGCGTGATGTTTATCAGAGCGGCGAGCTCGGTGATGTGTTTGCTATCGAGTCGAGAGTTCAGGGCTCGCACGGCATTCCCGGTGACTGGCGTAAAGAGAAGGAGCACGGCGGTGGCATGATGCTCGACTGGGGCGTTCACCTCATCGACCAGATAGTCAATATCGTCAACGACCGCAAGCTCTTGTCTGTATATTGCCGCTGCGATCACCTCACCAACGCCGAGGTCGACGACGGCTTTAAGATGGATATGTATTATGAGGGCGACCTCTGCTGCCGCATCGAGGTTGGCACCTCTAACTTCATCAGCATGCCCAGATTCTATATGTGCGGTATGGATGGCTCGGCTATCATTCCCGATTGGGGCAAGGATTGCCATATCGTAAGCTGCCATCAAAAGCACGACGCCAACGTCGTTCCCGTTCGCACCGCCGCAGGCCTCACAAAGACCATGGCGCCCCGCAGCGAGTCGACTATCACCTCGCACGACGTTCCGCAGCCTAATGCCGACGTACACGATTTCTATCGCAATGTCGTCAAGGCTATCGACGGTGTCGAGCCTCAGCTCATCACTCATGAGCAGCTCAGATTTGTCATGCACATTATGGAAGCAGCGTTCGAATCCGACCGCCTCGGCAGACCTGTCGATATCAATTTCTAAGATAATATTCAAGAATATTAATGCAAAAAGCCTCAGCGATACTCCGCCGAGGCTTTTTTGTCATTGCATACCGTTTGCCGACATATAGTCGTATATCATCTTGCCGTGGTTCTGCTCCTGCTTTTGTATGCTGCCAAGCAGCATTCTCGCGTTCTGGTCGTTAAACTCAAAAACGCAGGTGTCGTATAGCGCCGAGGCGTGCTTTTCGGTGGCGAGCACGTCTGAACAGAGAAACGCATCGGCACTTTTTTCTGCCGCTGTGCAGGCTTGGCAGGCTGTGAATGACGGCATTTCGCCCTGCGCTGTGAACGGCGCTCTGACATTGCCTGCGGCGAGATCGTTTATTGCATCAAGATGCTGCTGCTCGCCTGCGGCGATGGTCGAAAAAAGGTTTTTGAGCTGTGGGTCGACTGCGGCTGACGAATGCCGGGTGTATTTGTCGACGCACAGTTTTTCTTCGTTTTGCAGGTCCTTGATAAGTCCTGCCTCTTTTTGTGTCAGTTGCATATAAATCACCTCGCAATAATTATTGACGATAACACGAAAAGCTATTCATCTTATATAAATAAAGGCGTGGCGGGCTTGACAAATCGCGATAAATATGATAACATTACGACGATATGTGATGAAGGTGAGTCAAGTAGCATCTGCCGCAGCGATCGAGAGAGCGTGCGCCTTTGGGCTGTGAGCGCCGCCGAACGGGCAGGTGACGAATTTCAGCACTCGAGCATCTTGCGGTAATATGCTTGTTCATTTAAGCGAGGCTGTGCCGACAGCATCATTTTTTCGGCATAAAAGTGCGGCGTGTTGTGCGCCGAAGCACGGGTGGTACCGCGGGTCATGACTCGTCCCTGTTTTGTTGCAGGCGACGGGTCTTTATTTTTTGCAAAATAAAAATATATAAATCTTATAAATCAGAAAGAGGCAGACAAATGAAAGAAAAATTATCGGCTTTGCTCGCCGAGGCACAGTCGGCGATAACGTCGGCAGTCAGCGAGTCTCGCCTGCAGGAGGTCAAGGCTTCGCTGCTGGGCAAGCAGGGCAGGCTCACTGAATTGCTTAAAGAGATACCGCAGCTTGACGTTTCTTTGCGTCCCGAAATGGGCAAGGCGGTCAACGAGGCTAAAAACAGGCTCACACAGCTTATCGAGTCACGCAGAGAAGAGCTCAGGCTCAAGGCATCGGAGGTCCCTGCGGATTTTGACTATACCCTGCCGGGCAATATTCCCTGCAGCGGCGGCTTGCATCCTATCACGCAGATGAGATACGATCTCGACGATGCTTTCAGATCGATGGGCTTTGAGATATTCCAGGAGGACGACATCACGTCAGAGCTTTATGCTTTTGACAAGCTCAATTTCCCTCCCAACCATCCTGCAAGAGAGAGCATGGACACCTATTGGATCGAGGGACACAGCACGGGCGATGCCGCAGAGAAGCTTTGCCTGCGCCCGCACCTTACAGGTGGCAGTGTCAGATATATGCAGACGCATCAGCCGCCTTACAGATTTGTTTATCCCGGCAGAGTTTATAGAAACGAAACCACCGACTCGCACCACGAGCGTGCTTTCTTTCAATACGAAGCGCTGATAGTCGACCGTGAGTTTACTTTCACCGCAGGCAAGGTAATGATAAAGACGATATTGTCAAAGGTCTTTGGCCGTGATGTGCCTGTAAGAATGCGTGCGGGCTTCTTCCCGTTCGTCGAGCCCGGCTTTGAGATCGACATGGGCTGTCAGGTCTGTGGTGGCAAGGGCTGCAGCGTCTGCAAGCACGTCGGCTGGATCGAAGTCATGCCCGGCGGCACTCCGCACCCCAACGTTCTGCGTGCGGCAGGGCTCGACCCCGATGAATTCACCGGCTTTTATGTCAATATAGGCCTTGACAGACTTGTAATGATGCGCTATGGTGTCGACGATGTCAGGCTGTTCCACAGCGGCGACCTGAGATTCTTAGAGCAGTTCCGCTGATCAAAGGGGAGGTATAAAACGATATGAAGCTTTCACTTAATTGGATAAAGGATTTTGTTGCCATTCCCGATGATGCCGATCTCAAGCAGCTCGCTTTTGATCTGACCATGTCGACCGTCGAGGTCGAGGGCGTTACCGAGCTGGCAAGACAGTTTGACGGCATAGTTATCGGCGAGATCAAAGAGGTACTGCCGCATCCGAATGCAGACAAATTGCGCGTGTGCAAGGTCGACACAGGCGACGGAGAAATACACGACATTGTCTGCGGCGGTACTAACCTCGAAGCAGGCATGAAGGTCGTCGTCGCTTGCCCCGGTGCTATGGTTCGCTGGCACGGCGAGGGCGAGCCCGTCGAGATCAAAAATGCAAAGCTGCGCGGTGTCGCAAGCTATGGCATGATATGTGCGTCGGTCGAGGTGGGTCTCAGTGACCTTTTCCCTGCGGCAGACGGCGAAATAATGGATCTCACGTCGTTCGGCTGCGAGGCGGGCACTCCGCTTGCAAAGGCACTCGACCTTGACGATGTTATTCTTGAGATAGACAACAAATCGATGACCAACCGCCCCGACCTTTGGGGTCATTATGGCATCGCACGTGAGATCTCTGCGCTCTACGGCTTGCCCTTAAAGCAGATAAAGCCGTTCGAGACCGATGCAGAAGAGCTTTTGATAGAAATATCCGACACCGAACGCTGCCCGAGATATATCGGCGTAAAAATGCAGGGATTGTATGTCAAGCCCTCTCCTTATAAGATGCAGAGTCGCATCTGGCGTGTAGGTATGCGCCCGATCAACGCGCTCGTCGACGTTACTAACTATTGTATGCTCGCACTCGGTCAGCCGACTCATATGTTTGATGCCGATGTCATCGAGGGTCACATCAATGTCAGACGTGCCGAGGATGGCGAAAAGCTGACCCTGCTCAACGGCAAGGAGCTGTCGCTCAGAAACGACGACCTTGTTATATCCGACGACGCAGGCGCTATCGCACTCGCAGGCGTCATGGGCGGCTCAAAGGATTCTGTATTGCCCACAACGCAGAACACTATACTCGAGGTCGCAAGCTTCGAATCTCGTGGCGTTCGCCGCACTGCACTCAGATACGACAACCGCACAGAAGCTTCGTCGAGATACGAGAAGGCGGTCGACCCCGAAAGATGCGATCTTGCACTCTCTATGACTGTCGAATTGCTGTCGGAGCTTTATCCCGAGCTTAAGATAGTTGCTTTCACCGATATATATCCCAAGCATCTCAAATGCTGCGAGATAGATGTTTCGCTCGATTGGCTGTCGCGCAGGCTTGGCAAGAGCATTCCCAACGATCAGATAGCCTATAAGCTCGGACTGCTCGGCTTTAATACTGAGTTCGACGGCGACAATATGCACGTCACAGCGCCTACATGGCGTTCGACGGGCGATGTTTCGATAAAGGCCGATATAATGGAAGAAGTCGCGAGAATGTACGGCTATGAGAATTTCGAGCCGACTCCGATAACCACCAGCTTTGTCGGCGCTGTTAACCAGCTCGAGATCGACCTTGTCAGGCGTATCAAAGAATATCTTGCATTCAGATGCGATATGCAGGAGGTCTTTAGCTATCCCTGGATACCCGATGAATTTGTCGATCCCATCATGGGCGACAAGAGTGATATGCTGCGCCTGTCGACGCCGCCTGCTCAGAACGAAAGCTATATTCGTTCGTCGCTTTTGCCCGGACTTTGCCGTGCAGCAGTTAAGAACGAGAGATATTTTGGCGAGTTTGCGTTGTTTGAAGAGGCGGAGGTCTTCTTTGACCGTGGCTATGGCTCAAGGTATGACGAGAAAGAAAAATTGCCGCTCCAGCGCCGCAATATCGCAGGTCTGTTTGCAGGCGATCCGACTGACGTAATGAGCCTTTTCAGACGTGCAAAGGGCGTGCTCGAGGTAATGCCGAGAGTGACGCATATGCTTGGCTTTGAATTCAAGCACGAGCATAAGCCTAATTGGGCTGACGACGTTGCGTGGCTTAATATCTATGTCGGCGAGACCGAGGTCGGCGCAATGGGTCTGCTGGCAAAAAAACCTTCGCTCGACTGCGGCATAAAGAATATCGCTGTCGTTATGTTTGAGATAGACAGCGACCTCTTGGTGCCTTTTAAGTCACGCACAAACGGTTTTAGCCATCTTGACGAGTTCCCGACTATCGATTATGACGTTTCGCTTTTGTTCGACTGCGACACCAAATGGCAGGATATTTATTCTGCGGCGATCAAAAAGAAGAACGCTGACAGCCTGCTCAAGGACGTTTCGTTTGTTGAGGAATACAAGGGCGCACAGGTTCCCTCGGGCAAAAAATCAGTAACCATCAGACTCACCATCGGTGCTGCCGATCGCACACTCAAGTCTGACGAGATAGATAAATGTGCCGCCGCTGTCATCAAGGCACTTAAAAAGGCGCTTGCGGCAGAGGAGCGCAAATAATTATAACCCAAAAGCAAGAGAGCATTCGACATTATTGCCGCCTGCTCTCTTTCTTACTATATAATATATGATATGTTCATATCAATATCGGCTGTAATTGCTTTTTGTCGAGCGCCGACACAAGCGTTTCGTTTATCCTGCTAAAATCGCATATCAGCGACGACGGCTTGCCTATTGCGTTGTCCTGCCCGAAAGGAACAAAATAGACATTCTTTTTTTCGAGCGTCATTGCTATGTTGAATAGGTTTGCCGATAAGCCGTCGTTGGTGGCAAGCGCGATTATCACAGGCAGTCTGTTGCGCAATTGACACTTGACGCACATCGTTATAACCGTGTCGGTTATGCCGTTTGCTATCTTGGCGAGCGTGTTGCCAGTGCAGGGAGATATTATAAGCGCATCCGCCTTCATCGGCGTAACAGTCGACTCTGCCTCGCAGATGCTGCTTATATATTTCCTGCCGCATATTTCGGTGACATTCTCGATAAGCTCTGAAGCCTTGCCGAATCTGGTGTCCTGCATAGCTGCTATTTCTGATATTGCAGGCGTTATCTCATTGCCCTGCGATAAGGTACGCAGCGCATCAAGGGCGTTTTTGTGGTTGCAAAAAGAACCGGTTATGCAATAGATAAGTTTCATATGATATGCTCTCTTTCGATAAGCTCATTGAGTCGTTTGTATATCGCTTCGCCTGCGGTGATATAAAAATATTTGCCCGGCAAGCCCGGCGCTTTGATATAGTCAAAGCCGCATTCGCGTGCATCTGATGCCGTTATGCAGTATGGACTTGATGCAAGCTCTATCAGCGGTATCGAAGCAATAACATGATCGGCATATGACGAGTCGAATATCCTCGCCGGCACTGTGTTGAAGATCATATCGTTAGCTTTTAATATGCTCTTTATGTCGCTTATTGCGCACGCTTTGCACGAAATGCTCTCAAAGAACGCTCGGTCACTTGCCTTGCGTGCTGCAACCGTAACATCAGTGCCGAATGCCTTAAGCCTGAGTGCGAGCGCTTTTGCTATCCTGCCGCCGCCGATAATCAGCGCTCTGCATTGCATCAGCGCCCTGTCGGTGTGGTCGATTGCTATCGCAATCGCTGCCTCTGCCGTCGGAACGGCATTCATGGTCTGCAATGCATCGTCGAAATAGTTTATAAACCTTTCTGTGCCTTTCATTTCGCCGCCGCAGAGCACAGGCCTTGTTTCGGCTATCTGCTGCAAGTCAAAAAGCGTAACGGTTTCGGCAGAATAAGGCGCATAAACAGTTTCACCGTCAAAGGTACACGGCAACGGCAGTATCACCGCATCGCACACCAGCAGCTGCTCTTCGCCGTGCCTGCTGCCTGCCATGGCGTAGCGTGAAACGTTATAGCCGTCTTTTTCAAACCTGTCGGCAGCGACCTGCATACGCTTGTCGCCGCCCACAAAGCAAAGCTTTTTTATATTCATAACACTCATAGCTTGATATAAACATACGGCGTGCCTGCCGTGATGGATCCGTCTGCGTCAAAAGCATTTGTATTCTGCTCTCTGATGGCGGCAGGATCTGTGGCATATTGCTTTGCTATGCTCCAGAGGTCGTCTGTTTGCGACTGAAAATAATATGCCGCAGTCATTTCGCTGTCGGTTGCAGCGACAGGCTCTTCGTTTGTCACTCCGACGACAAATGACGTTTCTGCCGTTTTGCAGCAGAATATTTTTGCTTCATATGTTATTCTGATCGATATAGTGCCGTCAGAAAGCATATTTGCCTGCACGTCGAGAGGACAGAGCGATACGCCTGTTATCTCGCAGTCGGCTGTGTCGATAACCGATAACTGCTCGAATGAGTCGCATTGCTCGGCAGAGGCTATCCCGTGCTCGCTCGTGCCCAAGACTTCGGCACAGCATACTCCGCTTATACGCACTCCGCCGTCGACAGGCATTGCCGACACGCCGTGAAATTCTGCTTTGCTGCATAATGATGCTTCGAGCGGCTCTGCAGGATTAAGCCTCATATCAAGGCTAAAGGTTTTTGTAAAAATGCTTTCGTCTGCAATATAGCACATTTTGCTTTCTTCGCATTGTGTGCGGTTGCCCTCTGAAAACATGTCGGCGGCAAGGCTCACGGCTTCGACCTTTGCGGGATAGACCTTGCCGTTTATATTCAGCTTGACTTTAAACAATCTGTTTTCGCCGTAATTGTCCGGCGCAAGTATCACCGACGAAGCGCCGACTGCCACCTCGCATTCGGGCTCTGCGGCATCGCCCTTGTCGCAATCTATGTCGACCGCAACAGGCATCGAGCGTGTTACTGCCGCAGTAGTGCCGCTTTCTGTCTCATAAATGACTGCAATATTCGCATCACTGCGCAGAGAAACACCGTTTTGCTGTACCGTGATACGCGGTGGCTGCAGCGATACCGAATGACTGATTATCTCGCTTGCAGGCATATCGCCTCTTCCGAGCAGTATTTCGCCCGTAAGCTCTGCGCTTGTGGCGCTTGGTGCTGCAGTTCGTCGCAACGATATCTCTTTTGTTTTAAAATAATAGCCGCTCGAGCCGTCGGTGTCGACGCATTTAATTCTGTCGTTGCCCTGCACAGAGCATTTCACAATCAATCCTGCCTTAAAAAGCGGACTGCGAACGTCAGACAGCTTGCAGGTGACAGAGGCGGTTTCGGCAGTCGCTCTGCATATCGCATCTGTCAGCCCGGACGGATAGTCAAAGGCGTGACTGAATTGCTTTACAAACGCTGCAGAGCGTGTCTTGCCGTTGTAGCCCGTCGCATAAAGCAGCCTGAATTCCGCCCTGCCGTCGACTATGCATTTGCCTGCCGAGGCTTTGACGCTTTCGACGGTCGGAATGCATTCGGCCCTGATGATGGCGAGAATGTCGGGCGAATAATCAGGCAACGAGCAGCCGAATTCTATCTCTTTTTCGGCGGTCAGCGCAATCGGCTTTGATGGGATATAAACATCTTTGATATGTGGTTTTATGGCAGATCGCATCCTTTCAGATATATTTTTTATATTTGCTTGATTATATGAGCCTTTAGGGCTGGTTATGAATAAAATAAAGTGAAGGGCGGTGATAAATGATGTGCCTCGGCATAAAAAATCTCGGACTTTCGGCGTTGTTCTTTGGGGCAGGGGTTATACTGTGCTCGTTTTTGCCGCCTGCGGTGATGGTCGTCATACAGGCAGGTGTCATAGTGGCGGCAGGAGTTTTGATCTTGATAGGCAGGTGATTTGTTTGAGGATCAGGGTTATTAAGATGCCTAAAATGCTGTCACCAATAGTTCGACTTATTTTCGGCAAAAAAACTATTGACAGCAATAATTCGCGGTAGTATAATCAAAAGCGCAGAGTAAGAATAGGTGCGTCAAGTGCCGACAGGACGGGGAGTTGCCTGTCGGACGAAAGCGCGTTTGCTGCGGTGCCTATTCTGCATCCCGCTGCGGCAGCATATAAATCGTGCGGATGTTTGTGCCGTGCCTTCTTTTTCTGCCGCTTTGGCGGTCAGACAAAGGAGGCGTTTTTAATTATGTCTGCAAACCGCAAGAGACTGCTTGAGGTCACGATCTGCGCTGTTTTGACGGCAATGAGCGTTATCATCGGCATTCTGTGCAAAAATCTTTTTACGTTCGGGGTTTATTATCGAATTACGTTCGAAAACCTGCCTGTCATAGTCTGCGGATTGATGTTCGGCCCTTTCTATGGAGCAGCCTGCGGCTGTATGGCTGACATCCTGTCGTGCGTGCTCTCGACAAATCCCGCTGTCAATCCACTTATAACGCTCGGTGCGTGCGCCGTCGGCGTCATATCCGGGCTGTTTTCAAAGCGGCTCATCAATGGCAAGAGCAAAAGCACTGTCTTTTTCGCTGCAGGTCTTTCACACACTGCGGGACAGGTCGTCATCAAATCGGCGGCAAAAATGATCGTGTTTGGTATGCCGTGGTGGGGGGTGCTTATTGGTGCGGCAATATCGCTTTTGGTATGCTGCATTGAGTCGGCTATAATTTGCAGGCTGCTTTTGGGGCAGGACCTGCTGACAAAATATTGCGGAGGCTATAATAATGAATAATATGAATTATGAAGAGGCGCTTGAATATATACATTCCGTTGCCTCTCTCGGCAGCCGCCCCGGGCTCGAACGCATAACCGAGCTTATGCACCGCCTGGGCGATGTCCAGAATAAAACAAAATATATCCACGTCGCAGGCACCAACGGCAAGGGCTCTTTTTCTGCTATGCTCGAGTCTGTTTTGCGTGCGCAGGGCTATAAGACGGGCCTTTTTACATCGCCGCATATACAGCGCATCAACGAGCGCATCAAAATTAACGGCGTAGACCTTGACGATGAAGCTTTTGCCGATGTTGCAAGACGAGTTGCAGAGGCTGCAGACAGTATGTCCGATCATCCTACCGAGTTCGAATTGCTCACGGCAATGGCATTTGTGGCGTTTTCGGAGGCAGAATGCGATTTTGTCGTGCTCGAATGCGGCATGGGCGGCAGATACGATGCTACTAATATAATAAATACTACTGTTCTTTCTGTAATTACCGGCATATCGCTCGACCACACACATATACTCGGCACTACCGTTCAGGCGATAGCTCACGAAAAAAGCGGCATAATCAAGCAGTCTGTTCCTGTTTTGTATGGCGGCAATTCAAAAACTGCGTTCCCTGTTATAGCAGAGGATGCCGAAAATCACGGTTCTGAATTGCTCGTCGCCGACCAAAGCCTTGTTGCGGATTGCAAATATGATGTTTCGGGCACGGAATTTACATATAAAGCCATGAAATATAACATCTCGCTCGCAGGTGTTTATCAGCCATATAACGCTGCAAATGTTATCGAAGCAGTCGGATTGCTGCGCAAATACGGCGTGGATATATCAAGCGAGGCACTTGCATACGGATTGTCGCACACTGTTTGGCAGGCGAGGTTCGAGCTGATACGCCACGATCCTATAGTTATTTACGATGGCGGTCATAATCCCGAGGGCGCACAGTGCGTTGCCGATTCTGTTGTTAATTGCCTTGGCGGCAGGTGTGTCGTGGTCAGCGGCGTGCTCGCCGATAAGGATCACCTCGGCATCGCAATGAATCTTGCCGATGTCGCTGTCAGAGCGTATACAGTCACGCCTCAAAGCAAGCGCGCACTCTCCGCCGAGCACTGGGCAGATGATTTTCGCATCTATGGAGTCCCTGCGATCGCGTGCGAAAATTTCGATGAGGCAATAAAAAAATCTTTTGCCTATGCCTTAAAAAACGATCTTCCGGTGGTTGTTACGGGCAGTTTGTATATGTATAACGACTTAAAAAGAGCAATTCTGTCGACATAATGCCGCACTTACGCCACCTTATGTCAACCGCAAAATAAAAAACAAAAAAATCCGAAAAAAAGTGAAAA
>CAZASH010000011.1:0-25385 GCA_964487775.1 uncultured Ruminococcus sp.
TGACAGAGGTCCACTTGCTTGCGTTCCAGCCGGTATCATTGAGCTCACCGTCAACAGTGATGTTCTCTTTGACAGGTGCGGTGGAGCCGCCCTCTTCACCGCCCTTGGTGGTGACGATGAGCTGCAGCTTGGTGATGGTGACTGTTGCGCCGCCGCAAGCCCAAACCTGAAGCTTATGAATGTCAACAGTGTCGGTAGTGAATGCTATTTTGCCTGCATAGCCGCTCTCTGCGGTATAGTCACAGAAAGCAAGGTCTGCAAACGGAATATCGAGGCTGATGGTTGCAGGACCGCCGATATCACCGCCGCCGCCGAGGGTAGCGCCCTCAACGAACTGATGCAGATAAATGTCGTCGCTGGTTGCGCCGTCGTCTGCACCGAGCAGTCTGATGCTGCCCTCGCCCTTATCGACGGTAGCCTCGAGAACGAGTCTGGTGTTAGCGACATCGACAGTGATAGCCTCTGCAAACGGATAGTCAAGGCAGGGCCAGCCGGTATCGCCGACAGCGGTCAGAACGCCGCCCTCAAGAGTGTATGTCAGGTTGCCTTCGCCACCCGGAGTCATGACGGGCTCGCCGCCGAGCTTCTTCATAAGATCGATGGTTGTTGTGGTGGTAGCAGCAGGCTCGGAAGCCTTGGTCTGATAAACCTCGACCTCGTCGATGAACATAAATCTGCGGATCTCAAAATCAAATCTGACATAGCGAGCAGAAACGCCCTCTTCGAGAGTGGCGTTGACCCAATAGAAGTGCTGCTTGCCGTCATTCTCGTCGTTGAAGCCTGTGAATTCACATACTTCGGTAAAGTTCTCGCCATCGGTCGAGACAGAGACCTTGCCCCACTTGGGAGCGCGGATGCCGCTGGCGCGGATTGTTGCAAGGTGGACCTTGAAGGTCGTGAGGTCGCTCATGACCTCGCCGAGGTCAACGAGTACCCAAGCCATGTGGTCGGGAGCGTTAACGTCGGCTGCGTATTCGGGGGATTCGTTCCAGTAGAAGCCAAACCATTCGCCGGGGTTATAGCCACAGAATTCAATGGCCATGCCGTCAGTCAGGTCAGCGGAATAGTCTTTGCCAAGGCCCTTATAGCCTTCGCCCGTGCCGCTGGTAGTATAGGACTTGCCCTGCGAAACGATGGTCTCGCCTTCTTCTGCCACGGTTGCGATCGCGCAAAGCGAAAGAACCATGAGTGTTGCCATGAGAAGCGCGATAAGTTTTTTCATGTCTTCCTCCATAAAAATATTTGATAGGTACAAATAGTTCGCGCCTATTTGTTAGTATTCACATTTTAACACCTTATATCGCCGTTGTCAACTGTTATTTTTGCACAAAAGCATACTTTTTAAAAAATCCGCCCGAGCTGTTACGTATTGACAATTATTAAAAAATATGTATAATAGTCTCAGCAGGCATTTTTTGCCAGTTCAAGGAGGTCAACAAAAATGAAATGCCCATCCTGCGGACACCCCGAAAGCAGGGTCGTTGATTCGCGTCCGTCAAACGATGCGTCGTTCATACGCCGTCGCCGTGAATGCCTCAGCTGCGGCCGCAGATTTACAACCTACGAGACTGTCGAAACAGTGCCGATAGTCGTCGTAAAAAAAGACAAGTCACGCGAGAGCTTTGACCGCAACAAACTGCTTCGGTCTATCATCAGAGCGTGCGACAAGCGGCAGGTCACCAGAGAACAGATGGAGCAATGCGCCAACGAGGTCGAGAACGTTCTGTCAAACTCGCTGCAAAACGAAGTTTCATCCGCCTATATAGGCTCGCTCGTCATGGAGCGGCTCAAGCAGCTCGATCAGGTCGCATATGTCAGGTTCGCATCGGTCTATCGCCAATTCAAGGATATAAACGATTTTATGGACGAGCTCAAGCACCTTTTGAGTGAGGACTGAAAGCACTGCCATCTTTGCTTTTGCAAAGGTGGCTTTTTTGTTTTTTGCTATTGATTTTGCAGGCAAAATGATATATACTTGCGACTGTATTTAAAAAACGAAAGGCATTTTTGTATGGCGACGCTGCTGCTGATAGTTATTTATATCTCGTTTATAGGGCTGGGGATACCCGACTCGCTTTTCGGAGCGGCATGGCCTGCTATATATCAGGAGTTTTCTCTGCCTGTTTCGTATGCGACCTTTGTCACAGTCACAACATCGGTATGCACATTTATTTCAAGCCTTGTAAGCAGCAAGGTGATAGCGCGCTTCGGCACGGCGAAGGTCACGGCATTCAGCACGCTGATGACGGCTGCTGCGCTGTTTTTGATCTCGTTCTCCGACTCGTATCTGCCGATGATATTGCTCGCTATACCGCTCGGCTTCGGAGCGGGCGCGGTCGATTCGGGGCTGAATAACTATGTCGCACTGCATTACAGCGCCATGCAGATGAATTTTCTGCACTGCTTTTACGGTGTCGGCGTTTCGATAAGCCCTTATCTTTTGTCCGCTGCGATGTCGGGCAGCGGTTCGTGGCAGAATGGCTACAGGCTTATGGCGACTGTGCAGCTTGGAATAGCTTTGCTCGCATTCGTCACATTGCCGCTGTGGAAAAAGCAAAAGCATTATTCAAGCGAAGCACAAAGCGTCAAGGCTCTCAGCATCAAAGACACGCTTAAGCTTTCGGGAATGCCTGCAGTTATGCTGATGTTTGCATTTTCGTGCGCGATAGAGACCTGCTGCGGCACGTGGGGCAGCACGTTTCTTGTCACCCAAAAGGGCTTGACGGCAGAAGCGGCGGCACGCACCGTGACGCTTTATTATATCGGCATTGCGCTGGGCAGGTTTATTTCGGGACTGCTCAGCAAAAAAGTACGTCCTCGCACGCTTATATTCTGCGGCGAAATAATGCTATTGCTTGCGATAATAATACTCGCACTGCCGATTCCCGTGCTGTTCTCCGGAATGGCGTTGCTGATGATCGGTCTCGGAGTTGCGCCGGTATATCCCAACCTTATGCATCTGACACCGTCGATATTCGGCGAAGATGTCTCGCAGTCGGCGATAGGCGTTCAGATGGCGGCAGCAAGTGCCGGAATACTCATTGCGCCTGTGCTTTTCGGCTGGCTTGCCGAAATGACCGGTGCAGGTGCATTGCCTTATTATATGCTGATGATAGCCTCTGTGCTTTTGGCGGCGACCGCCGTTTCAAACAAGGCAAGCAATTAAATATAAAAACAGAGTAGGTCGGCTACTCTGTTTTTGTATTACTGCGCTTTCCGCTCTTTATTATGTTCAAAGCCAAGCCTTCATCGCTCTTTGGAAACGGCAAATACAATGCCGCAACACAGTTCGCACAAAAGCCATATTGCAGGAAGAACGAGAAGAATATCGGATTTAACAACAAAAAGCAATATATCAAACAAATATAATATAATAGTTGCCGCTAAAGAAAAGCAAAAAGCGATTCTTTTCCTTTTATGCATAGCACCGGAAGCGTTTGAGATAGCGTGCGATGAAAAGAATAATATTGCCGCATTAATTATTCCAAGCAATGCAAGAATGATAAACAAGTTGTAGACCCCTCTTGAAAGTGCAAAGTCCAACGGATCCGCACCGGGATCACTATATGTTAATCCCGTTACGGCACTAATCAGCAGAATAGCCACCCACAGGATGATATGCGTGGTCAATATAATACTTATGCTTTTTTCATTTATAATCCCTCCGTCAATAATGATTGATTTCTGCAAGCCCATCTTTCAGGCTCATTAGAAAGTCGTAGGTGTCCGGATATTCCGATCTCACCTGATTTAAAGTTTTTCCCAGTTTTGATAAGGCCATGCTTTCAACGGTTGAGTAACTAATGTAACCTTTAAAGATTGTCGCCTCTATGGCGACCGATGATATGCTGCCGACCGAACATCATCTTATGTCATCGCCATAAAATCTCAGTATCAGCTTACCGTCGGCATATGAGCAGGCAAGAGAGCTGTAATCGTATTCGGATATACTGCCTCTTTCAAAAAAGCAGTCAGCCTCACCGGCTATATCGTTGTAATCGTCAAGGGTGTTTAAAGCATTAGCAACTTTTTTATATTTGGGAAAAGTCTCTGCCATGTATCCCTCGATGTCAAAATCTCCGTCCGAATCGGCAGTGAGAGAAATTTCAAACAATATTTTGTACGTCGAGCCACGAAGCCACACGCCATACTCCCCCCTTGATCATCACGGCATTTTCAGGAATGTCAGTGTCGTATTTATCTTTCAAAGTGCTGACAAGCTCCGGGGTAAACCTGCCCAATTGCTAATCAGCGCCCAGCCACGCCTGCGCACCCCACCACACCAATCCCGCACAGCATAGCATTACTGTAACGATAGCGCATACCACAATGGATATGATTTTTTGTTTCTTGATTTATTCTTCATCGGCAATTATTGTTCCCTTTTGAAATGTGTTCCCAATTGACCATGTAACTGTATTGGTATAATAAATTAATCTTTTTCAGAAGCAGTTATCAGCAACCGAATTTGACTACTGTATTGCTCATTTTCTGTCCCAAAATAATTAGTGACAGTATACAAGAACGCATCACGCCCATCTTTAAGTTTCACTAACACTACTTTTCCTACGTCATAGTCTTTTCTTGTGGTCGATTGCGCATAGATATCATTCATTTTAGTTTCTAACATCTCAGCAACCTGTTTTTCGTCAAGTGAAATACAAGTTGCGTTCTCAAACGCTCCCAACATATTAACACCGAAGGACGAAACATTACCATTACCATCAATAGCAATCGTTAGGCTGTCAGATGTTTTATAACCATTTACCTCTCTATAATACGTGAAGGAAAAAAGAGAATTTTCATGTATTGATTGAACAAATGTGTCTACCTTATATTCATCAAATTTTATAAATTGTTTAGCAATTTGATCTGCGACATTTCTACATTCTGTTTCTGATAATGTCGATTTTTCAGATGGTTCATAAATAAATATAATATACGATAACTCTCCAGTGCTACCATTTATTTCAAAGAATGCATTTGCACCCTTGTATCTATGCGAAACATATGTATTCGGAATGAACGTAGCACTACACTGGTATTGCCCAGAGTATGTAACTCCATTAAATACGATTGCACTTTCCTTGGGCGCGGTTGAATCTTGATGGTAATTCAATTCTTTAGGCGCCCAAGGAGAATACTCTGAAACATGCTTTCCACCATCTAAATCATCGAAACTCCCTATTTCTAATACCTCAAATTCTTGGTTGCTATTCTTTGTTTGATTTGAGCAACCGAACAAAGAAACTAAAAGTACGCAGCTCAATAAAATTATGTAAATGATTTTACTTAATCTCATGAAAAATACCTCCATATTCTGACGCACACACATTAAGTTAATCTTGTATAATCGTAGCCGCAAACAACAAAACTGGTCATGGTCGTAGAGGAATATTTTGGATCCCCCGCCAATTGAACACAAGCAGTTTGAACTGAGAGACCACTTTCAATCAAATTAAAAAAATCCCGCGTCCAATCATTTGCTGTAGGACATTCAATACTTTCTTCAAAACCAACAGAAGTCGTAGCACCCTGCGTCACAGCAACAGACGGAAGATTCAATCCTCCTTCACCTCCAGCTGCAGTTTTGCAAGCAATAAACATTATCAGTTTCATATTCGTCAAATCTAATGTTGAGATTGACTCATAACTTCTATATTTAACTGGAGATGACTTATCATCATTAAGCTGTAGAAAAGTACCTATAATATCCTTTCATAAGTTGTCATTATTTTGCGTGAGTCGAAAAAAGCGCATAAGTCGCCCCTACGGCGACCTATGCGCTTAAAAAATAAACAGCAATCTATGATTTATAATTAACCTGCACGACATGATAAGCACCTCTTTTGATGATATACCGCCTATGCTCTGTATGCAGTATATCACCTCTAAAGCGCTTGTCAATAGAATGCCTGTTTTTTTAAATTTTTTCACTCTTCGTCTTTTTCGATGGCTATGTCAACGCCGTTGACCTGCACGCTGTCATCTGCGCGGATCATGATATATTTCACTCCGCCTATGACTCGTGTCTCGACGAGGTCGCCCTTGGTGGGATTGACATTGACGACAACGTCGGGCATTCTGACCTCCATCCTGCCCGAACCGACGATATTCTGCGGCGGCAATTCGGCATTAGCGCCAAAGGCAGAATCAAACTCTGTTTCGAACGCCTTTATCCTTTCGTCGCTGACTCCGCACTGCTCGAGCGCCGTGCCTATCGCATGCTTTGTGAATGTAAGCGGCGTATCATCGCGATTTTGCTTGTGATCCTCGATGATGTCGCACAGTCTGTCATGCACAGTCGAAACGACCGCCAGTGAGCATTCCTCGCCGAGAGCGTTGCCCAAAACGTTGCAGAACGTATCATGCTGCTCTGCAGCAGGCATCGGAGTCTCGACGCCGAGTATTGCGCCGACGCAGCTATCCGAAACGCCCTTGCCGTCCTTGCTGTAATAAAGCGCTCCGTAAATATTCGCGCCGCCGTCCTCGAACGCAGGGAACGTAAAGCCACAAACGGGCATTCCTATTTCGCGGACGAGCTTTGTATTGTGAAACTCGCCGTCGTCGGCACAAAAGCTGAGCGATGGCTTGCTGTTTTTGACAGGGCAGATGCAGCAGACGATATATGTAAAAGTCTGCCACGAGTCGTCGCCCTTGCTCTTGGGCGGCAGGTCATAGGCATCGCAGGTAAGCAAAACGACATAGTTGTCATCGGTAGGCAGATTCTGCACTGCCGAGGCAAAGAATCTTTCTGCCGCATCGTCGTCGGTTATCGAGGTGCTTCTGACCTCAGAAAGCAGCTTGTGGCTGTCGCTGAGAGCAACATCATTCGTTCCATAGCTGACATCGATCAGATTTTTGCCGTGAGTGCCCGTGAGCGCCTTGCGGAATATGGCGATGAATTTTTCATACTCCTCGTTGGGCATCGAGAGTGCTGACGACTTAAAGGTCGACAATATCTCGTGCTTTTCGTTGACATAGCAGCCCCTTATAATATTTATATTATTCTTATCCGGCTTAAAGCGGCGGCGCAGAGCGCCTATATCCTTATCATTCATAAAATTATCCTCCTGAAAAATACTGCAAGACTGATATTATCATTTTTATCGCCGCCTGTCAAGCGTGGCAGGCAAAGCATATATTGTTGTCGAGAGCATATTTTTGCGCTCGGACAATCAAACTCAACAACTTTAAAAAGGAGATAAACAACTTGGCAGCTTTTACAAATCAGGCGTTTTTGACCTACAACGGCATAACAACGCCATCAAATACAGTTGTCGGCGAGATCGAGCAGGAGCTGACGCTGACCAAAACCGCAGTTCGTGACGATTATGACCGCCAAAACACCGTGACATATGCGCTTTCGATGATCAACTCGGGCGCAAGCGATCAGGCAGACCTGACAATCACCGATGACCTCGGCGCATACACGTTCGGCGCAGGCACGCTTTATCCGCTCAGATACACCGACGGCTCTGTCAAATATTATATAGGCGGAGTTTTGCAGCCGTCACCCACCGTCGCTACTACCTCGCCGCTCACTGTCACCGGCATAAATATTCCCGCAGGGGCAAATGCCATGCTGATCTATGAAGCAGCGGTTACAGAATACGCAAGCCCCGAGCAGGGTGCGAATATTACTAACACCGCAACTGTCGGCGATGCTTTGGCAGGCGGCACGAGTGCCACGGCGACTGTTGTGGCAAGCACTGCGCCTATACTGACGATAACAAAATCGATCAATCCGTCGACACTGACGGCAGGCAGCACAGTCACCTACACATTCGAGATACAAAACACAGGCAACGCTGCAGCGACTGCCGATGCGAACGCGGTCATTACTGACACGTTTGATCCAAAGCTTGCCGACATTTCTGTCACCTACAACGGCACAGCATGGACGGCAGGCACAGAATACACCTATGACCAGACGACAGGCGTTTTTGCCACGGTCGCAGGCAACATAACAGTTCCTGCCGCTGTATTTGCACAGAATACGCAGACAGGCACATGGTCATCAACACCCGCCGCTTCGACACTCGTCATAACCGGCACAGTCTGAGAATATAAAAAACCGCCGCATTGAAACCAATGCGGCGTATTTGTTTTGAGAACTTATCTCTTTGAGAACTGGCTTGCGCGGCGAGCTGCCTTGAGGCCGTACTTCTTTCTCTCCTTCATACGAGGGTCTCTGGTGAGGAGGCCTGCCTTTTTGAGAGATGAACGATATTCAGCATTAGCCTGCAGAAGTGCTCTTGCGATGCCGTGGCGGATAGCGCCTGCCTGGCCGGATATGCCGCCGCCTGCGACGGTTGCAATAACATCAAACTTGCCGGATGTTTCGGTAACACCGAAGGGCTGGTTGATGATGAGCTTGAGGGTGTCGAGTCCGAAATAATCATGGACGTCGCGGCCGTTGACGGTGATATTGCCCGAGCCGGGGATAAGGCGAACGCGTGCAACGCTGCTCTTTCTCCTGCCTGTGCCATAGAAATAGGGAATAGCAGACTGATATGTCATTTGTACTTATCCTCCTTATTTAACTTCGACGGCGATAGGCTTCTGAGCCTGCATACCGTGGTCGGCATCTTTGAATACGCGAAGTCTGTTGAAGCTTGCGTCGCCGATCTTGTTCTTGGGCAGCATGCCCTTAACTGCGAGCTCGACAGCCATCTCGGGCTTTGTAGCCATCAATGTGCGATACTTGACAGACTTGAGGCCGCTGATGTAGCCGCTGTGATGATAGTGATATTTTTGGTCGAGCTTTTTGCCGGTGAGAACGGTCTCGGCTGCGTTGATGACGATGACGCACTCGCCGCAATCGACGTGCGGGGTATATTCGGGACGATGCTTGCCGTTAAGTATGGTAGCAGCGAGAACCGCAACCTTGCCCAGGGGCTTGCCTGCGGCGTCGATGACATACCACTTGCGCTCGATCGCCTCTTTTTTTGCCATTGTTGTTGACATGGTGATTAGTTCCTTTCAATATTTCTTATTCAAGCCTAATCATTATAGCAGACAAATTTGTTTTGTCAAGGGGTTTTGCATAACTTTTTTTGATTTTGAGGGCAAAATCTGCTTTTTTCTTTTGTTTTTTAGTTTTTTCTCGATTGCAAAAACCGTATACCGGCAAAAATACACCGTTGATTTTCAGACGGATTATTGTTATAATTGCGATTGAGAGGAAGTGAAGCATTTTGATCGACAAAAAAGCCATGCAGCAAATGCTGTCATATGTTCGGCGTGCGGTTTATGATTATGATATGATAGAGGACGGCGACAGGATAGCCGTCGGTGTCAGCGGCGGCAAGGACAGCCTGACACTGCTTGCGGCGATGAAAGGGCTGTCGAGATTCTACGACAAGCATTTCGAGGTCGAAGCCGTGATGATAGACATGGGGTTCGAGGGCGCAGATTTTTCGCCTGTAAAAGCGCTGTGCGACGAGCTCGGCTGTGAGCTTAAGATATTCAAGAGCGACATAAAAGAGATAGTTTTTGACATCCGCAAAGAAGAGCACCCCTGCTCACTCTGTGCCAACCTGAGGCGTGGTGCTTTGCACGATGCGACGATCGAATGTGGCTGCAACAAGGTGGCACTCGGGCATCATTTCGACGACGTGGTCGAAACGTTTTATATGAACCTTTTCAACGGCGGGCACATCGGCTGTTTTTCGCCCGTGACCTATATGTCACGCAAGAATATCACGGTCATACGTCCGCTGATCTACGCACCCGAAAAGGACATAACGCACTTCGTCCGAGTTTCAGGCATCACTCCCCTGCCCAAGCTCTGCCCCAATGACGGCTACAGCGACAGAGAGCGAGTCAAAAAGCTGCTGCACGAGATGGAAAGAAACGATCCCGGGCTCAAGATGCGACTTTTCGGAGCGATCGAGCGCGCAGGCGTCGACGGCTTTAAGGTCTGCCCGAGGGCAAAGCGGAATAGTAGAAATAAGTGAAGCAGTCGCTAAAGCGACAACTTAACTGCGTGAAGCGCTTTGCTTGCGGCTCTACGGCAACTGAAGTTGCCTACAATTCCTCCGTCTTTTGACTCGCTGACGCTCGCAGGAGACCATCTGAAACAAGAAACCATACGGTTTTTAGCGGATCTTTCGCGCGGCAGCTGCCCAAAAAGCCTTGGCGGTACGGTCAAGTATCACCTGCGCCTTTTTGGTTGCCGCCACACAAAATCCCTCGCCAAAAACTGCTTCGCACCGTCGGCGTGTGTTTTCTTGTCTCAGATGGTCTATCCACCTCCCTTTACACATGCAGAGGCAAGGGGGGGCAGTGCCGCAGCGGTTGGTGTTCTACAGGGCGTTGGGCGATGATTTTACTATAGGTAGGCACAAAAAAGAACGCCCTCAATTGCTAAGCCAAAGTAACTGAAAGCGTTCTAAATAAACTGTTTTTGCTTGCAAAAACTTTCTTAATTGCGCAAGGTGCAATATCACTGACAAATGCCGAGCAGGCACGACACAAAAGGGCATAAAAAATGCAAGGACATTACCCCTTGCATTTTTCTATATGTTCTTTTATCTTTTCAAACGTCAGGTCGCTGATATCGTGCTCGATCTTGCACGCATCGGCGGCAGCGGTTTCGGGCTCTACGCCGATATGCACAAAAAACTCGGTGAGCACCGTATGCCGCTCGTATATCTTGAGTGCGTGGTTGCGGCCTGCTTCGGTCAGGGTGATAAATCCGTCGGTATCGACCTCGATATAGCCGTCTTTTTTAAGCAGTCCGAGTGCGCGGCTTATGCTGGGCTTTGAATAGCCCGTAAAATTGACGACGTCGATCGCCCTTATATTGGGCTGTGTCTGCTGCAGGACGAGTATATCCTCGAGATACATTTCGCCTGATTCCTGAATATTTGCCATGGCTCGGCCTCCTTTTTAGGATTTTTAGAAGTTTGATCACTTATTGTGGCTATTATATCACAGCTTTGCAAAAAATGCAACTCTTACACCGCACGCTTAAAGATCGGAATAATGCGTTTAAAAACAAGCGCTGCAAGCGTGCAATTGACAGCCGCCTTCAGCATATTGAACGGTGCCATAATTACAATAACGGTGTCGAGCAGTCCGTTTACGAACGGATACAATTTTGTGAAAGCCATTATTATCGAATCCATTGCGGTGCCATAAGCGACCGAATAGAACGGAAAAACGACAAAATAGTTCATCGGTATGCTCATAACAGTCATCGTGACGCCGCCTGCGATACATGCGAGCACCACAGCCTTAGAGTTCGTTTTGGACGAAAGCTTTTTATAGATCGCACCCGCAGGCAAAACGAGCGAGACCGAAATGACAAAGTTTGCAAGCTCGCCGATGCCTGCCGACTGTGAAACTATGACATTGATAAGGTTTTTGATCAGTGCGACTGCGCAGCCCCAGACAGGGCCGACGGCAAATGCGGCGATAAGCGCAGGCACATCACTGAAATCGAATTTAATAAAGCCCGGAACTAATCCAATCGGAAAATCGAGCAGCATGAGCACCGACGAAAGCGCCGCAAGGCATCCGACGGTAGCAAGTTTGTGTATGCGTGTTCTCTCCATATACGCATTTCTCCCCAAAAAAGCAAGTGGTTTCAAGATAGTATAAAGCAGTATATACTATGCAAAACTCCCCCACGGGCATAACCCGTGGGGGAGATCGTATTATGCGATCTTTTCTTCTCTCATCCGGACTTTAACCGTCGGTGTGGGAATTGCGCCCACTCGTGCGCAAAGCGCTTGCAGACTATACTGCCGGCAGGGAATTACACCCACCCACGAAGAAACATTTACTCGTATAATTATTTAATGATTTCGATAACGACGCCGGAGCCGACAGTTCTGCCGCCCTCGCGGATAGCGAAGCGGAGGCCCTTCTCGATAGCGATCGGGGTGATGAGCTCAACGGTCATATCAACGTTATCGCCGGGACGGCACATGTCAACGCCTTCGGGAAGGCTGATGTTGCCGGTAACGTCGGTGGTTCTGAAGTAGAACTGGGGTCTGTAGCCGGGGAAGAAGGGCTTATGACGGCCGCCTTCTTTCTCAGTCAGAACGTAAACCTGACCAACAAAGTTGGTGTGAGGATGAATGGAACCGGGTTTAGCAAGAACCTGACCTCTTTCGATGTCGGTCTTGTCGATGCCACGGAGCAGGCAGCCGATGTTGTCGCCAGCTTCTGCGAAGTCGAGCAGCTTGCGGAACATTTCGATGCCGGTGATGACGGTCTTCTTGGGCTCGTCCATCAGGCCAACGATCTCAACGTTATCGGACATTTTAACAACGCCACGCTCAACTCTACCAGTAGCGACGGTGCCGCGGCCGGTGATGGAGAAGACGTCCTCGACAGGCATAAGGAAGGGAAGGTCGTCATTTCTGGGGGGAGTAGGAATATAGTCGTCAACTGCATCCATGAGCTCTTTGATAGGAGCATAAACAGGATCGCTTGCATCTCTGCTTTCAGAAAGCAGAGCTTCTCTTGCGGAACCGCGGATGATGGGAATATCATCACCAGGGAAGCCGTACTCGGAGAGCAGCTCTCTGACGTCCATCTCGACGATCTCGATAAGCTCTTCGTCGTCGACGAGATCGCACTTGTTAAGGAAAACGACCATTGCGGGAACGCCAACCTGACGTGCGAGCAGGATGTGCTCACGGGTCTGCTGCATAGGTCCGTCGGTTGCAGCAACAACGAGGATTGCGCCGTCCATCTGAGCAGCGCCGGTGATCATGTTTTTAACATAGTCGGCGTGGCCCGGGCAGTCAACGTGCGCATAGTGACGCTTTTCGGTCTGATACTCAACGTGTCTGGTGTTGATCGTTATACCTCTTGCTTTTTCTTCGGGAGCGTTGTCGATCTGGTCATAAGCCATGAACTCGATGTTAGCGTCGCCGAGAGAGAGGTATTTGGTAATTGCAGCGGTGAGAGTGGTCTTGCCGTGGTCAACGTGGCCGATAGTACCAATGTTAACATGGGGCTTATTTCTCTCAAATTTTGCTTTTGCCATTAGATTAAGTCCTCCATAAAAAGATGTTTTATTTTTACTTTAAAAATTTATCGCTTACCTTGATTATAGCTAAAAATTCAATATTGTCAAGCCCTTTTTGGGGCGTATATTAATTTTTGCCGCTGATAAGCGA
The DNA here is from genome assembly GCA_964487775.1 of uncultured Ruminococcus sp. Lineage (GTDB taxonomy): Bacteria > Bacillota > Clostridia > Oscillospirales > CAG-382 > Coliplasma. The sequence goes on from CAZASH010000011.1 coordinate 13,143, forward strand.
CTCAAGCACCGACTTGGGCACGATCGCATAGTGGCTGGGCTCCATAGAATAAGAGCCTCTGCCCTGCGTTTTGCTGCGCAGGTCGGTAGAATATCCGAACATTGTCGACAGCGGGATATCGGCAGTGATCTGCTGCGAACCGTTGTCGGGCAGGATTTCTTTGATCTGTCCGCGGCGAGAGTTCATGTCGCCGATGACATCGCCGAGATAATCATCAGGAACGGTCACGACGACCTTCATGATGGGCTCGGTCAATATGGGCGAAGCCTTCTTCATCGCATTGCGGAACGCCATAGAGCCGCAGATCTTAAATGCCATTTCTGACGAGTCGACCTCGTGGAACGAGCCGTCAATGACAGAGACCTTAACGTCAACGACGTTATAGCCTGCGAGCACGCCCGAAAGCATCGATCCCTTGACGCCTGCGTCGATAGCGGGCATATATTCCTTGGGAATGACGCCGCCCTTGGTGCAGTCTTCAAATGAATAGCCTGCGCCGGGCTCGTTGGGCTCGATCTTGAGCTTGACGTGTGCGAACTGACCTCTACCGCCGTTCTGACGCGAATATCTGCAGTCGTCCTCAGCAGTAGCGGTGATGGTCTCACGATATGAGACCTGAGGCTTACCGACGTTTGCTTCAACGCGGAACTCGCGCAGCAAACGGTCAACTATTATTTCGAGATGGAGCTCGCCCATGCCGGCGATGATGGTCTGGCCAGTCTCTTCGTCGGTATAAGCGCGGAACGTGGGGTCCTCCTCTGCGAGCTTGGCGAGTGCCAGACCCATCTTGTCCTGACCTGCTTTGGTCTTGGGCTCGACGGCGACACGAATAACAGGCTCGGGGAAGTCCATGTTCTCGAGGACGACAGGGTTGCTCTCGGCGCAGATAGTCTCACCTGTGGTGATGTTCTTGACGCCGACGATAGCAGCGATATCGCCTGCCTGGATCTCTTCTGTATCTTCACGATGGTTGGAGTGCATATAAACGATACGTCCTATGCGCTCACGCTGTCCCTTGCTTGCGTTGAGGACCGACATGCCTGTTTTGAGCGTGCCGGAATAAACGCGGACAAAGCACAGTTTGCCGACAAACGGGTCGGTCATTATCTTGAACGCGAGCGCTGCGAACGGCGCATCGTCGTTGGTGGGACAAACGACCTCTTCGTCAGTACGGGGGTTGACACCGACGACGTGATCGACATCAAGAGGCGACGGCATATAGTCGATGATAGCATCGAGCAGCTTCTGAACGCCCTTGTTGCGATACGACGTGCCGCAGACTACGGGCACGATGTCGTTGGCCAATGTTGCTTTACGAATGCCTGCCTTGATCTCTGCCTCGGTAGGCTCTTCACCTGCGAGGAACTTCTCAAGCAATTCGTCATCGAATTCCGAGATCGCTTCGATCATTTCGGCGCGGTATTCAGCAGCCTTGTCAGCCATGTCGGCGGGTATATCTGTCTCGAGAATATCTACACCGATATCGTCGCGATAGATATAAGCCTTCATCTTGACGAGGTCTATAAGACCGACAAAATCAGCCTCTGCACCTATCGGCAGCTGAATAGGAACCGGATGAGTCTTAAGGCGATCACGCATCATATCGACAACGTGATAAAAGTTTGCGCCCATAATGTCCATCTTGTTGACATAGCACATTCTGGGGACGTGGTATTTATCAGCCTGGCGCCAGACAGTCTCTGACTGAGGCTCGACGCCGCCCTTGGCACAGAAAACGGTGACAGCGCCATCGAGCACGCGCAGTGAACGCTCGACCTCAACAGTAAAGTCAACGTGGCCCGGGGTGTCAATGATATTAATGCGATTGTTATTCCAGATGCAGGTGGTTGCTGCAGAGGTGATGGTGATGCCACGCTCACGCTCCTGCTCCATCCAGTCCATGACCGCAGTACCCTCGTGCGTCTCGCCGATCTTGTGCGAGATGCCGGTGTAATACAAAATACGTTCTGTGGTGGTGGTCTTGCCTGCGTCTATGTGAGCCATTATACCGATATTACGGGTTCGCTCAAGCGGATATTTCCTTGGCATAAAATACTCCTTGACTCTGGGTAATTAATATTAATAACGATAATGTGCAAAAGCCTTGTTTGCCTCTGCCATTTTGTGGGTGTCTTCCTTCTTTTTGACGGCGCCGCCGGTGCCGTTGACTGCATCGATTATCTCTGCAGCGAGGCGCTCGGACATGGTTCTGTCACTTCTGCTGCGAGCATAAGTGATGAGCCAGCGCAGACCAAGGGTCTGGCGTCTTTCGGGCTTGACATCCATAGGAACCTGGTAGTTAGAACCGCCTCTGCGAACTGCCTTGACTTCAAGAGCAGGCATAATGTTCTCGAGGGCTTTTTTAAACTGTTCAAGAGGATCCTGACCGGACTTTTCTTTAACGATCTCAAAAGCGTCATAGACTATCTTCTGAGCCACACCCTTTTTGCCATCATACATGATGTTGTTGATGAGCTTGGTAACGAGTGTGGAATTATAAAGAGGATCGGGAAGGATCTCTCTCTTGAATCCATGTTCTCTTCTGGGCACTTTGCTTCCCTCCTTCAATAGGATAACGACATTGCTTTATGCTTTGTCGCTTCAATGAGTTCATTGGTACTCGAAAAAATTGATGTTTCGTTTTGTGCTGCAAAAGAGAAACACGTCATCACTATGATAAAAGGATAACAGCTCTCTGTTTGAGCATTAACGAGCTTGGAAACTGCCTTTGGCTTATTTCTTAGCCTTAGGTCTCTTGACACCGTACTTAGAGCGCGACTGGTTACGGTTGTTGACGCCCTGAGTATCGAGCGTACCACGAACGATGTGGTAACGCACGCCGGGGAGGTCCTTGACTCTGCCGCCTCTGATGAGAACCACCGAGTGCTCCTGCAGGTTATGACCTATGCCCGGGATGTAAGCGGTGACTTCGATGCCGTTGGTAAGTCTGACTCTGGCGATCTTACGCTGTGCGGAGTTAGGCTTTTTAGGGGTCTTGATAGCCACCTTGGTGCAGACGCCTCTCTTCTGAGGGGAAGGAAGGTCGGTAGCGACATTCTTTATGGTGTTGGTACCCTTCTGAAGAGCGGGAGACTTTGACTTATAGGTCTTATCCTGTCTGCCGTGTCTTACAAGCTGATTAAATGTAGGCAAGAGATGCATCCTCCTTTCTTAAAAAATCACAACATTTTGATTATAGCCTAATGCCGAGGTTTTGTCAATGAGTAATTTTGCTCATTTTTGCGCTCGGCATTAAGCATATTGTGTTAAAAATCGTCAGTTTGCCGCAGATCACTCAGCCAGATCGTCGGCTGCGTCCTCTTCGGCTTCGATGATCTCGTCATCTTCGACGAACTCATCGACTGCTTCGGTCTCGGGTGCGACAGTCATATCGTCCTCTGAAGTGCCGTCAAACACCTCTTCAGTCTCGGGCTCATCGCCTGTGTCGACCTGAACATCACGATAGATGCCCATGCCGGTGCCTGCAGGGATAAGCTTGCCGATGATGACGTTCTCTTTAAGGCCTATCAGGGGGTCACGCTTGCCGCGGATAGCAGCCTCGGTGAGCACCTTTGTGGTCTCCTGGAACGATGCGGCGGACAGGAACGATTCGGTAGTGAGCGATGCCTTGGTGATACCGAGCAGCATGGGGCTGCCGACAGCCTCGGCACGCTTGATGGCCTCTTCGGGATGAGCGTCGTTCCAATCGTTGATCTCCTTGTTTGCGTCAAGGAACTCGATGATATCGACCTGCGAGCCGACCAGCATTCCGGTGTCGCCCGGATCCTCGATGCGGACCTTGCGAGTCATCTGTCTTGCGATGACCTCGATGTGCTTGTCGGCAATCTCAACGCCCTGCAAACGGTAGACACGCTGGATCTCTTTGATAATATAAGCATAGACAGCGTCAAGGCCGCTTATGCGCAGTATATCTGCGGGTGATTCTGTGCCGTCGGTGAGCTTCTGGCACTTTTGGACATGTGCGCCGCTCTCGAACGCAAGCTTTGCGACATAGGGTATCGAGGTTGCGCGGCTCTCGCCTGTCTCGTCGTCGGTGACAACGATCTGGCGGGTCTTTTTGCTCTCTTCGACAGTTGCGATACCGTCAAAGTCGGCAAGGACCGCAGTCTTCTTGGGCTTGCGTGCCTCGAATATTTCTTCGACACGGGGCAGACCCTGTGTAATATCTCCACCTGCGACACCGCCGCTGTGGAAGGTTCTCATGGTAAGCTGAGTACCGGGCTCGCCTATCGACTGTGCAGCGATAATGCCGACCGACTCGCCTATGCTGACAGGCTTGCCGGAAGCGAGGTCTGCGCCATAGCAATGGACGCACGCACCGTGCTTTGCCTTGCAGTTGATGAGCGAACGGATATGCACCTCTTCGATGCCTGCAGCGACGATGCGCTTGACCTGATGCTCGTCGATCATGGTGTTATCGGGAACGATGACCTCGCCTGTTGCGGGATCGACCACGTCGCCGATAACGAATCTGCCTATGAGACGATCCTCGAACGGCTCGATGACCTCTTCGTTGCCGCCCGAAAGCTTATCAACGATCTTGCTGACCCACAGACCCTGAGTGTCGTGGCAGTCGACCTCGCGGATGATGACATCCTGCGAAACGTCGACAAGACGACGAGTCAGATAGCCCGAGTCTGCGGTACGAAGTGCGGTATCGGCAAGGCCCTTACGCGCGCCACGTGCTGCGGTGAAGTACTCGAGTATAGCCATGCCTTCACGGAAGTTAGCTTTGATAGGCACCTCGATGGTCTTACCTGTAGCCGAAGCCATCAGACCACGCATACCTGCGAGCTGACGTATCTGCTTTGACGAGCCACGGGCGCCCGAGTCCGCCATCATGTGTATAGGATTGTATTTGTCGAGGTTGCGGTTCAGTGCCTTCTCGACCTGGCTGGTGCACTGCTCCCAAATAGAGATGACACGCTTTGTGCGCTCCTCTTCTGACAACAGACCTTTTTTGTAGAACGCGGTGACGCGGTCGACCTTTTTGTCTGCCTCTGCGAGCAGGTCTTTCTTTTCGGGCGGGATAGTCATATCATAGACGGATATGGTTATGCCGCTGCGGGTAGAATATTTAAAGCCGAGTGCCTTGAGGTTGTCGAGCACCTCGCAGGTGACGACGTTGCCGTGCTTTTTGATGCAGGCGTTGACGATGTCCTCAAGTCCGCTCTTCTTGGTGACCTGGTGTATCTCGAGCTCAAACTCGTTGCCGGGTATCGAACGGTCGGTGATGCCGAGATCCTGAGGGATCGGGCGGTTGAATATAAGTCTGCCGATGGTCGTCTCGATGACCATAGAACGCATTTCGCCGTCGATCTCTTTGAATACACGGCAGTTGATCTTTGCGTGCAGTCCGATCTCGTCATTCTCATAGGCGAGCATAGCCTCGTCAAAGTCAATGAACGATCTGCCCTCGCCCTTTTCGCCGGGGACGTCAAGCGTGAGCCAATATGCGCCCAGGACCATATCCTGTGAGGGAATGGTGACTGCCTTACCGTTGACAGGCTTCAAGAGGTTGTTTGCAGAAAGCATGAGGAATCTTGCCTCTGCCTGCGCCTCTGCCGAAAGCGGAATATGAACAGGCATCTGGTCGCCGTCAAAATCGGCGTTAAACGGCGAGCATACCAGCGGATGCAGCTTGATCGCTCTGCCCTCGACCAGAACAGGCTCGAATGCCTGGATCGACAGTCTGTGCAGAGTAGGTGCACGGTTGAGCAATACGGGATGCTCTTTGATGACCATATCGAGTGCGTCCCAAACGTCGGGAGTGATGCGGTCGATATGCTTCTTTGCGTCTTTGATATTGCCTGCCTTGCCGTTGGCGATAAGTGCCTTCATTACGAACGGCTTGAACAGCTCGAGTGCCATCTCCTTAGGCAAGCCGCACTGATATATCTTGAGCTCAGGGCCGACGACTATAACAGAACGTCCGGAATAGTCGACACGCTTGCCGAGCAGGTTCTGTCTGAATCTGCCCTGCTTGCCTCTGAGCATTTCAGAGAGCGACTTGAGCGGGCGGTTGTTGGGACCTGTGACAGGTCTGCCGCGCTTGCCGTTATCGATAAGTGCGTCGACTGCCTCCTGCAGCATACGCTTTTCGTTGCGTATGATGATGTCGGGAGCGTCAAGCTCTATCAGTCTCTTTAATCTGTTGTTGCGGTTTAAAACTCTGCGATAGAGATCGTTGAGGTCAGAGGTTGCAAATCTGCCGCCGTCGAGCTGCACCATAGGGCGTATATCGGGCGGAATGACAGGCAGCACCTCGAGTATCATCCATTCGGGCTTATTTCCCGAAAGTCTGAAAGCCTCTACGACGTCAAGGCGCTTGATAGCCTTGATCCTGCGCTGACCCGAGGTGGTAGCGATCTCATTCTTGAGCTGCTCGCTGAGCTCTTCGAGGTCGAGCTCTGCCAGCAATTCTCTGATCGCCTCTGCGCCCATGCCTGCGCGGAAGTCGTTGTCGTATTTTTCGAGATATTCGCGATATTCTGTCTCGTTGAGAGGCTGGTATTTTGTGAGCACGGGAACTGTGCCCGGATCAATAACTATATATTGAGCAAAATACAGAACCTTCTCTAAGAATTTAGGTGAAAGATTGAGCAGCAGACCCATCTTTGAGGGGAGGGTCTTGAAATACCAGATGTGCGAAACAGGCGCAGCGAGCTCAACGTGACCCATGCGCTCGCGGCGAACCTTGTTGGTGGTGACTTCTACGCCGCACTTCTCGCATATCTTGCCTGCGGAATGCACGTTGCGCTTATATTTACCGCAAGAGCACTCGTGATCCTTGGTCGGTCCAAAGATGCGCTCGCAGAACAGACCGTCACGCTCGGGCTTGAGCGTGCGATAGTTGATGGTCTCGGGCTTTTTGACCTCGCCGTAAGACCACGAGCGTATCATCTCAGGGGATGCAAGACCGATCTTTATGCTGGAGAATTCGATTGAGTTATTATCCATTGATCGCTGCCTCCTTAGTTATCAAAATCATCCGAACCGCTCTCGTCATAAACGAATTCAGATTCGCCGAGGTCATACTCGTCCTCGAGAGATGCGGTGTCGTCATCACTGCCCAGCGGATGCTCTGCGTCGTCATAAAGCATACCGTCGCCCGCGTTGCCCTCCATGACAGAGGGTCCGAGCTCGAGCTCTGAATAGCGGCGCTCGTCGATGGTGTCGGTCGAATAATCCTTGAGCGAGATCTCGGTGCCATCCTCTGCGTGAACAGTGATGTTCAGACCGAGCGACTGAAGCTCTTTGACCAGAACCTTGAACGATGCGGGAACGCCGGGGCTGGGGATATTGCGGCCCTTGACTATTGCGTCATAGGCCTTGACTCTGCCGACGATATCGTCAGACTTGACGGTGAGTATCTCCTGCAGAGTATAAGCTGCGCCGTATGCATACAGCGCCCAGACCTCCATCTCGCCGAAACGCTGGCCGCCGAACTGGGCCTTGCCGCCCAGAGGCTGCTGTGTGACGAGAGAGTAAGGTCCTGTTGAACGTGCGTGGATCTTGTCGTCGACGAGGTGATGCAGCTTTAAATAATACATATAGCCGACTGTGACACGGTTGTCGAAGGGCACACCGGTACGTCCGTCATAGACCACCGACTTGCCGTCCTGTGCAATGCCTGCCATCTCGAGGCATTTCTGTATGTCACGCTCGTTTGCGCCGTCAAATACGGGGGTCATGATCTTCCAGCCGAGCTTCTTTGCTGCCATGCCGAGGTGAACCTCAAGAACCTGACCGATGTTCATACGTGACGGAACGCCCAGAGGATTAAGCACTATATCGAGCGGAGTGCCGTCCGAAAGGAAAGGCATATCCTCGGTGGGAAGCACGCGGGATATAACGCCCTTGTTGCCGTGGCGGCCTGCCATCTTATCGCCGACCGAGATCTTGCGCTTCTGAGCGACATAGACTCTGACGACCTTGATGACGCCGGGCTGCAATGTATCGCAGTTGTCACGGTTGAATTCCTTGACGTCGACTATGATGCCGCTCTCGCCGTGAGGCAGTTTGAGCGACGTATCACGCACTTCGCGTGCTTTTTCGCCGAATATAGCTCTGAGCAAGCGCTCTTCGGCGGACAGCTCGGTCTCGCCCTTAGGCGTGACCTTGCCGACGAGTATATCACCTGCGTGGACCTCTGCGCCAATGCGAATGATGCCGTTGCTGTCGAGTTCTTTAAGCACGTCATCGCCGACGCCGGGAATGTCGCGCGTGATGTCCTCTTTGCCGAGCTTGGTCTCGCGCGATTCGCAGGAATATTCTTCGATATGGATAGAGGTATAAATATCCTCTCTTACAAGTCTTTCGTTGATCAGGACGGCGTCCTCGTAGTTATAGCCCTCCCAGTTCATAAAGCCGATGAGCACGTTCTTGCCGAGTGCGACCTCGCCGTGATCGGTTGCAGGGCCGTCGGCAACTATATCGCCGACCTCGATGCGCTGTCCCTTCTTGACGATAGGGCGCTGGTTGACGCAGGTGCCCTGGTTGGAGCGGCTGAACTTGATGAGCTTATAGGTATCGCTTCTGCCGTCGTCGGTATCAACTACCACCTCGTCTGCCGAAACAGACTTGACATAACCCGCACGCTTGCAGAGCACCAGAACGCCGGAATCGTATGCAGCACGATGCTCCATGCCGGTTGCGACGATAGGAGCCTGGCAGGTCATAAGAGGCACTGCCTGCTTCTGCATGTTCGAGCCCATCAGTGCACGGGTGTTATCGTCGTTCTCAAGGAACGGGATCATTGCGGTTGCGCACGAAACGACCATTCTTGCCGAAACGTCCATGAGGTCGATCTGCTCGGGGTCAAACTCGAGTATCTCGTCACGGCGACGTGCAACGATCTTGCGGTTGATAAATCTGCCGTTCTCGTCGAGAGGCTCGTTGGCGGTGGCTATGACGCAATCATCCTCGGCGTCAGCGGTATAATAATGCACCTCATCAGAAACAACGCCGTTCTTGACTGTGCGATAGGGGGCTTCGAGGAAGCCGTATTTATTGACTCTCGCAAAGGTTGCGAGGTATGAGATAAGTCCGATGTTAGGACCTTCGGGGGTCTCTATGGGGCAAACTCTGCCATAGTGCGTATAGTGAACGTCACGCACCTCAAAGGATGCACGGTCACGTGACAGACCGCCCGGACCCAGTGCAGAAACACGGCGCTTGTGCGTCAGCTCAGACAAGGGGTTGGTCTGATCCATGAACTGCGACAGAGGCGACGAGCCAAAGAACTCGCGCATTGCCGATGCGATGGGTCTGATGTTGATGAGCGACTGCGGAGTGATCTTGTCAACGTCCTGAGTGGTCATCTTCTCTTTGACGATCTTGTCCATCTTAGAGAAGCCTATCTTGAGCTGGTTGAGCAAAAGCTCGCCGACGGCGCGGATACGGCGGTTCGACAGATGGTCGATGTCGTCTCTCGAGCCTATGCCGTGCTGCAGACCGAGCAGATAGTTGACAGAAGCAAAAACGTCGTCGATGACTATATGTCTGGGAACAAGCTCGTGAATGCGAAGCTTGATAATTCTTGCGAGCTCCTTACGATCCTCAAGACCGACAGAAGCGATGATCTCTTTGAGCACAGATGCCGAAACCATCTCGTCGAGTCCGAGCTCAGAGTCGGGAATGCCCGTGAGCGTCGAAGCCCAGATCATGCCGTTGGTGAATACCTTGACCTCTGCATCGGTGTCCTCATCAAGCAGATAAACGCACGAAATGCCGAGCTTTTCAAGTCTTTCGGCGTCGGCGCGTGTGAGCTTGTAGCCTGCATCGAACAGCAATTCGCCTGTCATCTCGTCGGCGACGGGACGTGCGAGGACGTGACCTGCGACACGCTTGGGCAGTGAAAGCTTTTTGTTGAATTTATATCTGCCTACGGGCGAAAGCTCATAGCGTTTATAATCAAAGAAGAGATTGTTGAGCAATACCTGTGCGCTATCGACGACAGCGGGATCGCCGGGGCGCAATTTGCGGTATATCTCTTTAAGGGCCTCGTCAGTCGGGTTGGTTGCGATGCCCATGGCGTTGAGCTTTTCTGCTTCGGCAACGGTGATGTCCTTTTCGATAGTCGTTTTAAGCATAGGCTCGTCGCCAAAGTACGAAATAATATCGTCGTTGGTGGTGAGTCCGAAAGCACGCAAAAGCACAGTGACAGGCAATTTGCGGTTGCGGTCTATGCGAACGTAGAATACGTCGGACGAATCGGTCTCATATTCGATCCAGGCACCGCGATAAGGAATGACCTGACACGTATAAAGCTCTTTGCCCGACTTGTCGTCTGCCGTGTCAAAATACACGCCCGGCGACCTGACTATCTGGCTGACGACAACGCGCTCTGCGCCGTTGATGATGAACGTGCCCGCCTCGGTCATCATGGGGAAATCGCTCATATAGATCTCCTGCTCTGTGACCTCGTTGGTGATCTTGTTGGTCAGTCGTGCGGTGACCTTGAAGGGAACCGCATAGTTGACGTCACGCTCTTTGCACTCCTCGATAGTGTACTTGGGGGGATCATTGAGATTGTAGTCGACAAACTCAATGACGAGATTGCCCGAGTGATCGGTCATGGGCGAGATATCGGCAAGCACCTCACCGATGCCACGCTCGATAAAATCGCGGAATGAATCTTTTTGGATATCGATAAGTCCCGGCATATCGAGTATCCGACGGTTTTTGGCGAAGGTCTTTCGCTGCGTACCGCCGCGGAGGGTAACATCTCTTACCATTTCATCCATTTTGTTTACTCCGTTCTGACTTACTGTTTTGCGCCAATATATAATTAAAATATAGTGGCAAACGCTGCTGCGTACAAAAATTTACAATAATTTTACATTAGATTTACATAACTTTTTGCCCGCTTGGGCACCAAAGTGCAGTTTATTAATGTATCACAGTTTGTCAAGTTTGTCAAGCCTTTTTTTGAAAATAACTCAAAAAATGCGCTTTATAATATTTATTAACATAATCAATACCAAACTTTTACATATCTCGAGAGGCAAAACAAAAACGCACCCATGAGGATCAAGAGTGCGTTTTTTGCGTGAAAACAGGCTTAGCCCATTGCGTTGTACTGTGCGTTGATGAGGTTGGTCGCCTTAAAAAGCTTGTGAGTGTAGACAAGCGGACCGACGATTATAAGCGTGCCAAGAATGCCCCAAAGCCAGAAGGTCGATGCGCCGAAGCCGTATCCTATACCGCGCCTTGCAAGCTCTGCGCCTATACGCTTTGCGAATTTGTGGTTCCAGACAAAGGCATAAATACCCAACGTGAGCGCAGTGTAAACGCCGGCCTCTGTGATCGACGGAGTGCGCTTACCATCGTATGAGGAAGCAGCTATGTTGAGCTCGTCAACCAGACGCGACTGAACGACAGCGGCATAGATACCGCAGGTGATAACGGTCAGCAGGATGTATTTCAGCAATCCCCTGCTGCACGGCAATACGACCCTGTTTTGTACGGGCTGAGCCGAATAGAAATGCTGCTGATAAGCAGGCTGCTGTACAGACTCGGCTGCCGCTCCGATGGGCTGACCGTAATGTGCTTCGGGTTCACTTGCCGCTTCGACAGGTTGACCGTACTGTGCTTCGGATTCACTTGCTGCTTCGATAGGCTGACCGTACTGCACTTCGGCAGCGCCTGTCAAACGTTCGCCGCACTCGGGACAGAAAGCCGCGTTGTCCTTGCAGTGCGACCCGCATTTTGAACAAATCATTTTATTTCTCCTCCAATAAATGTTGTACTTATACGATAGCATCAATATCTGTGTTTGTCAAGAGGTCGAAACAAACTCGTTTTTTGACAGATACAAATAAATTTCACACAGCACTTGCAAAACGGCATTTGTTGTGATATAATCGTGGTTACGGAGGCGTAGCTCAGTTGGTCAGAGCGTTCGGTTCACATCCGAGAGGTCATGGGTTCGAGCCCCCTCGTCTCCATAAAAAGAAAAGGCACCGTGTGGTGTCTTTTCTTTTTATGGAAGTGAAGCGCACCCTGCGGTGCGTGAAGAGTGAAGCAGGACTCCGTCCTGTGAAGCGAGCCTTCGGCTCGATCGGCGGTAATTGTGCGCTTTGCTTCACACGAGCGCAAGCGAGTGCTTCACGGCGGCAACGCCGCCACTTCACGTTTGCGAAAGCAAACACTTCGTTTACTGCAAGGCACCGTGTGGTGTCTTTTCTTTTTATGGAAGTGAAGCGCACCCTGCGGTGC
>CAZASH010000011.1:25485-33003 GCA_964487775.1 uncultured Ruminococcus sp.
GTGAAGAGTGAAGCAGGACTTCGTCCTCAGCGTCCCGTTTCACAACGTCCTCGACACCGTTTTCTCGGGCGGCGTGTTATGTGAGTGCATCACGCAATTTCACCAGCACCTTTTTCTCGAGCCTTGAGACCTTGACCTGCGACATTCCCAGAATTTCGCCGACCCTTGCCTGCGGCATATCCTTATAATAACGATAATAAATCAGCGCACGCTCGTCGTGCGGCAGTTTGCCTATCGCCTGTCTGAGCGCCAGCGACTCGCAAAGAATGCCGATGTGGTCTGTGCCGAGCAGGTCCTCGAGCTGCATTTCGCCTACAGGATCTGAAAAAGACATAACCGTGCCTGTCGCATCGAGGCATTCTGCGACCTCGGCGGCAGTCATTTCGGCAGCTGAAGCGATCTCGCCGACAGTCGGCTCTCGCCCAAGCTCTGCTTTTAATGCTTCGACGATATGCATGACTGCCGTTCCGCGGCGTTTGAGCTCACGCGAGACCTTTATCATGCCGTCATCACGCAGAAACTTTTTTATCTCGCCTGTGATAAGCGGCACTGCGTAGGTTGAAAAGGCTGTTCCGTGATCGAAGTCAAAGCCTCTGACCGCCTTGATCATTCCGATAGTGCCGATCTGGCAAAGATCCTCAAAATCGCAGCCCCTGTCTCTGAACCTCAGGGCGATAGACTTGACGAGTCCCATATTTTCGCGTACTATCTCTTCGAGCGCATACTTGTCGCCCTGCTGTGCCCGCCTGACAAGCTCGGCGTTATCGCCAAAGCGTTTCATCGATACTGCTTTATCTGCTTTGTGAGCACGACGGTCGTACCCTTGCCCTTTTTGCTCTTGACCTTGATCGTGTCGCAAAAGCTCTCCATTATCGTAAAGCCCATGCCGCTGCGTTCTGTTTCGGGCGAAGTGGTAAAAAGCGGCTCTCGCGCCCTCTCGATGTCGTCGATGCCGACACCCTTGTCCTTGATACGCAAAATAACTCTCCTGCTGTCGTCGTATTCGCAGGATATGTAGATATCGCCGCTGCCGCCGGGATAGGCGTGCACGATGCAATTGGTCACAGCCTCGCTCACGGCAGTTTTGATATCAGCCAGCTCGCCAACTGTCGGATCGAGCTGTGCGACAAATGAACCCACAAGCGACCTCGTAAGCCCCTCGTTGACGCTTTTTGACGGCAGAACTATTTTGAGTGAATTGACAGACTTATGCCTTGACATTCTGCTTGCTCCTTTCAATATTAATGATCTTGTCGAGCCCTGCCAGCGCAATTATGCGTGAGATCTCGGGCGTAGGATCGAGCACCGTCAGCCTGCCGCCGACAGCGCCGATCTTTTTGTATCTGCCCATTATCAGCCCGAGCCCCGAGGAATCGCAAAACGTTATTCGCGACAGATCGAGCAAAACGAGCGTCGGCTTGTGCTGCTCGATGAGCGCATCAGCCTCTGCCCTTATTCGCGGCGCACTGTGATGGTCTATTTCGCCGAACGGAGTAAGCTTTAAAACGCCTGCTTGAAGATCAAATTCGTTTTCCATATAATGCACATCCTTTCGTAATTTATTTTAATGCACACAGCACGCAGAAATCTGTCGAACCATAGCACCAAAAAAATATAATTTGGCAAAATAAGCTCTTGACAAGCAAAAAACGGCATAGTATAATACTTCAAAATATTTTTCAAACCGTTGAAGCGGAGATAACGGCAACGATGCCTTAAGAGAGAGTTCGGGGCGCTGTGATCCGAACAAGAAACAAATTGTCAAATGGACCGCTGAGGGCGCAGTCAAATGTGTTTTTCACAGAGTATTCTGCGACGTATTTTGGGCAAGCGTTATTTGCCTGCGGGAGCATTCCCGCCGAGCGCATATGCTTTTGCATATGAATCAAGGTGGCACCGCGGATATTGTTATATTCGTCCTTGACAGAGGGTATAATTCTGTCAAGGGCTTTTTGTTTTTTTCAGAGTCATGCCCCAAGAACAAAAAGCTTTATCGGAGGAAGAACAATGAAACTCGGCGACATCGATCTTGGCACTTATTTTAAAAACTATCCCGACACAAACGGCTATTTTGGCAGGTACGGCGGCTCTTTTGTCACACCGGAGCTGCAAAAGGCAATGGACGAAATAAGCGACGCATACCAAACCATTTGCAAATCGCGCAGGTTTATCAGCGAGCTGCGCAGAATACGCAAAGAGTTTCAGGGCAGACCCACGCCTATTTCGCACCTTGAGCGATTATCCGACAAGCTCGGCACAGGAGTTCAGCTCTATGTCAAGCGTGAGGACCTCAACCACACGGGTGCACACAAGCTCAACCACTGCATGGGCGAAGCGCTGCTCGCAAAATACATGGGCAAGCGAAAGGTCATTGCAGAGACGGGAGCAGGGCAGCACGGCGTTGCGCTCGCAACAGCCGCCGCTTATTTTGGTTTGGAATGCGATATTTACATGGGCGCAGTCGATATAAAAAAGCAAGCACCCAACGTAGCACGCATGAAGATACTCGGTGCCAAGGTAATCGAGGTAACAGACGGCTTGCAGACTCTGAAGGAAGCAGTCGATGCGGCTTTTGCCGCTTACTGCACAGAATATAAAGATGCCGTCTATTGCATAGGCTCTGTTTTGGGTCCGCACCCGTTCCCGATGATGGTGCGAGATTTTCAGAGCGTTATAGGCATAGAAGCAAGAGAGCAATTTATAGATATGACAGGCGAATTGCCTGACGCCGTGGTTGCGTGTGTCGGCGGCGGTTCGAATGCGATGGGCATATTTGCGGGCTTTATAAATGATCCTGTCGATATATACGGCATTGAGCCTCTGGGCAGAGGCACTAAAATGGGCGACCACGCCGCAAGCCTTAAATACGGCGAAGAAGGAATTATGCACGGCTTTAACAGCATAATGCTCAAGGACGAGAACGGCGACCCTGCGCCGGTCTATTCGGTTGCCAGCGGCCTTGACTACCCCTCAAGCGGACCCGAGCACGCATTCCTGCGTGACATAGGCAGGGTGAAATATGACGTTGTTTCAGATGATGAAACGATCGACGCATTCTTTGAGCTGGCTAGAATGGAGGGCATTATTCCCGCCATCGAGAGTGCGCACGCCGTCGCCTTTGCAATGCGGCACGCAAAGGAGATGGGCAAGGGCTCGATACTCATCAACCTCTCGGGCAGAGGCGACAAGGATATGGACTATATCATCGAAAAATACGGCATACGCTAAAAAAATCGGCTTAGGATGCTAGCCTAAGCCGATTTTTATAATATCTATTTGTACATGGCCGTGCGGTTTTTGAGGCGCAGGCTGTCGGCTATCATTGCGATAAACTCTGAATTTGTCGGCTTGCCGCGGCCTGTCTGTATCGTATATCCGAAATAGCTGTTGAGTGTGTCGACATCGCCACGGTCCCAAGCCACCTCGATGGCGTGCCTTATCGCCCTTTCGACCCTGCTCGATGTGGTGCTGTAAAGCTTTGCGACTGTCGGATAAAGCACCTTCGTGACAGCATTTATAGCATCATTGTCGTCGACAGTCATCATTATCGCCGTACGAAGATATTGATAGCCCTTTATGTGCGCAGGCACGCCTATCTGGTGAATTATCTTTGTGACCTGTGCCTCAAGGTCGGGCTCGCCGCGAGCGGGAACTGCCGCACTGCCTGCCCTGCGCCCTTTTTCGCAAAGTCTGGTGATGCGGTCGCATATTCCGTTGTAGTCGGGCGGCTTGAGCATACAATACGCCGCTCCGCTTTCGCAGCACTCCTCGAACAGATTTGTTGCGACGAACGGCGCAAGCACGATAAACGACGGAAAATTGTCGCCCATTTGCTTTTTGCACTCCTTTATAAGACCGACACCGTCAAGCTTTGACAGATAAAGGTCTGTGATAACTATGTTCGGCTTGCAACGAGCGATCTTGCCGAACGCCTCTTGACCGTCAGATGCTTCGCCCACCACCTCGATTCCCCTGCGCCTCAGCTGATTTGCGCAATTTATTCTGAATTCGCCGCTGTTGTCAGCGATCAAAACGCGAGCCTTTTGTTGTGTTTTTTCCATGATATTATCCCTTTCGTAATGCCGCAAGCGTTTGCTTGCCTTGATTTGCCTTGATTTTAGCATATTTGGCAAAAAATGGCAAATGAAAAATGCCGATTTTTGGCGATAAAAACCACGCTTTTCATCGACAGCATCGGCACTCACGCACCATATAGTGCGCAAAAATATCGTTTTTCGCCTTTTTATGCCAAATCTTGATGGCTGATTTGGCACTGTTTTTGTCGTTTTAAGTCGAATTTAACGGCAAAAAAATTTGCGGGCATCAAAAAACCGGATCGGCATTTTGTCCGACCCGGTTTTACTTTCATGTGTTATATGTCGTTTTTCGTATCAGTCTCAGGCTTTGCGCCGTGCTTACATAGCAGAGATACTAAAATGATCATAGCACCCAGCGCCACGCTGTCAATGCCGTCAATTGAAAGCCTTTCGACATCCTGCATAAGCCGAGCGATGACGCCCTGTGCCACCTGCGCCAGGACACCCGACAGGACAGGGATCCAGATTGCCGAAATACCGAGATGCAAAAGCTCTTTTGCGCCCTCGGTGGTAAAGGGCGTGCCTGCGTTCAGTTCGTTTTCAAAATAGCGATATGCCATGCGGGCAACAAAAAATTCTCCGATGCAAAGTATCGCAACGACTGCGATCGTCGCCCAGACAGTGCCGACACTGACGTTCACCTCGGTTTCGAGAATGCTGTGCAGGGTCACGCCGCCAAATTTGATGGTATCAGCGCCGACAAGCATAGCAACCGTGCCGACTGCACAGCCGCAAACGCCGATGATGCAGCAGATATAAATAAATTTACTGAATATCTTTCCGACCTTGGAAAAGATTTGAATGATCTCAAGTGTTTGCACTGCTATTCCTCCTCTGTATTTGACCAGATCTCTTTTGTCATCATATTCGTGTGACCGATCCTGACCTCGTTCATCGGCGGCATGGGAACGTTGTCACAGGTGTGGTGATAAACAAAGCCGAGCTTTTGCTGCACACGCTTGGATTTTTCGTTGCCGTCATAATATCCGCACCAGACTTTTGTCATTCCAAGGTCCTCAAAGGCGTGGCGAAGAAGCTCGCTTGCCGCCTCGGGCATATAGCCCCGTCCCCAAAAGGGCTTGCCCAGCCAATAGCCAAGCTCGCATTCGTCGTCTTTGTCTGTCATATCGGTATAACCGTTCAATCTAAGCTCAATGCAGCCGATCGCAGTGTCGTTTGCCTTTTCGCAGATGGCATAGCATTCCGCACCGCAAAGCACATTTTGAATGATCTTAAGGCTTTCATCAACCGATTTATGAGGCTGCCAGCCTGCGATAGGTCCGACGTCGGGGTCTTTTGCGTATTCGAACAGATTTTCAGCATCCGACTCCCGCCAGCGGCGAAGGATGAGGCGCTCGGTCCTAAGCGTCGTGATCCAGGTATCTAAAAAATTCATCTGCTCCGCTGTATGAAACCAGTGCTCGCCATTCTCCATAACAGTCAGGCTTGCACCGTGGTTATCTGCAAATGCGACGATCGTTTCTCGATCGGTCAAATTATCCTTATCGCCATAGAGGATTTCGGTGGGGACAGCCCACTGAATCGGATGACTGCGGACATATGAGAGATATTCCCACGACAGCCTTTCACCAAAGGCGGTTTCGATATTTCCTTTTTCTCGCAATTCGCTTTCTGACACATTTGCCCAATTCATCATCTTGCCGATCAGCTTTTCCATATCCACAACAGGCGAAATAAAATATGCCCTTGCGATCTTCTCCTGCGGCAATGCACACATAGAGAAATATGCGCCTATGCTGTTGGCGATCAAGATCACACGGCTGTATTCTGTGGCAAGTGCCTCAAAGGCGATCGGAAGCTCCGCCTTTGCTTCCCACGGCGTTTCGGCTTTGTAGTCAAGTCCGACTACATCGCAATGAGGGAAAGCAGGCTTATAATGCTCGGCTTCCTCTGCCGTGCCGCCTTTGCCGTGAATGTATAAAACCAAAGTGTTGCTTTGCACTTTTAAAATGTCACCTTCTGTTCTTTCGTGTATATTTTGTTGAGCTTACAGTCGTCACCCCCGAAAGCTCAACACAGGCGGAAATGCGGTATATCACATTGCCGCCTGCCTGTTCGTTTATCAGAAAATCTGACTGTCTGTTTTCAGCTTTGCCTTGGGCGGAAAGGTCTTGTCAAATTCCTCTGCTTCGCCTTCATCCACAAGGTAACATTCGGGTGGAGCATACTCGCCTGAAACTCCGCTGAGATAGCCGCTCTCCAGCTCTTTACAGATAAAGAACGACGCATCTGCACCTTCTGGCAATCCGTGATAGCGAATGCCGAATTTGCTTGCGTAATCAAAGCCGCTTTTGCCGTAGAAATCGATATTTCCTTCAAAGCAAAGCGCCTTGATGCCGTATTCTCTTGCCTTCTCGATCGTGTAGTCCAGCAGGATATTTCCATAGCCCTGCCTTTTAAACTCGGGCGCAATGCAGATCGGGCCCATTGTAGCAATCGGAATATTCCGACCGTCATCTGCCCGAATGGCTGCTCGAACAAATACGTTCTGACCTATGAGCCTTCCGTCTTTTTCCAAAACATAATTCAGCTCCGGGATAAAATCCGGGTGGTTTCTCATTTGATGGAGAACGTAATGCTCGAGACATCCGGGACGGTATACATCCCAAAAAGCTTCTCTGACCAGGCTTTCAACCGCTCGGCGTTCTTCTTTTCTTTCTAAACGAATTGTAATGTCATTTTTATTCATTATTTTTCCTCCTGAAAATTGTTGACTGCAATGCGGGAGGTTTGCGCGAAAATCGTATTACACAAGCCTCCCGCTTATGCCACAATCTCCGCTTTTTTGATTGTTTTCTTCAAAAAGCAATCTCCTTAAAGTAATATTTATAATCAAGCCTTTCGGCAGATCATCCGTGCTTATACAAATTGAGAATAAAGCTTGCTCTGCTCTTTTTAATTGCGAGGATTTGTTTCTTCCCATCTTGTTTCAAATCGTCACGCACGGCAGAGTACATCCGCAAAGCCTGTATCATCTATTCTTTTTCTCCTTTTTCTATGTCCTGTGGACATGGGCTGGATTTTATCTGTGAATATACATTCTCGACAGCTCGTCTTCTCCGTCTCCCTGAACCATGCACAGGAATTCCCAGCCATAGCGTTCATAGAAGCCGGTATGGTCTGTGAGCAGGTAGGCAGGAGAAATCCCGTTGCTGCGCAAATCCTCGACTGCCATATCCAACAGCCGCCCCGCGATTCCCTGGCGGCGATAGTCCGCTTCGGTATAAACAGCGCAGATGTTCGGCGTCAGGTCTTTTCTGTTATGAAAGTCATTCTCAATCACGCCCAAACCACCGGCAATTTTGTCTCCGTCCAGACAGAGATACCAGCCGTATTCGGTTTGGTCACTCAAATAAGCGTCCATACATTCCAGATAGGCTTCCTGCGGCACACCCCATTT
>CAZASH010000012.1:0-30499 GCA_964487775.1 uncultured Ruminococcus sp.
ATTTTTATGACAAGGAATTAGATAATCTCCGAATCAACTTGTTTTTAGAAAATATCGCTTATATTCAAGAAAGCTATAAATTCAGTTCTTTGGAAAAAGATGCTTTTCCTGTTTTATTCCGCTATATGAACTCATTTTGGTGGTTCCATTTGGATGAAATCAAGTTGATAAAAGAGGATGAGAGTAAAATAACACAACTCTTTGATTGGCTTGAATACCAAATGACACGAGATGATATTCGCTTGCCATAATCCGATTATTGTTGTAATCGCATCAAAACTTCCAGAAGATGAGGAACCATTATGGCAGATTACAGAAATCGCAAGCGACCGATACAGGTCAAATTCTTTGTAGATGAAAACGAGCTTGCCTTGAAAGAAGCGAATTGAAGGAAGAATTTTGCAGGCATGAATCAAAAAATACAAAGGAGTTCTGTTATGAAAGTAACGATAGAAGAATTAGAGGAATACTTATATGATCATTACCGTGATGGCGGTATTGACCAGAGCTTATTTATGAAGCTTGTTGAAGAAATAGGTGAGGTTGCCGAAGTTCTAAATAAAAAAGCAGGTCGAAAATCATCAAACGATGAGGATTTGCAAACCCAGTTGGGCAATGAGTTGGCAGATGTCATACTCTATGCCGTTGCTATTGCTGCATTAAACGGAATTGATATGAATGATATTATCATCAGCAAAGATAAAGTTGCCTCAATAAAATATCATCATAAAACGAATTTGGAGCAGTTTGTTTTAGCTCAAAGAAATCAATAAAATGCTAACCGCAAGGGAGGCATTGACCTATGGACAACAAGAAAATTGGTTTTGTACGGAGCCGCAGCGATTTTATGCATTCCTGCAGAGAAAATGTGATGGGGTATTTGTTGTTGATGTGAATTATCACTATAATCCAAAACAGGATTGGTGGGATATGGGAATCGTGATTTATGCACCGGAAAATTGAAGAAGCGGTAAACGCAAGCAGAAAATCCATATCTGCTATGATCTCGTTGGCTTTATCCCCGTGGATGAGCTGCTAAAAGCAGAACAGGCATGACCGAAATCATGCCTGTTCCACAAAAATTGGTTTTTACTGTCTTAAGAGCACCGAGCTATTGCGGTGCTTTTGTATATCAGTCAAAAAGGGGGGCAGGTTTAGGCTCTTATGCAGATCATTCGCTGACCATAGTTATATACTGCCCAAAAACATAGCCTGTTAATCCGTCGTATTGCGCAGTATACCAGTCGTCTGACCTGCCTAATATCGTTATGACAGTGCCGTTTGGTATCTGTGTTAGTATGCGCGAGTCGGTTGAGGGCTTTTCACGCAGGTTGAGCCTGCCGCCGCCTGTGGTGACCGTTCCTGTTCTCGAAGCATAAGCATCGTTGAAAGGCACGCCGAAATATTCGCACACCGCGACGACGAGCGTCCTCGCTATCAGCTCGAGGTTTGATTTGATCCATTCTGCATCGGTAGGGTTATCGTGATAAGCGATCTCGACGAGCACGGCAGGTGCTTTTGTATATCTGAGCTCATAAAGCGTCGTTGTTGGCAGAGCACGCACACGGTCGGGAAAAGGATATATGTCCTTTAAATTCATCACGATTATATCGGCGGCACGCTTTCCTTTGGCGCTGTCGGCATAATAATATGTGTCGCTGCCGTATTGCATCCCCGAGTTTGCGCTGCCCGATGCGTTTGAATGCAGCGCCAAATGCAGGTCAAAATTGCCTGCATTCGACTTTCTGACAGAAGCACCGACCGAGCCGCCGGGGTCGTTGCGCTCAAAGGTTATTCCCGATGAAACGAGATAAGGCTCCATGCGGTCGGCGATTAGGTTCATATAATATTCTTCGCTGCCGCTTTGATCATAATATATATTGTATTCCTGAGTCGACGGACTCAAAAACAGCATAGGCATATAATACACCATCCTTTCACAAGCAGTATATGGAAGGCGCAGCAAAAAAGTTCGGCATCGATTGCCTTAAACAGCTTGATACCGAACCTGTTGTGTATATTATATCATTGTTTATCCTATTGTAAATTCGCCCGTTACTATCTCGTGACGCTCTTCACCGTTTACCAAACATGTTGCCGTTTTCATAACACGATATTCTCCGGCGGTAAAAGCTTCGAGACTGTGGTCCGAAGCTTTTAATGTAAATTTCGTGGAGTTGGGCTTTATTGCTTTTGAGTTGCCCGTAAAACCGCCTTCAAACCAAAAAACATGCTCATCTGCAAATTTAATAAATTCCCATTCGCCTGCGGAGTTCTTTTTTTCTAAAACATAAACATCTGTGATAGAACAAAACTGTTTTCCGTTCTGTTCGGTCAGGTAAGGCTCAACTTCTTTACATCCTTTATCAAAACTATTTGTCGCTTCAATGCGGAATGCAGGCTCGGTTTCGGGACTTACCTCGGGATAACTGTAACCCGGTATACCATCTGCTGTCCAATATTGCTCATAGACGAGCAAAAAATCATACCATTCTTCTTTTGTCATTTGGCTTCCCGATATAACCGGGTCGGAACTTTCATTATTACTGCTCAGAGTGCACGAGGACAGCAGCAAAACAAGCAGCAAACAACATACAGGAAATATTTTTTTCAAGACCATTCACCTCCGTTTATATTATGCTTGCGAGTCAAGATACTCATCAAGTTTTTCTTGCAAAAGATTATAAAAATACTCTGTTATTCTTGTGCCTAAAGCGAGTTCTCCGCTTCTGCCGGTATGTACTCCAATCGCAATATATGATCTGTTTTGATTGATATATATCGGTGCTCCGCTCGCTCCGCCGCACGCATTATATGTAGAGTATAACTTAAAATTGGTATTTGACAAAACGGTACCGGGTGATGTGTACATAATATAATTGCCGTATGTGGAGTCCGTTGTTTTTGGATATCCAGTCATTGTGACCGATGTACCAACATAGCCTCCCGATGTCCATTTTTTACCAAAATAGCCGGTTGTGTTTCCTGGTGCGGTTTTTAATGAAACGATAGCCCAATCGTAATCATTGTTTCCGTCGCTTCTCCACGCCGAAGGAACAGTAATAGAATAACGCTGCGCTTGGGTATATTTATCAACAGTACCATCACGGGCGGGATAATAATATAAGTCGCGTGTCCAACCTTCCTTATCGTTGTAGCAGCAGTGTGCTGCTGTAACCAAAACATTTGGCCTTTCTAAAAAAGCCGATCCCCTATGCCAATCAGGGTCACCGTTTTCTGTAAAAGTTCGGTAAAATCTAATAACACCCAGATACCTAAATGGTCTTGCGGTAGTTGTGTTAACTGTTTCATAGTCGTCAGGATCAGTCGTCGAAGCAAGCAATGAAATCCCGCTGGCGCGTGAAGACGCTGTATAGCCATCACTACCGGCAAAATCAGGAGTCCATTTTGTTTCTATATTCCCTGAGGCATCGATTTCAACGCGTTCTTGATAAACCTGAGATGACATTTCTGAAATATTCAACATTTTGCGCAACTCTGTATCCGTTTCCGGTATATATTCATAATATTCAAAAAATGTTCCTTCTTCGGTGATAGCGTTAGCAGCGGAACAAAGCGTTGAGATGATGAATATGGTGATTAAAATAACAGTTGCTTTTTTCATTTTAATAAACCTCTCGTTATATAATAATTTGTTTTTTGTCTGGTTATCAACGAGATGGTATACCCTCCACCTTTCCTCACAAATTTATCTACTCGACAGTCTCTTGAGAGTTATCTTTCGTACCCAGTAGTTTAACGGCATCGGGTAGACAAAAAAATATTTAAAAACGATATAGATATTGTCTAATTGATTCTTCAACAACAATGTCACGATTATAAGGCGCACATAATACGAATGTATTATATGCGCGTTAACTGTTTCCTATTGTTATGATATTTGAATAATGGCGGATGATATGCAATTCACAAAGGTTATACATGTGCTTTTCCCTCCATATCGATTATTGCATATATTATACGATAAATTGTGGCTTTTGTCAACTATTTGGACGAGCATTGATAAAATTTGTGCATTTTGACCTATATAACATTTGCTTATTAATTTTAAAAAAAGGGGTTGACAAAATCAAGTCGCTGTGATATACTTGCAGAGTAAACAAAGAAGCAGGGCAGTTTATGCCCTCACCGACGTGCAAACGGTGCGTGCGGTCAATATTCATATCGCCTTGGGGGCGGTGTGTTTTGTTGACGCGCGGGCAGTTTGGCCCGTGCATTTTTATTTTAAATTATAGGCTGATTTTTGGAGGTGTCTGTTATCAGCAAAAAAACTTTAATCAACGAAGAAATTCGTGCTGCCGAGGTCCGCGTTATCGGCACCGACGGTACTCAAATGGGCGTTATGAGCATTGATGCAGCACTTGAGTGTGCGGCAGACAACGGTCTTGATCTCGTTGAGATCGCACCCGATTCTGTGCCGCCTGTCTGCAAGATAATGGACTATGGCAAATACCGCTTTGACCGCGACAAGCGTGAGAAGGAGCAACGCCGCAACCGTGTTGTCATCGAGGTCAAAGAGATACAGCTCAAGCTGAACATCGATACGCACGACCTGCAGACCAAGCAGGCACACGCTATCAAGTTCATCAATCAGGGCAACAAAGTCAAGGTCGTCGTCAGGTTTTATAACCGCGAGATAACACGTCCCGAGCGCGGCAACGAATTGCTGCAGCGTTTTGTTGAGGGTCTGGGCGACATCTGCGCTGTTGAAAAAGAGCCCTTGCTCGAGGGCCGCAACATGATCCTTATATTAGCACCTAAAAAGAATAAGCCAACGAAAGGAAATAATCAAAATGGGCAAGATCAAAACTCATAAGGCTTCACAGAAGCGCTTTTCATTTACCGCTACCGGCAAGGTCAAGATGTACCACGCAGGTCACAGACACAAGCTGGGCCAAAAGCCGACCAAGATCAAGAGACATCTCAGATCGGCAGACTATGTCAGCGATGCGCGTATGTATGACATCAAGCGCATGCTGCCGTATGCTTAATTATTAACGGTAAGGAGGATATAGACAATGAGAGTTAAAGGCGCGATGATGACTCGCAAGAGAAGAAACAAGATGCTCAAGCTCGCCAAGGGTTATTGGGGCAGCAAGAGCAAGCACTTTAAGATGGCTAAACAGGCTGTCATGAAGTCCGGCAACTATGCATACATCGGCAGAAAACAGAAAAAGAGAGATTTCCGTTCGCTTTGGATCACCCGTATTTCTGCGCAGTGCAAGGTTTGCGGCATCAACTACAGCCGTTTCATCAACGGACTCAAAAAATCCGGCATAGACCTCAACCGCAAGATGCTCTCCGAGCTCGCTATTCAGGACAAAGAGGCATTCGCTTCTCTGGTTGAAACTGCAAAAGCAGCACTTGCTAAATAAGCTGTTGACAACACAACGTGTTTCTGCTATAATCTTCACGATATAGCATGATATGCATGTCAACTCGGAGGGAGGGTAGTTAAAAATGGCAGAAGTCAGAGTTAGAGAGAACGAAAGCATCGACAATGCTCTTCGTCGCTTTAAAAAATCGTATCTCCGCAGCGGCGTTCCCGCAGAGCTTCGCAAGAGAGAACATTATGAGAAACCCAGCGTCAGACGCAAGAAGAAGTCAGAGGCTGCACGCAAGCGCAAATATAAATAATCTCATAAATAAAATCGCCATCCTTTTTGGATGGCGGTTTTTGTTTTATCCTGTTATAAAACGTCGATGCCTATCGATGCATAGTATTCGCCAAAGTCACGAACCTGCGGGGCAATGCACTCGTCTGACTTGATAAAGCTTGCAAACTCGTCGTATGCGAGCCAGCGATATTCTATCGTTTCGCCCTCCTGCAGGGTGATGGACGACTTGTCGCAGTCGGTTATGCCGAGATAGGTATAATATATCGTGTTCTTTTCGGGAGCAAATATTGTTTTTAAGAACGTGAGTTCGACCGATGTAATGCCCGTTTCCTCGCGCAATTCACGCTGCATACCCTCGAGCGGAGTTTCGCCCTTGAGTATAGAGCCGCCTGCGGTCGCTTCAAAATATCCGGGGTAACTGTCTTTTGCATAGTCGCGGCGCATTAGCAGAAAAGAGCCGTCGATATGCTTGATAAGCGCAGCGCACACACCGTGGTATATGCCGTCGGGTATAGTCTCTCCACGCACAAGGTCAATGCCCAACTTTGTTCCGTCGGCGTTCAAGCCGTCCCAAAGCTCGTGTTTCATAGTTTAAACAGTCCTTTTTAATCTAAGTATCCGAGTCTGTAAAGCAGCTCGGCAGTCAAAACACCGCCGCCTGCGGCACCACGAAGGGTGTTGTGTGACAGGCAGACAAATTTATAATCGAATATTTTATCATCTCTCAGCCTGCCGACAGTGATGCCCATACCGCCGTATATGTCGCGGTCTTTTTTTGTCTGCGGTCTGTCGGGCTCGTCAATATAGGTGACAAACTGCTTTGGTGCGTGAGGCAATTGCAGCTCCTGTGCGATGGACGAATAAGCTTGCCAGCGCTCTAATATCTGACTTTCTGTCGGCTTTTTATCAAACTTGACAAAGACCGATGCCAGGTGACCGTCAGAAACAGGAACTCTGATGCACTGCGCAGTGATCACGGGCTCTGCTGCTGCGACGATCTCGCCGTTCTCGATTTTGCCCCAGATCTTGAGTGGCTCGTTCTCGCTCTTTTCTTCTTCGCCGTTTATGAAGGGTATGACGTTGTCGATTATTTCGGGGAAAGAGTCGAACGTTTTGCCTGCGCCGGAGATCGCCTGCATTGTAGTGACACTGATCTGCTTGATGCCGAAATCGAGCAGGGGAGTGAGCGCGGGAACATAGCTTTGTATCGAGCAGTTCGGCTTGGTGACTATAAAGCCGCGTTTGGTGCCGAGGCGCTCTTTTTGCTTTGCGATAGCGGCGAGATGTGCAGAATTGATCTCGGGTATTATCATCGGCACGTCGGATACAGCACGGTTTGCCGAGTTGTTAGATATAACAGGCAATTCTGCCTTGGCATAACGCTCTTCAAGCGCTTTTATCTCGGCTTTTGGCATATTGACAGCACAGAACACAAAGTCGGCGTTCGACTTGATATAGTCAACGTCGCTCGCATCGACAACTGTCATCTGCTTTGCGTATTCGGGGCAGGGGATAGACAGCTTCCATCTGCCGCCGAGCGCGTCTGTATATTTTTTGCCTGCCGACGATGCGCTCGCCGCAAGCACGGTTACATCAAAATATGGGTGGTTTTCAAGCAAAGTCAGCAGCCTTTGGCCGACCATGCCTGTTGCGCCTACGACGGCGGCACGCTTTTTGAGCATAGAAACATATCCTTTCGCTTGTGCTATCTTGTTTGTCTTTATATGATATGAATATGCTGCCGCACTTGATAATGCAAATGCGGCAGCAAAAGCTTGTCAAATAAGGTCTTTATAAATGCCGACCTCTGCGCCGTCAATGACAGTCGCACCGACGACCTTTTTATAAAAGTCGACAGGGCCTGCGCTGCCTATGATGGCGTAGGCATATCCCTCGTCACGCATAGCCTCCATACAGCGAATGCAGAGCGCTGCTCCTATGCCGTGACCACGCATCTCGGGATCGACGCCTGTCGGCCCGAAATAGTTACGGTAGGTGCATTCATAAGAAGCAAAGCCGAGTATGCGCTTGCTCTTTGCGTCGTATGCGATGAAGCACGAAACAGGGAAATGCGTGAATGCCGTGTCGGTCTCGTTCGCCCAGCCCTCGCCGAATTGCTCGGCTATCCAGGCGTGAACGACCTGCTTGTTGGGGGTCATCGGGCGTATGATCCTGATATCCTTTGCCTCAAGCTTTTTATAAAGCTCGGTGCTGTCGGGCAGGTCATACAGCTTAACTAACATATCCGGCATGATGGGATCTCCTTATTTAGAAGCGGTCGACGAGGTCGAGGTGTTCGAAGCATCAGAGGTGTTGGAGGTATCGGTCTTGGGATCGTATACCTTGAGGCCTGTGAAGCTTGCGTTCTTATAATAGTCGGAATACTTGACTTCCTTGTCGTCGTCGCCCTTGAAGGTTATCGACTCGATCTTGTTGTCGGTGAGCGTGACGGTTGCCTTGAATTCATCGACCTTCCAGCAATCCTCAAGTCCCTTGAGGCTGGTGATCTCGTTGTTGCTGAGGTTGAGAGTGGTGAGCTTGTTGAGGCCCTTGACTGCTGCAACGATTTCGGTGATCTTGTTGTTCGAAAGGTTGATGGTGGTTGCTTCTTTGAGAGAATTGATAGCGCTGATGTCGACGATCTCGTTGTCGTTGGCAACAAACGCAGTCAGCTTGCCGAGGTATTCGACTGCGCTGATGTCGGTTATCTTGTTCTCTGAAATATCAAGCGAGGTCAGTGCAGTGCAGGTCTTGAGCGCCGAAATATCGGTGATCTCGCAGCCCGAAGCCTCGAGCGTGGTGAGTTTGATCATACCGTTGAGAGCGTCAAGCGTTGTGACCTTGGTCTCTGAGATATAGAGCGACTCGAGCTGAGCGGCATTCTTTATAGCCGAGATGTCAGCAAGCTTTTCGTTGCTTGCGAGGTCGAGAGTCTTGAGCGATGTAAGCTTCTCAAGTCCTGCGAGCGATTCGATCTCGTTGCTTGCGATAGAGAGCTTCTCGAGATTGGTGAGCTCAGAAACAGTGGTGAGATCCTTGAGCTTGTTGTTGCTGACGTCGAGCGTCTTGAGCGAGGTAAGACCCGAAAGAGCCGAAAGATCGCTGATCTCGAGGCCGCCCATGATGAGTGTCTCGAGCTTGGTGCAATTCTCGATGCCCTCAAGCGAGGTGAGCTCGGTGTTGACTATGTCAAGGCTCTGAAGGTTCTCAAAGCTGTCGAGACCCTTGAGCGAGGTGATGTCGGTGTATTCGAGTGCAAGAACTTCGAGCTTGGTGAGCGACTTGAGGGGCTCAAGTGTCTTGAGACCGGTGAGCTTCATGCTCTTGATAACGTCGTCAAAGCTGACGCCGCTCGAGCCGTAAAGCTGCGAGTAGATGCTCGAAATGTATGCGTTGTAGTTCATCTGATAAACGTTCGAAGCGTCGAATGCAGACAGATAACGCAGGTTGGGGAAGAGCGAGAGGTCTGCAACGTCGTCGAGGACGCAGATTGCAGCAACATAGTCCTTGCCTTCGGTGGGCTTATAGTCCTCGGTGTCGCCCGAGATTATCTTGTCGGTATAGTCTTTATAGCCGAGCAGCACAACAGGATAAGCGTTGGTAGACTTATAGTCTGATGTCATGCTGATGTCGCAATAATAGACAAGGCTCTCGAACTTGTCAAGCATAGACTGATCGATGTCACATGCGTGGCAGCCGAGCGACGAAGCGATAGCCTGTGCAAAAAGCTGGTCGCTGAATAGCGCGTTAGTAGAAAAATACTTGTTAAGTGCAACGGCAACGATGCCTGCAACCAGTGCAACGCAGAGAACGATTGCAATGATCAGATTGCGCATAGCCGTTTTGCGGTTATAGATGCTCATTTTGGGGTATCCTCCAAGAAATTGTTTTTCAACTTATTAATTGTATCACACATCGGCATGTTTTGCAAGCCTTTTTACGCCGATTTGCGTTTTTATTCGCAATATTGTATAAGCTTTGACAGAACAGCCTTGTTGTCGTCACTGCCTTCGCCGCGAGTTATGCAGATAAGTGCATCCTTTGGCAACGAGCAGATGAGCGATGGCTTTTTTGCGAGCGCTTCGAATGACACG
Source organism: uncultured Ruminococcus sp. (assembly GCA_964487775.1). Lineage (GTDB taxonomy): Bacteria > Bacillota > Clostridia > Oscillospirales > CAG-382 > Coliplasma. The sequence continues at coordinate 9,734 of CAZASH010000012.1, forward strand.
CCGTACTCAAGCATAGCGGCGTATTCGGCATCCGAGGTCGAAATAAGCTGCTCTATGCCGAGCTCTTCGAGCGTCATCGGGTCGCCGTATTTTGCTATGAGCATAAAATATTTTTTATCGGCGATCAGTATATGGCTCTTGCCGTCGGCAAGCAGGTCGCAGAGGTCCTTGTGTAATTCTGCCTCGGTGAGTGCCTCCTGCGATTCGTTGCCGTCGATGATTATAGGCGGCGATACTTTATCAAAACTGTAATTGATGTCGCCGAAGCCGTCTTTTTTGCCGACGAGCTGCAGAATGAGGTTTTTAAAGAGGAATTTCTCTTCATCGGCGATATTGCTGTCGCCGTAATAAACAAACGAAATGTCGGTGTCGTTGTATACGACGTCGCTCCTTCTGTGTGTTAAAAGCTTTGCAAACAGCAATTTGTGCGCTGTCCACTGCTCTATTGTTCTGCCGTATTTGATGTCGTCGCTCTCGGGCGAACGCCTGAGGCAAACGATGGTAGTCGGGGGCAGTGATTCAAAGCCGGGTGCGAGCGACAGACCGAGGTCCTTGAGATAAACACCGCACTCGTCGTAAACACGCTCGGGCATTTCTGAGGGCTGCAATACCGACGAAAGCTCTGCGAGCACACCAGCGCTCTTTAAGCGTTCGTAATAATAGTCGTCGCAGAGATATATCAGCGCATCGCCTGCTCTGATCTCTGTCTCAAACCTTTGTAGCACTGCCTTGTTGGTGTCATAGTCGATGGTTATCGTATCGCCGTCTGCCAGGCTGACGTTGTCGGTCTGTGCGGTGAGCTCGAGCAGTCCGACCGAGATCTTGCCGTCGCCGTTGACATCTGTCGCATACGAGGCGGCAAAATCCTTTAGCTTGCCGTTGTCGTTGATCGACAGCACACCTGCGCCTATATACAGCATATCGATGTCGTTATCTATCTGCGTAACAAGCTGCGCAGTGGCGATTATCAGCGCTATGACCAGCACGCCGACGATGATGATCATCCATTTGTAATAATACCAAATGTTTGACAGCCAATTCTTAAACGTAAATTTTTGCTTTTGTTCCATGATAATTACCTTTCAAAGGGGTCTTCTTTCTGCTATTATAACACACAGCATATATTTTTTCAACTATTTTGCTGTTGTAAAAAGACTTAATTAATGATAGAATATATACGCTGAATTTCTGATTTGAGAGGGGGGAGGCAGACACAGATGCGATCGCTTAGAGAAATGCACCCGACAGTATTGCTTTTTTGGTTTTTGTCGGTAATAGTCTTATCGGTATTTACGATAGATCCCGTATTGCAGGCGCTGTCTGTATTTGGGGCTTTATCCTTGTCTGCTTCGTTCGGAACCTTAAAAAGCTCGTCGATAAAGCTTTATTGCATAATGTTCTTGCTCACCTCGTTCAGCAACCCCGTTTTCACCCACGAGGGTGCGACACCTATATTATTTATAAACGGCACGCCTATAACGCTCGAGGCGACAGTCTATGGCGTTTTGCTGGCAGCCATGCTCGTCGGAGTGATGGCTTGGTGCTCGGCATTCGGTGAGCTTTTGACAAGCGAAAAGATTCTTTATCTTTTTGGCAAAATAATGCCAAAGACCGCACTCGTTATGTCGGCGGTCATCAGATTTATTCCTATGCTGCTGAGGCGATACAGGCTTGTCAGCGCCGTGCAGGCAGTTTCGGGCAGCAATAATGATCAAAAATATATGTCAAGAGTCAAGACTGCGTTATCGAGCTTCAACGCCGTGCTGATGTGGTCGCTCGAAGCGTCTGTCGACACTGTCAATTCTATGAAGGCTCGGGGCTATGGTGTGCGTGAACGGACGAGCTATCACAGGTTTTGCTTATTAAAAAGCGATATATCGGCTCTCGTCTTGTGCCTGCTGCTGACTGCGGCTGTCGTGACAGGCATTGCCTGCGGGTACATAGGCTTTAGCTGCTATCCGACGCTTACAGAAATTACGATAACCGCAAAAGGAGCGCTGTGCTATCTTGCATTTGCGCTTTTGGCGATAGCGCCGACTGCAATAGAGCTTAAAGAGAGGTTAAGATGGAAATATTATCGGTCAAAGATCTGAAATTTAAATACCCGTCGGCTGATAATTATGCCGTGAACGACATAAGCTTTGGCATTCAAAAGGGCGAGATAGTTGTTTTGTGCGGCGTTTCCGGCTGTGGCAAGACCACTCTTTTGCGCCTGCTTAAGCGTGAAATAGCGCCATTTGGCACGCAAAGCGGTACTATTTGCTTTGAAGGCACTGAAATATCTGCGCTTGACAGCGCCGTTTCTGCATCACGCATAGGCTTTGTAATGCAAGAGCCTGACACTCAGATAGTCACTGATGCTGTTTGGCACGAGCTGGCATTCGGTCTCGAAAACATGGGCATAAAGCAATCCGAGATCAGGCGGCGTGTAGGCGAAATGGCAAGCTATTTTGGCATACAGGGCTGGTTTATGCAGTCGACCGACAGCCTGTCGGGCGGACAAAAGCAATTGCTGAACCTCGCATCGACGATGGTCATGCAGCCGTCGCTTTTGTTGCTCGACGAGCCGACAAGCAGGCTCGACCCCATCGCCGCTGACGAGTTTATAACCACCATTCAAAAATTAAACAGCGACTTCGGCTTGACTGTGGTGATAGCCGAGCACAGGCTCGACGCAATATTGCCTATAGCCGGCAGGGTGTTGCTTATGCACGAGGGCAGGTTGATAGTCAATTCAAAGCCGTGTGATATGCTTTCACAGCTTCTGGCAGTCGACGAGCAGCATCCGATGCTGAAGGCGATGCCTGCGCCTGTCAGAATATGCGCATCGCTTTTTCAAGATGAAAAATGCGTTCTCACAGTCAGAGAATGCAAGGAGGCTTTGCAAAAGCATTATCCCGATATGCATTTCACCGCAAGCATCGGCGAGCACAGACGCTTTGACAAAAAGGCTATCGAGGTCAACAACGTTTGGTTTCGATATCAAAAGCATTCGCCCGATGTATTAAGAGGAATATCGCTTGATGTCTATCAGGGCGAAGCAGTCTGCATTCTCGGCGGCAACGGTGTCGGCAAGTCGACGCTTGTTTCTGTCATTGCGGGCATCATAAAGCCGACTGTGGGCAAGGTGTCGATAAAGGATAAATTAAGGCTTGCGTTGCTGCCGCAGGAGCCAAAGGCGCTGTTTTTAAAGGATCAAGTCGTGGCAGAACTGTCTGAAACTGCGTTGTCTATCGCAGGCAGCCGTGATGCCGCAGAACAAAAAATATCGGCTGTCGTGTCAAGATTCGGCATAGAAGCTCTCCTGCAAAAGCATCCTTATGACTTGAGCGGCGGCGAAATGCAAAAATGTGCGATAGCAAAGATATTGCTTTCTTCGCCCGATATACTGCTGCTCGACGAGCCGACCAAAGGGCTCGATGCCGATGCAAAGCAGACGCTGGGCGATATACTTAAGTCGCTCGAGGCAGACGGAATAACCATGCTCATCGTGACACACGATCTTGATTTTGCCGCAGAAAACTCTGACAGATGCGCACTGCTTTTTGACGGCGTGATAACCTCTGACGGATACCCTGATGAGTTTTTTGCCAATAATGCGTTTTATACCACCTCGGCAAGCCGCATAGCTCGTGATATAGCAGACGGCGCAGTCACTGTCGAGAGCGTAATAAGCACGCTTGGCGGACGGGTGAATGAATAAAATGAAAAAGAAGCTGTCGTATCTCATAATATTGGTGCTCATACCTGCCATAACAGTCGGCGGCGCTGTGATATTCGGCAACAAGCAATATGCCTGGATATCGCTGTGCGTAATGCTGCTTGCGTGTATTCCATTCTTTATTAGCTTTGAAAAAAGAGAGGGCAATGCCGCAAGCGTTATGATAATAGCCGTCATGACAGCGCTTTCGGTGCTCGGCAGAATAGCCTTTGCACCTGTCCCGAGCTTTAAGCCTGTCGCCGCAATAGTCATTCTGACCGCGATGTATTTCGGCAGCGAAGCGGGCTTTATGACGGGTGCGCTGTCTGCAATAATCTCAAACTTTTATTTCACTCAAGGACCTTGGACACCGTTTCAGATGTTCAGTTGGGGCATAGTCGGTCTGATAGCGGGCTTGATAGCAGAGCCGCTCAAAAAAAGCAAGCTGATGCTTTCGCTGTACGGCGCTTTTGCAGGCGTGCTGTTCTCGGTGCTGATGGATGTTTGGACTGTGCTCTGGGCAGACGGATATTTTAATATATCGCGCTATCTCGCCGCGATCGTTTCGGCATTGCCTGTAACTGCGGTCTATGTCGTTTCGAACATTATCTTTCTTTTGCTGCTTTCAAAGCCCATCGGCAATATATTGCAGCGCATTAAAACAAAATACGGAATATAGATCAAAAAGGAGTTTTTATCATGAAATGGCTCATAGCCTCGGATATACACGGCAGCGCAATGTATTGCAGTCAATTGCTTTCGGAGTTTGAAAAGCAAAAATGCGACCGCTTATTGCTGCTCGGCGACATTCTTTATCACGGACCACGCAACGACCTGCCGCCCGAATACGCACCAAAGGCGGTCACCGAAATGCTTAATCGCTATGCAGACAGCATTTTTTGCGTCAGAGGCAATTGCGAGGCAGAGGTCGACCAGATGATGCTGGCGTTCCCCGTAATGGCTGATTATGCCCTTATAGAAGTTTGCGGCAGAATGCTGTTCGCCACGCACGGCCATATATTTAACGAACAAAAAATGCCTCCGCTTGCCAAGGGCGACATACTGATTCACGGACACACGCATATACCAAAGTCCACGCTTTGCGGCGATGTTTATGTTTTGAATCCCGGATCGGTATCCATTCCAAAAGAGCAGAGTCCGCACAGCTATATGACGCTTTGCGGCAATACCTTTGTCTGGCACGAGCTCGGCGGAGATGAATATAAAAGGCTCGAAATATAATAAATATAACAAAAAAGGGCACCTTGCGGCGCTCTTTTCTTAATTGTTCAGCCAGTTTAAAAAGCCTGAGTTGACCTTTTGCACCAGCGTTTGCTTTGTTTTTTCGTCGACAAAAGCGCCGTTTGCCGCATTCAGTGCGGCGCAGAGCAAGTCGTTGTCACAAAGGCTCAGGTCGTGCTTCAGCTTTAAATATTCGCTTTTTAACGTCGTGCCCGAAACAGTGCTGTTGTCGGTGCAGACAGTGGCAGGAATGCCGTTTTTGATATAATAAGCAAAGGGATAAGCCTGTCCCTCGGTTATTGCGCAGGTCTGTATATTGCTGGTATAGCAGTTCTCGAGCACTATCGACCTTGCTTTTATGGCTTCGGACACTTCGGCGTTCTGATAGGCACGTATGCCGTGACCTATGCGTTTTGCGCCGAAATCGATAGCCTGCATTATGCTTTCTGCGCCGTCTGCTTCTCCTGCGTGGATGGTAAACCTGACGCCGAGCCTTGACGCCGTTTCAAATATCTTGCGGTATTCACTCGTTTTATAAGCCGCTTCGTTGCCTGCAAGATCTATAGCGCACACGCCGTTATTCAAAAGTGTGCTTGCCGCATAGACGGTTTCGAGGTTTGCCTTTTCATCCGCTCCACGCATGCAGCACAGTATCAGATTAAAGCGTGAATCACATTCTGCTTCTGCCAGCCTTGCGCCCTCTGCGGCGGCAAGCGCTATCTCTGTCTGCGAAGCGCCGCGTGATGTGTGCAATTGAGGCGCAAATCTTATTTCGGCATAGATGATGCCCTGCGAACTGAGGCGCAGAGCGAGCATCCTGACAGCCTGCTTGACTGCCTCGGGCGTTTGAAGCACAGACAGCGGCAGGTCAAATCGCTCTAAATATTCGGGCAGGCTTTTGCAGCCCTTGGGAACAGTGAGCAGACCACGCATTTTTTGGGTGTCACAGGTCGGCAAAGCGACATCCGTAATGCCTGCAAGCGTGATTATCTCGCTCGGCTCGAGCGAACCGTCGAGATGTATATGCAGTTCGATCATTTTTTTATAACTTATGCGAGCTTAGAGCAGATGGCGGTGACGAGCGCCTTGAATTTGCCCTCGACTGCCTTGCCTGTTTCGATGACCTCGGCGTGCGAGAGCGGCTGATCGAGTATGCCTGCCGCCATATTTGTCATGCAGGATATGCCCAGAACTCTCATTCCGCCGTGAACGGCGCATATGACCTCTGCGACTGTCGACATACCGCAGGCATCCGCACCGAGTGCACGCAATGCTCTGATCTCTGCAGGTGTCTCGAACATAGGACCCTTTGCATAGCAATAAACGCCCTCTTTAAGGTCTATGCCGCAAGTATTTGCCGCTTCACGAGCGGTCTGCATGAGGTCGCGGTCGTATGCGCGGCTCATCGAGGTGAACCTTTCGCCAAGCCTGTCGTCGTTTGCGCCGAAGAGGGGAGAGTCGCAGAAAAGCGAAATATGGTCTGTTATCAGCATGAGGTCACCGGGGGTGAACGAGGTGTTTATAGCGCCTGCTGCGTTTGTAACTATTAGATTTTTGACGCCCATAAGCTGGAAGACTCTGACATAAAGCGTCACATCCTCCATCGAATAGCCCTCGTATCTGTGAAATCTGCCCTGCATGGCGATGATGCGCTTGCCGCCCGCCTTGCCGAATATCAGCTTGCCCTCGTGACCGGGAACAGTCGAAACGGGAAAATCTGGGATATCCTTGTATTCAATAACGTTTTCGCACTCGATCGACCTGCCGAATGCGCCAAGTCCGCTGCCGAGCACTATCGCTGTGTCGGGTATTTCGTGAACGATCTCCTTTAAAAACTCTGCGATCCTGCTCGCTCTTTCGTATATCGCCATGATGATGCCTCCTGAAATAATTATTTTGTATTTATAATATAGCACATCGCACGCTCAAGGTCAAGGCGATGGCTGTATATTTTGTTATTCCGCTGTCAAAACAGCCAAAACAAGCTCGGGGCGGTTGTTGAACCTTATGGGGAACGAGCTGTTGCCTATGCCTCTGCTGACCACCATCGAGGTGTTGCTTTCTGTGAAAACGCCCGCATCGTATTTGGGGAACAATCCCTGACTGGGCGCAAAGAGTCCGCCGACGAACGGCAGTCTGAATTGACCTCCGTGGGCGTGTCCGCTGAAAACGAGGTCGATATCGTGCTTTGCATATATCTCGAACATCTCGGGTCTGTGCGAAAGCAGTATTGTATATTCGCCGTCTTGATGCTCTATGGCAGTCAACGCATCATCGAGCACGGCGCTCTCGTCATCGGTCTTATAGACAGTTTTAAAGCTCGGATCTATAACGCCGACAATAGTTATCGTTTCTTCGCCCCTGCTGATGGTCGCAGTTTGATCCTCAAGCACAGTAACGCCCAAGCGGTCAAAGGCGTCTTTTAATTCGGCATATTCGGCAAGCCTTGACTCGTGGTTGCCCGAAACATAATAGCACGGCGCTATCGTGACCGCTTCTTCGGCAAAGGCTATCGCTATGTCGACGTGCGTGTCGTAGGAATCTATCATATCGCCTGTGATAACTATGATGTCCGGCTCTGCATCCTGCAAAAGCCTGATAAGAGCCTCGTTTCCCTTGCCCATCTCGTCGTTGTGCAGATCAGAGATCTGCGCAATGCGAAAGCCCGAGAAAGCCTGCGGCAGCCTGCTGCTCGTGATTTCATAAACAGTCATCTCGACCGCAGTATTCGCCCAGAGCGTCCATATGATAAGCAATGCCAGCAGCAGTATAACGGCAGACCATACGACTGTTTTTGTTTTGATTTTTCGTTTTAATAGTTGCATTTTAAGCGCCGACCCTTTTGATAAAAATAAAACCGAAAATATTATAAAGTATCATTTTGCAAAAGTCAATCGAAATTCGGCCATGATTCAATTAAGTCGATACCTTCGGCACGGTTTGTATTGCTTCATCGTTGGAGCTTGCAAATGCCACAACTGCTTATAAAGATAAGAGCTGTGCCATAACAATAACCAAAGCCACCGATCTAAATAATTAGAAAACGATTTTTATTGTATTCTCGTCAACTGTTTGATAGTCAAGCTCAATGCCACGCACCATTGATGTATAGTAGTTATCACCATCGTTCATCGGCTCGTGAAAAGCTATAAGCTTAACAACAAAGCTGCCTGTTTCATTTGCAAAAAGCTCTGGTGGAATAGTAATTTTTTCACTATGGTTATAGGTGATTCCTTTCCAATAGCTCATTGTAAAACCATATTCATCAGAAAAGGCTTCTTCCTCAAATATATCCTTTACAAAATAATGATTATCTATCGTCTTATAATCTGATATTTCCGTATCATTCATAACATCAAGACTGCAATCTGCCTCACAAATATACAAACCAAAGAAAATTGTTTCATTTCCTTCTTTTTGATAACCAGATTTCGGATCTGTATTATACTTTTCTGCATATCCAATATCGTGAACGCCGTAATATAGGTCAAAGGTGACACCATTTATAGAGAAGGTATCGATATCAGACTTTACCCCAAACATAATTGAGTTAGGTGTGAAAGTATAGTCGAAGCCTTTTTCAAACTCGGATTTTTGTCCACAACCTGTTGCGAACAGGGATACCATCAGTAAGATGAGCAACACCCTGAAAACTCGTTTTGTTGGTACGTTTGCAAATGATTTTTCCATTTTGATGCCTCCTTTAATCATTTTTTATGTGAAAAAGCGCGTAGGAACATAGGGACACACAACGCCCCACAATCCTACGCGCAATGTTGTTATTTACCAAAATCATCTATATAGTTTTCGCAGTATAGATCACTCGGCAAAATACAGCAATATTCTGTCGGGTTTGTGTAAATCTTGAAATATAAGCTTCCTGCTTACTGTGCGATTGCATTATAGCACAAATCTCTTAAAAAGCCAATATCTTTTCGCAAGAGATTTTTGCATATGTCTGCACTTTTCTCTCGCAAAACCTCGAATTGCATAAAAAACCGGTCTGTGATGTTAATCACAGACCGATATAATGAGTTATATAGCGAGTTTAGTCCAGCGACTTCATTGTGGGGAAGAGCAACACATCGCGGATGGCAGGGGAGTTGGTGAGCAGCATGACAAGTCTGTCGATGCCATAACCGATGCCGCCCGTGGGGGGCATACCGATCTCGAGGGCGTTCAAAAAGTCCTCGTCGGTGTGGTTTGCTTCTTCGTCGCCTGCTGCGGCGAGTGCATCCTGATCGGCAAAGCGCTTGCGCTGGTCGATGGGATCGTTCAGCTCTGAATAAGCGTTGCACATCTCCCAGCCGTTGATGAACAGCTCGAACCTCTCGACGTGACCCGGCTTATCGGGCTTGCGCTTTGTGAGCGGCGAGATCTCGACAGGGTGGTCGATGATGAACGTAGGCTGCACGAGGTGGCTCTCGACATATTCTTCAAAGAACAGGTTGAGGATGTCGCCCTTTTTGTGGCGTGCCTCATAGTGAATGCCGTGCTCGTCGGCAATGCGCTTTGCTTCTGCCTCGTCGGCAACGGCGTCAAAATCGACGCCCGAATACTGCTTGACGGCGTCGGTCATGCTGAGCCTTGCAAAAGGCTCTGTAAAGTCTATCTCGTTTTCGCCATAGGTAAATTTGAGTCCGCCGCAGACCTTGTTGGCAAGGTGTCTGAACATCTCTTCAGTCAGATCCATCATGCCGTTATAGTCTGTGTATGCCTGATAAAGCTCCATGAGCGTAAACTCGGGGTTGTGTCTGGTGTCAAGTCCCTCGTTGCGGAAGACTCTGCCGATCTCATAGACCTTTTCGAGACCGCCGACGATGAGGCGCTTTAAATAAAGCTCAAGCGAAATGCGCAGCTTGACATCTTCATCAAGTGCGTTGTAATGCGTTTCGAACGGTCTTGCAGCAGCGCCGCCTGCGTTTGAAACGAGCATGGGGGTTTCGACCTCCATAAAGCCCTTGTCGTCGAGGAAACGGCGTATCGAGCTGATGATGAGCGAGCGCTTTACGAACGTGTCACGCACATCGTCATTCATGATGAGGTCGACATAGCGCTGGCGATAGCGCATATCGGTGTTGGTGAGTCCGTGATATTTCTCGGGCAGTATCTGCAGGCTCTTGCTGAGCAGCAGCACCGACTCGGCGTGAATGCTGATCTCGCCTGTTTTTGTCATAAATACCTTGCCCTTTATGCCAAGAATATCGCCGACATCGTATTTTTTGAAGTCTGCATAAGACTCTTCTCCGATGCTGTCACGTGCGACATATATCTGAATATTGCCCTTGAGGTCGCGTATGTTGCAGAACGATGCCTTGCCCATAACGCGCTTTGATATCATGCGGCCTGCGACAGAAACCTCCTGTCCGTCAAGCGCCTCAAACGCCGATTTGATCTCGGTGGAATGATGCGTGACGTCGTATTTGGTTATAACGAACGGATCCTTGCCTGCGTTTTGCAGGTCTGACAACTTTTCGCGTCTTATGCGCAAAAGGTCGTTTAGGTTCTGCTCGGGCTGATTTTGCTGGTTGTTGTTAGGCTGGCTCATGTTAACCTCTTATTTTGAAATCTTATTGACGGTATAGCGCAGAAGTCCCGAAGGAGTCTCGACAGAAACGGTATCGCCGCGCTTGCAGCCGATAAGTGCTTTGCCGAGGGGGCATTCGTCGCTGATGAGTCCCTCGATGGGGTCTGCCTCCGTGGTAGCGACAATTTTATATTCTTCTTCCTCTTCGGTGTCGATGCAATAAACGTTGATGCGGTTGCCGACGCCGACCTTGTCGGTCGAGAGCTCAGAGTCGCTCATGATTATTGCGTTGGCAAGAGTCTCTTCAAGCTGGGCAATGCGGTACTCGACCTCTGCCTGCTCGTTTTTTGCCTCGTCGTATTCGCTGTTCTCAGACAAGTCGCCGAATGCGCGCGCCTTTTGTATGGCGAGTGCGACCTCTTTACGTTTAAACGCCTTGAGGTGCTCGAGCTCTGCCTGAAGTTTTTCAAAGCCTTCTTTGCTTACGGTGATCTGTTTTGCCATTGCGTTATATTCTCCTTAATCGTTATCTTAATCGTTTATCGTTTGTCGTTGATTGGTGTTCATTTGCCAAGCTCTGCTATCGCTGCCTGCAATTGAGGGTCCTCGTCATCGTCGAGGAAATAGAAATATTTTTGCTGCTCCTCACTAAGCTCGATCACGACGTCTGGCGTGATGCCTGTGCCGTCATAGCTGATGTTGCAGGGGGGATTGTAATATGCTATCGACATTCTGAAGCCCGAGCCGTCAGGCAACTGTTTGATAGTTTGCATAGTGCCCTTGCCGAAGGTCGTTTGACCTATCACGGTCGCTTTTTTATAATCCCGAAGTGCCGCAGTAAAGAGCTCGCCTGCCGATGCCGTCGAGCCGTTGCAGAGCACGACCATCGGTGCTTTGAACTCATTTGCGTCGGAATTAAATACCTCGGTCTCGCCGTCAGCGTACACGATGTTGATGATAGGTCCTTCGGGCAGGAGGTAATCGAGCACTTCCTCGATTGCGCCAAGGCTGCCGCCGGGGTTGTTGCGCATATCAAAAATATAGCTCTTGCAGCCCTCGTCCTGAGCCGCTTGCATTGCTGCCTTGAACTGGGCGGGGGTGGTAGAAACAAACTCGGTTATCTTGATGAGTGCGATGTCGCCATCTAATTTGCGGTATTCAACAGTGATGTTGTTGACCTTTTGTCTGGTGCAGGTGACCTCAAAGGTCTCTTCGCCACGCTTGATAGTGAGCTTGACATCAGTGCCTGTCTCGCCCCTGATGAGGTCGAGGCATTCGCTGTAGCTGTCTGCGTTGACCTCGGTGTCAAAAACCTTGACAATGCGGTCGAGCGGCTTAATGCCTGCCGCCAATGCCGGCGAATTGGGCATAACGGTCATAATGCAGATGTGCCCTGTGTCTGGGTCTGTAACCGCTCTGACGCCTATGCCTGCGACGATGCCTGCCGAATCTGTCATTGTGGCGTCGTACTCTGCCTTATCCATATAGAAGGTATAATCATCGCCGAGCGCACTGAAGAACGCATAAAGTGCTGCGTCCTCTGCCTCTGACAGGTCATAGTCCTTGATAAAGCTTGAACCAACAAACTCCTCGACGGTCTTGAACTTCTGCAGAAACGGTGTCAATTGGCTGCTTTGCAATAATTCGGAATAATATGCTCTGTATTGATCGCTGACCGCCTCCCTCGTCATCGAGAAGGTAATGAGCGCCGTTGCAATGATGGCGACGACCATGATCGCAACGAGAGTGACGGTAGATATACCTTTATGCTTTTTGCTTGGCTTGGCGCCGGGTTCTGTGTTGTCGGTGTTGTCGGCTTGCGGCTCTGTCGGCTGCAAAGAGGGGGTGTTGTTAAGGTTTTCGTCCATAAAAGCCGTGCTCCTTTACACTCGTGAAATATTGCTTTGGATGGTGTCTTTAAGATTATTTTGAGATCGAAACGAATATCTTTTCGTCGATATAGTCGAGCGGGTCGACATACGAGCCGTTGATGAGCACCGAGAAGTGCAGGTGATAGCCCGTAGATCTGCCTGTCGTGCCGACGGTCGCAATAGTCTGTCCGCGCGTAACCGTGTCGCCGACCTTGACGAGCCTTTCGGTCGCATGGCAATAAAGCGTCGAAAGTCCGTTGCCGTGATAAACGACGACGACGTTGCCGAGGCTCGAAGTCTTTTCGCTTCTGGTGACTGTGCCGGATTTGACTGCGTATATCGGCGTGCCCTTGTCGGCAGGAATATCTATGCCGCTGTGATATGCTTTTTTGCCAGTGAACGGGTCAGAGCGCCAGCCGAAATCGCTGGAGATCCTGAACGCCTTTGAGTTTCTGGCGAGAGGGAAGAGGAAGTCGGACATCGAGTCGATCAGATCCTGACGCTCCTCGCGCAATTTTGCGATCTTTTGGTTGACAGACGAGATAGTGCTGTTGACGGTCTGGTATCTCTCGGTAAGCTCAGAAAGGCTTATGCCGAGCGATGCCGCCTGCTGTTCGAGCATATCAGTTGCTTCTTCGAGTGCTTCTTTTGCCTCCTGCTGTGATGCAGCATATTCGTCGAGCTTTGCGGTTGCGGCGTCGAGGTCTGCTTCGAGCGCCTCAAGGTCGCTTTGAACCGTCTCAATGTCCGAGATAAGCGAAGCGCTGTACTCCATGATAGAGCGTGCGCTGTCGAGTCTGGTCATAAAATCAGAAAAGCCGTCCGACGAAAACAAAAGCTCAAAATTGCTGGCGTTGCCGTATTCAAAGCTGTATACCATTATCTGCGAATAAAGGTCAAGCGCAAACTGCTTGTCAGTCTCTTTGAGCGCTATCTCTGCCTCAAGCGACGCTTTTTTTATGCCGTAAGCCTCGACGGTCTCGGTTATCAGGTCGATCTCTGCCTGTATCATCTCGCGCTGCTCGGTATAGAGAGCCATCTGCTTCTCCATATCCTTTGAGTCAGAGCCGAGCGCCGAAAGCTCGTTGTTGATATCATTGCGTTCTTTTTTGAGTGTCGAAAGCAATGCGTTGCATTCTGCAATGTCCTTGTCGATGTCGGCAAGCGTGCGTGCATCAGCCGTCTCTGACGGAGAGATGCAAGCCAAAGCTATCGCTGCGACCGCCGCAAACGTAAGAAAAATGCATATTATGCGTTTTATAACGGTGTGTTTTTGCATGATTTAAACCTTGAGATATTTCTTGATGCACATGCCGCTGCCCAGAGTGCCTGCGAGCAGTCCAATCAGGATAAACGCAAACAGCAGAACAGGCATATATTCTGCAAAAACGCCTGTCGTGCCTATGCCGTATTCCTTAAATATGTCGGCAAGTACGAAATTATAAACATAATACTGCAAGCCGAGCGCGACACCTGCCGAAAACAGTCCTATCAGAACGCCCTCGATGACGAACGGCGTGATGATGAACTTGTTGGTAGCGCCGCAGAACTTCATAAACTTGATCTCGTTGCTGCGTGCCTTGATGCCGAGCTTGATGGTGTTGATTATAAACAGCAGTGTGACGATGAACAGTATCACCAAAAGCCACACACCCGTGACGGTGATGGCGTTCTTGACGTTGGTGACCTTCTCGTACAGAGTGAAATTCTCTTTGATGTCGCTCTGATCGATGCCGTCTATATTGCTTATGCGGTATTTTAATTCATAAAGCTTGTCCTTATCTGAAAAGGACGTGAAATGTATACGATAGCTTGCAGGCAGGGGGTTGTTGTTCTCGTCAAAATATTTGGTGAGTATATTGCCCTCGCCTGATTCGTCGTCGGAGGCGTTTGCCTCATACATTTCTAAAAATCTGTGCCAGTTGTCGCTCTTTGACATAAATTCAAAGCTCTCGACTATGCCGAGCGACTGATCGTTTTTGATCTTTTTGAGCTCGCCGTCGATGTGTGCTATCGCATCGTCGTCAAGCTTGTCGCCGATATAGACCTCGATGACGTTCATGTCATCGATCGCCATAAAGTTGACCTCGATAAGGTCGATCAATATATAAAACGTGCCGAGCACGACCATGCAGCAGACGAGTGCGAGCATAGAGCTGAGGCTCATGACTCCGTTGCGGAATATGCCGACGAAGCCCTGCTTTAATTCATAAAAGAAGGTCGATATGAGGCTGACTAATTTCTTCATATATTCGAGCCTCCCATCGTATCGGCTGCTGTATCAGAGGCTATCGAGCCATCCTCCATGCGTATGATGCGCTTGGCATATTTGTGCACGAGCTCGTCATCGTGCGAAATGACGACGACGGTCTTTTTGAGCCTGTTCATCTCGCTGAGCAGCTCCATTATCTCAAAGCTCATCTCGCGGTCGATGTTGCCTGTGGGCTCGTCGGCGATTATCAGCTTGGGATTATTGATTATTGCACGTGCAAAGGCGACCCTCTGCATCTCGCCGCCGCTCAGCTCTGACGGAAACACCTTCTCTTTGCCGGTGAGACCGACAGCCTCTATCATTGCGGGCACACGAGAGCGTATCTTTTGAGGATGAGCGCCCACGACACGCATGGCAAACGCAATGTTTTCGTATACGGTCTTGCGCTCAAAAAGTCTGAAGTCCTGAAACACTATGCCCATCGAGCGCCTGAGATACGGCACCTGCGATTTCGGCATGTCGTGCAGCTCGAAGCCGTTGACGCTCAGCTTGCCCGATTCGGGCACCTGCTCGTGCGTGATAAGCTTTGCCAGGGTCGACTTGCCCGAGCCGTTGGGACCTGTGATAAAGACAAATTCGCCGTCGTTTATGGTGAGATCTATGTTCTTGACTCCATAGGTATCTCTGCCATAGTTTTGTGATACGTTAGTAAACCTGATCATGTCGTCCCTCGATGGCAGATCAATACATTGCCGATTTGCTCGAGAGATACTTTTTGACCATCAAAGCGACTTTGAAGGTTATGGCGTGGTCAAATTCGCGCAGGTCAAGTCCTGTGATCTTTTTGATCTTGTCAAGTCTGTACACCAGAGTGTTGCGGTGGACAAACAGCTTGCGCGAGGTCTCTGAAACGTTGAGGTTGTTGTCAAAGAACGCCTGTATGGTCGTCAACGTCTCTTTGTCAAGGCTGTCGAGCGAGCCGCGCTTAAAGACCTCCTGCAGGAATATCTCGCAAAGGGTGGTGGGCAATTGATAGATCAGACGACCGATGCCGAGGTTCTCATAATTGACCACATTCTTTTCGATATCAAATACCTTGCCGACCTCCAGGGCGATCTGAGCGTCCTTGTAGGATCTTGCAAGCTCTCTGACGCCGCTGACAACAGAGCCGATGCCGACGACGACCTTGAGATAAAACTCGCTCTGAACGGTGTCGATGATCGTGTTTGCGACTGCCTCGAGCTTTTTGGTGTCGTGAGCAGAGCGTGTCTCTTTGACAAGCACGATGTCGCTCTCCGAAACGCTGATGACAAAGTCCTTTGCCTTTTCGGGGAACATATTGCGTATGATGTCATAGGGCACAACGTCAGCGCTCTTTGTCATAAATCTTATAAGCAAGACAGAGCGGTTGATGTCGTTGTCAAAATGTAGTTCCTTTGACTTGATAAACACGTCACTGGGCAGAATGTTGTCGAGCAGTATGTTTTTGATAAAGTTTATCTTGTCATACTTTTCGTCATAAAGCGTCTTGATGTTGGCAAACGAAACAGAAAGCAGCGAAGAGATGCATTTGGCCTCGTCGTCCTCACCCTCGACAAAAATGATATAGTCTATGCGTGCGTGAGAACCCATGGGCTTGTAGGTGTATCCTGCGGAGATGACGGTGTCAAAAGAATATGACACCTCTTCGAGAATATCCTTGCGTGACTCTCCTATGCGGGTAAGGCTGCTGCACGCGATGATTGAGCCCTTTTCGTCGATAATGCCGATGCTGCGGTCGACACTGTCTTTCATTTGATAAATGAGGCTCTGAAAGAGTTTGTTGCTCATGTTTTCCCTCCGAAAATAAGTAATGCAAAAATATTAGATAGTAATCTGCGTCTATTATATCTCAATTTTTTTGGTAATGCAATAGGTTTTGCTTATTTTTCACAAAAAAATAAGCCCCATTTTGTCTATTGCAGACAAAACAGGGCCGAAATCGAATTTTTCGGCGTTGTGCAATGTTACTAATTTACATAATTTTTATGCGTGCGTAAGCACCTCGATCGCCGCCAAAACAAAGCCCGAGGCGGTCTCTGTGCGCATTATGCGATCGCCAAGTGAAACGGTTTTGACACCCATTGCTCTCGCAAGCTCTATCTCACGATCGGCTATGCCGCCCTCCGGACCTATCAAAAACGAGATGCCATCGGATTGCTTTTGTGAAATATTCTGCAAAAGACTGCTTATGTGCATATCGGTAACGCCCTCATAGCAGATAAACGACGTTTTGCCCTGCATCTCGCGGCACGCAGCTTCAAAGCTTATGTCTTGGTGGACTATCGGAATCCTGCATCTGCCGCATTGAGCCGAAGCAGATTCTGAAATGCGCTGCCAGCGCTCGAGCTTCTTTTTGAGTGATTTCTGATCGGGCCTCGAAATGCATCTGTCGGACAAAACAGGCACTATGTCGGTCGCGCCGAGCTCGACGGCTTTTTGAATGACAGTCTCCATCTTGTCGCCCTTCGGCAGGCATTGATAAAGCGTGATAGGGCAGTATGGCTCTGTGCCGGGCTCTCTGCATTCACCGAGTGCCGCCTCAACATAAAGCTCTGAGATATGCGTCAGCACTGCATCATACTCGCGTGAAACGCCGTCGCATATGCAAAAAGCGTCGCCTACCCGAAGCCGCATCACCTTGACGAGATGCTCGGCATCCTTGCCCTCGATGACTGCCGCATTGTTTGATATTTTGCTGTTTGAAATATAAACTCTGGTCAGACTTGACATGCTATCACCTCTTTGCTATGCATTTTACATTACTTGGCGCAAAATGTCAATAACTCATACTTGACATATCTCGCATTGCGTTGTAAAATATTGACAGAACGGAGGTATATGATAATGAACGATAATTTCGAAGAAAGCACCATCACCCTCACAGACGAAGAGGGCAAAGAGACTGTATTTGAGGTCATCGGCACCTTTGAGGTCGAGCAGGAGCAATACATCGCGCTCATTCCCACCGATACCGACGAGGACGAATGCGTTCTCTTAAAGATGACCACAGACGAGAATGGCGAGGGGATGCTGGTCACTATCGATGACGATGAAGAGTTTGAGCGTGCCGCCGCTGCCTTTGAAGACGAATTTATGGGCGAATGCGACCTCGACGATTATGACGAGGAGCCCGAGGACGTCGATACCGATACCGAAGAGGACGGCTGAACTGATATATAATATTTATTAGTATCATTTCTGTTTAAATGCCGCTCCTGCGGAGCCCGTGATATGTTGACGCTCTTTTGCGGCTTCTCCATGAAAAAACCCACAATTACGAAAGGGAGGACCGATCTTGCCGTGTTGCGCAGGCCTCTCGCATTGCGGCTGCTTTTGTCACCCGCCTTGCGAACGTTGGAAGCGCTTAAGCGTCAGTACGTCCACCCACCTGCCTTAAAGCAGGGTTTCGTCTCATGGTAAACGGCTTTGCGGGGGCGCATAGCACTTCGTGAAAAATGTCAAAAATAAGGCTTTCACCCAAAGTGGCGAAAGCCTTTTTTCTGCTTGTGTATGCCTTTTAAACGTTGAATCTAAACAGCACGACATCGCCGTCGCGCATGACGTATTCCTTGCCCTCGCTGCGCATGAGTCCCTGCTCTTTTGCTGCGTTAACAGAACCAAGGCGAACGAGATCGTCAAAGCTGACTATTTCTGCTCTGATAAAGCCTCGCTCGATGTCGCTGTGTATCTTGCCTGCCGCCTGCGGAGCTTTTGTTCCGCGCTTGATGGTCCATGCTCTGACCTCCGGCTTGCCTGCGGTGAGGAACGAGATGAGCCCCAAAAGGTGGTAGGATGCCTTGATGAGCTTGCCGAGACCCGACTCAGTCACTCCGAGGTCGTCAAGGAATGCTCTTGCCTCGTCCGGCTCAAGCTCTGCGACCTCTGCTTCGATCTCTGCACAAACGGATATGATCTCTGCATCCTCGCCCTCGGTCGCATTTTTGAGCTCGACGAAATAGGGGTTCTGCTCGTCAGGCTTTGAGAGGTCGTCCTCGCTGACGTTGGCGCAATAAATGACCGGCTTGCCCGAAAGCAGCGGAACGGCAGAGAGAAAAGCTTTTTCTGTTTCGTCAAGCGGAATAAGTCTTGCGGGCGTGCCCTTGCTGAGCTCGGATGCGACCTTTTCGAGCGCTGCAAGCTCTGCGGCAGCCGACTTGTCGCCCTTTAATTGCTTTTTGACGTGGTCTATGCGCCTGTCAAGCACCTCGATGTCTGACAGAATAAGCTCTGTGTTGATGGTGTCGACGTCACGCCTCGGGCTGACGCTGTCTGAAACGTGTATGATCTTGCTGCCGCCAAAGCAGCGCACGACGTGAACGATGGCGTCCACCTCACGTATGTGCGACAGGAATTTGTTGCCCAGTCCCTCGCCGTCGGCTGCGCCCTTGACAAGCCCTGCAATGTCGACAAATTCGATGACTGCGGGCGTGACCTTGTCGGGGTCGTATATTTCGGCGAGCTTGTTCAAACGCTCGTCGGGAACGGCGACCATGCCTGTATTGGGCTCGATCGTGCAGAAGGGATAATTGGCGCTCTCGGCACCTGCCTTTGTAAGCGCGTTAAAAAGTGTACTCTTGCCTACATTCGGCAAGCCAACGATACCTAATTTCATTTTATCTTATTCTCCTTTGATTTTTCCTGTATTTGCAAGGGTTTTCGCGTTTTGGCGTTTCGGCTGTTACACCATTTTTACACCATTTCCGCATAAACCTATATGGATTTTTATATGTAAATCCCATTAAGCTGGAATTGCCTGACCGCATTGTCGAGGGAGTCGGTAGTCACATGGACATATCGATCCATCGTTGTTTTGATACTGGCGTGTCCCAGTAGTTTTTGCAGCACCTTTGGCTGCATACCGCTTTCGATGGCTCTTGTGGCGTATGTATGGCGTAGAGCGTGCATACAAAAATGGTCAATTCCTGCTTTGTCGCAGAGTTTGTATAGGTGGGTATCATAGGAACTGTTTTTCGCAGGCTCACCTGTACGCCAGTTGATGAAAACAAGATCACGCATAACAAGTTTGGAAGTCAAGCCTGTAAGCCTATCCATATACTACAATTTCTGCTCCAAAAGTGGTGATTCTTTTCGCTCTGCACGGCTATCCCATATTTCCTTGAGAATGTTGTATGCTCGATCAGTCGAGGGAATTGTCCGATAGCTTTGCTGCGTCTTTGGAGGACCGGCCCGCCAATTTTGCTGGGAATGGCGATATTCCAAAGTTTTGTTTACCGTAAGCGTTCGTTTCTCAAAATCAACCGCATCCCATGTCAAGCCAATTATTTCACCAGTACGCAATCCTGTTTCGAGGATCAGCGCATATTGGTTGAAATTATGAGAGCGCCGTGCGGTTTCGAGAAAAATACGCTGCTCATCCCGCGTCAGAAAATTTATATCGTCTGTTGCACGAACGGGCTTTGTAAACCTCACACCATCCATTGGGTGCTTGACAATCAGGTCGTTCATCTTTGCCGCCTTAAACATTGTACCCATTGTGATGTAGGCTTGACGAATGGTAGATCCCGCATAGTCAGCATCCATTTGAATGAACACCTTTTTGCAGTGCATAGGCTTGACATTGGAAATCAGCATTCGCCCGATTACAGGCTGAATGTTGTGAACATATCGTTCCCTGTAATTGCGGAGCGTATTGGGTGCTAAATCGCCAACAATGTTCTCAATGCAAAATTCAAACCACTGATCCACCGTAGTATCGGTGGCTACAAAAACATCTTCGTGCTTATCAGCATACTTTGAGTCCTCAATCCAGTTTCGTGCTTCGGGAAGTGTTTGAAAATACTTTTCGTGTCGTTTTCCTGTTTTATCTACGAAACGCGCGGAATACAACCCATCCTTTCTTTGGCAGATACCCTTGCTGCAGTCTTTACCTTTGAGATTTTTTCCCATAGATTGTTCCTTTCTACGCCTGTGAAAAAGGACACACTGCTACAAAATAATTATAGCAGATTGTGTTCCTTTTCTCAAGCGTAATTTTGTTAATAAATTCGTATCTGCGAATAATTTCTTTTAGATCACCAACTGCTGTATTACGGCGAAAAATTTGAATCCCATCGCAGATTCATTGAAAAGTTGTAGTAATACATACATTACTACAACAACGAGAGAATCTCTCTCAATTTAAAAGGAATGAGCCCAGTTCAATACCGAGCTC
>CAZASH010000013.1:0-30068 GCA_964487775.1 uncultured Ruminococcus sp.
TGAAAGAACTTCCCTTGGAAACTGAAACAACCGTCGAGACGGTCTGTTTGATGTCAAGAAAACCATAACAAAAAACAGGGCGGAGCAAGACAATGGTCTTGCTCCGCTCTGTGCGTTTTATTGCTCGGTATTGAGTGTAATGAGCTCGCTGATGCTGGTTATGCCGCCGAGGACGAGGTTACGGCAGGAGCTCCAGAGCGTAGTCATGCCGTTTCGCATTGCGGCATTGCGCAGCGTATCGCCGCTTTTGGTCGAAACGACGGCGTTTTTCAGGTCGTCGTTCATATACATTATCTCGTGAACGGCGGTCCTGCCCTTATAGCCGCTTCCGCCGCAGAGCGGGCAGCCCTGAGGTCTGTATATCGTCACCGGCTCGTCGAGTCCGAGCAGCTCCATTTCGCTGTGGCTTGTCCTGCCGCGCTTTTTGCAGGCAGGGCAAAGCTTTTTGACTAATCTTTGTGCGATAACTCCGACAAGCGCATCTGCCACAAGATAATCCGGCACGTGCATATCCTCGAGCCTCGTTATCGCTCCGGGAGCGTCGTTTGTATGCAGGGTGCTGAAAACGAGATGCCCTGTTATTGCGGCTCTGACGGCTATTTCGGCGGTCTCTTCGTCTCGTATCTCGCCTATCATGATTATGTCGGGATCCTGCCGCAATATCGCCCTGAGTGCCTTGCCGAACGTCATGCTCGCCTTGGTGTTGACCTGCGTCTGCGTGATACCGCTCATCGTGTATTCGACAGGGTCCTCGACCGTGACGATGTTGACCCTCGGGTCGTTGACCTCTTTAAGAAATGAATAAAGCGTTGTCGACTTGCCGCAGCCTGTCGGACCTGTGAGCAGAATTATTCCGTGAGGATGTGCGAGCATCCTGTCGATGACGGCGTTTTCGTTGCTGTCAAAGCCGAGGTCCTGCCTTGTGAACCTGAAAGACGACTTGTCGAGTATGCGTATGACAAATTTCTCGCCGTGTACCGATGGTAGCGACGATACTCTGAGGTCATATTCTCTGCCGCCGACAGTCATATTTATCCTGCCGTCCTGCGGCACTCTGCGCTCTGCAATGTCGAGCCCCGACATTATCTTGAGCCTTGCGGATATTGCCTGATAAGCCTCGATCGGCAGGCTCGAGCGCTCCTGCAGGTCGCCGTCGATGCGGTATCTGACCCTGACATAGGCTTCGAACGGCTCGATGTGAATGTCGCTTGCACGGCATGGGATCGCTTCTTTTATTATCGAGTCGACCAGACGCACGGCGGGACTGCTTGCGGTGTCGTTCTGCTTTGCCTGAGCAGACTTTTTGCGTGCAAAAAGCTTGCTGTCGCCGTTTTTAAACGCACCAAGCACCTCTGATGCGGAGCGTGCGGCGGCTATGGCATCGACATACCTTTCGATCTGCGACGGCGGTGTCAATATGCGCTTTACCCTGCCGCTGTATGCCAAGGCGACGGCAGAGCGTGCGTTGATGTCAAACGGATCTCCGACCGCGATAAGCATTTCATTGCCATCCGTGCGTATCGGAACGAAGCAGTTGCGTTTCATAAATTCGAGCGAAAACATATCAAAAACAGCGTCGTCCTTTTCGAGCATATCGAGCTCGGCGAACGGCAGACCGCAGTATTCCGCAAGGACTGTGAATATTGCCGATTCGGTGAGATATTCGCCTTGCAGCAGGCATTCGGTCACGCTGATGCCAAGTCGCTCTGACTGCTGCAAAACGACGTCGGCATCCTGACGCCTGATAAGCTTTTTGCCGACATATAATTCTAAAAGCTCATTATTTATATTCGTGATATTCATATTGGTTCTCTCTTGTCTGTCATATGCCGTTCATCATCGTAAGCATTGGTGAATATGCGGCTATAAACATTACTGCGATCACACCGCCCAGTATCAGCATAATAAACGGCTGAATGACGGTGACGGCGGCATTGAGCCTCGAGTCGACAGTGTCGTCAAAAAACGAGCACGCCGTTAGCAGCGTTTCGTCAAGCGATGCCGAGCGTTCGCCGACGGCGATCATCTGCAACAGTGCGGCAGGCAGGAACGGCATATGCCTTTCGATGGCATTTGCCAGCAGCGCACCGTGGCTGACGTCGGTGCTCGCCTTTGCAAACTGCGCTTCGGCATAGCGGTTGCCCAAAACTATTATTACGTTTTCGAGCGCGTCTGACATATTCATTCCGCTCGAGAGCAAAAGCCCGAAGGCACGTGCAAATCTTGCGGCGATAAGGTTTGAGCTTATTCCTTTGATCATCGGCAAAGAAAGGTATAGCCTGTCAAGCATAAGCCTGCCCTTGCCTGTTCTCGAAAAAGCGTATATAGCGATCGCAACAGCGGCTATTGCAAGCAATATTTTATACCAATGGACTGTCAGAAAATCGGATATGTCATACACCGCCTTTGACACGCCTGTCGGCTCTATGCCGAGTGACGAAAGCGACGAGCGGAATGCCGGCATAACATATACCAGCATGAGTATTATCACGGCGACTGTCATCGCCATCAATACGGCTGGGTAGGCGAGTGCGCTTTTGACCTTGCGGCGCAGAGATGTATCTTTTTCATAATGCTCGGCGAGCGAATTCATAACAGTGTCGAGCTTGCCTGACGCTTCGCCGACCCTGATCATGGCGCAAAAGAACTCTGGAAACATATCTTCGTGCTTTGCAAACGCTTCCGACAGCATCATTCCGCCCTTGACGTCGGTGTAGACCATCTGCAATGCGTTGCCGAAGCGCCACGAGAATTTTTGCTCTTTGAGTATCTTTATTCCGTCAAGCAGCGAAACGCCCGAATAAAGCATTACCGAATATTGCCTGCAAAACGTCGCAAGCTCGCCTGCCCTTGCACCGCTTTTTATTGCAGGCAGTCTTTTGCGTTTCGTTCTGCCCGAATACGGCGAGCACGAAACGAGATAAAGCCCCTGCTGCGACAATAAAGATGCGAGCTCCTTTTCGTCCTCGGCGAGCAATATGCCGTTGTATTCTGCCTTTTGCAGATCGATTGCGGTATATTTGAATTGCATTTTCAGCCTCCGAATATCAGCGCAAGATATGCGCCTGTCAAAGAATCTCCGAACAGCATGGCGATGACGAGCCCTGTGGCGAGGTAGGGACCAAACGGCCTTGCACGCTCCTCACCATCCTTTTTGTTTTGCAGTGCCATACCGACAGCGCCGAAGATTGATGCGATGAGCACCATGATTATCAATTTCTGCCAGCCGAGCATAAGCCCCGAGGCGAGCGCAAGCTTGATGTCTCCGCCGCCCATGGCCTCGGCTTTGTACAGCCAAGAGCCGACGACTGCGACCGCATAGAACAGCAAAAAGCCTGCAAGACCGCCGATAATGCGGCTCAAAATGTCGCATTTTGGCTCGAAAAAGACTGATAATACACCGCAGAAGGCGATGATTATCACAAACCTGTTGTTGATTATCATACTGTCAAGGTCTATAAAAAACACGCATACGCAGCACGAGCAGATGACCATTGAGGTCAAGGCGTAAAAAATACTCACGGGCGCATATATTACCGAGGATAACAAAAACAATGCGGCGGTCAAAAGCTCGATGAGCAGATAGCGCTTTGGTATAGGCGCTTTGCATCTGCGGCATTTGCCGCCGAGCAATAAGAATGACAAAAGGGGAATGCAGTCGTACCATTTGATTTTTTCGCCGCACGCATCGCACGAATACGCCGAAAAAACGCTTTTTCCGTGCGTCAATTGATAGATCACTGCACTAAGGCATTGCGAGACGGCAAGCCCAAGCACGAATGAAAAGGCATAGACCGCAGCCAATGCATATGTGTCGGTTATCGCATAGATCATTTTTTCTCGCACCTCACAATAATGTTTTTAAATACGGCGCAAAGCACCGCACAGCTCGGGATATAATGCGTTTTCAAGCTCGATCGGCTTAAAGACAATGCCGTTTGCCGTCTGCTTCGGCAGGTCTGTCGGCGGACTTACAAGCACTGTTTTGCATTCGCCGAGCTGCTTTAATCTCTTGCTGTATTGCAAAATGCACAAAAGCTCTTTAATTGTGTCTGTCCCTGCCTGCAGGGTCGTTGCCGCAACAGGCACAGAATTATATACAAACACAAGCCTTGTGAACCCGTCGGCAGTGTCAAGCACGGCAAAAAGCTCGTCCTTTGCAGGCTGAACCCTGCTCAGTACCTCGTTCGCCAAGCCCTCTGCCGCCGAAATGCATTTGTTTGCGGCAAAGCCTGCTCGGGCGCAGCTTTGGCGTATGTCTGAAATCAGCGACTTGCGCACAGCAGACAGCCGAAATATCGTGCTTTGATCTGTGCTTTTGATGCGGTCACATTGCATATCGACGGCGCTTTTGCCTGCAAAAAGGCTGTCTGTCATGGCATCTGTTGCCGATCTCATTGAATGCGCACGCATTGTCGGAAGCATCAAAAGATCTGTCACAAACACGTCGCTTGGCAAAACTATCACCGAATTTGATGCCGAGGCATCCTCGAAAGCATGCTTTATTCCGCAAAGAATATCTGCAAGCTCGTCGTAAAACGCTTCTGTAAAGCATTCCGAAACGAAATGCACCGTTCCCTGCTCTGCCTTGTCAATGTAGGACGAATAATATCGTATGCTTTTGTCCGTCGGCTCTATGCCGATCGCACATTTTCCTGTATAGGTCATTTTTGCGCTCCTTGCTCCGACTTTTGAACGTGGGTCCAGAGCATAACTTTTTTGCTTGAAATATCATATTTCACCGTCAGCTTGTGCGTTCCCGAAACGTCGGTCACGGTGAGCGTATAAATATCGCCGTCGCTTGCGGAATAAGCGACGTATTTTTCGCCTGAATATTCAAATCCTGCCGGATCTGCTGTAAACCTCTCACCTATCGTGTCAAGCTCGGCCTCGACCTCGAGGCTTTTTATGCGCCGCATATCAAAATTCCTTGCATAGACACAAAAAGCCGTGATAAGCGCGCACAGCAAAAACACCGTGAGCAGCATTATCACGGCAGATTCGATCGCTATTCCGCGTTTGCTTTTGATTATGCTTTTAAGATCGTTTTTCATAGTCAATATTGATCATTTCTCTGCTTTCGTTTGCAGTCACCGTTGCTTTGAAAAAGAATGCTTGTCCATCCGAATAAATGCGTATTTCGGCACGCATCACGTTGCCGTATGTCTTTACAAAAATATCGCCGCTCTTTGCAAATCCGAGCTCTGATGTCATGATGCTGTCAAGCTCTGAAGCCTCGCACGCCTTGAAAAGCTCGAGTGCATTTGAAACATCTACCCTCGCATAAGTCAGCAGAATATCCTGCTCGGAATTGACAGACGCATAGCCTATTATCGAAACGGCGGTGACCGACACCAAAACGATGATCGCCATTGCCACGACGCATTCGACTATCGTAAATCCTTGCTTGCCTGTGCTTTTTATCTTCATGGCGCTTCACCTGCTTTTGCCGCACGAACATATCTGAATATGCAAATATGCGTTTCTTTGTCATCGAGAGAATAAACTGCATCGCAGCTTATCATGCCGTGCTTCACGCCAAAGCGTGCAGAAACGGCGCAGTCGGGGTATTCTGCCGTTTCGCCGTTTGGCATTTCAAACGTCAAAGCACCGTCAGAAACGGCAAACGCATATTCGTTTGCACCGTCGGATGCGAGCAGCGAGGTGTCGTATACTGTTATGGTATATTCGCTGCTGTCAAAGGCGGAGGTCCATTTCATCAGCGCATCCTCGAGCAGCGAAACGCTCTCGACGAACGAGCGGTTCGCTTCGGCGCGCTTTAAATAATCGGTCGTCATAACGCAAAATGAGGCGATCATAACGCCCGCGAGCATCGTGAGCGCAAGTGATATGCAGATCTCTGCAAGTGCGGCACCGCGCTTTGATCCTTGCATCGGGCTTCTTCCTCCTTAATAAGTGCAACAAAAACGAGGCGCTCGGCACCGTCGGTGTCTGAGTGCCCCGTGATAAGCCGAGCATTGCTTTGCAGCTCTTGAAATTAAAAACAAAAACAACAAATAAGATGTCAAATTATAGCATTTCGGCATATCTGTGTCAAGAGGTTTTTGCAAAAAAACGTGAGCTTTTCGGTCGAAAACGACCGTGCAAGCAAAAAACCGGCAGCTTTGCCGGAATAAAAATATTTAATAATGTTTCAAGCACATATTGATTTTTAGACAGAGATATGATATAATGCAACAGGTGACTTGTCGGCAGAGCTTTGCCGTTTATCATGTTGAGGTTTATCGTATGGAAAAAGAATTAAGACATCTCAATCGCGGTGAGCTTATCGATATTATTTATCAGCTCAAGCGCAGCGAGCAGGATCTGCAGGCAGAGAATGCACACCTGCGCGACCTGCTCGAGCAAAAGCGCATAGCCTTCTCCAATGCAGGCTCGATCGCCGATGCGGCGGTCGCACTCACGGGCATTTTTGAGACAGCACAAAAGACAGCCGACATATATCTGTCAGAGATCGAACGTCGCCGCGCCGACACCGAGCGTCAGTGCGCACAGATGATAGAGGATGCGCAAAAAGAGGCTCAGTCGATCATTTCCGACGCTATGCAGGACAAACGGGAGCAAGACTGATGAAGCTTCGCAGGACGACGGTTCAGGTACCGTCGATACAAGAGATAGATACCGAGCGCAAAAGGCTGCGCAGAGGTCAATATTACCGCAAGGCGCTCGTCGGCACTGTTTCGGTGCTGGTGGTGGTTGCCGCAATAGCGGTGCTGATAGTGACATTGTTCCTGCCGATATTGCAGATCTCGGGCGACAGCATGTCACCGACACTCGAGCACGACGAGATACTTTTGCTTTTTAAGACCGACAACATCTCGCGTGGCGATCTGATAGGCTTTTATTATCAGGGCAGGATACTTTTAAAGCGAGTTATCGCCTTGCCCGACGATGTCGTAGTCATTGACGACAGCGGCAATGTCTATGTCAATCAGGAGCTGCTCGTCGAGCCGTATGTCACAGAGAAGAGCCTCGGCGAATGCGATCTCGAATTTCCCTATACCATCCCGGGCGGCAGCTATTTTGTCATGGGCGACCGCAGGGCGAACTCGGTCGACAGCCGCAGCTCGGTCATCGGCGCGGTATCGAGGGATGACATCATCGGCAAGGTCATAATAAGGGTTTGGCCGCTCGAACGCTTTGGCGTTCCTCAATAATAATTATCAAAATCATTTCTCGTTTTATTTATTTATTTATTTATCGTTTTATTGTTTTTCAGAAAGGGTAGGGTGCTTTGCACAACACACTGAGCGACTGCCTTGGTGCAGTAAAAAAGAATAAACGATTCAGAATCAGCAGCATAACCGTCCTGCTGGTGCTGTCCCTGCTCGTTTCCGCTAACGTGTTCTGGGGGCTAAAGCAGACGGGACTGACGCTTGCAGGCACAGCAGCCTGCGGCTATGAAGAGCATACACATTCTGATGAGTGCTACAACAGAATATTGATCTGCGCTATATCAGACAAGATACACACGCACGGCGATGGCTGCTATAAGTCGGTGCTCGTCTGCCAAAAGACAGAGCACGTTCACAAGCTGACGTGCTATTCCGACAAGAATGCAGATGCCGAAACATTTCTTGACTGGCAAAAGATGTTCAGCGACATCACCACAGGCGATATGCGCAGAGACCTCGTGTCGATAGCGCTTTCGCAGGTTGGCTACAAAGAGAGCACGCGCAATTTTGAGATAGACAAGAGCTTTGATCGCCACGGCTATACACGCTATGGCGCATGGTACGGCGCACCCTATGCCGACTGGTCGGCAATGTTCGTTTCGTTCTGCCTCAATTATGCAGGCTATTCCGCCGACGAAGCACCGCGCAATATCGGCGTTTCGACCATGCAAAAATCATGGCAGGCCATAGGTCAGTATGCAAAAAAGGGCGATTATTCACCTGCGCCCGGTGACCTTGTGTTTTTCAGCGACAGCACAGTCGGCATAATCACCTCTGTAAACTTCAATATGCTGTCTGTCGTCAAGGGCGACGTGATGGGTGAGGTCTGCGAGCAGACCGTTTCTGAATACAGCGACAGCGTCGTCGGCTACGGCACGCACAGCAAGCAGGCATCCGGCGGCACACTGCTCGGCATCAGCTCGGGCTCTGACTTTGTCGCAACTGATTTTAAGCTTGCCGACTGCGACTGCGGCAGCACGGCAGAGGACATCGCAAAGCATTCTGATAACTGCGCACGCAAAAAGCAGCTTGTCGATATGGCAGACACTTATTCGGTCGAGCAGCTTTATACAGTCTGGACGCTGTCTGTTCTCGACAGTGACGAGCAGGCGTTTATAATAAAATATTTAACCGACAACGCATGGAAGTACGGCGACAAGGCATATCAATTGCAGACAATGATAGGCGGCATTTCTAAAAAGCTCGAGTCAACTGTCGGCGGTGCGACATTCGTCATCGAGGGCGACCTGCCCGAGGGCGCTGTGCTTGATGTTTCTGTCCCCGATTGGAATAAAGAAACACAGCTTTCATGCCTTAACCCCAATATAACAAGCAATGTCAACTGGTTTAAGACCTTTGACATCAGCATCAAGGTCGATGGCGAGGTCTATACGCCGACGTCGGTCGTCAAGGTGACCGTCACATTGCCCGATATACAGTTTGATGCGCAAAAAGAGTTTTTTGCCGTCGCACATGTCGATGCCGATACGCAAAAGACCTTGAGCAGCGTTTATGTCGAGGTCGACGACAACAATACATTGTCGTTCGTCACCGACGGCTTTTCGCCCTATGTGTTCTATGCCGTTGACCAGGAGGTCGAGGGCGGCGAGCGTGTCTGGGGCACAAACTGGATCGACCTCAAAAACAGCGACTTTTTCACCTATTGGCAGCAGTATCTCGATGCCGATCAACCGATTGGCTCAAAGGATAATACTACCGAGGGCGAAAAGCCGAGCCGAGTTCAGGTCGATAATGTAGGCGGCACGACCACTTCGGACAAAGGCGACGATGTTGAAATAAGCAAGGTCATAGCCGGCACAGACATCGAGAATGTCTTTGACATCACCCTCACAGTCACGACCAGCCAAAATATATCGGAGATAATAAAAGAGCCCGATATGGCCGTCGTCATCGTTATGGATATTTCCAATACAATGACTGAAAACTTCGGCAACAGCACACGATACAAGGCAGCAATGGAAGCAGCCGAAGACTTTTTGGATAAGTTCGCTGAAACAACAAATGGTCTCAGCAAGATAGGCTATGTTGCATTTAATACAGATGCACATGAGATATTTGGCCTATCGGAATGCAGCACTGGAGCACAAGCAACTGCGCTTAAAGATACAATGCGCAAAAAGACTGGCGATATTATAAATGCATCTGAATATGGTTCATCTCACAAACGCTTTACCAATGTTGAAGCCGGATTAAAGAGGGCTTCAGATATGCTCGCTAAAGCGTCAAATGAGCATAAGTATATTATATTTTTGAGCGACGGCTTCCCGACGACATACATCGAGAGTGGATATACCGGATACGATACTTACGATAGTTCCGGACGTTTTTATGATCATGTTTTCAATCGCCCTTGCCTATATGGCACAAGTTATTCTGATGAAGCAGCAATAAGAGCCAGAAAAATGGCGGCTTCAATCAAAGCATCCGGTACAACAATATTCTCTATTGGTGTCGATGTAGGCGGTCAGACGATCCAACAACACATTAATAATTCGAAAGACAAGGCACACTCTATTGTCGACCGAACCGGAACGACATACGAGATCGGCGATGCCACGAGTGAGCAATCATATAAGGATTGGCTTAAAAATTCCATCGGCTCGGGTTATTACTATGATAGTACAAACACTGCCGGATTGAAAGATGCTTACAATCAAATATTCGAACAGATGAAGCATATCACCGAGACCGCCTCAGAGGCTGATTGGGTCGCCAACGACCCGTTGCCTTTGATACCGCCCGAATATATTGAGTTTATAGGTTTCTTTGACAAAGACGGCGTCTTGCAGAAAACCGAAACTGATTTGTCGGGCGAGAATAAAAAGTGTGCCGAGAACACCGCCAAATATGACGATGGTGATCAAATCACCCAAAAGAGCGAGATATATTGGGATCTTAAAAAATCCGGTTATGAAGAAACAAAAAAAGGTGATACGACATATTACAGTTATAAGCTGAAATATCGTGTCAGACTTAAAAACGAGCTAAAAGACGATAAGTTTACGTTTGAAGAAGAAAAAATATACGACACCAACGCGCCAACCACGTTGAAATATCGTGTTTTCGAAGAAAAGGACGGTAAACTGACCTTCTCAGAACAGCGCACTCTTGATTTTAAAATCCCGAGTGTACACGGATACTTGGCGGACATCACGTTCACAAAGAAAGGTTCTGACGGCAGGCTTCTTGCCGGGGCAGAGTTTATGCTCGAGCACGACGATGCTAATTGCACCGAATGCCGAGGCGATGGGACGAAAATTAACGAAACAATTTCTTTCACCGAAATTTCGGATAAAGACGGCAATGTGACCTTTGCAAATATTCCGTCGGGACACAAATATATCCTCACAGAGACCAAAGCGCCACCCGGATACGCTGTTGATAATAAGTCGTATCACATCACCATCGCGTATGATATTGTTTCATACGACGATGATTGGACCGGCACAATAACCAACTTCACCAGCCCAGAATTGCCCGGCACGGGCGGGGGCGGCGAGCTTCCCTTTATATTAGCAGGTCTGGCTTTGATAGCCGTGCCTGTGATATACCGTTTTGTATGCATTCGGCGGCGTAAGCGCGAAGGGAGGTCGAGTTGATTTAGCTTGCCCCTCATACGGTGCATACGCCGTAGATGCGCAAAACGCATTTAACCTCATTAATATTTTTATCAAAAGTTGAAAGGAAAACTACGATGAAAAAAACATTCGCACTTATTCTCGTTGCAGTCATGCTCTTTTCACTCGGCATGACCGCCTTCGCGGACGAGACAAAAGGCACTATCACCATCGATAATGCTGTTGTGGGTCAAACCTATACCATCTATCGCATTCTCGACCTTGAAAGCTATAATGCAACTGCCGGCACATATGCGTATAAGGCAAATTCTGCTTGGAAAACATGGCTCAAAACACAGACCACTTATGTTACTGTTGATGCACAGGACTATGTCACTTGGGTAAGCGGTGCTGATGTAAATGCATTTGCAAAGGCTGCTATCGCATATGCAAAAACATCCGATTCCGGCATATCAAACAGCGGCAGCACAAAAGCTACAACTACCACTGTTACATTTACCGGCCTTGACCTTGGTTATTATCTCGTTGACACCACTCTTGGTACTCTCTGCGGACTGGATACAACCAATCCTTCGGTCACGATCAAAGAGAAGAACGAAGCACCCATTATCAAAAAAGAGGTTGAAGAAGATTCTAAGACCGAGGATGCATGGGGCGCTACCAATGACGCTGACATTGGCCAGACCGTAAACTTCAAGATCACCGTCACCGCTAAAAAAGGCGCTGAGAACTATGTCGTTCACGATGTTATGTCCACAGGTCTTACACTGAAATCAGACTCTATCGTCGTTAAAGTCGGCACAACTCCGTTGACCAAAGATAGCGACTACACCGTAACTTTAAATGCTAAACACGGCGAAGGCGAGGGTGAAACAACTCACACTTTTGACATCGCATTCAAAGTGACCTATCTTGACACTATAGTCGCTGATACCACTATCGTTATCACTTACAGCGCAACGCTGAATGATCAAGCAGTTGTTGGCCTTAACGGCAACCCCAATAAGACTTGGCTTGATTATGCTGATTCCAGCAACACAACCTCCACTCCCGAGAGCACAACTACTACCTACACTTGGGATCTTGACATTTTCAAGTATACTGAGGTAGAGAATAAGACCGTCGAAGACGGCGAAGGTGGCGATCAAGGAGCAGAGACCCCTGAAACTAAAAAGCTTCCGCTCGTAGGCGTTAAGTTCGTATTGCTGAACAGCAACGGGACAAAGGTTGCTGCTGTTGCAAGTGGCAAGATCACCGGTTGGATGACTATTCCTACAGGTGAAAGCACTTGGCCCGAGGGCACTTCGACTGTCACAGGTTATGACGGCAAGTCTTGGCCTGCTGCCTCTGTTCTCAAAACAGGCACAGACGGCAAAATCTGCATCGACGGTCTTGATGCCGATTCCTATAAGCTCCTCGAGATCGAAGCACTCCCCGGCTACAATGTACTCGCCGGCGCTAAAGGTTTCACTATTACCGGCGCAACCAAAGCCGAGGGCAGCGACACGCTTACTTATACAACGGTGCTTATCGAGGTCGAAAATAAATCCGGTACCAAGCTTCCTTCGACAGGTTCGACAGGCACAACTCTGTTTATAACTTTTGGTTCGATCGTCGCTTTGATCGCAGTGGTATTCATGATCACGCGCAAAAAGATGTCGGTCTATGAGGACTGATCTTAAAGCTTAGTTCTAAACTGCGGCGGCGGATATAACGCTATCCGCCGCCGCCTATTCAAGGCAGTGGAGAGATGACTATGAAAAAAGACAAGGTGAGTATCATATTGGTCCTGATGCTCTTCATAGGTGTCTGTGTGCTGCTTTACCCCAGCATAAGCCAATATTGGAACTATAAGACCCAGACGAGGGCGGTCGAGGATTATCAGCAATTGCTCGACTCTATCAAAAAAGAGGATTTCTCAAAATATTTTGATGCCGCCGATGCTTATAATCATTTGCTGTCGCAGCTTGGCTCGCCCTTGAATGACTATAACACGCTTGACGGCTATAACGAAATTCTCAACGTCAACAATAACGGCGTTATGGGCTATATAACTATCGAAAAGCTTGGCGTTGAATTGCCGCTTTATCACGGCACTTCCACCGAGGTGCTCAATATCGCCTGCGGACATCTCGAGGGCACTTCGCTGCCTGTCGGCGGAGAGAGCACACACGCAGTGCTTTCGGCACACAGGGGCTTGCCTCACGCAAAGCTTTTTACAGACCTTGACAAGCTCGAATTGGGCGACGTTTTTACAATAACCATACTTGACCGCACTGTTACCTATCAGATAGATCAGATCAAGGTCGTCAACCCCGACGACACCAACGACGTGCGCATTATCGACGGCGAGGATCACGTCACGCTGCTCACCTGCACGCCGTATGGCATCAACTCGCACAGGCTGCTCGTCAGAGGCACTCGTATCGAGAACGCAAAGCCGACGCTGCATGTCACGTCCGACGCATTCAAGATCGATTCGCTCGTCGCAACGCCTGTCGTGGCTGCGCCTATGCTGCTTATCCTGCTTATAATGCTCATGATAAAATATAGAGACAAGGGCTCTAAGCCGCTTATTTCAAAGGAGGAACAATGAAGAAAATAATATCTTTTGCTGTTGTGTTCTGCATTTGCGCCTGCCTTTTTGCGTTTGTGTGCGAGGCCGCTTCTACCTCCGATGCGGTAGAGCCGATAGATGCTTCGAGAGAATGCACTCTGACGCTTAATTATTTCAACAGCGAAACGACATTTGCCGATTTTGACCTTGCTGTATATCACGTCGCAAGCGTTAGCGCCGATATGCAATATACGCTCACCGAAGCTTTTGCGCCGACGGCGCTCGTGCTGAACGGCATTGCTTCGGACAGCGAGTGGAACACCGTGCGCACCACGTTCGAAAGCTTCACCGATGCAAAGCATCCCGAGCCTGCTATGCAAAAAACGTCGGCAGGCGGCTCTGTCGTGTTCGAAGGACTGACACCCGGGCTTTATTTCGTTATGCCCATGTCGCTCGACGGCAACGGAATATTATATTATTTTGATTCTGCGCTCATTGCCGTGCCCGGTCTTGACGAAAACGGCAGGTGGGTCTATGATGTCACAGCCAATCCGAAGCCCAAGGCTAATCTCTCGTCGGACAGAGATTCTTATAAGGTCGTCAAGCTCTGGCGAGACATCGGCAACGAGCACAAGCGCCCGACAGAGATAACTGTTGACATACTGCGCAACGGCAAGACGGTCAAGACTGTCGTGCTTTCGGCTGAAAACAACTGGACTTATTCGTGGGATGCCGCAAACAAGACCGACAGATGGCAGGTCGCCGAAAAAGAAGTTCCCGACGGCTATGTCGTGACTGTCGACAAGCACAACGTGACTTTTTCGATAGTAAACGCCGACCCCGATTCGCCAAATCCGCCGCCGACAGGCGACACGTTTGAGGCAGGACTTTATATCGCACTCATCTGCATTTCGGGCATGGCTTTGATAATCGTCGGCACTGCGATGAAAAAGAGGCTCGGCTCAAGATGACGAGCGATAAAAAGACCAATATTTCGCGCATATGCCTTGTTTTGGGCTTGCTGCTCGTGATAGCGTCTGTCTGCTTGATAGTCGTGCGGTTTGTCTCGCTCGGCGGCAACAGTCAGCGCAACGACGAATATGCAGATATTATAGGCTCGATCATTCCGACACCGCGCCCTGCGGTGCTCGAGGAGCGGACAGACAACACGATGCCGTCACTCAATATCGACGGCAACGATTTCTGCGCACTGATAGAAATGCCTGCCTATGGCGCACGCCTGCCGGTCGGCTCCGGATGGATAAAAAACGCATATTTTCCATGCAGGTTTGACGGCTATGCCTATGATCGCTCGATGATAATCGGCACATCCAATGCCGCAGGGCAGTTTGATTTTGTCAAGCAGATCTCTGTCGGCGACAGCGTTTATCTGACAGATATGCTCGGCAACCGATTTTCGTATGCCGTCAGCGATATAAAATATCACGAGCACGCCGAGGGTGATGCGATATATTCGGATACCGCCGACCTCGTCATATTCGTCAAGAATGTTTATGATTTTGAATATATAATGCTTTATTGCAATGCCAGGTGAAACAAAAAAGAGCCTCGAGGGGCTCTTTTTTTATAGCTGTTTTTTGGTTATTTGAGCTGTGCCAATGCTTCGGCAAGCTTCTCGCGGAGCGCCTTTGCCTTTTGCAGCTTGTCTTTTTCGGCATCGACGACCGCCTGCGGAGCACGTGAAACAAAGCCTTCGTTAGCGAGCTTTGCTTCGCCGCGTGTGATCTCGGCGTCGGCCTTGGCTATCTCGCGCTCGAGACGTGCGGTCTCGGCTTCGATATCGACGATATCGGCAAGCGGCAGATAGACGGCGGCAGAGCCTGTGATGATCTGAACGGCGTTCTCGGGCAGCGCTTCGGGATTGATCGCAACAGACTGCGCCGAAGCAAGTCTGACAAAGAATGCATCCTTGCCCGTGAATAGCTCGGGGCGAGAGGTGACTATCGAAATATGCGCCTTGCGTGAGGGTGCGACGTTCATTTCGCTGCGGCGGTTGCGTATCGCCCTGATGCACTCGATGATGTCGCTCATAGACTCTTCATCCTCGGCAAACGAGAGTGAAGGATCTGTTGCGGGGAACTGCGAGATCATTATCGAGTCACCGTCATGCGGCAGTGTGCGCCAGATCTCTTCGGTGATGAACGGCATGAAGGGGTGCAACAGCTTGAGCGTGTTTGAAAGCACATAAACGAGCACCGTCTGTGCAACACGGTTCGATGCCGACTCTTTGTCGAAAAGCCTTGCCTTTGCAAGCTCGATGTACCAGTCGCAGAATATATCCCAGATGAAGTCATAGAGCTTTTGAACGGCGATGCCGAGCTCGTATTTGTCGAGGTTCTCTCTGACCTCGCCGACCAGCTTGTTATAAAGCGACAGCACCCACTTGTCCTCTGTTTCGAGAGAATCAAGCGCAGGCTTTTGGCAAACGATGTCCTCGTCAAGGTTCATCATGACGAATCTTGCGGCGTTCCAGATCTTGTTGGCGAAATTGCGTGATGCTTCGACACGTTCTTCGTAGAAGCGCATATCGTTGCCGGGGCTGTTGCCTGTTGCAAGCGTGAATCTGAGGGCGTCTGCGCCATAGCGGTCGATTATCTCGAGCGGATCGACGCCGTTGCCGAGCGATTTTGACATCTTGCGACCCTGTGAGTCACGGATGAGCCCGTGTATAAGCACGTCCGAGAACGGCTTTTTGCCTGTGTATTCGAGGCCTGAGAATATCATTCGTGATACCCAGAAGGTGATGATGTCATAGCCTGTTACCAGCACCGTGTTGGGATAGAACGTCTCGAGGTCCTTTGTCTGCTTGGGCCAGCCGAGCGTCGAGAACGGCCAGAGTGCCGACGAGAACCAGGTGTCGAGCGTGTCGGGGTCCTGTATCACCTCGCCGCCGCATTCGGGGCAGGTGTGTATGTCGTCCTTGCTGACGGTGGTGTGTCCGCAGCTTTGGCAATAGAAGGCAGGTATGCGATGTCCCCACCAGAGCTGGCGCGAGATGCACCAATCCTGCGTGTTCTCCATCCAGTGGAAATAGTTTTTATCGAACCTCTCGGGAATAAACCTGATATCGCCGCTTCTGACTGCTTCGATAGCAGGGCCTGCAAGCGGCTCCATTCTGACGAACCACTGCAACGAGACCATCGGCTCGATAGTCGTGCCGCAGCGATAGCACGTGCCGACCTCGTGCGTGATGTCCTCTGTTTCGACGAGATAGCCGCCCTCTCGCAGGTCGGTCAATATCGCCTTTCGAGCCTCGTATCTGTCCATACCCGCATATTTGGGGTAATTTTCGGTTATTCTTGCATCTTCGGTGAGGCATACCTCGATAGGCAGATGCTGACGCCTGCCGACCTCAAAGTCGTTGGGGTCGTGCGCAGGGGTGATCTTGACGCAGCCCGTGCCCTTGTCGAGCTGTGCGTGTATGTCCGCAACTATGGGAATGCGCCTGCCCACCAGCGGCAGAACAACATATCTGCCGATGAGATCCTTGTATCTCTCGTCGTCGGGGTTGACTGCTACTGCGGTGTCGCCGAGCAGGGTCT
This sequence comes from uncultured Ruminococcus sp., assembly GCA_964487775.1. Taxonomy (GTDB): domain Bacteria; phylum Bacillota; class Clostridia; order Oscillospirales; family CAG-382; genus Coliplasma. Next base: position 16,916 of record CAZASH010000013.1, read on the forward strand.
CGGGTCTGGTGGTAGCTACCTCGACAAATCCGCCACCGCCGACCAGCGGATAGCGTATGTGCCAGAAATGTCCCTGCTGCTCGCGGTGCTCGACCTCGGCGTTAGAAATAGAGGTGTGGCAGTGCGGACACCAGTTGATGATGCGCTCGCCGCGGTAGATCAGTCCTTTTTCATAAAGCCTGACAAAAACCTCTTTGACCGCTTCAGAGCAGCCCTCGTCCATGGTAAAGCGTTCATGCGACCAGTCGCACGAGGAGCCCATTTTTTTGAGCTGATCGACTATGCGGCCGCCGTATTTTGCCTTCCAGTCCCACGCACGCTCGAGGAATTTGTCTCTGCCGAGATCAGCCTTTGAGAGACCTTCCTTGCGCATAGCCTCGACGATCTTGGCTTCGGTGGCTATCGAAGCGTGGTCTGTGCCGGGAACCCACAGAACGTTATAGCCGCACATGCGCTTGTATCTTGCAAGAATGTCCTGCATTGTGTTGTCGAGCGCGTGACCCATGTGCAATTGTCCCGTGATGTTGGGTGGCGGCATAGAGATGCTGAAGCTCTCGCCCTTGCCGCTCGGCTTGAAATAGCCCTTTTGGCACCATTCGTTATATAATCTGTCCTCAAATTGTGAGGGATCGTATTTTTTATCAAGTTCCTTCATAGTGGTTAAAATCTACTCCTCTTGTTTTGTGAGCTTGGCATAATTGCCCATGAGCCGCTTGTTGCCGACCGAGTCGAAATCGATCTCATAGAGCACGTCACCGCTCAGTATATCTGCTTTGACGACCGTGCCGACACCGAAAACAGCGTGCTTGACCCTGTCGCCCTCGGCGTATACCGATGCGCTGTCTGACTTTTGTGCTGCGACAGAAGCCGTCATCTGCCTGAACGAATCACGGCTTGCGGCGTATCTGCGCTTTGATTCTGTGGTGTGAACAGGCGAGAACGTCTCGGCATCGCCGACGTATTTTTTGTCTATCTCTTCGATAAAGCGTGACGGCGGATTGTTGGTCGTCTTGCCGTAAAGCAGCCTCGTTGTGGTGTGCAACAGCACGACCTGCTTTTTTGCACGTGTTATGGCGACATAGGCGAGCCTGCGCTCCTCCTCGATGCCGCCGGGCTCTCCGATGCTCTGAGATGAGGGGAACATACCCTCCTCAAAGCCGGGAACGAACACGACAGGGAATTCAAGTCCCTTTGCCGAGTGAACAGTCATGAGCGTGACTGCATCGTCGTCTGCGTTATAATCGTCAACGTCGCTGACCAACGCAAGATCCTCGAGGAAGCTTGCGAGAGTGTGCTCCTGCTCGGGAGTCGTCTCTAAGTACATCACGGCGCTTGAAACAAGCTCGCCAAGGTTCTCCTCGCGCAAAGCGCCATCCTCTTCTTCCTTGAGCATATCGAGATAGCCTGTCTTTTTGATGACAGCGTTGATAAGCTCGTCCAGCGGCAGGCTTGCGCTGTCGGACTTCAGCTCCTCAATAATATCGACAAATGCACCAAGCTTTGGCGCAGCCTTGTGCAGATCGGGCAGTGTCGCAGAACGCTTGAGCGCCTCGTACATCGACATGCCGTGCTGAACGGCAAGCTCTCTGACTCGGTCGATGGTCGTCTGACCTATGCCGCGCTTTGGCAGGTTGATGATGCGCATAAGCCTCGTATCGTCCGCAGGATTGACCAGCAGTGATAGGTATGCGATGATGTCCTTGATCTCACGCCGCTCATAGAACCTTACGCCACCGTATACACGATAAGGCACACGGCTCTTGCTGAGAATGATCTCGATGGCATTGCTCTGTCCGTTCATACGCATGAGCACGGCAAAATCACGATAGTGATATTCACCCGAGGTGACCTTGCTGCGTATGCAGTTCATTATATAAGATGCTTCTTCGCTCTGTGTGTATTGATGCTTGACAGCGACGGGATCGCCGTCCTCTGCCGATGTCCAAAGGCTTTTGCCGAGCCTCGTCTCGTTGTGCGAAATTATGCTGTTGGCAGCGCCCAGAATGTTGCCTGTCGAGCGGTAGTTCTGCTCGAGCCTGACGACCTTGGCTTCGGGATATTCGTCTGTGAAATTGAGTATATTCTCGACGGTAGCGCCCCTGAAGCGATATATGCTCTGATCGTCATCGCCGACAACACAGATGTTGTGCCTGTCTCCTGCCAGCGCGTATACCAGACGGCTTTGCGCAGGGTTGGTGTCCTGATATTCGTCGCAGAGTATGTATTTGAATTGCTCGCGGTAATGTGCGAGCACATTGGCATCTGTTGACAAAAGCTCGTTGGTGAGCATGATTATATCGTCAAAATCGAGCGCATTGCTGCTTTTGAGCGATTTTTGATATTCGGTATAAACCCGTGAGATGATGCGCAGCCTTTTGTCGGTGCCGATGTCGTCGGCAAACGCCTCGGGACACATGCCGTTGTTTTTGGCGCGTGAAATGGCAGACATAATCGCCTTTGGCTGAATAACATCGTTGCTCGAGCATATACGCTTGATTATGTCGGTTATAAGCTTTTTTGAATCCTCGGCATCATATATGGCAAACGAGTTGTCATATCCGAGCCTGTTAATATAACGCCTGAGTATGCGCACGCAGACAGAATGGAACGTGCCTGCCCATATCCTTTGCGCATCGTCGCCCAAAAGCTTGCCGAGCCTCTCTTTAAACTCGCCTGCCGCCTTGTTGGTGAAGGTCAGGCAAAGCACCTCGTCAGGCCTTGCGGGCGCAACAGCGCATTGCTTCAGCGCATCACGCAGAGCGATATGGTCGTTGCTTTGCATCGCAGATTCGAGCTGCGTGGCGATCTCTGCCGCATTTTCGGGCACGAGGTCGCTCTCATACGCATTGCCAAAGCAGATTATGCATGCAATGCGGTTGACAAGCACGGTCGTTTTGCCGCTGCCTGCCCCTGCAAGCACGAGCAAAGGACCATCAGTTTTAAATACTGCCTCTCTCTGACGATCGTTAAGTTTTGCAAAATAAGCTTCAAATGCCTTGCGTTTTAATATAGCGAAGGACTTATTGTCAATTTTCATGGCAAACTACCCCCATTATTCACGATTATTATAGCACATAGGCACAAATTTTGCAAGCATTAATTAGCATTGACAACAGGGCATATTTTGTGTATTATAATGTTAAAGGGAGGCGTAGAAAATGTTTTTGTCATTTATTTTTAAATTTGCCGTGCGTATTTCGGCGTGCAGATCATATGGATGATATACACAGCGGTCACAGAGACCGCCTCAAAGAACGCTTTTTGCGCTCGTCGTCGGCATTTGACGACCTGACTGTGCTCGAATTGCTTTTGACATACGCTATCCCGAGGCGCGACACAAGACCGATCGCATCTGCACTTATCGAAAAATACGGCAATCTGCAAAGCATCGCAAGCGTCGATGTCACAGAGCTTACCGAGCAGTGCGGCGTTTCGGCTCATACCGCAATGCTTATAAAGATGCTGCCGGAGCTGTCAAAGCGTGTATTGCCCAAAAACGAACGCACCGACGTCAATTATTTTGAGAGCGAAGCGGCATCGAAGTTTTTAATAAGCAGCTTTGAGGGGCTCAAGCAGGAGTTCGTCATGCTCTTATGCCTTGACGAAAACGGCATTATGCTTGACGCTACGATGCTATATCGAGGCAGCATAAACGGTGCGGATTTCAGAATACGCGACATCACCGAGCGCGCTTTGATGTATGAGAGTCATGACGTTATCATAGCGCACAACCATCCCAGCGGCCCTATGATACCGTCGCAATCAGACCTCGATTCGACTGCGCGCATTATTTCGTCGCTTTCGTCAAACGGCATAACCTTGCACGAGCATTATTTAATATATCGTGATTATTGCATAGGAATATTGAGCGGCGACTGATGCTGCCTTTTTGCCATGCCTTTTCTGTGCGCCTGCTGCAACGCGGGGCGCTTGCGCTTGCCGCCGTGTATCACGGGCACGAGCGCACCTATCAATGAGCCGAGCAGGGTTATTGCGAGCGCAGACCAGAGCCTGTCGACACAGCCCGATATAAGCGAAAGAATGCACAAAGCAAGACATACAACAGTTCCTGCACAGACGGCAGTCGGCAGGGGCTTTTGCTTTCTGAACGAGACCGCAGCCACAGCGGCGGCTGCTCCGCCTGCAAAATCGGCGATCATAGCGCAGGCAGTTATCAGTGCAAGCGGATCTGTCGCCATGGTCAGAGCGAGTGCGGTTATTATCGAAACTGCCGCTATGCATATAAGTCCGATAAGTGCTCCCTTGAGCACAGCCTTTAAAAATGTCATATTCATAATAAGAATGCCCTCCTGCAAAAGCATATGCAAGAGGGCGTTTGGTTATGTTAAAGCAATTCCGATAAAAGCCTTGCCTCATAGGCGTCAAGCGCTTCTATATCGATAAGAGGGGTATAATATGCCTCTATCTCGCCGTGCAGGAGAGAAGCGGCGGCAAAAAGGACCTTGGCTTTTTCGGTCAGTAAAGCGCACTGCTCTGATGTCTGCTTTCGCTCTTTGCCGAGCTTTGAGATCGCCTCGTGCGACAAAAAGCGCTTTGCCGACACCTTTTTTGCGCCTTTGATGTCTGATGAGGTGAAAAGCGTGTCGCCGATCAGAATGTCGGTGTAGCGCTTTGACGAAAACGCATCGAACGACATTATTCTTTTTTTGCCCTTCGTATTGTCTGCTATCGCCTCGAAAAGCCTTTCTCTGACGCCAAAGCCGACGTCGGAGATATAGTATATCTCTTTTGCATCGCATTCAAGCGTGCTTTGAAGGCGCCTTACGCCTTCGCCTCCGAAGGCTGTTATCTGCATGAATGTGTCGTCACCGGGCTGAAGTGCTTTCTGCGATATGCGAGACGCATATTTTGCTATCTTGCCGTGCAGGATATATTCGTCTGTCTTTGCATAAAACGAGCTTTTGACCATCTCTGCGGCGGAAAGCAGCATATAGCCTCGCTTGTATAATTGCTTTTTGCGGTCTATGAGCTCTTTTATCTCTGCTTTTGCGCTGTGGGTCGGCTCACGGCAGAAGATAGACAGGTCTATCTCGCGCTCTACTGCGAGCGGATATCTGACCTCGAGCGTGTGCGGTGACGTGCCGTCAAATATTGCAAAGCTCATGTCGGGAATAACTATTCCGTCGAGCGACGACGAGTCGGAAGAGCAGTATATCAGCTCGTGATACAGCCCTTTGGCGCTTGCCCTCCTTGAGAGCTTCTTTAAAAAAGTGCTTTTGCCGCAGCCGGGACAGCCTCGCATTATCCATATTTTGCTTTTGTCCTTTGCCGCATACGGCAGGTAATTTATAAAACCGTCGGCGGTGTTGCCTCCGGCGAAATATTCTTTCACAAAAGTTTATCCTCCTTTTGCTACAGAATATGCAGGACAAAACAAAAAAGCGCCGGCGAACCGACGCTTTTTGAAGATGTAACTATTTGTTTTCGGGTGGGAACAAAAGGCAGCCCATGCGTTTCCACGCTACTATCTTCTGCTCGATCAGCTCTCTTGTGACGTTAAAACGCTTTGCGAGGCAGTCTATGCACAGAAATTCGGTAGCTCCGCGATTGATGAGCTTTTTTGTTGCGCCCACGTCGTCTGCGGTCAGCTTTTTGCCACAGGTGATGCAGTCCATTATGCCTTAACGACCTTGGCTCTGAATACGCGGCAGGTGTGTGCAGGCAGGCAGGGGAGTCTGAACATTTCGTTGGACACCTTGACCTTTTCGCCCGACCAGACGTCGGTCATCTCGAGAGTCATGCCTGTCGAACGGTTGAGTCCGAGCGCATCAAGCGAGAAGATAGGCCATGAATCGCTGTCGCAGAGGTTGAACATACCGATTGCGATGTCGCCGTTCTCGAGGTGACGTCCCATGACCCAGACCTCTCTGTTGCCCCAGCTGTCGCCGATGGTGAAGGGCTGACGATAGGCAGCATCCTGATCGATGGCGATGATCTCTTTGTTGAACAGTATCTGCTTTGTTTCGTCATCCATATTGCGGATGTCGCAGCCGATCATAAGCGGTGAGCCGAGGAAGCACCAGATAGAGAAGTGCGTCTTGTATTCTTCAAACGTCATGCCACCCATGCCGACGTGTCCGTTGCCGTGCATACCGACGACGAGCATGTCCATGTCGTTAAAGCAGCCCTGTCCGTTGCGAGTGAGCAGCTCGAGCTGATGCATAGAAAGCTCCTTGACAGACTCCCACTTGTCAAAAATGTCGCCGGTCGAGCGCCAGAGGTGCGCACCTGTGGTCTTGATCCAGTCGGGAGAGTTGTCAATGCCCCAGTTGCAGGCAGAAAAGCATATGTCTCTGCCGCAGTTTGCCAAAGCGAGTCCCATGCGGCGATAAAGCAGCTCGCCGGGCTGATGCATGGGCCTGAAGCAGTTGTCGTATTTTAAATAGTCGACGCCCCATTCTGCAAAGGTCTCTGCGTCAACAAATTCGTGCTCGAATGAGCCGGGGAAGCCTGCGCAGGTCAGATTGCCGTTGCAGGAATACATGCCGAACTTGAGCCCCTTTGAGTGCACATAATCGGCAACTGCCTTCATTCCGTTAGGGAATTTCTCGGGGTCGGGGACGATCCTGCCGTTTTCGTCGCGCTCGGGCAGCGACCAGCAGTCGTCGATAACAAGATAATCATAGCCTGCGTCGCGCAGTCCGCTCTCGACCATGACATCGGCGGTTTCCTTGATAAGCTGTTCGTTGATGTTGGATGCAAAAGTGTTCCATGAGTTCCAGCCCATCGGCGGTCTGGTGACTATCATAAAAATATCCTCCGTAATAATATGTTTGCGGCTCTTGGCCTTAATGTGATTATAACATCACAAACCGCTAATTGCAACAGTTTTATTGTGCAAAAATGCCGACAGATATACACTTGTGGGCTTTTTGTGCTTGCAAAAAGGGCGTTGACGTATTATAATAGTCTGTAAAGTATTAAATGGGGGGGCGACAATATGAATGAAACTTTTGAAGCCATGAGAGCGAACGTGGTCGAGTTTTGCATATACGCAGAGCATCTGGTCGGCAATACCATCAGCGAAGAGAGCGTCTGCGAGATGCTCGACAGGCTCGTTACGGAATATGGCGTTTATGACTATTCGTTTTCATATCTTGCCTCTTGGCTTGCAGCCAACTACGGTGCGCAGACGGCAGATATTTTAAAGCGCATATATCATGCCGCCTTTGACGAGAAATATACGACACCACCGAGCATTACAAGGCTCAGAGGCTTTGCGGCGTTTTTTATGCTTGCCACCTATTATATTTCTGATAAGCAGACCGAAGAAATGCATATGCTGCTTGACGACAGCGAGCACAGATGCACCGAAATATTCAGAGATATGCCGCTTATCTATGACCTTATCTCTCGCAGCGACAAGCGTGGCACAAAAAAGAATGACCTCGATTCGGCACTGTTTGATGCGCGCCGTGCTATCAGGATGCTTGAAAGCGTGGGGGTCAAGAATGTCGGCGTGAGCTGCTCGTTTGCCTCAACAGTCTCTATAATGCTTTCAAAGAATATGCGTGTTTCTGCCGACGACCGTGCTTTGGCGCTCGATGCGATAGAGTCTGCGATAGAATACAACCCTAACTATGCAAAATATTATTTCATACGTGCAAGGCTGCATTATTATCTTACCGATATATCAAAGGCAAACGGTCAAACCCTGAGAGTGCTGTATGATGCACGTGATGATTGCGAAAAAGCCGTTTATCTCGAGGACCTCAACAGGCGAGATTATATATCGCGTGTCGGTGACTATCAGTGCCTGCGTGACGAGATATCGTCAAGGATAATCGACCTCGAGGATGAGCTCGACGAGGCACGAGCCTATGTCGGCATAGATGTTACCGAAGACAATATCCTTGCTTTAAAGCAGGAGATAATAGAGTCTGAGAATGAGCACGATCTGGCGGCGTTTCCCCCTGCCAACACATACGGTGGCAAATATGTTTTTATTTGCTATAACCGCTGTGACTATAAGAGCGTCTATTGTGACATGCTCGAGCTTGCTTTGCGCCATATTCCGTTTCTTTATGATCACGGCACTGTGCTTGCAGGCAACGATTGGGATGCGACCGTCGCCGAAAGAATACGTGACAAAAACTGCGTCGGCGTGATTTTTTATCTCGGCTGGCAGTCTGTTTTAAGCGCACCGCTTTCAAAAGAGATACAGCTTTTGTGCGCAAAGGCCAAGTCGGCAGGCGAAATGATCAGCTCGATGTTTTTTGCCGTCAATCTCACAGGCGAGATCCCGTCAAGAATAATGATAGATACGATCAGAAAGAGCAACGAATCGGCGTTATATCGAGCCGATTTCAGCAGCGAAAAGATGGTCAGCTTTTTATCGACCTTCACAGATGCGGGAGATTTTATAAGGCGCTCGGAGGATCCGACGTCGACAAAGCACATAGAGCTTATTGTGGGTGCTATGCGTCGCAAATTCGGCATAGTACCTCGGGAGGTGTAATTTTGATCAGCTTTAAAATTTCAACAGCAACCTGCATAAACGACAGGAACATAGGCAAGCCCAACGAGGACCTTATCTGTATCGACGAGTCGAACGGATTGTTCTTGATCCTCGACGGCATAACACGCCCTCATGAGGAATATGACGGCTCGGGCGACAGCTATGCCTGCCAAATTGACAGAATACTGCGTGACAATATCATGCCCGAGGCATCAAAGCTCGCAGGCTTAGAGCCGACGGCGCTCGAAATCGCCCTGCGCGAGGTGCTTGTCAACGCCAACGCCGCCATAATGCCTTATCGCAACAGCAAAACTATGGCAGAGTGGCGCTTTACGCCAGGTGCAGTCGGCATAGCCGCCGTTTTGTCGGGCAACACTCTGTGCTGTGTCTGGGCAGGTGACTGCATAGGCGTGCATTTTTCAAATGGTCAGCGCAGGCTGATAACCAGACAGCAGACGCTTGCGGTCGCAAAAAGCGGATACAGCAAGGAGCGCATATACGACGAGGTCTGCAACCATCCGGAGAGCGATATGGCATACGGTATTTTCAACGGCGATCCCGAGCTTGCCGACCTGCTCGAAAGCTCGTTTACAGAGATAAAGGCGGGCGATACCATCATGCTTTGCTCTGATGGATTGGCAGGTTTCCTGCAAAACGAGCCTGTCGAGCGCATACTTTCGATGTCGACAGATGAGATGCTGACTGCGTCAGCGCCGTATGATAAGCCCTATGCCGACGATAAGGCAGTTATTCGCATCGATTTTTGATTGAATTGGCAAAAATCTATTGACAACCGCCGCCGTTTGTGCTATAATCGCAGAGCGCCGTGAAGAGAAGCGGTAGTTTTTACGATCGGCACGCATATATTCGCGGGTATGGCGGAATTGGCAGACGCGCTAGATTCAGGTTCTAGTGAGGGCGACTTCGTGTAGGTTCAAGTCCTATTACCCGCATAAAAAATCCAAGTCTCACGGGACATGGATTTTTTTATTCAAGCTGCAAGGCTTGGTATTTCATCAGCCCCAAAGGAGCTGAATTTCATCACGCAAAGCGTGCATTATACTGCAGCAGCTTTCACCGTTGATGAAATGCCGAAATATATATTTTGACATAAAAAATCAGCAGAGCAAGGCTCTGCCGATTTTTTTATTGCTTAAAACTCGGTGTCGGGCTCAGCATCGCCCTTGTTGCCGCTGAACAGTGAGAAGAGCGCGGCGATGTCGGGGTGCTCCTCGAGCATTTCCTGAAATGCTTCCATGAATGCCATGGTGCCTTCGCCCATCTCGTCGATGATCTCGGTTGCGCTCTCGGGGATAGTGACCTTTTCGGTGCTCTCGCTCAGCGAAGCAGAGAACTCTGCCTTGAGTCCGAGCGCTTCAAGATCGAGTGTGCCCGAAAGAGTGCTGTCCTTGGTGTTGACGGTGGTCTTGATCTCGACAGGGATTATAACGCCCTCGGAGTTGATGCTGACGGTGGTTTCTGCCGTGATGATGTCACCCTCGGTCTTTGAGGAGGATACTATGCTGAGTATCTCTGATTTTTCGCCATTTTCGTCGACCACGAGCATTTTTGCGTTGATCAGTGCTTTGTCACGCGAATAGTTGAGCGTGAATGCTTCGCTTATGTCAAGCTCAAGCTCTGTTTTGTCTGCTTTTTTGTCGGACGAGAAGCTGATGTTTATGTCCTCGGATTTGAGCGAGAACTCGCACTGCTCTTCGCCTTCAGCGCCTTTTTTGCCGTAGGCTGCTTCAAAGCTGCTTTCGTCCTCGTCGGTGAATTTGACGGTGACGGTGGACTCGTCGCCCTTTTCGGTCGAAACGATCTCGAGCTGTGCGTCGTCGCATTTGAATGCTATTGTGGTAACAGCAACACCGTCGGCTTCTGTCTCTTTGACAGTCAGCTCAAATTCGCCGAGGTCGATGTCCTCGGTATCAAGCTCTGCGATAAAGCTGTCGTAGCCCTCTTGACCTATGTATTTGACGATGAGCTCTTCGGTCTCTTCGTCGGCCTTGAAGGTGTCGATGACAGTGCTAAGCATGGTCTTGACGTCTGCTTCGGTTATCTTGACGCTATAGCCGTCCTCGGTGTCAATGGCGGTGTCGGGGATAGCCTCTGCGAATGCGATGGCGTATTTGAGTATCGCATCATAAATAGGCTGCAGATCATTTTTGGCATCGAATGCGGTATTTATGTCTGTGCCGAGATCGGTGCTTTCAAGCGTGCTGTAGCTGAAAAACTCTGACTTACCGTCAAGCTGTATATACATCTTGCCGTCAGTGCCTATTATGGCGTCGAGCTTGAGAACGTCGTCGCCGAGTCCGAATGTAATATTCTGCTTTGCGCCGTTGATGTCAGTGACTGACGAATAGCCGAGAGTCAGACCTGAGGGCAAAAGGTTTTCTTCGCCGCCTGCGGTGAACTCGGTTATCTTGAGCTGAGCATTATAAGCAGCGCCCAGGAGGCTTGACGAGTCGACCTTTTCGTTGAGGTTGATCTGCTGATATTCCTTGAGGTCTGCTATCAGCTTTTGCTTTACGTTCTGTTCTGCGGGCTGGCAGGCTGCAAGCGCAAATACGGCAAGAGCCATGACGAGAGCCAGAAGAACAGCAGTAATTTTCTTCATTTTATAAACTCCTTTTTAGGTTCGTTTGCGTTATTATAGCACATCGCAATGTGTTTTGCAATCCCTGAATATTTTTGTTGTATTTTTCAAACACCTATGTTATAATCAGGTATAATGTCGGATTTTACACGAACACCCCTAATGCTGTATACGGAGGGACATTATGGACTTAGGCGTATTTTTAGGTCAGATGCTTGAAAACCCCATGCTGCTGATATCGACTGTTTTGACGCTCGGTGTTATATTGGTCAACGGCTGGACCGACGCACCCAATGCGATTGCGACGTGCGTTTCGACAAGGGCTATCGGAGCGCGAGCCGCGATAGTCATGGCGGCGATATTCAACTTCCTCGGCGTGCTTGTTATGACGTCGATCAACCACTCGGTCGCTTTCACCATATATAATATGGTCGATTTCGGCGGCGATTCGCACACGGCGCTGATAGCTTTGTGCGCTGCGATGGCTGCAATAGTCATCTGGGCGACGGCGGCGTGGTATTTCGGCATACCGACCAGTGAGAGCCATGCGCTGATCGCAGGCGTTTCTGGCGCTGCGGTCGCCATTCAAAACAGCTTTGACGGCATCAACGGCTCTGAATGGATCAAGGTCGTATACGGCATAGTGCTTTCGACAGTGCTCGGCTTTGTGCTCGGCTTTATATGCTCAAAGCTCACGGTGCTCATATTCCGCAACAAAAACAGATTAAAATCAGAGCGCTTTTTCGCAGGTGCTCAGATCGCAGGCGGCGCTGCAATGGCGTTTATGCACGGTGCGCAGGACGGTCAGAAATTTATGGCAATATTCCTGCTCGGCGCTGCAATGGCTAACGGACAGACCGACGTCGCATTTGTCGTTCCTATATGGCTGATGGTCGTTTGCTCTGCCGTCATGGGACTTGGAACTTCGATAGGCGGCTATCGCATAATCAAGTCTGTCGGCATGGACATGGTCAAGCTTAAGCCGTATCAGGGCTTCGCCGCAGACTTTTCGGCAACGCTCTGCCTCTTGCTTTCTTCGCTGACAGGCATTCCTGTCAGCACCACCCACACAAAGACGACCGCCATCATGGGCGTCGGCGCTGCAAGGCGTGTCAGTAATGTCAACTGGAGCGTTGTTAAAGACCTCGTTTTGACATGGGTATGCACCTTCCCGGGGTGCGGACTGCTCGGATATTTGATGGCTAAGCTGTTCCTGTTATTATTTGCATGATCTGCATAGGAGATATTTAAAATGGCTAAAAAAAACAACAACTATTTTGAACTCATCAAAAAGCAAGCCTCGTATTGTGTCGAGGCATCCAACCTGCTCGAAGAGATCTTGTGCAAGTTTGATGCGGGGGAGCTCGCCGAATATCGCACTCAGATGCACGCTGTCGAGCATAAAGCCGACGAGATACACCACGAAATTTTAAACAGCCTTATGACTGAGTTTATCACTCCGATAGACCAGGAGGATATCCTGCGCCTCGTTCAGATAATCGACGACATCACAGATGCGCTCGACGAGGTCATACTTGATATCTATATGTACCGTGTCGACCGTGTCCCCGCACGTACAGCCGATATGTCGCGCCTCGTCAATAAATGCGTTAATGCGCTTTATGAGGCTACCGACGAGCTCAAGAACTTTAAAAAGCCCGAGGCACTGCGTGGCAAGCTCGTCAAGGTCAACGACATAGAATGCGAGGCAGACGACGTTTATACCGATGCGATATACGAGCTTTTCGGCACAGACGCCGACGCAAAGACCTTGCTCTGCGGCAAGGCGGTCTATGAGGGCCTCGAGGATTGCTGCGACCTCTGCGAGCACGCCGCCGACGTCATCACTCAGGTAATAATGAAGAATACCTGATGCGATATATTTGCGGCTGTTCGGCAAAAAATCGATTTGCGTTAAATAAAGAGCAAATCGGCGCTGTCATGCCTGCCGTCTGCGTAGGTATTGCCGCTGTGATCATCGCAAAGCTAAGCGAAATACAAAAACGGCTTGGAAACTCAAGCCGTTTTTTACACCCGCAGCGGGAATCGAACCCACAACTAACCCTTAGGAG
>CAZASH010000014.1:0-23646 GCA_964487775.1 uncultured Ruminococcus sp.
TCGGACGTATCCCCTCCGGCGGTATATCCAGAGCACTGATGAGATTTCCGAATCTTGATTTAAGTTTTATCTCTTCCGGTTATTATGTTGAAAATGCGAGTGTTGAAATTCGCGACCTGATGTGTCAGGGTGATACACTCCTTCAAACCCAACATCAAATTATGGCGCAACAAAAGCATACAAGAAGGTGTTATTAGGATATACTGAAGTATCATTAGCTGATGATTTTGATAAGGTGGAAATTTATATCAACACACACGTCTCAAGTCCCTTTGCGTCAGAAACCACCGATGTGGTTATTGAGAAAGTAATAATTCACGAATTGGGTCATGCTTTGAAATTGGCACACCCAATGGAACCAAACGGATTGCAGGCGGTTAATAACGCAAGAAACTATTATCCAAGCAATAATAATATTTTGGCAAATATGAACCAGGATAATCCAAATTTTTCATCCAACTTAACGGCGTGTACGCCTAAATGGCATGACATAATTAATCTCAAAAACAAATGGGGAGGATAACAACTTATGAAAAAAACAATTTCAACTTTTCTTATCACAACTATATTAATGTTGACGATGTTAAACGGATGCTCTAATCCCGAAAGCACATTTAATTATGATTTATTATTACAGATGCCTAAAATCTATGTGGGCGAAGCTGATTATATAACATACGAGTCACTGGAGCAATTTAAAGAGCAAACTTTTTCAGACAAGAGTGTCTCAGGTGCAATTGCGACTATTGAATGCGTCAATAATGATTTTTACATCACAATTCGTCATGACGGTGAAGATATTATGTTTTCCGGCAAGACTGTGTCAAAATGCAATGTTGTTACTGTCGGAGAAACATTTAACAATTGTAGTATATCGCGTGACTCGATCGTTGAACTTGTTCAAGATTATTATTTATTTCCGCTAGATGAGAATGAAATTATAAATATGCTCGAATCTTTTGGAGCGAATTTTATAAAAAATTCTGCAGGCACAATTATCAAAGCGGAAATAGAAGATGGCGACTATCTGCTCCAAGTTAAAGAAACTAATAATTACACATTAAAAATCTGCAATGATGTGCTTCCTATGGAACCGGGGAAAAAATATACAGGGGCCATTATTTCCAGTGAACCAATAACGACGGTAATGTATTTGTCGCCACTGGAAAATACTCAGCGATATGAAACATTTCAAACGAGCGAGCCAACCACAAACATTGCAACTGAGATCAAATTAAACCTTACAAAACAACATTAAATTCAGCAATAATGAAATCGGAATTGTAACCGACTATACATTTAACATTTCTCGGGAGGATTAATCATGAAAACAATCAAACCGATAGTTTTTATACTTTGCATGGCAATGTTTGCCACTGTCTTATCGGCTTGCGATATGTTTAACGAGCCGCTAAAAGACGAATCATCGGCAGTTTTATCTAATGATGAAATTTCTAAAGTTCAACCGGACGATAGCACAGTTGATACTTCGGCGCGCATGACTTTGCAAGAGGTTAAAGACATTATCAAACAAAACGACACTTTTGAAGATATAATGGCGGCTTTGGAACAAAGGCAGCCGGTGGCTGATAATTATTCTTACACTGATCGTGCGACTTACGTTTATTATTGGATGGACGACGAAGGCGCACAAGAAGTAGTTATTACTTACGAACCGGGGAAAATAAAACATATAGTATATACCGAAACTTTGTTTGACAAAACAAAACCGGAATTATCCGAAGTCGGGACCAAAGACGATCCGACATCTTCATCCGACCACATGACTTTGCAGGAGGTCAAAGACATCGTCAGGCAAAACGACACTTTTGCAGAAATAATGGCGGCTTTAGAAAAAAGGCAACCGGTAGCCGATAACTATTACGGCAGCGGCGTGACTTTGATCGATTATTATATTGACGATGAAGGCAGACAAAAAGTCATGATCATTTATGAACAAGGACAAATCTATTATGAAGAACTCTTATTTGGCAATGCAGAATAAGACATAGACACAAACATCCCGCGCGGAAAACCGCGCGGGATGTTATATTTATTGCTTAACTTTGATATATTTGTCGCCGACCTTTGACTGTATAAATTCGCGGCATTCCTCGGGCGTTGCATTCAGGCAGCCTATCGGAATCAAAAGGCAACTGTCCTTGCTGCGATAGGTATAAAAGCAGCCGTTCGCGTCATAGACCGCTGCTATCTCGTCATAAAGCAGGTCGTGGCGCTCGTTGCCGTCCTCGTGTTCAATCTCGACGACAAGTCCTGTCGGTGCGAGGCAGAAGTGATAAGGGTCTTTTATGAGGTCGTTTGCTGAGGTGATATTGCGCTTGATGGCGGTCTTGACCGAATAGCTGAAGACGAACATGCACAGCAAAACGGCGACGCCTGCGATTATGAGCACATTTTGCTGAAGCTGCAGCCCCAAGCCTGCGAGCAGGACGGCTACGGCAAACGCCGAGAAGCCGACGATTGATTTTTTGAGTCTGGGATTGCGACCTCTCCAGAGGTGAAAGTTTGCCCAGCGCTGAAATATCTGCGGTGTAAGCTTGCACGAGCCCGATATCTGTTTTTTCATTTGTTTAATTCGAGCAGCAGCGGCAGCAGCTCTTCTCCTTTTTCAAGATATAGATCACCGTTTTCTCCGCTTTGCTCACAGTATGAAACGGTCTTGCCTGTCTTTTTGTGCCTTGAATCATACAAAACAAACGGTACGGCAGCGCGTGTGTGAGTGCGGAAGCAGATCGGGGTGGGGTGGTCGGGCGTGATGGCGAGCCTGTAATCGATATTCGCACTGTCGAGTGCCTCTGTCAGCGGAGCGACGATGTATTTGTCTATCTGCTCGATCGCCTTGATCTTGCCTGCTATGTCGCCGTGATGACCGCATTCGTCGGGCGCTTCAACATGGATATAGACAAGCTCTGCGCCGTTCTCGAGCTCTTGCAGTGCCTTTTGCATCTTGGCGCTGTAATCTGTGTCGAGCGTGCCTGTCGCACCTTTGACCTCGGGCACAGCCATTCCTGCGCATATGCCGATGCCCTTGATGAGGTCGACTGCGCAGACAACAGAAGCGCTTATGCCGAATTTCTGCTTGAAATCGGGCAGCATCGGCTTTTTGCCGGGACTCCAAAGCCAAAGCGTGTTGGCTTTTTTGAGCCCGCGCTTGGCACGGTCTATGTTGATGGGGTGCGAGTTTAACAGCTCAAACGATCTTTTTTGCAGCTCCCACATTTCGATGCCCGAGCTTGAAGTCGGATGGTGATCGCCTATGCGCTGACCTATGATGTCGTGGGGGCGTGTGAAATCGGGATAATCCATTTCACCACTGTATATCATGCAGTGGCGATAGCTTATGCCTGTGTAGAAGTGCATAAGCTCGTTGCCAAGCTCTGCTTGCAGATATTTTATCAGAACGTCCGCCTCGGCAGTGGTTATCTCGTCCGACGAGTGGTCGAGCATTATGCGGTCGTTATAGTCGCATTCGCCCTCTGAAACAGACGCAAGGTTTGCTCTGATGGCGGTGTCTGTTTCGCTCATGGTGATGCCCATGCTCGCTGCCTCGAGCGGCGAGCGACCCTTTGAATACACTGTCGGGTCATAGCCCATGAGTGCGAGGTTTGCGGTGTCGCTTTCGGGCACCATTCCCTCCGGAACTGTTATTATAAGTCCGTTAGAGCCGAGAGAGGCGAGCCTGTCTGTTGCAGGCTTTGATGCTTTTTGCAGCGGAGTCATTCCGCCAAGTTCGTCGAGCGGCAGGTCTGCCATTCCGTCGCCGACGATTATAATATATTTCATGTCGTTCATAAGCGATATATCTCCTTTATAAACATCCTTACAAAACAGTATAGCAAAAAATCACGCATAATGCAAGATTTAAATATCGCTGTTGCAAAAAAAGTGGGTCTTTGCCGATTTGGCAAAGACCCGTTTGCTTTAGTGATTATTTATAATAGGTTTCGAGCTGCTCTGCGAGGTTGGCTTCGAAAGTGCCTACGTTGGTATCCCAGTTTGAGACCCATTCCTTGCTGTCGTTCTTGATAAGAATGTTGAGCTGATGTGCGGGCCAGCCGAGCGCCATTGAATAGAGATAGCCGAAGTTGCATCTTACGCCCTTGCGGATGATGTCGACCATGTCGGCAGAATCCTCGTCAAAGGTGTTGCGGGTCTTGAGTATCGTGTCGTAATATGCGGGCACGACGAGCTTGTTGCTGTAATAGCAGAGCGCTTCGGTGATAGTGCCGATGAACTCAAGGTCGTTTGCACGGTTGTAGGGAACGCCGAATACGGTGTAGTTATCCTGGCAGGTGGTGGTGTATTCTTCTTGGTTCTCGTCGTATTTGGGCATGGGAAGTATGCCAAATCTGACGTCATTCTTTGCAAGCTTTGTGCCATAGGTGAGGCTGAGCGGAGAGAAGCATGCCTTGCCCTTGCCGAACTCGGTGGCAACATTTTCGACAGAGGTGACTGCTGTGTCGTTGGGACCTGCGTATTTTGTGAAAGAGTATTTGGTGAGCTCATAGATGCGCTCAACAGCGGTGACCATCTTTTGGTTAGTGCCGATGACAAATTTGGGCTTGCCGTCAGCGGCTTTTTCGGTGACGTTGATATTGAATGCATCCTGCCACAGGTCGACCTGCGTGGTGTAATAGGTCATGTAGGAATAGACCTTGCTGTCGCTCTCTGACGTGTCGCCGGGGTCAACAGTGCGCAGAACCTCGAGGAACTTGTCGTATGTCCACTCGTCGTTGCGGACAGCGTCATAGAGGTTGCCGACTGCGGGGTTGGTGTCGACGAGGTCTTTGTTATAGAACATTCCGAACATCGCCTCCCACATGGTGAGTGCGATATCGCCCGAAAGCATATAGAGCTTGCCGTTGATGGTCATCTGGTCGATGAAGTCCTGATACCACCAATCGGCATCGAGGTTCATATATTCACCGAGGTCATACCAGTTGAGGAACACGTTCTTGTTGGTGAGCTGCGGCATAATGACCGCATAGCCTGCAACGAGGTCGTATTCGTTCGAGCCGGACATCATCTCGTTGGCTGCCTGCTGCTCGAATGATTCGTGGCTGCCCCAGTCGCCGTCACGTTCAACGGTGTTGATGGTTATGCCATAGCGCTCTTCGACCATGTTGTTGCGCTCTGCAATGTGGTCGTTGATAAAGTCGATGGTTGTCTCATCGTTTTTAAATTCGTATGCGTGCTCGGTGCGCTGCAGGATGGTGAATGTGCGTCCTGAATAATCGGCATCACGCAGGGGGTCATCGTCAGACGGCGTGCTCGAAGCATCTGAGCTCGGGGTCTTGCTTGCAGTGTCCTCGCTCGTGTTTGCAGCAGGGGTGCAGGATACGAGCAAAAGCGCGGCAAGCAGCAGAATGACTGCTATAAAGCGAAGTTTCATTTCAAAACAGATCCTTTCGTTTCACTTTGTATTCTATTATACAGTATAACCGCTTCGTGTCAAAAAATCAAGCCTCATTTTGATTATCTGACCAAAGCTTTATATGTGGTTATAAAATTAACAAAATGCTTCTTGACATATCGTCTGTTTTATATTATATTAGAGTCGGAAAGTTAGGAAATCGCTTTTAAACAATTTTCTTAAATCATTTTTATCAGAAAGGTATCACACAATGGCAAAACTTGATTTAACCAAGTATGGCATCACCGGTGCCACAGAGATCATTCACAACCCCTCGTATGAGGTCCTTTTTGCAGAAGAGACCAAGCCCGAACTCACAGGCTATGACAGAGGCTATGTCAGCGAGCTCGGCGCAGTCAACGTTATGACCGGCATCTATACCGGACGTTCGCCCAAAGACAAGTATATCGTCATGGACGCTAACTCTAAGGACACCGTCTGGTGGACCACCGAGGGCTATAAGAACGATAACCATCCTATGAGCGAAGAGACCTGGTCTGTCGTTAAGTCGCTCGCACAAAAAGAGCTCAGCGGCAAGCGCCTGTTCGTTATGGACGCATACTGCGGCGCAAACAAGGACACCCGCATGGCTATTCGCTTCGTCATGGAGGTCGCTTGGCAGGCACACTTCGTAAAGAATATGTTCATTCGCCCCACAGAAGAAGAGCTTGAGACCTTTGAGCCTGATTTTGTCGTATATACCGCATCCAAAGCAAAGGTTGAAAATTATCAGGAGCTCGGACTTAACTCTGAGACCTGCGTTGCCTTCAACATCACCAGCCGTGAGCAGGTCATTCTCAACACCTGGTACGGCGGCGAGATGAAGAAGGGTATGTTCTCGATGATGAACTATTATCTGCCTCTCAAGGGCATCGCTTCGATGCACTGCTCGGCAAACACCGATATGAACGGTCAGAACACCGCTATATTCTTCGGACTTTCCGGCACAGGCAAGACCACTCTTTCGACCGACCCCAAGCGTCTGCTTATCGGCGACGACGAGCACGGCTGGGATGACAACGGCGTCTTTAACTTTGAGGGTGGCTGCTATGCTAAGGTCATCAACCTCGATAAGGATTCTGAGCCCGACATCTACAACGCTATCAGACGCGACGCTCTGCTTGAGAACGTCACGCTCGACGCACAGGGCGTTATCGACTTCGCTGATCGCAGCGTCACCGAGAATACCCGTGTTTCTTATCCTATCGACCACATTCAGAACATCGTTCGCCCTGTTTCTTCCGCTCCCGCAGCAAAGAACGTCATCTTCCTTTCTGCTGACGCATTCGGCGTACTGCCTCCTGTCTCGATACTCACTCCCGAGCAGACTCAGTACTACTTCCTTTCCGGCTTCACTGCAAAGCTTGCAGGTACAGAGCGCGGCATAACCGAGCCTACCCCCACGTTCTCGGCATGCTTCGGTCAGGCGTTCCTCGAACTGCACCCCACCAAATATGCAGAAGAGCTTGTTAAAAAGATGCAGCAGAGCGGCGCAAAGGCATACCTTGTCAACACCGGCTGGAACGGCACCGGCAAGCGTATCTCGATCAAGGATACCCGCGGCATAATCGACGCTATCCTTAACGGCGACATCAACGAAGCTCCCACAAAGACTATTCCTTACTTCGGCTTCGAAGTTCCCACACAGCTTAACGGCGTTGCAACCGAGATCCTCGATCCTCGCGACACTTATGCCGATCCTGCTGAATGGGATAGAAAGGCTCAGGACCTCGCACAGAGATTCATCAACAACTTTGCAAAGTATACCACCAACGACGCCGGCAAGGCACTCGTTGCAGCAGGCCCGCAGCTTTAATAGACAACAAAAATTCGGCGCGCAAGCGCCGAATTTTTTATGTCAGTTAAGCAGTCGCTGTTGTAATAGTGATATAGTATCTAACGGTACTGCGATATTTTTTGCTGACGCAAGAAGTGATATCATCACTTCTTGACTTCTTGCAGTCAACAGTTTGGCTTATATTATGCCGCCATTGGCTCGTCACGCAGATTCCAGGGTGTTATGCAATAATTTCCGCCGCGGCACGGTCCCGATGTCCATTCGGTAAATGCAAACACGTTACAATGAGTACATTTAAAGCCGTACTCATAATAATGCATGTCATCTAAGTGATAATGATTTTCTGTCCATGTATAAACGGTATTTCCATGCTGTGTCGAGCTGTCGTTCGGCCATTGCATGTTGCGGCAATCGAAGTCGTCGGGACAATTGCCGTTTTCAAAATGACCGTACCAAATATCATTAAATGAAGTGACAAGTTCGCTTTTTTGTGTGCTTGTTAGGGTGTTTGGAACAAACGAACTCAAATATACCGTCGTCTCTTCTGTAGATGGATCGTATTTTAAAACCTTATGCGATTTTGTTACCAAATATCCCGGACAATTCGAGCTGCTAATCGCTGTAATATCCATCCCTGAAAATTCTTCGGAATTGGGATGCGTATGGATAATACCTAAAAAAGTTGCTAATGCGGAATAACTACCTTCAATCTCAACATAATGTGGATATCCCGATTGAACACAATCATAATAATATGTGCTTCCTAGTTTGTAAAGTATTGCCCCGTATTCGATTTTCACATATTCCGAGCGGCAATATATTGACTCGGCAAACGCTTTTATAGCCGCACTGAGCGTACTGTATCCGGATGCGGCAGTTGTTTCTGCTGACGTGCTGCCTGCAACGGATAATGCAGTTTCTGCATATACATAATTGCTTGACGCTGTGTTCAAAACAATCAATACAATCGACAGAAATATGCCGATCATTTTTGTGTGTTTTTTCATAGCGACACCATATATCCTTTCTATAGTTATTATGTTTTTTCTATAATTAATCAAATGAGATTGTAAGCGTTGATGTCCACTTTAATTGGCCGTCATATAATGCAAACATGTCGCCGTAATAGTCACAAAAATCTTCGATTTGTTCTGATGAATTCCACCATTCGGTAAGATAAAACCCTTCGGGATATGTATAATACAAGTCCGAAACTCTTTCGGCATCACCTACGAACAAACATTTTATGTCGTTTTGCGCAAGGGCGTTTATTTGTGTGGCAGTCATATAAGCATAATATGCAGTGCGATCTTTGCCGTCAGACAGATCTCTAAGAAAAGCACTTTTTATGTTTTCAGAGCTTACACCTGCGATATTCATCATATCGTTTTGATCGCCTTTGTCGTTTAAGAGGCCGCCTACAATCACCAAAAATTGTTTATCTGCGTCATTTTTATAGATATCCATCATCAACGCAAGTGCGTGCCCTATATTATCGTTGTATCCCTCGGGGCGGTGTTCGTCTGCGGTGAAATAATTGGTTGATCTGCTGTCCATAAGCAACCGTTCGGTATTCGGATTCCTCGTCTCATCCGGTGCGCAGGCGGAGAGCAAAAGCGTAGATGAAAGTGTGATGATTAAAATTAAGATAAGAATTTTTTTTCATGATATTTTTCCTCCGAAATAAATGTTTAGGGTACAAAAAAGCGCACGGAGACAAGCAAGTCCACCGTGCGCTTTAATTATTGATCTTAAGTTGTCCTGTGGAATAATGCGAGGTGCAATAGCAAATACATCTCATGATTCCGTCCTCCTTTGTGAGTATATTGTATCATATATTCACAAAGCTGTCAAGTCGGCAATGTGACCAAATGTTGGTTATGCTTTTTGTGTATTTTGCCGTGCGCTTTATTTTTTAATTAGCGTATTAAACACCGTCACTTTCTGCTTGCACGCAGCTCGTTCATTATTCCCGAAGCTCGTTTTAATGCACCTTTGCCGTATCTGCTGTGTATGCCGTCTACGGCATATTCGAGGTCGCACATTTTTTTGTTGCCGGGCTCGAGCTCGAATATCGACTCTTGCTTTTCGTCGCCGTATATCAGGTCGGACGTATGCACCGTGAGCGAATAGATCTCGCCGCCCGTGTGTATCAGCGGTATCATTCCGAGTACATATTTTGCTATGTCTGCGGCGAGGCAGGTGGGGGCGACTGTCATCTGCTTGCCGACATGGCTAAGATCAGGCAATCTGAGGTTGATCGCAACGCATCTGCATCTTGCGTTTGTTGCACGCAATCTTTTTGCCACCTCGTCGGCGAGATAATATACCGCAAACGATATGTCGGATTGCGTCCTGAGGTTGCGCTTGAAGGTCATGCCGTTGCTGACCGATTTTGCCCTGTCTGCATATCCTTCTTTGGAGACCTCTGAAATATCGAGCCCGTTTGCGTTGTCCCAGAGTTCACCGCCTGTCTTGCCGAGCAGAGAGATAAGATACTGCCGCTTGCAGCCTGCCACGTCTCCGATAGTGTATATCCCGACCCTCGAGAGCGCCGCCTTGGTCTTTGCACCGACGAACAGCATGTCGCTTATCGGCAGGCCGTACAGCTTTTGCCTGAAATCGTCTCTGCCTATCACTGTTATAGCGTCGGGCTTTTTGAGATCGCTGCCGAGCTTTGCAAACACCTTGTTGAACGAGACGCCGATAGAAACGGTTATTCCAAGCTCTGATTTGACCCTCGATCTTATCTTTTCGGCAATGCTTATCCCGTCGCCGAAATATTTGCGTGATGCCGTAACATCAAGCCAGCTTTCGTCAATGCCGAACGGCTCTATCATGTCGGTGTAGTCATAAAAAATGCGTCCCATCTCTTTTGAAAACTGCGTGTATAGCTCATAATGCGGCTTCGCTATCACCAGCGATGGGCATTTTTGCTTTGCCTGCCAGATGACCTCGCCTGTGGTGACTCCACACGCCTTTGCAAGGTCGTTTTTTGCCAGCACTATGCCGTGTCGATCCTCCTGCGAGCCGCACACCGCCATGGGAACGCTTTTGTATTCGGGGTGAAAAACAGTTTCGACCGAGGCAAAAAAGCAATTCGCGTCGCAATGCAGAATAGTTCTGTCTGATATAAAAGGCATATAGCCACCTCCTTAGAACATCCGTTCGAGGATAGTATAGCACTATATGCCTTGCTTGTCAAGAACATTTGTTCTTGAACCTGCTATTTTATGATTATCGAGCCGAGGTCGGGGATATAGTCGTCGCATATCAGCTTCATTGTCGTGACGCTTTTTTTAGAAGCGTCGTCGTATACGCCGACTGTAAATATTCCGCCGTCCAATGCGGCTTGTGCAGAAGAGGGGAGGTCCTCAAAAACGATCACCTCGCTTGGCGTAAGTCCGAGCCTTTCTGCGGCGTGAACATACGGCTGCTCGTTGAATTTGTCGCCGCCAAAGTCGGCGCAGTCTGCGCAGAAATTGACGAGCTTGTCTATGCCGAAACGCTTTACAAACGGCGCATAGTCTTCTTTTGGGGTGGCAGAAAGTATGCAGAAGGGGATGCCTGCATCTTTAAGCTTTTGCAGCAATTCGAGTGCACACGGCTTTGGCGGGATCATATCCGCATAAAGATGGCGCAGCTTTTTTTGATACTGCTCGTATGTGAGCCCTGCAAACTGTGTTTGGTCTTTCCAAAACTCCATCGAGTCGGCAATAGTGCCGTCAAGGTCGAAAATTATGCCCTTTTTGTCCGAAATGTCGGTGTGCGGCAATTTGATTATATCTGATAATTGCATTTGATTTACCTCTGATCACTGTTTGATGATATAAATTATATAACATTAAACGATAAAAATCAACTCGCAAAATGAAAAACTGACGTCTTTGCTATTGCAAAATCCTCCGCTAAGTGGTATAATCAAACCTTAGCAATGCAATTTGTCGAATGACGATATGCAAATAATAAATAACAGGAGAAATCATCATGTCAATAAAGGCAAAGCTTACCGCTATCAAGGATATATACGCCTGCCCTCAGAATTATGATGGCACGGTTATAACAGTCGGCGGCTGGATAAAGTCGCTGCGTGCATCTAATGCATTCGGGTTTATCGACCTCAATGACGGCACCTATTTCAAGGGTATTCAGGCAGTTATCGAGAGCGATAAATTGTCAAACTATGACGAGATGACACATCAGAATATAGGCGCTGCACTTATGCTGACAGGCACGCTGGTGCTCACTCCGGGCGCAAAGCAGCCGTTTGAGCTCAAGGTCACGGAGGCTGTCGTCGAGGGCGCTTCGACACCCGATTATCCGCTGCAGCCCAAGCGCCACTCGTTTGAGTTTTTGCGCTCGATAGCGCATCTCCGTCCGAGAGCAAACACCTTTAACGCCGTGTTCCGCGTAAGATCCTGCGCAGCACAGGCGATACACGAGTTTTTTGCCAAAAAGGGCTTTGTGTATGTCAACACTCCCATAATCACCTCGAGTGATGCAGAGGGTGCGGGCGAAATGTTCCACGTCACCTCGCTTGATATCAACGAGCCTCCCCGTGACGAGAGCGGCAATGTCGATTATAAGCAGGACTTTTTCGGCACTGCAACCAACCTGACTGTTTCGGGACAGCTTGAGGCAGAGTGCTTTGCACTCGCTTATGCAAATGTTTATACCTTTGGACCTACCTTCCGTGCAGAGCGTTCGAATACCGCACGCCATGCAGCGGAATTCTGGATGATAGAGCCCGAGATGGCATTCGCCGACCTCGAGGACTATATGAACGTCGCAGAAGAGATGACAAAATACGCCATCGGCTATGTGCTTGAGCACTGTGCAGCCGAGATGGAGTTCTTTAACAGATTTGTCGACAGCACACTGCTTGACAGACTGAATGCGCTCGTCAGCAGCGAATTCGGCAGAGTGACCTATACCGAGGCGGTAAAGCTGCTTGAGGCAAACAACGACAAGTTTGAATATCCTGTTTATTGGGGATGCGATCTGCAGACAGAGCACGAGAGATACCTCACCGAGCAGATATTCAAAAAGCCTGTTTTCGTCACCGATTATCCCAAGGAGATCAAAGCATTCTATATGCGCATGAACGACGACGACAGGACTGTCGCCGCTGCGGATATGCTTGTTCCCGGTGTCGGCGAGCTTATAGGCGGCTCGCAGAGAGAAGAGCGTCTTGACAGACTCGAAGCACGTATGAACGAGCTCGGTCTCGACCCCAAGTCTTATTGGTGGTATCTCGAGCTTCGCAAATACGGCGGCGTCAGACACGCAGGCTACGGTCTCGGCTTTGAACGACTTATCATGTATATCACCGGCATCGGCAATATCAGAGACGTCGAGGCGTTCCCGAGAGTAACAGGCTCTGCGGAGTTCTGATTCACAACATTATTCAATTGATTTTAATGCATTTATTTTCAGCAAAGAGGCGTGAGTATGCAAGATTATAAAGAATTATATAAGTGGTACGAAGCATACCGCGCAAGCGGCAGAGTTCTCGACATGTCACGCGGCAAGCCGTCACCTGCACAGCTTGATACGATGGAGCGGCTTTTGACCGCAGTGACCAAAAGCAGTGAATGCTTTACCGAAAAGGGTACTGACTGCCGCAACTATGGCGCTTTGGACGGCATCAACGAGACAAAGCGACTGTTTGCAAATATGCTCGGCGTCGATATGAACAATGTCATTGTCGGCGGCAACTCGAGCCTTAATTTTATGTATGACACTGTCGCACGTGCCATGCTGCACGGCGTTGTTGACGGCTGCAAGCCGTGGTCAAAATACGACAGCATATCATTTTTGTGCCCTGTGCCCGGCTATGACAGGCATTTTGCCATATGTGAGTTCTTTGGCATAAATATGATACCTGTTCCTATGGACGAGAACGGCCCCGACATGGATATGATCGAGTCGATCGTTTCAAATGACGAAACCGTCAAGGGCTGCTGGTGCGTGCCAAAATACAGCAATCCCGCAGGCGTGACCTATTCCGACGAGGTAGTCAGAAGGTTTGCTTCGCTCAAGCCTGCCGCAAAGGATTTCAGGGTGTTCTGGGATAACGCATACGTCCTGCACGACCTTACCGATCATCCCGATCATCTGCTCGAGATATTCTCTGAGGCAGAGAAGTATGGCAACGAGGATATGTTTTTTGAGTTCGCTTCGACCTCAAAGATAACCTATCCCGGTGCGGGTGTGGCGTGTATAGTTTCTTCAAGGCGCAACATATTGCGGCTCATCGACGAGCTGAAATACCAGACGATAGGTCACGACAAGATCAACCAATTGCGCCATGCGCGGGTATTTAAGACCTTTGACGACATCGTCGATCAGATGCAAAAGCATACCGAGCTTATCAGACCGAAATTCAAGGCGTTATATGAGATATTCGACGAGATGCTGACAGATTGCGGCGTTTCGTGGACAAAGCCGAATGGCGGATATTTTATCTGCGTCACCACGCCCGACGGAACGGCAGCACGCATAGTTGAGCTTTGCCTGCAGGCAGGACTCAAGATAACCCCGGCAGGCGCAACTCACCCCTATGGCAGGAACGAGCGTGACAATATCATACGCATAGCGCCGACCTTCCCGTCGGTCGAGGATCTGCGTGACGCGGCAAAGCTGTTTTGTATATGCTGCCGCCTCGCCATCATCGAAAAGAACGGTTAAAGAGTATAAAAGCCCTTGTGTTACTTGGGCTTTTCTTTTATCGTTTTGCACACTTTTTTGCTAAAAAATTGGTTGTCGCTGTTGCAATTGAACAAATGTTGTGATATAATCGGCTTAGATAAAAAAGACTTTATTTTTCAAGGAGTTTTTGTTATGAGAGCAAATAAAATGATTTTGCTTATATCCTGCGTTTTGGCAATGCTTATGCTGCTTTGCGCATGTACACCCGCAACGCCGGGCAGTGAGTCGAGCGCCGATCAGCCTGCGCAGTCGGGCACTTCTTCGGACGGCGATGTCTCTGAGGGCGGCTTTCCTTATGCCGACCACGAGCCGTTTAACACGACGGTGACTATCTATACAGTCGCAACGTCGCGCCATCCTTATGGTGAATTGCAGTTCGTGCCCAACGACGAGAGCAGCTATGGACAGGTCAGCTCTGCCGTTGCAAACCGCAACAATATCATCGAAGAAAAATATGGCATTAAGATTCAGGTCGTTGCAGAGCCTTATCCCACCGACAACCTCGCTTTGCTTATCGAGGGTGGCTCGTGCGATTATGACCTCGTTTGCGATTCTGTCGACCGCATGGTCGGCAAGGTCACCGAGAATCTGTTTTATGCCATCGACGACTATGTCGATCTCACCAATCCCTGGTGGGATGACGATGCCATCGACGCTATAACGCTGTCTGACGGTCATTATTTCGTCGCAGGCGATGCACTTATTACAGATGACGACAACACATATCTCACGCTTTATAACAAGAGCCTTTATAACGAAAATCAGGACGTCGTGGCAAAATACGGCGATATTTATCAGCTCGTCAGAGATCGCAAGTTCACGCTCGACGCATTCAATGAAATAAGCCGCATGGTTTCGACCACCGACTCGGCAGGTCAGTGGAGCACAGAAGCCACCTATGGCAACCTCTCGCATTCCTATGGCGCAACCATCATGTTCAACGGTTCCGGCGAAGCACTCGCCAAAAAGACCGCTGACGGCGGTGTTGAGGTTAACATCGTCAATCGCCGTGCAGTCGACGTGTTTGAAAAGGTATATAACCTCATGTCGAATCAGCAGGTCACCACTCGTGCCGAGCTGCTTATTGGCAAGATTCCCGAAGCAAAGAGCACATACGGCTTTGCAGAGCTTGAATATATGTTTGTCAACGGCAGAGGACTGTTTTATAACACCACCTCTTCGTCGATATCATTGCTCAAGACCTCGACCGCACAGCGCAGCTTTGAATTTGGCGTTCTGCCTATTCCCAATTACGAAGAGGGCGACGACTATCATTGCGCAGTCAACCGCTATCAGTCGAGTGTAATAGGCATTCCCACCTCGTGCAAGCAGATCGAAGCCGCTGCATTCCTGCTCGAAGCACTCGGATATTACAGCGACGACGTTACCAACGCTTATTACAGCCTTACTCTGCAATTGCAGGCGCTTGATGATGACGCCGATGCAGAAATGCTCGACCTTGTTTATAACAGCAGATTCTATGACCTCGGCGCTATATACACATGGGGCACTTCTCCTGCACTCGCAGGACTTCAGGGCTCTGTTATAGGCAACCCCAATACCAATGAGCTCTCGTCCAGATACGACGCAATTAAGGACAGTGTCGAGCAGGGCATCAGCGATACGCTCGAGCTTTATGAGAGCATCAACAAATAACACAGCAATATTGATATGAGAGAACCTAAAACAATAAACAAAATTCTTGCCATCGCACTGGCACTGCTTTTGGCGCTGCCTTGCTTTGCCGTTTGCGCCTTTGCCGAGGGCAAGATAATTTCTGTCGGCAAAAGCTATACCGTTTCGAGCGAAAGCCCGATCGAGAATGCGTTCCCCGGGCTTGCCGACGATGAGCCCGACGGCAGACTTACCGACGGCAAAAACGGCGGCGGCAAGTCATACAACGACGGCAAGTATGTGCGCTTCTATCGTGGCACTTATAAGTATGTAACCATCGACCTTGGCGCTGTCTGTGCAGTCAGCGGAGCACAGGTCAGCCATTATCAGAATTCTGCGGCAGGCATTTATGCTATACGTGAGATAGATGTTTATGTTTCTGTCGACGGCGAGAATTATGCGTGCATCGCATCCGATCACAACGACAACCGCATCGCCGCATCAACCAAGAACGGCAGGGTGGTGGTCAAGGCAGAGTCTGACAACACCTATAAGGCAAGATATGTCAAGGTGCGCTTTTCGTGCGACGTATTTGCCTATGTCGATGAGGTCTCTGTGCTCGGCAGTACAGATGCTTCGGCAGCACAGGAGATCGCTCCCGATGCTCCCGAGAAGAATGCGGGCTTTGCAGGTGCTGTCGACGGCATTAATCATATCTGCCTGATATATGCAGGCGAATATGCCTACGGCTCGCCCACCGCAAACGGCAAGTCTACCGCCGAACAGCTTTTGCCCTATTTTGCATATGTTGATAAGGACGGCAAGCCTGTCGATACGATGTTTGAGGGCATACTTTTCCTGCCTTATCAGCCCGCTTCAAAGAGCGACGACACCACGTCGGAGTTTGGCTTTGGCAAGCAGAGCGGCTGGCAGTCGTTTATCGACACGACGATAGGCGCAGGGGAGTATAATCTTTCAGCCTTAAATAAGGTTGTCGGAGATAATAAAGAGGCAGTCGGCCTTGCTGCCGATTATCAATATCCCGTTTATATCGCAGTGCCTTATATTCATCCTTCGACCAACGAGTTTGATGTCGGCGGCGAAACAGTCAAGGCAAATACGCTCGAGAACCGCCAAAAGATAGTCAAGTGGTATGTTGATGCCGTTACAAAGGCGTTTGGTGACGCAAAATTTGACAACCTCAAGCTTTGCGGCTTCTATTGGTACAGCGAGGCCGTTCAGTATGTAAACGGCGAGAATGAGAACGACCTCATCAAATACTTCACTTCATATGTTGATTCCATAGGCAAGTCGAGCCTCTGGATACCCTATTATTGCTCACCCGGCTATCAGACCGCAAACGAGCTCGGCTTTACCGCCGCAGTGCTTCAAAGCGGCTATGCCTTTGATCACAGCTCGTCAGAGACAGGCGACTCGTTGCCTGCTACCTGCGACGATGCTATGCAGATGGCTGATAAATACGGACTCGGCGCAGAGATCGAGGTCAGCTCGCTCGATTCGTCGATGTACGACAGATATTATAAGTATCTGCAGGCAGCCTATGCAGGCGGCTATATGCAGGACGGATTGTTTATGTATTATCAGGGCGGCGGCCCGGGCGTTTATTACAGCGCATCAAAGCAGTCCGCTGCTACCACACAGCGCAAGGGCTATGACATAACATATCAGTTCATACACGGCGAATTTGTTTCCGCAGCACCTGTTGTTGCCGAGAATCAGACTTTGATGATAGGCAAGGGCGGGTTTGTCACCTGCAATATCGACGTCAGCGATGCCGATTCTGCTGCTTCGCAGCTCAAAGTTGTTGGCAAGATTGATTGCGGAGATATAATTATTGCTGTCGAGGGCGACGGCTATACCGTCATAAATGCCAAAAACAGCGATTTTGTCGGCGAAACAGGCTTTGAGCTCACCGTTACCGACGGCTTTAATGTCTCTAATACGGCGCATATCACGCTCAAGGTCGTTGAGGAATGCCTCACCGTCGACCGCATCAACGGCAAATTAAAGAATAATCTCTCTGTGCTTTATACCTATGACGCCGACGACAGCGCCACAGGCACGACAGACACTGCCTATGAGGTCGTTATCGACAAGGACGGCGTTATCACGGCTGTCGGAGGCTTTAACGGCAATGTTCCCGAGGGCGGCTATATCGTCGCTGCCAGCGGCACAAAGCAGCAGTACCTCATCGATAACTGCGCAGTCGGCGGCAAAGCGATCGTCGACGCTGTCACAGGCTGTGTGCTTTTTGAGAAAGCAGCAGGGGATGAAACTACATCCGACCCCGATACACCGAGCGCAGACAACGACCCTGAATCAGACAGTGATTCGGTCGTCGTTATCGTCATCATAGTTATCGCAGCACTTGCGGTCATAGCCGCAATAGTGCTTTTGATATCAAAGAAACGCAAAAAATAACAAAACGAAAAGGAGTTTGACATGAAAAAGTTATTCGCGTTACTTCTCGCCATCGTCATGGTATTCGCTTTCTGCGCATGCCAGCCTGCCGATGACCAATCGTCTCCCGACACCTCTAAGACAGAGGAGTCCTCTAAGCCCGAAGAATCCTCGCAGCCCGAAGATTCTTCCGAGCCTGAAGATTCTTCCGAACCCGAAGATTCTTCTGATGAATCCTCGCAGCCCGACGAATCTGATAATATCACTGTTCAGCTGCCCGACTTCACCAACAAGTTTGTCGCATTCGGCGAAGCTATTGCTTCTAAGGACGATGAGTACTCTGCAAAGCTTGTTACTACTACCACGCTTAAGGATGCAGATACCTCTATCCGCCTCACTTCCGTCAACGAAGTGATAGGCGAGGGACATGTTGCTCTGTTCAACAGCGACTATGGTCCTCTGCTTCCCGAAGACACATATGCTGACTATGCTATGCTCGTCTGCGAATGGGATCAGTCTGTTTTCAACTATGTTCTCAAAAAGTACTATGCAGTAGGCGAAGATTCTGCTAAGGCAGAGGTCAAGACCCCCAACGACGGTTTTGTTATCGTTGCTCACAAGGCTAACCCCGAGTCTGAAAAGCTCGCAAAGGTCAGCTCCGATCATATCGTAGTTCCTGTTGGCGTTCCCACTCCCGGTCTCGAGGCTTCTATCAGCAAGACTGACAAGGCTCCCAAGATCGACGGCAAGATTGATGCTACCGAATACGGCCTTCCTATCTGGACTGTTGACGAAAACAGCCAGTTCTGGGGCTACTCTGACTTTGTTAAGGGCGAGTATTACTCCACCGCAGAGGTTTATATGACTTATGACTCTGAGAACCTCTATGTTGGCGTTGTTGTCAACTCTCCTTATCATCACTGCCCGATCAATGCGGCAGGTGCCGGCAACATGTGGCAGTATGAGTGCATCCAGATCAACGTTGTATCCGCTACCACCGACAGCGAAGTTATGAGCGAGTATTTTGACTGGGGCAGCTCGACTGTCGATATGACAAATTATCTCTCTACTCAGAACATCTTCAATCAGTATGGCTTCTGCATAAGCTCGACCGACAACACCGCTATTCCCACCTGCTTCATCGGCGGTGGCTTCACAGGCGAGTATGCAGGTGTCCGTGACGGCGACGCCCAGACCACCACATATGAGGTTTCTATTCCCTGGTCCTCGTTCGGCAATGACGAATATAAAGTAACCGGCGAAAAGGGCGAGACCTTTAGCTTTGCTGTTTCTGTCAACTCGACCAACGAGCAGTCCGGCTGGAGAAACATATTAATGCGTAACGGCGGCGGCATCATCGGCAGAAACGACCTGTCCAAGGGCGCCAACATTACTCTCGACTAATTTTAATTGGCAATACCATTTAAGGAGCATTAAACTATGAAGATAGGCGTCAGCCTTTACAGCTTCCACTCTTATGCAAACCCCGATCAGCTCGGCATCAAGGGCTGCATCGACAAGGTAAAAGAGCTTGGCGGCGAGGGTGTCGACTTTGTTGAAGGTCCTCACTTTGATACACATCAGCAGTATATCGACTATGCTAAGGATATAGGCGAATATTGCAAGCAGGTCGGCATTGAGGCATGCTGCTTCTGCGTCGGCAGTGACTTTCTCAACGGCTCGGGCGGCGACATCGAAGCCGAGATCGAGCGCGTAAAAGGGCTCGTTGACGTAGCCGAAGCATATGGCTGCAAGTTTATGCGCCATGACGCTACTTGGGGCTATCCTGCAGAGATCAAGACCAAGCGCAGCTTTGACGACGCTTTGCCTCGCCTCGTGCAGGGCTATCGTGCCGTCACCGAATACGCACAGACCAAGGGCATCAAGACCTGCGTCGAGAACCACGGCTTCTTTGCACAGGATCCCCTGAGAGTCGAAAAGCTCATCAATGCAGTCGGACATCCCAATTTTGGTATGCTCGTCGACATGGGCAACTTTGCCTGCGCCGATGTTGATTCTCCTATCGCAGTCGGCATGTGCGCACCCTATGCGTTCCATGCTCATGCCAAGGACTTCCACATCAAGCCCGGCACAGGTGAGAACCCCGGCGAGGGCTTCTTCCAGAGCAGAGCGTGCAATTATCTGCGCGGCGCTATAATCGGACAGGGCAACATCCCCGTCAAGCAGTGCATCAACGCACTCAAGCGCGCAGGATATGACGAATATCTCATGATAGAATTCGAGGGTCTCGAAGATCCTATCAAGGGTATTTCGATAGGCATCGCAAATCTCAAGAGATTTGTAGGCTGATAAAACCAACAAAAGCCGCGCACGGTGGCACAGTCTGCCGTGCGCGGTTTGAGTGCATATAAAGGCTTTTGAACCTTATGAAACGATCTACACTTATCAAAATAATCATGGCGGTCTTTGCATCACTTGCCGTGCTTTTTGCACTGACATTGCTGCTGCCAATGGTCTCTCGGCTTATTATCGGCTCTGATAACTCGCAGACGGATGCCGAAAGCGACTATCTCGACATATCGAATGATGTCGCATACCTTGCGTTTGATCGCAATATATATTATAATGAATACGGCTTTGAAGCGCCTGTCGACCCTGCCGACCCTGCGGCACTCGGCAAAGCATCGGCGTTCTTTTATAAATACTTTAACGCTTTAATAAGCGGCGACGGTCAGGCATACAGGGCGTGCTTTGACAAAAATTATCTTGCAAAAAACGAGGTCGCGGGCGAATTTTTGCCCCAGCGCCTCTATGATATATCAGCAACACTCTATTCGCGGACGGCAGACGGCGGCAAGAGCGTCGATATTTTTACTGTCAGGTTTAAAATATACAAAAACGACGGCGCTGTCTTTGACTGCGAAAGCAATAAAACCTATACGACGGTCTTTAAGCTCTCGTCGGTCGACGGCGAGACGGTTATAACCGACGTGCTTGAATATAAAGTGGGGTAAGAAACAATGAGCTATTCAAATACCGTTTCGGCACAGCAGATCATCGATCAGCTTGGCGAGTTTTTTAAGGAGATGCTCTCTAAGTGTAAGTATAAGAGCAGAGTTATCTCAATCATTTCGGATGACGTCGCAGGCATTCTCGAGCGTGACCCTGCGGCACGCAGCGCAGCAGAGGTTTTGCTGCTTTATCCGGGTCTGCACGCAGTGATCGCTTATCGTATCGCGCACGCGCTTTATAGGCAGAAGATGTTTTTTGCCGCAAGGGCTGTGAGTCAGATAGCAAGAAGTGTTACGGGCATCGAGATACATCCTGCCGCACGCATCGGCAGACGACTGTTTATCGACCACGGTGCGGCAGTCGTTATAGGCGAGACCGCTGTTATCGGTGACAACTGCACTATTTATCAGGGCGTAACCCTAGGCGGTACAGGCAAGCATACAGGCAAACGACATCCGACGCTCGGCAATAATGTTATGGTCGGCGCAGGCGCTAAGGTGCTCGGACCCTTCACTGTCGGCGATAACGCCAAGGTCGCCGCAGGTGCGGTCGTGCTCAGCGAGGTTCCCGAGGGCAGCACCGCAGTCGGTATTCCTGCTCATAT
Source organism: uncultured Ruminococcus sp. (assembly GCA_964487775.1). Classification (GTDB taxonomy): domain Bacteria; phylum Bacillota; class Clostridia; order Oscillospirales; family CAG-382; genus Coliplasma. Next base: position 21,556 of record CAZASH010000014.1, read on the forward strand.
CGTAAGGCGTGCTACACAGCCCGAAGAGCAGCTCGACCAGGTGCATATTCCCGACCCCATCGAGCAGCGCCTTTCGCAGCTTGAAACACGCATCAAGGCGCTCGAAAAATCAGGAGATTCTGAAGAATGAAGGACAAAAATATAGCCCTGCTCGGCTATCTCGTGCTCGCCATCGGGCTTGTTATACTTATTTCGGGTATCGCACATATCGGCAAGCCGCTCGTCTTTGACGGTATAGGCGCTGACACTTCGAGCGATGCCTCGGCAGATGTTTCAAACGACCTTTTTGTCAGCGGAACGGGCGAGTATATCGCCGATGACGGATATAAGAATATCGTGCTTGCGTCGCCCTCGGCAGTCGTTTATGACGAGAACGCAGGCGGTTATAAGGTGCTCAAGGACTCGAGCGCGCAGTATGCTACGGGCGATTTTAATCTGATCGTTACCGCAGCGGTCGCTGTCGATAAGCTCGGCACAGAGCATAATTTTGCGGTCACAGACCTTTCGCTTGTGCCGGAGGGCGCTTGCCTCGCAGGTCTGCAGGTCGGCGATAGCCTCAGTATGAATATGATGCTTGACGCTCTGCTCGTTGCGCACGGAGCTGATGCCGCATATGTTGTTGCCGTCGAGACCGCTCGTGTCGTCGCCGATGATAAGAATATGGAGAGCAGTCTCGCTGTCGCTTCGTTTGTTTCGATGATGAACAGCTATGCTTCGTCGCTCGGACTTTCAAACACCGTTTTTGCAAACCCCGACGGAGCTTTTGACTCAAAGCAGCATTCCACTGCCGCCGATATGTGCAAGGTCGCGCTCGCTCAGCTTAAAAACGACCTTGTCATCAAGTCCGCGGGTCAAAAGGCGGTCACGCATACCTTCAATAACGGCAGATCCGTCACGTTTAATAACAATAATAAGATGCTCGACAATAAGTCGTCGGCGCAGTATTTCGACTATGCCAACGGACTTTTGGCGTGGTCGCTTTCGGACGACCTCAATTGCCTCATAGCAACCGCAAATATCAAGGGCGATAACGTCGTCGCCGTCACCCTCGGCGCTAAAACCACCGCAGAGACCTATGCTGACGCCATCGCACTCTTTTATCCCACACTCGAAAAAGCCGTGCTGAATTGATAAAACAGCATATCGTATAATAAACCGCCCCCGATAAAGATTTCGGGGGCGGTTTTTGTAAGCAGAATCAAGGGTGATTTCGCTCTTTACCGATAGAGTTGCGCTATCATCATTAAAAATGCGAAAAATGCGATAAATGCAAAGATGACCGCCAAAGCTATAATGGCTTTTTTGCGTTCTTGGCGGTTTTTATTCTCTTTTCGTATGTCTGATGAGTTTTTAAGTTTGAAATTATTGCTTACTTTACGGCATGTTTCAATCCACTGATCGGCGGTTTTCCATCCTCTTATGGTTTGAAGTGTATTAAATGCAAAACTGTAATTTCCATCATTAATTGCGTTTATCGATGCAGTAAGCAAGCGATCTTTTCTTGCACATTCAGCAATTTGCCTACATTCCTGCGCAAGTTTTGAAGAATCATTATACGGCTCAATTGCTTCAAACATATCAGCAGCAGCGTTATACGCTGTTTCGGCTTCGTATACTGTCTTTGTTGAAGCTGTTTTCATTGCTGCTTTTGCGGCAATATAGGTTTTCTCTAATTGAATCGCTTTGCACTGATTCAGATATTCGGAAAGAGTATTGACAAGTTCTTGATCGGCAAATCTGATGATCTTTTTATAGTTGACATTCTCATCGAACGGTTCGGCAAGGTCTTTGAGCTCCTCTTGCTTTTTCACCTTGAGTTCTGCCATCAATTTGCCAAGGTATGCTTCGGCGCATTCGGGGTCGATGTCAAGCGCTTTTTCGCAGTATTCATTTGCGGAGCGCCAATCACCATCCTCAAGGAACATAAACGCACGCTTTAAAAGAGGCGCTGTGCTCGCTTTGTTGGCGGGTGCAGAAACTACAGTTGTGGCAGCCGGTTGTGTTTCTTTAGTTCCCGAGAGCTTTTTTATGCCTCTTATCAAATCCTGCATAAAGCCGAGCTTTGACATATCCTGTGCCTGCAGGTGCGAA
>CAZASH010000015.1:0-21488 GCA_964487775.1 uncultured Ruminococcus sp.
TTTTCACTTTTTTTCGGATTTTTTTGTTTTTTATTTTGCGGTTGACATAAGGTGGTGAGTGTTACGCATTATGTCTACCGATTTTGCGGTTCAGAGCAAAATCCATGCTCAAAAAGCCAGTTTAAAGTGTCATTTGCCGCCTCGGTAGCACAATTATCGAGCGAATGAGTGCCGTCTGGATATATTTTTAAAAAAGATTTTTGCAGCAATTTTTGTGCCTCGGCTGCATCGGATAGCCTATATTTATTGTCTGAACCACCCTGTAAAATGAGCGTCGGGGTGTTGACAAGTGCAAGCTTTTTTATAGGAGCGTTTTCGATGCAATCGGTGAAGAATGCTTTTTTAACTTTTTCGCCCATAAAAATTCGTGTTTCTTCGTCCTGCATTTGCACGAAAGGTCCGCCCTCTGACATGCCGATGTTGGCAGAAACGCAGGTCGCAACCGAAATAATAAAGTCGGGAGCGGTCTTTTCGAGCGCACATCTGAACGCAGCGGTCGTGCCCGAGCTGAATGCAAACAGTCCGACCTTGCTTTTTTCTATATAATCAAGTGCCCTCGCATAGTCGACCACTCTCGAAATTTCGTCTGCCCAAAGCGCATAGGTCATGTCCTCACGGTCGCAAAGTGCATAAAGGTCGACCGAAATAACCGCCATCCCGCGCCCCAAAACCTTATTTTTAATTTTTTCGGGCAAACGCCAGAGCCGCCTGCTGCCGCCCCAGCCGTGGCAAACGATCATGCACGACAGCTTTCGATCAAACACCTTAGGCAGGTACACCGTGGCTGGAATCGCACCGATGTCTATGTCAAAGCGATTTTCTTTCATAATAATATATACCTTTTAATACATACGCATTCAACAAAAGCGCCTTGCGGCGCTGATGCTTTGAATTATAAATTATTTAAGGAAGCCCGAAACGATCTGCTCTTCGGCTTCTTTCTCAGAAAGTCCGAGCGTCATCAGCTTAATAAGCTGGTCGCCTGCGATCTTGCCTATCGCCGCCTCGTGAATGAGTGCCGCATCGACACAATTTGCGTCGACCTCGGGTATCGCCGAAACAACGGCGTTATCCATAATTATAGCGTCGCACTCGCTGTGGCCGCTGCAAGCGGCATTGCCGCGTATCTTGGCTATAAACGTCTGCCTCGAGTCGTCTCTTGCGACAGATCTCGAAACAACATTGGTGTGCGAGCCGTCGCCGTTGAGGTCGACTGTTATCTCGGTCTGCGCAGTCTGCGAGCCGTGTGTCATAAGCCTTTCGGTAACGTTGCAGGTGGCATTTTTGTCAAGTGTGACCTCTGTGATGCGCACAGTCGAATCGACACCCTTGATCTGCGTCATCTCGAGCTCGATGACTGCACCCTCGGCGCAATGCACTTCGGTCTTGGGGTTGAACACCCGCTTGCCGTTGCCATCGCCCTCGCCATAATGCTTCTCGATATATTTGACCTTGGAATTTTTGCCCACAAAAAAGCGATGTATGCCATCATGTCTCGAATCATCGTCGCCGCCGTTGTGAATGCCGCAACCTGCAACGATGACGATGTCGCAATCCTCACCGATGAAAAAGTCGTTATAGACCATCTCTTTTATGCCGCTTTGGCTGATTATGACCGGGATATGCACGCTCTCGTGCTTTGTGCCGTCAGCGATGTTGATGTCGATACCGGGCTTGTCTGTCTTTGTGGTGATGACGATATTTGCGGTCGAGGCTCTGCCTGCTGCTTCACCGTTTGCACGGATGTTGTATGCTCCCTCGGGAACGCCGTGCAGGTCGGCTATCTCTGATAAAAGGTTTTGCTGTATCTTGTCCATCTCTTCACCTCTAAAGCTTCTGCGACAGCGCAGGGCAGACGTCGGAAGTGCCAAGCAGTCTCGGCAAAACCTCGTCGCGAGTGCCGTCGTCGGTGACCCTGCCGCCTGCAATAACGACTATGCGGTCGGCGGTATTGAGAATGCGCTCCTGGTGCGAAATGATGACGATCGAGCCACCTAATGTAGTGCGCATTTTTTCAAACACCGAAATAAGGTTAGAAAAGCTCCACAGGTCAATGCCTGCCTCGGGCTCGTCAAACACCGAAAGCTTTGTGCGGCGTGCAAGCACCGTGGCGATCTCGATGCGCTTTAATTCGCCGCCCGAAAGCGAAGCGTTGACCTCGCGGTCGATGTAGTCTCTTGCGCAGAGTCCGACCTCAGAAAGATATTCGCACGCCTCGGAAACGCCGATATTGTGACCTGCGGCGAGCTTTATCAGATCGTTGACCGTGACGCCCTTGAATCTGACAGGCTGCTGGAACGCAAAGCTTATGCCGAGCTTTGCCCTCTCGGTTATCGACATATCGGTTATGTCGATGTCGTTATAAAATATTCTGCCCTCGTCGGGAGTGAGTATGCCGGTGATGAGCCTTGCGAGCGTTGACTTGCCGCCGCCGTTGGGGCCTGTTATCGCCGTCAAGCCGTCACCGATCTCTATTGAAACGTTTTTTATTATATCCTTGTCGCCGCCGTCGTCGTGCGCCGAAAACGACAGATTTTGCAGTTTAAGCATCTTGCCTCCGAAAAAATATAATACTCTATCTTGTTATCTATTATTATATAATATCCCGTGTGGTTTGTCAATCGATTTTGCTTGAAATAAACGCCGCTATATGATATAATCATTTTTTGAAGAATGCAGGAGGAGTCTTATGAAGCTGATAATCAACGATCTGCACAAGTCCTTTGGTTCAAAAAAGGTGCTCATGGGCGCATCGGCAGAATTGCAAAGCGGCAGGATATACGGTCTGCTCGGACGCAACGGATCGGGCAAGACGACACTTTTTAACTGTCTGTCGGGCGAAGCCGTTTTTGAAAAAGGCTCTGCCGTGCTTGTTTCTGACTCCGGCGACACGCAGGCGCTTAAGCAAAGCGACATTTGCTATGTGCTTTCGACCCCCATATTGCCCGAATTTTTCACAGGCAAAGAGTATATCAGCTTTTTTTGCTCGATACACGGCATTCCCGAAGCAGCCGCTGATTCATACCTCGACATTGTCGGCATTTCAAACGACGACAGGCACAGGCTGATCAAAGGCTACTCGCACGGCATGAAAAACAAATTGCAGATGCTGGGGTTTATCATAGCTCGTCCGCCTGTTGTGCTGCTTGACGAGCCGCTCACCAACCTTGACCCGGTCGTCAGCCTCGAGATAAAAGAATTGCTCAAAGAATTTGCCAAGGATCACATCGTGATCTTTTCGACGCATATACTCGAGCTTGCCAAGGATCTCTGCGACGACATACTTTTGCTGACAGGCGGCACGCTTTCGCGGGTCGACAGCGAAACGATGCATTCCGACAACTTTGCGCGGCAGGTCGTGAATATGCTGAAGGATGACGGTGATGAATAAGCTGACGCTCGCAGAGTATATAATATTAAAAATACGCATGTCGGCGACACGCTCTATCAACGTGTTTTTGTATTTCTTAAAGTCGCTGCCGATATTCAAGCAGACCATAAGCGACCGCGTATATTCGTATTGTGCAGCAAAGACGGCTTTTGCAATAATCGGAGCACTTTTGTCGGTGACAAAAAAGCTTGTGGCAAACCTTTTTGTGTCATTTATCGTCTTTGGCATAAGCGCCGCTCTTTCGCCAACGAATGCGAGCACCATAACGATGTTCGTGCCTGTGTTTACGGCGTTCTCTCTTGCTGCCGCAGTGCTTGTTCCGAGAGCCTACTCGCCGACCGAAGCGCTATACACCGAGGTGCGCATCATGCATATCGATGCAAGACTGCATTCGATCGTGCACATCTTTTTGTCAAGCGCATTCACCGCAATATGCTATTATCCGTCAATGCTCTTGATGATGCTATTCACGTCGCTCGGAGCAGAACTATTGCTTTTGCCACTGATCTGGTATGCCGTCAGGCTGTGCGTATTCGCCTGTGACCTCTTTATCAAGGACAAAAAAAGCCGTCTGGGGCTGCCGCTCTGCATACTCGCTTTGCTCTTTGCCGTAGCAATGCCTGTTTTAGTGTCAATAGCGACATCGCAGATGCCAAGCACAGGCATTTTTCTGCTTGCTTCTATTATTATATTAATAATACTTTCTGTGCCTGCGGCGATCTATATGCTGAAATACAACGGCTATCACAGGCTGATAGTCAGCGAATGCACTGCAGAAAAATTGCAGAGCATCGACGATGCCGAGCACAATAATGCATTAAGCGTCGGCAGCGCCGAGAACAAAAGCACATTCAAGGACGTTGAAATACCCGACAAATATTCAAAGCAGTCACAAAGCAGCATTCCGATGCACGGAATGTCGCCTGCGGCATATCTGACCAGGGTGTTCTTCAAGCGTCACACATGGCTTTTGCTTAAGCCTGCCGTCATCACCTCGGTGGTAATAGCGGCAATATATGTCGTCGTTACCGTGGTGGGATATTGCTTTGTTCCCGAGCTGTTCGAAACGATAGTGCAAAGCATAGCGTTTATTTATCCGGCGTTGGCGTTTGTGCTTTATTTCATCTCGACAAGTCCAAAGGCGTGCAAAGCGATGTTCTATAACTGTGACATATCGCTTTTGCATATGCCGTTCTACCGTGAGCCGAGGCTGCTGCTTTCTGTTTTTGGCAGGCGGCTGTCGCTGACCGCAGTCATAAACGCAGTGCCTGCGCTGGTTCTTGGTATTTCGCTTGGCGCTCTGAACCTGCAGGGCGGCGGAGGAATATCAGACAGCACGCTTTTGCTGTTGACGGCACTGATGCTTTCGCTGTTTTTCACGGTCTATCATCTGTCGATGTATTACCTTTTCCAGCCTTACACAACGTCGCTCGACACCAAAAACCCGTTTTTCACCATCTCAAATCTCATCATATATATAATATGCTATTCGCTGTTCCAGATCGAGATACCGATATACGGCTTTGCCTATGTGGTGCTCGGCATAACTGTTTTGGCGATAGCGTTGTCGCTTGCCGCAGTTTATAAATTTGCGCCAAAGCGCTTTAGGATCAAATAAAAAGCAAAGGAGCTATAAATAAAATGAGTGAACAATGCACACACGACTGTTCAACCTGCCATGCGGACTGCGCTTCAAGGCAAGAGCCGCAGGATCTTATCGCACCGCTTCATGAGGGAGCGGCAGTCAAAAACGTCATCGCCGTTGTCAGCGGCAAGGGCGGCGTCGGCAAATCGCTGGTAACCTCGCTGCTCGCAGTCAATTCTTCGCGCCGTGGCTATACCACCGCTATATTTGATGCCGATGTCACCGGTCCGTCGATACCCAAGGTCTTTGGACTCAAGGACAAGGCGCTCGGCGACGAAAACACCATCTATCCCGTGCTCACCAAGACAGGCATTCAATGCATGTCGGTCAACCTGCTGCTCGAGAACGACACCGATCCCGTCGTATGGCGCGGACCTGTCATTGCAGGCGCAGTGACACAATTCTGGAGCGACACGTTCTGGAAGGACGTCGACTATATGTATGTTGATATGCCTCCGGGAACAGGCGATGTTCCGCTTACCGTCTTCCAGTCGCTGCCTGTCAAGGGCATCGTCATAGTCACCTCTCCGCAGGAGCTCGTCAGCATGATAGTCGCAAAGGCCGTCAAGATGGCAGAAATGATGAATATTCCCATCATCGGCATAGTCGAGAATATGTCATACTATGAGTGCCCCGATTGCGGCAAAAAGCACTCGATATTCGGCGAAAGCTCTATCGACGAGGTCGCAAAGCAGTATGGCATCAAGAATGTCGCAAGACTGCCTATCTCGTCCAAGCTCGCAGGCGCATGCGACAAGGGCATGATCGAGCTTTATGAGGGCGATTGGCTTGACGGCATCACATCAGAGATCGAAAAGCTCTGATCAAAAAGCAATAACCGGAAAGCTTTAACGAATAACGCGCTGCCTTCATATTATGTATTGAAAATACTCGTCGTAGTATTGCAATACTTAATATGGAGGCTTTTTATATGGCTGAAAGATCAGGCCCGGGCGGCGGGCTTTGCGGCAGACAAGAGCAGCTCTGCTGTATCAGCGTAAACAAAATTTTTGACTCTGCAAGAGATAAAGACTGCCTTGAGGATATGAAGGTGTTTTTGTGCGCAGGCGCACAGGAGATAATCGACAGATCAAACGCCGTGAGGTGCAAGAACGTCGAGGTGACCTACACCAACATCAGCCTCGAAGCAGTGCCGTTTAACAGAGGCTTTTATCAGGTGACCATCAGATATTTCTTTTGCGTCACGCTTGAATGCTGCGTAGGTGTCGGCAGAGCGGTCGACATCAAGGGACTTTGCGCCTTTGACAAAAAGGTCATTCTCTATGGCAGCGAAAAGAACGTCAGCGTTTTTACCAGCGATCCGTCAAAAAACAGCTTTTGCATGGATATTCAGGATTTGAGATGTGACAGCGTTCCCACACTGCCAACGGTGGTTGTTGAGGTCGCAGACCCCATCTGCCTAGACACCAAGGTCGTCGAGCGCATTCGCCCCTTCGGTCATTGCTGCTGCAACATCGAGGCGATACCCGATGCCGTCCGCAGCAGATTCGACGACGATTTTGTCGACGGAATGGGCATAAACAATATTTATGTCACAGTCGGAATGTTCTCGGTCGTCAGAATGGAACGCACGGTGCAGATAGTTCTGCCTGCTTGCAACTTCTGCCTGCCCGACAAAGAGTCGACACCCGCTCACACCGACAACCCGTGCGGAATATTCGGCAAGATGAATTTCCCGCTCGGCGAATTCTATCCCTATGCCGACGGTCAGCTCCCGCGTGACGACCGCCGTGAAAACCAAAGCGGCTGCGGCTGCCAGGAAGCACGCTGATAGAAAAAAACTGATTTTCGCATATATGCGAAAATCAGTGATATAGTGCCTGACGGCGCAGTTAGCAGTTAAGTAGTCGCTAAAGCGACAACTTAACTGCGTGAAGCGCTTTGCTTGCGGCTCTACGGCAACTAAAGTTGCCTACAATCCTTCCGTCTTTCGACTCGCTTTAAAAAAGCTCGCAGGAGACCATCTGAAACAAGAAACCATACGGTTTTTAGCGGATCTTTCGCTAAAAACTGCTTCGCACCGTCGGCGTGTGTTTTCTTGTCTCAGACGGTCTATCCACCTCCCTTTACACAAGGGAGGCGAGAACTTATCCACAGCGGTTGGTGTCCCACAGAGCGTTGGCACGAGTTTTCGCCATTGAGAGCGCTATATAAATTGTTTTTGCGGCAGCAAAAACTTCCGCATCTCGGCGAAGCCGAACTTCACGGCGCGACAGCGCTGCTTCACTATGCCGAAGGCATAGCTTCACTGTCGCGGCAGCGACTACTTAACTCAAAAAAGTGGGTCTTGCGACCCACTTTTTTGCTTATCTTTTTAGTTTGCTGCGGAGATGATAACAGAGAAATCCTCTGCCTTGAGCGATGCGCCGCCGATAAGTCCGCCGTCGACGTGCTCCATCGAGAGCAGCTCGGCTGCGTTCTTGGCGTTCATCGAGCCGCCGTACTGGATGGTGGTTGCTTCTGCAACGTCAGCGCCATACAGCGAAGCAACTACTCCGCGGATGATGCCGCAGACTTCGTTTGCCTGCTCGGAGGTAGCAGTCTTGCCTGTGCCGATAGCCCAGACAGGCTCGTATGCGATGATGACATTCTGCATCTGCTCAGCGGTAACGCCTGCGAGGTCGATCTTGGTCTGCATAGCGACGACTTCGGCGGTGATGCCGTCCTCACGCTGCTGCAGAAGCTCGCCAACGCAAAGTATGACCTTGAGGCCTGCCTCGAGAGCAGCCTTGACACGGTCGTTGACAGTCTTGTCGGTCTCGCCGAAATACTGACGGCGCTCGCTGTGTCCGATGATGACATATTCTACGCCGCAAGCTACGAGCATATCAGCCGAGATCTCGCCTGTGAAAGCGCCGGATTTTGCCCAGTGGCAGTTCTCTGCGCCGATGTGAACGGGCGAGCCTGCAGCAGCCTTGACTGCTGCGTCGATGTCAACATAAGGAACGCAAGCGATGACGGTGCATTCGTCATTCTTAACGGTCTCGAGCTTTGCCTTGATCTCGCCGATGAGCGCGGTAGCCTCGGCGGGAGTTTTATTCATCTTCCAGTTGCCGGCGATGACGGCGTTTCTTTTAGCCTTGTTCATATCAAATTACCTCTTATTTGTCGTTGAGTGCAGCGATGCCGGGCAGGTCAAGACCCTGCAGGAACTCGAGCGATGCGCCGCCGCCTGTTGAAATGTGGGTGATGCGATCTGCGAGGCCGAACTTCTCGACTGCAGCAGCACTGTCGCCGCCGCCGATGATCGAGATAGCGCCGCAAGCGGCAACTGCCTCTGCAACGGCCTTAGTGCCCTTTGCGAAGTTGTCGAATTCAAACACGCCCATAGGTCCGTTCCAGACAACAGTGCCTGCGCCTGTGAGCGCATCGCTGAATGCCTTTACGGTAGCAGGTCCGATGTCCATGCCCATATAGTCGTCGGGAATAGCGTTGGTGGGGAACACAGCAGACTCGGAATTGTTGTCAAATTCCTTTGCGCAGACTGTGTCGGTGGGCAGAAGCAGCTTGACGCCTCTGCTCTTTGCCTTGTCAAGCAGACCGAGAGCGAGGTCGAGCTTGTCGAGCTCGCACAGCGAGTTGCCGACCGAGCCGCCGAGTGCCTTGATGAAGGTGTATGCCATGCCGCCGCCGATAATGAGTGTATCGACCTTCTCTAAGAGGTTCTCGATAACGGCGATCTTGTCAGAAACCTTTGCGCCGCCGAGGATAGCGACGAAGGGACGCTTGGGATTATTGAGCGCGTTGCCCATGACGGTGATCTCTTTTTGAATGAGGTAGCCGCAAACTGCAGGCAGATATGCTGCAACGCCGGCGGTCGAAGCGTGTGCTCTGTGAGCGGTGCCGAATGCGTCGTTGACATAGATGTCAGCCATGTCGGCAAGCTTCTTTGCAAATTCGGGGTCGTTCTTCTCTTCTTCCTGATGGAATCTTACGTTCTCGAGCACGAGTATTTCGCCGGGCTTGACCTCGCTTGCCTTAGCGGCAGCATCGGGACCAACGACGTCGGCAGCAAGAGTAACGTTGACGCCGAGCAATTCGTGCAGTCTGTCAGCGACAGGCTTGAGCGAAAGCTTTTTGACGTCCTTTGCAGCCTTGGCAAGAGCGGCCTCGGTTGCAGCAGCCTGCTCGGACTCGGGAAGAGCCTCGATCTTGGCTTTTTCTTTTTTATTGAGCTTGAGCTTTTCGTTGAAAACATTGTGGGGTCTGCCCATGTGCGAGCAGAGGATGACTGCTGCGCCGTTTGCGAGCAGATATTTGATGGTGGGCAGAGCTGCCACTATGCGGGTGTCGTCGGTGATGCGGTCGCCGTCCATGGGAACGTTGAAATCGCAACGCACGAGCACTTTTTTGCCGCTGACATTGATGTCTTCGACTGACTTTTTGTTGTACATTTGGTGTGACTCCTTTAGAAATTATTTTTTACCACTAACCAACTATGTATTGTATCACACTATTCTCTCAAAATCAAGATAAAAATGCGTCAAAATCGATTTATATAGGCAAATGTCACAGAGCGCCACCGCCCAAAAAGCTTTCAGCGGTTATTCGTTTTAAAAAGCCAACTCAGAAATGTGTACTTTCTCGGTCACTATGGTGACTGAAAGAAAAAAGTCACCTTATCCTTTCAACATACGTTTCGGTTTGGACAGTCACTACGCTGTTCCCTGCCGCCTTAACATCGACCACCTTGGTCAAAATAAGCTTGCCGCTATCGTCAAGCGAAACATAGGTGTCTGCGACCTCGATATCGCTGTCTCTTGCAAGCCCCGCTATCGACCTGTCGATCTTGCTCTCGGCTTTGGCATATTTTGCCGCATCGATCTCTATATTCTCATATCTTTTATAATTGAATTCAGAAAAAGATGTTACTTCGCCCTCAGCGTTGACCCACAGCCTTATTATATCGTCAGACTTGTATCCGTTTATCGGCAGATAATACTGTATATCATAGTATCCCGCCAATTCGCTGTACTGACACGACATCAGTTCGTATTCCGTGTAGTTGCCTCTGTTGGCCATCAAAAACTCCTCGGAAATATTTAATGCAGTTTCTTCAGCAATTGCCTCACTCTTTGCCGTTGCTTCGCCGACTTCAGCCATTTTAAAACCGCAATAAATGTCGCTGTTCAGCAAATAAAGGTATTCGGTCTCCGCATCATCAACATAAACATCGTACGTGCCATAGTTGTCTGCTCGTCTTGCCGCCGCCTTTTCTTTGAGATTTTCGGTGCGAACATATTTCAATCTTATATTCTTGGAATCTATCGTGATAGACTTTTCCGCCGCTCTCCGAGCTTCGTTATTATAGTACGAGCCGTATGCATCTCCGCCCGGCACGAGATCCGACCTTTTACCTACCGCAACCGCCGCGACAGCCAAGCCGGAAATCAAGAGTACAATCAAAGCAATAGTAAGCAACCGCTTAAAACCGATTTTCATTTTAAACCCTCCTTGTTTAATTCTCCTTGTTATTCGTTGTTATTCGTGTTATTCGTTTTCAGAGAACAGGCCATAAAAGGGCTTGAAAGGATCATTATGGTGCTTTGCAGGATAGACTCTATACTCGCGAAGCTCGGTGTGTCCGTCGCTGAATTCAAATGTAATTGAATAAAAAAACGGAGACTGGTCGATAGGCAGAATATTCAAGCCGTCATTGTTATAGCTGACATCCCAAATGCAGGAAAGCAGCACCTCGATCTGCTCTTTATCGTCGGTATATATCACATTTATATCGTTTTTGCGTCTCACCTCTGCCGAAACTATGTCGCCTCTTACGATATATTTTTCGGCGCGTTCGATATACTTATAGGCCACAAAAAGCGCAAACAGCAGCACAGGCACACATATGCAGATAATGACAGTGCGTTTTTTCATTTCTCATCACTCACTTTCCTGCTGCGAGCTTGGAAACAGATAATAATACTGCTCACCAAAAGCGAGTATCATAACATTTTCGCCGCTCTGACTGATATATTCGTGTGCAACGCCGCTTCTGCCGTTGCTGCCAAGGCACTGCACGGCATCACCCGTGAGCATATCCGCCGTTATGATCGGCGGCAAGCCTTTTGCGGCGATAACTGCTTTATCTGTGACAAGCACATAATCGCTGCCGCAGACGCTCCATATCTGCTCTGCATTCGAAACAGTTATATCCTGTGTCCCGTGCACGCCTATCGCCAAAGCGACAGTGACAAGCAAAGCGATGCAGGCGGCGACAGACAAAAGCTTTTGCCAGTTGTTTTTTGTAAAAAGCCTCGGCTTGACTGCTATAAACTCGCTTATATGCTCGTCGCTGATGTTGCCGATGGCTTGCATAAGTGTTTCTGCTTTCATGATAATTCCCTCAGATAATTCTCAAGTTTTGCTTTGATGCGCGAGATACGCGTCCTGACCGCACCCTCGGACAGCCCAAACGCAGTTGCTATTGCGTCATAGCCGTCGAGATACCAGAACCGCCGCACAAATATTCCTCGATCTGTTTTGGAGAGCGTGCCGAGAAAAGCATCGATGTGCCGCGACAATTCCATCGCCTCACATTCTTTCTGCGGGTCGGAAACCGCCGAAGCCACGTCCTGCAATTCGTCGATGCAGAGATCATAGTTGCCTTTGCGCTTTTCGGCGTGCTTTTGTTTATAGCGGTTTATCGAAATATTGCGGACTATGCGACAAACGAACGAGGAAAGCGGGTGTGGTCTCTGCGGCGGAATAGCGTTCCACACGCCGAGATATGCATCGTTCACGCATTCCTCGGCATCGCGAATGTCGCCGAGCACGCCCAGCGATATGCTCATGCACAAAGCGCCGTATTTGTTTGACAGCTCGGTGATCGCTCTTTCCGAGCGCTCAAAGAACAGATCGATTATCCTGCTGTCGTCCATTTGGTCGCCCCCATTAACATTCTCACTTATTATCTAAAGAAAAGCTTTTGATCGTTACAGCTTTTTGCAAAAATTTTTATACAGCACTATTCCCACGAGCGAGGTGATAAGCTCTGTCATCGGGAACGTCAGCCAAAAGGCATCAAGTCCAAAGCGAGAGAACAAAAAGCCGAGCGGCACGAACAGCGCAACATTACGCACGACCGTGAGCACGGTGCTTTTCAGGCTCTTGCCTATCGCCTGGAAAAACACGGGGAATATGAGCGACGTTACCTGCGGCAAAAAGCTTATGCCGATTATTCTGAAGCCGACTGTGCCTATATCGATGACCGTCCGGTCTGAGCTGAACGTGCCGAGCATCTGCCCGGGTAGCAGCAAAAAGCACAGTGCGCCGAGCCCCATCAGCACCCATCCGAATTTTACGGCGGCAAACAGCACCTTTTTGCAGCGGTCTATATCGTTTGCGGCATAGTTATAGCTTATGACAGGCACAATGCAGGTCTGCATCGCACCGAGAGGTATAAAAAAGAATGTCTGCCATTTATAATAGAGTCCGAGCGCCGTGACCGCCTGGTCGCAAAACGACGAGAGAATAAGGTTGAGCCCGAAAATATAAAACGTATATGCCGCCTGCATCAATATGTTGGGCAGTCCTAGGCGGAATATCGTTTTGATGTCCTTTGCCCAGACGCCTCTTTGCGGCAAACGGCGGCAGCCTTTTTTCATCACGACGAGTGCGGCGACTATCTGGCCCGCGACAGTCGCCATCGCTGCACCCGAAATGCCCATTTCTGGCACGCCGAGCAAGCCGAATATCAAGATGGGGTCGAGCAATATATTAGTCACTGCGCCTGCTATCTGTGCGATCATCGGGGTTTTCATATCGCCCTCTGCCTGCAGGACCTTGGTCCATATGCTTTCGGCAAAAAGTCCGATGCTCATTACACAGGTTATCCTGCCGTAGGCGATGACGTCGTTTATAACCGCTTCCGATTCGGTCGAAAGCTTGGCATACGTCGGCATTATAAAATAAGAAGTGACAGCAAACACGACCCAAAGCAATACTGCGAGAATGTTTCCGACACCCGCAAACTCCTGCGATCGCTTTTTTTCGCCCATTCCGAGCGAGGCGGACATAGCGGTATTTATACCAACGCCTGTACCGACCGCAAGTGCGATCATCAAAAGCTGCATGGGATAAACTATCGAGAGCGCCGTCAGGCCGAAATCAGAATACTTGCCGACAAAAAGGCTGTCGACTATGTTGTACAGCGCCTGTATCAGCTGCGCCAGCATGACAGGCGGCGCAAGCTTTAGCAATATGCGGCTGATCTTTTCTTTTGCAAACATCTCGGTGTTGTCCATCTGCGACCTCTTTTTGTGCCTTTTTGTGAATGATAAGTGCGGGTATTATACCCCTGCCGAGATGAAATGTCAATGGACAAAAAATAATGGCAAAAAAGCTATTGACATTGATACGAAATCGTATTATAATCGTCTGGCTTGGTACGAAATCGTACCGAAATATATGAGATTATTGAGCTAAAGGAGATTTTATGGACAGCAATTATGATCTCGTGCGGCGCATAATGCTTGCGACGAACAAAATAGACGGTGTCTATTATCTTTTTGGCAAGCGCCGAGGAATACCCGCAAACAGATTGGCGTTTTTATATGCGCTCGCCGACGGCAAAGCGCATTCGCAAAAGGAAATAAGCAACGAATGGCTCATGCCGAGAACGACGGTCAACTCAACAGTCAAGCAGTTGATGGCAGAGAATATGCTGGAGTTCTGCGGCGAAGCACACACAAAAGAAAAGACCATGCGCTTGACGGCAAAGGGGCAGGCGATGGCGGATGAGCTTTTTGCGGGAATATTTGAGGCAGAGGACGAGGCGATAACAGAAACACTTAAAAGCTTTTCGCCCGAGTTCGTTGAGGCACTTGAAACATTCTGCTCAAAGCTCATAGAGCAATCAGAGAAAGGCACACAGGCATAAAACGTTATGGCTATACAATTATCAGAGCATTTCAGCTACCGCAAGCTTATGCGGTTCACGCTGCCATCGATAGCGATGATGATCTTTTCATCGATATACAGCGTGGTCGACGGATTTTTTGTTTCAAACTTTGCAGGCAAAGCGCCGTTCACGGCAGTAAACCTCATCATGCCGATATTGCAGATACTGGGCACGGTTGGCTTTATGTTCGGCACAGGCGGCACTGCGATAGTTTCAAAGACCTACGGCGAGGGCGACAAAGAAAAGGCAAACAGATATTTCTCGCTGTTCGTATACATCGCGTTCGGCGCAGGCGTTTTGCTCGCCGTGCTCGGAATAATCTTCATCGAGCCTATCGCAAAGCTTCTTGGCGCTGACGGCGAGCTGCTGACAAACTGCGTGATATACGCCACAGTGATACTCTGTGCCTTGCCGTTTTATGTTTTGCAGGTCATGTTCCAAAGCTTTTTCGTCGCCGCCGAAAAGCCAAAGCTCGGCTTGTTCGTAACTGTTTCGGCAGGCTTCACCAACATCATTCTCGATGCGGTGCTCGTCATGCTTTTGCCGCAGGAGCACAAGCTCGCAGGTGCGGCGCTGGCTACGGCGTTCTCGCAGGCTGTCGGCGGAATAGTACCGCTTATATATTTCTTCAGAGAAAACAGCAGTGTTTTAAGGCTCGGCAAAACGCACTACGACGGCTCAGCGGTACTCAAGGCGTGCACAAACGGCTCGTCAGAGTTTATGAGCAATATTTCAATGAACCTCGTCGGCATACTCTATAACAAGCAGTTGCTTGCACACGCAGGCGAGGACGGTGTCGCCGCATACGGCGTAATGATGTACGTCAGCATGATATTCGCTGCGGCGTTCCTCGGCTATACCATCGGCGTTGCACCGATAATCGGCTTTCACTACGGTGCGCAGAATCATGAGGAATTGCAGGGGCTGCGCAAAAAGAGCCTTGTCATTATCTCGATATTCGGCGTATCTATGGTCGCACTTGCCGAATTGCTCGCCACACCCGTTTCGGCAATGTTCGTCGGCTATGATGCAGCCCTGCTCGAAATGACGGTATCCGGCTTTAGAATATTTGCGCTCTGCTTTGCATTTATGGGATTTGGCATATTTATATCAGGCTTTTTCACCGCACTCGGAGACGGACTCACCTCAGCGATAGTCGCGTTCCTGCGCACGCTCGTGTTCCAGACCGCCGCAATATTGATATTGCCCGAGCTGATCGGTGTCGACGGCATATGGATATCTGTCGTCGCGGCAGAATTTATGTCGCTCATACTCGGCACGGTGTTTCTTGTCGCAAAGAAAAAGAAGTATAATTATTGATGCGCTTAGCGCAGACAGTATATAGTGAAGCGCTTCGCTTGCGGCTCTTCAGTGGTTGGCGTTCTACACGGCTTGAGATATATTTTCGGCTGTTGGTAGCGTTCGATTAATTGTTTTTGCGGCAGCAAAAACTTCATTATCTCGGCGAAGCCGAACTTCACAGCGCAAAGCGCTGCTTCACTATGCCGAAGGCATAACTTCACTGTCGCTTTAGCGACTACTTCACTATCCACTATCCACTATCCACTGACCACTATTACCTAAAAAACCGGGCAGGTCGATGACCTGCCCGGGATTTTTTATGTGCTTATCTTCTTGTCTTAACGACGATTGCCGAGCCGAAGAGAGCAACGATTGCAAGGATTGCAAGAGCAACGATGCCGCTGTCGCCTGTGTCGGGCTGGGGAGCGGTGATCTCACCGAGAGCGATGTCTTCGGTGACTGCGTCAGCAGTCTCGAAATAGAAGTTGCTGTAAGGCATGTTCTTGAGGAAGTTCTCACCTGCTTCGGTGTCGCCGTAGGGGATAACACCTGCGAACAGGCAGAGGTTGTCGTCAAGACTGCCGGTGGGAGTGCTGGAAATGCAGGGGACGATCGATGCGGTCTTGCCTTCGGGAATGCCGAGGTCAGCAAGGTCGATCGAGATCTCGCAATAGGTCTTGCCGTCCTTCTCGACGACAACAGCTTTGAGCGATTCGGTGGTGCCTGCAGCAGCTTTGTTGGCATTCTTCTCGGTGTTCATCATGAATCTGAAGCCGGTAGTGCCGTCAACGCAGAGGCATGCGTCGATGAAGTGGGTGTAAACGGTTGCTTCGGGATCGCCGTTGTGGATCCAGAATCTGAAGTTGGTGCCGTTGCCGTTGGCATTTGTCGAACCAGCAGCGACCTTTGTAGCAGGTCCGTCATAGATAGTGGCAATATAAAGCTTGCTGTCATCCTTGCGGATCTGATATTTGTACTCAATGGTGTTGGTAACGCCTTCAGCGGGGAGTGCCTGCCATGTGCCGCTTTCGCCGGGCTTGACAGAGGTCCACTTGCTTGCGTTCCAGCCGGTATCATTGAGTTCGCCGTCAACGGTAATGGTCTCTTTGACAGGAGCGGTGGAGCCGCCCTCTTCGCCGGGAAGAACTGCGCCATCAACATATGCGCCGATCTTAGCGGTGCAGACATAGCCTTCTGTATACCACTTCTTGTCGGGAGTCGAGGTGGGAACAGTCTTGCCCTCGAGGTCGACGCCCTGGAAATACCACTTAGAACCAACAGTCATGCTGTTTGCGATCTCTATCGAAGCAAGAACTGCTGCATTCTTTGCAAAGTTGGTGGTGTAATATTCGGGATCAGCCTGGTAGCTTGCATACCACCACTGTTCCTCGAGTGTGCCCGCAGCGGTGTGCTGATCAACAAGGTCGCCCCAGTTGTTGCCGCTGTTGACGCCATAAACAAAGCCGCCCTCGGGAATAGCAAGAGGAACGCCGCTGCCGTCAGCAAGGCCGTTGGCGATCTCGACTACTTCATAGACGCCTGCCTTACCTTCAACAGGCTTAAAGGAAACATGGCACCACCAAGCAGCGCCGCTGTAAGCCTCGGTGAATATAACGCCTGCGCCCTCAGCGCTGGTATCGTTGTAGTGCGAAACAAAGAAGTCCTTCAGCTCGATCGTGGGAGCAGAAGCAGCCTTGGTATAGATCTCGACTTCGTCGGTGAACATCCAAGTGTTCTTCTCGGCGTTGACATAGTCGAGTTTGATGTACTGAGTCTTTTGGTTGAGCTCGATCTTGTAGGTAGCAACTGTGCCTTCAACAAGCTCTGCAGTGTAAGCGCCTGCTACGCCGCCCTTATAATCGGTGCCGTTATCGGAATGATAAGCGGTGATGGATGCAGGAGCAGCGATGCCGCTTGCGCAGAGGTTGCTGACGGTGATAACGATCGTGCCGACGTCGTATACCTTATCAAGCTTGAAAACGATATACTGTCCGTTAGCCTCGGCGTTGGGGTGCTTCATGCTCATGCCGACCCATGCAGCGTTGCCGTAGCCTGCGTCGGGAGTGCCGTCTTCAGCCGTAGCATGCTTGCCGTCTATGAGGTCCTTGCCGGTCTCGTCACCGTAAACGGTGTCGGCAGGGTCGTCAGACCAACCCCAGGGGCTGGATTTCTGCTGCTGATAGAAGTCATGAACTTCATAAGCAGCTTTGGGGGCAACATTCTCGGACTCTTCTGCAACAGAAACAACTGCGCAGAGCGAGAGGACCATGAGTGTCGCCAAGAAAAGTGCGATGAGTTTTTTCATGATATTTCCTCCATAAAATATTACATGTGTTAGTCGCAAGGGATAGCATCCCTGTCATTGTTGACATTTTAGCATATTCACGCCCCTAATGTCAACAGTTTTTTGTACAAAACACCTTTAAATCTGCTCGTTCTGATATCTTTTGCAAAGCCCTATAACGACCTGCTGCATAGAAACGGCGTACTCGGCATATTCGCCGCCGTTCGAAACGGCGTTTGCCAGCACCTCTTTTTCGCGGGCAGAGTCATAGATAGGCATATCGTGCTCGGCTTTATACTTTGCTATCTCGCCGCAAAGCTCGAGACGTGCTACAAGCAGAGACGCCATTTGTGCATCGATATTATCGATCTTTTGTCTTATGTCTTTTAAATCTTCCATTTTACAACCTCACTGTCTGTATTAACCCTCGGCTTTAAAGAATTTCGCAAGCGTTTCGTCGCCGATATCCCACAAAGCGGCTTTTCCGATGCGCAAGGGCAGAACGATGCGTGTGCGGTCGCCGTGACGCTTTTTGTCGTGAAGTGCCTCCTGATAAAGCGCACTGCCGCCTATGCGGCTACAGGTGGGCAGCGAAAAGCGGCGCAAAAGCATACAAAGGCGAGTATAGCACTCGGGCTCGCATTTTTCGGCTTCGACCGCAAAGCGATATGCGTTGGCAAGTCCTATGGCAACGGCAAAGCCGTGGCTGACACGATAGCCCGTGTATGATTCGAGCGCGTGCGCATAGGTGTGTCCGAGGTTGAGCAGATGCCGCTTGCCGCGGTCGTTCTCGTCATCCTCAATGTATTTTTGCTTTATTTCGATGCAGGATGCTACGAGATCTGAGATGTCATAGGTTCCGTTCTCGAGCGATGCAAACATCTTTTTGCTGTCGAGGCAGGCGTATTTGATCACCTCGGCAAATCCGCACGAAAGCTGCTTTTGCGGCAAAGTTATCAAAAAGTTGGGGTCTGCCAGAACGCCGTCGGGCTGGTATATCGTGCCGACCATATTCTTGCCGTAAGGCAGGTCAATGGCAGTCTTGCCGCCGACCGAAGCGTCGACCATCGCAAGCAAGGTCGTCGGTATGTGAAACAGGCGCATTCCGCGCATATAGAGTGAAGCGGCGAGTCCGCCGAGGTCGCCCACAGTGCCGCCACCGAGCGTAACGAGCACGTCGTCACGGCAAAAATCACGGTGGAACAATATGTCGAGCACGTCAAAAAGCACTGCCTTGTTCTTGATCTGCTCTCCGCTGGGCAACGTGAAGGTGTGCGTTTTGATGCCTGCGTTTCTGAGCGAGAGCGCTATTTTTTTGCCGTAAAGCGGCGAAACGTTTGAGTCCGACAGCAGCAGCGCCTGCTTCGCGCCGCCTGTGGCAGCAGAAATGATTTCGCCTGCGTCTGCCGCTATGCCGCTGCCCACCGAAACGGTATATTTTTTATCTGTGTTTATCTTGATCTCTGTCATGATTATTCAGCCTTTTTTGTGTCGAAATTATACAGTCCCTTGCTGATATACCTGTCGCCGCCGTCGGTTATGAGGATGACAAACCTGCCGCGGTGTCCTGCCTCGGCATATTTCATTGCGGCATAATAGCACGCTCCCGAAGCGGGGCCCGAGAATATGCCCTCATTGCGCACGAGCATGCGCGAGCCCTCGAACGCTATCTCATCGTTGACATTGATATGCTCGTCGACAAGCGACATATCCATTATATCGGGAATAAAATCGTTGCCTATGCCCTCGGTTATATACGCTCCGTGCTCCTTGCAGGTATAGACAGAGCCTATCGGATCGACCAGCACGCTTTTTATGCCGGCATCCTGCTCACGCAGGTATTTCATAACACCTGTGAAGGTCGCTCCGCTGCCTGCTCCTGCGATGAAATAGTCTATCCTGCCGCCGAGATCTCTGTATATCTCGGGGCCTGTCGTCTCATAATGCGCACGCATATTGGCAGGATTTGAAAACTGCCTGAAAGTGACCGCCCCGTCGACAGATGCGCATATCTCGTCGACCCTGCGCATAGCGCCTGCCATGCCCTCTGAGTTGGGCACCACCTCGAGCCTTGCGCCGAGAGCCCGCAAAAGCGCACGCTTTTCGACCGACACCTTGTCGGTGATGACCATAATAACATTATAGCCTCTGCCGAGTACAGCGAACGCTATGCCGAGCCCCATATTGCCCGATGTCGATTCGACTATCGTTCCGCCCGGCTTGAGAATGCCCTTTTGCTCTGCGTCGATGAGCATATAATAGCCCGCCCTGTCCTTAACCGAGCCTGCCGGATTATAAAATTCAAGCTTTGCAAACACCTCTACCCCATCGGGGAAGCCCTTGCCCGATAGCTTGACTATCGGCGTGTTGCCTATCAGTTGTTTATATGAATCATAATATGCCATTGTCACACCTGCTTTGTATATTTAATAATATGATGATATCGTCATTCATCTCATATAACCATATAATGCTCCAAAACCGCCTAAAATGCAAGCGAAAAATCGATTTTTGTCATTATTGCACAATTAATGACAAAAAAACCAGCCGTTTCCCCTTGCGAACGAACGCCTGTTTTGTGCTGTGCCTCATTTAGAAAAGCGGCAGGCTGTGACACCTGCCGCTCTTTATCATTTTGCTCTTTCGATTATGGTCAGTATGTTGCTTATCTCGATTTCAAAATCCGCTTTGACCTCGTCGGAGGCGTTCGAGTCTTTCATCAACGAAAGTGCCTTGTTAAACTGCTTTTTGGCGTTTGAAACAGTCACTTCGCTCCTTATAGTATCAAGCTGTGCCTTGACCTCGGCAAGCTCTGCATCGGAATAGATATATTCATAGACCTTTTCGGTCTTGTAAATCAGCATATCCGCATAAGCCTTGAGTGCACTTTCGATGTCAACGGTACGGACAGAGGGATCTCTGAACGCATTGTAATAGAATTCGTCGAAATGGCAGCTCTGAATATATTGCAGAGCAAATATGGATATGCCGTCGCAGCCCGAGGAATAAGCGTGGCAGAGCTGCTTTTTGAGCACCTCGTTGGTTTCGCCGTCGTATGTGCCTATGCCGAGTATAACGCGGCACGAATCGCCGACGCCCTCGACAAGCTTTGTCGCATATTCGACAAAGGTCTCTGCCGAAGCGGTGTACGACATCGTGTATATCGCATCGATATAACCGAGCTGTCCCCACTTTTCGGCATCCTGGAATACATAGTATTGCCTGTCTTTGTATGCAGGGAAGCAGGTGCACGAAAATTCAACCTCGCTGCACAGCCTGCTGACCTCGCCGACAAAGCTCGTGATGATGTCGCGGCGGAATTCGCACCAATCCTCCCAGATAGGCTCGGTTATCGAGAAGTCTCTGGGGTCGCGCTTTGTGCGGTATTTCTTTTGGAAGTCTGCGATTATATCGTCGTTATAGCCCTGATCCTCGTATTTGTCAACGTCATAGAACGACGGCAGCGGAAACCTGATCGCATCAAGCTGTATGCCGTCAACATCATAGTTGTCAAGCACGTCCTTGACTATCGCCTTATAAAAGGCTCTGACCTCGGGATCATGCGGATTGAGCGAGTAAGAGGCTGCGTCATAGAAATAAGCGGCGTCACGCCCTTTTTTGGATATAAGCAGCTTGTCTGCATAATAATTTACATAGTGGTCGGGCTCGTACTTATCCGACGGCTTATCAGAGTCAAAGCAGCAGAGCATGAATATCACTTTGATGTCATTTGCATGGCATTCATCGATATACGCCTGCAAAATATCAAGCTCAGGCATATCCTTTGAACGGTACGTATGCTCTACCTTAGTGTCGTAAAGAGCGTAATTGTCTCTGAAGGGACACACTATAAGCGTGTCAATTTTGAGCTTTTTAGCATACTGAACAGTATGCTTGATGTCGGCGAGGTCTTTGTCGGTATCGATGACCCAGGCGGCTCTTT
>CAZASH010000016.1:0-10165 GCA_964487775.1 uncultured Ruminococcus sp.
GATGTGTCCGCCACCGGCGCACACGACGCAAGCACGATCACGCATAGCAGCAATAAAGTTGTCAGCTTTTTTATTTTCATACCCTGCTCCTTATTTTTGCCTGCATTTTATCACACGACGGCACAATAGTCAACAAAAAATTATATAAAATTCTCGTCAAAGCCCGCCATCTGCACAATAAAGCCGGTAAGCACCGACTTTTTAACTGTTTAATTATTCATTTGTGCCATATAAACAGCACTTTTTATGGCACGCAAAAAGTCATATCTCAATGTCAAAATCCTTGCCGCAGCGTGGACATTTGACGCCGTGCTTGCCTACGACGTTCGGCAATCTGAGGTTCGCCTTGCAATGCGGGCAGGACGTGAAAAAGTAATCTCTCCTTTGCTCGCTCTGCTTTTTGCCCGTCTTTGGCTTTTGCTTTTTTGCCGCCTTTTTGCTTTTGATCCTGCCAAGCAGTGCCGTAAAGCGTGCGTTCTCTCTTTGACGTTTGTCGATCTTTTTGGACAGCGCGCGATAGAAGGTGTATATAAACAGCGCCAGCTGAACAAAAAAGCATATATAATAAACCGTCCAAAGTCCCAGCATCGATGCGACCCACGCCAATGCGATCAGCACGCCCTGAATGATCACAAGTCCGTAAAACAGCGTGTCAAAGCCGTACCTGCCATGAAAAAATGATCCAAACATAGCTCTCCCTCTCGTTCTTTTTGCGATTATATGCCTTTAAGGGGCATCATATTACATATTTATTATAGCATAAAACCTTAAATGAAGCAATAAACGCTTGCAATTTGAGATGTTTTTGATATAATGTAAATTAGAATAAAGTATTCGGAGGTTTTTATAATATGGATAAAGTCAGAATCGGCGTCATCGGCGCCGGCAATATAGCGTGCAGCGGACATCTGCCCGCATACAAGAGCGTTGAAAACGCAGAGGTAGTCGCAATATGCGACCTCAACATCGAGCTTGCAAAGCAGGCGGCAGAGAAATTCGGCATTCCCAAATATTTTGCGTCTGTCGAGGATATGCTCGCAGGAGCTGACATCGATGCGGTCGACATCTGCTGCTGGAACAACGGTCACTCTGACACCGCAGTGGTCGCCGCCAACGCAAAAAAGCACATTCTTTGCGAAAAGCCTATGGCAAAGAACCTTGAGGAAGCACTTCGTATGCAGGATGCCGTCAAGAAGAACGGCGTGACGTTCATGCTCGCAGTTCCCGGCAGATTCGGCAACGGCAATATGTATCTGAGAGGACTTGCCGACAAGGGCGAATTCGGCGATATTTATTTTTCAAAGATCGCATATGTGCGCCGCCGCGGCACTCCGCTGGGCTGGTTCACCGACAAAAAGACCTCGGGCGGTGGCCCTGTCATAGACATCGGCATTCACGGCATAGATTCGGCGTGGTATATCATGGGCACTCCCAAGCCCACGAGAGTTTCGGCTGCGACCTATGACCTCATCGGCGACTATCAGACAAAGGGCGTCGACAGATGGCACGGACAATCCTGCCCCGACAACCAGTTTGACAACGAAGACAGCGGCGCAGGCGTGATACACTTTGAGAATGGTGCTTCGATGCTTTTTGAGGCGGCATGGGCTATCAACGGACCCGCATACAGCAAGACCGAGATATTCGGCTCAAAGGCAGGCGCTTTGCTCGACCCTCTGACTATATACGGCGAGCGTGACGGCTATCTCAGCGACGATCACATCACCATGGATCAGGGCAACAAGTTTGCAAAAGAGATCACTCATTTCTGCGACTGCGTCATAAATGGCAAGACACCTGTTTATCCCATCGAGCAGGCAGTGCAGATGCAGCAGATGCTCGAGGGCATATATCGTTCTGCCGCAGAGCACAAAGAGATCGTGCTCGATTAAGCTTGAATAATGTTTAAAAACAGCAAGCACAAGGCTTTTACGCTGAGCTATGACGACGGCATTCTTTCTGACATAAAGACTGCCCGAATATGCAACCGCTATGGCGTAAAATGCACCTTTAACATCAACCCGGGGCTCGCCATCAGGCAGGGCTTGTGGATCTATAACGGCTTTGAAATCAAATATCTCACAAAAGATGCACTTAAAGAGCATTTGGCAGGACACGAGATAGCGTCGCACTCTTATTCGCACCCGTCGCTCGACGTCCTGACATATGAGGAATGCCAAAACGAGATGCAGCTCGACAAGACGCTTTGCACAGAATGGTTCGGCAAAGCGCCTGTCGGCATGGCATACCCCATGGGAACTTATTCGGACACGGTGGTTTCGGTGCTCGAGGGGCTGGGCTATAAATATGCACGCACTGTCAAGAGCACTCATTCGTTTGACATTCAGCACGACCTTTTGCGCTTTGATCCCACCTGCCACCACGCCGACGAAGCGCTGTTTGAGCTCGCAGAGGAGTTTATAAAAGCCGACACAAGCACAGATATGCTGTTTTACGTCTGGGGCCATTCGTATGAATTCGATGCCGACGGCGGCTATGACAGATTAGACAGGCTCTGCAGAATGATGGCAGAGAACGACGATGTTTTCTGCGGCACTAACGCAGAGGTTTTATTGGAGCGCAGCGATGACTAACCACAGAAGGGCGCAAAGAGCGTCAAGAATCACCTTTTTAACCATAACGGCGCTCGTTTTGATCTCGCTTTTGACTGTCATACTTTTGGCAGCAGGCAATCAAGGCGGCGAAACGAGCAACATACCCTCCGACGAGCTGCCAAGCTTCTCGGGCGGAGCGAGTGCTTCGGACAGCTATGATATTTCGGATGCTTCAAATACCTCGGACATTCCGGATACCCCGAGCATTCCGGATGATTCGTCGGATGACACGTCGTCTGACATACCGCAAGCGCCTGCGTTCGTCATAGCGCAGGGCACTCTCAACAGCGAATACGCCTGTCTTTTTGACCGCAGCACCGGCGCTGTGATAGCTGTCAAGAACGCATACACCAAAGTTGCGCCTGCGTCACTGACCAAGATGGCGACTGCGATAACCGTCATAGAAATGTGTGACGACCTTGACGAAATGCTAACGGTCAGCAGAGACACCGTCAACGAGATGTATATCGAGGGCGCTTCGGTGGTCGGATTTCTGGCAGGCGAAAAGGCAACAGTCACAGATATGCTTTACGGTCTGATGCTGCCCTCGGGCGCTGATGCCGCAATAACGCTTGCAAACAGGTTCGGAGGCACAGAAAAGGGCTTTGCAGAGCTCATGAACAAAAAAATGCAGGCGATAGGGCTTTCCGACACTCATTTCGTCAACGTGACGGGGCTTGATGCGGACGAGCATTACAGCACCGCCGCAGACATGGCAAGGCTTTTGGACTATTGCTTAAAGAACGAGCTTTTCAGAACGATCTGCACGACAGAATATTATAAGATAACCAGCCCCACCATGCACGAGGACGGCATAGAGCTTTACAACACCGCCTTCAGCGGCTTTAAAAGGGCGGGTATAACAAACAAATATTGCCTCGGCGGCAAGACAGGCACGACAGACAACGCAGGCAGATGCCTTGCGGCGCTCTGCTCTGTCGACGGCGAGGAATATATAACCGTTACGATAGGCGCACGCGGCACGACGGGTCAGGGCTTTGTTCCCGCCGACCTCAACTCGCTTATCGAAGAAGTATTGCCGAGCTGCAAAGCGGCATAGCTTATTTGAAATACAATTCAAAACACGATTCGAGGTGCTTATGCAAAAGCTAACTTATGACAAAAACGGCTTTTATATCAACAACGAGCCGCTGCATATTATTTCGGGCACTATACACTATTTCAGAGTGCACAAGGATGCATATCGTGACAGGCTGACAAAGCTGAAGCAATGCGGCTTCAACACCGTAGAGACCTATGTTGCGTGGAACATCATCGAGCGCAGAGAGGGCATATTTGATTATGACGGCATATTTGATCTCGCTCTGTTCCTTGACACGGCAAAGGAGCTCGGGCTTTATGCGATAGTTCGTCCCGGACCTTATATCTGCGCAGAATGGGATCTGGGCGGCTTGCCTGCGTGGCTCCTGACCAAGGACCTCGTTCTGCGGCACTACGACGAGCAATATCTATATTATGTAAGGCGTTATTTCACGTCGCTGTTTGAGATATTGCGCCCAAGGCTGCTTGAGAACGGCGGCAACATCATAATGATGCAGGTCGAGAACGAATACGGCAGCTACAGCGACGACAAGCCGTATCTCTGCGCATTGCGTGATATGTATAAAGAGCTGAATATGCCCGTCACGCTTTTCACCTCCGACGGCCCGTCAGAGGCGTATCTGAGCAGAGGAATGATCGACGGCGTACTCGCAACAGTCAACTTCGGCTCAAGACCCAAGGAGTCGTTCGAGATGTTCAGGCAATTGCGCCCCGACGACCCTCTTATGTGCACCGAATTCTGGTGCGGCTGGTTTGACCACTGGGGCGAGCACCACCACACAAGACCTGCCGACGATGCGGCAAAATGCTTTGATGAGATGCTCTCGATGGGTGCGGCAGTCAACTTTTATGTTTTCTGCGGAGGCACAAACTTTGCGTTCATGAACGGCGCAAACTTCGACGGCAACATTCAGCCCACCGTGACGAGCTATGACTATGACGCTTTGCTCGACGAGAGCGGCAGGCGCACGGCAAAATATTATGCCGTCCGCGACGTCATCAAAAAGCATTTCGGCGTGACCGAGGGCAAGGATTTCCCCGAAATGCCCGCAAAAGCCTATGGAGAAATTGAGCTGACGAGGTCGTGCGACGCATTTGATATGCTGGGCTCGGCTTATGTGTCTGAGGATATTCCCACGGCAGAAGCGGCAGAGTGCGACTATGGCTATATGCTTTATTCCTGCGAGGCAGAGAAGGGCACTTTGACTGTCGGCGGAGTGCGTGACATCGCATATGTTTATGCCAACGAGCGCTTTTTGGGCAAGGTGATACGCGGCGAAACAAAGGACTTTAAACTGTCCGAGTTTGCGGTTATCGACATTTTTGTCGACAACACCGGCAGAGTCAACTACGGCCCCGAATTGCCGGATCGCAAGGGCATTATCGAGCCGATAAAAAGCAACGGCAAGGCGATCAAAAATTACAGCGTGTTCCGCTTTGGCGACGACATGATACAGAATGCAGACTATGAGGACGGCGTGCTTGAGGCGTGCCCCGTGATGCTTTGGGGCGAATTTAACGTCGCAAGACCTGCCGACACATATCTTTATCTGCCGTCGTTCACGAGAGGAGCGGCATTCATCAACGGCTTCTGCATAGGCAGGTACGACAAGGCAGGACCTCAAAGGTCGCTTTTTGTGCCTTGCGAGCTTTTGGCAGAGGGCGAAAACACCATCGAAATATTTGAGCTCGAGGATTATTCAGAGCCTGTCGCAGTCTTTGACGACAAGCCCGAGCTGGGATAAAAAATTTATTATATATTATATACAGGAGATATTATTATGGCAGACAAAAAAATTCCTAAGAGAAGCGAAGTCAAAAAAGAGCATACCTGGGCGCTTGAGGACCTTTTTGCAAGCGACGAGCTCTGGACAGAGGCTCTGGCAGAGGCAGAGAAATTTGCCGAAAGACTTTTGGCAATGAAGGGCACGCTCGGACAGAGCGCTCAAAACCTGCTCAAATATTTTGAGCTGAACGACGAGATCTCGTTGGCGGTCGAAAAGCTCGCAAACTACGCTATGCGCAAGAGCGACGAGGACACCGCAAACAGCAAATATGTCGATATGCGCGGCAAGCTTATGGGCGCTTTTATCAGGATCAACACGGCAGATGCGTTTGCTTCGCCCGAGATCATGGCTATATCCGACGAAACGATTGACGCTTTCTTTGCAGCAGAGCCCAAGCTTGAGCTTTATCGCCGTGCAATAGGACTCATCCGCCGCAGAAAAGCACACGTTCTCAGCGAGGCTGAAGAAAAGATCATCGCCGCAGTCGGCGAGGTCACCGAAGCACCCGAGAACATAGCAGGCGTGTTCCGCAACGCAGACCTTAAATTCCCCGATGTCGCCGACAGCAAGGGCGAAATGCACCCCCTCACCTCGGGCAGCTATATTCCGCTCGTCGAAAGCAGCGACAGAGTGCTGCGTGAGAACGCATTCAAGACGCTCTATCACACGCTCGCATCGTTCCGCAACACCTCGGCAGCGTTCCTTGACGGACAGATGAAGCAGCTCAAGTTCTATGCCGACGTTCGCAAATACAATTCCACCATCGAGGCATCACTCGACCGCACCGAGGTTCCTGTCGAGGTATATCACAACCTCATCAAGGCAGTGCACGAGAAGATGGATTATATGTACAAATACGCCGACCTCCGCAAGGATCTGCTGGGCGTTGACGAATTACATATGTACGACCTCTATACCCCCATCGTCGCAGATGCCGACGAGGTCATCACCTTTGAAGAAGCAAAAAAGATCGTCACCACGGCGCTCGCACCTCTGGGCGAGGATTATATCGCAAACCTCAAAGAGGGTCTTGAGAACCGCTGGATAGACATATACGAGAACGAGGGCAAACGCTCGGGCGCTTATTCCGCAGGCGGCAGACCTCACCCCTATGTATTGCTCAACCACAAGGACAACTTAAACTCGATGTTTACATTGGCACACGAGATGGGTCACGCAATGCACTCATTCTATAGCTGCAAGAATCAGCCCGTGGTCTATTCCGACTATGTCATCTTTGTTGCCGAGGTCGCTTCGACCTGCAACGAGGTATTGCTGATGAAGCACCTGCTCGCCAACACCGAGGACAAAAACAAGAGAGCATACCTCATCAACTATTTCCTCGAGCAGTTCCGCACCACTCTTTACCGCCAGACGATGTTTGCAGAGTTCGAATTGCAGATGAATCAGATGGTCGAGCGTGGCGAAGCGCTCACCGCAGATGCGCTCTGCAAGGCTTATCACGACCTCAACAAGCTTTATTACGGTGACAGAATGGTCGTTGACGAAGAGATCGCCATGGAATGGGCTCGCATCCCCCACTTCTTCTACAACTATTATGTGTTCCAGTATGCAACAGGCTTCTCTGCCGCAGTTGCACTCGCAAACCGCATTCTCACGCTCGGCGAAAGCGCAGTCAAGGATTATCTCGGCTTCCTGTCCGGCGGCGGCTCGGCTGATCCCATCACCCTGCTCAAGGGCGCAGGTGTCGATATGTCGACCACCAAGCCTGTCGAGGACGCACTCGATATGTTCGGCGAGCTGATAGATGAGATGAGAGAGCTGATGAAATAATTTATGACTCTAAATGCCGCAGCACTTTTGCTATTGCAATTCTTGCAGGGCTTTATAGTCGGAGCAGGCGCGGTGCTCCCCGGTATAAGCGGCGGAGCACTGTGCGTGTCGTTTGGCTATTACGCCACAATGATCGAGATCATTTCAAACCCAATAAAGGGTGTAAAAAAGCATTTAAAAACCGTTTTGGCGTTCGGCATAGGCTGGATAGCAGCGTTTTTTGTCTGTGCAGGCATGATGGGCTGGCTTTTTGCCGAGTTTGAGCTCGAGGCGACGCTCGTTTTCGGGGGTCTTATCTTCGGCTCTATGCCGTCGCTCTTCAGAGATGCAAAAAAGGACGGACTCAAAAAATACAGCTTCACATCATATGCGACGGCGCTTGTCGTTTCGTCATTGCTTTTGATGCTCTGCAAAACGCAGATAGGCGCAGTTACGCCCAATCTGCTGTGGTATGCGTTCGTCGGCGTGCTCTGGGCGCTCAGCCTGATATTCCCGGGGCTCAACACGACCCCCGTGACAGTTTCGCTGGGACTTTATGACTCGTGGGCAAACGGCGTTGCAGGCTTTGACCTCTCGGTCATGCTGCCGTGGATAGCGGCGCTTGCTTTGACGGCGTTCGCCTTGTCACGCACAGTGACAGGGCTGATAAACAAGCACTATTGCCTTGTTTCGCACGCCATGCTCGGCATAGTCACCTCGTCAACTCTGATGATGCTCGGCGACTCGATAATGAGCAACGATATTCTCGCAGGCATCACCCCGTGGCTGATATTGCCGCTGCTTGTAGGCGGCTTTGTCATCGCGACATTGCTTGACGACTGGTCTGCAAAGCTTAAACAAAAGCAGGCAGCCCAAACCAACACAAAATAATAATGCGAAAGGAACGATCAAACCGTGAAAAACATCGCAAAAAGTATTATTCTGACACTGCTCGCGCTCGTTATGATCGTCTCGCTTGCCGCCTGTGACGACGGTGCAGGCGATACCAACTCGACAATTTCGTCGAGCGAGATCAAAGAGCGCAATATAACAGTCATTTATGCCGACGGGCTCGAGGCGAAGGCGACAGAGCTCTGCCAAAAGCTCGAGACCGTTCACTGCACCGCCGAGGCAAAGCCGTTTGAAGCAGGCATGACGTTCGAGGGCGACGTCGTCGTGCTGGGATATGTCGACCACAAGTCGATAAACAGCATCACCTCGCTGCTTAAGATAAACGATTATGTGCTGAATGAGCTTAGCGACTGCTTTTATATAGGCGGCAGGGCTGACAGCGACGTCGTCGACAAGGCGCTCGAAAAGTTTTATGACCGCTATATAGACGGCAAGCAGTATTTCGTCACAAAGAACAACAGCTATACCCACGAGGATGCAGTCACGCTCGACAAAGCAGAGGTCGGCGGCGGCAAGCTCTCGGGCTATTCTATCGTTTATGCGCCGAATCCGGGCGAAGCGATATCCTACAAGAAGCTCGCAGAGGACGTTGCTGCGCTCTTAAAGCAAAAGACAGGCGCCGATTTTGCCGTCAGGTCTGATACCGAGGCAGAAACGGATTTTGAGATAGTCATAGGCAGCTCGAGGACGAGAGACAGATCAAAGAAATACCGCGGCGTCAAGCTCGAAATGACTGATTTTATCTGGGATGTCGACGGCAAGGGCATCGTCGTTACGGGCGGCTCGAGCAATGCGATATATTCCGGCGTGCTCGACCTGATCGCAAGGCTTGAGTCGAGCGAAAACACTGTTTTTGAGGGCAACGAGGTCGTCCGCAAGCACACCTCGATCGTCAAGGTCGCCTGTGTCGGCGACAGCATAACGCAGGGCGACAGCGCCGAAATGTGCTATCCCGCATTTCTGCAGCAGATGCTCGGCTATGACTATGAGGTCAAGAACTTCGGACTGTCGGGCTATTCGACACGCAAGCAGGATCCGTACCCCTACATAGGCTCTGCACAGTATAACAACGCGATCAAATACGCTGCCGACGTAGTCATTTATATGCTCGGCACCAACGATTGCCAGCCCACAAAGTCGTGGAACGACGACACCAAAAAGACCTATAAAGAGTCAGCGAACGAGATCTTCAAGGCGCTCACCGATGCCAACCCCAACGTGCAGATATTCGTGGTTCTGCCGCCGTCACTGTTCGATAACACCGTTTGGCAGGGCTGGGAGACTTGGGCAGAGCAGGTCAGGACCTATGCCGTTCCGCTCAACAAAGAGCTTGCAGAAGAAAACGGCTATGAGATAGTCGACGCCTACACATGGTCGCTCACTCATCAGGACGTCTTTAAGGACGGCTTGCACCCCAAGGGAGAGACCTACCGCGATTTCGCATCGTGCATCTATAACAGGATCAAAGAAAAGATAGGAGCAGTCAGATAATGAAAAAAGCAATCACCCTTATCGCACTTTGCCTCTGCCTTACAATGGTGCTGTCGTCCTGCGGCACACCGTCGTTCACCGACAGAGAAAAGTATGCCGAATACCTCAAAGAGCAGGATTATACAGTCTATATCGTTTCACGCCAGGATGCGACCGCACCCATGCAGCTCAAGCTACTGTGCAATCTGATCGAGACATGGCTCGAAAAAGCCGACGTTCCCACAGCGACCTCGATGCTGCTTGCAGCCGACGGCGCAGGCGAAAACGTCATAATCGTCTGCTATTTCAAGGACATTGAGAACGCCGACAACGCAGTAAAGGCGATAGATCCCTATAAGTCCGACGATATGACCTTCAAGTTCACATATGAGCAAAAGGACCTGGCGGTCAAGATGGACATAACACTCAAATAAACACAAAAGGAGCGTGGCAAAAGCCCGCTCTTAAAGCCGATCCCGCGCGGAAAAACCGCGCGGGATTTTTGCTATTCCGGCAACAACTTGGCAACAAGTCCGTGGTATAGTG